>JAUQZE010000022.1 GCA_030587365.1 Candidatus Freyarchaeota archaeon | reverse complement strand
TCACCACCTCCAGCATCAAAAGGCAACCCAAGATTTGTGTGCATCCCTACCAGCTCCTTCGGGTGAGGTACACCAACAGGAACGGAAAAACGAGCCTGAGAAACCTCCTAGTCCTCTCGGTTAATGGTGGCAAATTGTCCGCCTACTGTTTTCTGAGGGGTGAGGTGAGAACCTTCCTCAGATCGAGGATGGAAATCCTACACGCCCAAAACATTCCGCTCAGCTCATAAAAAACATAATTATTACATCCTGCCGGGATAGATAGTGGAAAACATTATAAACCTTTGTTTGACCTTGCCGATAAGCTACCACAAGTCACCAACAGGAAAGCATTCATTTTTTCAACCTGTACCTTTGCAAGCCAAGTCGCCAAAAATCACTCGTCGCTTAGGGAAAAACTGCAATCTAAAGGCTACATTATTGTTGATGAATTTGCTTGCGCAGGTTTTAACACTAATAGTTTAATGAAACTATTTGGGGGAATAAATAAGGGTAGACCTAATGCTGAAGACCTCAAACATGCGGAAGAGTTTGCTCAGAACCTGAAGCAGAAACTGCAAAAGAAGTGAAACTTACATTTCAGCAAAGTAAAGTATTATAAACCTTACAAGTAATTATCATTGTATGAAAATGAAAGCGATTGTATACACAAAGTATGGGCCTCCGGATGTTCTTCAACTCAAAAGGGTAGAAAAACCTACTCCCAAGGACAATCAGGTACTGGTAAAAATTCATGCGGCATCGATAAATGCAGCTGACTTGGATTTCCTGAGAGGTACGTGGATAGTCCGCTTCGGGGGGCCTCTAAAACCAAAATACAAGATACTCGGATCTGACATAGCAGGGCGGGTTGAAGCGGTTGGCAGAAACGCAAAGCAGTTTCAGCCAGGTGATGAGGTATTCGGGGACCTATCGAGTGTGGTTTGGGCGCTTTTGCTGAGTATGTATGTGTTCCTGAAAATGCATTAGCGCTGAAACCGGCCAGTATGACATTCGAGGAAGCAGCGACCGTACCCCAAGCGGCAATCATCGCCCTGCAGAATCTTCGCGGTAAAAGACAGATTCAGCCAGGACAAAAGGTTTTGATTAATGGTGCGGGTGGTGGTATGGGTACGTTTGCGGTGCAGATTGCCAAATCATTCGGGGCTGAAGTGACTGGCGTGGACAGCACGGGGAAATTGGACATGCTGCGCTCCATTGGTGCAGACCACGTCATTGATTACACCCAAGAAGATTTCACCAAAAGTGGGCAGCGTTATGACCTGATTCTTAATTTTGCGGCATATCATTCGATTTTCGATTACAAGCGTGCTTTGAGTCCCAAGGGAATTTATATCATGGTTGGAGGTCCCAGGGCTGCAATTTTCCAAGCTGTGTTCCTAGGACCATTGATTTCAATGACCGGGAGTAAGAAAATGGGACTCAATACGTGGAAACCAAACAAAAAAGAAGATTATGATTTTATAAAAGAGCTTTTTGAAGCCGGCAAAGTAGTACCTGTTATAGATAGACGTTACCCGTTAAGTGAGGTTTCTGAAGCTCTCCGGTATCTTGAAGAAGGACACCACTGTGGAAAAATAGTAATAACTGTGGAACATAATACTCTTGGTGGAAACTCATGAAAGCGATTGTATGCACAAAGTATGGGCCTCCGGATGTTCTTCAGCTCAAAGAGGTAGAAAAACCTACTCCTAAGGATAATGAAGTACTGATAAGAATATATGCGGCAACAGTAACAGCAGGGGACGTGAGAATTCGAAGTCTCAGAGTCCCTCTCTCGTTCTGGCTCCTCATGCGAATATATATGGGTCTCAGAAAACCAAAAAGAAATATACTAGGGATGGAGTTAGCTGGGGAAATTGAATCAGTAGGCAAAGATGTAAAACTATTTAGGAAAGGTGACCAAGTTTTTGGAACTACTGGGTTGAGTTTTGGTGCTTATGCCGAGTACATATGTCTGCCTGAAGAAGGGGTGGTGGCAATAAAACCGGCCAATATGACCTATGAGGAAGCCGCCGCCGTTCCTGTTGGGGGACTTACAGCATTGCATTTTCTTAGAAAAGGAAATATCCAAAGCGGACAAAAAGTTCTTATCTATGGAGCTTCTGGAAGTGTAGGTACTTTTGCGGTACAGCTTGCCAAGTACTTTAGGACGAAAGTTACCGGGGTATGTAGTACCACGAATTTAGAATTGGTGAAATCTCTGGGAGCCGATAAGGTAATTGATTACACTAAAGAGGATTTCACCAAAAGCGGTCAGACCTATGACATTATTTTTGACGCGGTAGGCAAGAGTTCATTTTCACGTAGTAAAAAATCGCTAAAGAAAAAAGGATTCTATCTTTCCACGATGAAATCTTCAACAAGCGAAAAGGCTGAAGATTTAATCTTCCTCAAAGAGCTTATTGAGGCGGGTAAGATAAAATCAGTCATAGATAGGCGCTATCCGTTGGAACAAATTGCCGAAGCTCATAGCTATGTTGAAACCGGGCACAAAAAGGGAAATGTAGTCATAACTGTGAAACATAATAACAAAACCTAACAAAGCGCTGATAAGTTACTTTCTATTTCTAAAATACTAAATAAACAAATTGATAACTCGGAGCTGAATTTATATACGTAAGTGAACGTGCATTTTATGCCATTATTAAGCAAAGTTGCTTATTATTTTTCAAATTAATTTCTGGAAAACTCTTGGAAGAACAAAAAGGAAAGGGAATGTGTTAAGGCATGAGTTGTGAGTTTTGCGGGAAAAAGGTAAAGAAAGGTGAGGAATTTATCCTTGTCGGAAAATATCCCAGCTGGACTAAAATAGGTTTTATTTCATTTGGCAATTCTTGGACGCCACCTACGATGTATGGGAAAATATACCACAAAGCCTGTTTTCTGAAATTGTGCGAAAAAGAGATAGCGGAAAAGAAAGAGTAACTCGTGAGCGAGTCGCAAAACTTAATTATAAACTTATACTGGGATAACTCCTGTAATAACAAAAAAAGAGATGGTGTTAAACTATGAGTGAAGTTAGGAATTGTCCTATATGTGGCGGGGAACTTGAAAAAGGATTCGTATATGCTTCACACGGCATTCGTTGGAATTCGAAGGAACATAAACATATTGCTGTTGGTGAAATATTAATACGCTTGTCTTTTTTCACCTTCACTGCACCAAGAGCAAGCGGTTTGAGGTGTAAGAAGTGCAGACTTGTCCTATTTCATTATTGAAAAAGATGTAAAGCTATTTGATGCCAACTCACATGACTTGCGGTTTGAATTCTCCGAATACCTCCCTCAATACTTCACATATTTCTCCCAGTGTTGCGTAGGCTTTAACTGTCTCTATTAGAGTTGGCATAAGATTACATTTTTCGTCTTTGGCTTCTTTTCGTAGTTTTTCAAGAAGGCTCTTAACAAGTTTGTTATCCCGTTTAGCTTTGATTTTTTGCAGATTTGAAATTGCTTCTTGTTCGATCTGAGGGTCTATTTTTTGTAGGGTGAGCTTTGGTTCCTCCTCGGTTTGAAACTTGTTAACTCCTACAATTGTTTTCTCGTTTTTCTCCACTTCCTTTTGGTACTTGTAGGCCATCGCGGCTATTTCTTTCTGGACGAATCCGTTCTCTATGGCTTTCACCATTCCCCCCATCTCATCGATTTCTTTGATGTACTCCAATGCCTGCTCTTCGAGTTTGTCTGTTAGGGTTTCTAGAAAGTATGATCCACCGAGTGGGTCTATAGTGTTAGTAACTCCGCTTTCGTAAGCCAGTATCTGCTGGGTTCGTAGCGCTATTCTTACAGAGTCTTCGGTTGGGAGAGCTAGAGCCTCGTCTCTGCTGTTGGTGTGTAGAGATTGTGTCCCTCCCATTATAGCTGCCAGCGCTTGAATCGCTACCCTTATAGTATTGTTTTCAGGTTGTTGGGCTGTTAGGGTTGAGCCGGCGGTTTGCGTGTGGAATCTGAGTTGCATGGAGTTTTCGTCCTTCGCTTTAAATCGGTTCTTCATTATCTTGGCCCATAGTCTCCTCGCCGCTCTGAATTTTGCCACTTCCTCAAAGAAGTCGTTATGGGAGTTGAAGAAGAAGGATAATCTTCCCGCGAACTGGTCGACATCCAATCCCCTCTCCAAGACTGCGTTTACGTAGGACATTCCATTCGCAAGGGTGAAGGCTATTTCCTGTACTGCATTGGAACCCGCCTCCCTTATGTGGTACCCTGAGATGGATATAGAATTCCATCTGGGCATATACTTTGTGCAGTATTCTATGACATCCGTGACTAACCGCATAGAAGGTTCCGGCGGAAAAATGTATGTTCCCCGGGCGACGTATTCCTTCAGAATATCATTTTGTACGGTGCCCGCGAGCTTTGATACGTCGACTCCCTGTTTCTGGGCGACTGCAATATACATGGCTAATATGATTGCAGTGGGAGCGTTGATGGTCATTGATGTGCTAACCTTATCTAAGGGTATCCCTTCAAAGAGAGTTTCCATGTCTTTCAGAGTATCTATTATTACACCGACTCTTCCAATCTCTCCTTGGGCGAGTGTGTGGTCGGAATCGTAGCCCATCTGTGTGGGGAGATCGAATGCTACACTAAGTCCTGTTTGTCCCTGCTCTAGGAGATACTTGAATCTGCGATTGGTTTCTTTCGCGGAGGCGAACCCCGCGTATTGCCGCATAGTCCAAAGGCGTCCCCTATACATGGTGGGGTAAACGCCTCTGGTGAAAGGATATTCCCCGGGCAATCCCAGTTCTTCAAGATAGCTTTTTTCTATTCGATCAAGTGGGGTGTAGATTCTTTTCTCTTCTATTTCCGATGCTGAGGTGAACTTTCTCTCCCTTTCAGGATTCTTTTCTAAAAACTTTTTGAGTTTTCCTTCCTCCCATTTCTTAAGCTCTTTTTCCAAGTTCTCCTTATCTTCATTTTCTTTTTTGTTCAATTTAGGAGCACTCTCGCTATTCGGTTTAAAAATGATGCCAAAAGACGGCTTTCCCTCAGAGTCCACCGATACCTGACCATATGTCGGTTTAACTCTCATTCCTATCTCAACTTTCTCCTTTTCGGATATCTGGCCAAAGGCTCTCACCCCATTATCGAATTCGACTATACCAAAAACGTATGGGGGTTCACCTTTCAGGGTTTCAGGTAGGGCGTAAAGCTTTGTAAAAGTTACGATCTTTCCCCTATCTATGGGGTCAGGGTAAATTTCCTCAAGTTCCGACGATTTGCATTTAATGCATCTAGTCCTTCCCGGATACTGGATCTTTCCACATTTTTTACATTTGAGGCGTCGTAACTCCGCCATTATCTTATCTTTATCTTCCATTTGACAATCACCTATTTCGATGAACGCATAATCATTAGTAACTAGTGTTCGACGATTTGCGGATATAAACTATTTCAAGATTTTCAAAAAATTTACTTTATTGGAATTAAAAAAAGGAAAAAATGAGTAGGGATTAAATTAAGCCTACTTTCTTAAAGATGTCAATGAACTCTGCACTTGGAGGAGCCTTACTAGTCAGTTCATGGAGTTTTGGACCCAATTCCTCTGGAGTGTAAGTCCCCTTCTTTTTAGATTCCCCTACATCATGCCAGGACTGTAAAAGGAAAAGCGTACCTCCCACTAGTCTAATTACCCTACCCGAAATGTCCTTAGCATCGTCGGAGGCTAGGTAAACCACAAGAGGTGCGAGGTTCTCGGGTCCGAGGGGATCGTACCCAAACTTTTTAGTCATTTCCTCAGAGGTACTCATTATGGGAGCTACAGAAGGGGTTGCCTCTGTAGTCAATCTTGTTCTAGCCACTGGGACTATAGTATTTGCAGTCACCCCATACTTCGCCATTTCCCTCGCTACAATGTTTGTAAAGGCTACTATTCCTGCCTTAGCAGCTCCATAATTGCTCTGACCCGGATTATATAGCAATCCTGCGTCAGAAGCAGTATTAATAATTCTTCCCGCGACTGGTTTTCCCTCTTTTGATTGCGTTCTCCAGTAGTTGCAGGCGTGTCTGGTGCAGTTGAAGGTTCCCTTAAGGTGGACTCCTATCACTGCGTCGAAATCCTCCTCTTCCATGTTGAATATCATCTTGTCCCTGAGTATTCCTGCGTTGTTAACCAGAATGTCCAGTTTTCCGAAGGTGCTTATGGCCTGGTCTATTATCTTCTTTGCTCCCTGAAAGTTGGTAACGCTTTCATAGTTGGGTGCGGCTTCGCCTTTTATCTTCTTGATTTCTTTAACTACGTCGTCTGCTGGGCCGTGGAACTCTCCCTTTCCATCGTGGCTTCCGCCCATATCGTTAACAATCACTTTTGCACCGTGTTTTGCAAGAAGCAGGGCTTCTTCTCTACCCAATCCTCTTCCTGCACCAGTTACAATTGCTACCTTACCCTTAAGCATTCCAGCCAATCTCTTCACCCCTTAAAAAAGTTGCAACAATTAAGTTGTTAAGATTTTCGTAAACTCATTCATAAGCCTTTCGATTATTTGGACACTAACCCGAAATCCAGCTTTAAACCATTTTCAACGCGTTAATTTTTCCCAAATGGAAATTAAGCACTATTTGGTTTTCATTTTCGGGGACGATAGTCAAGTTTTCTTGAGTTCGAGGGATCTATCTTCTCTCTGATGAGTTCAAGTTGTTTGACCGTTGGGGGTTCTGTTTCAGGAATTTTCTTAGTAATTATCACAGGAAAACCAGTGTTCTCCTTCACCTCATCTAAAGATACTCCCGCGTGCAGAGACTCGAGACGCATTTTACCGCTGTTCTCGTCAAATCCGAGTACACACAAGTCCGTGATTACTCGACTTGGACCACTCCCACTAATTTGCAGTTCTTTTCTCCACTTTCCACCATCCAAGTGACCCGGTCCTGTGATAAAGTCCACATTTTTAACGAAAACTCTGGGCTCATGTCGGGGGACGTAAACAAGCAGCCTTCCACAGAGGTGGGCTACGTCACCTATCGCCACACCCCCTGGTAAACGAACTTTGGGGTGGGAGTAGTCCCCAACCACGCTGTTATTAATATTGCCATACTGATCTATTTGCCCAGGTCTTATGATTCCAAAGTCAATCTCTCCTCTCTGCCAGAGATCGTGGAGGTCGGTCAGCTTTATGAGAGCCTCAGCCTTAATGGTTTTGAAAGCTGTGGGGTCAGCCATCACCGCCATATAGTTAGTGTATGGGTCTGGGTTAACCCACATTCCATATATACAGACAAGGTTTGGTGTATGGGTCACGCGAGCCAGCTGAGTTGCTACCACTCCGATGGGGGTTGCCGCTCCTAGATACATTTTTTCCCCGTCTTTCATCTCTCGCGCTAAAGCCACTATCATTAGTTCATCTATACCATAATCCTTAGCGTATTCAGACATTTCTCTCCCTCCAGTTTAACTCTTTTTTGCGATGCTCAAGTATTCTTCATGATTCTTGACTGAATAGATGTACTTTTTCAGGTACTCCTTGTAAGCCTCGGGATTAGAGGAAGACACGGTGTATTCTGTTATGTGGGCTATATCCATTGTGTATAGAGGAAGAACGCCTGTGGGGTGTGCACCGTAGGGTGTTTCTACGATGAGGTCAACTTCGTAGTGTGGCAGCATTAATCTGGACTCTTTTTCCGGTTTCCCTTTCACAACCTTCTCTACGGTCACTATGGTTTTCTTGGCTGCTTGAGCAAAAGCAATAAGTAGATCGGTCATTATCTGAGATTCTATTGAGTAAACGTTTCCTAGGGAATCACTCTGATAAGCGTGTATCAGCGCTACATCAAGTTTAGTGGCTGGTATCGCTACCGTTTTCTGATTCGTGATGGGGCAGTCGAAAACCTTGAAGTCCTGATTAACCTTCAGCAAGTCTGAACCTAGCAGAGACCTTGTGGGGAGGAAATTTACCCCCATAGACGCGGCTCTCAAACCCAACACGAAGGATAATTCGCTGTACTCTTTGAAACTTATTTCACCATTCTGAACTTTGTTACGAAAATTAGGAGCAAAACCCATCATGGGAAACCCTACATAGGCTGCACAGATTCGACTTGAGCAACCTGAACCCACAAGCAAATCCACATCGATATCACCCATAAGTGCATACACCGTCAGATTCCGGATGTTCTGTTTCACAATCTCTCTAACGGCAGCCATGGGTTTATAAACCAAAGAAGCTCCACCTATTCCGACTGAATTTCCATCTTTTACCTCACTAATTGCTTCTTCCAAGCTCACAACCTTTTCCTTCATATCAACAACCTCTCTTACTCCTTCGGCCCAGCAAATATTTGCCTAAATTCCAACTTATTTATAATCCAAGTTTTTCTCTGAACCGAAAAAACATAACATGAATCGAAATACATCAAGTTGAGCAGTCACACCCTGCCAGTTGTGTTTCAAACTTCTAGAAATTCATTAAATTTTTGGTCGTTTAATCTCATTCTTCAAATTTTTAATGTAATACTCTTCTCCCTTCAATTTAGTAAAACATTTATATCTAAAATTAAGAATATAAGTCTTATGTAGGAATCATTTAGACTATAAATTATTTTTAAAAGGGGATGAAGAGAATGTCGGAATCAAAATCTGAGTTTGGAGACTTGAAAGAATTCCTGCCTGGAACCTTAACTAAACCCTTGAACTCTCAGAGTCTTTTAGTTGGCTCCAAGTGTAAAAACTGTGGGAAGGTGTTCTTCCCCAAGAAAAAACTGTGTACAAACTGTTACACTTGGGACAACATGGAAGAAACAAATCTTAGCAACCGTGGAAAAATATTCTCGTGGACCGTTTCAAGCATGTACGGTCTCCCTTCGATTCCCTTTGGATACGTTGATCTGGAGGAAGGCATCAGACTCTTCACTCAATTTACGGGCTGTGACCCCTGTGAGCAGAATCTAAAGATCGGAATGGAAGTCGAGATGGTCGTAGAGAAAATGAGTGACCAATTTATGACCAGGCAATTCGTGGGCTACAAGTTTAGGCCAATCAAAGAGTAAGATAAAGGGTAGGAGGATGTTGAAAAATGAGGAGAGTTGCTGTTGTTGGAGTGGGAATGACCAAATTTGGAAACCTTTACGATCAAGATGTGAAAGAACTCACGGAGGAGGCGGCGTTTAATGCTCTTCAGGATGGAAATGTTGACCCAAAGGATGTCCAGATAGCCTACTGCGGAAACGCTGTACCCGGAGTGGTGAGCAGGCAGGCAGGTATAACAGGTCAAATAGGTTTAATGAGTGTGGGCATCACCGGAATACCCATCACCACTGTTTCCAACGCTTGTTCCAGCAGTACCTGCGCCTTTAGGGAAGCCTACTTCGCCATAGCCACCGGTCTCTACGATGTGGGCCTCGCCATGGGTGTAGAGAAAACAGTAATGAGAAAAGAGGATGCAACCCTAGCCACCTTATCCATTGGATCCAAGTTCCTAAGCCTGGGAGCAGACGGAGAGCTGGAAAACATATACGGTATAAGCTTTCCCGGATTCTTCGCCAACGCGGCTCAAAGGCACATGCATCTCTACGGAACCACTCGGGAGCAGATGGCTAAAGTAGCCGTGAAAAATCACCACAACGCCACCATGAATCCCTACGCACAGTTTCAAAAGGAGATCAAAGTCGAAGATGTCCTGAACTCTAGGATGGTTGCCTATCCGCTAACCGTCTACGATTGCTGCCCGTTGTCCGACGGAGCCTCAGCTACAATCCTAGTAGCCGAGGAACTCGCGAAAAAGTACACTGACACCCCAATCTGGGTTAAAGGCACTGGCCAGGCTTCTGGTGTTTATGCTAACTCCGAGGAGGATTTGACCAGATTTTTACCAACCATAATAGCCAGTAAAGAAGCCTACAAACAGGCCAAAATAAAACCCAAGGAAATTGACTTTGCCGAGGTACATGACTGCTTCACCATATCCGAACTCATTCACTACGAAGACCTAGGATGGTGCAAGAAGGGAGAAGGCGGAAAGATGATAGATGAAGGAACAACCGAGCTTGGAGGCGAACTCCCCGTAAACCCCGGAGGAGGGTTAAAAGCTCGAGGACACCCAGTAGCCGCAACCGGAACCGCACAGATAGCGGAGCTAGTCTGGCAACTGCGGTGCGAGGCAGGCAAACGCCAAGTAGACGGAGCACAAACAGGATTAGCACATACCCTAGGAGGGCTTACCCACGCAGATGTCGCGGTAAGCGCAGTAGCCATTCTAGGAAGAGACTAATCATATTTTTTTAACACTCGTTTAATTAATTGAAACCGGAGGGAGAAAGGAATGGTTGAATCTGAAGTACATGATAGGATAATGCCCATGGAGGAAGCGGTAAAAAAATTTGTGAGAGACGGCGACCTTTTAAGCATCGCTGGCACCGGCACTCCTTCACCATACGCTGCCGTGCATGAGATTGTGAGACAAAAGAAGAGGAATTTAACTCTCATACAAGCGGGCTCAGGGCAAGAGACCGAGATACTAGTCTGGACCGGGTGTGCAAAGAGGTTCATTGCGTCTTATCAGGCTAGGGTAATGGGAGGCGAAAGGGCGTTTGACAGGGGGATAAGTAAGCACAAAGTTGAGATAGAAGAATTTACCAACTACACGGTCACGGCTATGATGATGGCTGGGGCGTTAGGCTTACCGTGTTTCCCGGCACCGATATCGTTGGTGAGTAGCGATATCCACAGGAAAAGGACATTCATGGGCAAAAATAAGATTGTAGTTATGGATAACCCCTTCAAAGACGGGGAGAAGATGGCCTTACTTCCCTCAATAATCTCAGACGTAGCGGTGGTTCACGTTCAGAGAATAGATAAGTATGGTAACGCTCAAGCGTGGGGAGGTCTCGCCTCCACGAAGTGGGGAGCCCTTTGCGGAAAGAAGATAATAGTTTCAGCTGAAGAACTGGTTGATCACGAAGTAGTAAAGTCTAGTCCCAATTACACCATTATCCCCGGTTACAAAGTTAATGCTGTAGTTATTGAACCTTGGGGGGCTCACTCCACAGACCTCACAGGCTACTACGATATAGACATGCCATTCGGAATGCTATACTATGTAAGCTCCCTAGGAGGAGACGAAAGCTTCCAAGCCTGGTGTAATGAATGGGTGTACGGCGTCTCAAATAGGTCAGAGTATCTCAAACACTATGCCCAAAAGTTTGGTTCCAACGCCCTTGAGAGGCTCAGAGTGAAATACAAACCCAGCTCTGAGGTAAACTATGGGGGGAGTTATCAGTCATACCGTGAGATGTTGGGAATCACTGATGAGATGGTAGAAAAAAGCCCTGACCTGTTTGAGGTGGAGGTGAAATAACAAATGTCAAAGAAAAAGACATCGAAGAAAATTAAGTTGACCCTGGACGAAATCATGTGCTCTGTTGCCGCGAGGGAGATTAAGGATGGGGATGTTGTCATGATTGGTCACGGATACCCCATGCTTACTGGCTACTTGGCCAAAAAAACACACGCACCCCACGCCGTACTGATCACGGAGTGCGGTTTGGTTGACCCTGATGTTTATCGTCCTATGCAACACCCCAACGATTTCAGCAGCACTATGGGAGTATCAATGTGCACCGATATACCCGACCTATTCGCATCAAACCTTTTCCGAGGATACGTGGACGTTGGATTCCTAGCCGCTGCAGAGGTTGACAAGTACGGAAACATAAACACCTCCTACATTGGCGGCAAACACTTCGCGGGTAGTGGTGGGGCGAACGAAATTGCAGGCTATGCCAAAAGAACAATTATCTTGCTGAGGCATGGGAGATTCGTTGAGAATTGCGAGTACATAACCACCCCGGGATATTTGGAGGGATGCGACTCACGGTACAAGGCCGGATTACCCGAAGGAACAGGGCCCTCGCTTCTAGTTAGCACAAAAGGAGTTTTCCGCTTTGACGAGAAAACAAAGGAAATGTATCTAGAATCATATTACCCGGGAAAAGCCGTTGAAGAAATTCAGAAGGATATTCCCTGGCAACTCAAGATCGCTCCAAAGTTGAAACAGACCATACTACCGACAGAAGAAGAACTCCGCATGATGAGAGAATTCGCTCCAACAATATCCCTAGGACGGTCTTTCTACGTGCAAATCATGATGAACTATATGCAGAAATTCATGGAGGAGGCTCAGAAAAGAAAATAAAGGACGTGACAAGGTAATATATTAGTGAGTGGGGTGTTTTGGTGGAAAAAAATTGTGTTGATTTGTACGGTGATTCAATTCTCAAGCCCTGGCACGAAATGGTTACACAAAGTCCCTGGGTAGAAGATAACAGACCTTGGCAAAAAATTCTACCCAAAAACTTTCCCAGAACGCTGAACTACCCCGAAGCACCCCTGTTCGAAATATGTGACCAAGCGGCATTAAAATTCCGAAACAACGTCTCCGTGTGCATGATAACTCAGAATCAAAAATACACCTATCTTGAGATGAAATACTACAGTGACCAGCTTGCGGCGGCCCTCTCAGACCGGTTAAACATAGGAAAAGGGGTTTCCGTAGCCGTAGACACTTGGAACAGTCCAGAATTCGTGTTCAGCCTATTCGGAGTAAACAAAACCGGAGCCTCCTGCACCCTAATAAATCCCTTGCTAACCGCAGAGGACGTAGAATACACGATTAACGACGCCGAGATAGTAGACACAATAATAGTTGACAGCAAAGTCTACCCCAAAATCAAACACATAAAAAAACTCAAAAATTTCATCATAGCAGGAAAGGAGGAAATACCGGGAACAACCAACTTCTGGAAACTTATAAAACTCTACAAGCCCCAGCCGCCGGAAGTAGAAATCGAACCCAAAGAAGACATCGCTGCACTAATCTATACCGGAGGAACAACGGGAAGACCGAAAGGCGTCATGCTAACCCACTGTAACGTTCTTGCAAACGCTCTACAGTGCGCTTACCACGGTCAGCATCCCCTACAGGCACAATCAATGTTCGGAAAAGGAGCAACCCTAATCATACTTCCCATCTGCCACATATCCGGATACGTGATGCTGCTAACCGCTGTTTACGAGGGCTCAATGCTAGTTATGGAAAACACCTTCGACCCCAAAACCATCTGCGAAGCCATACAATGGTACAGAGTCACAAAATTCCCGGTGGTTCCCACAATACTAGTTTTCCTAAACAACTTCAAAGAAATAACCAACTACGATTTCAGCTCCGTCACCCTCGTAGGATGCGGAGCTATGGCCCTCGCCCCCGAAGTGGCACACAAATTCGAAGAACTAACCGGACTGAAGGTGTTTCAGGGAATGGGCCTTACAGAGTGCTGTGCCGCTGCAATCTCCAACCCTATATGGGCTCCCTCCCTCGTCCAACCCGGAAGTGTAGGAACACCCATTCTGGACACCGATGCCAAAATCGTTGACCCTGTCACGGAAGAGGAGTTACCAATAGGTGGAGAAGGGGAACTCTGGATTAGAGGACCCCAGTTAATGAAGGGCTACTGGAGGAACCCTAAAACTACGGAGCAAGCGTTAATAAACGGGTGGATGCGCACAGGAGACCTAGCAAGAATGGATGAGAATGGTTACGTTTACCTCTCGGGAAGACTAAAAGACATCATAAAATACAAGGGCTACAAAATATTCCCCGACGAGATAGAAGCCAAGATGTACGAACACGAAGCGGTCAAAGAGTGCGCAGTCCTCGGAATACCAAATGATGTTTCAGGCGAAGAAATCAAAGCCTACATCGTCCTCAAAGATGAGTACGTTGGAAAGATAAGTGAAAAAGAAATCATTGACTGGTCTAAAAACAAGCTTGGCCCCATAAAGTATCCCCGAAAAGTAGAATTCAAGACCAGCATACCCAAAACCCCCGCGGGAAAAGTCTTCAGAAGAAAACTGAGGGAAGAAGAACTGAAAAAACAAAAAACTGAAATAGAATAATGAACCCAAACCATTCCAAAATTTTTACCAAAAAGCTTTTTTGTATTATAAAATAAAGAAGTATAAAATAATGAAAAGGTGGGATTAAAATAATAAAAACAAAACTTACAGAAATGCTAGGAATAAAATACCCCATAATTCAAGCCCCAATGGGTCCCTTCTACACCACAAAACTCGCCGCGGCAGTAACCAACGCTGGAGGACTCGGCATAGTCTCTCACACCAACCTCTTCGGAGTAGACCCAATTGCAGATATGGAGAAAAACATCAAATGGGTTAAAGAAAACTCCAAAGGTCCCTTCGGAATAAACATAAGAGTCGCCCGGCTCCAGATCGACGCACCAGAACTGATAAAACTGATAATACGACTCAGAAAAGAGGACCCAGAGCTAAAGAAGAGATTAAAAGTTGTGATTACCTCAGCGGGCAATCCGAAACCCCCAGCAACTGAGTTCAAACAGAAGGACCCCCCCCTAATACACTTCCACGTGTGTCCAACCCTATACCACGCTAAGAAAGTTGATGACCTCTGCGACGGAATAATAGCCACCGGCTATGAAGGCGGCGGACATCAAAGCTATGAGGGAGTCAACACCTCCGTTCTGATCCCCGAGGCGGTCAATAACTGTAAGAAGCCGGTGGTCGCTTGTGGGGGTTTCTTCGATGGGCGAGGGCTGGCCGGTGCTCTCGCTATGGGTGCTGCGGGTATCCAGATGGGAACGCGTTTCATCGCAACCAAGGAGTGCGAGTTCCACGAGAACTACAAGAACATCGTTGTGAAGTCGAATGATGCTGACACAGTTGTCACTCAGGGCATGCTTGGACCTATTAGACTTTTGAAGAACAAGTATACGGAGGAGCATCATGAAATTCTAAGCAAAGGTGAAAAAATATCCTTGGAGAAAGCAACCGACCTTGAGAAACTATTAGAGGATCAGAAAAAATACGAGCTTGTATATAACGGGGAGGTTGAGATAGGACCGGTACTCTGCGGTGAGTCCTGTGGAGGTGTCAAGGATATTCCTACAGTAAAGGAAGTTATAGAGAGAACGGTGAGAGATGCAGAGAGAATAATTAAAGGAATGAGTAGCCTCATAGCCTAGGATTCATCTCCTAGGAAACTATTCTACGAATTCGCAATGGTGTTTAACAACCTGATTTTTTTTGTTGCGGTTAACAATTATGGTGCCTTTGAACACTGTGGTCACGCTGGAATAGTACGAATATTTTTTTACGTAATATTTTTCTAGTTGTTTTCTCTTTATTATAAATATAACAAACTTTTACAATTCAATTAGGAGAAACTGATTATGGGTAAAAAGCTCCTAGTAACGGGCATGGATTTTCTGCTGGATTGGGTCAAGCAACACATAAAGAGTGCAGAAATTATTTGTACGTCGAATGTTTCGGAGGAAAACCTGAGCCAGTTGGTAAAAGATTTTGATGGCATACTCTATATGCAGGCTTTGAATTATCCCATTACGAGAAAAATAATTGAATCTGGAAAAAAGTTGAAGTTCATACAGTCTGCGGGTGTAGGGTATGAGCGCATTGATCTTCAGGCGGCGACGGATAATGGAGTAGTAGTAATGAACATGCCAGTTGGCACTACGGTTTCGGTAGCAGAACACACCATAGCGTTGATACTAGCATGCTCCAAAAACTTGGTAAAAGCACACGAAAACATGGTTAAGGGTGGGTGGCGCATTTTCGCACTCGGAGTTGAATTATGGAAAAAGACCCTGGGAATAATCGGATTCGGCAAAATAGGGAGAGAAGTAGCCAAAAGGATGAAGGCATTCGAAACGAATATTCTGGTATACGATCCATATGTGGGAAAAGAGGACATCGAAAAGATGGGAGGGAAAAAAGTCGATTTGAAAGCCCTCATGAAAGAATCCGATATAGTTTCGATTCATTCGCCACTAACTAAGGAAACCGAGGGATTAATTGGTGAAGAAGAACTGGGCCTTATGAAGCCAACAGCGATTCTAATAAATACCGCGAGAGGGGAACTGGTAGACGAAGAAGCCCTCTACAAAGCGTTGAAGGAAAAAAGGATAAGCTGTGCCGGACTAGATGTTTACAGGCAGGAACCCATAAACAAGGATAACCTACTACTGACATTAGACAGCGTTGTCTTGACACCACACATGGCGGTTCAAACATTAGACGCCGTAATAAGGATGATGGGACAAAACGGTATACAGGTCGAAAAGGCGTTAAACGGAATTTATGAAAATGTGGTCAATCCAGAAGTCTTGAAAAAATCGAAAAAAGGAAAATAGAGGTAGAAAAAATGAGTGAAGAAGTCGGATTAGATGCTCCCGGGAAAAAGGTTCTCTTGATGGGAAATGAAGCGGTGGCTAGGGGAGCCCTAGAAGGAAATTGCCAATTCGCAGCTTCTTACCCCGGAACTCCCGCTTCCGAAATATTAGAGACAATGGCCCGCTTGGCGAAAGATTTCGAGATCTACGCTCAATGGTCAACAAACGAAATGGCTGCCTTTTGGGCTGGAGCTGGAGCCACCTATTGCGGGTTAAGGTCAATGGTTTCGGCAAAGCATCACGGAGTAGCCTGGATGACTGATCAACTTATCCACATTTCCCATTGGCAAATTGGTAAAGGAGGACTTGTTGTAGTCATAGGAGATGATCCGAAGGGACACAGCTCAGCTAACGAGTATGATTCGAGGAATCTGGCATCTAGAGTTTTTGAGATTCCCATTTTGGAGCCGGCAGACCCCCAAGAATCCAAAGATTTTACGAAAACGGCATTCGACTTTTCTGAACAGTTAAAACTCCCCATCTATGTAAGGATGACGACCAGGGTATGCCACGCAAGCGGAGATGTGCTCTTGGGAGAGTTTCCCAAAGAAAAAAGAGTTCCCAGCTATTATCCAACCTTCTTTGAAGTAGGAATGGAAATGCTCATGGCAAAAGGATGGGTAGACGTAGCATACTTACATGAAAAGCTCCATACAAAAAAACTAAAAGAAGCTGCCGAAATATCAAACAGTTTCCTCGGTAATAAATTAGAAATGAATGGGGACGAAGAGATAGGGATAATTGCATCCGGGGTATGTCGCCACTATGTAGAGGAGGCTGTTGACAAGCTTGGTGTTAATGTAGCATTTCTACAACTCGGAATGTCCTTTCCCTTACCCAAAGATAAAGTATCTAAACTCATAAAATCCGTCAATAAAGTAATAGTTTTCGAAGAGACTGACCCAGTTATTGAATCAGAACTTAGATCATTTGCAAAGGATGTGTCTCCGGGTGTAGAAATCCTAGGAAAAAGGAATGAGTTTACTCCAGTCTCTGGTGAATTGAACCCCCTAGACGTTATGGGTGTGCTTTCAAAAGCCTTTGGTAAACCCCTTCCATCCATACCTGAAAGGAAAGAGCTCAGAGAAATGATTAAACCCTACGAAGGGATGAGACGAATAATTTTATGCGCCGGCTGTCCTCACAGAGCATCAGCATACGCGGTGAAGCTGGCGGCTAAAACTTTCAAAGGGGGAACCTACATCGGTATAGGCGACATAGGATGCTACGGTATGATGGGACCGCCGCCCCTACTGGCTTTCACCCTAACCAACTGTATGGGCGGAAGCGTTGGAATGGCAAACGGGATATCCAAAACCGGAGTGGACCAACCAGTGGTAGCATTCATAGGAGACTCCACCTTCTACCATGCCGGTATACCCTCTCTTATAAATGCCACCTTCAACAACGCCAAATTTACCACGGTTGTCCTAGAAAATCAGGTAACCGGATTAACCGGTTTTCAACCTCATCCCGGATCCGGGTACAACGCTATGGGAGAAGAAACCAAACCCGTGAAGATAGAAGATTTAGTAAAGGCTTGTGGAATAGAATTTGTAGAAATCGTTGACCCCTACAATATTAAAAAAGCAGCCGAAGTCATTAAAAGAGCATTTGAGCAGCCCAAAGCCTCGGTCGTGATATGTAGAAGACTGTGTACGGCTGAAGAGTTAAGGAGAAGGAGAAGCAAAGGATTATCCCCACCAAAAGCCTTCACGATAGATCCCTCTTTGTGTAATGGATGCAAAATTTGCGTAAACGAATTTGGTTGCCCCGCAATAATTTGGGATGAACAAAAAAAGAAAGCATCCATAGACGATGTTCTGTGCGTAGGATGCGGAAACTGCACACAGGTCTGCCCAGAAGCTGCACCAAAAGTAATAAGGAGTGAAAAGAAATGAAGGAAAACTTTGACATAATGATAGCCGGAGTAGGCGGACAGGGAGGCGTTCTAACCTCCAGAATAATTGGGGATGCAGCCATCGAAGCTGGCTACCACGTTCAAATAGGTGAAACGTTTGGAGCAAGTCAAAGAGGAGGCTCCGTCATCACCCATATCCGCTTAGGGAAAGAAAGAGTATACGGTCCACTCGTTCCCGAAGCTAGCGCAGACGCCGTCGTAGGACTCGAGCCACTCGAAGCATTAAAATGCGCGGTAAAATTCCTCAAACCAGACGGAATAATAGTAACAAACGAGCATTCCATACTGCCGCCAGACAAAAATTATCCCGAAATTAGCAAAATCCAAGAATCCGCAAAAAACATTCCCGCAAAGGCATTCTTCCTCGACAGCAACAAACTGGCAAAGGAAGCGGGCGATATACTCTCGTCAAACATCGTAATGATAGGCGCAGCATATACGGCAGGCGCACTACCATTAAAAGAAGAACAGTTAAAAAACGCTATCAGAAGCAGAATTCCCAAAGCAGTCGACCTAAACTTTAAAGCCTTCGAATTAGGTAAAAAAGCTCTGAAACAAAAGTGATGAGCAGCGAAATGACAACAGCCGACCAACTCACCCCCCTTTTTAAACCCAACTCGGTGGCCATAATAGGCGCATCAGCCACCCCCATGAAATTCCCCACCTGGATAACATCCACCGCTTTAAAAAGCAATTTCAAGGGACAAACCTATCTAGTAAACCCCAAAACAAAAGAAATACAGGGCGTAAAAACCTACAACAGCATATTGGACACACCCCAAAACGTGGATCTGGCAGCAATCATAGTCCCCGCAGACGTAGTCCCAAGTGTCATGGAGGAATGCGTCGAGAAAAGTGTCAAGGCTGCCATTATTTTTTCCTCGGGATTCAGGGAAATTGGCGAAAAGGGAATAAAGAGAGAACAGGAAGTACTCAGAATAGCCAAGAAGGGAAATATTCGAATAGTGGGCCCCAACTGCATGGGAATTTACAGCTCCGAAGCAAACCTCTGCCTCTCCCTCATTTCCTTTGACCAAAAAGGAGAGGTGGCGTTCATAACCCAGAGCGGTGGCTACGGCATAGAGATATCCTCATCAGCCATGGCTAAAGGCATAAATTTCAGCAAATTCATAAGCGTAGGAGACAAAATCGACATACAGGACTACGAGTACTTGGAATACCTGTACAATGACCCCGATACCAAAGCCATCATGATGTACATTGAAGGAATAGAAAAGGGAAGACAATTCTTAAACACCGCAAAGAAGATAACACCAAAAAAGCCCATATTTGCAATAAAAATCGGAAGGACAAAGGAGGGCAGCATAGCCGCAAGCTCCCACACCGGCGCACTAGCCGGACACGACGCGATTTATGATGCAGTCTTCAAGCAGACTGGAATAATAAGAGCTTACGACGTTGAAGAACTCTTCGACTACTTAAAAGCATACTTAACTCAGCCGTTACCAAAAGGAAACCGGGTCGGACTACTAGTAGGAAGCGGTGGAGTAGGCTGCGCTGCCACTGATAAATGCGCAGAATTGAGCCTACAAGTTCCAGAAATAAGCGAACAGAACAAGCAAATGTTAAAAGCAATTCTGCCAGAATTCGCGTCCGTCAGAAATCCAGTAGACTTCACCGCATCCGGAGCACAAAGCCTATTCACAAACACCGAAGTACTAAAGAAGCTTTTCACAGACCCAAACATCGACTCCTGGTTCTTCGGAGGATTCACATCATCCTCCATCGCGGGAATAGCCAACATCATAGAGCAATTTAAACCAGTAATAGAAAAAATTAGCTCCAAGGACTTACTGGGCGAGGTCAAAGCACCTCTGGTGGGTTCCATGGATGAAAAAGACATAGTTAAACCTATCATGGAAAGACTGTTTGGCGCAATATTCTACCCAACACCTGAAAGAGCGATCCGAGCATTATCCGCCCTACACAGATACGGGAAATATTTGGAAAAAAATAAACAAGCTTAAAAATCTACTTTTCTTGGACATCCAAGAATCCCCACTCATCTCTCAAAGTTTCCTTCAAGTGCTGTTCCCCCAAAAGTTAGTACCAGTGAAAAAACCGTTAAAATAATATATATTACTTCAAAAGTTTTTGAATCAAACCGGGTGTGCAATCTGCCTTTTTATGGCTCCTTTTCGGTAAAGGAGCTTTTCTTTACAATCAAAATGATTCAAAAATTTCTTTAAAGAGAGAATATAGAAACCTATTTAAAATGGTAAATATATAATATATGAAAGCGTCTCCCTCCTTATACTCTATCAGCATCACAAGGGGCGGAAAACCATAAAAGTTGACGGGGCTGGGCTAATAAGTACGGCTTCCAAGCCGTTAACCTGCTTCCACCAAACCTAAGTGACTTCGACATAGAGGAGGCAAACACAGCAAGTATGGGGGCGCTTTTAGAGAAGCCGCAACACCCTTACTAGTGAGCCTCCACGAGGAGCAGGTAAAGATCAAAAAATGAAACAAAAAATAAAAAGAATGAGGGAAGAAATTGAAAAAGAGAACTGGATTAGTCCTAATCCTTCTGGTTCTCACGCTGAGCCTAACCACCGTGGCACTAACACAGCAAAACAGCCAAACACCATTAATGTGGACACTCACCCAAACAACAGCACTCCAGTCAACCCCAAAGGACATAACCGTAACGTGGGGAAACGAGATACGAGCAAACACCAACATCACAAGCGATCAATGGTTTCCTTCTGTTTCCTGTTTTTCCGACGGCTCCTTCGTGGTGGCCTGGGAGGGCAGGCCTGGCGGGGCAGTTGATATTTGTGTTAAGCTCTTTGACTCTTCGGGCAGAAATAAGACCGACGACATCCTAGTGAACGGCAACACTAGCGGCCAGCAAGAGTTTCCTTCTGTCTGCTGCCTCTCCGGCGGCTCCTTCGTAGTGGCTTGGCAGAGCAATCACGATGGAGACTACAACGTTTATTTCAGGCTCTTCAACTCTACGGGCCACAACCAGACCAAAGACATTCTGGTGAACGGCTACACCACAAACGATCAAGTGTTTCCTTCTGTTTGCTGTTTTCCTGACAACAGTGGCTTCGTGATATCTTGGAATGGCGAAGGCCAAGGAGACACTTCCGGTGTTTATGCTAAGGTCTTCAACTCAACAATGGGCGACAACCAGACCGACGACATACAGGTGAACACCTACACCGCAAACGCTCAAGAGTATCCATCTGTCTGCTGTTTCTCTAACAGATTCGTGGTAGCATGGCAGAGCAATGGTCAGGACACCAGTGGTTACGGTGTCTACGCCCAGATCTTCAACAAAACGGGCGACAACCAGACAGATGACGATATCCTAGTGAACGGCAACATCACAAACTATCAAGTGGGTCCTTCTGTCTGCTGTTTCTATGGCGGCTTCGTGGTAGCTTGGATGAGCAACCAAGCCGGAACTGATTACGAAGTTTACGTTAAGGTCTTCAACTCTACTGGGGGCAACACGACCGACGACATACTGGTGAACACCTACGCTTCAGGCGATCAAAGGAATCCTTCTGTCTGCTGTTTCTCTGACGATTCCTTCGTGGTAGCTTGGGATAGCTTTTATCAGGACACAGATTGGTACGGTGTTTTTGCTAAGGTCTTTAACTCTACTGGTGGCAACCTGACCGGCGACATACAGGTGAACAATTATACCACAGACAATCAAGAGCGTAATTCTGTCTGCTGTTTCTATGGCGGCTTCGTGGTAGCTTGGCAGAGCTATGAACAGGAAGGAAGCGGTTATGCTTATGATGTTTACTTCAGGATTGGGTATCTCCCGTCTCCGCCAAGTGTTTTACCCTTATTACTTCTGATGGCTGTTTTCTTTGCGCAGTCTGGTGCTGGGGTTGGTGTACCACTCTTGGTGGGCGGTGTTCTGGCTGTGGCGGTGGTGGCAATAGTCCTTATTTACTGGTTGTGGAAGCGTGGAAGCTAGAAGAGCGGTCGAATCGCTCACACTTTCCTCTATTTTTTCTTTTTTCTGTGGTGTGTGTTACTCTTTATTTTCTTATCGCGACACTGTTTTTCGAGGTGCCCGAGTCTCAAAACTTATGAAGTGCAGCGAGAATAAAGATTAAGAAATGTGCTTTTTAGTAGTAAAAAGGATTCTCCAGAAACCGTAATCAAAAATTTAAGCTCAAATAACCAAGAGCGTAGTTAATCAAAGAGGGTTCCGGTGCAACTAGCTTTAGGGGGACGAGCTTGAAACTGATTTAATTATATCACGACAAAGAACATTCGAGCAAATTTTAGGGCTCAGCGTGATAGATAAGTTTAATGTTGAAACTGTTTAATACTGCAATCTGTGAGCTTTGAAAAATAAGAGCGGAGAACGAATTCAAGACAAGAATTCATTAACTTGGAAACAAGTATTAGTTTCCCTAGAGAACCCTTTAAAAGGTACTTCCAATAATAGTACTATCGGTGACGGGAATGGAATTCGTAGTCGTTCTAGAGCCCGACGTAGAGGGAAAGGGTTATGTGACTTTCTGCCCCACGCTTCCAGGATGCTTCTCTCAGGGCGATACAAGAGAGGAGGCTTTGGCGAACATCAGGGAAGCCATAGAAGCTTATATTGAGAGCCTTAAGAATGACGGCTTGCCAGTGCCAGTTGATACCAAGCCTGAAGTGACCTTAGTGAAAATCTATGAGTAAGATTCCCGTCTTATCAGGTAGAAAAGTCGTAAAAATCCTAGCTAAAATCGGCTCAAGGTTCATCATCAGAGAAGAAGCCACATAGTTCTTTAGTTGAATAAGCCACCTTACACGAGGATAGTGATTCCAGATCACAAAGAAATAAAAAAGGGTTTGTTGGTTGCCATCATCAAACAAGCCGGTTTAACGAAGGACGAATTCATAAGATTAATGAAAAAAGAATAATTTAAGGCACTATCTCTTTAGCCTAGCAATTACAACAGATACCAACACCATTTTACTCTCTTTTTATCTGCTTTATTTTCTCTTCTACGCCCGTAAGCTCTTTTTGTAACTGCTTCTTGTAGTTCTCTAGTATCTCTGCCTGTTCCTCAGAAGTCATGAATCGTCTCATTCCTAAACAACCACAACCACATCCGGAATAGCCAGACTCTATTGCTTTGTGAGAGTGTGGTGCTGTAAAACATTCGCACATTTTTTCGCCTCCTATATTTTTAATAGTAGATATAGATAGTAAAGTATTTAAACTATCAAGTTTATAGTAATATAGAAACTAAAAAAAAGGGCATATACTATGCAAAGAGAAAGTAAGACTCAGTGTCCCAATAATTGTACCGATAGAACCGATGGAGAAAATGTAATTTGTTTATGTCCGATTGAAGGTGTCATAAACATTATCGGTAAAAAATGGGCACTACTAATCATAGCTACAATAGGCAATAATAAAAAATTGAGATTCAACAAAATTATGGAAAACTTAGGAAACATAAGCCCAAAAGCATTAGCAGATAAATTAAAAGAATTAGAAAAAGCCGGACTAATAAAAAAAGAAATTTTTGCAGAAGTACCGCCCAGGGTAGAATACTCATTAACTCAGGATGGAATCGAACTTAGAGATTCAATGGTACCCTTAATGGAATGGGCCTCCAAAAGAGAAAACATAAAGTGTAACCATAATCTAAAATAAGTTAAGGCTCGAGGTGTGAACTACTCCCAGCTTTCGCATGGAGCCTTATCGCGAGGGAGAAGATAAAAGAATTCTTTAGAAATCGCAACCAAAAATTTCAAAGAATCTCTATTAATTAAGGATGGCTTACGCGTCTCAATAAAAAGAAGGAAAAATGGAGGTTTAACTTAGAGCGTTCATTATTACTCCTGCTAGTTCTTCCCTTTTTGGGGCTTTTGCTACGAGTTCTTTTAGTTTTGGACCAATCTCTTCCGGCTTCCATATACCCTTGGGACTACGTTTCACTACTTCACTAGACTTCCAGCTTTGCAGTAACCACAGGTTTCCACCGACCACTCTAATCACCTGACCCGTTATGTCCTTGGCTTCGTCGGATGCTAAGTAAACAACTAGGGGAGACATCATTTCGGGTCCTAGGGGATCGTACCCGTACCTCTTTTCGAAGTCCTCCTTGGTTCCCATCAGGGGGGCCATGGAGGGGGTGGCCTCGGTTGTTAAACGGGTTCTAGCTACTGGTACTATCACGTTTGCTGTTACTCCGTATTTTACCATTTCTTTGGCTACGACGAGTGTGAAGGATGTTATTCCCGCCTTTGCTGCTGCATAGTTGCTCTGACCTACATTGTAGAGTAATCCGGCGTCAGAGGTGGTGTTTATTAATCTCCCTGCGACTGGTTTTCCCTCCTTTGATTCAGCTCTCCAATAATTGCAGGCATGTCTGGTGCAGTTGAAGGTTCCCTTAAGATGAACCCCTATAACAGCGTCGAACTCCTCTTCTTCCATGTTGAAAATCATCTTGTCCCTGAGGATTCCCGCGTTGTTAACCAGAATATCCAGTCTCCCGAATGTGCTTATAGCCTGGTCTATTATATTCTTCGCTCCCTGAAAGCTGGTAACGCTCTCATAGTTGGGTGCGGCTTCGCCTTTCATCTTCTTGATCTCTTTAACCACATCGTCTGCTGGGCCGTGGAACTCGCCCTTTCCATCGTGGCTTCCGCCCATATCGTTAACAATCACTTTTGCACCGTGCTTTGCGAGGAGTAAGGCTTCTTCTCTGCCTAAACCTCTTCCAGCACCAGTTACTATAGCTACCTTTCCTTTAAGTGATATTGCCATTTTATATCACCCTAAAAATTCACTATTATTGAGTCGATTAAAATTTAGTAAACCAATTCATAAGAGTTTCGTTTCCTTTAGTAAGCATAACTAATTTGATGTGTACTATTTTTTGAACCTCATTGTTATCTTTGGAAAATGTGTACTACAATGTTGTTGCCAAAGCCGCCGAAATTAACTGACAACGCTTTCTCCGCATCGGGCACTTGGCGTTTTCCTGCTTCTCCCCTCAACTGCCACGTAATCTCGACTGCCTGAGCTACACCAGTGGCCCCTACAGGGTGTCCTCTCGCCTTTAATCCTCCGCTGGGATTTATGGGAAGGTAACCGTCAAGCCAGGTTTTGCCCTCCTCCAAAGCTTTTGCTCCTTCTCCCTTCTTGAAGAATCCCACATCCTCCGATTGAACTATTTCCAGTATGGTGAAGGCGTCGTGAAGCTCTGCAAAATCTATGTCCTGCGGTTTGACTTTCGCCATAGTGTAGGCTTTTTTTGCAGCTATTCTCAAAGCTTCCAAAACTGTAGGGTCGTCGCGCTCAGCGACCATCTGAATATCGGTAGCCTGTCCGAATCCCTTAATCAGTACCGGTGTGTCATTGTACTGTTTCGCCTTCTCAGCCGCGCAGAGCACCAGAGAAGCTGCTCCGTCGCTTACCGGACAAACATCGAATAGACGTAGGGGATCGGCAATAATTGGTGAAGCCAACGCCTTTTCAAGCGTTATTTCCTTCTGGAAGTGAGCGTAAGGATTGTGAACCCCGTTTTTATGATTTTTAACCGCCACCAAGGAGAGCAACTCGCGTTTAACATTATACTTCTTCAAATACAATTGGGCTAGGAGCCCCCCTAAAGAGGGTAAGGTAGCGCCGTACTTGTACTCCCCGGTGGGGTGGGTTAGGGTCGCTATGGCGGAGCTAACGTAAGGGTTTGGCAAGGAAGTCATTTTCTCAACACCGGTAACCAACACAAGGTCGGAAAATCCGGATGCGATGGCTTGAAATCCTTCCTTGAGCGCTGAGCCTCCGCTTGCAGGTCCATTTTCAACCTTATCCGCCGCCGCTGGAAGCAAACTAAGTCTATCCACAAGCACGCTCGCGATTCCTGTCATCCTATTAAATTCACCGGAAAACATGTTACCCACATAAACCGCATCAAAATCACTATCAGAAGCGTTAGCATCAGAAATAGCCTTCAGACTAGACTCAACCATTAGATCCGTAAGGGACTTATCCTCCAGCTGCCCAAAACGCGTCATACCACAACCAATAATAGCAACCTCACGCATACTCACAACCCTCAATAAATCAGTAAATTCAATAACAATATGCTTAAAATATTGCTCATCTAGTACTCATTTTTTGATTCTTAGTGTGCTTAGTATAAAAGCCTTCTCCTGATTGAGCAAACTCTCAAAACAGCTAACGATAAAATTTTATGTACGAGTTACTTAACCTTCTACCATGAATAACATAGTGAAAGGATATCTCGCTTTTTTAGCCGTATCCTACGTCACAGCTCTGGTCTTTGAAACTATAGCAAACACGATAGGTGACGGAACACTTTTCCAAAACACATGGTGGCCTCTCTTCTTCCTAGGCTGGTACGGTTTAATCTATTCTGCAACATTCCTAATCTTTTATAAGAGGGCTTTGTGGCAGCCGGTTTTAGTGTGGGCGATTCTAGGACCAGTCGTTGAGTATTTTATCTTCCTTAGGCTCAACATAATAGTAGATTCAATAATTTACGCCTTAATGTTCTTTGTCCCATTCTGGATATATCACAAGTATATCACTAAAAAATTCAAAAGTGAAATTGAGATAGCCACACCTTAAGCATTAACCAGAATCAACGTGAGCACAAACAAATACTGGGTGCCCGCGGGCAACTTCATGAGCATTGAGCTGGTTCAGCATCACCGTCACAAACATGCGAGCCTCTCATAAACGGATTCACGAAATTCGCTGCTCGGAACTGAATGTTTACGTTTGCTTTTCTGGCCTTCTTCTGTTACTGTTTTTGGTGGTTTGGTGGTTTTTTATCTTTTTTTCTAGTAGTTTGTCTGCAAGTTGGTTGATGCTTGTTCTTTTTAGCTCTTTTACCGTGTCAAAGTCGGTGTCGTCGCTTATTATTGTTAGGTTTTTGCTTAGTGCTCCGGTTGCGTGTATTGCATCTCTTGGTTTTAAATGGTATTTCTCTACGAGCTTTTGCGCTTTGAGTATAGTATTCTCATCAACGCTTATGAATTTCAGATTTGGGAATTGTAGCAGCATTCTTCCCTTTTCTACTGCGTCTTTGTTTCCTAGTGTTTTTGTGACTACCCATACGAGTTCGTCCCATGTGAGGGTTGAAGTGTAAGCGTGGATTAGTCCTTTTTCGATGTGTGCTAGTATTACTCTTGCTTTTGCCGCTTGGAGTAGTGTTTCCTTGTAGATTACTGGGTAGATGAAGACATTTGAGTCGAGGTATGCCATCGCTCTGCAACCTCCTCCTCAACTAGTTTCTTAACGTCTATGAGCTTTCCTAGTTTTTGAGCGTGCGTCCTAGTAAAGTAGTCGGTGAAAGACTCTTCTTCATAATCCGGTCTTGCCCTTCTTATGACAACTCCCTCTCCTTTCAACTCCACCACCACTTCGCTTCCTTCCCGTAGCCCTAACACATCCCTCATCTCCTTAGGGATTACTACCTGGCCTTTCGGTCCAATAACACGCTTGCTTATCATAGTATCACCAAATGTTATACAGTATAACCATAATTTATACTTTACGTTGAGTCCTCTTTTCGAGAAGTTTCGTCCCGGCACACTAGACTCCCCGGGAACCGAATCCGTATGGATGGAGGTTGTTATGCAGATTCTATTTCCTTTAGTATTTACTCTGCAACATTCCTAATCTTTCATAAAAAGTCTTTGTGGCAACCAGTTTTAGCATGGGCGATTCTAGGACCGGTTGTAGAGTATTTTATCTTCCATAGGCTCAACTTATTAATAGGCTCGATAATTTATGCCGTAATGTTCCTTGTTCCATTCTGGATATATCACAAATACATCACTAAAAAATTCGAAAGTGAAATTGAGCTGGATGCGCATTAACATTAATCAGACTATAGTACCTAACTGGAAAGCCACCTTTTAGACTCACACTCAGAGGAATGGGATAACATAGGAACCGCACTACGGAACACAGTATGGATTACTAAGACGCATGAAGAAGACTTTTGATCCTAACAACATCATGCATACAGGAGAACTATACCCCTAGAAAACTCCATCACTCTTTCTTTATTTCAATATTGTTTTTAATTGCGAGCAGTAACTGATGAAGCAGCAATTTGAGAATCATTTGCCTCCTAAAATGAAAAGAAATAATTATGTAACATAGCTACATAATAGATATATTTTTATGCTGAGAATTATATAATATTGTTATAAAGCTATAACCATGTTATAGCCAGAATATTGTCAAGTGAGGTGTTGGAAAGTGACGGAATTGAAAATTTCTGATTTTAAAATGTTTGAAAAGACTCTATACGAAATACCTCCTCCCAGACCTATAACAGAGATAATCATAAACGGGCTAAAAGAAATAGAAAAAACGTACGGACCCGTATTCACCACCAGATTCATAAAACACGCTCTAGAGTTCGAAGCTCAAAGAATTGGAGAGAAACCCCCCCAAGATATCAAAACTCTAAACGATTTGTTAGAATATTTGGTCTCAAAATCCGATAAGTATCCTACTCCTTACTGCACAACTGTATACGCTCAGTACAAGACTGAAAACGAGTTCCAAGGCAAAGCCGGAGCAGGGACTCGGATTGGGCATTTAGGTGCTGCTAGAAGTATGTCAGAAACATTGAGCGTTAAAGACAGGAAAGTTGATGTAGATGGTTCTCTATTAAAGTTAAGCCAGATCCTGATTTCGATGAATTTCAGTCCCCGTGAATGGGGATACAAAAAAAATGGAGATGGAAGTGTAGACTTACTCTGGCCGAAGTGTCACTATGTGGACGGATGCCGATCGGCTTTCGACGAGGGCTTGCTTAAACGGCCAGACGGCAGATTGCAATGTATTGCCGCCTTCGCTGTGAGCCAGTATCTTAAACTAACTTCGGGTTATGAATGGGACTATGAAGTCCTAGAAAATTATAAACCACACTGTATAGCGAGATCTTACATGCTCTAATCATTCATTAGGGCTAAACTTTCAGAGAACAAAAATATTTTTCGTATTTTCTAATGTATAGGATTTTTGTGGCTGACTTTCTATCACTCTTTTTTTATGAACACTCTGGACTTTTGAAAAGGTTCTTATTTTTCTGGGGTCAGCAAAAGACATGGTGCCGATTTTTGTGATTCGGGAAAGTATGTTCAGTGACTATAATTCTCCATTAATAACCGCCCCGGAAACTAGAGGTGGGGCAGAGGCATAAACCGTACAAAAGTAAAAAGAAATAATTATGTAATATAGCTACATAATAGATATATTTTTATGCCGAGAATTATATAATATTGTTATAGATATAAATTTTATCGTCAGAATAATGTCAAGTGAGGTGTTGGAAAGTGGCGGAATTGAAAATTTCTGATTTTAAAATGTTTGAAAAGACCCCGTACGAAATACCTCCTCCCGGACCGCTAACAGCGATAATTATAAGCGGGCTAAAAGAAGAAGAAAAAACGTACGGACCAGTATTCCCCACCCGATTTATAAAGCACGCTCTAGAGTTTGAAGCTCAAAAAATTGGTGAAAAACCACCCCAAAATATTAAAGACCTAGACCAGTTGGCAGAGTATCTAGTCTCAAAATCCGATAAATATCCCACTCCATACTGCTCAATTCTGTACGCCCAATACAAGACTGAAAACGAGTTCCAGGGTCAAACTGGAGCAGGAACCAGGGTTGGGCACATAGGCGCCATTAGAGGTATATCGGAAACCTTGAGCGATATAAAGAGGAATGTTGATGTAGACGGTATTCTATCAAAGCTTAGCCAGATGCTGACTGATATGAATTTTAGTCCCCATGAGTGGGGATATAAGGAAAATGGAGATGGGAGTGTAGACTTTATCTTGCCAAAGTGCTACTTTTTGGATGCATGTAGACTGGCTTATGATGAGAAGGTGTTAAAACGGCCTGATGGCAGATTGGCATGCGCTATCTCCTTTGCTGTGGCCGCAGATTTTAAAATAGCCACTGGCTATGAATGGGACTATACCCTATTAAAATTCAATAACCCCCATTGTATAGCGCAGTGTTATATGCTCTAATCACCGGATATGTTTTTATAGAAACTTCTACACGAAAACCAAAATACTTTTTATTTTTTTTTACCCATTTTCTAAAAGTTTTTAATTTTCATCTAGTTCTATAGAGCCGTCAGAATAATACCCATTAAAATTAGCTGGGCGTACATTTTAGGCTTGAATAAGATTTATTATGACCCGCTTTCTGATACTCTTTTTTGAACATTTTGGATCCTTGTTTAAAGTGAAGAGGGTTGTTATAGGTTCTTTAGGGCTGTCAGGGTGGCGAAACTTTTTCGTCGCCCCAAGTGTGGCTCAAGGAGGCTGATGAGCCACGGGAATTACGGGCAGGATTTTAGTCTCTTAAACCATCCATGAATTCTTTTTTAATCGATTAACACGAGGGCTGTGAGGTTCATTGACTCTTTTGTTCCCCACTGTATTTTGAAACCGGCGTTTTCCGCGGTTTTTGAAACATCTATTCCCACAGCCTCCATTGATGGCCTCGCTTCCCATGGGTGTTTACAGAGGCTTTTTGGGTCACAGTTTTCACACAGTCTGCAGGGTCCAGATGTTAGTCCTAGTGCGTAGTGGTATCCTCTTTTGAAGGCTTCTCTCTCAAGGGCGGAGATTATTTTGTTGGTTTCTACTCCTTCGCTCCACACGCCCTTTTTCGAAACAAGTTCTACGAATTTTTCATCCTTGGACAGATCCAAGAGGGTTGTTTCCTTATTTTTGATGTAGTTTTGTATTTCCTTGTCTATGGTTTTATCTACTTGGAAAATTATGGCGTACTTGTATTTTTCGAGGATCTCCCTGAATTCCCCGGCGGTTGGTGTGTAGGGTGGGCACATTAGGCTTCTCCCGTAATTAATGCAGGGGGGATATCTGCATTTTAGCTGTACTCTCTCATCTACAACGATTGAACTCGTATCGATCACCTTGGCTCTGGACGCTCCTTCCTTTAGTGCTAGCTCGCGGATTTCTTCCAAGTCATTTTTGATTTTTAACAAGTGTGTAAATCTCCTTTCGAACTTGAAGGCTCTGAAGATTTATGCCGAAATTGTTCTGGCTCACTTTTTCTGATCAGACAGGATATAACGAGTTTATATGTTATTCGTAAAGTTCTTCTTCGCTGACCAGTCTGAATCCCCCGTTTCTCAGTGCTTCTAGAGCGGTTTCTATGTCGGAAACTCTTATGATCATAATTGCTTTTCCCTGTTTCAGGGTGGTGTAAAGATACTCTATATTTACGTTCCTTTCTCCCAAGGTAGTCGCTATCTCATACAAGCCTCCGGGTTTATCAAAAGCCTCTACCGCTATGACATCGGTTTCCGAAACTAGATAATCTTGGGACTTTAAAATCTTTAGAGTTTTATTAGGGTCGTCTACAATTATCCTAATAATTCCATAATCCGCGGTGTCGGCAACCGTAAGAGCCCTCATATTTATATCATTATCCAGCAGTATTTTAGTTAACTCAGCCAAGGTGCCCGGTCTATTCTGAAGAAAGACTGAAATCTGTTTAACCATCTTCATTTTTTCCTCCTTTGTCTCCTAGATATTCTCCTTCCTCAAGTCTATAACCCTTTTCGCCTTACCCATAGACCTAGGAATCTTACCAGGAGCAACCAGTTCAACATTAGCCTTCACTCTAAGCGTCTCAAACAACTCATTTTCAACCCTTCTCTGAAAGTTCACTAGGTCTTTCATCCTGTCGGAAAATATGTCCGGAGTAACTTCAATCCTAACCGTTAAAGTATCAAGAATGTCGCGGTCAACCAATATCTGATAATTCTCACTAACACCCGGAATCCCCATCAAAACATGTTCTATCTGCGACGGATACACGTTCACCCCTCTAACAATCAACATATCGTCCGCTCTACCCGCAACCTTGCTCATCCTAACCATCTCACGTCCACAGTTACACTTCTCATAGTTCAAAGATGTTATATCATTAGTAACATACCTAAGCAAGGGAATCCCCTCCTTAGTTAGGGCAGTGAACGTCAGAACCCCCTTCTCTCCCGGTGAAACAGGTTCCTTAGTATCCTTGTCAATAACCTCTGGAATAAGCAAATCCTCCCATATGTGTAATCCGTTCTTCTCGGGGCATTCCACGGATACTCCTGGTCCATAAATCTCTGAGAGTCCATAAATGTCGTAAGCATCAATGTTTAAAGACTCTTCGATTTTACTTCTCAGAGTATCCGAAGATGGCTCCGCTCCAAAAATCCCCATACGCAGCTTGATATCCTTTGAAATGTCAACCTTTTCCTGTTTAGCATACTCCGCTAGGTATAGAGAGTACGATGGGGTGCAGGTAAGAACAGTTGAACCAAAATCCTTCATCAACTTTATCTGAAGCGCAGTGTTCCCACCAGAGATTGGAATAACAGTGGCACCGATCCTCTCACCTCCATAATGGAATCCCAGACCCCCGGTAAACAATCCATAACCGTAAGCGTTCTGTACAATATCACCCTTGTGACAACCCGGACAAGTCATTGTGCGAGCCATCATCTCAGTCCACGTTTCAATGTCGTTACGAGTATAACCCACAACGGTAGGCGACCCACTCGTCCCTGAACTGGCATGCAGCCTAACAATCTCCTCCAAGGGCTTCGCAAACATCTTAAATGGATAGTTTTCCCTGAGATCCGATTTCAGAGTGAACGGAATCTTTGTAATGTCCTCAACGGATTTAATGTCCGCTGGCTTCAATCCTGCCTTCTTAAATTTCTGATTATAGAACGGAACATTATCGTAGCAGTACTTGGCCATATTCCTCAATCTCTTAGACTGTATCTCCACTATTCCTTCTCTTGAAGATAGTTCCACATCCTTATTCCAGTACAAATAATCCACGCAAACTCACCTTCCTAGCCAAACCTAAATTTGAGTACAAGTTATCGCTGCCAATATGTGAGTACAGAAAACCACATAAAAATTCTCAAACTTATTTTTATCCCTTTTGCACTTCCCACAAAATGTTTTCAAAAACCAAACCAATTAAAAAATAAAAGGAGAATTCAACGAATCGTATGAGTGCTTCTTCGCTTTAGCCTATAGTATTTTCGAAATGAAAAAGTGGGGGAGAAGATAAATTTTTGCAATATTTTCTATTATAGTAAAATTTATAACTATCTTAATTAATAAATATACAATTAACTTAACATCAATTAAAAAAATCGAGATGAGGCATCGCATGAGCGAATCAATAAAGATAGTACCTATAATAAAAATTGAGGGAATTGGAAAAGTATATGCCGAAAAACTTAATAGTTTAGGGATTAAAACCACGAAGGATTTGCTTGAAAAGGGACGAACACCGAGTGGGCGAGAAGAGCTGGTTAAAAAAACTGGTATATCTGATAAGCTCATCTTAGAATGGATCCAGGATTCAGATCTAATGCGAATAAAGGGAGTTTCAGAGGAGTACTCTGATCTGCTTGAAGAGGCGGGGGTCAAAGATGTACCTGACCTAGCGAAAAGAGACCCGGCGGGCTTACACGCGAAAATACTTGAAGCAGCCGGGAAAAAGAAGATTGTACGAAGACCGCCGAGCGTAAAAGTAATCACAAAATGGATTGATCAGGCCAAGAAATTGCCAAAAGCAATTGAGTACTAAACTAATCTAGTTTCGCTTAGGAAACGCTCAAAGTAAAGATACAATTCCCTTCTTTTTTTATGAAAAATCGCACATAGGCCAAATCTATAATGGTAGTGGGAGTCTGGAAGCATTAAAACAGTTAGAGCCACTACTGAAAGATGAGGACGAAGGTCTGAGTAGAGTTTCGCAGATGCAGTTAGAGTTTGCATTTTGGCGCCTTTAAAAAGATCCAACTTTTATGAGAAATGCAGTTGGGTGATTTTTTATTGCTTTTCTCTCATTTTAGTTTTTATTGATTAATTTTGATTCCTACCTTTTTTAATTAGATAGAGGTAATGTTTAAATCTTCTTTAGATAGAAATATATTCATATAAACAATGAAGGAAGTGTGGAAAGTGAACAAGAACGCAAAAATTGGTATCGCATTAGCTATTTTTGGAGCTGTTCTTGGAATACTTGGCTTAATTTGGATCTCTTCGATCTCTGGAAACCTTTTTGCTTCACTGACGCAAACTAACCCTCTTCGATTTTGGATTGCTATTATAGGTGGGCTGCTCTTTATAATTGGTGTAATAATAGCTGGGAGCGCCTCCGGACTAGAAGTGGCAGCGAAGCCAAAGCCAGTAAAGGAAGCAAAAATTGAGTTACCATCATTTAAAAATATTCCCGTAATAAATGTAGAGGGAATCGGCCCAAAATACGCTGATAAACTTAACGCTGCAGGGATTAAAACAACGAAGGATTTGCTTGTAGCCGGACGAAAACCCGCTGGACGAGAAGATCTAGCCAAAAAAACAGGCATAGCAGCCAAGCTCATCTTGGAATGGGTAAGAGATGCGGACTTTGTTAGAGTAAAGGGAGTTTCCGAGGAGTACTCTGACCTGCTAGACGAAGCAGAAGTACGAGACGTAGTGGAACTAGCGAAACAAGACCCTAAGGTCTTACACCCGAAATTACTAGCGGCGAATGAGAAAAAGAAGCTTGTGCGAAGGCCGCCGAGTTTAAGCGAAGTTACCAAATGGGTTAATCACGCCAAGAAATTACCCAAAGTAATCGAGTACTAATCTAGTTCCGCGTTAGAAAACGCTAAGTAAAAATACCATTTTCTTCTTTTTTTTAAGAAAAACCGCAGAGCCGACTTTGTAGTGTGAAGCTTGGTTCCCCCTACCTTCATCGACACGGTCAACTAGTCACTTCGATGGCGCAATCCTGTTTCTAGCTTATAGAGAAATGTTCAGAGTCGAGTCACTATTTTTAGCTGCAGACTCCTAAGTGTCTCATTTGGTAGAGATCTGATGCTAGTCGGTCCAAATCTATGGGTGTTATGTTGAAATTCTTGAATATGTAGTGTATATTCCATTTGTTGGAGACATAGACTTCGGGGAAGAACCAATATACACCATAAACTGAGAGTATGACACTTGTGACTTCGTTTACGGCTTCTAATAAATTCATCTTCTGTTCAATGTTGGAGCTGTGGTGCTCCAAAATATTGTCAAGCTGGGCAAAAATAGGATCGGTCTTCTTCTCGCTCTGAACGAAGTCATAATAGTAACATCTCCGAGAGCAGTACACGTTAGAGGTCTCTCTACACCGAATAAAATTTCCATCCGGGTCAATGTACTTTCCGCATAGATGGCATAACAAAACATTGGGAGTATCCACTGACTTTTTCATTTTTATCGACCAATGCTCACTTGCTCAAATATTGTTGGCTGATTAAAAATGGGGAAACAAAACTTTTAAGCATATTCGAAATTCGGTTTTTCTTTCAAAAATAAGGCGCCAAAAAAACAACAGCTGGCTTACTTTTTATTATCCTTCTATTTTTGCTAAGATGAGGGTGACCTGAAACATAAAAGTTAATTTAAAGATAGAATCATCTTCCACTTACCTTTATTTATACGGGATTTGGGAAATTCTTTAGTTTTATTCAAAAATTTTTTGGAGGTAACTTGCATGAGTAGTTATAAAGCAATAAAGTACAAGGAATTGGAGGACGGAATTGCAGTTGTTTCGCTGAATCGTCCAGAGAAATTGAATGCTTTCACTATTCAGATGATTGAGGAGCTCCACGACCTTTTCCACAAATTGGAGTGGGATATGGATATCCGAGTGCTGATTCTAACCGGTGAAGGAAGAGGATTCAGCGCCGGCACTGATCTTAATGAGGCGGCAACAATTTATCAGCCCGAGGTTCCCGAGAACTATCGCAATCTAAAATACATGGACATTCCCGAAGTTGTCAAGAGGGAGTATTACGCCCAGAAGCGTACTTCTCAACTGGTTTTGCGGATGCGTGAGATACCTCAACCCATTATCTGCGCCATAAAGGGACCAGCGGTGGGTATGGCTTTCTCTATCGCACTGGCGGCTGATATCCGCATCGCGGGGGAAAGCGCGAGGTTCAGAAATTCGGTGTTCCTGCTAGGTCTTTCAGGAGTGGATGTTGGGAACAGCTACTTCTTACCCCGACTGATCGGCTTGTCTCGGGCAGCAGAAATCATTTACACCGCGAGATTCGTGGACGCTCAGGAAGCGGAGAGAATCGGTCTCGTTTCACGTGTGGTTCCCGATGAGAAACTTATGGACGAAGCGATAGCTCTAGCAAGGGTTCTAATAAGCAAAAGTCCCCTGGGTCTGCGACTGACCAAATCCTCTATAAATGCAAACATTAACGCCCCCAACCTAGAGGCGGCTCTCGCCATTGAAAACAGGGCACAGGTAATTTGTATGTGCACCACAGACCCTCGGGAAGGTATCACAGCTTTCTTTGAAAAAAGAGACCCCAAGTATCCTAGAAGGTAAATTTAAATTTTCCATTTTATTCTTTTTTCTTTCACATTTTTAAACTTTAAGAGTTTTAACAGTACTTATCGATAATTTTCTCACTCCTATTTTTCTGGTTGATACTTGGATAATTAGAGACCATGGTCAGAAGCGCCCACATTAAGATGAGAACCTGAAAGAATCATGGGGGGTGATTTCCTATTTAAGGAAATAAATAAATATATATCTCTATATAATTGTGTTATAATGGTTTTTCCCTATTTTTCATATTGTTGGAATGATGGGTGAATGTATGTACAATTTGAGAACTACTAATTCTGGCATTTCTATCTTGGATTCACTATTGGGTGGTGGATTCTTATCAAATTCAATTATTGTCCTTTCCTTCCAGTCGGGTGTTAAATTTTGGGAGCTTGTCCATAGGATAATATATAACAATTATGATGACAAATTTCACCTAATCCTAGTTACCTTTCACCTGTCCCAGCAACAACTCGTAAATCGGTTGAAGGTTTCCCAGCAGTCCGACAAGCATTACAAAGAAGTTATGGAAAGCCTTACAACTGGCAGTGTTAGCGTTATCGATTGCTTCAGCGTATCCGAAGGTGAAGAGGGGGATTCACAAAAAGGTAACGTCCATTATGTCTCTAACCCTTTTAACGTGAATAATCTTCTATCAGTGATGGCTCAGGTTAGAGAGAGTGTTCCCGGAGACAAACGGGTATATTGGCTTTTTCACAATCTGACAAATATGAGTGTAGGCGTCCCTGAGGACGACCTGCTAAAATTTTGCAGAAAAATGTTCCGCTACCATAAACAGAGAGGGGATCTAGCAGTATATCTCTTGAACGAGTATGCTCATACGGACAAATTTTTTGCCAAGATTTACCAATTATCGGACGTTTTCATCAAACTTATAGCAGAAGAAACCTCATGGGGACTTGAGAACAGTGTTCAGGTCATAAAGGGAGTTTTTCCCTTCCAATCAAAAAAGGTCTTTTATGATATAAACGAGAACGAGGAGATAATATTCAGAAACAAAAAAATGGATATTAAACCACAGGTACCCACCAGTACTTTTTCTACTATTACGCAAATGGAAAAGGGAGGGGAAAAGGCAGAAGGCTCGAAATTTATTAGAACCGGAATACCCAAGTTGGATTCATTATTAGGAGGCGGAATGTTATCGAATTCAATAACCGTTGCTTCCTACCAGTACGGCGTCCGAACTATTGAAACCATGCTTAGCATTTTCCAAAACCAGCTTGGTAGAAAAACCCACCTAATCCAAATTGCTTATCGTTTCGCATTAGATGAGTATCTAACCCGCTTCAAACTATCGGAACCGCTGGCTGAGATTACCAAAGGCTCCTTGGACCTCTTTTCACACGGCGACGTAAGCGTTATTGACTGTCTTAACCTACAGCAGGATGAAACCAATACTCAGAAAAATAATATCTACCATCTCTCCAACCCCTTTGATGTGGATAAACTTTTGTCATTAATGTCGAGGGTTAGAGACAGTGTTTCCAAGGACAAGTCAGTTTTCTGGATGTTCTCCAGCCTAACGGATATGAGCATCGGCGTCCCTGAGGATGAACTGCTAAAATTCTGCAGAAGAGCTTTCCGCTACCATAAATGGTGCGGAGACTTGGCACTCTACACTCTGACCGAACAGGCTCATTCCGAAATGTTCCGTGCGAAGCTCTATCAGCTGTCGGATGTTTTCATCAAATTTCTCGCGGAAGACACACGTGAAGGAATAAATACCAGCATTCAAATACTAAAATCAGCCTTTAATTATGATTCAAAAAAGTCCCAATACATACTGAATGAGAAAGGCCAAATCCAATTCTTGGAAGATTAACATAAATAGTTTTAAAAAACGTAGCTTTTTTAGATTTTATTCAGGTTGCCCAATTTTCCTGTAGGTTTGCTAAGAATCCATGTTTCAGAAAAATATAGTAACCTATAAAAAAAGAATTTTATTCCACCTTTAATTTTCTTAAAGCCAGTCTTTTTCTCATGAATTGTTGAATAAAATAAAAAGTAATAAATAAAGAATCGAATACAGAGTAAACTAATTCTTGTAAAAAGGGGGTTTTGTATGAAGTACAAGACTATAAAATATCAAGAATTGGAAGAAGGAATAGGCATCTTAACCCTGAATCGCCCGGAAAGGCTTAACGCACTGAATTTCGAAATGATAGAAGAACTCCACGAAGTATTTAGTGAACTGGAGTGGAATCTGGACTGCCGAGTATTAATACTCACAGGAGAAGGTCGCGCATTCTGTTCAGGGACGGATCTCAAGGAAAGCTCTCTCTTCGAATCTGTGGACAAGCTTCCGGAAAAATATTCAAACCTCAAGTATTTGAAAGTGGAGGATGATGCGAAAAGAAAAATGTACGGTCAAAAGAGAATCGCTGAGGTCATGATACGTTTGAGAAGAATCAACCAACCGGTAATAGCGGCGGTGAAAGGACCCGCAACCGGTGGAGGCTTTGCTCTAGCCATGGCTTCTGACATTAGGATAGCCAGTGAAAGCGCAAGATTCAACAACGCCTTCATCAACATCGGCATGTCGGGAACAGATGTGGGCAGCAGCTACTTTCTACCTAGGCTAATCGGATTATCCCGAGCAGCAGAAATACTATACACTGGAAGATTCGTGGATGCGCGGGAAGCGGAAAGAATAGGGTTTGTTTCCAGAGTAGTTCCCGACAACCAGTTGCTCGAAGCCGCTTTGGACTTGGCTAGGGAGATGCTCAAAAAGAGTCCCCTCGGACTACGCTTAACCAAGGAAGCGATAAACCAGAACATAGACGCCCCAAGTATTGAGGCGGCAATATATCTTGAAAACCGCAACCAAGCTGTGTGCATGAGCACGAAAGATATTTTTGAAGCCCTGGCAGCCTTCTTTGAGAAGAGAAGCCCCAAGTATGGAAAACGATAGAAACACTTTTACATTTAACAGCGTGCCAATAGTGGCTTCAAATTCTTATTCAGAAATGACTATGAATTGCTGTGGTGCGATTATAGCTTTCCTACATAATTTTTTACCTTTTTTGTGTATTTAGTGATTCTAACATTTTTTCTATATCTGTTGTGGGAAATTTGCAGCTATAATTCTGGCATACGTAGGCTGTGGCTTTGCCGTCGATACTTTTCTGATATTTAGTAAACTCGGCAAGGCGGGTGATTTCCGGTGACTCCGCCTCACTCGGAAGAAATAGCACTACCTTATTGGGTATGAATTTCTCTCTAAGAGCTTTCAACATGGTTTTTGCGTCATCTGCCTGGGAGCCGCCAGCAATAACTACCTCGTAGGAAGGTCCTATTGCGAAATCCAGTGCGACCATTAGCTGGGTGTACCCCTCAGGCGTTCTAGAAACAGCTTGGGAAAATGTGCGGGTGATTTGTGCAGCTTTTTCTTCATATTCCAGTTTGGCGGTCATGCGTCCGAGGCGAAGCAGGTTCAAAATCGCTATGGAGTTACCTGAGGGATAAGCACCATCGTATATCTCCTTCCTTCGGACGAGAACATTTTCAGCGTCATCCGAGGCGAAATAAAAGCCACCATTCTTCTCATCCCAGAAGTGTTCCAACAAGTATTCTGTTAGAGCGACAGCTTCCAGTAAGTACTTTGTCTCGAAGCTCGCCTCGTAAAGCTCTATGAGACCATAGATAAAGAAGGCGTAATCATCTAAGAAGCCAAGTATCGCGGTCTCGTCCTCTCGATAACGATGATAAAGCCATCCCTCCGAATCCCGCATCTTCGCAAGTATAAAATTCGCCGCCTTTCCAGCTGCATCTAAATATTTTGATTCATCAAAGGCTTGAGCCGCCTTTGCCAGTGCCGCAATCATCAACCCGTTCCAGTCGGTTAAAATCTTATCATCTTTACTAGGATGTACACGCTTCTCCCTAGCAACAAATAGTTTCCTTCTAGCCTCCTCCAAACTTTCTTGAATCTCCCTCAATGGAGTTTTGAGGTCAGAGGCTATTTCGGGGAGAGCCTTTTTCAGGTATAATATGTTTTTTTCCGTCTTTTTTCTTGTTGCCTCCTCCTCAAAATTGCCTTCCCTCTGAATGCTGTAAACTTTTATGATAGTTTCTGCCTCTTCTGCTGAAAGTATTTTCCTTATTTCCTCCTCTGTCCACAGGTAAAATTTTCCTTCCTCGCCCTCACTGTCAGCATCCTCAGCGGAATAAAATCCTCCCTCTGGAGCAGTCATATCCCGCAGAACATAGGTGAGAATCTCCTTGGCTGTTTGGGCATATTCCCCTTTTCCCGTAGCTTGATAAGCCTCTGTGTAAGCTATTACCAGCATCGCCTGATCGTAAAGCATTTTTTCAAAGTGTGGGACTAACCATTTGGGATCTGTGGAGTAGCGGTGGAAGCCCAAGCCTACCTGGTCGTAAACACCGCCCAGCCGCATTTTTTCCAGAGTTTTTTCCACCATCCTTAAAGCCCATTCATCACCCGTGCGTCTCCAGTAGCGGAGCAGAAAAGATAGATTGTGAGGTACTGGAAACTTGCGGCCATACCCGAAGCCTCCATTCTGCTCATCAAAAATTTCGAAAAGATTATCATAACACCTATGGAGGATTTTTTCACCCAGTTCTTGACCGGGAGTTTCTGGAGTTTCCTTGATAGACGAAATTACCTGCTCAGCGGAATCCTCCAGCTCATTCCTCCGCTTTTCCCAGAGTTTCTTAATGCGTGGTACTAGCTCCTTCATTCCGGTTAGTCCAAACCTGCTTTCCTTTGGGATATAAGTACCTGCAAAGAACGGTTTTTTATCAGGTGTCATAATAATGGTGAGGGGCCATCCGCCAGTACCAGTCATTGCCTGACAGACCACCATATACACGTCGTCTATATCCGGTCTCTCCTCCCTATCAACCTTTATGCATACAAAGGTCTCATTCATTAATTCGGCTACCTCAGTGTCCTCAAAGGATTCTCTCTCCATCACATGGCACCAGTGACAGGTGGAGTAGCCAATAGACAGAAAAATCGGTCTATCTTCCTTTTTCGCCCTCTCAAAAGCCTCTTCACCCCAAGGATACCAATCAACAGGGTTATAAGAATGCTGCAGTAGATACGGACTTTTTTCAAAAATCAACTTATTAGGACGCCTCTCCCTTGACACATCAACCATACGAACAATCTCCCAGCAGTAAAAAGTCATGAGCTTTAAAAGAGACTTTTTAGCATACGAATAAGAATATTGTGGATGATCCCCTCCACACAAAAACTACTGAGTTAATTCCCATATACTCTGCTCAGATATTCCTTAACAGAAACAGAGGTTAAAAAAGTAGAAAGAGCGAAATTTAGAGTAAAATATCGTTTTTGGTATCCGTGTGGAAATTTATCTGAGTCTCTCTCGAGAATAAATGATTAGATCATGAAAAGCCTTGCTATACAGTGTGGCTTGTCAAATTCTAGGAGTTTGTAGTCCCAATCGTAGCTCGAAAGTTGTTTAAAAAACTGGCATATACCTGTACAAGAAACACATTGCAAACCGCCGATTGTTCGTCCTAACGCGCCTTCGTCATTGGCCAATCGGCATGCATCCTTCATGTGACAGCTGGGCCAAATTATGTCAACACTTTCATCTTCATTTTTTCTGTATCCCAATTCGTAGTAAGCCACTTTTAACTGAATAAGAATCTTATAAAAAGTTGTTATAAGCTGGTCTATGTCCACATTTCTCTCTTTTGCGTTTGGCTTTTTCTCTACTTTTCTAGAAAAAGCTAGCGCTCCAACCTGAATTCCTGCTCCAGGTTTGCCCTGTAACTCGCTTTCAGCCTTTAAAACACCATACACGGCTGCGTTGAAGGTATCGGGGTGTTTATCGGATATTGAGAGTAGATACTCCGCTAGCTGGTCCAGGGTTTTAATGGCTTCTTTGGGCGTTTCTCCAAATTTTAGATTAGCAAACCGCAAGGCATACTTTATGTACAGGTAACCGATTACAGGACCGTACATTTTTTCTAGTTCCTTTGCCGACGCTTTTGCTATTAGCTCTATCATGGGCTTTGCAGGGGGTATTTTATATGGAGCTTTTTCAAGCATTGTAAAATCAGAAATTTTAGTTTTAGTTTCTGACACTACAATCGCCTCACTTGCTATTACTCCGAATATAAACAAGTTATAGTTCTATAATTATATCAGAGACTTCTTAGCATAAAAATATATCTATTATGTATTTATACTACATAATTATTTATTTTCATTTTTTGTGTGGTTTACACCTCTACCCTGCTTCTGCTTTCCCAGCAAGTTTAAAATGGAGAAGCAAAGTCACAAAAACAGGCTTTTCCTCAAATTGCGAAAACCGACAACAGCTCTTTTGCTGATCTCGTCAAAAATTAACTTATAAATTCCTCTCCCTTGACATTGACAATAATAAGCAGAATAACATTACCATCAAAAATAAAATTACGAGTGTTGAAAAAGACCTCGGCTCACCAATAATAAATTTGTGGATAAATCCTCGACTGCTGATTAGCCTTCGTAACTGTTTTATTTTAAGTAGGCATACATAGACATTATCACAGGGAATACTGTTATTTCATAGTTATTTTTCAATTCTGGGTCTTTAAATACTGTTATCCTGCCATATATTGGTGAGGTTGGTTCTGACGTTTAAGACCTACAGCGTCTCCCACAATCTCTTACTGGATCAATTCTTTTACTCCTATAAGAATATTCTAAACCAGATGATCGGCGATGTCTGGAACCAAATCCAGTGGAGAGAGAAAACCATCAGAGGGAAGAAGCAGAAAAGGCTGCTGCCCACGATACCCAGCTACTCATTCAAGAAAAAGATGCGCGACCGGTACTTAGTAGGTTGGGAGTACGCTGCGCACTGGGTGGACTCCGCCCTGAAAACCGCGTTCTCCATAATCAACTCGTGGAAGAAAAACTACGTGAAAGGAAACCGGAAGAGGAAAAAACCTTTTGTCAAACGCTGCTTCGTGAGAGTAAAACAAACCCTTATGAAGATCAGCGGAGAAAAAATACGCATAACCATAAAACCACACGAACACGTGAACATCGACTTATCGAAAAGATACTTCCCCCTAAAAGGAAAAATCGGGGAACCCATACTAACCCCCACCAAGCTCCACTTACCCATAGAAACAAGCAACTCAGAACAACAACGAAAGAAGCGACAACCAGCAGTGGAGCAGTTAATTGGCTGGGACTCAAACAAGTTCTCAGTGGACGGCTTCTCCCCCAGTCACGGCTGGATAAAAATCGACCTAAAACCGCTGCACACTCTCCACGTAACCTACGATAACAAGATGCGCGCCATAAACCAAGTGTACTCCAAAAACAGGAGGAAGGGAAAACAGCTCTACCGAAAATATGGAAAAAGGTGCAGAAACCGGGTGAAAAACTACCTACAACACATCGCCAAGCGTATAGCTTCCTTCCCGGTGGCACAGCACGGGTTTGAAAAACTGGAAAAACAGCAAATGAACAGAAAACACAAAAAACGGTGGAACCGGGAGCTGAACCAATCCCACTGGCGAAAGCTCCTCTCCCTGGTTCGAAACCTGGCACCGGTTGCCGAAGTCAGCCCCAAGTACACCTCGAAAAACTGCAGCAGATGCGGGGAACTAAACAAAGCCCTAAGAAGCGAAAGGGTTTTCGAGTGCCCGTTCTGCGGACTGAGAATCGACAGACAACTGAACGCCAGCATAAACATCTACCTAAGGATGAGAGGAGCTTCCCCGCGAAAGGAGTGGTTCGACGCCACACTCGCGGGCGGGTTGCCCTTGATTGAGGCGGAGCGGAGCGACCACGATGAACTCGCGAGGGGTCTAAATGATGCGCTGAAGCCCCAAGTCTACATATGTCTACCCCTGACTACTTAGACTACAACCCGATGAAGAAGCTTTCCCCAAAAAACTAGCAGCGCTAAAAATTAGGATGACCACCAGAACGGCTTCCGAGAGCCTTTAACTTTGCTTAATTTCTCCTCCTCCTGCTTGGAGTCCCCTTTTTTCATTTTTAGCTCAATTTTTTCCAGTAGTGAAATCATATCCATGATGTCCTCCTCATTAGTATGCAAAAATTCTGCTCTGGTACGCTCCTGTTTGGGTTGCTCTTCGAATATTTTTGACCTTATCTCGTGCAGATTCTCTTCGCTAATAGGTCTCTCTTTATATTCGTGCAGCATCATCGTCAGTTTCTCTAAAATTTCTTTGCTCCTAGCAATAACTTCTGGGGGAATAGAGGGATCCTTTTCTCTTAGCGACAACTCCTCCCAACAATCACTAAGGCATCCGTTTACGTCTATTGACTTCCCGCTTTCTATTTCGTTCAAAAGCTTCCTCAAACTACTGAGGCAAATGTCTTCCATAACAACAACTCCGATTTATATTCTTATACACTAAGGTTACAGTGAGATGTTCAATCGGTAAATTTCCAGTGACTATCGCTTTCCATTTTGAAACTTTTTTTTGGAAGCCTTAGTTGCACTAGGGAACTATTAGTTATGGTTAACAGTTATTGAAGCATTAATCAACTTAAAGCTAAGTTATAAGATTGCTATAATTACGGTTTAAATATTAATAAGTTATATATATAGCTTTGGGACAAAATTGGTAACTCTTTCTTAAGAAAAAAGAAACAATTACCACATTCCTCCAAAAATTAGGATCACTTTTTATATTGCCAATTTTAATATTAAATCTGTTAATTTTTGCTCTTATTCATTATTAGGTCTCTTTATGTTATAGAAAAATCGAATGGGAGAGGTATGAGTTAAAGTAGTTTGAAACTTTCTATGAGTTTCCATTAAATTCTTCTGAGCTTGTTAAAAGGTTTGTCAAATCTTCGAAAAATTTTTCGTAACGTTTTATTTTGTGGCTTTCCCACGTGAGTTCTTCCCTCAAAATGTAGACTCCGTCTAGTTCGTACTCCGCTATTATTCTGTTTCGGATTTTTTTGCTGTAAAATTTTTCATCGCGTTTGGGTTCAAAATCTCCATTGTAGTCTGTGGTTACTAGGTAAACTTTAATGTTTTTTGTAACATCGGATGAAAGAAATTTCAGTTTCCAATACCAATCTTGTGCTATCTTCTCTCTGTGGCTTGTTTTACAGGAAATAATGGCTAGGATTTCGGAGTTCCAAGGATCGTTTACATCGTATTCCACTATCGCCATATCCATATCTGGCACAATTAAATATTCACCACACCTTACGGCTATTTTTCTAACAAGTATATCATTGTTTTTTAGTTTTTTTTCCTTTAGTATTTCCAATTTTTGAAAGTGTTCATTATTTTTCTTTATACCTTCAATGTAACTCTTGGTTATTTCGTAGATCAAATTCTTAAACCTTTTACCGATGTAGCTGTGCCAAAATTGTTCTGGGTTCTTTACTTTTGGGTGATGTACTCTAACATATTTTTGGTAATCATTCTTGACGCTTCCGATTTCCTGCCAAGCGTTTTCTGGAGGTATTTCGTTTCTTTTCACCTTTTCGATTATATTCTCAATTGATTTCTTTGGATCTCTCATATCGATTTGACCCCTTTTTCGAAAATCAGTACATATTCTGGGGGAGGGATTTGACCGGCTTTACACGTTGTTACAAATGAATTTTTCGGTTCGAGCCTCTTATCGATAAAAAGTTTTTATTTGATATTTGTGAATTACAACCCTTTCTTTATAGTATCCAATTGAGCTAATATTTTGCAAAAACTGTGATTTTTTATTTCTACTTTTTAATTTTGTTCTTATTCATTGTTAGGTCTCTTTATGTGGCTATTGACTTTGTATTTGTTGTAAACATCGAAAATTTCCTTGCAAAAATTTATCATTCTTTCGTCGCCCTTTTTTACAGCATCCTCATAAAGCCTTATCAGGAATCTCTTGCCGAATTCTGTTTGTGAATATCTCTTTTTAAGAAGGTTATGCTCTGAACAGAGAGTCTGTCCATTTTCTACTGTATTCGTGCCGCCTTTACTAGGTGATATTTTATGGTCAGTATGTATTTCTACGCCGTCTTCTCTTCCTCTACCACAAACTACACACCTGTAACCATCTCTGTTGAAAATTTCTTCCTTAACTTCTTGTGGAAATTCATACAGCTCTCTGTGCTCAACAAGATCAGGATCGTACCTGTAAACTCCTTTTCTGACTTGTATCAAAATACCCTCTTGGTAAAATTTTCGAGTTTGTCTCCATGGGTCTCTTGGTTTCTTTCCGTATAGCTTGAGATATTGTTCTTCTACGTAGTCTACGACTGGGCCGTGTTCCAAATCTTCTTTGGGGTGCTTATGAAAATATTCTAGAATCAAGTCCGCAATTGTTTTTCTTCTTTCGTTCATGGTTACATCTCTCTTTGAACCATGTCAAGTTTGAGCTGATTTATTTTTGCTTCATTTATTAGTCTCTGTTTAGCGATTTCGCAGTAGTTTCTATCAATCTCAATGCCTATACCTTTTCTTTCTGTCAAAACGCATACTATTAGGGTGCTGCCGCTACCGAGAAAGGGGTCAAGAACCGTATCGCCTACAAAAGTAAAAAGTTTGATACATCTTCTTGGGAGTTCTAAGGGGAAAGGAGCGGGGTGTCCAACTCTTTTTTTGCTTTCTCCCATGAATGTCCAGACACCGTTTGTCCATTCTATAAACTCTTCTTTGGTTATATCGGATTTTCCGCTTCCACTGGTTTTTTTCCACTTCTTTTTATATAAAACTGCAATCATCTCTACAGGTGCTATAACATAGGGGGCGGAAGCAGAAAGCCAGGACCCCCATGCAGTCCGTCTGGAAATGTTTTGCTCATTCCATATGATTGTGGAATGATATTTAAAGCCGATTTTCTTCGCGATTGTAACAATGTCCGCATAAACGCTTTGCTGCCCACCCTTATTCTTATCTAAGGGAATATTTAGGCAGAAACGCCCATCATCCTTTAAAAGGGCATATGCTTTCTCAAGCCACTTTCTAGTAAACTCAAGATAGATATTATGTGAAATTTTATCATCGTAAGAATTGTATCGGATATCCACATTATAGGGGGGTGAAGTAACAATCAAATCTATTGAGTTCTCTTCAACGCACGTTGTAGTTAGAAAGTCGTCATTAAATATGTAAATATCATTTGATTGGAAGTATAACTTTTTATTCATTTTATTATCACTTCACTCCAATTATCTCCTTTGTTTTTAAACCTTTTACTAGTTCTCGTTGTATGCAAAGGTGCTACTGAAGGTAGCAATCTCAATGGACAAATCGAATCGCATAAGCTCTGGCTATGAGACTTGAACAAAGTGAGGAGAAGGAAAAGTGCAAAGCGATCCTCCCAGAAACGGAAAATCATATCCATAGGCATCAATTACTATATCCTCTCTTATCCTTAAAAACTCCTTAGATATAAGTTTATACACTCACTAAAATTAACAACTATCTAACATTTTTAAGAAATTATCTTAAAAAGTTGGAGATTTTGACAGATTTTTTATCCAGGGGTTTTCTTTTTGCCTTCTAGGATTGCAATACCCATATCGAATACCCTGTTGAAGGGCTCCTCGCGGTCTTCTCTCAATTGTAGGGTTATTGCTTCCTCGGGGCAAGCGGTGGCACATAATCCGCACCCAAGACATTTTTCCCTATTTACCGTAGCGGTATCTTCCATGGTTACTGCTCCCACTGGGCATCGGTCGACGCAGGTTCCGCAGCTGATACACTTCTCCGGGTCTATAATGGATTCGAATAGTGCGTTCATGTATTTGTGTTTGTCTTGTCCCATTTTGGTTATTCCCTTCATGGAGGCGCAGCAGCAGGGGCAGCAGTTACAGATATTGGATAGGTGCTTGGAGTTAACGCCAGCGTGAACCAGGCCCGCTTTGTCGGCTTCCTCGATTATTTTTATTGCCTCCTCGGCTGTTATTTCTCGCCCCATGCCGTTTTCAATGTAGTACTCTGCTGCGGCTCCGAAGCTGAGGCAGGTTTCTATGGGATTATTACACCCTTCACCGTTTAGTCGGGCTTCCTTACGGCAAATACATTCTGTAACAGAGATTTTTCGGGCTTCTTTGACGCTCTCCTTGAGTTTATGGTAGGGGTAGAGCACGGTGTTGGCCTGTATTTTTTCCTCGACTGGTAGCACCTTGAATCCCGGCACGTTGCTGGCTCCCATTTCGTTTTGGTAGGCGGTATCGTAGTATTCTTTGAAGAGTTTCGCGAGTCCCTTGTCGATCTTTTTCACAGAGTATTCGTACAAGCCTATCATGAAGGGTGCTGAATTGTAGACTGTTTTGCCCTCACGCCGGGTTCGAAAGAGGAGTCCCTTTTTCGACATCGACTCCAGTTTCTTTTCCAATTCCTTTTCGTCCAGTCCACTCCGCTTCGCGATTTGAGAAGCCTCTTCCGGGATGGGGGTTAATAAAACTGCTATTCTTGCTTCCTCCTCCGTAAAGAGTCTTTTTAGTATCTGAATTTCAACTTCTGTAGATGTTTTAGGAAATCCCAAAGGAAACTGATCCAAAAATTCACGCAGTTTAACGTAAGGATTATCAGACATTACCTTAAACCTCAATCACGGTTTTTCAATAATATGAAAAAGATTCTTGAATGGCACTTTCGTAATTAGAACACTACTCATCGATAGCTATTCTTTAATGTTTAAAAAAGCTTATCTTATTCTTAGCATACTTTTTTAAAAACGCTGTAATTTTGCCTCCCCTAGCTTGAATTAATTTATTTTTCGAACATCAATATTTATAAAAAATAAAAACCATTATTTGGATATTAATTAATTTTTAGAGCCAAATTTCGGATAACAAATGGACTGATGAGAATTGCCTAGAGAGTTCTCCGCTGGTGTTGTAATATACAGAATGGAAAACGGTAAACCAAAATATCTTATTCTGAAGCACGAGAGGGGGCATTGGGACTTTGTTAAGGGAAATGTGGAGAAAAATGAAAAATTGAGGGACACCGTAATAAGAGAAGCCCGGGAGGAGACGGGAATCCAAGATTTGAAATTTGATGATGATTTTGAAAACAAAATCAGCTACTTCTACAAGAGGGGAGGAGGAACCGTCTACAAAGAAGTCGTTTTCCATCTAGCAGAAACTAAAACCGATCAAGTAAAAATCTCATACGAACACGTAGGCTACAATTGGTTAAACTATGATGGAGCGTTAAAAGGGTTGAGTTACGAAAACTCCATAAAAACCCTAAAGAAAGCACACAAAATAGTTATGGAAAAACAAAAATTACAATAAACTTCCAAAACTCAAGTAAATAATGCAAAGGGTGACACCTTCTCACAAAAAATGAAAACCAGCAACAAATTAGATGCAGCGAAGATTTGGAATCCTTATGTGAGGGCCCCCCTCCGAGACTGAGAATCCTTTTTCAATATTTGGTCTCATCTGGAAATCTTTACCGACAGCGTCTATGTTAGGTATAGCTCTTCTAACATCTCCAATTATTCTAAGGTGCTTGACCGGTTGCTTAATCTCCCCTCCCTCCACAATGTATCCAATTTCTGGTGACAACTGGAATCTCCCCTCAGAGACAACAGACTCCGCCCTCATTATCCCTCTAGAATACATTCCAAGCTTGGTTTCCTCCAGAATCTCGTCTACCTTCCAATCCGAAGGCTTAACGTATACGTTACTCATTAACGGTCGAGGCATGTGAAAAACACCATGAGCATTACCCGCCCTTTCTTCACCCCTAGCGGTTAGCCTGGTGTGAAGTAGTTCCACTCCCTTCTCACCTAGAAGAATCTTGGGGCTACCCAAAACCCCTTCATCATCCCAACAAAAGGATCCGTAACCATTCTCCAAGGACGGATCATCTACTACTTTGAGGGGTTCCTCGAACTTCAGATCATGGAAAAGTTTTTCTTGGTAAATATCTGCTTCCAGCATGTGGGCTATCTCGTGGGCTAGAGCCCCTGTGCCATCGTTATCCAAAATTACGTTGAATTTCTTTTCCTTCCCTGAAACCATTACTCCCGCTTCCGTCGATTCAATAGCCCTCATAGTCAAATCCTCAAGTATCGCACTCCAATCCTCCTCTTCTATTATCTCCAATCCTCCTCTTCCACCAGCACTCTTACTCGCAACCCCCTCAGACAAACCCTTTGCAACTAAATAAACGAAAACATCAACTAGAGGTGTCTTCTCGACTATATTGGTGCCCTCGGAGCTTATAAAAGTCGAATCGGTGAAACTGTAGGAAGCGATAACCTCGGATCTAGAGTAGAAATTCCCCAGAGCATCCCTCGCCTCATCTCTGATGTTTTTTAGAAACTCCAAAACCTCCTCCACCTCAAACCCCTTTCTCCCAGAGTAAACCTTCTCCCCTTTCTCCGCCTCCACTGGAAGAAGCTCAATTTTCGCTTCGGATATTTCCGCCTGCCTTAAAGCAAGTTTTGAAACACCCTTCAGGTTCTTTGAATCTAGGTTATTGGTGCTTGCGACGCCGTAACCCTTGGAAATCGCTCTACACGTAACTCTCTCCAAGCTCTGCTCAAAAACATCAGCTGACTCTCCCCTCAATGCAACCTCAACCACTTCTTGCCTAACGAAACAAGCATCAGAATATTTAGCTGAGGACATCTCCCTCAAGACGCCGAATAAATCCACCATACAAATCCCCGACCTTAAACTAGTCTCAAAAACGATTCTTCCTCTAAACTTAGAAAATTATTTCCTTACTAAAAACATTACGTAATAAACTTCAAGAGAAAGCATCATGTTTTAAGATTTTAGAGAAATAGAAAACATTCGAAGAAATTAATGTCTGCCATTTTTGGATCTGGTAGAGGGATAAGTTTTATATAACTCAAATCAATTAGAATATACAATTTACTTCTTGTATAGTATTTGGATGTGAAAAAATGACCTCTTTAGAAGCCAAAAAAAGAGAAGAAGAAAGCACTAAGAAAAAGCCAGATTTACAATGGGTGAAAGGAACAGTAAGAGTGAAACGCGGCTTCATGCACATGCAGAAACACGGAGTCATAATGGATGTAACAAATGTGGAACAAGCCCAGATCGCCGAGGAAGCGGGCGCGGTAGCCATCATGGCTCTAGACAAACTCCCATACGATGTCCGGAAGGCAGGAGGTGTGGCACGTACAGCCAGTGTAAAAGTCATAGAAGAAGTGATGGACCACATCACAATACCCGTGATGGCTAAGTGCCGCATAGGACACACCTACGAGGCCAGAATACTAGAAGCCATTGGTGTAGACGCTATCGATGAATCTGAGGTTCTCACTCCAGCCGACGAGGAGAGACACGTGTGGAAATGGGATTTCACGGTACCATTCGTCAACGGTACAAGAGATCTTGGAGGTGCTCTAAGAAGAATTGAGGAGGGTGCTTCCATGATAAGGACCAAAGGAGAAGCTGGAACCGGTAACGTCGCGGAGGCGGTAAAACACATGAGAATAATGAACAGCGAGATAAGACAGTCGAAAATACTACTGGAGAACGAGGACTATCAGGAACTAATGAAACTAGCTCGGGAGCTAAAGTCCTCCTTTGATTTGGTCGTGGAAACCGCGCGGCTGGGAAGACTTCCGGTGGTAAACTTTGCCGCTGGAGGCATAGCAACTGCTGCGGATGCGGCTCTCATGATGTCCCTTGGGTGTGATGGAATATTCGTGGGTTCAGGAATCTTCAAGTCCGAGGACCCCCTTGAGAGGGCGAAAGCAATTGTTCTTGCGTGCACTTACTGGGACGACCCTGAGATAGTAGCAGAGGCACAAAAAATGATAGATGAAAGAAAATCCTTGACTGGATTCGACATCAAAAATCTAGAGTTAAGAATGCAGGAAAGAGGCGAACAAAGCTGAGTAACTCAAAGGTGAGAATCGGCGTACTAGCAGTTCAGGGTGCCATAGAGGAACATGTCTCGATGACCAATCTAGCCTTCAAATCTTTGAATATAAACGGCGAAGTACTGTGGGTCAAGAAGCCCAAACACCTAGAAGAAATCCAAGGCCTGATAATTCCTGGAGGAGAAAGCACCGTTATGGGAAGATTACTGGAAACCAGTGGGCTTTTAGACGCTATCAAAAAATTCGCTAACGAAGGTAAACCAGTATTCGGGACCTGTTCAGGAATGGTTCTGTTAGCCAAAGAGGTTTACGACCGGATAGTGGGCAAAACCGATCAGTCGACTCTGAAACTCATGGACATAGTTGTAGAGAGAAACGCTTTTGGACGCCAGAGTGAGTCCTTTGAGAAGGATTTGGACATTCCATTACTGGGTGAGAAAAAGTTTAGAGGGATATTTATTCGCTCTCCAGTCGTAGAAAGTTTCGGAGATAAGGTTAAACCTCTCTGTCGTATTGATGGCAGAATCGTGGCAGTGCAACAAAAGAACATACTAGCAACTTCATTCCATCCAGAGCTGACAGACGATTTGAGATTCCATGAATTATTCCTAAAAACAGTAACTCAATAAATGCTTCTCTCCAAGTCAATTTTTTAAAAAAAATATAATTTAAAAAAAATTAAATTTGCACCGAAGCAAGTCTCCGGCATTTTACTATCTTTTATTCATATACCTTTTCTGCTATTTTGTGTGCTTCTATGGCATCGAGTTCAATGTCCCTTTCCTTTTCTAGCTTGCTTCCCATAAGCTTCCGGTAGGCTTCATGTTGAACAATTAGCTGCATGATTTCATTTGAACCGGTCCATATAACCGCAAGCCTTGCATCTCTCAGAGCCTTTTCAAGGGGATAAACCTGAGTGTATCCGATTCCGCCTAGTATCTGCATGGCATCGTTTACCACTTCCCATCCAGTCTGGGTTGCGTACATCTTTGCTTCGGAAACCAGTCTCCTCGTCTCGTAGGAATCGGGATTCATGTTCGCCTGTTTAGCTGCCGTGTAAACCAGCGCCCGGGCGGCGTCCAGTTTGGTTATGCAATCCGCTATCTTGAAGCTTACTCCTTGGAACATTCTTATCGGGGCTCCGAAAGCCTTCCTCATGCTCGCGTACTTCATAGCCAGTTCCAAGGCGGCTCTCATACCGAGACTTCCAGCAGCAGAGGTTAGTCTTTCGGGAAGCATCATGCGGTTGAAGATTTCTCTTCCCCGGTTCTCGCCCAGCAGAAGATTCTCCGCAGGCACCTCCGCACCCTTAAGCTGTATCCGGGCAGTTCCCATACCCCTGAAACCCAACAAGCCATAGCTTTCCGCGATCTCCACGCCCATCTTCTTCTCCACCAGAAAGGCTGAGATTGCCTTGTGCCCCGGCACCTTCGGATCCGGATTTGTTCTCGCATAGAGCAGGAATAGGTCGGCGGCCTTCGCACCCGCTATGAAACGCTTTTCCCCAGTTAGGTAGTAGACGTCTCCGTCTCTTTCCGCGACGGTGGTTGTTCCGAAGAAATCCGAGCCTCCCCTGGGCTCCGTCAACCCCTCGGCTGAAACCATTTCCCCCTTCAGTATTGGAACTAGATACTTTTTCTTGTGTTTCTCTGTTCCGAAGGCGTTTATCGCTTCGCCCACAATTATGGGTATGGAGTAGGAGCATCCCAGTCCGCATCCGAAGAGTCCTATTTCCTCCAGAGCCACGCAGTCCGCCACCCAGTCTAATTCCCTTCCACCATACTTTTTGGGAAACCTCAGTCCCAGAAGGTTTCTCCTTCCTGCTTCATGGTAAAAATCATAAGGGTAATCAATTTGTTCAGCGTCCATGGCTCTTAACAGATTTGGGTCGACCCATTTCACGAAATCTTTAACTTCATCCCTAAGTTTAAGGTGCACCTCATCAAGGAAAATGTCGTTTTCCAGAACCAAATTTAAACCTCCAAAATAAAATTTAACCTCATAATCATAATTAAGAAACTCGTACTTAAAGATAATCAAATGACTGTGTAAAAAGATATACAAATACTTTTTGCAACTCTTTGTTGGGATATCGATTACAAAGATTTGATCAAGAATGCCCCATTCCTTAAAAGGTTAGGGATTAATTGCGCTGAGTTTAAACACCAAAAAGGGGGAAAAGAGAATAATAGAGCATTCTCGTCTGGGGAGGGATATGGAAGCCGTTATCCGAGCGGTGACATGTTTCCCACTTAAAACCACAATGATAGAAGTATGGAATCCTTTAACCTTTCGGGGTTGGGAGTATGTAAGTTACCACAGTTTTCCTTTGTATTGGCCGATGATGGGGCATCCGAGGCATTTGTTTTCGCTGTAGCTTGGGCAATCTACGCATTGGACGTCGATTCCGCAGGGTTGTTTGTCGGCTGGTTTTATTTTCATTTGGAAGGGCATGGTTAGGTCGTTTGCCGCTGAGATTATGATGTTGAATTCGATTTCTTTGACTTCTTCTAGTGGTCTTAGGTGGCCTTCAACTATTGACTCTAGAGTTGCTATGTCTTCACCTACGAATAGTAGGCAGAGGTTACTCTTTCCGGATACCGTGAATGCGTTGAGGAAGTATGGGCAGTTTTTGAACATTTTCAATATATTGGTGATATTGTTGGTGGAGACTTCGACCTTGGCGAGGTGGAGCCCCATCTTTAGGGGATTTATTCCACAAACTTTGCTGAAGGCTCCCATTTCCCTCAGTTTTTTTAACCTCACTGCCACTGAGGGTTGGGATAGGTTAATGGTTTTTGCAATTTTTTCCTGGGAAATCTCGGGGTCTTCGCTTAGAAGCGTTAATATTTCACGGTCCTTATCGTCCAGTTTAAGATTGTGCTCCGCCATTTCCACCACTCATATACTACCTAGAGGTTATAGCGCGGAGCTATTTAAGTCTTTATAGTTTATAGATGAAAATGGTTAATAGACGATAAACTATTATAGGAATTTTTATTAATTATTTCTTAATACTATAAGTGGGCAAAATCAAAGCCCAGTTAATATTTAAAAATAAACAATTATTATGCGCATTAAAATGAAGGTTAAAGGTAGGAGGATGTTCATGCGCCTGTACATTATTTACGGGGATGATTTCGGGGAGCGGGTTATAGGAAACCTGATGAATTTTTCAACCTTCTGCACCTCCTGCGCAGACACTTGTGGAAACTGCCGCCTGGAATACGGGTCCTTCGCCAGTGACATAGTCGGAGCAGACAGAACACCCAACAATTTACCAACCTTCATAGAAGAACCCGAAAAATACTTTCCCAAAAATCCTCCCAAATGCGACATAATAATCGCGGTAGGCCTCCACAAAGACTTACTAGCAAGCATACCCGTTTTAGTGGAAAAAACGCAAGCCAAGGGCGTAATAGTACCACTAGAAGACTCCAACTGGTGTCCCCCAGGCCTACAGAAACAGGTCGAAGAAGAACTGAACAGAATGGGCGTAGCACACGCCTTTCCCAAACCCTTCTGCACTCTGGAAGAGAGCGGACACAACACCATCATCGATGAATTTATCAAGAGATACAAAGTCGGCAAACCCATAGTCGAAGTCACAGTAAACAATGACACTATCACACAAACAAAGGTGATTAGAAGCGCACCATGCGGAAGCACCTGGTACGTTATGAGACAGATAGAAAAGAGAAGCACAAACGGTATTAATGAAAGAATCTCAGAAGCACACCACGCCTACCCCTGCACAGCCAGCATGCAGGTAGACAAAACACTGGGCGACACAATACTCCATGTGGGAGGATACGCCATCCGAGGAGCCGTACAAGACGCCATAAACAAAGCTACAGAGAAAAAACCAGAACTAATACAAAACCCCCCAAAAATCAGAACAGACCAAACCACCTACTAACTATCTTTTTTCTTCACGTTTTTCGACTACCAATAACACCATTAATTATAAATGCCACTTTCTAAGAAGCAAGTCCTCAATCAGAACTCAAAAATTAACTTCTCATCTATCTTAGACATATAACGATCCCACTTTCAAAAACTAGATGCAAAGAATTATTAATTATTAAAAAATAGGGGAAGGTTTACTAAACCTTCTCTTTTCAGGGAATTACTCTGGTATTTCTTTCTTGGGATAAATCACGGTCTTCTAGAGGCAATTACTAAAGCCGCCACCGCCACTATTAAAATAACACCCCCGATTCCAAGGAGTATCAAATGTGTGCTAGCCTTCTGCGCAAGATACGTCTCTGTGAGTATGACAAAACTTGGAATTAATGGCAACAAAAGAAGAAGCTGGAACCATCCAAACGTCTCGTCAAGAGAATACACCGAAACATTATAGATTGACTCATTGTTGGCAAGGATGTCACTCATATAGAAAAAGTCTGGATGAAGCAGATCCTTACTATACCAGTCCTTCAGCAAGTCGTCGAAGTGTGTGGAATTTGGATCATTGGTATTTCCGTAGGGCAAACAGCTCCAAGACGTAACGTTGTCGAGTTCTAGGTTCGTAACCATCATAAATGATGATCCACCAGCACAGTACCAATATCCAGTAACCTCATCAAATAGTCCGTCGTGAGGATTTAGGCAACCGTAAGGTTCACCGCCAGTCCCATTTAAGCCAACTATAGAATCCCCTCTAACAACAATATGCACATTGCCCCAGTAGACACTAACATTTCCATATGTTGCCAACATATAGTTGACGGTATCGTTTAAAGTACTAACAGCATGAGACTGGTCATCTGGGACATCCGTATTCTGAGTCCAGAGTTGGAATATGGTCATAGCTGTTTGATTAGTAGCGTATTTATTCCAGCCTTTTAGATCAGTTATCGCAGCGCTAAGATTCACATTTTCTGGACCGGGGACACTATCAGGCAGCAGGTCTATGTAATCGGTTGCTAGATAATAAACCGAACTGTTAGTCATAATCCCCAGCATATCATTAATACTGACTGAGGTGGTTCCTTCTAATATTTTGAACATGTTGTATCCTCTGGTGTGGTTACTCATCCCCACGTATGCACCTGAAGTGTAATTATACCAGTTTACTAGATACCGTGGGAATGGCTTTGTGTCGTTAGCTATGGTTATGTCGTTTGGCTGTGTAGTGATATTCCAGCATGGAATGTTGCAGTTCTGCATCCATCCCGTATCTGAACCATTTTGCTGCGGTAAACTGGCGAAGGGTATAGGACCTCCCCAGTCGGTGCTGCTCTCCCATCCCGGTACAGCTGCGCTCCAATTGTATATATCGTTCCGTACCGGGCATATCGCGTTCCAAACATAGAAGGTTTCATTGTATACGCTGGCTACCATGTAGTTGAACATCGCTACTCCAAGCATTGCCAAAGCGTTCTTAAACTGGTTAACGTTTTGCGCAGTATCCATTAAGTAAAACTGTTCAAAACCGATAACGTTCTGGCTCGAAGAATAGTTCACCGCTAACGCCCAGTGATCAGTAGCGTTAATAGTTAATAGGACTCCATGATGAGTGTAGTAGGTCGTTAATGGTATATTAATTACTATACCGATGCCAGGAACCTTTATCGGTAAATTAATGGTTTCTTGCCTTAGAGGAACCCACATCCCCTTGTATTTGTACATGGTGTTGTCCGTACTAAGTTGCTCTATCCATACATCGCCAAGGTCTGGCTGATTTACCGTCGACATCCAAGAAAGGTAATCGTTGTGCCCTATTCCTATGAAAGGCAGTCCATAGAATATGACCCCGTAAATATTTAGTGGAGGCAGTGTACCTTGGGCGGGAGCCATTAGGTGTGCCATATGCCATTGTGTTACTCCATCCCATTCTAGGTGAGGATTAGTACCTAACATGGGATATGTTGTGTCTGAAAGAGTACCATAGACTGTCCACTCGTTACTTCCCTTATCTGAATCGGAAAGAGTGTCCATGGAGAGTGTATGGGGTCCACTCGCACTCTGGTACTTGTCAAGGTATGACATAACTCCTATTTTTTTAATTTCATCCGCTGCGTCTAACCAGTCGCTAATTACTTCGTTTGAGAATAGAAAGTTTATGAGTGCCCCCATTGAGGCTATGTGTGTTCCTTTTATTGGGGCGTTTTCCTTTATCCATGAGGGTAGTGTATTCCAGTGTGTGTAGATATAATAGTTAATTCCTGCGGCAAACGGTTCAATCATTATTTCTCTCATGGTTTCATTTATCTTCATGTAATCCGAGTCGCTCACAGCTATCTTTGACTGCCTTATCAGCCCGTCACACTCACCGTTTGAAAGGGTTTGGACTTTAAACTTGTAACCCGGCTCCAAAGTGTTATTTTTCGCGTAGGGTCCAAAAGTTTTAGATAGGGTGCCTGTAGCGGTGAGAAGGTTTAACATTAGTAGTTCGATTCCGTCCTCGGCCTGAGCGTGGCCGTGACCGAAGAAGGCACCCTGCTGGGTACTCGCGTTGATGTGGGGAATACCGTATATGTCTCTGATGATCGTTACGGTCTCTCCACCCGACTTGATTTGAGTCCCCTGAGCGGAATTCGCCGGAAAAGCAAGGATACCTGAATAACCATTAGCTCCGCTTGTGGCTAAGCCGTATCCGGTAACTACTAGAAGAGTGATAAAGAGAGCGGCTAAAGTAACTCCTAAGATTTTTTTCCTTTGCAGTCTCTCTTTCCTCCTTCATAGTTTTGATTATGTTTTTAATTTTTCTTGATAATAAAGTTTTCTCTTTTATATGATAAAAATTTTATTTTTCTTATTAATATAAAATAAGTTATAGATATTTAGTTAACTTTTATTTTACTTTTTTCAAGACACTCGGCTTAACAAGTCGTAATCCCTTAAGTTTGCACTTTCCTGTTAACCTGTGGAGATTCCTTGTTTCGAGTATTCTTTGATTGCCATTGTGGCGTTTTCGCGGACTTTGTATTCTTTGTCTTCCAGAAGCTTGGTGAGAATTTTTACTGCTTTTTGGTTTACTATTCCCTGCTCAGCGTATTTTGCTATGGCGTAGGCTGCGTTGGCTCTGGTGAGTTTGTCGCTGGATTCGAGAAGTTTGATTAGGGGTTTAATTGCTGTTTCATCTACTATTCCTCGTTCCGCGTATTCGGCTAGTGTGTAGGCGGCTTCTCCGCTGGCTAGGTAATCTGATTCTCCCAACATTCTTATTAATGGTTTGAGGGCCTTTTCATCCATTAAGTTTTGGTAGGAGTACATTAATAGGGCGAATGTGACGTTTTGGCGAACATCTATCCTTTTGTCATACATTAGTGTGATCAGCTTGTCTAGAGCCTCTTTTTTAAATAATCCTTGTTCCGCGTATCTTCCGAGTGCGTATGCCGCTGTTCTCCTAACTCTGCGGTTTGTATCGTCTAGAAGTGCTATTAGTGGTGCAAGTGCCCTATCATCAACGATTTCTCCCTCAGCGTATCTGCCGAGAGTTTCGGCTGCTCTTTCACGGATTTTTCCATTTTTGTCAGACAGTTGATTTATTACGTGAAGCAGCCCGTTATCTTGCATTTTCCTTTCCCCTTTTTCGAAAAAGAATAAGTTGTAATACTTTTTAGTATATTCTACTTTATTTTGTGAATAAGAACTTTTCGAATTTTTTGTTCCCATTTGCAGAAACATAGCTTAATTATTTTTAAAAAATGCTAGACCTTTTTTACCGTGCTTACTCTATTAGGTTTTTCTGGCATTTTCCATTCCCATAAGATAATCCCGTTATTTTTCGTGCAAGTGAGTAGGTTCTGTTTAACCATTTCGCTAATCTCGTTATCGATGTATTCTTTTGTGAAATTGTTTTTTATTCCCCTGAAAGTGTATAGGTTGTCTGCAAGTTTTTGTATGGGGCTTTTTTCCCCGTCTTTGAATTTGCCATAGTTCTCTATTAAATCATTCTTTAGAAGGTGCCAGGCTAAGGCTCTCCTCCTTCTGATTGCTACGTCTTTACGGTCTGCTTCGCTTGCTTTTCCCGCTTTTTCGGCTTTAACTTGGTTTTTTACGTATTCCGTTACACCCTTGTAGAAGTCCCTTACAACTTTGTTCACGTACTCTGCTGAGGCTCCCTCTGTTTCGGTCACCGCTCTGTTGGCATCGTATCTCAACCAGTTGTCCGTGAGGATTTTTACTCTATATTCGTCCGCCCGTTCTCTGACCTCTGTTCCGGGGAATGGTGCTAAGACGTGGTAGCCGTAGTAGGTTCCCAGACTCTGGGCGAACTCCATAGTTTCTTTTATCGTTTCTTCTGTTTCTCCCGGTAATCCTATTATGAAAGATGAGAGAACTCCTATGCCCACCTCTTTCGCGATTTTCACCGCTTCGCGTACCTGCTCCAGAGTTATCCCCTTTTTGCACGTTTTAAGAATCTTCGAGTTTCCGCTTTCAACACCGTACTGTATGAATATGCATCCTGCTTCGTACATTTTCTCAATCATCTCTTTGGTAACGGTATTGACACGCGCATTGGCACTCCACTTAAACTTCAGCCCTCGGCTAATAATCTCGTCACAGATTGCAAAAACGTGTTTCTTATTGACGGTGAAGGTGTCGTCTTCCACAATTATTTCATCGAAACCATAATCCAGAATCTCCTCCATCTCATCCACACAGATTTTAGGGTCACGGAACCTCATCTTTCTACTAGTCATTTTGGGGCCCACACAGAAAATACACCTGTTAGGGCAACCCCTACCCGTAACCATGCTGCAACCGGTTTTATAGGCAAGGTACTTGGATAAGGGAATCAAATGTCGGGCGGGAAAGGGCAGCTCGTCCAAATTCATCAGCAATTCTCTATCCGGATTTCTAATTATCTCCCCATCCTCTCTATAAGTTACACCCCGGATATCCTTAAGCTCCCTACCCTTAACAATGTCTAGAAGCGTGTACTCCCCCTCTCTCCTCACTATCATATCAATCCACGGGGCTTCAGTTAGAACCAGTTTATCCGCAAAGGTGGCGTGCGGACCCCCGATAATTGTTGTAGCTCCCTCAGCCTTGGCGATTTGGAGTATACGTTTAGCGTGAGGATAATTCATTGTAACAGAACCAGCTCCCACAATATCCGGTTTGTACTCCCTAATTTTGTCAATAATCTTTTCTCTGGAGAATTTGTAGACCACCATGTCTAGTATATCCACTTCGAATCCTCCATCCCCAAGAACTGCGGCGAGATAAGTAAGCCCCAGGGGAATTGTGGGACACTCAGAGAAAGGATACGGCGCATTTATGAGAAGGGTTCTGCTTGGCATAGTTCTACAACCCTTAAACCCAGTACTTAAGCATTATCCAGCTTATTCGCACTGATTCTATCACAAAATCACTCATTGAACCAAAATGGTGTTTAAAAAATCTTTCCAATTAATTTATAAATGACTATAACCAATTAATAAAAAATATCAGAAATACATCATTTTTGGAGGGTTTTTCTGTGTTGAGCGATCTCAATATTGATAGAGTTAACCAGCTAATAAGTAAAGTTAGTGACGTTTCAACCAGACTTCTATCAGAAAGAACGCTTGTGGAATCAAAGCTGTTTAACGTGACCGCCTATAATGGTTTGGCTTGTTTCCAGCTTTACAACGGATACCAGTACAAGATTATGAAGGAGCTAGCCAAGCACATCGACCCCGCCGAAATAGGAAGGAAATGCAAGACCCTGGCAATGATACCAAACGCTCTGGGCATGTGGGCTTTTATAGGATTGTACATGCTGGGAAGAATGCAGACACTCTATGATCTGGGAGGACCTGAGAATGAGCCGGAGGAGAGGAGGAAGGAGGTTAACTTCATACTCGATTTCTGGCAGAGAATGGCCAGTGCATACTATGATGGATTTCTATTCGCTGATGATAACGGTTTCAGAATCCCCATACTGCCGGGTTCCATACTGAATATGGTAAAGGAAAATCTTGTGGAGCTGGATAAAGACAAGGTTTCCAAATTAAAAAGAACTATGGCCCAGCTACAACTGACGGAGTTCCTCTACTATTGCGAGTGTAGAGCTTCCATACACGAGATGGGACCATACAAGATAGGTGACGACGAGATACTCGTATTCCGAGAGTTCTCCCCCCTGTGGGATGGAACCAACCTTAAATTCGAATGGGGAAACCTGGAAGCAAAGTCTCCGTTACCGAACATCTCCATTGCGTTAACCCTCAAGGGAATAGAATCGGTTGATTTCACAGATTACGGAACAATGTTCATCAAACCCGAAGACTATACGAATAACATCCGAAAAGTTGCAATGTTTACTCGTAAAGGCAACAAGATAGAACCAGTAGAAATGGATATTCTTGATGCCTTAAACCAGTTCGCACAAGATGCTCAAACGGAGCTCTACCTTAAATTTGCGGAGTGGCCCGAGGATATGAAGGTTCTCTCAGGGGCAGAGGTTTTCACAACATACCTTTTCACTTTCACCGACCTCGCAGGAATAACAAACAAATTCAAACTAGGCGTAAATGATGAAACCAAGAAAAAATGGTTTCCACGAATAATGAGTGAATGGAAAATAATGCACCCCTCCTGGGCACGAATCTTCCGACCCAAGGAGGAGTGGAAAAAAGATCCGACGTTCTACTGGATGGTAGAGAAATGAGTGTAAAGAGAACGGTAGAAGACTCAGAGGAGTATCCACACAACTATCCCTCAAGATTGGACTGGAAGGAATCCTGGTACTTTACCTACATGGACGCTAAAAACAAGGTCTGCGGAATTTTCTACATATCCACCTACCCAAATAACGGCAGAACAGATTACCTCACAACCTACTTAGTTAACGGAAAACTTGACGGCTACATGAACTCTACTGCAGTAAGCGGAAAACTGAGTGATATAACTGACGGAAAATTAACCTTTGAATTAGTAAACCCCAATAGGAGATGGAACGTTTTCCTAGAAACAGAGAAGGCCAACATGGACTTCAAGTTCCATGGAAGGTTTCCTCCATTTCGCTTCGACGCCGATAAAGCCTACGCCAAAGACGCTCTGGAACAGGAACATTACGAGCAGAGCTGCAAGGTAAACGGAACAATCAGATTCCCCGACGGAACCTCTATAGAGGTTGATTGTTATGGTCACCGGGACCACTCATGGGGCTTAAGAGACTACTCCAAAATAACAAAATGGGACTGGATGCAAGCCCAATTTGAAGAGTACGCGATGAACATAATACGACTAACAATAGGCAAGAAAACCGAAATCAGCGGCTTCATCTCAAATAAGAACGGCAACATCGAAATAGTAGACACGAAAATCGAAACCCAGTACGAGGAAGACCAGAAGACACCCCGGATGTCAACGTACTTGGCGATAGACGAAAATGGGCAGTCAAAAACAATCCATTCAAAGAAGATTTACGGAATAGTTTATCCGCCACGCCAATCTAAACAAGGAATCCGCACAGACATTTACGAAAACTTTTCCGAGTTTGAAGTCAAGAGAGAAAAGGGAAAGGGTTACGGGATTTCAGAATATCTGGTAACGGTTAAAGTCTAAGAGTAAAAAAATGATTGTTTACCCTGCTGATACAAATATCTTAGTATCGCATCATTTCACAGTGAGAGTGTGTCACAGTACTCCGGCTTTGGGACAATGTTATAAGCGCGTTATAGTTTGCTTAATCAAATAGCATCTTTTTTTTATATAAACATAAAATTTAAATATGTAAAGCCTGACTTTAAAAGTCAAAAAACTCTTTTATGGAGGAAAATGTGGAGGAAAAATCTGTGAAAACTTCAACTGTGCTTACATTGGTCGGCTGGATTGCAGTTATACTCAGTCTCATATTGGTTCTCATTGGCTGGATGGGACTATCGGGGGCAAGTACTTATATTATTCTGAGCTTTATCAACTATATTATCATTAGTCAAATCTGGTTTTTCATGGGTCTTGGTGCAGTTTCTTCTGCTAGCTCAATGATAATGATATCGGCAATTATCTTAGTTGCTGCAGCAGTAATACAATTAGTCGGCGTAATATTAGCTATGCGAGAGATGGAAAATAAAACTCCTACTATTCTTGTTTTGGTCGGCTGGATTGTCGTTATAATCAGTTTCATTTTGGTTCTCATTGGCTGGATGGGACTATCAGGGGCATATAACGTTTTGATTCTGTCTGTTGTCTTACCGATCATTAGTTCGTACATGGTTTTCCCTGCTATTCTCTATCATTTCATGGGTCTTGGTGCAGTTTCTTCTGCTAGCTCAATGATAATGATATCGGCAATTCTCTTAGTTGCTGCAGCAGTAATACAATTAATCGGCGTAATATTAGCTATGCGAAAGTAGATCAAAGAGCGGATTACCAGTACTTTGGGAACCTAATAAGGCATCCAAAAATTTCCCCTCTTTTTTATTTTTTAAAAATTCCAGTTTTATTTTTAGGGTTAGTTATTTTTTTTAAAGGTCAGGAATTCTGGCATCCAGGAAAAGTTCGGTATTCCAATTAATTTATAAGCAAATTATATAATTTAAGTAAATAACATCAACGAGGAATGAATATGTCGTACCGGAAAATTGCTGAGGGACTTATAAGTTGTGAAAAAAATGCTGAGGGTGTGCTCAGAGTAATAAATACTGTTCAAGATGTAGTAGCCCTTCTTAAATCGGGAGCGGAAGGGAAAATACCTATAGTACAGGACGCGGGAACCACAACCCTAGCGCCAGTACTTTCACGTGTCTGTGGGGTTGTTTGCTTATCGGGTGGTGTGGGTTCCCACCTGGCGATAGTTACAAGAGAGTTCGGTATACCCGGGTTGATGGGTGCCGCAATCCAGTACAACGGAGATCTAAACGGGAAAAAAGGAAAAATCGTAGCGTGTGGAGCATCTAAAGGTGAGCTGCACATTCTGGAAGATTAGCATTAAAAAGGGAGAAATATCCTCAACTGAATTTCTTTAATTTAGCCTTTTTTAAAAGTAAAACCCTAAACCTTTTATATAACATTTTTATATAACTCACAAATAATTTTTGTAAAAATTCTAGGGGTGTCCCTTGATGGATATTAAAGAGGCTAATGAGCTTATTAGGCATGTTTCTGAGGTTGTGGATTACCAGGTCACCCATAGGGGTCTTCTGGAATCGAAATTATTCCCGGTCACCGCGTACATCTGTGTATCCTTTTATAACAGCTACGACATACTCTACAACATCTTAAAAAGGGTATCAGAGAAGACCACCCCCGAAATAATGGGTAAAGAAAGTAGAAAGATACTCTCAGAACTGCATGCGATGACGATATTCTACATACCCCTATACTATATGGTAGGCAGAATGGGAGAGATATTTGCCAACAAAGGAGACCCGAAAAGAGAACCCAAAAGAAAGAGGAAGCAGACCATTTTCATCCACGACTTCTGGAGAAGACTGGCCTCCTCATACTTCCCCGAAGGCAAGTTGACAGTGTATGATTCCAACTGGGAGAACCTAGCTCTAAATCAACCCGATGTGGACCTTGTTAAGGAACAAATCATAGACATAACCCCGGAGGAAGCGGCTAAAATCAAAAAGACGGCGGCTAATCTGGAAGTATTTTCATTTCTCGACGAGTGCGAAGCCAGAGCAAAACTCGGCGAACACGGACCCTACAAAATAAGCAAAAATGAGACACTGGTTTTGAGGGAAATATTGCACCTTTACGATGGGAGAAAACCGCACTTCCCTTGGTCGGTGACTGAAGCCAAAGCACCCTACACAAACATCGCTTTCGCCTTTCGATTAAAGAATGTGGAAGCAAAATTCGACGACTTCTCAACCATGACCACAACTCCCAGCGACTTCACAGAAAAAATAACCGGCGTCGCCCTCCTTAGGCGAGACGGAAAAAAGGTAAAACCAGTCGACATGGATGAGTTGGGAGCATTCAACGATTATGCCGTGAAAGCCCAAGAGGAGTTGTATATTAGGTTCTCCGAATGGGATAGAAGGCAACGTCTAATCGCGGGGGCATTCGCATACTGCTACGGATACGCCCGATACACAAATTTTGTAGGAATCACGAATCAGATAAACTGGGATCTCACGGAAAGAACAATGAAAAAATATGTGCCCTTCTTTATGGAGAACGACTTCGACCCTGGAATTCCCCGACTCTTCAGAACCGAGGAAGAGAAAAAGAAAGACCCCTCACTTTACCTAATAGCCGAAGACTAAATTAGACCAAACAACGGACAATAATAAAAAACAGAATAAGAGAATAAAATTAACAAGCAAAATATTTTTGGGAGGGGCGGCTTTACATCCTTTCATTTTCTTTGTTCAATTTTTGCTGCAACTTTTGTTCTAGCTTTTCCTTTCCTATCTCTACCCATTTCCACGTTATTGTGTGGTCATCCTTGGTGTATTCTAGTAGTCCCTCGTTGATAAGTTGGTTTATGCCCCATTCCACCCATTTTCTTGAGAGGACGTCTGATATGGCTTTAATGGAGTATACTTTGTCCACGAGGAGCTTCGTTGGGTCTTCTCCGTTGTCTAAAATTTTTCCATGTCTCTCGATGCGGTCGTTTTTCAGAAGTCTCCAAGCTAGTGTGCGTCTTTTCCTAATGAGGTAATCTTCTTTTGCTTCCGGTGTGTTTAGTATTCCTTCCTCCACCTCTTTTTGTTGTATTCTTATGAATTCCTCTATGGCGGCGTTGAAATCTTTTACAGTCTTGTTTAGAAGTTCTTTGGGAACCTCGTCGCTTTCTGTTACCGCTTGGTTTGCGTCGTATCTGAGCCAATCGTTGTGAAGTATTCTTATTCCGAATTCTTTGGCTTTCTCCCTCACTTCCGTTCCTGGGAATGGTGAAAGAATGTGGTAGCCGTAGGCGGTGTTTAATTCCGCTCCGAACTCCATTGATTCTTTCATGGTTTGGGGTGTTTCGCCGGGCAGTCCCATTATGAACGAGGCGAGGACATTTATTCCCGCGTCTTTCGCAATCTTCGTTCCTTTTCTCAGCTTTTCCCTGGTTTGTCTCTTTCTTGCTAGTTCAAGTATTCTATCATCTCCGCTCTCCGCGCCATAACAGAAATAGTAGCATCCCGCCTCCCTCATTCTTTTCACGAGATCCGGCGTGACGGTGTCACATCTGGAGAATGCACACCACTTAATCTTCAACCCTCTACTCAGTATCTCATCACAAATCGCGTAGACGTGTTTGTGATTCATAGTTAATTGGTCATCCTCTACACAAATGTCATCGAACCCTTGACCAATGATTATTTCCATCTCGTCAACAACAAGTTTCGGGTTTCGATAACGGGCTTTTGCGCCAACCATTTTGTGTCCTACGCAGAATATGCAGTGGTAAGGGCATCCGCGAGCGGTAATCATGCTGGCTCCCACCTTGTAGGCGTGGTATTTTGCCAGCGGAAGAAGGTGACGCGCCGGAAAAGGCAACTCGTCCAAGTTCTGGATAAAAGGCCTATCCGGATTAACAACGATTTCCCCGTCTTCCCTATAAGTAATTCCAAGAATATCCTTAAAGTCTCTGCCCTTAACCAGGTCTAATAACGTATACTCCCCTTCCTTTCTGGCAATAACATCAATGTAAGGTGCCTCAGTCAAACACTCCTCATCCCAAAACGAAACATGACATCCGCCCATAGCAGTCATAGCACCCATTTCCTTACAGACCTTCAACGCCCGCAACGCAGTAGGATAGTTCATGGTGACAGGGCCAGCCCCGCATATATCGGGTTTGAACTCTCTCATTTTCTCCTTAATCCTTTGTATGGAAAATTTTGTGACAACCATGTCCAGAATTTCAACCTCGTACCCCTTCTCCTCAAGCACAGCTGCCAGATAAGTTAATCCTAGGGGTAGGGTTGGGCATTCCGAAAAAGGATAGGGAGCATTAATTAACAAGGTTCTCATTACCGATACCTCACCTGTCTTGCAATTCAAATTATTCAACGCAAATACATCAAACAAAATACTTAAAGTTTACGTAGTTATAAAAATTAGCTCACAACAGGTTAAACCCGCGGAGCAGAGAATAGATTAAAGTTTAGCTACTACGGGCTCCGCGAGATTTCTGCTTGACGAATTCTCCACCTATATTAGTCCAGAACCATGTTACCGAGCTGTCATCCTTGGTGTAGTCAAGAAGACCTTCCTCAACCATTTTCCTTATTTCCTCGGCGACCTGATCTTTCGTTAGGATGGATGAAACCGTTTTAAGGGTGTAGAGCTTTTCTATGAGAAGCTCAGCGGGTTCTCCGTTTTCTGTAAACCTGCCATGCCTCTCTATGTAATCGTTTTTCAGTATCTGCCAAGCTACCATTCTCCGCTTCCCTAGCTCTATTTCCTCCTCATCCCTCTTGCTAAGCTTTCCCTGCTTTTTGAGTTCTTCCTTCCTCTCTATAGCCGCCTCTATGGAATCATTAAACTCCTTAACCACCCTGTTTATGTACTCAGCGCTCGCATCCTCCGTCTCCGTAACAGCTTGGTTGGCATCATATCTCAGCCAGTCGTTGTGAAGAATCTTCAACCCCAGCTCCTCTGCCCTCTCTCTGACCTCAGTGCCCGGGTAGGGCGAAAGGATGTGGAAACCATACAAGTTACCCAGAGACTTTCCAAACTCAAGAGACTCCTTCGCCGTTTCCTTGGTCTCCCCCGGAAGCCCCATTATAAAGGAGGAGAGACTATCTATTCCAACCTCGTTAGTCAGAGTTATACCCTTCCTTATTTTTTCTAGGGTTGTTCTCTTCTTCGCTAGTTCCAGTATTCTCTGGTTTCCGCTCTCAACGCCATAGCAGATGAAGAAGCAACCCGCCTCTTTCATTTTGCTCAAAAGTTCCTTTGTTACGGTGTCCACTCTTGAGAAAGCTGTCCACTTAACCTTAATGCCTCTCTCAAGCAGCTCGTCGCAGAAGGCTGAAACCCTCTTGTGGTTAATTGTCAGAAGGTCGTCCACAACATTAACCTTTTTGAAGCCGTAGTCATAGACTATTTGTTCAATCTCGTCAACACACAGTTTTATGTCTCTGAACCTTGGCTTCCTTCCAACCATTTTGTGACCAACGCAAAAGGTGCAGTTGTAGGGGCAGCCTCGACCAGTGATCATGTCGCAGCCCGCTTTGAAGGCTCTGTACTTTGATATGGGAACAAGATGTCTCGCCGGAAAGGGCAACTCATCTAAGTTCTCAATGAGCTTCCTGTCAGGATTCTTTATGATTTCCCCATCCTCCCGGTAAGTTATACCATCAATGTCACATAGGTCTTTGCCTCCCACAATATCCAAGAAGGTATACTCACCTTCCCCTCGGACGACAATATCAAGGTAGGGTGCTTCCTCCAGCGCTTCCCTATCATAGAAGGTGACATGGCAGCCTCCTATAACAGTGGTAGCCCCCAGATTCTTACAAACTTCAATTGCGCGGAGAGCAGTAGGATAATTCATAGTTACTGGTCCAGCGCCGCAGATGTCTGGTTTGAACTCTCGTATTTTCTCCTTAACCTTTGGTATGGAAAATTTTGATACAAGCATATCTAAGATTTCAACCTCGTACCCTTTCTCTTCAAGCACAGCCGCCAGATAAGTTAATCCCAGGGGTAGGGTCGGCCACTCCGAGAATGGGTAGGGAGCATTTATCAACAGGGTTCTCATTACCTATTTTCCTCGCCTATTTTACGATTCAACTTGTTTAACGCAAGTACAACAAATAAAATAAAATTTACGTGGTTATAAAAATTAGCTCTTCACTTGTCCAAATTCGCAGGTAATAAATCCGCGTAGCGGTTGGCTACTTGGAGGTCTGCAAGAGTGTTTCTCGATGCTTCCTCCGTCCACTTAAGTCAGTCCAGAACCAGGTGACCGAGCTATCATCTTGGGTGTAGTTGAGAATGCCCTCCTCATGCATTTTCCCTATTTCCTCAGCAATTCGGTCTTTCGTCATGAAAGATGAAACAGGATTAAGTTTGTGGATTTCTTCTGCGAGAAGCTCAACAGGATCCCCGTTTTCTGTGAACCTGCCGTGCCTCTCTATGTAATCTCTTTTCAGTAGATGCCAAGTGAACACTCTCCTCTCCCTGAGTTCTATTAATTCCTTGTCCTCCTTGCTCAGCTTTCCCTGCTTTTTGCGTTCTTCTTCTCCACTCTTTATGGTTTCTGTCAATGTGTCATAAAACTCCTTAGCCACCTTGTTTATGTACTCAGCGCTCACACCCTCGGTCTCCGTAATGGCCTGATTAGCATCATACCTGTACCAGTTGCTGTGAAGAATCTTCAACCCCAGCTCCTCCGCCTTCTCCCTAATCTCTGTGCCAGGATAGGGGGTGAGTATGTGGAAACCGTACCAGTTGCCCAGAGACTTACCAAACTCCAGAGACTCCCTAACCGTCTCCTCAGTTTCTCCGGGAAGTCCTAGTATAAACGAGGATAGTGTGGTTATTCCCACCTCATTTGATAGGGCGACACCTTTTCTTATTTTTTCCAGCGTTAGTTTCTTCTTTGTCAAGTCTAGTATTCTCTGGTTTCCGCTCTCCACGCCGTATAAGATGAAGATGCAGCCGGCTTCTTTCATTTTGCTCAAAAGTTCCTTTGTGACTGTGTCCAATCTTGCGAAAGCCGTCCACTTAACCTTAATGCCTCTATTAATTATCTCGTCGCAGAATTCGAAAACCCTCTTGAGCTTAAATGTCAGAAGATCGTCTACAACGTTAACTAGGTCGAAGCCGTAGTCGAAGACTATTTCTTCAAGCTCATCAATACACAGCTTTATGTCCCTAAATCTAGGCTTCCTACCAACCATTTTGCCTCCGACACAAAAGGTGCAGTTGTAGGGGCATCCTCGTCCGGTCATCATGGCGCAGCCAGTTTTGTAGGCTCTGTACTTGGATAGGGGGATGAGATGCTTCGCTGGGAAGGGAAGTTCATCCAAGTTCTCTATAGGTGTCCTAGGAGGGTTCTTTATGATTTCCCCGTTCTCCCTGTAGGTTATGCCGTCGACATCTTTTAGATCTCTGCCTTTAACAATATCCAGTAAAGTGTACTCACCTTCTCCTCGGGCGACGATATCCAGGTAGGGTGCTTCCTGCAGAGCCTCCTTGTCGTAGAAGCTAACGTGGCATCCTCCCATAATCGTGGTAGCTCCGAACTTCTTACAAACTTTCATGGCGCGAAGAGCGGTCGGATAATTTATAGTAATAGGGCCCGCACCAGCGATGTCTGGTTTGAACTCTTTCATCTTGTCAGCAATCTTCTTAACAGAAAATCTTGAAACGAGAAGGTCGAGAATCTGAACTTCGAAGCCCTCTTTCTCAAGGACACCTGCGATGTAGCAGAGTCCCAGGGGAGGGGTAGGTCCCTCATTAAAGGGGTAGGGAACATCCACAAGGAGTACTTTCATGTATAAACTCACCAGACTATTTAGGGACAATACTAAGTAACTTGTTAAGTCAACTAATAGAATATAACGATGCTTTTTGAAAATAAAATACTTTTCCTATTTAAGCATTATTCTATAGCGTTTAGCTATTCTGGGTTTCGTAGGATTTCCACTTGATTCTTCTGTCTCTTACCTATGTCAGCCCAGAACCATGTCACCGAGTTTTCATCCCGGGTGTAGCTGAGATCTCCTTCCTCAAGCATTTTCCTTATTTCCTCAGCGACCTGATTCTTCTTTAGAATGGATGAAATGGCCTTGAAGGTGTAAAGCTTTTCTACGAGAAGCTCCTCGGGGTTCCGCTTTTCTGTAAACCTACCATACCTCTCTATGTAATCGTTTTTCAGTATCTGCCAAACGAACCTTGTCCTCTTTCTAAGCCTTACGTCTTCGAAGTCCTTCTTTGTAAACACGCCCTCTTTGAGTTCTTCCCCTCTTTCCATAGCTGCTTCTACGTAGTTCATAACATCTTCAATTGATTTATAAAACTCTTTAGCCACCTTGTTTATGTACTCGGCGCTCGCACCCTTTGTCTCCGAAACAGCCTGGTTGGCATCATACCTCAGCCAGTCGCTGTGAAGAATCTTTAACCCAAGCTCCTCCGCCTTCTCCCTGACCTCAGTGCCCGGGTAAGGTGAAAGGACATGGAAACCGTACTGGCCGCCCAGAGACTTCCCAAACTCAAGAGACTCCCTGACCGTCTCCTCTGTCTCCCCCGGAAGCCCCAGTATAAACGAAGACATAGTGGTTATTCCCACCTCATTTGACAAGCTGATCCCTTTCCTTATTTTTTCCAAGGTTGTTCTCTTCTTCACCAGATCCAGTATCCTCTGGTTTCCGCTCTCCACACCGTATAGGATAAACATGCAACCGGCTTCTTTCATTTTGCTCAAAAGTTCCCTAGTGACAGTATCCACCCTTGAGAAAGCCGTCCATTCAATCTTAAGTCCTCTATTATCTAGCTCGTCGCAGAATGCGAAAACCCTTTTGTGATTAATTGTCAGAAGGTCGTCCACAACATTGATTCTATTAAAGCCGTACCTGTAAACTATTTCCTCGATCTCGTCAACACACAGTTTTATGTCCCTAAACCTCGGCTTCCTACCAACCATTTTGCCTCCAACACAAAAGGTACAACTGTAGGGACAGCCTCGACCGCTCATCATATCACAGCCAGATTTGTAGGCTCTGTACTTGGATAGGGGGACAAGATGCCTAGCTGGCCATGGGAGTTCATCCAGATTTTCAATAGGCTTCCTGTCAGGATTCTTTACAATTTCTCCGTTTTCCCTGTAGGTTATGCCGTCAATACTTTTTAGGTCTCCGCCTTTAACAATATCTAGGAAAGTGTATTCGCCTTCCCCTCGGACCACGATATCTAGGTAGGGTGCTTCCTGCAAAGCCTCCTTATCGTAGAAGGTAACGTGGCAACCTCCCATAACCGTGGTAGCCCCGAACTTCTTGCAAACTTCCATGGTACGAAGTGCTGTGGGATAACTTATGGTAACTGGGCCGGCACCGACGATGTCTGGTTTGAATTCTTTCATCTTGTCAACAATCTTCTTAAGGGAAAATCTTGAAACGAGAAGGTCGAGAATCTGAACCTCAAAGCCCTCCTTCTCAGCTACAGCTGCGATGTAGCAGAGCCCTAATGGGATTGTAGGACACTCGGTTAATGGGTAAGGAACATTTAGTAGGAGTACCTTCACTCAATCACCCACCAGACATCTCGAAACGAAACTAAGTAATTGGCGGCAGCTCTACGTTAAACAATATAATATGTTATAATTATGATTATACGGATTAATCAACGGAGAAGATAAAGTTTCCTATCGTATTTCCTATTCGGATACCGGGAAATTTTCGAAAACATATATGTCTTCATGATGTATGAAACCTACTTATTCAACCGGATGTATCTGCGATGAAAAACTGCATCTACTGGTAATCATTAAGATGGATTAGGATGATATATTGCAAGTTGCCCATTGTTTAATGGTTGCCATTTTTAGGGAGAAACTATTGATGAAGCCTTGAAGAATATAAGGGAAGTAATACATATTCGCATTTAGGAGACGAAGATTGAGGATCTCAACAAGTTTATTAGATTCAGGGAACTTGAAATAGTCCTAGATGTCCAAGCTTCCCGCAATTAAGTTCGGTGAGCTGGTAGAGTTTTTAAAATTCAGACAGCAATGAACCCGGAATCATAGATTTCGAAAAAAATTTGAGATGGGAAAAGTTAAATATCGTTCGGTATTGAAATAGTTTAAGATTGAGTTGATTGTTTAGGTTTGTTAGGTGTGTTTTATGAAGTTGATGCTTCCAGACGGGAAAGAAGTGAACGGTGTTGAGGTTGGATTCAGTGTTGTAAGTGAGAAGTGGAATGAGTATAAGCTGGAGAATGGAAAAGTGTTAAAGGTTAAACCTGTTGTTTTGAAGGTCTACGAGTTAGACGAGTTAGATCCTTTAACAGGTGAACCAGACTACTTGGTGAGGTCGCAGACCGTTGTCTCTGTCAGTCCACCTAGTAGGGAGGAAGTGAGCTGTGATTGAGCATTCAAGGATTAAAGACTCTTCCTATTCTAGTGTAACCCAGAAGGGGGAGGCGGAGTCAACAAGTGATAGAGGAACAGTAAGCACCACCACTAGTGATGGGAATTTTTACAGGGCTATTGGCAGAACGGTGGAGGACTGGACTGAAGTTACGGAGTATGGCTATGAGTTTAAAAAGAACAACCTAGCGTTTGAAAGAGTTAAAAACGAGCTTTTCCGAAACTATGTGGGGAAGTGGGTGGCCTTTGAGAATGGTAAGATGATAGTTGCCGACTCACCCGAGAAGCTCAACCTCTCGAAAACCGCCAAACACAGAATAATTCTTAAAGTGACCGAAAAACTCCTCAAGCAACCAAAGGAAATCTACTTGGGGGGAACAAGCCTACGAATAAAGTAATATACACCAACCCCTACGCAGACGAGAAGTTCAACTATTTTTGCCCAGCAATCAAGCTGAAAATATCAAACTTCGTAAGCGGGGAAGAAATCGAAATGGTGACTCTCCTCGACACCGGCTTCGACGGGGATATTTTAATTCCTTGGAAAACCTATCAGGACTTAAATCTAGAAAGCTGCCAGCTTCCAGATATCTTCACACAGCGGGGAATAACCGTGACGGGGGAAAAGAAACGACTAATATCTTCCCACGCTAAGGTTGAACTAGGAAATCTAACTCTCTATACAGTTGTTAAAACATTCAAGGACAACAAGGTCGCCGCCATCGGAAGAGGCTTCATCGAAGACTTTACAACAATCCTAAATGGCTCAAAAAAATTAATAACAATAAAAGAAAGTGGAAAAGGCTAGGAATAACTCAAATCTTTAACCATCATGAATAGAGTGTTCAAAGAGTTGAGTCCTTTTCGGGATAGATAGATTCTAGCTACTTCTTTGGTATTTCTCTTATGGCTCCCTTGTTGGCGGAGGATGTTGTCTTCGCGTATAATGCCAGAAACCCTTTCACGACTTTAGGCTTGGGAGGCGTCCACTTTTGCAACCTTCTCTTAATTTCTTGGTCACCAAGTTTAACATTCAGTTTTCTGTTCGGAACGTCTATCTCGATTATATCTCCTTCTTCGACTACCGCTATGGGTCCGCCCTCTATAGCTTCGGGGGACACGTGACCTATGCATAGTCCCGCTGTTCCGCCTGAGAATCTCCCATCGGTTACTAGGGCTACAGATTTGTTCAAGTCGCTTTCCGAAATCCTTATGGTGATCATGAGCATCTCCCTCATGCCGGGGCCGCCTTTCGGTCCTTCGTATCTTATGACAACCACATCTCCCGGTTTTACTTGCTTATTATCGAACGCTTTATGGCAGTCTTCCTCAGACTCAAATATCCGGGCGGGTCCACTGTGGACTAGCATGTCTGGGTGAACAGCCGACATCTTTACGACTGCGCCGTCTGGAGCCAGATTGCCGTAGAGGACCGCTATGCCTCCCTCCTTCATGTACGGCCTGTCAATGGGTCTTATTATCTCATCGTCTCTAACAAGTACTCCCTTAAGGTTCTCGCCTACTGTTTTTCCTGAAACGGTTAATGCTTCAAGGTGCAGCAAACCCTCAAGTCTATTCATCACCGCTGGAACGCCGCCTGCCTTCTCCAATTCACTGAAATTGCGTGGACCATTGGGTTTTAATCTGCACAAATTAGGGGTCTCACGGCTGAGCCTATCGAAGTCTTTAAAATCAATGCGGATACTCACCTCATTTGCTATAGCGGGTAGGTGAAGAGTGGTGTTGGTCGACCCTCCAATAGCCATATCGACTCGAATTGCGTTCTCGAAAGCCTCTTTGGTCAATATTTCTGAGGGCTTAATCCGCTTTTCAACCAGTTTCATTATTTGAAGCCCCGACTCTTTGGCTATACGCATCCCCTTCGCCTCAGTCGCGAAGTACGTGGCGCAGCCGGGAAGAGATAATCCCAACGCTTCAGTCATGCAAGCCATGGTGGTGGCTGTTCCAAGAACATTGCATGCTCCCGGACCAGGGCACGCTGAACCAACCTTCTCCAAAAATTCCTCAGGCCCCAACTCGCCATCTTGGAACTGTCTATAAGCTCTGGCAAGGTCGAAAACAACTATCTCTTCCCCCCTGAATCGACCGGGGCGCATCTGTCCTCCCGTAACAAATATGGTAGGTATGTTTACGCGGGCCGCACCCATAAGCATGCCTGGAACAATCTTATCACAGGTACATAAACAAACCATTCCATCGAAAAGATCCGCGTGTCCCTGAACCATAGCCTCAATTGAATCAGCAACCAAATCCCGGCTGGGAAGAGGATAACGCATCCCGGTGAATCCCTCTGAGTATCCGTCGCATACGGCAATCGTGTTGAACTCCATAGGGGTTCCTCCACCTGCTCTTATTCCTGCTTTAACTGCTTCAGACACCTTGTTCAGATGTATGTGTCCAGCAACGACCTCTGTCCACGAATTTGCTACAGCGATTACCGGCCGTTGCATCTCTTCTTGGGTGAATCCGGCTCCTCTAAATAGCGGATATATCATCTTTCGAGACAAAATTTAACCTCCAAAAGTTGCAATCTTTCCTATAACACTAATATAGAAATTATCCTATTTTTACCTAATGAGGCTTTTCATATGTTCTAGAGCTTCGCTCAAAATTTTGTCTCCTTCCTTAGCGTCGTCGGCTTTTGTGGAGGCAATAATTCTCATCATAACCCGATTCCCAAAACCTGAAGGATACGATTTTATTGAAACCTGCGGAAACTTCTCCATAACCTTTCTAAAAAGTGGGGCAAGCGCAGACTCATCGCCCACATCCACAACCAGCTCTGCTGTTCTAACAACGCCTTTCGTTCTCTCTGATAATAGAGGGATTGCCATTTCGAGAAGGTACATCATCTCCGAGGGAACACCTGGCAAAACCAGAATCCTCGTTGAACCATGCCTTAAGAAAATTCCCGGAGCTACACCCACCGCATTAAAAATAGGAGTGCTATCCTCCGGTAGAACCGTCATCTTCTTCCTATCCTCTGTCATTTCCGGACTGGAAACATACCCTGCTTCAAAGAGCTGCCGGTACTTATCCCTAACCGTCTCTAGAGTTCTAGGCTCAACACTCATCCCCCTCTCAAGAGCCTTTGAGACCGCCTCTAAAGTGATATCTCCAAGAGTGGGCCCCAAACCCCCAGTAATAACAATGAGTTCCGCTTCTTTGTCCAAATACCTTTTAATAACCCCCTCGATCTCCTCTAAACTGTCAGGCACCACACTAATACCCGAAACCTCAAATCCGAGACCGGTAAGCCTCTTTGCTATCCAGTGACTATTATAATCAAGGATTTTACCATTTAATAGCTCATCGCCCACAGCAATAACATAGGTTTTCAAACATAACCCTCCAAAGGAATGTGAAGCGTATAAAACATGAAACATTTATTTTTGACATAATAAAGGCTTTTATTCGCAATTAAAAATAACCGAACTCACATTAGATGTATGGATGTGAACTAGCCGATCTTACTTTTAACTCCCTAAAAACGATGAAGTCCCCTCTCATTTGATTAAAACAGGAAAGTTGCTCTTAGAAATCTGCTTTTTGCGTAGAGTCCATTTATTATTCTATTATTGTGCGACCCCGCTGGTTTTTTTAACATTTAAGTCATTTCAAATGGGAGAGTTGAAATTCTTTATGCTGAGAATTTGTTTTTTGTCGAATTCACCAATAAATTAACCGAATCCCCTTAATGTATTAATTCTGCAATATACTGGAATTCCTTCACTTATCGTCGAGGGCTTAACTGTTTCATTAAAGTTTTAACCATTGTTTTACCCCTTTATTGGGAGGCTAATTTAAAAGTTGAATACTATTAAAAAATGTAACGGAATATGTCATACGGGCTTTTGCGTTATAAGCAGTTTCAAAATATGTAGACATGAATCTAATATTTATCCAATATGAATCTAATATTTGTCCAAAATGATAAATTTGAAAACGTATTTAAGAAAGATTATCTAAATAGTTACTTGGGTGTAAGAAGTGTGAGTGCTGATAACTTGGGCAATCTAAATATGGATGAGCTTTTTAACGTTGTTGAAACGAATCTGGGAAATTGGAAAGCGAATGCTATTTTTATAGTGGATTTTAATTTTAATATCTGGGGTAAAAAGGGAGACATTTCCGAAGAAGTATTGAACTTTTACCACAAATTCCCTCTCCGGGAAATGCACGTAGGAGACACTATGCACAACGAAAGCACTTACATGATGAAGGTCACCGAAAAAACGGCTGTAATAATCAGAATGGATGACGCCCACATAGCAAGGCTTTCCGCCATTAACTTGAAGGGGAGGATAAACGCTCTATCTCCATTTTACACCCTAGAGAAATATGTAAAGGAAACAAAAAAACTAAACGAAGTAGGAAAAACGGCTAGAAGGATGTGGTAACATGGACCTAACAATAATATTTCGGGTGATAGTAATCGCCGTTTCAGCGGCAATTATCGCCTACTTGGTTAATGTCTACGCCAAACAGAGAGAAAAGGTAACGCTTGTCTTGCTAGCTTTTTTCTTGGTATACAGCTTGGAACGTGTTTACGCATTCTTAGGAGAACTTCACTTAATTATAACTAGCTGGGTAATAGAAATCAGCATAGGCATGATTTTATCGGCGGCAGCACTCGCAATCCCCATTGCTCTGATGAGACTCAAAGAGTTATATGCCTTACCACCTCTAGTTGGAATAGCTTTAGTTGCGGTGAACATGGTATCGTCATACTCCAGAGAGCTTATTGTATACCTTTTTAATATCATATTTTACCTAATGGGCTTTAACATATGGTACCCAACGATAGACTTGATTAATAGAGTGTACCTTCAAAACAGTTACATCGCCCTGTTCGCTAATCCCGTAGATGTTTTACTTATTCCCGACTTATCATATACCTACCTGTTAATATCAGGGATACTCGTAGCTCTTCCCACATTTGTGATGTTTGCTATACTCACTTGGAGAGAAAAAAGCGGGAAGGCCTTAGGCTTCCTCATAGGATTAATAATAATTTCTGCAGGCGCCGCGTTTGGAGCGAATCAACCATATATACCCTTCGAACTGATAGGAATCAGCATTATAGGTCTAGGAATATTTGGATTAATCGATAAATACGTGTTCAAAAAAACGGAAACCTAATAGCAATAAACAAAATGATTCTGCAATCTTAATCAATCAAGGCTCAATGAGCCTAATCTCTTTTTTTTAAATTAAGCCTAGACTCGTAATATCTTAATACGGAGCCACCATAATCGCTTTTTGTAGGTGACCAACAATTCCCAATCAACGCCAATACCAAGCCAGATGCTTGTCACAAGATTCCAAAATACTTTACAAAAACAAATCACTTGTTTGTCACAAGATCCCCAAGCTATACAAAAAATTTAAATTCTTCTGAACTTACTTTACACGAAATAAGCGTAATAAAGAATAAGAAATTTATGATTTCGAGTAATATTCAAGCAATCGTGATAAGACTATAAAAACCAATTCCCAGAGCTTGGGTTCAGGCAATAAAATGAAAAATAAGAGGTGCCAAAAATGCCAGAAAGAAGCCATAGTGAAAAGTCAATTCTTGGAGCAAAGACTAGAGTTAAGGATGTATCTCCAACTAGTGGAATGTGTCCCATTTGTGTCTATGAGTGTCGGTCTCTCTGTGAGGTCGGAAAGGCTGCTTTTAGGGGAAGAGAAGCGCTCTATCCTCTCCCAGAGCAGTACGGAATGAGCACTGCGGCGTCCAACAAGTATTACATTGTCGATTGGTCCGATTTCCAAATTATGGTGGATGTTATTGGAGCTAAGGGTATAGAGCCAGACTCCGATAAAGCAATCTTCCCTGCGGTAGACATTAAAACTGTTGTCGGTGGAGTCAAACTCAAAATTCCAGTCTTCACAGCGGGATTAGGTTCGACCTACGTAGCCAAGTATAATTGGAGCGGCTTAGCTATAGGCGCAGCGATATCCGGCACCATGCAGATAATAGGTGAAAATGTTTGTGGAATGGACCTAGATGCAGAGTTCACCGGTGGTTTGGTTACAAATTCTCCCGATATGAACAACAGGGTTGAATCTTACAGAGAGTTTTGGGACGGGGAATACGGAGACATCGTGGTACAAACCAACGTCGAGGATCAAAGATTAGGCGTAGATGTATACGCCCTATCAAAACTGGAAGTTAACATAATTGAAAGAAAGTGGGGGCAAGGCGCAAAAGCCCTAGGTGGCGAGGTTAGGATAAGTGATATTGATCATGCCAAGATGCTTAAGGACAGAGGTTACATCGTTATTCCAGATCCCGAGGATCCAAATGTTATAGAGGCGTTTAAAGAGGGGACCTTCAAGTCCTTTGAGCGTCACAGCAGGGTAGGGATGCCTGAGAAGAAAAGCTTTCTGGAGGACGTAGACCAGCTAAGAGGACAGGGTGCAAAACGGGTCTTTTTGAAAACTGGGGCGTATAAGCCAGCCGTTGTTGCTTTCACGTTGAGATGCGCTTCTGAGGCTAAGATTGACGCAGTCACTTTTGATGGAGCGGGTGGTGGAACTGGCATGAGTCCCGTTCCTATGATGATGGAGTGTGCCACGCCCACAGTTTTTCTGGAAGCACAGGTTTTAGAATGCGTTAATATGTTGAAAGCGAATAACATGTACGTACCGGACATTGTTATGGCGGGCGGTTTCACTAGTGAAACTCAGATATTCAAATCCATTGCACTCAGTAATTTTGATAGTGAACCCTTCGTGAAATCAATTGCTATGGCTAGAGCTCCTATCACCGCAGTTATGAAAGCTTCCTACTTCTCGGAACTCGCCACGGAAAACTCACTGCCACTGGAGTTCGTAAACCAATATGGCAACGAGCCGAATAAGTTCTTTGTGTGCAGCACTGAGCTTCGTGAAAGATTCGGTAAAGACTATGATATGATTCCCCCGGGTGCGATAGGCCTCTACAGCTTCTACTCCGACAAACTGGCAACAGGATTAAAACAGCTGATGGCTGGAGTAAGAAAATGGAAGCTGAACCTAATAAACAGACATGACATAGCCTCACTAACGGAACGAGCCAAAAACATAACAGGGATTCCACTCATAGAAGAGACTGAAAAAGAAGCGATGAGACGAATAATCGAAGGCTAAATTTTTCCAAACACTATCCTTCCTTTATTTCCGCTAGCAGCGATTTCTAGAATCATGAAAATTTATCCTGGTCTTCGCTAAAAGTCCAACAATTTCAATGAGGCACCAAGTAGATAGGATGTTTTTGCTATTTTTCTTTTTCGTATTTTAAAACTAGATGTTCTAGGTTTATTTTGCTTAAGAGTTCTATAATGATTTCCTTATTGAATTTAGCGAGTTCTGAGAAGAATTCAAAGATTTTTTCGAATCTTTTTTCCAAATTAACCTTCATGGCCAGGTTTTCTAAATCAATTTTTCCGACGGTGTATCTCAGTATGTCTGTGTCAATCTTTTGGCTGAAGTCGTTTTTTACCCTTTTTAATTCCAAGTTCTTTGATTCTTGTTCTCTTCTTTTTATATCTAGCAGGTATAGTTTGCCTTCGAATCTGCTTTTAAATAAGCGAAGTTTGAAGAGGAATTCCATAATTTTTTCCAGGTTCTCTTCATTTTCAACTTTGGTTCCAACGATAATGGCGATTTTTTCTGAAAGTTTTCCATAAATTAGGTACATGTTATAGATTAACATGGCAATTTTCTCAAAATCTATCTCAACATTAACCTTCTCGAGAAGTGTATCAAAACTGATTTTGCCCAGAAGTCTTCTCGCCATTTCCTCATTACAGGAGTAAAAGTCGAATAACGCTTGGCAAATCGTGTCTAGATTCTGTTCCCGGTCGATTTTCCTAGCGAGAGATGCTAGGTCAAATTTCTCCACAAATCTAAGGTTTATTTCCCTACTTAACCATGAAATCCGCGAGACCAAAAAACTGATTTTTTCCACGCTCTCCTCCATCTCAATTTTTCTCAATAGTTCGTTCATGTTTATCTGCTTAACAATCTCCTCCGCTAATTTTCTATCTCTCCACAAAACATTATCAAGAATAAAACTGATCATGCCCACATCATGTTCCCCGTCTATAACTGAAATCAGCGAACTCGAATCATTTTTCTCCAAAAATAACATTACCTTGCTTAGGCTATACTCAGTATAGGACCTATCTTTTTTTAAGAAATCAATCACATAACCGAAATCCGAAATTATGGGATTAACTGAATTGGGTCTCTGAGCCAAACTAAAACCATTAGTAATGATATCCGATTCTTTACGCTTTCCTGCCTCTTCTTCTTTTTTCATGTTGGTTTTCCTCTCGCTTTTAAAAGGCGGCTTCCCTTAGATTTATGAATTTTAACTTCCCTTAGGGTTATTAACAAAGATAGATTTTATAAATTTGTCTTAAATCTAAAAAAAGAATGGTTTTCAAGCGTACTAGGATTAGTTTCTGAGGATTTAAAAAGCATCGTAGAAACCAATTCGTTTTAGCACGGTAAAATGAAAAACAAGCAATCCTAAAGTGTGACCGGTACCATCTGAGTTTATCATTTATTTTTGAGTGTCTTTACTGTCAAATCTTGAATGGTTAATAATTTATCGTATGTTTCCTCCCAGAAAGAATCATGTCCTTTAATTGTTTCTACTGTCTCCTCATAGAGATTTTGAAGTGCCTGGCTTCCAAGGATGTTTGCTGCTTCCTCAAGTATTTTTATTTTTTCTTTCAAAACTTCCATCGCCTGTCCCAAAAGATTAAATTCTTCTCGGGCACCCATCAAACCGAAGGCGAGGTCCTCCAATTTAAATTCTTTCGGTAGAAGCTCATCCGAAGATAATTGGGCGCGTGCCCAGCTCTCTAATTTTTTTAAGACTACTTCTTCGCTTCCCCATAACATTTTTAATATGAACAGAGTTGCATTCAATCCGTGTTCATAATACTTCATTCTGTAATCGGCAATCACAGAGATTTCTTCTTTTATTTCTCCGATTCTTACTCCTAGTTTCTGAATGTCCTCGAGTAGAAGCTCCTTCCAACTCTTATGAGGTATAATAAAGTCCTGCACTATTTGCAGTCTCTCTGCCATTTCAATAAAATAGCCTATAATCTTTTTAAGACCTCTTATAATTTCTTCAAGATTCTCCTTCAAGAGGATATTCTCATAAAAGGAGTAAATCTCGTTCAGGATTTTTAACCAATCTTCATTCTGTTTATCCATGACTTGAATTAATCTCTTCGCAAACTCGGAACTGGTATAATAAACAACTTTGGGTAGATCCTTAGCTCTTAGGTAAGTCGAGAGAAGAGTATTCCTCATATCGTGAAGATACAAATCCAAACAGGTTCTTACCTGAAATTTAAAGTAATCAACATCAATTTTTGACGGGTCAACAACTTCGTCAAGGTCAACCTGCTTAAAAAGAACACTGCGAAAATCTTCATAACTGAGTGCCCGCGTCAATTCACAAAACAATTCGTACCAGATGTTACATGACTTAACGTAATCACTGAAAAAGGATACAAAAAGGGATACACCTTCTTTTAGCCTTACCAAAGACTCCAAAATAGAATCGGCCATATAACCCTCTAACTGAATTTTACTCAATTCTCCTAACTCAGTGTTTTTGAAATATAGTTCCAGAGTGCGGTCACCGAGTAGCTTGAAAAATTTTCTTAGATTATTCCTTATGGTTTGTAAATTGGCTTCCAACATATCCACTTCTCTGAAATAAAAATTGGGGCATTACACTCTTTTAAAACATATTAGTTAATATATGTTTTTAAAAGACATTTAGGTAATGCGTATTCGTTTCTTGCTTAACACTTCGATAACTCTCTTCAAGATTTCTAATAACCCTTTATTTAAATGTTAAGGTTAAAAAGCTAATAAAACATTCGTTGAATGGCGCTTTTATCCCTAAAAGCAAGTATTTTTACAACGCTAAACGCGATAAATGTTAAAAGGAAGTTCATATTTCCCAACGAATCACAAGTAGTCCAAAACCAAGATTCAAACTCATCAAAAAAAGACGTGAATAGTTTAAACTAGAGGGAATTTAAAAAACATTACTAAACCTTTGTGCAATATTTTAGTGGATCCTCCCAGCTTCAAACTTCATCGCAGCATCTATTCCCTTTCCAACAGGTATTTCCTCTCTAACCCTAATCAGGGTGACCGCATCGTGGGGGCACTTATGAACACATATCCCGCATCCCCCGCATCTTTCCTCTAGAACCATAATCATGTTGTCAGAAGGATCTTAAGGAATTATCAGAAATGTTGAATAGCAAATACCTACCTCAAAAAGAAGCGTATTGAATCGGTTTCATCTTCTCTCTTTTTGGTACTCGTGCAGCGTTTTAAACATTGAAATAAAAAACAAAATCGCCCGAACAACTCCCTTTTTCAGCCATCAAACAATTTTCAATTTTCGGATTTAAGGTATATTTTATTCCGAGAGCGTTAAACCAGCATTCAATTCTATAAATTACCCCACATTTGTATTGGTCCACTATTCCCAGCCTTTCCATCCCCTTATACGCGAAACATTCTTTATTCTCCCATTCCCAATGAACAATATTTTTCGAAGGTATACTGAAATGACCTTTACTAAAAATTGAATAGGGTAATGTCAACTCTAATACCCTTTGTAAAAATTCCGTCAATTCTTCAAATGAATCAAATTTTTTGCTTTCGATACCGAATACTTTTTTTGCTCTTTCAACTTCAATGTACGCATTTGATTTTATCGCTTCTTTATTCAATCTATTCGCGACATCTACTCCAAATTCTCTGTAAACAGTATAAAACCACATTCCATCATGAGTAAGCCAGCCTTTCCCCAAATAATCTCTTATTTCCTCTTTGCCAATCTCATCCAATGTTCTCATACGTATAACTCCCGATTTTTGATTGTACTGTTTTTTTAATTAGGCCTTATTAATGGCTCCCCCTCTCGAGAATTTTTTTGACCTATTCTTCAACCGTACGGTCTTGCCGAGCGTTCCTTGTGTCTTTTATACTCTTTTTTGAGGTCAGGGTTCTGCATAAGTTTTTCCAGTTCTTCATCCAGCTTTTCTTCCAATTCCGACTGCTTATCCGAAACATGATGCCGAGCCAATTTGTCCACGGACTCCGAAGAGTAATTCTGGATTCCTGCAAGTATAATAGCGATTTCTCTGGTTTGGGGAACCAGCATTCCAAAGGGGACTGGTGTCCCCTGATTCACCACACTTCTTATCTCATCGTCGATTCTCCGAACATTGGAACCCACACCCACCGCCTGACCTGGACCAACAAACTCGGATTTGATCTGCCACATATCTTTGTCCGTAGTGATAAACGTGTCATAGTTATCCTTAGGATTTCTGCCCGTTAAGACTCTCCACAGCTCCTTATGCTGGCTCTTATCATATTGCTTTTTCAATTCTGCCATTATCTCATCAATAGACTTCGCTGACATATTTGACGCCCTATTTTATAATAAAATAATTTTAGACCCTCAACTTATTTTAAAAAGAATAGAGTAATAAACATATCTTACTTACCCAAACCCCAAAGCCACCCCTATTCGTAAATATTTACTTTTTTAAGTACTTGCAAACTTTTTTTAAACCATATACGAAATCCCAAAGAGAACTATCATGGAAGCAGAACAAAAAAGAAACAAATGAATGAATGCAAGAGAAAATGAATATTAAAAGGAAAGAAGCATATTATATCAGATTTAATTGCAAGTCAGGGGTATTGTAATATGAATGGAAAAACGATCATAATAATTGGGGCTGGTCTAGCTGGTCTTTCCACAGGTTGTTACGCTCAGATGAATGGGTATCAGTCCCAGATATTTGAACAGCATTCCGAACCCGGTGGATTAGCGGCTTGCTGGAAAAGGAAGGAATACCTAATCGATGGAGGCATCCACTTTATGATGGGCTATAAGCCCGGAGTGGCTATATACGATGTTCTTCGTGAAGTGGGTGCTGACCGGGTTCACTACATCGATACGCCTGTTTATACGCAATTCATTGATGAAGCTAGTGGGCGGACTCTAGAGGTCACATCCGACCTAGACAAGCTTGACAATGATTTTAGAACTCTTTTTCCAGAGGACAAGAAGTTCATAAAAGAAATTATTTCTGGAGCCCGTGCTGTATCAAAAAAAGACATCAGTAGTATGGGTTTTGAAAAGCCAGCTGAATTGATGGGTCTAAGAGATAAGATTGGAATGACAGGGAGTATGCTCGGATTAATGAAATACTTTATGGGCAAATACGCCAAACCCGTTAGACAATACGCAGAGAAGATTCACGACCTCATGTTTCGAGACATCCTTATGAACCTGTTTTCACCAGATGCACCGGTCTGGTTCACGCTAATGGTCCTTGGAATTGTTGCTGCCGGACAATTGGGCTTGATAGAGGATGGTTCACAGGAGTTCGCCCGAAGCATCGAGAGACACTATGCCGAATTAGAAGGAAAGGTGACTTACCGGGCAAACGTTGAAGAGATCCTGGTGGAGAATGATCAAGCCGTCGGTGTACGACTCGAGGATGGAAGCGCACATCGGTCGGATTACGTAATCTCCGCAGCTGACGGGTATCACACCCTCTACGAGTTGCTGGCTGGACGATACGTGAATGAAGAAATCGAAAAACGGTACCGCACATGGAAACCGTCTCCCCCAATCGTATTGTTCAGCTTCGGTGTAGCTCAGGAATTTAAAAAAGACCCCTGGTTGAAAATGATAAAGCTGGAAAAACCAATAACCATAGGAAACCGGGAAATTGACATCATGACAGTTCGAATATTCAATTACAGTTCAAAGTTCGCACCGCCCGGAAAAACAGTGATTCAGCCCACATTCGAAACTGACTGGAACTACTGGTTTGAACTAAGAAAAGACAAACAGAAATATGATGCTGAGAAGCAACGGTTGGCGGCAGAAGTTCTGGAACGGCTGGAAAAACACTATCCTGGCATAAAATCAAAGGTGGAGGTCACAGACATAGCTACGCCGCACACCTACTGGAGATACACCCGAAACCGGGAAGGTTCCATTATGGGCTGGCCGCCTTCCGCCGAAACAATGTTTGCCCAAATAGAGAAGACCTTGCCTGGCCTGACGAATTTCTACATGGCGGGGCAATGGTCAATGTCCACGGGAGGAGTTCTATCCAGTATTAGTTCTGGTAGACACGTAATCCAGTTAATCTGCCACAAGGAAGGCAAGCGATTCAGAAATATTTGACCAAAGTTTCGAATAATAACCCTAAAAGTATTAGCCGACTTTTTTATTTCACTTTCCTTACTTAATTCCGAAGAGTTTCTCTGCATTTTTCAAAAGAATTTTATCCTCGTCCTCCTCTGGAAGTTTGAGCGATTTTATAATGTCTATGTGTTTTCTTGGGCTTCGGCCAAATGTGAAATGAGACTTTTATGAGTAGGTGATTGAGAGGAGTTTTGGGATGAGTTTTATGCCTCAATTAGAGTTTCTAGTTTTTCGATTGTTTTTACTATGCTGGTTTTGGCGTTTGATTTCTCTGCGGCTGATTTTAGCGAGGGGAGGTCAATGGCTCCAGCCTCAAATGCCTCTAAAGCAATGGTAAGGGGAGTTAGTGAACTGCAGAGGCCTTTTCGTAGGGTGAAGTAGTAGGAGAAATCTTTACAGAGCTCCTCAAATCTATCCAGGAGAATATAGCATCGGTCTATGTCGACTATTAAGCATCTAATCTGTTCCGATGAAATATTTGATTCGTTCAGAATATTCCCTATTTCTTTTTCCAGGGTTGTTAGCCCTTCTTCAAGTTGTTTCCGGATTTCAGTAGCTCCCATTTTTCAGCTCACCATCGCTTCTATTCCTCTCTGGTCTAAGTTCTCTGGCAATCCTCAAGGGTGGCTCATTCAGTAAATGGCTTATCGTATTGAGCTGCACCGCGCAGCTAAGCCTTCATATCCAATCCTGCCTCATCCATAGCCTGATTTGCGCTTTTAGGTTGCTAACCTCACTATAAATCACACTCGAAATCCCCTTGGCTTTTATTACTAACCGATCGGAACTCAGTTCAATTAGCCTCTTTTGACAAGTTCAGGGCCGTGGGACGGATCCCATAAGAAGGAAGTGATTGTTTTTTATTATTTTCCTTTCCAAACAGCCTTTCTTCTCTCAAGAAAAGCTTTTTGCCCCTCTTGGGCGTCTTCTGTAGCAAAGAGTTGGGGCATTACTGTATACCAGTAATCGTAGTTTTGCGGTGCGGTTCTCCATATCTCTTTTATATACTTGTGGGATACAGGTCCAACCCTCTTCATTTTTTCAGCCATCTCTGTGACGGCTTTTTCTAGCTCATTGGCAGGGACAATCTTATTTACTAGACCTATTCTTTCGGCCTCTTTTGCATCTATTGGTTCTCCAGTCAGCATTAATTCTAGGGCTTTGTGTTTTGGTAGAACCTTTTGAATTTTTGAGACTGCGGTTCCTGGCAAAATTCCAAGAATTCCTTCGGGTAATCCAAACCTTGCATCCTCAGACGCTATTACTACATCACAGAGTAGCGTGAATTCAAATCCTCCCCCAAAGGCAAGTCCATTAACCGCGGCTATAACTGGTTTAGTACATTCTTCAACCTTGTCAAGCGCGTCCAAGGTGGCTTTAACGTAGTCATACATTTCGACTATCCCTCTTCTTGCCACCGCAAAATCCAAGATATCGGCACCTGCTGAGAATGATTTTCCTTCTCCTGTAAGCACTATTACTCGAACTTCGTTATTTTTTTCTGCTTCATCAAATGCCTGAACAAGTTCTTTGTACATTTTTGCGTTCATTGCGTTCATAAACTCGGGTCTATTCATAGTTATCCAAAAAACTCCGTCCTTTAGTTCATGTTTAAGTGTTTTAAAATGCATATTAACCCTCCAAAATTTTTTTAGGCCTCCTTATTTAGATTGGCTTAAATCTAGGCATGGTAAAGTCCTCGGTGATATCCTCAAACACCACCTCTACATCCATATCACATTTGGCGTCTTCTGGTTTACAGTCTATCAAATGGCTCATCATCACGATTCCCTCTTCAAGCCTAACAAGAACAATAGTATAGGGAAGTAATTCTGCACACCACGAGGGACCAAACGCGTAGATTGTTGAAAAGGTTAGCACTTTTCCTTTTCCACTGGATTTAATCCATTTGAAATTCTCTGACAAGCAACGCGGACAGATTGGCGCAGGTGGATATATTCTCTCCCCACAATCTGCGCATTCTTGAATCATTAGTTCGTGTCTTTTAGTAGCTTCCCAGAACGGCTTGCTATATCTTGTAGGCTTCGGAATTAATAGTTTCTTACTAAAAGGTCTGAGTGATCTGGCCCATCTTTCACTCATGGTCTTTCACCCCCTAAAACCATAACATGCGCATCCATACCTTGACCACCACTCTCTGTCACTACAGATAATTTTGCATTTTTTACTTGTCTTTCACCTGCTTGATCCTTAAGTTGAATAACCGACTCTATGAGAACCCCTAATCCTCCACCTGTGCCTGTATGACCACCAGCAATCATGCCCCCATTTGTTGTCATTGGCAGAGAACCTCCAGGCCAAGTGTTTCCATCAAGAACAAACTTTCCACCTTCTCCCTTATCGACAAAACCGAGAGCTTCAAGTGTAAGCAAGGGTAGAATTGGGTAGGCATCGTAAAGTTCGGCGACATCTATATCCTCAGGTTTAACTCCTGCTTTTTCATAAGCTTCTTGGCCAACCTTGGACCAGGGTCCCCACATGTCGTTTTTTCCTCTCATGGCTGGGTGATTCATCAAAGTATAATGAGTGACGATGCTGCTCATTCCAAGAACATAAACCGGTTTTGCGCTAATTTCTTCCGCCTTTTTAGCTGAGGTTATAATAAAAGCTTCCGCACCATCACAGGTTACATTACACATTCTTCTGGTGAAAGGTGAAGCTACCAATGGTGAGCCAAGAATTTCTTCTAATGTTGCAACACGCTTTATAAGGGCGTTTGGATTTAACGCAGCCCATTTTCTCATAGATAAAGCTACCGCCGCAAGTACTTCAGGAGTATTGCCAGTGTCATGCAGGTATCTATTTGCAGCTAATGCGGAAACAGCTTGTTGATTATAACCATAAATCGCCTCAAACTCTTGACTCATTCCAAAGGATGAAAACGCGTCAATAACATCTTGCACTGATTCCATTCCCGACCCCAACTTGTCCGCATGGGAAACTAGAATAATTTCCGCTTTACCCGTTTGGATAAGACCCGCTGCGGTGTTGATTGCTGTGGAGCTAGTGGAACCTCCGGAGTTTATTCTAAAGTTAATCTTGCATTTTCCACTTAGACCAAGCGCTTCTACCAGCTTACACCATGCTATATCACTATTGTACCATTTATCCGAAAAAGTATCCTGAGTTAATATCGCATCAATTTCATCTTTATTTATGCCAGCGTTATCTATCGCCTGTTTTATCGCGTGAATGGCCAGTTCGAAACAGTTCTTTTCAGGAAAAACGCCGTTTGGATGAAGGCCAACCCCGATAATCGCGACTTCTTCCTTCATTGATTTCTTTCCTCCTTTCACTAATTTCTTTCTCCTTAAATTATTTTTTCAAATATCCTATAAAAAAATAAAATTAAATTGAAGCTATATCCCTCTTCTTTCTGGCTTTATTTTAAGTACTCTCGCCATGTTTAAACCAAAAATTTTTGCTTTGTCTTCCTCAGTCAATTCTGGGTAGCCATATTCTTCCTGCATATCTTCAGGTATCTGAAAATCCACAAGTCCTACAACGGCGGTCCAAATTTGTACAATGAATCCTGCGCTATCAGAACCCCACACTATTCTATCAGGACCCACGTAACGGTAGGCTTCGCCTATTAACTTCGCAAAACGTCTAGGACTGACAACTGCCCATGGAAGCAATAAGTTTAAACCGATGTAAACATTTGGATGCGTAGCTCCAACTAGATTCAAAACATCTGGATAGGGCCATCCTGCGTGGAAGGCGATGATTGTTAATTCTGGAAAATCTGTTGCTACATCATCAAGAAGTTTCGGGTCACAGTATTTGGATCGTCCGGGAGGGACCCAGCAAAATCCCGTATGGATGGCAACGGGTATTTTAAGTTCAACACATTTTTCATAAAAGGGATAGATGGCTTCATCGTTAATGTAGGTGTCCTCAGGTGGATAAAACTTGATCATTTTTGCGTTTCTCTCTTTCACCAGGTGTTCTAACTCCCACAGAGCATTCTTCCCTCTCATTTTAAGGGGACCCACATTTGGAGTATTTATGAATCTATCTGGATATTTTTCACAAATAGCTGCTACTTCACCATTTGATGTCCAACGGCATGCATATCCCGTAGTATCCATCATCGCCTCCGGAATAATACAAGCCATATCGACTCCGAACCTATCCATAGCCGCAAGTAAATCTTCTGGATTCTCCGTCACTTGAAGAAGATCTGGGCTTAGTTGCATTGGATAACTTAGCGGTCGAGTAACACCTGCAATTCCCTGCCACCACATCTTGACTCCTGGAAAATAGGATATGTATTCTCTATGACCAACTAGGTGGCATTCAACATCTATTTTAAAGAAATCATCTTTTTTTACGAAATCCTCTATTCTCGGTAATGATTTCTTTGCCAACTCTCATCACCCCAAAACACCTTACTTCGCTACGCATATAAATTCTGTATAATAATTTTTGAAGAACCAGCTCAAACTTGTAACAAAAAATACAAGCCCTCTTATTCGATGACGGGAAGGTTAGTGCTTTCGCTTTTTTCGGTAATAAATGGTCGAATTTCTGGTAGAATGTTCTCCCTCCCAACTTCTATGTGAAATTCGCAGACACCACTTTCCTCACTTAATTCCGAAAAGTTTCTTAGCATTCTTCCAAAGAATCTTTTCTTCGTCCCTCCTTGGAAGTTTGAGCGATTTTATAATGTCTATGTGTTCTCTTGGGCTTATTGGCACCATGGGGTAATCGGTTCCCAGAAGGACGTGGTCTGCTCCCAAGACCTCAATTGCCAGTTTTATTCCTGGTGCCCAAAAACCCATTGTATCCACGTAAAAATTCTTTATGTATTCGCTTGGAGGTTTTTTGCACTTTGCTTCTTCATGCTCCGGAAGTCCCTTATATCCCAGTCTGTAACCGAAATCCAGCCTTCCCGGAAGCATTAGAAGAGCGCCACCCATGTGAGCGATAATAAGTTTGAGATTCGGAAACTCGTCAAACAATCCGGAGTAGATCATTCTTGCAACGCTTAGAGTCGTGTCAAACGGTCTACCAACTTCTTCTTCAAGCCTGTAGGCGTTCATCTTCTCGTAACCCAAAGGCAAGTGGGGAGGATGCAAAAACACTGGTATTCCCATTTTTTCCGCAAGTTCAAAAAAGGCATGGGTTTTTGGGGAATCGAGAAATTCCCCGTCCCAGCTGGTATCTATACCCGCACCCTTAAAACCCAATTCTCTAATACAGCGTTTCAGCTCATCCAAGTGCTCTGAGTCAAACGGATTGAGTGATGCCATTCCCACCAACCTATCTGGATATTCCTCCACTATGGATATTCCTCCACTATAGAAGCCATTTTATCATTAATTTCTCGCGCAATCTTCAAAGGTGACTCATTCAGTAAATGGCTTAGCGTATTGACCTGCATCGTGCAACTCAAAACCCTCATATCCAATCCCGCCTCATCCATATCCCTAATTTGCCCTTTTATATCTCCAGCTATCATATAAATCGTGCTTGAAACGCCCTTGACTTTTATCACCGCCTGATTAGAACCTAGTTCAAGATAACCTCTTTCGACAAGTTCTGAACCGTGGGACACATCCATAAAATGCGCATGAACATCGATATTCATTTTTAACCTCCTTAAGATCTCTTTCCTTAATTTCGCTTGGGGCTCTCGCGACCAAATTATATATGGAAATAAATTATAACAAAAAACCAACCTCCTCATCGGTTGCAACACATCAAATAGTTATTTATATAATCATTTATTAAAGATTTTGTTAGGACATATCTATCTATTTTAATAATTTCAGTTAAAGGTGATTTAATTTTGGGTGATGTTTTTTATTTATTGGTAGCGTAGAAAAGGCGGTTAATAGGGCTTCTTTTCCGATTCCAAGCCCTATAAAAGGAGTTAATAATTTTAATAAGTTACATACCAAAATTTCAGGTAAAAAAATAAATAAAATAAAAAATATACATATATATTTGGGAGATGAGAAGTTGCCTTTTGCTGAGATTGACAAGGAGATTCTTTCAGGCTTAAGGACAAAGCCTATGAGTATTTATGAGATCTCCCGTACGACGGGAAGATCTTGGAGAACTATTAGAGACCATTTGAGGAGATTAATGGAGCTTGGAAAAGTAGAGTGCTCTGATGATGCAGCGGGCAAGTTGTGGCGTTTAAAGCAGACTGGTTTTGGAGTTTCAGGAGAAAGGCAAATAATTGTTGAAGATCTTATCAAGATTGCTCGGAACAGGGTGGACGCAAGGGAGCTTATGTATTACGACAAGGTGCCATATAAATTCAGATTGCCACTCATTGAGGAGTGTGGAGTAATTGTCCCCTTACATATCTTTAAAACCTTAAGATCAGTTTTGGTTAATAAGTTTAGCCGTGAGAAGGCTGAAGCTATTCTTTATGATATTGGAAGGGAACATGGTTCATATATTATAGAGAAAGTGTCAGAGATGCTTGGGGGAGGAAACCAAAGCCCGGCGTTAAAACTTTTTGAGCTGGGAGTGAATGTCGAAGGAGCTAAAAAGGTTTTCAGTTCAATCTATGAATCACAGGGATGGTTTAAGGTGATTAGCATAGAATTCAGTAGATACAGTGTTACATTCAAGATTAAATACAGCTTTGAATCTATGGCTTACAGTGGAGCTTACCCCTGTAGCTTCACAAAAGGATTCCTTGAAGGATTTATTGAAGGTTACCTTCTTGAAAAAGATATAAGATGCGAAGAATTGAGGTGCATCTATAAGGGTGAGGATTATTGCGAATTCCGGATTGGCCTCATGAAAGGCATCCCTAATAAATTAGAATTTTTGTACGTATTTAGCTAATGAAGACCTATCTGGCGTTATACGCTCTCTTTTCCGAAAAGGGGGGTATTTCAGGTTCTTTTCCCCGGCGGTTAACGTTCGCCAAAAAAGCCTAACAGACCTTCTTTCGGAGTTTGGAGCCCTATTATCCGTTTTTCGATCACAGCAGCTAAATACATACGAATTTTTAATCCCGAGCATCCACAAAAAAGCATCTCCGCTTCCCGTCATCGAATAAGAGGGCTTGTATTTTTTGTTACAAGTTTGAGCTGGTTCTTCAAAAATTATTATACAGAATTTATATGCCAAGCGAGATAAAATATTAAACGTATTTGAAAGGAATATAAAAGGATTTTATAGTCGACTTGGTGATGTAACTGACCTAACTAACAATAAAAAAAGAACTTTTCTATATGAGAATGTTGGAGGTGTGGATTTGACTTTTGAAAAACTTTTTGAACCGATTAAAATAGGCGATGTTGAGATAAGCAATAGAATAGCAATGTCTCCGATGAATATGACCTTTTCAACACAGGATGGGTATGCAACAAACCAAAATGTAGCCTGGCATGCACGTAGAGCTAAGGGCGGCTTTGGTCTAATAATAACAGACGCCATAATAGCAACAAAGCTTGCGGCACCATTCGTATTTCACAGAAACCTATACCTACACGATGAATCGTTTATCCCCAGATTAAATAAGATAGTGGAGGCAGTCCACCACTTTGGTGCAAAGATATTTGCACAGTTGAGCATAGGCTTTGGAAGACAGGGACACGCAATAGACGGAACACAGCCATATGCCCCTTCACCAGTTCCTATGGAGATACCCTTTGAAATGTTACCCCAGGTATTGCAACCATTGGCAAAGGTTAGTCCAGAGCTACAGAAGCAGATGATAGGACCAATTCCAAGAGAGATGACCATTGAAGAAATACTAAGCGAGGAGGAGAGGTATGCTGAAGCATGCGTGAGAGCGATAACTGCTGGATTTGACGGTATTGAAATACATGCACCTCATGGATATCTTGAACATGAGTTTCTCTCACCACGTACAAATAGGCGAACCGACGTGTATGGTGGACCATTAGAGAATCGCATGAGGTTTTTGGTTGAGGTTACAGAACACACATTAAAGGCGGTAAGGGGAGTTGTTCCGGTGGGTGTGAGGATGAGTTGCGCTGAACATATGCCACAAGGGTTTACTCTGGATGAAGTAAAAGTGGTTGCTAAAAAACTGGAAAATCTAGGAGTATCCTACTTTAACATATCAGATGGTTCCTATGAGGCTCTGAAATACTTCTTCCCTGAGGATATGGAGCATGTTGAAAACCATCTTCTCAAGGAGGTTATGGAGCTAAAAGAAGTCCTAAGCATTCCCATAATAACTCCATCAATCCACGATCCCGTTGTAGCGGAGCGAGCCATCAGTGAAGGAATAACAGACATCGCCTCACTCGGCAGACAAGCCATCGCAGAGCCAGATTGGCCCAACAAGATAAAGGAGGGGAAAGTTGACAAGATAAGAAGATGCAACCGATGCTGGCAGTGCCTCATGAGGTGTATGGTGGGCCTGTATCCAAGATGCGCGGTAAATCCCGAAGCTGGTTTTGAAGAACACGAATCAGAACTTTTCCCGGAGAAACGAAAAGGAGCTGTAATGCCCGCGAAGTATTTGCAGCACCAAGCCACTGGAAAATAGTAGCAATAAATAGCATTAGGGAGGTGAAAGAGTGTACACTTTAGGAGATATTCCACGCAAATATGCCAAGCGATGGCCCGACAAAGAATGCATGGTTTGCTATGCCCATGGAGAGGTTAGGTATACTTGGAAAGAATTCAACGAGAGAACCAACCGGCTAGCGAATTCTCTACTTAATATGGGTATAAAGAAAGGTGACCATGTAGCAATCTTAATGGAAAACTGCCACAGATACATTGAGTTGTATTATGCTATGGCTAAAGCTGGAATACTTCCGGTACCCCTGAATTTTAGATTACATCCAAAAGAGTTGAAATACATAATAGAAAATTCAGAGGTCGTTGGACTCGTGTTTGAACCCGACTACAAAAATGTTGCGGTTTCCCTTAAGCCAGAGCTTAAGAAAGTTAAACATTACATAAGCGCTATTGACAAAGTAGAAGATATGGAATTTTATGAAGACCTAATAGAGAATGGTTCACCCGACGAACCAGGGATTGAAATAGACGAAAACGAGATGGCAATGCTTCTCTACACAGGAGGAACAACCGGGTTACCAAAAGGGGTAATGTTGTCACATAGAAATATATTAAATTGGGTTCTGGATTGCATACTGGTAGGTTTGGATGACCCAAAAATACGGGTATCCCCCGACGATAGCACAGTGTTTATACTTCCGGCTTTTCACATTTCTGTTTGGCCAGTATTCCTACACCACTACTTGGGAGGCAAAGCTATAATGATTAGGAGGCCAACAGAGCTAAAATTAATCTTAGAAGTTATAGAAAAAGAAAAAGCCACACACATGAATGCAGTACCAACCGTATACTTCTTACTCCTCTATCTTCCCGACGTGAAGAAATATGATTTAAGTAGCATAAAGTGGTGGAGCTACGCTGGCGCCCCATTCCCTACCGAAGTGCTCAAACAATGCATGGAACTTTTTGGCTCCAATTTTGTTCAGGGATTAGGGGCAACGGAAGGAGGCCCATGGACCAACCTGCTTACCAAGGACCACGTTTTAAGGGGAATAGAAGAGGATAAAAGAATTAGTTCAGCAGGCAGAGAGTCTATACTATGCGAAGCGAAAATTGTAGACGAAAATGGAAACGAAGCAAAAAGAGGAGAGATAGGGGAGCTAGTTACGAAGACAAAATCAACCATGTTAGGGTACTGGAAAAATCCAGAGAAAACGAAGGAAGTCATAAAGAACGGCTGGTATTATACCGGTGACATGGGAAGAATGGACGAAGACGGTTATGTGTATCTTCTTGATAGGAAAGCGGATATGATCAAAAGCGGTGCAGAGAGGGTATACCCCTTTGAAGTTGAAAACGTTCTCTTTAAACATCCAGCTGTTGCAGAAGCGATAGTTGTGGGTGCACCTGATCCTAAATGGGGTGAAAGGGTACACGCAGCAATTTATCTAAAACCAGAGTACAAAGAAAAATACAAGGGTAAAGAAGAAAAATTGAAAAAAGAAATAATAGACTTCTGCCATCAGAATATAGCTGGGTACAAGTGTCCGAAAACTATCGACTTTTGGGCGGAACCATTACCCAAAACAGCAGTAGGAAAACTGTTAAGAAAAGACATTAAGGCAAAACTAAAAGGGAGCTAGTTTAATCAACATATAGCAAGGTTAAATTAGCCAAAACTTAATTTAGCTCAGAGCTATGACTTGAAACTATCAAAGAACGCATTTTTTTAAGAAAAAGGTTGAGGAGAATCGATTTTAATGGCAACATATTATTGGTGGTGGACAGATTTTCAAAAGAAGCTGGCTGATGAGGCGGAATCATTCGTTGATGAACTGTTCCCTGCTGTGGATAAAGCCCGTTGGAAGAGAGAAGTGCCTTGGGATATGGTAAGGGAAATGAAGAAAAGGGGATGGTTTGGTGTCCTAGTTCCGGAGAAATACGGAGGTATGGGCGAGAAAGCAAACGTAACAGGTGCATGTATACTAGGTGAAGAGATCAGTCGCTTAGGAGCCATAGCCGCTGCCCCATTTGCCGCAACAATGTTCGGTGGCTGTTACCAATTAGTAACTCAGGGTAACGAGGAACAAAAAGAGAAATGGCTACCCAAAATTATTAATGAAGAAGATTACCTTGGAGCGATTACTTTGACAGAACCTTTTGTAGGCTCTGATGCTGCGGGGGTTGAAACGACAGCGGTACGAGAAGGAGACCATTATGTCCTTAACGGAGTAAAGAGGTTCATAAGTAATACCGGAATAGCCAGCATCTATTTTGCATACGCCAGAACAAGTAAAGATCCCGGAGCTATAAGTAACCGTCAACACATTACCGCGTTTGTTATTGAGAAGGGTATGCCTGGCTTTACTGTTGAAAAAGTAAATGAGCTTGCGGCATATGACGGTGTCCGTAACGGCTATTTAAGATTTGATAATGTGGAAGTACCAGCGGAAAACGTCGTTGGGGGAGAAGGTGGCGGATGGATGGTGATGGCTTATGGGCTTAACTTTGAAAGACTGCTGGTGGCCGCCTGCACAGTTGGTGGAATGAAAGAAGGAATAAGATATTCTTATTACTACGCTAATCGGCGAGTCCAGTTTAATCAGCCAACGTTTTTCTTTGAGAGTAACCAGTACAGAATCGCTGATATGATAATAGGTTACAAAACATCACGGCTACTAGTATATCATACAGCGTACCTGCTTGATAAAGGAGAACAACCTGTGGTAGAGGCCAATGGAGCTAAAATCTTTGTAACAGAATTGGCGGAAAAAGCAAGTATTAATTCTATTCTTACCATGGGTGGCGACAGCTTAACAAAATTCTATCCCGTCGAGTCCGGGATTAGAGATTCTCAGGTAAACAAAATAGGAGCAGGAACCAACGATGTTACACGACTGCTTATTGCGAGGCTAGCACCGAGGTTTATGGGCGAGGAACTAAAAACTCCCCGCAGACGCATGGATGAAGAACTGGGCATTCCAGTTACTGTTTATGTACCCGGCCAATTAAAACCTGAATTAAAGTCAGAAACTCTCGAAGATAAGATTCTCGAACTACTCGCCGAGGATTACAGAGTGAATCCCGGACTCTACATGACTAAACAAGAATTGGAAGAGGACTTAGAAGAGGAAGAAATTGATGAAGCATTGATGGATCTTGAACAAAAGGGTCTAGTGTACTTATACAGAGGTAAAAAAGGCGACATCAGGCTTGTGAAGGCTACTTATGAAGGGCAAAAGAAGGCAAAACCACTCGAGTATTACAGATGGTTTCCGTCGTGGATAAAAAGGGATGAACTTTTCTAAACCCTTTTATAAATATCTCCACTTTTTTAAACTTTGAAGAGAGAAAGAACAAGGATATTAATTTTGAAAGAGTTAAGTGGTTTAGGGAAAGTTATTGACACTGATATCCTTATAGTTAGCGGAGGATTGGAGGCCTTAGCAGCGATAAGTGTCAAGGAGTACGGAGCAGAGAAAGTTACCGTTTCTAAGAATGTATATTTTCGTATATAGCATTCTCATTCGGAGCGTTGGTAGTCTCAGTCCCACCTGGCCCGGCAGCACCAGGTATGCCGTGGGGCGTACATATTCATTCCTCTGTGTCTGCCAAGAGGTGTCTGCACTCACGGTAAACGGTTAGCCGCACAGGCGCAGACTATGAAGGAGAATCGCCGAGCTGGTGAGCCTACCCCTGTTGCAGTCCACGCCACACGTTCTACCCCACTCGTCGCACAGGCTGGGTGCTTTCTTTCCACTACAGATGGGGCACCAAAACAGAGAACTTTTTCAACAGCATCTCCGAAGAGGTCCTACCCCGGGGTCATATGGGTAGTCATGGAAAATACACATTTGTATACTTTCTTCCATACAGTTGTGAACCCTCGTGGATAAGGGGTTTGTTGGGAAAACATCAGAATCAAAGTCCTCCTCCATCTATAAAGAAGGTAGCTTCTATTCCACTCCAGAAATTCTACATAGTAACGCCCTTAGGAAAAGAAAATAATTATGTAATATAACAACATAATAAAAATATTTAAATAACTAAAAAACCAACTTTAAATTGAGACATTTTAGTCTATACGAACAAAACGACTAATGCGAGGAAATATAATAATTTAAATATTTGGGGTAGATTTCTATGTCTAAATCTGAAAATGTGTCTAATTCTGAAAATGAATTCACCATAGAGGGAGAGTTCGATAGCCAAACCGGAATAATTTTCACAAAAATTGCAGCCGAGGAGACCGCGAAGCTCTACGGTCCCATTTTCAAACGGATGGCTTCGAAGTACGCACTGGAGTTTGAGGCGGAGAAGCTGAACGAAAAGCCATCCGAAAACATCCAAGGACTAGATGAGGTTACGAACTACGTCATAGCAAATCTGGACCGGTACCCTGGAGGGCTCTGTTCCCTAGTCTACGGTGTGTTTAAAGCGGACTTCAAGCTTCAGGGTTCCACGGGGGCAGGGGCCAAGAGAGCCGCCTATGGTGCTATGAAATCCATAATCATGAGCAGTGGTATGCTAAACAGTATAGTTGGAACCACTGAAGATGTGTTCGAAGCCTGCAAAAAGTTTACTGGCACAGTTAAATCAACTAAAGTAGTTATTCCTATGCGCTTAACCCGGGGAGAAAACAATCAGGTAACCGTAGTATATCCTGATTGTTTGTTCAAGGAGGCCTGCAGGGCTTTGTTGAACGAGGGATTATCACGCGCAGTCGGAGGTTTGGAATGCGTGGCTCTGATACTCCTCAACGCTGGTGTAGAGATCATCACGAAAAAAACCTTCGACTATATGCTGGACGAATTCGATGAGCCCGAATGCAGAGGAAGAGTACGGGAGGTCTAAACGCATCCGCATCTCTTTCCCGTATCTTTCTTTTTTCTATTAACAAAACTCTAGCTTAATATCGCTAGGATATCTAGAAATTAATTAATGCCATAGTTCTTTTTAGAGAAGATTTGCCACATTTGAGCCCTAAGCAGTATTCATCACTCTTAATAAAAGGAAAAATTTTTGAAGTTATTGTGCTGGAGTAACGACTTCTGGAGCCTTTTCGGGTCCCTTTCTCTCGTAGCTGGCAGGATTATAAGAACTCACCCTCTATTTTCCTTTTGAAAATCTATTTTTATTTCTAAAGTATTTAAATCTATATTGTTTAAAAAAATAACAAGAATAATTTAAAATACAGAAAAGCACTGGAATAATATTGAAATATTGTTTACAAACTTGCTAAGGTGGCAATCCAAGCTGGTAATTACGATAATTGGATTTGATTATTATGACTACGAAAGCCAACAAAACTTAAAGGCCAGATTGAAAAGTTTTTGCGTGAGCGGGGCGCAATAAGAGTAGGTTTTGTCAACCTTGATACTCTAGAAGGTGGACTGCCGTGTGGTTCTCACCTATGTCCTTCCTGAAGCACTATCAGCTATCAGCTATGCCCTACCATTTGACTGTAACAAAATCCGTAATTTTTTGGCAGAAATGACTTCATTGGACACGAAATTGACATATTTGCACTCGAATTTAAATCGACTCAGATTTCTAAGGAACTCGTAAAGTGTTTAAAGAATAAGGGATTTGCATCCAAAAGGGGCTATCAAACAATAATTATCGTAAGTAGATACCCGGCTGGCTGCTCACAATGCCTCCGATTCTCTCCCATCGCTATATCGCTGCGTGTTCCGGCGTGGGTTCATTCGGCTGGTCGGGTAACGTTGGTATTAAAGGTTATGGCACTATCGTTGAACTAGGCACGGTAGTGACTTCCGCAGAACTTAACCCACTGACCTACTCCCTCCCGAAGAATCTTTCTGCAATAAGTGCAATATGTGCGTATCAGCCTGCACGGCGGGAATGTTTGATAGGGAAAAAGAAAACTCTGTCACAATAGGCGGGGTCACTTTTTCATACAGCAAGCGTATAAAACATTATGCGCTGCCGATTCGTGTGCGGAGGTTTCACGGGTCTAAATAAGAGCGGCAAATGGTCTACGTACTCTCCGGGCCGTTTTAATATTCCAAAAGATGGTAAAGAACTCGCTTCCGTATTAATACACGCGATGTCGCAATATAAAGAATGGCCGGAGAGAACTGATGGCTCTGGGGGTTTTGAAAACCAAGCGGCGCCGGGATTAAATATTTGGCTCACCTGTGAAATTGTGCCAAAACATTTGTTGGGGGCAATCCTGAAGATACACGTGAAAACTATCGCCTCCTTACAAATTCCGGATGCGTACTCCAGAGTGAAAACGGTGATATCTTAGTACTCTCCCCAGATGAGGCGCAAAAAGTATTCGATGAATTTCCTGAGAAGAACAGGCGAAAACATTGCTAGTGGATTATTGGATGAAATGCATTTTAATCTCCAAACCCAAAAAGGTTAAAATCTCAAACTACAAAAACTCTATTATTTCGATTTGAAACTCTCTCTGGTGGCGTAGGCTAGTTCTGGTGCGTATTCCCATAATGGTTTGTCGACTTTAGCTTTTGTCTCGCTGGAAACGGTTCCGTTCTCTACGAATTCTCTACCCGCATCCCGTACCGCCTGGTAGAAGGGTTCAAATATTTTCCCGTCATCGAATCTCAGCATTTCACCAGCACCCTTAAGAATAGTTAAGGCGAAGCCTTCTCCCCTTGTCCACATACGCGATATTCTGTCAAAACAGTGCAGCAGAGGCTCAAAGTGCTCCTCCTCGGGAAAACCGGCGTTAGATATAAGAATCCACCGCTGATTGAACTTGTATCGGCTGGGATGACCGGCGAGACCATCTTCACCCCTAACTAAGTCCGGTTTTACGAGGGGAAGAATTCGCTCCAATAAGGCTTTCATGTAAGCAGTCATGTTATATATGTAGAGAGGAGTTGCAAAAATCAGAACGTCCGCCTCGGGAATCTTCTGCAAAACCTGCTCCATATCGTCTTTCTGAGCACATACACCCGGGGTCTGGAACCAGCAGGTGAAACATCCCGTACAGGGATTAATATTCATCCGACGTAAATAAAGAGTCTCAGTTTCTGCACCCGCTTCACTGGCACCTTTAAGAAAAGCCCTAAGAATTTTCTCAGTGTTCCCATTTTCCATTCGAGGGCTCCCTTGAAACGCTAAAATCTTCAAACCATTAAACCTCCAACAAAATAATAATTATATTAGCTTTCATAATAAGAATGTTTATCTCTAAAAAAGGTTTCTCGGAAAAGGAGAATTTGGAGCTACTTTTTGAGGGAGTCTTAAAGGGTGTTCAAGCCCGTAGCTGAGTGTAAATCATTATTTTTCAGATACGGTTTTTCTATTCACACTATTCTAAAAGTATGAATTTCTTCTTTATAGACAATTTAATATACTAGTTATGCGTTTAAAAATTATAAAGTTTAAATGGGAGAAAAATTAGAAAGGGAGTGTTTTAATGGCATACAAATTCCCCCTAATATTCAAACACATTTTAGAACACTGCGTAGATGTATATCCAAAGACTGAAATTGTATATAGAGACAGTTACAGATATACCCATAAAGAGATGTATGACCGGGTTAAAAAATCATCAAACTTGTTGGAGGAACTCGGAGTAAAGCAGGGAGACAAAGTAATATGCTTTGACTGGAACACTTACCAATTCTTCGACCTCTACTTTAGCGTCCCCTGTATGGGAGCTGTTCTACACGAGGGGAACCCGCGACTCTCCGTAGATGAAGCTCAGTACGTGGTAAACCATGCACAAGACAAAGTACTACTCTTCAACCAGGACTTCTTACCCCTAATAGAGTCAATAGCGCCCAAGCTGAAAAGCGTAGAACAATACATAATCATAAACGAAACCAAAGATATCCCAGACACCAAACTGGAACCCATACACAACTATAACGAGCTGCACGAATCCGCATCCGCAGACTACGAGTACCCCGACCTAGACGAAGACACCCCGGCAACAATGTGCTACACCACAGGAACCACCGGACTACCCAAAGGATGCATGTTCACACAAAGACACGGCGTCCTACACACACTAGTACAAGCCGCGGCATCAGGACAATACTGGGGAATAGGAATCCACGACGTACTATTCCACGTAACCCCACTATTCCACGCACACGCCTGGGGACTACCCTACTCCGCTTGCATGTTCGGAATGAAACAAGTATTCCCCGGCAAATACGACCCCGCCCTGATGGTCAACCTAGTGGTGAAAGAGAAATGTACAGTATCAGCATTCATACCCACACTACTAGTACTCATGATGTGGGCACCCAACTTCAAAGACGCCATACCCCAACTGAAAGGATTCAAATGCTTCATCGGAGGCTCCGCACTACCCAGAGGCCTAGCAGAACAGGGATGGAACTACGGAATGAAAATATTCGCTGCATACGGCCAAACCGAGAGCTACCCACTACTCACCGAAGCATTCCTCAGAAAGGAGGATGAGAATCTGCCCAAGGAAGAAAAAATCACCAGGTGGATTTCAACCGGATTACCAGTACCCCTAGTAAGACTCAGAGTAGTAAACGAAAACATGGAAGATGTTCCACACGATGGTAAAACAATGGGAGAAATCGTCGTAAGAGCACCCTGGCTCGTCACGGAATACTATAAGGACAAAGAAAAAACAAAAGATCTGTGGGCGGGAGGATGGATGCACACCGGAGACATCTCAACCATCGATGAGGAAGGATACCTTCTAATCAAGGACCGAACCAAGGATGTTATAAAGAGCGGCGGCGAATGGATATCCACACTGACACTTGAAGACGTTACCAGCATGCATCCAGCTGTCATGGAAGTATGTGTCATCGGAGTTAAACACAAGAAGTGGGACGAGAGACCACTGGTCCTCATTGTACCCAAACCAGACCAAAAAGGCAAGGTCACCGAGGGTGAAATCATCGAATTTCTGAAAAGTAAGCCTGACAGAATTCCGAAATGGTGGATGCCTGATAAGGTCGTATTCGTAGACAGCCTTCCCAAGACCAGCGTCGGTAAATTCAACAAGAAGGTTCTCAGAGAACAGTACAAGGACATTCTCATGGGCTAGATACTCGAAACCTGCTCCTTTAATCTCTTTTTTTATTTTCCTTTTTTACTCTCATCTTAAAACTAAAAGCTATCACTCTAACTTTTTCCATGGATTAGGTTCAGAAAGTCAAAAATTATTTTCACAAAAAAGATAATTATTTTTTAATACCACCATAAATTTCTTGGTCTAACCCATCACGGATTCGGTATCGGTTTCTGCTTTTTTATTTTTTCATTTCTTGGAGGATTTGGGTTAATACTTCTGTGGCTTTTCCGTTGATTACGATGTCGGAGTTCTCGTCAAACCATGTTTTTTCAAGGTTGATTATGACTATTTTTCCTCCCAGTTTTTTGACCATCTCTGGGAAGCTTCCCGATGGTTCTACGAGGAGTGTTGAACCCACCACGATTAGTAGGTCACAATGGTTGAGTTCGTCTAGGCACTGTTGGTAGAGCTGTTGAGGGATTTCTTCAAAGAACAGGGTGGCGTCCGGTTTAAGTATATAGCCGCACTCCATGCATCTGGGTACTAGGGAACACATGGGAACCATCTGATCCATGACGTATTGGAATGAGTACTTTTTTCCACAGTTAACGCACACCGACCTCCAAGCGGTTCCATGCAGCTCTATTACGTTTTTGCTGCCCGCTTTCTGATGCAAGCCGTCAATGTTTTGGGTGATGACGCAGGTTACGTGCCCCATTTTCTCCAGTTCTGCTAGGGCTTGGTGTGCGGGGTTTGGTTCCGCACGCATGAGAGGGCCGACGAATTGCATTGCGAAGAACCAGAACTGATGAGGCTTCAACACAAAGCTGCTAGCGGTTGATATGGCGGGGTCATACGTTTTCCAAGTTCCTTCAGGCCCCCTAAAATCGGGAATACCGCTTTCCACAGAAACTCCGGCTCCCGTTAACACTACACATTTACCGGATTGCCTTAGAAGCTCTACTAACTCTTTTACTTTACCGTCTAATTCATGAATCAAAATTCTGTTTCACCCATAACAAGTTAATGCATATCGAAGATGTATTAAAACCGAGTACTGAGAGTATATATAATTTTTCCAGAGATGCTTAATTTCATAATCGAACAGTTTTTCAACTGAAGAAAACCAAGTATTATTACCAATTCAGATTATGTAGATTACCGAGAAACGCGATTCAGGGTTTATTTCGAACCATTAAAGGCAACTTCGTCCTAGAATGAGGTAAATTATTCTAAACTTGAAAAAATGCATATTTTTACTTACAAATTTTAACACAAAATTTATTACCATAATCCTGAATATGATTGAAAAACCGATAAAAATTAAGTATAAAATTTCAATTCGGCGGAGGATTTATTTTGGCTAAAGATTTAGTGGATTTGATTACAGATCTTAATGAGAAGGAAGCCGTGGAGCTAGTGCAAAAAAAGGTTAAAGCAGGAGAAGACCCCCTGAAAATCTTGGACCAGATAAGAACCGCCATGGCTAAAGTGGGAAAAAAGTTTGAGGACAAAGAGTTCTTCCTTCCCGATTTAATCATGTCCGGTGAGATTCTGAAGCAGATAACCGAAATCTTAGCGCCGAAACTCAAAGGAGGCAATAAGGTTAAGCGTCTGGGAAAAATTGTTCTGGGAACCGTGGCTGGAGACATACACGACATAGGCAAGGACATCGTAAAATTCATGCTGGACGCAAACGGCTTCGAGGTAGTAGACCTCGGTATCGACGTGCCCAAGGAAAAGTTCGTGGAAAAAATCAAGGAAACGAAAACGCAAATCGTGGCTCTGAGCGGATTCCTAACACTGGCATACAACTCCATGAAGGAAACCATAAATGAAATCAAGAAAGTGGGATTAAGAGATAAGGTGAAGATAATGATCGGCGGAGGCCAGATGGACGAGACCATAAGAAAATACGTGGACGCCGACGCCTACGGAAAAGACGCCGCCGAAGCAGTAGCAATAGCCAAGAAATGGGTAGGTGTCTAAAAATGCCGAAATCGCCAGAAGAGTTGTATAAGGAGAGAGAGCAGAGATGGAACGACGCCGTAGCCTTAAAAGAGCCGGACAGAGTCCCCCTCGCACCCTTTACACATTTTTGGCCTACTCGTTACAAGGGTATGAGTAATAAGGAAGCCATGTTTGACCATGCTAGAACCGCGGCTGCTTACAAGGAAACGGTCCTGGAATTCGAGTGGGATATGACTCCCTCCATGCTGGTTGTTTTTTCGGGACCCGTGTTAAAGGCAATGAAGGCTAAAATACTCAAGGCGCCCGGAATAAATCTTCCAGATAATCTACCCTTTCAGTATGTTGAAGGGGAATACATGAAAGCAGAAGAATACAAGGAACTCTTTGCTAATTCCGCCGAGTATATTATCAAAAAGTGGCTCCCGCGTACCTTCGGAATCTTTGAAGCTTTTCAGACACTTCCCGACATCAATTCATTTGTAGGCTATAGTACAATATTCACGATCCCTATGCTGATGGCTCAACCACCATTTGTGCAGTTTATGGAAGATATGAAAACAGCGAGCCAAGCTACAATGCAATGGCTGGGTGTAAGTTTTGGCTACGAAGCAGAGATGAAAAAATTGGGTTATCCTATGCAGCTTGGTTCCATTGCCCAAGCTCCCTTCGACTTAGTTTCTGATTTCTTGAGAGGAATGCGGGGTACAATGCTCGACATGTACAGAAACCCGGAAGAGCTAAAGCACATAATAGACTTATTGGAGCCCTACCAAATGCAGATCGCGATATCTATGGCTCAATTAACCGGCAACACGAGAATATTCATTCCACTTCATCGTGGCGCTGCGGGATTCATGTCCAATAAACAGTTTGAAGAATTCTACTGGCCCAGCCTCAAAAAAATAATACTCGACCTAGTTAAAGCGGGAATGCAACCCATGCCCTTCTATGAAGGTGACTACACTCCCCGCCTAGAATACCTGAAGGAATTACCCAAGGGAAAAACTATAGCCTGGTTGGATAGGACTGACATTTTCAAGGCCAAGGAGGAAATCGGAGACAGAATCTGCCTCAAAGGAAACATACCAGCATCACTTTTCGTTGCTGGAACCCCAGCACAGATGGAGGAGTACTGCAAGAAACTTATCGACATCGTAGGCGAAGGCGGAGGATTCATAATGGACGGAGCCGTGTCCGGCATACCTGACGAAGCCAAACTCGAAAACGTCAAAGCAATGACTGAAACCACATTCAAGTACGGCGTATACAGGAAATAAATCACTTTCTCCCCTTTTTATTTTTAGAGAAGCATACATAACTATTATTTGGAAATATTTTGAGGAAGTGTGCTAAATAAGCCATCCGAAGAGTGCTTAGAAAATAAAAAGAACCAACTTGTTACAGAGATAAACAAGTAACTCTAAACTATCCCAAAGCTAAAAAGAAAAATCTCGCAATGCTCACAAAATAAAATTTAAATACGTTAACAAAAATAATACCAAACAAATAATTTTTAAGGGGTAATCTAGTGGAAAAGGATGCCAAATGGAAACTTTACAGACCTGAAAGGATAACTGCACTAGCCATAATCCTCATAATTATTGGAGTGCTGGGGATAATTGCCATATGCATACTTGAGACTTGCATTGCATTAGGATACAATTTCACGCTATCCAACCAGGGTACACTATTTGCACTTGTACTAATTGATTTGGTTAGCATACTAACTAATCTATTACACGAAATTGTACTAGTCCATTCGACTATTCTAATCGCTAATCAATCCATTATTACTGGTCTTCATTTGGTGGTTTTGGCGGGTCTAACCTTTTCAGGATATACAATTATTACTGGTGTAGGCTTGCTTTACATGAAGAAGTGGGCATACTACCTCGCTGTGGCATTGTTGGTGTTCGTAGTGTTCTGCCTATTGATAATCCGAATACTCTTGGCAATTACTTGAATAGGAACGCCTGTGTATCTTTTGGGCGATGTAAAATAAGAGTTTGAATATAATAGTGTAAGCTCTTTTCCACATATTTTTTAACTCGAAATATTTCAAAATGAACTATTTTTGCGTAATCCTTTTTAGATTTTTCTAGTATTTTTCAACTTGGAACCCCGTATCACCCATTTCCACGCATTGAGCTTTTACTCTTCAATCAGTTTATTTTTCCTAAATAGATAGATAGCTATCTCTTTATTCTCTCTTATTGCGGCCTTTACTGCTTCAGTGTTTTTCTCAGCTCGTATCAGGCTCTTCCAAGAATAAAGATGCTCAGCTTCGTGGAAATCCGAGTTTGCTATGTAATTAAATTTCTGTAGGCCAATGATATTGAAAAGATCATCGCGATTAGCTACTTCCCAGGCATCGAAGAGATCCGAATACTTTTTGTGGTTTTCCCAGAGGTGAATGTACGGCTGGTCGTGTTCTGTTTCTTTACGATGTGGGTGGCAGGCGATAGCAATAGCTTCCTGTCTGTGAATCTCTTCAACTATTCTCTCTACTGGTAATGCTGGTTCAATGTATTCCTTTATGTCAATGGCGAGTATATGGTACATATCTTGGTTGTTTGTTAGTTCTACTGCTGGGATGAGTAGCATTCTGTATCGCTCCCATGCTCTTTTTTCCTCCTTCCATAAGAGTCGTAAATAGTTCGGAAAGTCTTCTCTCGTTAGTGAGAGCGTGGGTTCCCTTTTCTTTTGCCTTTCTTCACGCGTCTTCTCATCCAGAATATGGTCAGCGATACTTATGACATCAAATCCTTTTTCACCATAAAGATCAACCACTTTCTCTAAGGGTAGGCTGCCATCGCTTATCTTTGTATGAATGTGAAAGTCGCAAAGCAGCCAATTCTCAAACCCTAAATCATTCCTTTTTCTTTCACGCCGCATTTCATATCACATCTCCTGATAATTGAAGTTTGGAAACGTAGCCGAATAACCAAATATCATTCGGTGAAGTTAACCCGTAAAGCGTTTCAAGACACGAAATTTGCTGAAGATTCCCCCTACTTTTCTAAAGTATTTTTCTGCCTTTTTCTTCGACTGGTTAATATTGTTAAACACAATTTTCCATACTGCACATAAGCTTTATCCTTTGATTCACGTTTCGGAACTCATACTATTACTTTTCCAAATAAAAATTTTATCATATACCAAGCCCTCCTTTAGCCCTCGAAACGCATAATTTATGGGGGCAGGTCTTGAACTCGGATTTAAACGCTATTTCTTACAACAAAATCACCCTGGGAAAGTTATCATAAAAGAAATAACGTAGAGGACTCTAAAATTCAGAGCTATTGGCCAAGAACCGCTTCAAAAAGGTGTATAAAAATCGTTAGCCAAAAGAATTTTATAGCTGAATCTGTAAAAGAGGGATAGTGAGGTAAGGTGGTTCTGTGAGTGAAGACAAGTATAAGAAGTATAAAGGTTACAAGTTTGACCCCATTACTTATAAGGTAACAGGCGACACCATAAGAGCCTATGCTAAAGCCACAGGCGACCTGAAACCAGAGTACACAGATCCCGACGATTCTAAGATAATTGCCCCTCCCTCCTTCCTGTCTGTCATCTTCCTTCCCGGGTTCTATGGAGCTGGGAAACTCGCTCAGGAAGGAATAATAAAAGATTTGACCAAGCTTCTTCACGGTGGTCAGAAGTACGAATACTATACACCAATAAAGCCTGGGGATGTTATCGTATCCCAAGTAGAAGTAATAGACATGTACGTCAAAAATAACATGCTCTTTATGATATTCGAAATACCAATAAAAAAACAGGACGGAACTCTCGCCGCAAAAGTGGTAACAACAGCCATAATAAGGTCTGGAGGATTCTAACAAGCACAGCAGAGAGAAGGCTGACCCAGAAATAACTCATTAAAAATATTTTGGAATAAAAATTATGAAATACGCCAGCTTCAATTGCTAAGCTTTTCTATTTTTTTGTGAAGGGATTGTTCCACTTGTCTCGGCAGGCTATTTCTTCCATCTTTTTTCTCGATGTCGGATTCGGTTTTGATTTCGGGTATCCTACTCCGAGCATAGCCACTATGGTTACATCTTTAGGTATTTCCAGACTTTTTTTAACCTCTTCTTCGCTGAAGGCACCTATCCAGCAGGTTCCCAATCCCTGAGCTTGAGCTGCAAGAACCATATGTTACTATCGCAGTGTCCACGGGATACCATTTTGGTGATAGTTTTGGATCCGCTACTCCTACTATTATTACTCCTGTTTTGCTGAGAAAGCTCATCGAAGCCTTGGCTATTTTTCTAATTTTTTCTCTGTCCCAAACAACAACAAATCTATAAGGCTGCCTGTTTCCAGCCGAGGGGGCAAGCCTTCCAGACTCAATTATGGAGTATACGACTTCATCGCTCGGAATTTTCTCAACATAGTCTCGTATACTCCTTCTCTTCTCTATAGCTTTCAAAACGTCCATGAATCCCACCAGACTCAAGTTTTTGTTATTATTCTTACTACGCTCATAAAATAAAATGTTTTGGTAGCCCTCTCGCCGATTACTTCAGGGGTACATAAAACTCTTAGCACGAAAACCGTACCAAAAAATAAGAACCAGTCCGGAACACATCTTTTTCTTCTCCCACTAGACATTTTAATAATACTTGAATACTTACGATATTTTAGAGTTGTGTGAGCATATCGCGGGTAATGCAGGGTGTTCGTATGGCGAGTTTGTTGAAGATCATCGAGAAGAACAAGGAGCTATTTAAGGGCATTGCATTGAGGTTTCTAAAGGAGAGGAGAAAACAAGTTTTAAAAGAACTCCAAGAAGTGGAAGAGAAGCTTGGAAAATTTGAGGAGGAGCATGGATCCTTCGAAGAGTACGCTGGTAACTTGCCTGACAGCTTCAAAGCTCATGAAGTATGGTTCACCTGGAAGACGCTTGTTGAAACAAAGAAGGAGCTGGAAAGGGAGTTAGCAGATATTGAAGAAGCGACTAGAGAAGTTGCTAGAAAAGAGTGAAGACGTAGTCCTAAGGATAGAACTTATCGAAGAAGCCACCAGAGGACTACTATACGTCATAAAGGCTAAGATAGTGTTTATTAACGATGATTCGCTCTACTTGAGGGAAATTAGGAGAGGAGACGAACTAGTAGCATATAGTTACTACTGGTTTAATTCTATGGGAGAACTTATCGAAGGTTGGGACAACGCACCACACCACAAGGATGTTGAAACATACCCAAACCACAACACACTAGGGATGGCGTTAAAAGTCTTGAGAACCCAAACATAGAGCTACTCCTACACAAGATAAGAATGGAGATACTAAAGTAAATTGCTTTACTAAATTGTACATGGATTTTTCTGTCTCCACAGATAGTTCCAAGCTTTCTTTCCATTAATAACTATCTTTAATCGGTTCTTAATTAGAAAATTTATTATTAAGCATCATTAAAAACCGAGGGAAGTTCAACTCTTCCGCTGACTCCCTTTAAAGCGCCTGGTTTTAATTCAATTATTAAAAATGCTTCGTTAGGAACTTCGAAAGGTGGTGTTATTCCAAACAAAGATGCGGGTTTGAATCCAAATCTTGGATAATAGTTAGGATGTCCGATTACAATTATAATACTGTGATTTAATCTTTTACATTCCTTGAGCCCTTCTCTAACAAGCATAGAACCAATTCCCTGATTTTGATATTCTTTTCTAACAGCTAAGGGCGCGAGTATTAGAGCGGGAACCGTTTTTTCGATTTAATAATTACCGGACTAAAAAGGATGTGCCCAACAATCTTACTATTGATAAGCGCTACGAGAGAAAGTTCGGAGATGAATTCATTAGATGAACGTATGTTTTCGACCAGTCGCGCCTCGTTATCTTGTTCGAAGGCGTTGCGGTGCACGGCTGAAATTTCAGCATAATTCTCAGGAGTTTCTGAGCGAATAATAATCATGTTTTTTAAATAGTTAAAAGTTCTTATTTAATTTTTTTGGAGCGGCAGAATCAATTATATCCCTTATTTGAATTTTGTTTTGAACTTCGGATCTCTTTTCTTTTAAAGCATCGCTTGGATTACTTTTGTTTCCCATTTTCTTAATATTTTTTTATGATAGCGGCTAAACTAAAAAAAGGAAGAATGTATTTTCAGGAGATTTCTAGTGCTTCTCCCTGTAGGGGTATCTTTACCTTTGCATGCTTTTCTGATTGAATATTCTTTGCTAAGGCTAAAGACTTTTCGTAGTCTCCGTGAACAAGAAACACCTCTTTAATTCCGTCAATTCTTTTAACCCAACTAAGGAGATCTGCCTTGTCGGCATGGGCGCTTAATCCTTGGAGAGACTCCACTCTAATTCTTACGGGATAACTCTTCCCATATATCTTCACAGTTTTTCTGCCCTCGACAAGCGCTCTCCCCAAGGTTCCTCTGGCTTGGTACCCGGCGAAGAGCAGAGTGGAGTAGGGGTCGGATAGGTGCCGCTCAAGGTGGTGCTTTATTCTTCCGCCGGTGCACATGCCTGAGGCTGCTATTATAATGTTCGGTTCCCTCTTGTTTGAAATCTCATGGGATTCTTCATCCTCTCTCACGTACTTCAGTCCTCTGAAGACTAGCGGGTCGTCTCCAGATCTGAGAAGAGCTTTAAATTCGGCATCGTAGCACTCGGGATGCCTGCTGAAGATTTCCGTGGCATCAACAGCTAGGGGGGAGTCCACGTATACCGGGATTATGGGAATTTCATTGTTTTCAACAAGGTGGTTGAGAATGTAAATTATTGTTTGAGTCCTCCCAATGGAGAAGGCGGGGATTAGGAGTTTGCTTCCCCTTCGGTAAACCTCAAGAACCATCCGCCTAATCTCGTCTACCGTCGGGGGATACGGCGGGTGTTTTTGTGAACCGTAAGTTGACTCAAGTATGAGGTAGTCGGCTGAGTCTATGGGTTTAGGGTCACGGAGAATAGGCATTCCCGGTCTTCCAATATCCCCGCTGTAAACAGTTTTTATTCCCTCAGCCCAGATTTCTATTATGGCTGAGCCGAGAATGTGACCCGCATCTCTAAAAGCTACCTCAACCCCATTGAGCTTTACCACACGATCGTAGTCGACTCCCTGGAACAGTTTAGAGCATTTATCGACGTCACTCTCATCGAAGAGGGGTTTTAATGGCGGCAAACCCTCACTCCTTCTATGGACATTCTCCCTCTCAGTGTCCGCTTCCTCAATTCTAGCAGAGTCTTTGAGGAGAATTGAGCAGAGGTCGGCTGTCGCGTGGGTGGCGTATATTTTTCCGTTAAAACCTTTATTAACTAGGAGGGGGAGTCTCCCGCAGTGGTCTATGTGACCGTGAGAGATAAGTACATAGTCTATGTCCTTGGGGTTAAAGTTGAACGAATTGTTTCTCTCCCAAAGCTCCTTACTTCCCTGAAAAAGTCCACAATCTAGGAGTATTCGTACACCATCAACATCCAGAATGTGAAGCGAACCCGTAACCGTTCTTGCAGCGCCAAGGAACTGAAGCCTCAAAATGATCAAGCCTCAACGGTGAAAATTATTACTATAAATATATTCTTAAACATTAATCTAAAACTTTTCCCAAAGTTTGTTCGGGCTTCCATCCTCGTTTTTAGCTTGATTTTTTATAACAGAATTATCTTTGTGTCTTTTTTTTATTATTTAAATAGTATTGTTTGTATAAAAATATTTATAAGCATTAATGTAATCAATACATCTAAAATATACAAGAGGAGGAATAATTTGTCCATTAAATGCCCGCAATGTGGTAAAATGTTTAGAACTCCTGACGAATTAAGGAAGCATACATCAGAAGCACATCCGATGGGGGCAAAGCCTGCAGTAGGACCAAAACCTGCGGTAGCTCCTGCGAAGCCTGCGGCAGCACCAGCGAAGCCTGCGGCAAAGCCTAAAGGAAAGAAAAAGTAAATAACCTATCCTAATACCCAATTTTTAAGTATATATATATCTTTTTTTTAGAACCTGAAAGCGTTAGACGAGGGAACAGACCATTGTTTCTGTTTCTGTTTTTGAATAAGTAAAATAGTTTTTAATTATGAAAGAGGCATTTTTCCCAGCACTAAAAAAGCCTTAAACTGGACATCCAAAACTCTTCAAGAGTGTTGCGCGCAATTTTTTTGAGTAAATTTTAAGTGGATTAAAAAAATTTATAAATTTCAACCTTTTAACGGAAAAGTGAGAATAAAAGTTTTTATGGAGGAGAGATTTTGTCCAAGGAATGTGATAAGTGTGCCCCGAAATCTAAAAAACCAGGGGAAGAAGGACGTTACGATATAGAGGAATTAAAAAAATTAGCTCAAGAAGATAAAGAAAAAAATGACGAAGAAGAGTGGAAATTAGCTCTAGAACGGTCTAAAAAGAAACGTTAGCCGGACATAATTCGTTTAAAAAATCAAGGTTTAGAGTGATCGATTTTGGATTAGTTGTACGATTTTTGGTGGACTGGTAACTAGTCGAATTAAGAATTATTGATTATTAAATAGTATGTTTTTCTATGCCAATTTAAGTGGATGATTATGTAAAGATTTTCTTGCAAAAAATTTAATATCTGTATCTTGCTAATAATATAATGGGCAGATACCGTGTGAAGGGAACTAGCAGAAAAGTGGAATAGTATTAAAAATTGAATATTCCTATTAGGGTGAAGTAATTTGACCAAAAAGGAGAATAAAGAGTTTAGTCACGTAGAAAAAAGGCGAAGAGAGAAGTTCAAAAATAGAATAGTTTCTGAAGGATACATCGATTATAGAGAAGGTCCCGAATTCTTTAGGGAAGATAAAGAAAAAGGGAAGAATAACTAAAAATAATTAGCGAAGCAAGAGTTCACACCCTTCTTCCCCTAAAAATACTATAGCTAAAATTCAAGATATGGATAATATTGATCTAGATGATATTAGGTAGCTCTATTCTAACCTAGCAGCATTTGAATCTCATAATTTTTCGGAAAGTTGAAACAGATAAATGGTACTGGTTCATGATTAAGTTTTTTTTGAGTGATTATTTGTTTCTTTTTTTCTATTTTTTAGAAATTTACTAAAGGGTAAAAATTTAATATTTGGATATGATATGATAAGAGAAGTGTATTTGTTAGTTTTTGGAGGTTGGGTTGGTTTGAAGGTTGTTTATCATGAATTGTACAGGACTGTTTATGCTTCTGATCCTGCTGCGGAGGCTGGGCGTATTGAGAGTATTTACGATGTGATTGCCACCTATTTTGAGTTCGTGCAGCCCGAACCCGCCAGTGAGGAGGATATAAGAAGGGCTCACACTCAGAGACACATTGATTCAATTAAGGCTGATAAACAGTTGTATAAGGTAGCTGCTCTGGCTGCTGGTGGGGCTGTTACTGCTGCTGAACTTGCGTATGGTGGGGAGCCTGCTTTCGGTTTGATTCGCCCACCGGGGCATCATGCTTCTGGTGACTCTTGTTGGGGTTTTTGTTTCTTCAATAATATGGCTATTGCTATTTTGAAACTGAGAAGTGAGGGGAAGGCTGAAAAAGTGTTTATTCTTGACATTGATTTACACTTCGGAGATGGGACTGTGAATATCTTGGGTGGTTTACCCGGAATATCTATTCTCAATCCGAATCACGGCGGTAGAAAGGAGTACTTGGAGGAAGTTTCAGGGCAGCTTAAGGTTGAGGCTTCGAGAGGCTGTGATATTGTTGCGGTTTCTGCGGGTTTTGACGAATACGTGTTGGACTGGGGAGGCAGACTAAAAACCGAGGATTACAAAACTATAGCTTCTATGGTCAAAGAGTTCTCGGATGAAAATTGTTCAGGAAGACGCTTCGCGATTTTGGAAGGAGGATACTATCATCGGGACCTAGGTAAAAACGTAAAGGCTCTATTAGACGGATTCGCCTGAAAAGGTGTCAAAAAATTTTGAAGAAAGGCGCTATTGCTTATTTTCATTGACCCTTGACCTGATTCTTTCTTAAAAAGATTTATTATGTGAGATTTTTCATATATTATTAAGCATTTATGAAGAATGAAAAAGGCGGGAAACATGGAGAAGAGATTTGCAGAAATCGCCGACAAGATTTCAAGGTTCACGACAAAGAGAAGCTATGCAGCATTCCTAGATGACCACGGTAATATTCTCTACTCCTCCCTTACAAAGGAATCGGAGGAAGCAGTCAAAAAATTAAAAAGCATTTTCCCAGTCTGGAACATAGGAGACTACCAGCTCAAAAAATTACCAAAAAGCAACATACTAATCTACAAGGTCTCCACCCACATTATCGTAGCGTTAGACAGCTACGAAAAAGAAGGAGTCCTAATCATTGTCGGTAAACGCTTAGAAGAAAACTTTGGCAACTTGTTTAAAGACTTGGAAAGCGAGCTTCCCGCCGCACCGGTAAAGGAACTAATCGAGGTATCCTCAAAAGAATCAAATCTCGGGATAGTACAAAAAAGTTCCCCTACTAAAGGAACTGAAAAAATTATTGAACCAACTCTAACGAGTAACGAAAACTTGAAGCTGGTGGGAGCTATAGAGGGTTTAAAAACTGAGACCCCCCGAGGGGAAACCGAGGTAGAGATGCTCAAAGAACCATCTATAGAACCCCCATCATTAGGAAAAGTCGAGGAAACTGTAACGGTGAGCTTCCCCGTTCTGGTTGACACGAAGTTTCTAAAGAAGGTAAAGGAACCGATTGAAGTAAAAATTCTTGAGCTTTGTGACGGTGGTCACACCATTGATGACATTGCCGAGGAACTCAAAGTACCCAAAATCCGAGTTATGCTAACGACCGGCGATTACAGTGCAAAGGGAGTAATAAGATACGTCTCGGGATTTAAAAAAATAAAGAGGTGAAAAATTATGGGAGTAAAAGGTGTATTAGCATGGAGAATTAAAGCCGAAAAAACGAACGCGTTTGTTGCAAGATCTCTATCGCACTCGGTAGTCAGCTTTTTAATGAAGCTATACAACGATCCAGCCAGAGTTCATCAGGAATTTAAAAAAATAGGAAGGGGTATGGGAGAATTCGTTTATACACGATACTTAGCTGCGACACAACAACCCGCAAAAAGCCTAAAGGAGTTAGCCAACCCCAAGTCAGCCTACAATCTCGGTTTCAAATTCTTTTTCGGCGTAACCTTTGATAAAACAGAATACAGGAGAGATGGGAACGATGTCTACATAACTTACACAATAGCGGATTGTCCAGTCTGCAGAGACTTGGTATCCCCATCACCACAAGTGTTCATGTGCAGTACAGTTGCGGGTGTCTTTGAATGGATCGAGGAGAATAGATTAGCGGATTGGAATGCGGAATCAGTCACTTGCGACGAGGTTCTCTGCCGGGCTCGAGGAGATCCAGTCTGCCAATATGTGTTTCACTTCCGTTTAAAGGAACAAGAGTTTTTTTAAAAATAGTTCAACGCGTCTTTGGGAGGAGCGGATTACTTTTTTTATTAAAATAATCAGAGGTAATACTCCATAACTAAAATCAATCTATTTCCAAAATTAAATCGAAATACACGATTATCGGTTAGACTATTTTCACTGTCCGTTTTTACAAGATTTCCTTTATAAAATACTTCAGAATTAACTTTTTAAGATGAGGGAAAACAATTTTGTAGTAAGTCCTATAACCGATTCTGGTCGAATGAATATGAAAAAACGGAGAGAGTTGGATTCCTTAGGGGAAAAAGAAGTACCAGAGGAAGCCTATTACGGAATTCAGACGCAAAGAGCATTAGAAAACTTTTCAGTTAGTGGATTGAGGGAACACCCCTACTTCATAAAAGCATATGTGATGATAAAAAAGGCTGCAGCTTTAACTAACATGGAAGTCGGATTTTTAGAACCCAAGATAGGGGAACTCGTAGTGCAAGCTTGTGACGAGGTTCTGGAAGGTAATTTGACTGATCAGTTTGTGGTGGATGTTTTCCAGGCTGGAGCGGGTACCTCTTTTAATATGAACGTTAACGAGGTTTTAGCTAACCGCGCTCTTGAAATCATCGGTAGACCCCGAGGGGATTATAAAACAATTGGGCCCAATGACCATGTAAATATGGCTCAATCAACCAATGACACCTTCCCCACAGCGATGCACGTATCCACACTACTAGGTCTTGAAAAATTGTTTAAAGTTCTAGAAGATCTCAAGGAGGCGTTTAGGAAAAAGGGAGAAGAATTCGCTGATGTGATAAAATCTGGAAGAACCCATCTTCAGGACGCAGTACCCGTTACTCTGGGACAAGAATTTGGAGCCTACGCATCAGCAATAAATAGAGCCATTAAACAGTTGAAGATTAGAAAGGAAGAGATAGAAGAGATAGCCTTAGGGGGTACAGCCACAGGAACAGGGGTCAACACCCATCCAAAATACAGAGAAACCGTGGTGAAAAAACTCTCGGAGATAAGCTCTCTAAATCTGAAGCCTGCATCTGATCCCTTTGAAGCGCAGCAGAGCCACCTAAAAATAGCAGCGATATCAAGTGGACTGAAAGAGCTAGCCTTAGAATTAATCCGGATTGCAAACGACCTAAGGCTACTCAGCTCGGGACCAACCACCGGTCTTGAAGAGATTCTACTGCCTGCGGTTCAACCCGGTTCATCGATGATGCCCGGCAAAGTAAACCCGGTGATGTGCGAATGTTTAAACATGGTGGGATTCCAAATCGTGGGAAACGACCTCACCGTTTCCCTAGCCGTGCAGGCAGGGCAACTGGAACTAAACGTGATGATGCCCGTAATAATTCACAACGTACTCCAATCCATAAGTATCCTAGTAAACTATCTTCCAGTTTTCACCACCAAGTGCGTAGAAGGCATAAGAGCCAATCGTGAAAGATGCACCGATTATCTTGAAAAGAATCCCTCGCTAGTCACACTTCTCTCACCACACATCGGCTACCTTAAGGCGGCGGAAATCGCGAAAGAAGCTCTCGAAAGAAAAATTTCCGTGAAAAAACTAGTTTTAGAAAAAGGACTACTAGACAGAAAAAGAATAGACGAAATTTTCCAACCAGAAAAATTACTAGGAACCAAAAAAAGAACCCATAATGATTAACTGATTTTCTCAGCCCTACTCATTCTCTTTTTGGAAACTAACTTTTTTCTAAAAACTATCAGATTTGGTGAGTTATCAGATACTAAAAAATTTGATATCGAATAGAAACAGTATTTTAAATCTAAAAGCTCTTAAATGTGAAAAACCATATTTTTCTTAATAATTGGAGAAGAGTGGAGGTAAGAAAATGGAAGATGAGGAATATCTTTCAAAACCGTGGTTAAACCACTATGACCCAGACATTCCCCAAACTATAAAATATCCAAAAATCCCCATTTACGAAACCCTGAATAAATCGGTAAAAGATTTTCCAGAAAAACCCGCCCTATACTGGGGTAAAAGAGCAATAAACTACAGAACGCTAGGGGAATACGTGGATCGTTTTTCAAACGCCCTAACCGACTTGGGCATTAAAAAGGGCGATAGGGTAGCCCTCCTAATGTTGAATACTCCACAATACGTGATAAGCCTCTATGGAATACTAAAGGCGGGAGCTGTAGCAACGGGAATAAATCCGTTACTCACACCCAGAGAAATAGAATTCATTCTAACTGATTCCGGAGCGGAAACAATCATAACACTAGACCTATTCCTCCCCCGCGTTATAGAAGTCAAAGATAAAACCAAACTCAAAAACATAATTGTAACCGGTCTAGGAGACTTTCCCCAAACAGACGCTCCCCTTCCAGAACCACCAGAAAAGGAAGGAGTAAAACAGTTTCTCACCCTACTTAAGAATCACCCACCAAAACCACCCAAAATAAAAATAAACCCCGAAGAAGACGCTGCCATCCTACAGTATACCGGCGGCACCACGGGTCTGCCTAAGGGTGTCGTACTCACCCACCGTAACATAGTATCTAATATTCATCAGGTTTACACCTGGTTCAATCCCACTTTTGGGACAGACACCTTCTGTTCCGCGTTTCCCATGTTCCACGTGGCGGGGCTAATCGTTAACCTCGTAGCGGTAACACTTGGTGGTGTACAGTGCCTGATATGGAATCCAAGAGACAGCGACAACATAATCCAGCTGATAAACGACTACAAGCCCAAATGGATAGTTAACGTACCGACACTGTACATGATGCTCTTAGCCAATCCCAAATTCTTTAAATCCGAAGTCGTCAACGCGGAGCAGTTTTTAAGCGCCGCAGCCCCGATGCCGGTGGAAATCATCAAGGAATTGCAGACCAAAACAAAGGGCGTGGTGGTGGAAATCTGGGGACTCACCGAAACAAGTCCCGCTGCCACAATTATGCCCTTCAAGGGAACCAAAAAAGCTGGTTCCGTGGGTCTACCACTCGCAGACACCATAGTTAAGGTCGTGGACATCGAATCCAGAGAGACTTTACCCGTAGGCGAAAAGGGAGAATTAGCTGTATATGGACCACAGGTGTTCTATAAGGGCTACAGGAACAAGCCTGAAGAAACCGCTAATGCTCTACAGGATGGTTGGGTCTACACAGGAGATGTGGGCTACATGGATGAAGACGGCTACTTCTACATCATAGACCGAACAAAAGACATGATTAACGTTTCCGGATACAAAGTATTCTCAAGAGAAGTAGACGAGGTTCTCCACGAACACCCAGCGGTGGCTCTTGCCGCAACCATTGGCATACCCGACCCGGAACGTCCGGGCAGTGAACGAGTAAAGGCTTTCATTGTTCTAAAACAGGGTTACCAAGAGAGCCCCGAATTAAAGGAGGATATCCTAAAGTTCCTGCAAAAGAATTTAGCTAAATACAAAGTACCCAAATTCATAGAGTTCCGCAAGGAACTACCCATGAGCCTCACCGGTAAGGTTTTGAAGAGACAGCTAAGGGAATAAAAAAGAGTAACCTAAAAAAAGGAAAACAAAACAGAGGAAGGAATACGTAATTTTTTATTTACTACTATTCTTCAAAGAAATTGTTAAATATTGGAGACTAATGATTCACAGATTTTAAGAATAAAGCATAATTATAGAATAATTAATAAATCAAAGCCCATACAGATTATGATAATCAATTAGGCTAGTGAGTAAGTCTAAGATATTCTATGCGAAAACTATAGAAACCTACAGACTTGTAGAAAGTCTCATAAAACTTTTTTAAAAAGGCTGCAGTGTTCTTAAATTGTTTGTATTAATCTTCCACGAATTGAATCTGGCTTTTCTCATCCAGTTGGTATCTGGTCTTTTTTGAGTTAAAGTAAAAGCTTCCCTTCAGTACCTGAAGGCTGGTTTCTATTCCTTCGGGTTTATCCTCTCCCACGATCTTTATGAAGACATCCGATAGCTGGTAGAGTTTTGCACGAAATCTCTCCGAATGAGCCTGTTCTGTTAAGGCATAAAGTGCCAGGTCTCCACAATGTTTATGGTAGCGGAAGGCTCTTCTGCAAAACTTTATTAGCTCATCCTCTGGTATGCCAATGCTCATATCTGTTAGACTGTAGAATATCCAGAAAACTGATTTGCTTTCTGAAATATCATTCCTAACCCTTGTCATCGCTGATATAAGTCTATCCACATCGAAAGGATTTGCGGGATAATAAACATAACCTTCTTGTGTATCCGTCTCACTCTGCGGTGTGTTAAAACAATCAATAACACTCACATTGCCATACGAAAGGCTTTTTTCAGGCGATTTGTGAACCTCGGACCTCTCTAATAACATTTTTAAGCGTGGCTCATATTCCTGTGACGGAAAATGGAAGTTAAAAAGAATTATATGAGTTTTTTCACCAAACTGGTTTTGGAACATTTGAATGGAGGGTTCAAGAAATCTTACACCATACTGGTGGGAAACGACCACAATTGAATTTGATAGAATCCCACCACCCAACAACGAATCCAACATGGGAATTCCAGTTCTAATAACTTTCGAATATTCCAAATCCTTTCCACTCTCAAAATACCCAACAGTAGATAGACTTTTAGCCGGCATTGATGATTTAATATCTAGTTTATTGGTCACGACTTGAATTTCTCCATTTTCATTTATTTCGAAAAAGACCTTCTTGGATTCAAATGGAAAAACTCCCTTTATAACCTGAACACAGTTCTCCAGTCCCCTTGGTGTTTCTTCAGCAAGAAGCTTAATGAAGACATCCGATAACTGGTACAACTTGGCAAAAAACATGTCCGTGTGAGCCTTCTCATTCAGGTAGTAGAATGCTAGGTCCCCTTGCTGCTTATAGTATCGGAAAGCTCTTCTACAGAACTTTACCAGATCATTCTCAGGGACGCCGATGCTCATATTTGTCAGATCGTAAAAAACCCAGTATACCCGCGTGTCTTTTGGGATGTTCTCCCTAACCTTAGCCATCACTGATAGAAGATTATCTACGTTAAAAGGATTAGAAACGTTATGGACATCACCTATTTTCGAGTCCTCATCCCCCTCAGCTATACTGAAACAGTCAATAACACTAAGGCTGCCAATTGGACGAGTTCCCATAATTTTTTTGTATAATTCAGGGTTCGTCAGGGAAACCTTAACCCAATCTATAAATTCTTTTATGGAATAGTGAAAAGTAACAATAATTGTGTGCAATTTCTCCTCATATTTTTTTAATCCCATCTGAACACCAAACTGCCGAATTTTAGTACCCGGCTGGTAGGAGATGACTACAATTGAATTTGATAAGAATCCGCCGCCCAACATTGAATCCAAAAAAGGTATTCCTATATTACTAATTTCTATGTCACTCATAACTTGTCCATCCAAATCAAAAAATACAAAAAAACCACTTAATAGTAAAATAGAAAAAAATGAATTATATGTTTTTTCCAAAATCTGAGACTCTCATAATTATATCGAGTTCTTCTCTCTACTCACTACTGTCCACGAAACTCTTTGGAATCCAAAAAATAAATAAAATTTTGAGTGATTACAAGTATTTTTTGTACCAATCAAGAGCCAATCGGATTGATTTCTCTAAACCTTTACCCTCATAGATTTGGAAATGGGTAACTCCCTCTAGAGTCACTAATTTTTTGGGTTCGCCCGCCTTCTCATACAGGCTTCTCGCCTCCCCCAAGGGAATAATGGGATCCTTTTCGGCCTGAATTAATAGTAGGGCTCTAGGTGATATTAAGTGCACTACGTTTTCAGGTTTGTATATCATCTGGTTCTCAGCGTACTCCATAGGAAGCATGGTTTCAAGTCTGGGCAACTTTTTAATATCCCTATTAAGTACCGCCACAGATTCTGCGTCTGACAAAACGTCGGTCTGCTTGAGATAAGTGCTCTCCCCGGTTAACACTCGCTTACGACGATCCTGCTTAATCGCCTCCAAGAAAAAGTTTACCATATCCTCTGAGAGATAAGCTCTAGCCGTACGCTCGCCATCACCGAAACCAACCTGGCTAACCACAGATTTAGGTCTCGAATCAATACCTGCAGTGTAGACTACGTTTGCTCCACCGAAGCTGGTTCCCCATAATCCTATGTGGTTCTCATTCACCTCATCTAAGGTTTCCATAAAAGTGATGGCGTTCCGGATATCCTCCGACTGTTCCATGGGAATGAGACGCCCCCTGATTCCTTCACTCTCTCCGAAACCCCGGTAGTCGAATGTGAGAGTAACATACCCCGCTTTGGTGAATGCTTCTGCATAGGGTGGAATCAACCACTCTTTTATTCCAGTGAAACCATGACACAGGACAATAGCAGCCCTTTTCTCACCCTTCTTATAATCTCCCGGAATACGAACGATTCCTGCCAACTTGAGCCCAGCAGAGTAAAAACTTACCCTCCGCTCCACAAAAATTCACCCCTTAAGAATCAATCAAATTATTCAATAAACGTGTATGAATAGTATCTCTAACAATTTATTACAAAATAAAGATTGCTCTGAAAGTATTCAAAAGAATTAAGAAACTAAACATCAATTTAAGACCATGTTTGTTAGTTAAATGTTGTCAAATCTGGATTGAGGAGAGAAATGGACATAGTCGAGGTGGAGATGGAGTGCCGACCCGCCCTAGAAAAGAAGGCTGGAAGGACTTTTTAACCAGAAAAGTGAAGGTTGACTGGAACAGAGCTGTCGCCGTTTCGCTTGAGAAGGTTTCGTTTCACGAGTTAATGTTAAGCCGGCTTTATTGGGAAAGGCTGTCAATAACCCGACTTTTTCCCAGCCAAACTCTCTATGACAATTTTAATGATTATTAAATTATTCACTAACTCTTCGGAATACTCGTACGAATCGTCTGAGTAGTGTTCCATGATAATATCCAAGGCTCCTCTTTTTTCCTCAAAATCATCAAGTAAATAAGCTTTACCAAAGCCGATAACACTATAATAGTTTACACTCCAGTTACAAGCCTTTTCGGATTTCACTAGTTCAACATCTGTATCGAATTCAAAACAGACTCTATTGTTTTTCCTGATTATATCAATCTTTTTACCCACACGAGCAGAATGAATATACAAACAATCATTCCTGAAGCCGAAGCTAACTGGAACAATGTACGGAGTATTATTATCAGAGAGGGCAATTCTGCAAACAATCGCTTTATTAATGATGGATTCCATCACTTTCCTATCCTTAATTTCCTTATCTTTTCTCCTCATTTTTCCACCCCTTTAGAATTAATGGAAAATTTTCGAATGTGATCCAGCTGATTCCCTTATAAGACCTAGCGTAGTGAAAATTATTAACGAAAGCCAATATACGCTAATGAACGGTGGCTTGCTATTATGAGTATTGGAGTATTTGTTGATAAAGAACACCAACCAACAATGGAAGAAATATTTGCTGTACTCGGCTCTAAACGGTCACTGTGGGAGAAACTAACTAAATTCGTTGCTGATAACTATCGAACCAAAGACGATTTCGCCTTCTACGGGAAAAACTATGGATGGGCAGTGAGATTTCGCAAAGGAGGCAAGGCACTTCTATCCCTATATCCCGGAAAGGAGAGCTTCACAGTGCAGATTATTCTGGGCCAAACTGAAGCGGAGAAAGCTTCCAGCCTGAATCTTAGCAGTAAAGTGAGAAAAACTCTTGAAGATGCACACCAGTATTCTGAGGGACGCTGGCTCTTCATAAAAATAGAATCGGAGCAAGACCTTAACGATATTCAAAAATTACTAATTCTCAAAGCTCGACCTGCGAAGAAACAAAATTGAAATTATTACACAAATAAGGCCGTTGCATTTCGCTTGAGAAAATCTCAGTTGACGAGCTAATTTTGGGCACTAAAAATGAATTCAATTTTAGAAATGGAAATTAAATTCCCGCAAATATGCTTATGGCGAACATCTTTTATCCGTGATATGTTATCGTAAATTTCTGGAAAATCAATAACAGAGAGGTAAAACCATGTACAAATGGGATGCAGAAGATTATCACAAAAGCTCATCGGAGCAACAGAAATGGGCGAAGGAGCTTATACTAAAACTCCAGCTTAAAGGAAGTGAAAGAGTTTTAGATATCGGATGCGGCGACGGCAAAGTTACAGCAGAAATCGCCAAACTTTTACCAAATGGTTCGGTTCTGGGCATCGATAATTCCGAAGAACAGATCCGTTTCGCTCGGAATAACTTCCCTTCAAAAAAATTTCCAAATATTGCTTTTGAGGTTATGGACGCAAAGAATCTTAGTTTCAACGGTGAATTTGACGTTGTTTTTTCAAACGCCACACTGCACTGGATTATTGACCATTTACCCGTTCTTAAAGGAATTAAAAAGAGCTTGAAACCATCTGGGAAAGTTTTACTCCAAATGGGAGGAAGAGGTAACGCCAGTAAAATCCTTGAAGTCTTGGAAACAATGATAAAAAGTAAGAAGTGGAATAGATACTTCACAAATTTCACTTTTCCTTATGGTTTCCATGGACCCGAAGAGTACAAAGAGTGGTTGGAACGTTTTGGTCTTAAAGCTAAGCATGTTGAATTAATCCCGAAGGACATGATTCAAAAAGGAAAAGAAGGACTAGCAGCATGGATTCGAACAACCTGGCTTCCTTATACCCAAAGGATACCTGAAGAACTGCGTGAAAAATTTATTGACGAGTTAGTGGATAAATTCATTAAAAAGCATCCTTTAGACAATGAAGGGTTTGTTCATGTTCCAATGATGAGGTTAGAAGTTGAGGCGGAGAACAGAGCATTGAATAACTTGTAGACCGTTTCTATTAACTATTCCAGAATTTAGTGAACAAAAATTATTCTATGGTAACTGTTTCGATTCGTGACTTATGAATTGAGTCTGAATAAAAAATATCTGAAATCGATTTTAACATAGAAGGCTGATTTGCATGGAAATAGTTCCGGCAACATATTCTCATGTTCCCGAGATCGTAGATTTATGGAAGGAATTCATGGACTATGGCAAAAGCGTAGACCCTCTGTTAAGTAGGAGAGAGGATGGGCATTTAAACTTTGAAAAGTATTTAAAAGATTTAATCAAGTCGGATAACTCACTAGTCTTAGTTGCGTTAGATAAGGGTCATGTTGCGGCGTACTCCATTTCCCAAATAGCCGAATATCCTCCAGTATTTCAGCGTGAAAGTACGGGTTTATTTCTGACATGGCGGTAAAGTCAAACCATCGAAGAAAAGGCATTGGTAGCCAAATGCTTGCCAAAATATTTGAATGGTTTGAATCACGTAACATGGATAGAATTGAATTACGTGTTCTCGCCAAAAACCAAATTGGCTATTCTTTTTGGAAGAAACACGGATTTAAGGACTATATGCACGTTTTATATCTTAACAGGAAGCTTGGAAATGAAAAAGGATAAGGAATTTACGGCTTACTGCGGCTTATATTGTGGAGATTGCGTTCCCTCCAATAAAAAATTATTTGATGCTGCAGAGAAGCTCGGAGAAGAATTGGAAAAAAACCAGTTTGATAAATATGCAGAGCTAAAAAGTAGAAAGAACAATGTATTCGATGACTATGAAACTTTCAGAAAGGTGTTATCTGCACTAACCGAATTGAGGTGCCCCAAGACCTGCATTAACGGCGGTGGCAATCCTAATTGTAAAATTCGTGAATGTGTCCTTAAAAAGGGAATAAACGATTGCTGGGAGTGCTCAGTATTTGAAGATTGCCAACTCTTAGAGCCCTTATCAGCTTATCATGGAGATACACCAAAAGTTAATCTCAGATTAATAAAAGAATATGGCATTGAGAAATGGGCGGATAAAAGAGGAAAACATTATATTTGGGACAAGTAAGATAGAATGAACAGTCTTAACGGAACACAAAAAATTATATATATATTCAAATTATTTAAAGCGGTTTATTTGTAATATTAAACCATTGAGGGTAGAGGAAGTATGGTTAAAAGAAGAGAGAAAAAGACTAAAATAATTTGCACCATTGGCCCATCCAGTTTGAATTCAAAAATAATGAATAGAATGTTCGAGGCTGGAATGGATGCGGTTCGAATAAACACCGCTCACGGGGACTTTGAACAGTACAGAGAAATTATTCGAATAACAAGAGGGGTGGGTGAAATCCCCGTTATCATGGATATAAAGGGACCCGAAATTAGAACAAGGAATAAGATTCCCATTGAAGCGAAGCTCGGCGAAGTCATAGTAGCCGGTTTTGGGGACGAGGATCTTACCTTCTCTTATAACTTTTATGATGAAATAGAATCTGGGGACAAAATTCTCATTGATGATGGAGCGGTAGTAACAAACTTGATTAAAAAAGAAGATGGGAAACTCTTTTTACGTGTTGAGGATGAGGGAATAATCGAGAAGAATAAGGGGGTAAATATTCCTAACAGGAGTCTTAACGTTCCCAACCTTTCCCAAAAAGACCTTGAAGCAATAGAATTCTCCAAAGAAAACGAAGTCGAGTTCCTAGCTCTTTCCTTCACTAGGGACGCAAAAGACGTTAAGAATCTCAGGAAGAAAATCGGTTCAGGTGGTCAAGCAATAATAGCCAAAATTGAAAACCATCAGGGTGTAAAAAATACCGATGAGATTCTGGAAGAAGCGGATGCAATCATGGTGGCCAGGGGGGACTTGGGTGTGGAAATAGATTATGAGAAGGTTCCCTTAATTCAGAAAGACATAATCCGAAGATGCAACCAAATGGGAAAAATAGTGATAACAGCAACTCAGATGCTAGAATCGATGGTTAACAATCCGACCCCAACTAGAGCTGAGGCGAGCGATGTGGCTAACGCCATCCTAGATGGAAGCGACACAGTTATGCTGTCAGAGGAGACATCCATTGGAAAGTATCCGGTGGAGTGTGTAGAAATGATGACCAAAATCGCAAGAGAGGCTGAACGTATGTTGACCGGAAAAGTAGCTATGAACGGTTTTATCAACATCTCCCAAACGGTGAGCAAGTCCATAAACCTTATAGCAAGCTCAATGCCGCTGGACAAGATTGTGACCCTAACCAGATCCGGATACACTGCAAGGATGATTGCCCGGTTTAGGCTTAAACAACCAATCATCGCGGTAACCGACAACCAAATAGTTAAGAGGCAACTGGAACTGGTCTACGGAGTCCAACCTGTATACATAAGGTACCGTGAGGCTGGCGACATAATTCGGAACGCAGCAGAGATTCTTAAGCAAAAAAAGCTCATAGAAGAAAAAGATTATGTTCTGTTCACGGCTGGAGTTAGGACAGGACAAACACATGAAAGCAACCTGATAGAAATTCACAGAATATCAGACCTCCTAGGTGCCAGCAAAAAACAATAAAAATTCTCAAATTATACATATGTTAGACTTTTCAAAAAATTCTTTATTTACCGCATTCCTATTATATTATCAATTCTTATCATGATATTGCCCCCTTCTTATTTATTTTTTAAAGAAATTTTTTCTTATTTTCTGAACTCCTAAGTATCATCAACGGAATTTCTGGTGAACAATACATGAAGCACCCCCTCGGCTTTTATCGTTGAAATCGTTGATCTGCAATATTCGAAGAGCCCGAACTATTAGTGGTGGTAATGGTAGCGATGCCGGGCTCACCCTAATGCCTTTTCGTCACTTTTGACTTATATCGGAACTCTCTGTAGTTCATTGCCTGGCATCTAATACCTAAAAAGGTGGATTCCTATTTTAATTTGTCTCACCAACTAGAGATTTGGGTAAGCTTCTTTTAAAGAATTTAAATGTTAACAATTTATGTCGTTAGCAATAATTACTGGATAGGTTCCATATCTTCATAATGTTTAAATATCGGCTTGAGTGGGATAATTGGTGGGATTAATATGGTCGACGAAGCTGTAATAGATGGTAAAGGTAGAGTAGCCATTCCGAAGCGGCTACGTGAAGATTTAGATTTACGGGAGGGAACAAAAGTAAAATTATTAATTGAAGAAGGAAAAATAGTCATAATGAAGCCGGTGACCCCCCAAGAATTTATCCGCGAAATGGAAGGATTCATCAAGGAAGGTTCCCCCATTCAAAAAGCAAACCCTCTAAAACTTAAGGAAATATGGGAAAAACAATGATCTACATAGATGCCAACTATTGGATCTACTGGTTTGACCAAAGGCTTCCAGAACACAAGCACGTCTTAAAACTCATGAGGGAAGCCCTTCAAGAGGGAATAATCCTCAATGTTGTCACTCTTATTGAAGTCGCTCATTACCTACGTAATTTGACTGAGAAAGAGTTTCTTGACAAGATTAACAAGATACAGAGCCTCACCTCACTAAAACTTATCAATTTGGACGCAGAGCTACTTAAGGTAGCACTCGAACAACTAATAAAATATGCCAGAGTCGGAATAGGAGGCCGAGACAGTGTCATCCTGGCAACAATGCAAACATTGGGGGTACGAAGAATAGCTACTCACGACAAGGTTTTCAAACAAATCAAAGCTCTAGAAGTTATTGACCCAATCCCATAACAAAGATAGCTGACTGGAATGTGCTCCTTGAAGATGAAATTCAACAAGAACTACGTGACAGAATGATACGCGTCGCAAATCTCCCAGAGAGGGGACCAAACAAATAGAGGTTCAAAGTTTGAGAAAAGCAACTCCTAAAACTAGCATTGATAGTTCAGTGGTTTAAATATGGAAAGAAATAACAATAAAATGAGGGTTAAGCAAGATGAGTATAAGAGAGAAGGTAAAACATTTGGATGAAATTTAGATAATATGCCCAAATTTTAACCAGTGTTTCTCTGATTTTTATACTGTTATTACCTCGTCTTTAACCATGTGCAGCCTTATGACTCGGGGCATTTCCCTTTCTTCAAAGTGACATTTCACAGCATCCCTAACCATGTTCCTTAACTCGTCCATGTCTTCTGCCTGTGTGTATATAGAGTATCCTAATGCACTTGCTTCGTATCCTCCCTCTGCTGATTCCTCTACAAGAAAAATTATCTCCTTCTCCATCATAATAGCTCCTTAAAAAGTGATTCTTCAGTCTAATAATCAACATCATCACAAATATGAATGAGCAAGTCTCTTTATTTCTTCCACTACTTTTTAATCTTACTCATCACCATTTAAGGAACTCGCCTCAGGTACGTAGGTTTGTTGGAACTCCCACAGTATACGACTATCTATAGTGCTTGGAAAGGTTTTTAGAATCAGAGTTTGTAGTCTGCCTTTTTATGGCTCCTTTTCGGTAAAGGAGCTTCTATTTACAATCAAAATGATTCAAAAATGTTTCTAAATAATATTTTAACCCACTTTCCGCACCCTTCACAAACTTTTTTGGTATTTTTTCGTTCTCTCCAATTACTGCTTGTTTCCCCTGCTCCAGTTCGGATTTCACCCAAAATTTATGCAGAAAAGGTTTCCATTTTCTTTACAGACTTAATTGCGCAAAAATAGAAAAAATAAACTAAAGGTGAGGAATGTAAGACTAAATAGTTTCAAATTTTTTTAAATAGAGCTTAGCTCACAAAAAATCCTTCTTCTCTTTCAAAGGTAAAACCAAAGTAAAAAAACAGAAAGAAATGAGTAAAGCATATGTATGTTTATATCTCCCATAATCTTCCTCTGCAATCGGGCTCATTGAATCCGTCCAGCTTATAGTCGAAGATTTTTTTCGTGATGATCTCTACACCAGAGTTAATGAACATTAGAGATACGCATTCCCAACCTCCGACCAAACGAGATAACTTTTCTCTCACGAGAGATATGCAAGCGTCCTTATATGGGCAATCATGAAAAATTAGATTTAATTCATTTTTCTCTCCCCGGGTAAGTCGCATTGGAATAACTATTTTAGTTACTTCAAATATAAACGACGCCCTTTTACAAGATTCGAATGCATCATCGGTGGTTCCAACAAACTTATTTAGTATACCCGTGATTTCAAGTATAGATTTCATGGAGCTATAGGCGGCTCTTTTGGCTCCAGCTCCACTGAAACCTTGGAGCTTGCTCTCCGCTTTGAACATGCCATAGATTAGAGAGCAGTGCCCTCTGGGGTATGTGCCCAGATTTGTTGTGATGTAGTCGGTTACTTCCTCTAGTCCCTGAATGTTTTCGGGCGGCTTCTCGTTCAGCATCCTCGACTCAAACTCCAGTGCGTATAAGGAGGTCATCCGTTTGAAAATGGGACCGTAAAATTTTACGGCTGCTCCGACCGCAATTTTTGTGAAAGTTATCCCGCTTTGGCTATCGAACTCGCCTTCTATGGTGAATTCATTTTTTTTGCTTTCGGACAATAATAGACACCTATCTCTTCTTAAGTTATAAATTTCCTCGCATTGTTTTGGTGCGTATAGATTGTTTAATCTTTATCTATTATTATATTCGGTTTTGAGAAATTTAAATTTTAGTATAGGAAAAATTACTAATTAATTGATTCTTTGTAAAATTTCTACCATATCCTAGGAATGGTTAGGTGAGTTTCCTTAAAAAACGTGTACAAAACTAGTCTATCAGAATAAAAAAGTGAATAAAGTCTGGAATGCCTCTTTTTCTCTGAAATTCATTCTCTTAATATTTAATACTTGATGCTTAATTCTTAATACTTATTATTAAAAGCTTAAATAAATTATTTGAACATATTAGAGTTTGGAGGTGCCATTTTGAAAATTCTTGTTACTTACTTTACTCAAACCGGTAATACGGGAAAAATTGCCCAAGCCATTTATGATGAGGTTTCAAAAAGACATGAGGCAGATTTGAAGAAAATTGAAGAGATTAATGCAGATTCTTTTAATCAGTATAATCTGGTTTTTATTGGAACCCCCTGTCAAATGGGAGATTTAGCGGCTCCAGTTAAGAAAATTTTGGATTCTCTCCCCAAATCCTCAAAATATATGCTTGCAGGATTCTATACTCACGGTGCCCCTCCTGAGGAAAAAGAGGATTACGAAAAATGTTTAGCTACCTTCGAAAACGTTTGCGAAGAAAAACAGATTGATTATCTCGGATGTTTTGACTGTCAGGGCTTTCCCACTCCCAAAATTCATCAAATTGTAACTGAACATTTAATAAAAAATAAGGGTTATACAGAGGAGAGAGTAAAACAAAGGTTTAGAAGAGCAAAAGAACATCCGAACCATGAAGATGAACAAAACGCCAGAGACTTCGCCCGGGAAGTGCTATCTAAGATTTAATCAATTCTTTCTTCATTTTGATAATCTATAAAAATAAAATCAGAAACTAGGATTTTTTTCTCTGCCATTATTTTTCCTGATGATTACTCCTTAATATTAATGTTAAATACTTAATACTCATCGCTCAAAAAATTTAAAAACAAATTTTTAAAAATATAAGAGCTTAGAGGAGGTGCTGTTTTGAAAATTCTGATTACTTATTTCACTTTGACTGGTAATACGGAGAAGATTGCCAGAGTCATTTGTAAAGAGGTTTCAAAAAAGCATAAGGCGGATATTAAAAAAATCGAGGAAATTAATGCAGATACTTTAAATAAGTACGATCTGGTTTTTGTGGGCACTCCTTGTCATGCTGGCGATTTATCGGGTCCGGTTAAAAACTTTTTAAATTCTCTTCCCAACTCACCTAAATATAAGCTTGCAGGATTCTTCACCCACTTTTCCCCGCTCTGGTCAAAAGACGACCATGATAAAACTAGAATTTCCTTTGAGAAGATAAGCAAGGAAAAACAAATCGACTACAGGGGAACTTTCCATTGTCAGGGTGTCCCCACATTTTCACCCGAAATCACAGAATTGGTAAAAAAGACTAAAAAATTGAGCGACGAAGAGTACAATGGTATCATAGAGGAAGCAAGAAAACATCCAAGTCCCGAAGACGAGGAAAGGGCTAGAGAATTTGCCCAAATTGTAATATCCAAAAAATAACAATTTTCTTACTCTAATAATTTGGAGAACTTTTGGAAAAAATAAAGGTGAGAAAAATTTTTGGCACTAAGCTGATTCGGAGTCTCGGTGTTTGATTTATTTATTGTTCTCCTTTTTCTTTTTCAGGGTATTACTCCTCTTTGACAGTAAAGTTTGTTAAAAGCATCGAAGCTTTGTGAGATATGAAGCTTTGTGATATGAAACCCTTTATCACATTGAATATTGGCTTGGTATTAGTGCAGGATTGCCGAGCTGCTGAAAAAATTTTATTATGTTAAACAAAGCTAAAAAAATATACCGAAAAATGTATATATCGTATTTTACTATTTAACGAAAATTGTTGATACTTTTCGAAGAGGTGTGTTTAAATTTCTAAAAAATCAGAAGGAATAACAATTAATGATCTTCTTGAGGTTGCGAAAGCACAGGAGGAAGTAGGTACCAAGTATAAGACTCACCTTTTTTCCATGTTTTCTCAACTGTTTTGTACCATCGCAGAGGTAATCATTTCCCGTTTCGGCGAGAAGGGTAGAGAAGCAATGATAGAAGCGGTTAAAAAATACGGTGAGGAGAGAGGCAAAAGAATCGCCAAGCTGGTGAAATCGCAGGGCAAAGAACTGGATCTCAAGAACTTCTTCATATACGGGGACTTCGATAGCAGAGCCAACCTGACCTATTCCCCCAACCTCGTTGAGGGCAATCTTGAAATATGTGTTACAGCGTGCCCCTTTGACAAGGGCTGCAAGGAGTGGGGTAAAAGAGAATACGGTAAAATCTACTGCGAATACGTCGACAAAGCCATTCTAAAAGGATACAACCCCAACTTAGTACTTGAGGTTCCCTCAAACATGACCAAAGGCAACGAGAAATGCGTTCTCAGATACATCGCCAAATAAACCGAGGAGAAGAACCCAATTATCCGAATCAAACATTTTAAGGGGATGAAAAAATGGGAGAAGAGAAACTATGTGATAGAGTTGTAACTACTGATCTTTTAATTGTGGGGAGCGAGGGAGCTGGAGGACCCGCAGCAATAGAGGCAAAGAAGCAGGGAATTAATGCGCTAATAGTAACAAAGGGTAAGATAGGACAGTGTGGGGCTTCCCAGATGGCGGGAGCGGATTTTAACTTGGACGGCAAAACAGCCAAAACCCTAGGCTTTTCGGGTGACGACCGTGATAGCCCCGAGAGATTTTTCGAAGACATTGTTAGGGAGGGCCTATACCTTGGCAACCAAAAAATGATTGAGAAGTACGTGGAGTACGCTCCCAAAGTTATGAAGGGCCTCATGGATTGGGGGATGCGAATATACGGCTTTGAATCAGTACACACCGAAGAGATGGCCCGAGGCATCACAGCTGCAGGTACCGCGTGGGTTAAAGCCATCCGAAAAAAGGTGAAAGAACTCAACATTCCCATCCTCGAGGACACAATGGTTATAGACCTCCTAATGAGCGATGGAAAAATAGTGGGAGCCGTAGCCCTAGACATTAAGACCGGAGAAACCATCCTAATAAAATGCAAGGCTGTAATCCTAGCCACCGGAGGATGGCAAATGGCCTACCCCTTCACCACCGGACCCTACGACCTCACCGGAGACGGCGTAGCCATGGCATACCGCACCGGAGCAGAACTCATCTCCATGGAAATGGTGCAATTCTGCCCCATCACCCTAATCTGGCCCCCGAAGGATCGAGGGAGCATCAGCCTCTACATATTCAGCGGATTGGAGGTAGGCAGGATGGTTCAACTACTAAACAGTAGGGGTGAGAGGTTCATGGAGAAGTACGATCCCAAAAATTTGGAACAGAGCACCAAAGAAATAGTTTCCATAGCCTCAGAACTCGAGGTCGAAGCCGGACGGGGAGGACCCCACGGTGGAATCTACTTCTCACTAAAACACCTCGGAGCACAAACCATTGACTTCATCGTTCAGGTAGCTCAAAAGCGTGTGAAGGAAGAACTCAAGGACACACGCCACGAATTCACCACACTCCTGCCGGAGCTAATAGCGAAGTGCAAAACCGAAGACATCGAGGTGGGAAACGCAGCCCACTACATGGGAGGCGGTGTAAAAGTCAACGAAAACACTGAAACTACTATTCCCGGACTCTTCGCCGCAGGAGAATGCTCCGGCGGCCTGTGGGGCGCAGTCAGAGTAGCCTCCGCCTGCACCGAAGTAGGAGTCCAAGGAAAAGTCGCCGGCGAATTTGCTCCAAAATACGTGAAAAGGGTGAAGCAGGCATGGATAAACGCCAAACAGGTTAAAGAGATACTGGACAGGATGAACAAACCTCTACAAAGAGACAAGGGCATCAAGCCGAATGAACTTCAGAGAAAAATGCACGAAATCTCCGGAAAAAAAATGGGACTAATCAAGGAGGGCAAACTGCTCAAAGAAGCGATCGAGGAACTAAAGAAACTACTAAATGAGGACTTGGAGAAACTATGCGTCACCTCAACCAAGAACAGGGAACTGAACTACGAGTGGATCAGAGCCATCGAGCTGCGCAACATGCTCACCTGCCTGTACCTATCGGCTAGAGCCTCCCTTATTCGAGAGGAGAGCCGAGGAGAGTTCTACCGTCGAGATTGTACTCACACGGACAACGACAACTGGCTCAAGAACATAGTCATGAAGCAGAAGAACGGCGATGTCGAAATAAAATTCGAAAAACCGGTGGTAACCAAGATTTCCCTACCCAGCGGGAAACTAACCTACCAAGAAGCAATAGGAGTAGCTATAGCCTCCTTGAAGAGACAATAAGGAGAGGATACCATGGCAAATAAAGAAAAAGTCAAGGTGAAGTGTTTCCGGTTCGATCCCAAGAAGGACAAATCATTCTACTACGATACCTTTGAGGTTCCCCTGAAGGGACCCATGAGTGTTCAGGGTTGCCTGCTTTACATACGGGAGAACCTTGATCCCAGTTTAGCGTTTTTTGTTAACTGTAGATTGGGATTCTGCAAGAGGTGCTTGGTTCGGGTGAACGGTAAATCCTGTTTTGCCTGTACCACGGAAGTGGAGGATGATATTACAGTGGAACCGCTCAAAAGGGATCAGGTGATTAGGGACCTCTGGAGAAAAGACACTTAAGTTTTACTTTGCCGATGGTTAATCCTCAGAATTCGGTGCGGGAGATTATCTCGTCTTGAACCCGGGGATCTAGGTCAACGAATGCTGCTGAGAATCCAGCCACCCTTACCAGCAAGTCCTTATATTTTTCTGGATTTTTCTTAGCTGCGAGGAGTGTTTCTTTGCCCACGAAATTAAACTGTACGTGCATTCCCCCTAGGCTGAAGAAACTCTTGAGGAGGGCGGAGAAGTTTTTAATCCCGTCTTTTCCTCTGAAGTAGCCCGGAGAGAACTCTAAATTCAAGGCTACACCGTTTGGTGAGAGCTTGTAATCTATTTTTGACGCTGATTTGAGAACCGCCGTTGGTCCCGAGTTCGCCGCTCCTTGGGAAGGGGAGATTCCAACTGATAAGGGCTCTCCGGCTTTCCTGCCGTTCGGGAGTGTTCCTGTTAGCATTCCAAATGGGACATGAGTGGTTGCGGAATAGATGCCGGTCCAGAATTCGCCCCCACGATAGTTTTTATAATCTTTTATTACATCGCACCACATCTCTACGCACCATCTCGCGTACTCATCAGCTTCGTCGTCATTCCCATACTTGGGGGCTTTCCTCAGCAATTGTCTAAGGCTCTCCTGACCCTTGAAATCATTAGCCAGGGCGTCGAGTAGTGTTTCCATGCTGATTCTCTTCTCTTTGAACACCAGTTTATCTATAGCCGCCAGTGAATCCGCAACTGTAGCAACTCCTACGATTTGGATTCCGGAAGAGTTGTAAACCGCCCCTCCTTGGGTTACGTCATTTCCGCTCTTTAGGCAGTCTTCTGTTAATGATGAGATGAATGGGTTCGGCCTCTGCTCTGCGAGGATTCTGTCCATCAGGTTTATGCCTTCAATGAATTTTGAGGCGAGGAAATTCACCTGCTCTCTAAAACTTTCCATCAAGTCTTCCATAGTTTCGAATTCCCTAGGATCCTTGGTTTCTACCCCAATTCTTTGGTCGTTTTTTATCCCTCGGTTCAAAGCCAACTCCAAGGCAAACGCGAGATTGAACAAACCAGCGTCTCCGCTTGTAAAGCTCTTGCCTGGGATCCCGACTTCGACGCAGCCATTTACCGCATAGTTTAAAGCGTCTTCTCTTGGGATACCTCTTTTGATGAGTGCTGGAATAGTGATACCATCGTTGATAAAATATAGATTGGTCTCTCCACCGACTACCGTCTCAGAAACCTTTTCAAGAAATTCTGGAGGGGTATTTTCGTGAATTCTAACCCCGAAGTTAGGCTGTATGTGGCTCTTCTTCCTAGCCTCCAAAGCTATGTATGAAACCTCATTTGTCACATCATTACCCTTATCATCCAATCCTCCAACCATCACATTCGTGTAAACCGGTAGACCTCCGAAGTACTGGGTGGTCAAACTATTCCAGAGGGGGATAACCGAACTGAGCTTCAGGAAGAAGCATTCGAGGAGAGTCTGTGCGTCCTCTTTGGAGATTTTACGTTTTTCGATGTCCGATTTGTAAAAGGGGTAGAGAAGCCTATCTATCCTTCCAACAGAAATGGAAGCTTCGTAGTCCTCTATTTGGGCGGCTATTTGGGTGAAGTAAATCGCTTGCAAAGCTTCCTGGAAGGACTCAGCCGGTTTCGCGGGCACCCTTCTGCATATTTTAGCTATGTTCTTGAGTTCCTTTCTCCTTCCCTCTTCTTTCTCGCTCAACAAGAGAGTTTCGGCTTTCTCCGCATAGCGATTTGCGAAATCGATCACCGCCTGGCATGCGATTTTCGCTGCTTCATAAAAATCTCTCTTATTAGGATCGCTTTTGGCGAGGTACTTGTCTGCTTCTTTTATGATTCCGTCTAATCCCTTTTTGAGGACTTTATCGTAGTTTAAAACTATGTGACCGAAGCCCGCTAACTCGGGTATAACAAATGCCTGACCAGTGAAATGAATATCCGTCAAATCCTTTGGCCAGGTTACCAGAGTAATGTTAAGAATGTTCTTGTCGCTCCAATAGGGAAAAACCTCTTTTCTTAGCTTCTTCACATCCTCCGATTTTACCAGAAAAGGATTGGGAACTCGTTTATCTAATTGGTCGAGTTCTCCATCGAGCCACCCGCCAATAGTCTCAGGATATATACCAGCCCCAAGCTCCCTGCTGGTAATACTACCAACTATGAGCTCGTCAGTCCAAATGTTAAGAGACAGATTAGAAAGTATCTTACGGAGAGCCTTTGCGCGTCTAATAATTACTGGCTCACCTTCGGTTTCCTTATAACTTTCGGTTATCAGTCTAGCTCTTTCGATGCAGACCTCTTTTGGAAGTGAGAGTAGCCTGGTTTTCAATTTTTCCGAACGAAAAGTTCCGATATTCTGTATTTTTCCTTTAGATGTAACATATTTCATGACATTTTCTTTCTTTTTGTAACATTTAAGAATTGTTGTTCTCGGGAGCATGTTCAAAAAAAGTTGTATGTAGGGTCGGGGAAAGATTTTGAAGGTATATCTTGAAGCAAATAAGGTTACCCACAAGATTTATAGTACATTTGAACTATCTTTCTTATGTTTGTCTTTGAGTGTCATTAATGTATTTGTTTCAGGTAATGGTTTGTGTTTATAGGATAAGTTTGGGGTGCGTGATTATGACCAAAATTGAATCATCTAAAAAGGAAGCTCAACAAGAAGGCGAGGAGAGAGCCGAGAAGTTCACCACTTTATCCAATATTGAAGTTAAAATGTTCTACACTCCTGACGATATCCAAATTAAATACCAAAAAGATCTGGGATTTCCCGGCGAGTTTCCTTTTGTTCGCGGAGTATACCCCACTATGTATAGGGGTCGGCTATGGACTATGCGGATGTTTTCCGGTTACGGCACCGCTTTTGACACAAATAAAAGGTTCAAGTATCTTTTAGAGCACGGCGAGACCGGTCTGAGCGTTGCCTTCGATTTTCCCACACTTTACGGTTATGACTCAGACAATCCCCTTTCCAGAGGCGAGGTTGGAAAGTGCGGCGTAGCCATCTCCTCCCTACAGGATATGGAAGCACTTTTTGACGGAATCCCCCTAAATAAGGTCAGCACCTCTATGACCATTAACGGTCCCGCAGCCATTATATGGGCTTTCTATATTGCGGCGGCTGAAAATCAGGGTGCCAAAAGAAAAGACCTGAGGGGAACCATTCAGAACGACATACTAAAGGAGTACATCGCCCAGAACTCCTACATTTTTCCCCCAGAGCCCTCAATGAGGCTGATTCTTGATACTTTTGAATTCGGAACCGAGGAGCTTCCCAACTGGAACACCATAAGCATAAGCGGCTACCACATAAGGGAAGCTGGGTCTACCGCTGTTCAGGAACTCGCCTTCACTCTCGCGGATGGACTCGCCTATGTGGACGCTGCCGTAGAGAGAGGAATGCACATAGACACTTTTGCACCCCGCCTATCATTCTTCTTTAATGCCCACAACTACTTTTTTGAGGAAGTCGCCAAGTATCGGGCGGCTCGAAGAATCTGGGCTAAAGAGATGAAGAAACGAAACGCGGTTAACCCCCGTTCCATGATGCTACGCTTCCACACCCAGACTGCCGGAGTATCCCTAACAGCCCAGCAACCATTAAACAACGCGGTCAGAGTCGCCATACAGGCTCTGGCGGCGGTTCTGGGCGGAACACAATCATTGCACACCAACTCTTTCGATGAGGCCCTAGCCCTACCCACTGAAGAAGCGGTAACCGTGGCTCTAAGAACCCAACAGATAATAGCCCACGAAACCGGCGTCGCAGAAACCATCGACCCCCTGGGCGGCTCCTACTATGTGGAGTGGCTTACGGATAAGATGGAGGAGGAAACCTACAAGTATTTTGCTCAAATAGAGAAGCTAGGCGGAGTAATCGCGGGAATCAAAAAAAGCTTCTTCCAAAACGAAATCGCCAAAGCCTCGTACAAGTACCAGAAAGAAGTCGAACAGGGCAAAAGAAAAATCGTAGGAGTGAACTGCTACAAAATAGTCCAAGACGACGAGGTAAACGTTCCAGTGCTCATAGTTGACCCCGAAGTCGAAAGAGTACAACACGAGAGACTTGAGAAACTGAGAGAAGCCCGAGACAACTCCAAAGTCCAGAGAGCATTAAAGGAGCTTGAGAAACAGGCCAAGACCGAAAATAACCTCATGCCTTATCTCATAGAATGTGCGCATGCCTACGCAACTCTGGGAGAAATAAGAGAAACCCTGGTAAGCGTATTCGGCGAATACGAACCAAAGGATTGGTTCTAGCCATAAAAAGAATTCGTTAAAAACGAAAAGATAAAAGACTTTATTATCCTCAACTTATGAGGCCCAAGCGAATAAACCACTGAAACAGAAAGAAGAGCTGCCGAACGCGTTCCCGCTAAAAAAAGCATCGGCATACAAACAGATACCCAAATTTAGAAAGAATTTTTACTACTCATTATTATTCCAAAAATTTGGGACCGATACCATACCCAACATACAAACATGCGAGATCAAACAATGCCCACCCTAGACCGGACTTATGCAGGTAAGCAAAAGAAGTGCTGCGGTGAGTAGAGAGTGTCGTAGGGCGTTAGGCTTAAATTAAGGGGGGTTTAACCTGTATTTCTTCTTCAATGTACCAAGTTAAAACGATGAAAACACCAGCGTTCCTCAAAATAGAAATATTTATTAGAATGTTTAAAAATATATAAAAAACATTAAAAAATACTGAAGATATATAAATATATATATATAAAATATATATAAATATATATATAAAATATATAAAAGACACCCTTTCAAAAAAGGGCGTTGAATGGCTAACTAATAACCGTTAGAGATACTAACAGAGCGGGAGAAGAGAGGAGGAATAACTGAAACAGACCATCTCCCTCTTTCTGCGGTGCAAATAATAGAAGTAGAAAAGGGAAACAAGGCTCCCAAACCAACTAAACGGGGAGCCTTGCCCTACGTAGAAACGATTGTTTCTACCAAAAATTAACCATAAAAAATGAGTGAAAACCATGAGAAACATCAGGGCGAATAAGAAAGCCCTAAAGATAGCAGCAGTCCTAGCGGCAGTCATCCTAACAGCCACAATCATCACAGCGGTTGCAACAATCCAAAACCAGAACCAGAACCAAAACACTTACCCGCTCATCTACGCATACCTGCAAGGAGCCCCCCAGAACTCTCCCTCCCCCATAACCGAAAAGAGCACCAACTACATTTACATATGGCAAAACTACACTTTTCAGGAAGACGTCACTAATGATACAACAATAATTGTGAATAATACAAGTCCAATATGGATAAACGGAAACGGACACATCGTACAAGGCCTTGGAACCGGATCTGGTGGCGGCTTCTTATTAGTCGGCAGAAACAACGTAACCATCTTTAATGTCACAGTCACAGGGTGGGATTACGGCTTCCTCCTGATAGATAGCTTAAACAACAATCTTACTAATAATACCGCATACAATAACTCCTTCGCTTTTTATCTACTCTCCGGCGCCGATAATACTCTTTCTGATAACATAGCAAACAACAATACCGGCGGCTACGGATTCTATCTAAACTCCACTTCCAATAATATCCTTTCTTATAACACGGCAAACAACAACTCCGAAGGCTTCTGTCTAGTAACCAGCTCCTCCAACACTCTTTTGAATAACACCGCGGACAAAAACACCGCAAGAGGCTTCTCCCTATGGACCAGCTCTACCAACAATAATCTTACTGGTAACACCGCAAACGGCAACGGTGGTGGCATAGGCTTCTACCTACTCTCCAGCTCGAGCAATACTCTTACGAATAACAACGCCACAAACACCGGCAACGGCTTCTACCTGGGCCAAAGTTCATCCAATAAGCTTAGGGGTAACACCGCCACACAAAATGGCCACGGCTTCGCATCCGATAACGCGAACAACAATAATCTTACGGAGAACACCGCGTACAACAACTGGAACAACGGCTTCTACCTGATCCAAAGTTCATCCAATAAGCTTTCGGATAACATCGCAAACTACAACCTTAAATTCGGCTTCTACTTAGAATGGAGCTCGAACAACAATAATCTTACGGGTAACACTGCTAACAACAACAACAACACCAACGGCGTCGGCTTTGTCATACTCGGCAGTTCATCCAATAATCTTTCGGGTAACACTGCTAACATCAACACCGACGGCTTCGTCCTATCCTTCAGCTCCAACAATAATCTTAAGGATAACAACGCCGCAAACAACACCAACTACGGCTTCTACCTAACCTCCAGCTCGAACAATAATAATCTTACGGGCAACAACGCCACAAACAACGACTACGGCTTCCGTATGATTGCGGCTTCCACTGGTAATAACCTCTGGGATAACTTTGCTTTAAACAGTACAATCCAAGGATATGACTGGACTGATGACTGTATCGATAATAACTTTACGGGTAGTGTAGAGGCATACTACCTGCGTGTTTACGTCAACGATTCCGGGGGTCTGCCAATATCCGGGGTTCAGGTCCAGCTGGTGTCCAACGGGACAATAGCGGTGTGGTATGCTACGCCTCATTTCGGGGGATCAGACGCTCCAACAGGTACGGATGGTTTCACCCCGTGGTTCGCCGCCCCCTACAGGACATTCGTAACAAACGATTCTATGACCGAGAACAACAACACCGTCACCGTGTGGTACTCCACTCTGTGGCAGATAGCCAGTTTTTCAAACAATCCACTAACAGAAGTCAACATGTCCACATCGCACACGGAAAACTTCACAGTGGCTTCCTGGCAACCAACAATGCTTCAAACAATGCTTCCCGTGCTTCTGCTTTCGTTGGCTGGAACGCAGGGCGGTGGTGTTAGTCCCATGGTTTACGCTGCCATTATAGGTGTTTTGGGTGTGGGTGTAGCGGCTGCTGTTTTGTTCTACTACTTCCGCAGAGTGAAAGCTTAAAATGAGGGCTAGATGACTCGACCGATTGTTCGGGGGCATTGCCCTCGGCTCCCCTTTTTTTGTTTAGATATTGTTGTACAAAGCAGCATCAGAAAAATTAAATTATACAGCCTGTGAGTTTCGATTCTATTTTGGCTTTCTGAGTTTCTTTTTGGTGAGTGAAACACTTTTTATCCTGTTTCTGTTTCACACGGTAGGATGATGGGAAAAAATAATCGATGAATAATCAGGTTAGGGGTGTTCTATTGATAGTAAGAAAAGGAAGTAAGGAGAAGAATATTGAGGTGCGGGGCGTCTTTACTCTTGGGGTCGCTAATCACCTGCTTAGTTATTTTTTTTGAGCTGTTTGGCTGCGTACCCTTTTTCTTTGTTTTTGGGTTTCTGTCTTTTTTAGAGTTCTAATTCGTCGGAAATTTTTTGGAGGGCTTCTAAGCTTATTTTGAGGAAGTCGGTTAGTGGTACTCCGATTTCTTCGCATATTCTGATTCTGTCTCTGCCTGTTGATGCGGCGAAGGTTTTGTCTTTGAACTTTTTTTTGAGTGTTTCAACTCGGACCTGTTCCAGTTTTTTGTTGGGCATCACGAGGGCTGCGGCTATTATTAGTCCGGAGACGGCGTCTGAACAGATTAGTCCTTTTTCTAGCTTTGTTTGGGGTTGTACCTTGGTGTACTCGTAGTTGTGTGCTTTTACGGCGTTGACTACATTTTTTGGAACCAGTCCTTGTATGTATTCTGCGGTTTTTGTGGCGTGTGTCTGGGGAGAGTTGATGGTTTCTTCGTAGTCCAAATCGTGGATTAAGCCTACTAATCCCCAGGTCTCCTCGTCCTCGCCTAGGTGGTGGGCCAGGTTTCTCATTATGGCTTCCACGGCTAGGATGTGCTTAACCAGTTTGTCGTCTTTAAGATGTTCATTTACTAGTTTTAGGGCTTCTTCTCGGATTAACATAATCCAGTTAGAATTCCCGCTTTTCTTAAATCTTACCTTTTTAGTGCTTTGTTGCATAATTAGTTCTGTTTTCCTTTGCTTGCGCCTCGTGAGGGGGTGTATTGTAGCATAAATAAGTGGACTAGATGTTTCTTTGTAACATTTGCCAATCACTAGTATTAAAAGACATTCCTTTAGGCTTCAGGTAAAGCTCCTCAAAAGCCTCCAAAGCCTCCCGCTTCGTGAGGGAGATCTGGGGATGAAGCTGGGCCGGGCTGGCGCCGTAGAGATGATGACCCTAGTTGGGGAGCCAATTGTGGAAAAGATTATACAGCGAGAGAAGATACTGTCCCTTGTGCAGGGGGTCCTCGGAGACCAAGGCGAAGAGCTGTTCGTCTCCCAGGAACTCCACCTTGAAGTCCCGGCAGGCGTGCTCCGCTTTGCCGTTCTCGTTCGGGCGGCCCTCCGTGGAGTAGCTGAACGCTATCCCGAACTCCTCCGCCAGCCGAGCGAATTGTTCGGAGGGGCGGTCCGCTCGGGCGGCCTTGAACTGCAAACCGTTATCCGAGTGGATCTCCTTCGGGACGCCGAACACCTTTACCGCCTGGCGGACGGCTTCCGCCGCGGCCTCGGAGCTTCCCTCGAGGGCGAGGGTTGTGGAGAGCCGGGCGTTGGTGCAGTCGTCGACGATTTCTATCCGGTAGACAGTTTCGTGTAGATTTTCGCTGTAAAACTGGCAGATGTCCCAGCAGGCGTTGGGCTCCCCTTTTCGAACCATTTTGAAGGGGGTGCGGCGCCGGTAGGGGTAGAGGTTCACCAGACCCGCCCTCTTAAGCAGCTTGTGGATGGTCGTGTGGTGGAAGCGTCCCTCAGAGCCCATCATCGCCTCTATTCTCCTTGAGCCTAGTTGGGGGTCTCCCTTCTTGAGTTTGATTATCAGCTTCTGCTCCTGCTTGTTTATTGTGCTACTGCCGCCTTTCTAGGTCGAGGGTCTGCCCCTTCCATCCTCCAGCGCCGAGGGTCCTCCTCGAATGAATTTCTGGATTAGTTTGAAGAACCAGCTCTTGGAGATCTGGTATTCCTCAAGGATGCTTTCCAAGGGGTTGAGGTGCCAGCAGCGTATGATCTCCAGGTTCCTTTGGGCGTATTCCGAGTGTCCCTCAAGGTCTGCGGGAGTGAGCCCCGCCAGGAGCTTCCGAAAAATTAAAAAAGGACTCGCGGCAATCATTACTATTGGTAGACTTGATTGTTTCATTTTAATCGCCGTTTAATCAATAAGGAAACATCCGAGTCTACTTAATTTTGCTACTACACAGAGGATCAATGAATTCAAAAAATTTATATACATCAATCAAAACGTAAAATCCAATTTCATAATCTTCTTGGAAATCAGAGATATTGAATTCTGAAAATAAGTGAAGAGGACCCCTATCTGCCATAACCAGTACTCTGTAAAAGGGACAGTGTATTGTCACTAACCAAGGAACGCCGAGTGTGGGGCGTGATGACAAAATACCCAAAAATTAGAAAGGAGAACACATATGCCACCGCAGAAAAGAATCATAATCAAGCACAAAAAGCTGATACTAAGCCTCATAATTATCGCCTCACTATCCGGGCTACTCATTTTAGCCACCACAACCCAAAACCCAAACACTTATCCTCCCATAAACTTATACCTCCAGTATATCTCTCCAAACCCCAATACCGTCATTCAACCAAAATATGACATAAATGATAGCCGCACATTGAACGGAAGCACCTACTATGAAACGATAAATGTGATTGCGGACGACATAGTGATAAACGGAAACGGATCCATAATACAAGGCCCTGAAGATGGAACTGGGTACGGTTTCAACTTGACCAGCAGAAACAATGTAACTATATATAACGTCACAGTCACAGGGTGGCTATACGGCTTCCACCTAGTTTCCAGCTCTAATAATACTCTTTTCGATAATACTGCATACAACAACATTCGTAGCTTCCACCTAGTTTCCAGCTCTAATAATACTCTTTTCGATAATACTGCATACAACAACTCTCGTGGCTTCTTCCTAGTTTCCAGCTCTAATAATAATCTTTTCGATAATAATACTGCATACAACAACACTCGTGGCTTCCACCTGTGGTCCAGCTCTAATAATAATCTTTTCGATAATACTGCTTACAATAACACTGAAGGCTTCTACCTATACTTCAGCTCTAATAATAATCTTTCTGGTAACACTGCTTACAATAACACTTATGGCTTCTACCTATTAGATTGCCCTAGCAATAATATTCTTTCTGGTAATACTGCATACAACAACATTTATAGCTTCTATCTAGACTCTAGCTCTAATAATAATCTTTTCGATAATACTGCTTACAATGACACTTATGGCTTCTACCTATTAAATTGCCCTAGCAATAATAATCTTTCTGGTAATACTGCAAACAATAGCGACGACTACGGTTTCTCACTAGTCGGCTCTAACTATAATAATCTTTCTGGTAATACTGCAAACAATAGCGACGACGTCGGCTTCTACCTGTGGACCAGCTATAATAATATTCTTTCTGGTAATACTGCAAACAACAACCTTTATGGCTTCGAACTATACTCAAGCTCTAGCAATAATAATCTTTCTGGTAATACTGCCATCAACAGCAACACGTATGGCTTCTATTTAGTTTCTTCTTCTACTGATAATAACCTCTTCGACAATATTGCTTTAAACTGTACATCTAAAGGATACGAGTGGACTATTGATTGTATTAATAATAATTTTACTGGTAGTGTGGAGGCGTTCTATCTGCGTGTGAACGTCACAGATTCTGGGGGGCATCCTCTCCCCGGCGCTGAGGTTTGGGTTGTAACCAACGGAACGACGGTGTACGCTACGCCGGGATTCGGTGGGTCGAACTCTACAACCTATTCGACCGGTTTCACTCCGTGGATCGCTGTCCCCTACATGACCTTTGCAGTGAATAACGTTACTACTTATAACGTCAACAATGTTACTGTGAAGTATTCTACTCTGTGGACGACCGCCTCATTTTCAAACAATCCCAGAACAGTCAACATGTCTACATCGCACACGGAAAACTTCACCGTGGCTTCCTGGCAACCTACAATGCTTCAGATGATGCTTCCAGTCATGTTGTTTGCTGGAACGCAGGGAGGCATCAGTCCGCTAGTCTACGTTGCTGTGGGCGTTATAGGTGTGGGTGTTGTGGCTGCTGTCTTGATTTACTATTTCCGTAGAGTTAGAGCTTAAAATGGGGCTGGAGGACTTTTGATCAATTGTTCGACGATCCTGTTCTCGGCTCCTTTTATTTATTATTTGCATCGAAATTATTACCAGAAAAGTTGAGTTATACAGTCTGTATGTGTGATTTGCGGCGCTGTTTAGACTTTTTACTTTTCGGTTGGTGAAGGGCTTTCACCCTATTTTCGGTTTCTCAACTGGACTAGATGAAAAAATTCGATGAATAGTCTCGTTGGGGGTATTCCACTAATTAATAGAATAGGAAAAAGAGTAGACAGGAAGATGTTGGGATGTGGGGTCTTTGCTCCAAGGGTTTCCAATTTCCTGTTTGCTTATTTTTTTAGAGTGTTTAGGCTTTCAACAGCTTTAATAATACGCGAAATTTGTTGTCGATCAATATTCCGTAAATCGTGTTCGGCGGATCGTTTCCACAGAATTTTATAGGATGCCATCTCTCTTTAATCTCTCTTTTAATTCCTCTAAAGTTACTGTAGCCTCGTCCCGACGCTCAGCAATAATAGCGAGATCATGGAGATCTGCCAAAAGTTCCTCATACTCCTCCATTGGAATAACTACCGCAGTCTTTTTGCCCTTTTCATCTATGATATACTGTGGTTGAAAATTCATATTATTCGTCAACGTCCTTCTAATCCTTTACTGCTCAATTCGGTTAACGATTAGTAAACCTATAAAGTTTTGGCTTAATGAAGATTAAAAAGCAATAACTCCCAATCGCATATCTAATAAACTTCCAGACATGAATTCAAGTAGTTCAATAAGCAAATACTCTCTCCTAACGCAGCCACGAGGGTTAAAAATAGGATTAAAAGAGTGCAGTTCGACCCAGATTCTCATCGTCTTGTTTGTATCCGGCGATTGTAGTATTGACTGCTTTTATCAGTTGAAAACCATAATAAAAAATCCAGTAGCAATACAAGCAACCATTTTCTTCTCTCAATAAGTCAAACTGGAAATATTATTATTGAGTGGAAAAATCTATTTTTGTAAAAAGGAGAAGCTGCTTAACTAGTGTTAGTTTTTGCTCCCTGTTCTTATTGCCAGTTTTTCTTTCATTTGAGGAGTGCTTCTATGTCTTCCTCTGTTAGTGTGTTCCTCTTTTCTTGATCTTTCCAGAGCTTCCTGTAGGTATAGAAGTACTCGTACAGGTCTAGGATATCTCTTGCATGGATTACGACGTGATTTTTAATTACTTGGATCTTCAGGTACATCGGTAGAGATTCGAATATCTTGACATCAAACGGTTCCCTAAAATATCTTAAAATAGTTCTAAAAAGAGAGTCTCGGTCTGCCTCTGGGGCAACTATGCATATGTCCACATCGCTCCTTGGGGTGGAATCACCCGAAGCTTGAGAGCCGTAAAGAAGTACTGCCAGAACATCACGGCGTTCGGTTAGGACTGCGAAATCCCTCTTAAGTTTCTCAACTAGATCCATTTTCTTACAACTCCTATGAAATCCTCTACGGGAGCTATAAGTTTCTGTATCTCACTATAAGCCTCCGCGTCATCAAGCTTGTTATATCTATGAATTATCCAGTTGCGTAGACCGTTTGCTTCACTTAATATATCTTCCATCTTGTCAGATATTACTTTTTCCTCTCTTAATTTTTAACGACGAATTTTTTTAAACGCCCAATTTCTTTTTTAGCCTGTTTAAAACCTGCTTTTGCCACAGCTCCACCTCGAGCCATATCCATGGGGTTGAAACCAATCTCTTTTATAGAAGAGGTATCCGGTGTGATGAGCATCGCCTTTCCACCGCCTTGTTCAATAGCGGTAATCTCTCGTTGTGTCTGAACTTTCACCAAGTCGGGTATCAAGGCTCCTAAAGGAGCTATGATAAGAACGAGGTTAAAGCCTTTCGCAATGTCGGCATTCGTGCTTGAACGAACACCGCCATCCATGTAACGATGACCATTAATCTGGATAGGAGTCACTAAAAATGGAGCTGCAGTACTCGCCGCAATTGCGTGAAGAAGATCTATATTGGAATGTTTGTCCCAAACTGCGAGCGTGCCGTCCTGCGCGTCGGTAGAGATGCAAACGAATCGCTCGGGCCAGCTTTCTCCCGCTCGAACGAGAGACGAAAAATTAGCTATATGAGCTATATGTTGTTCTTCCGGCATGGCATGAGCCTCAAGCGCCATCTTGCCGACTTTCGCTAATAATTCTCTTGGTACATCGCCCTCCAATGACGCTTTGCTTAAATCTTCGAACCATTGAAACTGTTCAATAGCTGGAAGACTGTTTTCTGGCTGAATGGGGTGCTGTTTTATATAAGCTTCAGCCCTAGCGATTTGACCTTGGAACAGTGCCGCTGGGGTGCGTCCGAGAGCAAGCTGTGAGCCGATGATTGCACCCGCGGAAGTCCCTATAATTCGGTCTGCTCTAGTAATTATGGTTTCATCTTCTTCGGCCAGACCAGCAATTAACCCGGCCTCCCATGCAACCCCAACCGGGCCGCCGCCTCCAAGGACTATAGCGAAGCTCATGCCATTTTTTCCAACCTTTTTTGAAAGCTTTGGTTTATCGTCCAATTTTTACCCTCCTTCTTTATTCTTAAATTCAATACTTATGACTCTTACTCCATTAAGAATTTATCTAGATAATAGATTTTTTTAATAAACTTATCTAGAAAGTATTCGGGGAGATTTGGATCATGGGCGCATTTACAGCCAACATTATTCTCGAAATAATAAAACTGGCTGGTATACAATTAAAATAGTGACCACTTACCCTCCTACCCACCTTAACCCTTAACCGTGATAGAGTGTGCGTATGTGTTTTTTGATTTTTTCATTTTTTGGTTTAAATATGGTTGTGGGTCGTTATTTTTGGGTGGGTTAAATTTATTTATTAGTACTCCTTGCGAATTGCTGCAATATAGTGGTGGAGGTGTGATTATGGAAAGTACGACGAAAAGTATTAAGACAAGAATTACAGCAGAATCTGGAAAACAGGAGATCGTAATTACAAGAGAGTTTGATGCACCCCGAGAGCTCGTTTTTAAAGCATTCACAGATACAAAGCTTTATACAAAGTGGCTTGGTCCACGTCGACTGACAACGACTTTTAAGATATTTGAACCCCGAAATGGTGGAAGCTATCGATTTATTCAAAAAGACCAAGCCGGCAATGAGTTTGCATTTCACGGAGTGTACCATGAAGTTCTCAAACCTTCGAGAATTATTGCAACATTCGAATTTGAAGGTTTACCAGAAAAAGGACATGTCCTTCTCGAAACGACAAAGTTCGAAGAGATATCTGGTGGTAAGACCAAGCTAACAGCTCAAGATATTTTCCAATCAGTTACGGATCGCGATGGGATGCTGCAGTCTGGTATGGAAGAAGGCATAAACGATTCATATGATCGTCTCGACGAGCTATTGGAAAAGATGCAAAAAAAGCGCTTCCGCTTACAGAGGTAAGTTCAGCGACTATCCCAACACAGTTGCCGGCAGCTGGAAGTGGACTGTAACGCTATTAGATTGGGAAAGCTACCTATTAGGAACTAAGCTTGGCGAAAACAATTAGACTTCCACTGCCGATATCCCCAATGGCGCAAGGAAAAGGAAGATTCTACATAACAACCTTCTTTTCTATTGCGCAAATATTTTTTACTCATTTTAATTATATGTTTTTAATTAACAAATAAATCCCTGAGCTGGAGATTTAATGGCGGTAGGAGAAAATAGAGAAAAAATAGTTTCCAGATTCTTCATTCTGCCCCGAAAGTTATATCCCACGAATCTGTATCTTCTTATAATTACAGATAGGAGAATTATTCTCCTATCAGAAGCTAGGGCCTTTATAAAAAAACAATCATCCCATCTTATCATGACTAAAAATATATTTAACAGCGAAGAACTCGATGAAATAATTAAAACGCGAGAAAAAAGCTATCAGGTTGATTACGAGGAGTTGTCCGAAATAGAGGTAAACACCTCACCTTTCAAGGAGGAGACATTCGGCTACTTTCTAAAAATTGCGACTAAGAAAAAGAAAACTAAGTGGGATCTGAGATTCGAAGACTTGGAAGATTTCCGAAAAACGATGCAAAAACTGAAAGTAAAATACGTTGAAAAGTAAGCACAATTAATCCATTATCCTCTTATCAGTAGTGTGGGGGCTCTGGGTGAACCTTTTTGATGTAATCCGGTTTGAAGACGTCTTTTTCTTCCAGCACTTTTTTGAGGTACCCCAGCTTTTTGAGGACGGGTACGAAGGCCATGGTTGATTCTATGTACTCGTGGGAGAGTGCTGCACAGTATTTTGGGGAAACGGCGTACATCTTCTCCACGAAATCTACACTTACTCCCTTTATCTCCTTTGAAACCAGTTTCGCTGCTTGGGTGGGTTTTTCTCTGATTAGAGAGCAGGCCTTTTTATGCACTTTGAGAAATTCCATGATTACCTGTGCTTCATCCTCCAACTCCTTTCTTACGAGTATGCCGTAGCTGGGGTTGTTGGGCCAGAGCCTATCTGGAGGCAGTACCAGTTTCACATCTAGTCGCTGAGAAGCGGCGGCAAACAGAGCAGGCGTTCCAACGGCAGCGTGTATTTCATCGTTTTCAAGGGCTTCTGGAAGGAACTCCGCCCATTCATAATTCTCCACTGTTACACCCGTTAAACCCAGTTTCTCAAGTAGGTCACGAATGATAACGTCATGGATTGACCCTCTCGTTGGTGCACCTATTTTCTTACCCGAGAACTGCTCTAAGACCTTCCGAACATCTCCCAGTTCATTAAGCGACTTATAATCCTTGGTGGCTAGCATAACCGTGCCTTCGACATGCCCTCCTGCTACGCAGATAATGGGGAGGCTTCGGTCTATGGCTATCATTGCTGGAGGCAGACCGATGTAACCAATGTCAATGTCCTTCTCGCCAAACGCTCTGGTCATCGCTGGTCCCGTAGGATACAGTTTCCAATCAACCTTTAGTTTGAGTTGCTTCTCCAACCACCCTCCACTTTTTAGAACGTAGGAAGTGTGGTACATCGTGGGCAGGTAACCTATTTTGAGCTCCTTCAACTATTTAACCCCCTGCTATTGGTACAAATATAAGAACCGTATCTCCGTTCTCTATTTCCTTCTCTGGACTGTTTACCTCTTTTCCGTTTAGCATTATTCTAACATACTTTTTAAGAGATCCCTTCTCGTCTAGTACTGCTTGTCTAAATCTTTCCCCGTACTTCTGGCAGAGATACTCTATTAGCAACTGGATGTTTTCCCTTTTTTCAGTTTCTATGTTTCCCTCTCCAACTATATCGCGGAGCATGGTCAGAAATTTCACTTTTATCATTCATGGTTCCTCAATCATTTTCCGGTGTTGCAGATTTCATTTTATATTCATAACTGTGGACATAACTGGGTAGATATAAGTAAAAAAAGATTTCAGTCTAGTTATTTAAGACAGAAAAAGAGAGGGATTGTTTTAAGCGTATTTTTTCAAGTCCTTCATGATTTTCTCTGCTTCGCTCATTATGCTCTCAATGACCTCTTTGCAGGTTAGAAGTTTGTGTATTCTTAGCGAAACCTGACCCGCCCATATGGCTCCGTCTTCAATGTTTCCTTCCGGCCCCTTAGCCCTGTAGGTGCCATCGGACTCGAATGCCCAGACGTCTTCCATGGTTATTTCTTCATTTTTCAACATCTGTGTTAGTTCATATAATCTGAGAGAGTATTTGTTTTTTAAGTGTCTTAAAGGACCGTATACACCCTGAGTTACTATGCTGGTTGCCTCTTTCGGATACTTGACGGAGGAATTGATGATGGCTTCTTTAACTTTGTCGTTAAATTCACACTCCTTGGTTACAATGAACCTTGTACCCATGTAGATTCCCTGAGCTCCAAAGGCTAGCATGGAAACAAGACCTTTTCCGTCGCAAACACCGCCGCCACCAACCACGGGGACATTCACTTGTTGCACCACTTCGGGGACGAGTACAAATGTGTGAACTGGTTCATAGGCTACGTGTCCTCCTGCCTCATAACCCGTTACGATGAGCCCGTCGACTCCCGACTTCTCCGCCTTCTTCGCGTGATACACGCTGGGAACGGTCTGGAACCGGAGCATTCCCGCTTCCTGTATTTTTTTGAGATGAGGTTGATTAGGATCACCAGCAGAGCAGATAACCATCTTTAACTTTTTCTCTAGATTCGGGTCCTTCTCCCGCTCCTCGATTAGTGCGTCAAGAAGCATCGGCACGTCGGGCTGTTCGGGAGCCACTCTGAAGTTTACTCCGAAGCTGCCCTTAGCCTTTCTACCCACTTCCCTAACTGCGCCCATCATTCTCATTTTAACATCGTTAAAGGCTTTCTGTTTGATCTCCTCATCTCCAATAATTGCGAGAATACCATACTCCGGAGAGGGGGCGGGATGACTTACTATTCCGAAGCCTCCAGCGGTTGCCACCGCCGCTGCAAGTTCCTTAGTGTCAAAGGGTCCCATAGCCGCTTGGATTATCGGATATTCTATATCCAGCAGATCGCAAATTGGTGTCTTAATCATATCAATACCACTTAAAATTTCAATTAACTTGGTGTCTACCTTTTCCTAAAGTTTCATGCAGGGATTTTGTTTTAACGAATTTGTCTATTTTATTAAATTTTGCGCTAATTCCCGTCAATCGATTAAAAACTTTTATTTCCGTTCAATTCTCTCATTTTAGGTTGATTTTTTCATAAAACTAGATTAATCCCAAGTTTCGAAATTTTTCAACTTGTATTCTTATTCTAATTTTCCTGGGTTTTTAGCCTTCAGAAAGAACTAATCAGATTGTGTGGCGCTAAGATGTACTAAATTTATTTATATTCTTTACTTTATAGAAAAAAAATATAACGGGCTTATTGAATTTTATTATTAGGCGTTCTTCTGAATCTTTAGATCATGGATGGATAACTGTGGAAGACCTGAGAGTTAGTAGTTCTGGGATGCCTGTTTTGGATTCGCTGTTGGGCGGCGGATACTTATCAAATTCATTGATTGTCATCGCTCACCAGATCGGTCTAAAACTTTTCGAGTTTTACCATCAAATAATAACCAACAATATTGATGACGAAACTTACGTGATTATGGTTACCTTTCATTTTTCGGTGCAAGAAGATATAAATTGGATGAAAATTACTATGCAGAAACCCGAATTATTTAAAAAGATTATGAAAATCATTTCATCTGGCAACGCGAGTTTCATCGATTGTTTCAACATATCAGATACTGAAGAGAATTCACAAAAAGGAAATATCTATTATGTCTCTAATCCTTTTAACGTGAATAATCTTCTATCAGTGATGGCTCAAGTTAGGGAGCGTGTTCCCGAAGACAAACGGGCGCTCTGGTTTTTTTACAATCTAACAGATATGAGCATCGGTGTTCCGGAGGACGACTTGGTGAAGTTCTGCAGGAGAGCCTTCCGCTACCATAAGCAGAAGGGGGACCTAGCAATCTATATGCTGAATGAGAAGGCTCATTCGGACACATTTTTTGCCAAGGTTTACCAGTTATCAGACGTTTTCATCAAATTCATCTCTGAAGAAACCTCGTGGGGGCTTCAGAACGGTATTCAGGTTATAAAGGGTGTTTTTCCCTTCCAATCAAAAAAGGTCTTTTATGATGAAAATGAGGATAGAGCGATTCAATTCATAACCAATAAACCAAAAAAGCCAACCAGTAATATTTTAAGTGCTTTAGAAAGTGGGAAGGCTGGTTGGGAAGATTCTAGATTAATTAGAACCGGAATACCTGAGTTGGAGTCTTTGCTAGGAGGCGGGATGCTGTCGAATTCAATAATCGTTATTTCTTACCAGTATGGCGTCCGAACTATAGAACCCCTCATTCAAATTTTCCAAAACCAGTTTGGTGAAAAAAACCACATAATCCTAATTAATTATAGTTTCTCGCCACCGGAATTTGAAACCCGATTAGAAGCGTGGAAGCAGATATCGGAGATCCACAAAGGACCAGCGAGAAGCCTTATGTATGGCAACATGAGTTTTATTGATTGCTTCGGCGCATCAAGTGAAACCGATACTCAAAAAAGTAACTATTACTCTATCTCTAATCCTTTCGATGTGGATAAACTTTTATCAGTAATGACAAATGTCAGAAACGGTATTCCCGAAGATAAATCGGTTTTTTGGATGTTCCACAGCCTAACAGATATGAGTGTCGGCGTTCCTGAGGACGAAGTGTTAAAGTTCTGCGGAAGAGCGTTCCGCTACCATAAACGGTACGGAGACCTAGCAGTTTATACCCTGCACGAAAAGGCTCATTCCGAAATATTCCGCGCAAAACTCTACCAGTTAGCGGATGTCTTCATCAGATTCATTGGAGAGAACACACCTAAAGGAATAGATACCAGCATACAAATCTTGAAGGGAATTTTTAGCTGGAACTCAAAAAAGACCAAATACCTACTGGATGAGAATGGCCATATCCAGTTCGTGAGTGACTAGACAAAATTTTCAAACTTTTAAAATTTGACGCCGGTTTGAAGCATACTAGGTTTTGTATAATTTTATAGGTTATAAGAAAAAAATATAACGCTTACATCGGATTGTTTTTTTAGAATTATTTTTTCGTAGGGATAAACGGTATGAGCGATTTGAGAATTAGCGGTACTGGGCTGCCAGTTTTGGATTCTCTTTTGGGTAGAGGATTCTTATCAAATTCAATTATTATCGTTTCCCACCAACCGGGTTCCTACTATCGGGAGCTTGTCTTCCGTATGGTAACCAATAATTATGATGACAAATTTTACTCTATCCTAGTTACTTTCCGCTTTTCCATACAGGAATACGTAGATCGGGCGAAAATTTCGATGGACGACAACCAAATTTTTAAAGAAATCACGGAATCCTCTCCATCTGCAAGATTCAGTGTTATCGATTGTTTCAATATATCTCATGATGAAGAGGATTCAAAAAAAGGCACAATTCATTACGTTTCTAATCCTTTCAACGTGGATAATCTTCTATCAGTGATGGCTCAAGTCAGGGAGAGCGTTCCCAAAGACAAGCACGTAATCTGGATTTTTTACAATTTAACAGAAATGAGTATCGGTGTTCCTGAGGAAGAGCTGGTGAAGTTCTGTAGAAGAGCTTTCCGCTACCATAAGCAGCAAGGGGACCTAGCATTCTATTTCCTTGATGAGAAGGCTCATTCGGACACATTTTTTGCCAAGATTTACCAGTTATCAGACGTTTTCCTCAAGTTTATCGTTGAAGAAACCTCTTGGGGACTGGCTAATGGTGTTCAAGTTATAAAGAGCGTTTTCCCCTTCCAATCGAAGAAAGTTTATTATGATATAAAGGGAAATGGAGAAGCCCAATTTCTAACCAATAAACCAGACCGTAAAGCAGAAACGCCGACCAATAATGGTCTTTTCACTAAAGGGCATATGGAAAGTGGAAAGACGGATTGGGAAAATTCTAAATTATTTAGAACTAGAATAACTAGATTAGATTCTTTGTTAGGTGGCGGGATTTTACAGAATTCAATAATCGCTGCTTCTTACCAGTACGGTGTCAGAACTCTTGAAGCCTTTCTTTACATTTTTCGGGACAAGTTTGATGAAAAAACTCACGTAATACAGGTTAACTATCATTTCTCACCAGAGGAATATGATGTTCGCTCCAAACTTTTGAGGCAGAAGGCTGAAATCCATGAATTCCCCGCAAAAAGCTTTTCAACCGGTAACTTGAGTGTTATTGACTGCTTCAACATAAAACAAGATGAAACTGATAATGAGAGAATTAATAATGTATACCCTCTGGCAAATCCTTTCGACATGGATAAACTTCTATCGATAATGACAAAGGCTAGAAACAGTATTCCAGAGGGCAAACCTGTTTTTTGGATATTTACTGACCTAACAGACATGAGCATCGGCATTCCAGAGGATGAAGTGTTAAAGTTCTGCAGAAGAGCTTTCCGCTACCACAAGTGGTGCGGAGACATGGCAATTTACACCCTGAACGAGCAGGCGCATTCCGAAAGATTCCGTGCGAAACTCTATCATCTGTCGGATGTTTTCATCAAGTTCCTCGCGGAGGATACACATGAAGGCATAGACACCAGCATTCAAGTCATAAAGAGTTCTTTCAACTTTAACTCAAAAAAGACCAAATACATACTGGATGAGAAAGCCCAAATGCAATTCGCTGTGGACTGACACAAGTAATTTAAAAAACCAACATTTTTCTAAACTTCTAGTAGGTAGTTTCTCATAATCCTATCTTCTCCAAAGAGGACTACACACAGTACCGCCAGGTTTTAGAAAATAACCTAGAATAGCTAAGAGCACATCAGATTTTTAAAAAAAAGCAAATAGGTTATATAAAACTTATATCATCTAGTTATATTGATAACAAATATAACGAATTTTTGATATTGGTGGGAAAAGTGTGGAAGAATTGAAAATCACTAAAACAGGGATACCGTTTTTGGATTCGCTTCTGGGTGGGGGCTTCCTAGGTTCGGTTGTTATCATCTCCCAACAATCTGGGGTTAAGTTTTGGGAGCTTGTCCACCGTATATTATACAATAATTATGATGACAAATTTTACCTGATTCTAGTCACTTTTCACTTATCCCTAAAAGAATACAAAGATCGGGTAAAATATGCGATAAATAACCCCGAATCTCTTAAAGAAATCATGAAAATTCTTTCAACCGGCCACTTGAGTGTTATCGATTGTTTCAATATATCTAACGATGAAGAAGGTTCAAAAGAAGATAATGTCCATTACGTTTCCAATCCTTTTAACATTGACAATCTTCTATCCGTGATGGCTAATGTTAGAGATAATGTACCCCGCGGTAAGCGAGTATATTGGTACTTCCCCGACATCACAAATATGAGCATTGGTGTTCCTGACGATGACTTGGTAAAGTTCTGCAGAAGGGCTTTCCGCTACCATAAACAGCATGAGGACCTATCAATATATATACTGAATGAGGGGGTTCACACGGGCACATTTTTTGGCAAGTTGTTCCAGTTATCGGATGTTTATATCAAGCTTATCGCTAAAGAAACCTCATGGGGAATTGAAAACAGTATTCAAGTATTGAAGAACCCGTTCCAAATCCAAACAAAGAAAGCCTTTTATGATGTAAATGAAAACATGGAGACTCAATTCAGAAACAATGAACTGGAAAATAAACCCCAAATACTGCCAATCAACAGCCTTTCAAAGAATAGAGCTTTAGAAAGTGGCTATGATAAAGAATACTCGAAAATTATTAGAACCGGAATACCTACGTTGGATTCTTTGTTAGGAGGCGGAATACTATCAAATTCGATAATAGTTTCCACCTATCAGCCTGGAGCCACATTTGCTGAACTACTTATGTATATTATGTTTATCGTCCAAAACCAGTTGGGTGAAAAAAACCACATAATTTTAATCAATTATACTCTTCCCGCCCAGCAAGTCTTAACATATTTAAAAATCTTGGGGCAGAGGCTTGGGCTTCCCAGCGACTATCTGAGCCTTTCTCATAATCTTACTATTATTGACTGTCTTAACTTGCCGGAAGCTAAAACTGATACTCAACGAAATAATATTTATCCTGTTTCTAACCCCTTTGATGTGGAGAAACTTTTGTCAGTAATGACGAATGTTAGAAATAGTATCCCGGAGGATAAGCGCGTTTTTTGGGCTTTCTACAGTCTCACAGAGATGAGCATCGGTGTCCCTGAAAATGAACTGGTTAAGTTCTGCAGAAGAGCTTTCCGCTACCATAAATGGTGCGGAGACCTAGCATTCTACCTCTTGAATGAAAAGGCACATACGGAAATATTCCGGGCAAAAATGTACCCGTTGTCGGATGTTTTAATAAAGTTTATCGCAGAGGACACGCGTGATGGGTTAGATACATTCATTCAGGTCTTGAAGAGCCCTCTTAACTATAACCCAATAAAAGTTAAATTCCTATTAAATGAGAAAGGACAAATGCTATTCATTTAATACTTAAAAGGGTAATTTTAGAAATTAGGTATCTTTTTTAGAGTCTAACAAAAAATTAATTAGTTTATGGGTTTACTCTATCTCTATTCTGAGTTATTCGGTGGTGGTAGATAATGCTTACTTTTGAGCGCGAACAGAAGATTTTCGAGATAGGCAAAGTCAAAATTGGCGGCCAGCCCGGAGAGTTGCCCACGGTTTTGATTGGGTCAATATTTTACGATAGGCACAAAATAGTTAGCGACCCTATGGAAGGAGTCTTCGACAGGGATAAGGCGGAGGAGCTGATAAAGAGACAGGAGGAAATGTCAGACAAGACCGGGAATCCTCATATGGTGGATGTGGTGGGCTCAAGCGGAACCGCCATAGTGAAGTACATTGAATTCGTGGCGGGAGTTACTGACGCGTCCTTCTTTGTAGACAGCACGGCAACTGATGTAAAGATGACGGGGTTAAAATACGCCGCGGAGGTAGGATTGCTAGGCCGAGCAGTCTATAATTCCATCACCTTCCATGTCTCCGACCAGGAAATTGCGGAACTCAAAAACATCGGTGTGAAATCCACTGTTCTACTCGGCTACAATCCCCGAAATGTAAAACCCGAGGGAAGAATCGACCTTCTAAAAGGAGACGAAGACAAAAAAGGTCTCTTGCAATACGCTGAGGATGCCGGAATCCAAAACATTCTGGTTGACACCGCGGTACTGGACGTTCCAAGTATCGGCATAGCCGCAGAGGCGGTTAAACAGGTAAAAAAGGAATTCGGATTGCCCAGCGGCGGAGGACCATTGAACGCGGTTCTGGAGTGGAAAAGGGTAACCGAACTCGGAGAGAACGCCAAAAAAGTCTGCGCCGCAGCTGCGGTAACAGCAATGATACACGCCGGAGCAAACTGGGTCTTATACGGACCGATATACAATTCGGATGTTGTGTTTCCCGCAGTAGCGATGGTGGACGCTACCATAGCATACACGAACTCCAGGATGCGCGTGGTCACTATACAGACGAAGAATCATCCCCTCTACAAAATATTCTAATCACTCTTCTCATTTATTATACTCCCCCGCATAGCCTTTTTGGGGATTTAGATTACGTAAATTTGATTCAAAAAAGTTCTATTTTTTCAATTTGTTAATGCTTCCAAGTCAGAATGATTTTTGAGAACTTTTTGAAAATTCTTAAATTAGATTTATGTGAGTATTTATTAAGCTTTTAGAAGTTTAGGTTTTGGAGGGTTCAAGCCTTTATGAAATCTAATAAAATCAAAATGACTTGGTAAGACACGTGAGTTATTGGAAATGGGCGTATCCTTCTTCTCCCCCTCCGTGGGATATTGGGCGTCCCCAGCCAGCAATTGTGGGATTAGTACGCAGTGGGGAAATAAAACCGGGACGGGTGTTGGATGTAGGGTGCGGAACTGGTAATAACGCGATTCTTCTTGAAAAAAGTGGCTTCACGATAGTCGGCATCGACATAGTCCCAAAGGCTATTCAAATCGCCAGAACCAGAGCTATCGAACAGAATACCAAGGTTGACTTTCTGGTTGGCAGCGCACTAGAGTTGGATTTGCATTCCAGGAAAAAGGAATTTGATACCGTCATAGATTCTGGGTTTTTCCACACATTATCGGACAAGAAGAGAACGGTCTTCGCTGGGCAGATCAACCGGGTGCTCCGCAAGGGTGGAAACTACTTCATGCTGTGCTTCTCAGATAAGGAACGAAGTGATTGGGGACCTAGAAGAGTTAGCAAGAATGAAATCAACCAGACTTTCTCGCCAATGTTCAGGATCAATTACATACGAGAAACACGTTTTGGGTCAAGATTAAATGACAAAGGGGCGAAAGCCTACATTACGTCAGCAAAAGTCAGCTGAGAATCAGCTTGCAAGGGAAAATATTCAATATATTACAAATCCGAAGACCTTTAATAAAAAAGGAAAATTCTAAAATCATAGTATCTGTTTTGAGGACTGAACTTTGAAAAAGGTTACCGAGAGAGAAAACTTCGTTATCAGAGTTAAAGAACCCTTCAGCTTTAGCCTCACCATTAAGAAACCAGCGGGATGGAACTGGATAACCCCGTACGAGGTTATGGAGCAGAACAAATTTTGGAGCACACTAAGACTGAAAAGCGGAAAACTTTTGGGAGTAAAACTCACCCAACGAAAAAGAGGAATAGAAGCCATAATCTACTCGTATGAAGAAGTCCCAGAGGAGCAGGCAAACGAAGCATTAAACACTCTCAAAATCGGACTAGGCGCCGATGTAGATTTGAACGAATTTTACGGAATCGCAAAAAAGGACAGGGTATTAAAACACGTAATCCAGGACCTCTACGGAATGAAGCCGTACTTCGCAAGCTCTGTTTTTGAGAAAGCCCTCCTAGCTATATGTCTTCAGATGGCTCCTATAAGGAGAAGTAACGAAATGCTAGACTGCATAATCGATAACTATGGAGAGAACCTAAACTTTGATGAAAAAAACCTTAAACACTGGCCCTCACCAAGCAGACTAAAAAGCGTAACTGAAAAAGAACTCAAAGAAAAATGCAAACTAGGCTACAGAGCGAAATTTATAAACGAGCTCTCCAAGGTTAACCAAATACCAGACATACCAGAACTCTGGGGGAAACCCACAGAAGTGGCTATAAAAGAATTAACCACTCTACCGGGAATCGGAAAGTACTCGGCAGGAGTGATACTATCAAAAAACACTTTCCCAATAGACGTTTGGAGCAGCAACATTTTCCACAAATTGTTTTTCCGAAAAGCCCCAGACAAACCACGCGAAGTAATAGAAAAAGTAATCGAAGAGGCTGAAAAAAGATACAAGGAATGGAAGTGGGAAGCTTTCGCTTATGTATTAAACGCTCTTCCCCGACTGGAGCCAATTATACAGAGCATCTAAAACGTACATACGCTTCAGGCCTTGAGATGAAGCGAAATTTTTCGTGGTAAATATAAACAAAAAGAAAATTATGCTGACCCTAATTTTATAAGCAATATCTTAAAGATCAGAGAAAGAAGGTGAGTCTTACATCCACGACGATTTTTAAGAAGCAAGGAAAAATCCTAAAATCAATTTTTTATTAAAAAAAACAAGGTAAAGCCAAACGTAGGTAAAAAAGTATGGGTTAACGATTGACTTTCTATGTCTTTAAGCTTTTTATGGATGATATGCTTTTGGATTCCCATCGTTTCCAATATTTTATCAACCGGTGTACCTTAATGCAATATCTGACTGAAACCTCCATCTACTACAATTACTTGTCCTGTTATGTAGCTTGCATCCGGCGACGCTAGAAAGCTTGCGGCAGCAGCTATATCCTCTGGTTTACCCCACCTGTGCAAAGGAATACTTTCTAAGAGGTCTGGATACGACTGAATAACTGGTTTTGACATGGGTGTTTCCATTATTCCAGGTGCTATCGCGTTCACAGTGATTTTTCTTCCTGCTAACGCTATCTCTGCTGTCAAAGACTTAGTTAACCCTATTATTGCTGCTTTCGCCGCACTGTAGTGAGTTACAAATGGTCCTCCAGCAATTCCATCTATCGAAGAAATATTGATGATTCTTCCACCCTCCTTCATGTTTTTGAGGACTGCCTTACAGAACAAAAATGTTCCTTCAACATGGACTTGGAACATATTCCGCCATCTTTCTAACGTTATGTTTGATATGTCGGCCATGTCCATTATTCCCGCGTCATTCACAAGTATATCTACACTTCCAAATTTTTTTTCTGTATCCGTGACCGCTCTATTCACTTGCTCTTCATCTCTTACGTCGCACTGAATCGCTATTGCGCTTCCCCCAAAGTCTTTAATTTCCTTTGCTACCCTTTTAGCATTTTCAAGGTTAAGGTCGACCACAGAAACCTGCGCTCCCTCAGATGCGAAGCGACGAGTAATCTCACGTCCAATTCCCGAAGCCGCCCCAGTCACCAAGGCAGTCTTACCCACCAATCTTTCTTTGATAGCTACAGTCTCCAAAAAATAATTATGTGTGTAGAAGTCTCCGTTCCTCTTGAGGAGCTTGGATTCGCAGACCTCTGTGTCCGACTGTATCTGGCTGTGTGGTTTGGCTATCCATACGCCGCTCTTCCTGCTCCTAACTGGAATCCTTGCCCAGTAGTCGGCTATTTTCGTGTTCTGACGCTTCGCGTTAAGGAAGCCTTTTCTTATTGATACTACCAGAGAATCAAGCCCATCAGAGAATACCCAGTCGCGTTTGGTCTGCCGCTCGTTGGCTGAGTGGAGCTCTGCATTTTCGCCGTGTAGTGAGCTCTGAAAGTTCTCATTTTCTCGTTCAAGAAGTCTTTTATTGATCCCACTAAGATGTAATATTTCGGCTCGTACTGTTTTCTCAACTTTCATGGTCTCAGACCCAAACCTAAATACTTGAAAATCTTATTTAAACACAACAATTCGTCTCTGCGTCTTCTTTCGCTCGGGAGTTTCTTGCGAGTATAGATAAGGAGGAACCGATTAATTTTCAAGAGGAAAAGATTATGGCTCATTCGTATGTAAGCCAATCTATGATACATGTTTGAATCTCAAAAGTGAAAGAGGAATAATAAATTGGTACTTGTATTCTTCTCGATAGGGCTTCTTACAAGAAAGCTCTTAAGGATGCCTAACTTGAATGAAATCTGAAGTAAAAATACTGGGTCTACTGTAAAGAATTCTTTATAATTAATAGAAAAAATGAGGATACTTGGAAGGAAATGAGTGTACCCGGTTTATTATTTTGTAGGAGAATTGAGTGGTGGTTTATTCTTGATCTAGATGCTCGTGAATGAAGGCAACTATGTCTTTGATTAGGGAGCCTGGTCCGTACACGTTTGCTGCGCCGATTTTTTTCAGCTCGTCGAAGTCCACTTCTGGAATTGCTCCGCCGACTAGGATCATGAATTTGTCCTTTACTCCTTTCTCATCCAGTAATGACACTAGCCTTTTTGTGTAAGCCATGTGTGCTCCTGAGTGTATGCTCATTCCTATAATATCAACATCTTCTTCTATAGCGGTCTTTACTATCTGGTCTATGGTCTGAAAGCCGCCGAACACAACCTCCATTCCCGCGTCTCTTAATCCCAGAGATACGGTTACCGCCCCCCTCCAGTGTCCATCCACGCCGGGTTTGGACATTAAAAACTTTATTTTATTCTTTGGCAAGACAGGTACCTCTTAGGTCATCATTGGTGGGTTCCATATACCCCATATCTCACGGTATACGTTACAGATCTCTCCTAGGGTCGCTCCCTCTTTGGTGGCTTCCATTACGGCTGGTAGCACGTTCTCCTCTTTTTCGCAAACCCTGCGCAGGTGGTCTAGAAGTTCTTCCACTTTTTTATTATCTCTTCTCGCCTTCAATTTCTTAATTCGTTCTATTTCTATCTCGGCGGCTCTTGGGTTTGTCCTGAACACTTGTTTGCATGTTTCTTTTTCTCTAGTGTAGATGTTTACTCCTATTACTTTCTCCTTTCCTTCTTCAACGTCGCTCTGACGCTTGTGGAAGGCGTTTCTCATCTCTGTAAACAGCCATCCGCTCTCCAGTCCACCCACTATGCCTCCATGAGACTCTATCTTTTCGAGATATTTCCAAACCCTTTCCTCTATCTCATCAGTCAACCATTCCACGTAGTACGAGCCTGCGAGGGGGTCGACGGTGTTGGTGACTCTGGTTTCTTCTGCTATTATCTGCTGGGTTCTCAGAGCAAGCAGCACCGCTTCCTCACTTGGAAGACATAGTGCCTCATCGTAAGAGTTTGTGTGCATGGACTGGCAGCCACCCAGCGCGGCTTCTAGAGCTTGAATTGCGGTTCTTATTATGTTGACTGTGGGCTGTTGGGCGGTTAATGAACTTCCAGCGGTTTGAATGTGGAATCTAAACTGGTACGAGTTACGGTCTTTCGCCTCGTATTTGTCTCTCATAAGTTTGTACCAGATTCTTCTTGCCGCCCGATACTTGGCGACTTCTTCAAAAAAGTCTTTGTGTGCTGCAAGATGGAACGCGAGTCGACCCACGAACTCGTCAATATTCCAGCCTCTACTAATTACATCGTCGATGTGTGCCATAGCGTTCGCGAAACCGATGCCCAGTTCCTGAATGGCGTCAATGCCGCCCTCCCGGTAATTATAGGTGGTGAAGTTTATGGGGTGCCATTTGGGAACGTTTTTCTGGGCCGCAGTGTATTCGATTAAATCACAGGCCAATCTGAGCAGATGGTGCGGCGCAACATTTTCATAGGGTACAAAACCGATACTCATCGTGCAGATGTCGTTCTGACAGGTTCCTATAAGGCTATTAAGATCTATGCCTTTATTCTTCGCCATGTTAAAATACATAGCACACACAGGAGCAGATGCGAATGGTTCAACGACCAAAGCCACACTTATCTTATCTATGGGTAACCCCTCTGTGAGCGCGTACATGCTATCAATACAGTAAAGCGGCACACCAGATGTTCCCACCTCTGCTATAGCTCTTGAATCATCTGGATCCAATCCGTTGAAGGTTAAACAGTCAACAGCAGCACTAAACCCGGTCTCTCCTGCCTCGTACAATAATTTCCACCTTTCATTTGTTTCCTCAGGAGTGCCGTATCCCGAGAACAGTCGCATTGTCCAAATGCGGCCGCGATACATGTTTAGATAAACGCCTCTCGCGTAGGGCGGCTCGCCGGGGAATCCTACGTCCCTTAAATAATCATGGTTCTTTATATCCGCGGGAGTGTACAGCTTCTTCACTGGAATTCCCGAGAATGTTGTAAACTCGGCGTCTCGCTCCTTACACTTTTCAACCCGCTTTTCCCATATCTTCTTACGTTCCTCAATTTCCTTTACAGCATCTTCATCAAACACAGCACCACTTCCTCTAACCCATTAAAATAACATAACTACCTAAATAATCTTGTCATCCCTTATTTTATCTTTTTAAAAATTATACGCGTGGGTCGCATATTTTAAACTATTCCCATTTTTGTTCACGGAAAGCGTTTTTGCTTTATAACCTTTTTTGTGTCCATATTTTGCGGCAATCAATAAGTTTCGTTAGAATGGTTCAGGCAGCCGCAGTAATCCGGCAAGTTTAGACATCTAAATTCTAAGATAATAAACTGCCGAAGTGATAGCGTTAATTTTTTCAGCTTTCCCACCAATTACAAAGGACTTAATATACTCTTAGACTTGAATTTGATGATTTAAAAAAATAAAAAAGAAGAGAAGGTTCTCTTTGTTGGATTATTTTTCAGGTGCACATGTTACCTACGAATAGGATATTCTTGCCTTGCGCTATGACCTTCGCTGGCTCCAGAGCTGATATTACTTTTATCAAAAGTGCGTCACCGTTGTGTGAACACTTGAAAATATCCATATACTTACTGTGGGTAACACTCTCTATTTCCCACGAAGTACAATAGCCACAAATTACCAGCGTAAAGGTGTTACCCATTCGATATAGCTCAGCATCACCCGCATGCCATTCATTGTTAATCCGAATCCACCCGAAGCCTTCAGCGATTTTCGCTTCAGCCACGGGAATCTGGTAGAGGGCGTATTCTCCGTACTTCGCTGGGCCCCTCAGAACGAAGATGGCTCCCTCAGAAGGAATCATGAATATGCTTCCCACTTGGTCCTCGTCATAGATTGTGTCATTCCTGGTGAACTGTAGCACCTTCCCGATGTCTATTTTACCCCAGCTGGCATTCACTTGTTCCGACATGCAGTACATTTTTGAGTCGCTCCAGCCGCTGGGATTAAATTGGTACTGTTTCATTTCGGGGCAACAGAAGATCCCTTGTCTTGATAACCAGCCAGGACCCTGACCAATATACGTCCAACCAGGAGGCTGATTATCGAAACCATTAGTGGGGTTGATCACTGTACACATATGTGCTGGATCTAGCTCCATTACCATAATGTTTCCCAAACTGTCAGAGACCTCGATGCATTGCACATGCGACTCATAATTTGTGCCAACAAGCGGATTGATGGTACTAAGGCACGCCTCTGCAAAGGCTTTGGCGTCATAAATGTCATCCATGTACTGCAGGATCATCCTGGATTGAATCATAGCCGGCATCCCGAACTGCTGATTCGGTCCGCCTATACTCTGTTCCACCTGCGCTAAGCCCTTTTCATTCATACCGTTGAGACCTAAACAACCCGCCCCACTGTAGTAAGCAACATGATAGCCAATAGTGGGTGTCACATCAACCAGTGTCATGCCCGGCGTAGCCTCCTTCATAAAGTCAATTGTGGTTCCGGTGATTGTATTACCGTTCTTGGTGGCAGGACCTGTGGCTAAAAGCCCCGTACATCCAAGTTTTTGTTGTTCCAAGCTGGCCAATTCTGCTCCATGGACCTGCAGCCAGTAACCCATGTCCACAAATGAATTAAGCACAAGGATGTCCTCATATGTTATGTTGCTGTATCCACGGGCCTGACATCCCGCAGCAATCCCAGCCATTTCTAGTTTGAATTCCAGCGGAACAAAGTAACCCCATACCGCTGCAAGTTGATGGGCGATGTCCTGTGGTATTACGAAGTACGCTACTTGTGCGAGGTTGTAGATTTCATCTGCGCATAGGATTCCCTGTTGCAAACCTCTAGTATAGGGGCCTCCAAAAATGTGAACCACCTTAACCTGTGAGGGTCCCTCACCTATGAATTCAGCATAGTACTGTTTGGTGCATGGGTGAGAGGGCTTTACTCCCAGCTCTGCAGCAAAGTCTAAATACGCGTATTTACCCTTGGGAGCAGGATACTCACCGGAAGCCATCCAAGCTTGTAGATCCTCAGGTACGAACACCCAGCTGTATACGGTGCAACTTTGTTTAATGATTGGACGCACAATTCCATAATACTGCTCAATGGGACCCGTTACCTGTTCCCTGGGGCTTAAAGCGTTGATGGTGTTTCCGTATTCCGAGTAGTTAAGACACCTATTCTGGAATAGGTCGTAACGGTCCCTAAGGATACTAATCGCATTGAAAACTGTAAGCTTACCATAGTACTTGTTGAGTAACTGGTTGTACCCGTCGAAGCGGCGGTCAACCTGTCGCACATAGTCCAACCAGACACACACTGGCGTTCCCGGAGTCCAAGGAATGCCATAAGCCGCAGCTTGTCCCGGGATCATATCTTCACACTCATAGTGGTTTGAGGTGTGGATGGTCTGTGGCGGTGTTGGTTGACAAGGGTTAATCGAGCGTACGGCAACTCTATCCGCCGAGATTTCGATGACTTTAGCCTCTGGAACCTTGGCGTCACTCACAACATGTGTGAATCCCGCTGTTTTTGGTGTGTTCTCAAATATCCACAGCGCCGCATCTATATTGTCCGCGTACTGAATGACGCTTCTGACTAGGAAGAAGTAGGGAACACCAGCAATACTCATCTCCGAAGTCCAGGAAGTCGTGTCGCCAACCGAAATACCCTCGATATTCATTCCCGACAGAGTTCCTACTACTCCAATCCAACCAACGGACAGGAACGGGTAGCCGGGAGTGTATCCTGGAATCGTGGGGTCAGGCTCAGGCTCCTGAACAATAAATATAGTAGCGTTTGGCGCTATGTTGTAACTCTCAAAATCTGTGTTGCCTCCCTGAATCAGTTTTCCATCACATGTTGCGTTGCTCCAGGCCGCAAAGTAGCTACAGGAATGATCCGAAGAAATACTCTCCAAGTAGTAGGTGATATCCAGAAACGTGTTGAGTAGGAGCAAGTCATCAAAAGTGACCGGTGTACTGGCGACTTTGAGAGCGTCAGCCATTCCCTTCATTTCAGCCCAGTACTGAGGAGTATAAGCCTGAATAAACGGAACCAGAGCAGTATATGCTATGTCACGCATAATACCGTAACCTATCTGGAAGTGCTCCATATCGTAGCCCCCACCAACCTCCATACAGACAGGCGTAAGAAAACCACTACACAGATTAGTAATTTCCTTGCTTAGAAGCATACCATGCTGGTAACCCATCTCGTAAGGAGTGCCCCGAACATGTAAAAGAAGCTCCCCCGTTACCATGTCCTGCTTCAAACAAGCCTTATCATAGGTTCTAATTATTTTCCAGTTACCTCCACCAACACACTTGTCATCTACTCCAGAATTCTTTAAAGTCCCAGATGGGCTAATGAGGGGTAACATCAAGTACGTTGAAGCATTAGAACACGACCACGGAGAGGCAATAACGGGTGAAGCACCGATAACAAAGGCACCCAGAAATACTGCTGCAATTAGCAAGGCAAGCAACTTAATCTTTGCCAACACTCCAACTCTCCTCCTTTGCTAGTTTATAGTGCCGTCGTGACACTTATGGGGAAACTAGCCTCCCACAAATCAAAATATATTACACGTATTATATAAATTATATGTTAAAGTATTTTTGCTAATTAAAAAATCGGAGTGAAAATTATACAAATTTCAACAAATTTGCACTGGATTTTACAATCTATACCCCAAAAGACAGAAAGCAGATTACTGCCTCCATTTGCTAAATAGAGGACTTATCAAATGGATTTACAAAAGTCTCGCACTCCAAAAAAATCTTCATTTCTCGTAACCTAATGGTTCTTGTGTCACAGCAGGTTCATTGTATGGATTAAATTTTTTATTTAATACAGAGATGAAAGTTTTTTGGAGAATTTTTCAACCACTTAATAGCGTAGAATCAACAAGTGCAACTACAACAACTTCGAACTATTATGAGTTACTCGAATTATAATTCCAATTCTAGTTGAGTGATGAATTTTGTTCCAAGATTTTTTGAAAGAATAACTTAATTTTTGAGAAAAATTTTAATATTTAAAGAATGAGCTTTTATTATACTTATTCCCACTTCGCCCTCGTAACCGAATCAGTAAAGCATCCTCCCAACGCACCATTATCCCGAAAAGTTTTGAGGCTTAAAAACACCCTCAGAAGTGGAGGATTAATCAATATTCATTTCTCAGTCTAAAGAGCGAAACACGTGGATAAGAGCAGCACCATTATCTATCCGTACTTCAACCATTGTAAAAAGAATTCACCAATAATCTTAATGAAACTGAGGAAGACTGAGGGGTGAACCCATCATACTATTGGATTGGGGGTGAAATGGGAGTCGAATTTGAGTTGAGAATAGAAAAAAGAGGTTTCTATTATGAGTAAGGTACCAGAAAAAGATGAGGGAATATACGTACATCGAAGCGGGCTTAAAGTTCCCTATACCTGGCACGCTGGTGAATATGCAACATTTTTTTACACCGAACTCAAAGACAACAAGAAGATCTGGGGAACCAAATGTCCAGAGTGCGGTAAGGTCTATATGCCCCCTAGGAAGAGCTGCCCAGCGTGTTTCAAACAATGCCGCGAATGGGTAGAACTGGGCGACACCGGAACCCTGCTTACGTATACCATTGTCCGATACAGTGAACCGCTCATCCAGCCAAGAGAGCCGCCATACGCATACGGCATAATAAAGCTTGACGGAGCCGATACCGCTATGGTACACCTTCTCGGAGAGGTAGCTCTCGACAAGATAAAGGTTGGTATGAGGGTTAAAGCGGTGTTTAACGAGAATCCCGAGGGAAACTATCTAGACATAAAATATTTCAAACCAATGGGGTGAAAAAGGATGAAGGTTGGAATAGTTGGAGTAGCTCAAACAAAACACGAGGCTAAGAAGCCCAAACAGCTTTTCGCCGACATGATATACGAAGTGGTCTCCAAGGCTTTGGAAGATGCGAAAATGGAGAGGGATGACATCAAAAACGTGGTAACCATTTCCAACGATTTCTGGGACGGCCGAACCATTTCCAGTATGGCAGTCATGGACGCTTCCGGTTCTGTGGGTCGCGATGTGACAACGGTCGAGGGTGACGGAACCTTCGGCACCGTAATGGGTGTTATGCGCACACTGGCAGAATTCGACACCACCGTAGTATGCGCTCACGCAAAGATTTCGGAGTGCAACCCCCGAGCGGTTTTCAACTGCGCCTTTGACCCCATCTACGAAAGGATACTCGGACTAGACGCCATATCCTCCTCAGCCCTCCAGGCTAGGAGATACATGACCAAGTACGGAGCCACAGAAGAGCAGTTTGCAAAGGTCTCCGTTAAAAACCACAAAAACGCCTTTAACAACCCCTACGCACACCTGCCCCTAAGCATAACTGTGGAAGATGTGCTCAAATCAAAGATGCTGGCTGACCCCCTAAAGGTTCTGGACTGCTCACCAGTCACAGACGGAGCAGCCGCAATAATACTGGCAAGAGAGGATAAAGCCAAGCAGATCACTGACAATCCCATCTGGATAAACGGAATAGGATACTGCTGCGACGCTTACCATCTTGGAGATAGGGACCTAGCCGAAACCGCAGCCCTGAGAAACGCGGCTGAGAGAGCCTACAAAATGGCCGACATAACGAACCCCCTGAAGGAAATCAATGTTGCAGAGGTTTACGACGCCTTCTCCTACATGGAACTCATGTGGATGGAAGGACTGGGCTTCTGCAAAAAGGGTGAAGGCGGAAAACTCGTAGACAGCGGAATAACCGAGATGGGTGGCCAGCTACCCGTGAACCCCTCCGGAGGAGTGCTTTCAGCCCACCCCGTGCTAGTGGCAGGTTTGGTCAGAATAATCGAGTGCGTACTTCAGCTCAGAGGAGAAGCAGACATGAGACAGGTGCCCGACGCTCAGGTCGCATTGGCACACGGAATAAACGGGCCCTGCGGGCAATCGCACTGTGTGTACATACTAGGTACATGAGGTGAATAAGTATGAGAAGAGTAGGTATTGTAGGAATAGGTCAAACTCATCACAGGTCTCACAGACCCGACGTGAATGGGCAGGAAATGATAAATGAGGCGGTGACGAGAGCCTTAGACGACGCCGGGCTCACTCGAGAAGAGATTGACGCAGTGGTCATAGGAAACATGGACCACTTTGAAGGCATAAACTATGTTGACACATGGAGTATTGACGGTTCCGGAGGCTTCATGAAGCCGGTTATGAAAATGACCACTGGAGGAACCACAGGAAGCACGGTTGCCATCGGTGGATACTACCATGTGGCTTCAGGCATGTTTGATGTGGTTCTAGCCATCGGCTGGGAGAAGAACTCCGAGTCAGACACCACCGCCGCGATAGCCACCTGCGCTAATCCCATAATTGAAAGAGACTTTTTCTCAGGAGCCATAGGGCCCCTCGCCACGGCGGCCACAGGATATATGGAGCGTTACGGGGCTACCGAGGAGGACGCAGCCATAGTATCGGCGAGAGAACACAATAACGCAGTAGATAATCCCTACGCCCATGTGCGAATAAAAATAACTCCAGAGGATGTCTTAAAATCACCGATGCTCTCATATCCGATAAAACTACTGGACATGTGCCCCAGGTCGGACGGCGCCTGTGCAATAATTTACGCAGAAGAAAAGAAAGCTAAGCAAATAACAGACACCCCCGCATGGGTCAAGTGCTGTGTAACTCGGCACGACTACACTCACTTCGGCGACCTTACTTTAGGGGCGCGGGATGTTATTGCGATGCCAACTCTAGAGGCGGCTTCCAAAGAAGCGTACAAAATATGCAAAATAAGACATCCCCTCAAAGACTTCGATCTCATGGAGTTGTACACACCATCATCCTTCTCGGGATTAATGTGGATGGAATCTCTAGGCATATGCGGACCAGGCGAGAATATAAAGCTCAACCGTGAGGGAGTATACGACAAGGACGGCGAATTACCTGTAAATCTTTCAGGCGGCGTAATCTGCACTAATCCCATAGGTGCAACCGCCATGATTAGAGTCGCCGAGGCGGCGCTGCAGATAATGGGAAAAGCGGGCAAACGTCAGGCTCCTGGTGAAGTTAAACGAACATTATCCACTGGTTTCGGAGGATGCAGCTGGACAGACATAGTTATTCTAGAGAAATGAATGGTGGAGGTAACCATTATGGCTGAAAAGAAGAAAGAGAAGAAAGAGTATCTAACCCTCTCATCGGGAAAGATGTGGCAACCCTACAACTGGCACGTGGGTGAATACTGGACCAAATTTCTCGACGGTCTCAGGGAAAAGAAATACTACGGGATAAAGTGTCCCAAGTGTGGAACGGTATACGCTCTACCTCGAAAGGTCTGCGGAAGATGCTATATAGAAATGGAAGATTGGGTGGAGCTTTCACAGGAGGGTATCATCGGGTCCTTCACGGTGGTAAAATTCCCCTACATTAATCCAAACACCGGTCAAATAATTCAGCCTCTCCCGTTTACAACCGCTGCTATCAGACTGGATGGAGCAGACACCGCCATCTGGCATTATATAAATGAAACAGACGAAAAAAAGATCAGAGTCGGCCAACGAGTGAGAATCGTCTGGCAGGAAAACAGAAAAGGCAACATCCACGACATCAAATACTTCGAAATAATCGGTTAACCCTGATTAACCATTAACGAATGTTCACTCAAGCCCGAAGGAGCGAGTTCAACCCTACCTTTCTTTTTTTTACAAATATTTATTGCTTCTTTTTGCATGTTTTCTTTGTAAATCAAAAAAATTGGAGAATGTGCTTGTTTACTTGAGGAAAGCCCCTATTACGTCCATGGGGGATACAGTTCCCGATACTTCTCCTTTTTTTCCTATCACAAGTAGGTGATGTTCTCCACCGGCAACCATTATTCGAATAGCGTTTTCAAGGGTGTCTTCTTCGCCAACCATAAGGCAGGGGTGAGGTCCGTATAGCTGACACGCGCTCATGAAGTCTTTGGAGATTGTTTTCATCATAGTTTTTTCAAGTTTAATATCTTTGATATCTTTCGGTTGTCCTTTTAGTTCTGGGAAAGCGTAGTTCTTGAACATGTAGAATAGGTCCATTTCGGTAACTACGCCCTCCACTTTGCCTTTGTCACGCACCACTAGAACATCTGTTTTTTCTTTCGCCATTAAATCGGCGACTTTTTTCATATCTGTACCTAACTCCACGAAAACCGGCTTTTTCATGAATTCTACTACCTTTTTAGTTAGCTCCATTTTCGGTCTTACCTCCTCTACTAAAATGTATAAAAACTAAAAAAAGGCGTGTTATTTAAAGCTACCGAGTAAAAAAAGTATAGTTAATTCTGGAGAGAAAAAAAAGTATCGCTAGGACCCGCGTGGCAGCGTGATTTTTCCCTATTTTTAAACGTACTATATACTTAGGCATTTAAAAATATTATTATCGAGACTCTACAACGCCGGTTTATTGTCCCACATGGGACAATCATTCAAAAAACATTAATCTAACTCGGTTTAAAATTCACGATGTTTTTTATACTCTGCATTAAACTACTATCTCAAACTCAGATGGAATGCCGAGTAAGGGGCTTCCATGTAAATTTGTCAAAATAAGTAAATTCTCAGTAACGAGGATTGAAAGATAATGAGGATTGAAAGTGTAAATGGCTTTTTGGCAAATTGAAGGGGAGCCTTGAAGGTGTTCCATAAGAGGAACTTGAGATGTATCGTTTGAGAAGTTTAGAGAGACCTAGTGAGTCAAGCATTTTAAACGTATTAGCGTACATTGCAATCATCGTGATTCCAGTATTGCCCTTTTTGCCAGAGATAAATGTGCTATATTTTTGGGTTATAAAGGATTTCTTCGCTTCAAACGCTTTAACGGCCCTTTCAACAATTCAAATCCAAACTGTCTGGGTGCTGGTTTCCTGGCAATTAACTTACTTTTGGATCATGTGGCACGGCTACGCGGTATATAATCAGATAGCGTACTTGGTTTCTGGATACTTCCACCTTAAATGCTTCCTGCTAGCAGCGCTAGGGTTCGGCAGCAACTACTATGGAAAGATGACATTGAGAGACAAAATGATGCTTTTAGGCATCGTGTTAATTTTGGTTACAATCATTATGGAGTGCGTCTTCCTCTACTTTAGTCTTTCAACAAGCGGCGTAATAGCTACAAAGACAATATGGTGGTAACATGGAGCGGTACAAGTTAACCGATGAGAAAAACATCCAAATCTATACTTGGATAACTGTTGTTCTGCTTTTCGTTGCAGGGATGCTGATACCTTATATTCTGATACGGGAATTATATCTCACAAATTTGACGCGGCAACTATTTCTGGGTCTAGGATACTGGGGTTGGGTTGCATGGATCCTTGTCGGGGGATTTGTTTCCAAAGTGCCTGAGATAATCTTGTGTGGATTAATCGGTGTAATTGTTCTAGTGATTGGCTTCAACTTCCGGCAGATACTGATTATGTCTTTCGGCAGCGGGATGATAGTGAGTCTAGCGGCTTCCTTAATTCTGTTTGGAGTGTGATATGAGTGAACGGGAAACAGAAAGCTTACTCTATCATACTCGTACTTTTTATTTTTGCTCTTGCAGTGTACGGTGTTAACGATTTTAGTAACGGAAACACGCTATTTTCCATATTGGCTTGGGTACTTGGATGGAATCAATACAGTTTCCCGATACAGACCTGGTGGGGTGCAAGTCTCAGCGCTTCGGTTTGGAATGTGTTCTTTTGGCTCGTTGCTGGGCCGTCGCTTGTTATCGCGATGATTTTTGCTGGAATATACTTCGGACTTCAAGTAAAAAACATCGCAACCATTCCAACCTGGATCTGGGCTTTGATGGCTATCAATTTTATAATACTCGGCTCCGGAACTTGGGACGCTGTATACGCATTTTTGGTACTAAACTATTGGCAAAACATTGTTTGCGGAATAACCGTTTTATGGCTCCCTCTGTGGAATGGGCTTAGCATCGAATTCACCTGGCAGCTGGGAATCGTTTTCATATTTGCACGCTCAATCGCAGCGACGTTTTTGACCACATTCATTCTGATCGGATTAGGGGCAGAAGAAGACGAGGAGGTTAGATTCAATGTTCCGTTCCTCTACCGACGATGAGCAACCGATAATAGTTTTTATTGTACTTGTTTTCGTGCTAGTGATTATTTTCGCGGGTTGGTGGGCGTACAGCAGCGCAACCAACATTTTCAAAAATTACGTGAACAGCAATCCTTACGCTTTTGGCGGAGGGTTCTACTGGAATGCTAACCTGCCCTGGATAATTGTAGTCGTAATAATAGTTGCTGCGATGATTGCGCTCATTTACTGGCTATATCAACGCGGAAGCCTAGTTGAGTACAGAACAATAAGGAGATTTTGAGTGTGTCTAACGTTGGCGGTGTAAAACCCAAACCAAAGAAGAGGAGGAAGAAGACTTGGATCCAGAGATGGTACGCGGTTATATTCTTGTTGTTAGTTTTCAGCGGACTTACCAGCTACGCATTCGTAGGCATGACTACCAGCACAAGTAATACTAACGGTGTTAACGCGACTTTAATCAACTATTACATAATACCTCTCCTCAATCAGCAACAGCAGGCCCAAACAGAAATAGAGGTTTGGTCTAATCAGATTAACTCTTGGCAGGCACAGGTAAATAACTGGATCTCTCTCGTGAATTTGAATGTTTCACAGTTGCAAACCCAAGTGGGACAGATCCTAACGTGGCAGACTCAGATTAACATTTGGGCTTCGCAAGTTGATACGAATTTGTCCGATTATCAAGCTTTCAAATTGTCGGTTTTAAGTTTTGAAGCAACCGTAAATAGCTACATGGCTTTAACAAGCTTACAGATTGGAATACTTCAAACACAAGTCGGAGTATTACAGACCGACGTTTCAATACTGCAGACTCAAATGGCGCAAGCCCAAATTGACATATCAGCCATTCAGAGCCAAATAGCCATAATACTGGTTGACATTGATACCCTTCAATCACAAATGTCAATTGTCCAAATCAACATAGCTGTTTTACAGTCACAGATGGTTACGGTACAGCTTGATATTGTGGCACTTCAAACCACATGTGTAAGTCTCCAATCTCAAATTAATACTATCGTAGGGGTTACTATTCCCTATCTTCAATCACAAATAGATACCCTAAACAATTCAGTTACAATTATAATCAACTGGATGAATTCAGTAGCCCCGATCGTTTGTCCTTACGATTACATAATTTACAAAAATGATCCAACTTACATCGCTAAATATGGACAAAATAATACGAAAGCCTATGAAGAAAATAACTTTGCAAATCTTATCAACTTGATAAATGGCTCAATATTACTAAAAGCAGGAACATACATAGCAACGAACACTATTTCTTTGACTAGTAATACGATTCTGAAAGGCGAAAGCATGTATAACACAAAAATCGAATCATCGGGCAGCTTCTCGCCACTATTAAGCGCTTCAAGCGCTTCGAACATAACTATCGAAGACTTGGCGATAAACGGATCTTCGCTTCCAAGTTCATCATCTGCCGTACAAATAGACACCGTTACAAATTTTCATCTTGTCAGACTTTATATCCAAGCCGTTAACTATGGAATCTATGTTTTAGACAATTCCGCCAACGGCATAATAGAACAATGCATAATCAACCCCGCAAGTACCACCGATATGCATTGCATCGTTTATAATACGGCAACACAGCTACAAATTAAAAACAATCTTCTGACCAGCGGGTATAGCATAGGAACAGGGCAGTGGTCTACGTGTATCTACGCCTTCGGAACTAATTTATACAATTTAATTTCTGAGAACATACTCTTTGGACAAAATGCTAATAGTAGTGTATACGGTAACGGCATTTTCTTTTACAATACAAACAATAAAACAATAATTACCCACAATATGATAAGCAACTGTCGTTCAGGCTGTCTATGGTTTTGGATTGGCACGGCTTGCCATAATATTATTCAAAACAATATTCTGGAAAACACATCCTACGGTATTCGGTGGGCAGGCATAGGGGGTGTTGCTATGATGTATAATCTGGTTGAAGGAAATACTTTCCATATTTGCACTTCTAAGTGGATTAGCGGGGAGGGTTCGGGTGTTGAAAACTATAACATTCATGTTTATAACACGGTTAAAGCTTGCGGAGCAGGAAGTTTAACAGGTGCTAACGATATGCCGACTTCGGCAAACTTAGGCACGTACAACATTATAGTAGCTTAATAAAAATTAGGAGATGATAAAAGTGAAAAAAATGTTTGAAGGTGAAGTATCTATGGGAAGCGTAATTATGGCCATAGTGATAATTATTCTCGCCTTTGCTCTCTTTTTCGCTTGGCTATTTTTACGGTATCCAAACATGATTATAATTTAGGAAACTTTCCCTCAAGTCTTTTCCACATCTGGAGAAGGCGAGGAAAAGAGGTGATTTGAAGCCTCAAATAAAGAAACGAGGAAAAAAGATGCATCGAATCAGAATAGAGGAAGAATCGGGAACAATCGTAACAGTGGTTCTAATATTTATACTGTTAATTGCGGTTTTCGGCGGATATCTCATAATTGCGGGAATAAACAACAGAATCGATCAGAGCAACGCCCTGGCGACACAAGCCTACACAGTAGCATACGAAGCGTACAACAAACCCCCGTACACGCCATACCTGTATGAGTATGGAAGTATTAACGTAACAGCGAGCAGTACAAATGTTACAATAAACATAACACAGACTGGAACATGTGTTTCTTGGTTCGCTAACCCACAATGGAATGTTTCAATAACTCCAACAACATTCGATTCAGGTAACGCGACAGTTGCTAACACTTCAACAAGTAAAACGGTAACATTATCCACAAACAGAACCGCGGTGCAAATCAGCATTGAAGTCGGTGCGGGAATAGAAGACTGGTACATTTCAGAGTACAACCAAGGTGTCAATATGACCATCACTTTCGACCAAGTTATATCAGGCAACACCTGGCTCTTCTGGAGCATAGAATACCAGCTAGACGAGGTACAAGTGGTGCCTACAGTAACAATACTATCGTATAACACTGGAGCAAATGTTACACTGGGATGGAATGCTGCATGCGCACCTGCAGAAAACAGCACGCTTTACTACATGTTCCAATACGCGGGATAAGGAGAGGTCCTTTCCCCACTTTTTTTAGGGAAGTGAGATAATGTTAAGACCTGAACGGTTCCAACAGAGCAGTGGTATGTGGTACGGCCTGGGCGTAATTCTCGGATTCATATTCTTCATGTTCACAATTTTCAGCATTGTTACAACTCGGCAGGCGATTACCACCTTCTACAACTATTTAACCTACTACCTATTCATCGCCTCGTGGAACGTCCTCGCGGATCCAGCGGTTTTCCTCAACATACTGCAGCAATACCTACAATTGCAATTCTCAATCCCACTCGTCAACTCTCTGTTCCGCAGCTACATAACCAACATTATACTGAACCAAATAATCAGCCTAGCGATCATCAACGCTATTGTAATCAGTGTGGGTGTAATTGCAGACATTAAACCTGTCTCAAAAATCGGCGTGGGATTCATCGTAACCGGCGTAGTAATTGGCATAACATTATGGTTCCTACTGTTGGTGATCTAAATGGCTAAAAAGAAAAAACCTAAATGCAAAAGCCCTTACGCTTCAAGAAAACTGAAGGAAAAAAGAGTATTCAACGGAGAGAACTACTACCTCAGCAAGTCCTTCAAAAAGAAGGAGGACGCGAAGAAACTCAAAAACCATGCCAAAGAGCAAGGAGCGCAGGCCAGAATAGTCCACCACAAACACCACAAACTATACTCAGTGTATACTCGCTAGGAGGAAATGAAATGGGTAAGTCTAAATATCGTGAAAAAATGGAAAGAGCTCACCAGAAAGCAGTGGAGCATGCAAACAAAGCTAGAGCGAAGGCTAGAGAACAGACACAGAAAGCAAAAGAACAGACAGCAAAGCATCTTAAGAAAGCACGCGAACGCACAGCGAAACTTGCAAAATGGGCGAGGTCTTGGGCAAAAAAAAATCCAGAGGAAGCAAAAGCAATAGCGCGAGAAGCGATCAAACTTGGACTAATAGTAATGGCTTAAGTTCAAAGGGTGAGGGGCAGTCTTCACCCGAATTTTTTTATAAAAAAGGAGTTGATGAAAAACGACAAAAACAGTAACAAAAGAAGCGAGACCTAAAAAACTAAGTGGACAATCGATAGAAACGAAAGTTAGAAAACCAAAAACCCAAACCCCACCTCAGGAGGAGCAGAAGAAAACACAACAGGCTTTCCAAGAACAGAAAAAAGAACAAGAAGCGAGGCCTTTCAAGAAAGTGCATATTCGGCTCTGGAAATTCTTCAACCTTAACAAGAAAACAGGGCTGTTCGGCGCCGTGTTAATTATTTCATTACTGTGTTACGTTTTAAGCTTTATAGCGTACATATGGGTGAATGTAGCGGCTCAAACAGTTCTGCTTTCCAAGCTGCCGATAGACGTAACTATCGTATGGTTCTTCCTCATAGCGGGAACCGTTTTCCTCTTGGTGCTTGTAGTACTGTTTATAGGTCCAGTGAAAAAGGAAGTAAAAAAATACTGGGATAAGTACACCTGGATCGCTCACATAATCGATCCAACCACCGGCGACGACTTCACTTTAATTGATGAGTACCTAGTCGACAAAGCCCGCTCAAAAATACAATTCTTCCCTTACGATAAAGTAAGCCGGAAAGAGTTTGATACCGTCTGCGAAAAGATGAATGCCCAGGGATACACTGACTACCGAACAATTCAACGGATAGTGAATGAGGAACTATTTCCGGAAAGCAGCAACAAAAAATCAAAGTCTAAAAATGGAAACGGTGACAAAAAAGAGGAAACATCGTATTTTGCGTATATAGGAAAATTCTGGCGTGGATTTGCGAACATATTCGGGCACCACAGAGAATTTCCATTTCTCGGGTACGCAGAAATAGATTCAATAAACGCCCACATTCGAAATGTGGATATTGAGAACCGCACAATCATAGGATACGCTTTCAGCGACGATAAAAAGCTGACCGAAGCAGTTTTACTAAGAGACTACGGATTAAGCAAAGAAGAGTTCCTGGAAAGAATAAGCCACATGAGACCAGTAAGCGACTTTGCGGCAAGCGACAAAGCGGTTGAGATCTTCCAACGAAGCGCCGCGAGCAGCGCAAACCTAATGGGGGAAGTGACAGAGGTTGTAAATGTTCAAACAGGACAGACGAAACTCGAGAAGAAACACGGCATTAAACAGGGAATAAGAAAGTGGAACTGGCAACTCCTAGCCCTACTTGGCTTAGCAATCACGTTAGTAATTACATTATTAACTTTAGCAGCGCACTGGTAGGTGTTCTAAGTGTCTAGAAAAAGAGTCATTGAAGACATTTTCTCCGACTTAACAAAAGAGCAGAAAACGCAGAAACTCAGAAACATAGCTTACACGATCGCCACAGCGGGAAACATTAAAATTAAACAAAAAAAAGCAAAGAAGGCCAAGCAGAAAACACAAAGTAACAATGAAAATGACACAAACTACGGCATAGACCAAAAGACCGCAGTCACCGAGCTTATAAACGCCTTGATTGAAGCGGATTCCAGTTTGCCAGATATCGCCATCCATGCCGCTTACAAGGCCAAACTTAGAAACCTTCGAATATGCTTCAACGTACGTTTCTTCCTCAAAGTTAGAGAAGACGCCCTAGGCTCATATCTAAGCTGGTGCAAAATAAGAACCATGGAAGCCTCCGACTTCGAAAAAGTTACACACGGCAGAATCCTAGACATCTTCGAGAGAGAAGCGACACAAAAGAAGGAAGCAGAAGCAGAATTCCCAGGATATATGGAGCCGCGAAGCAAACGAGAAGAAGAGGAAGAAATTGAAGAAGAGTAAACTAAAACAACAAGAGAGAAAACTGGATTTCAGACGAATCAACTGGCGAAAAATACGGATGGAAATCATATATCCCAAGTACCTAACTACACGTCTACCCAATGACATAAACGACAAATTCGTCGTGACAATCGGAATAAAAGACTCGGGAAAAACCGGCTGCCTGCTATCCTTGGCAGAGTACTTGATGCAGTTCTGGGGAAAGAAGAACACCGAAGTCCTGATATTTGACCCAGACAGCAGAATAAACCAGGATTACACCCTAGAAAACCTATTCGACTTCTCAGAAGCCCGGAAAGAGGTAAAAGAAAGATACGAATCCTGCACCAAGCCGCATTTTATCTTCATGGCTCCCGACGCCCGAAAACTCCTCTCAGAATACTTCTCTAAAAAAGAGGAAAGAAAGGAAGTATTAGACTTCGGATACTGGTTCGCGCAAAGCCGCCACCTAAACCCCGATGTTAAGGATGCCGTTTGGGGAGTGGGACTAACCAAGTTTGAACACCTATCCTCCACACTCCGAGCAATGATAGACAGCATGATTTACAAGAGCAGCATCGGCTCAATATCCACAATGGCCAAGTTCTGGGGAGTAAGAAGCAGAAAACAAATATACAAACTGTTTGAAGAGGTGGCCTTCCGAGTCAGCGTCCAAAAATACGTCGAACTGGGAAGCGTATTTCTTCCACGACTCTACAAGTGGATGCTCTTCCGAACCCCACACATACTGATAGACTTCAACAAGAAACGCACACGGAGAGAAACCGAAGTAGAACAGAACGCGGAAACAATCGATGAAAGAATCGAGGTCTCCGAAAAAGGATACCAGCTAATCGAAAGCTCAAAGACCCGCAAAGGAAGACTAACACTAATCAAGCAAGACCTCGGATTCTACGGAGGCAGCGCAACACAGAGCTTTGAGGACGTGTTAAAAAGATTAGCCGAAGAGATCTACCCCCACATTAAGCCCAAAACAATAATTGAAGAAGCTAATTCAGAGACTTTTACAGAAAGCGAAGATGTGGTGAACAGTAATGAAACTGAAAGTGGTCATTCTACCTAAGGCAAGAATACACTGCGAAGCGCTGAAAATCTCCGCCTATGCAGTAGAAAGCGTCATAAACCAAATTGTCCCAAAAAACGACTACAAATTCTACAAAATGTGGAACAGCAAATACGGAAAAACAACAGTATATAAAGGCGAATGGGCCCGCAAAGAAAAAGGACGAATATGCAAAATATACTTCTTCACGAGAGAAAATGAGAGGGAAAACATATTAAAAGTATACGTTATAGGTATTAGTGAATCAACAAGCAGGAGAAAAAGAAGAAAATGGAAAAAGCAGAAGTAGAAAGATGCCCCTTCGACAGAAACATAATGAAGCTGGCAGACCTCACACAGAACGTGAACGGAATCCACTACAAGTCGGAAGGCTACAAATGCCCCAAATGCGGATTCTCAATCTTCACAATAAAACAGGCAGAGAAAGCACACCAAAAATACCTACACCTCAAAAACAAAAGGAAAGCCCCAGGAAGGATACGGGAAAACATTACGGTTCGGGGACACTACAGAAACTTGCCTAAAAAAGCAAGTAAAAGTCACTCAAGCTAGAACAACAAGCAAAAAGGCAGGAAGAAAATGATAATTAAATGCCCCTACGACCGGACACTCCTCCAAAAGGAGAAAATAAAAATAAAGTACTACGACGGAATCGAAGTCGAATCAGAGGGCTACAGGTGCCCAAAATGCGGAGAAAAATACCTCACAGGACCCCAATCAGAAAAATTCGGAGAAGTATACCACGCCGCAAAAAAAGCAGCACAGCAAACAATAGCAGCCAAAAACCGCTAATCAGAAAAACTACTTTTGTCACATGTGGGACAATCACTATTTTTAAAATATTAAAAAAAAGCGCTTCCTGGGAACGCTGAATTTTCTCTCAAACCCAGACTAATCATTTTGCAACACCACCAGCCAGAGATCTCCCCCGACTCCTGACCTGATTTTAATACAAAATGCTAAAAAACACCCAAAAAAAGATTCAAAAAATTTACTTTTGCAACTTCCCTGCAGACAAAAAAATAAAGGAGGCTGAGTGATGAGTCGTAGAAATTTGGACAAGATTGTTTTGAGAAATATGTTAGACTCTGACCTTGAAACTTTGAAATCGTCTCTTTTAGAGGCTAAGGTGTTCTTTTTGGAAAGCTGGTCAGGAGCTAGTGATGAGGATGTAATCTATAATGGTTTAGAGATCCATCTGACCCTTCGTGAGTACATCCTGTTACCTGAAACCGCTAAGAAGATTATTGAAAAATACATTTTCAATCCTCGTTACTGAGGAAAAATTAAATCGAGTTGATTTTTTTATCTCATGTTGAACAGCGTTTCTAGTCGTGCTAGCTTCTTGTTTACGGCATCCATTCCCTTCTCATATTTAGCCAATTGATTTTCTAATTCGTGTATCCTTTTCTCGTTCTCTATTAGTTCCTCGCTGATTATCCCTTCATCGCTTCCTTGAAGTATTGGAATCATGGTAGCATAGTCTTGGCGTAGCTGCTCTATTGCTGGCGGGTAGAGGTCCTTTAAGCCGTTGTATACTGGCCCTAGGCTCAGTGCTCCTTGAGTGTGTCCCATTAAGTATTCGGCTATGCTTTCCCCGAGCTTCCTGGAGGCGGAGAATCTGAAGAACTTTCTTAAGCTATATGTTCTTATTCGCTTCATTGGGTTACTTTGTTTAGGTATGACGTCGGCGGCTATTCTCTGGAATAAATTGCATATTACTTCACTATGTGCATATTTGAATAACCGAGTATTGTTATCAGTATTCATAGTAAACTTTTTAGCCGAGAGATAGGTTTCTAAAATATTTACTCCCTTCGGTGGCAGAAAGGTAACGTAGACATCGTTGGTCTTCGCCTGCCTCAACACTATTTTAAGAGGGATCTTGGAAGCTTTCAAACCTTCCTCTGTTTCTACCATTTCTTCCCGAATATTCCACCATTCTAAATTTAATACGTCGATCGGCCTCATTCCGGCGTAGGCCACGAATTGTAGTACTGTTTGAAGCTTTAGAGGCGCCCGGTTGAGAAGCATGTTAACTTGCCTGGCTGAGGGTATAAAGTCAAAATATTTCTTAGTCACCCGGATCCATTTTGGAAAATCAATTTGGAAAACATCTTTACGTAGCCAATATCTCAAAAAGCTCTTTATTCCGGTTAAGCTGATTTGGATAGTTTTACCACTTAATCCGCGTTTTTCACAATACCCCGTTCGCCAATCATCTAGGCGCCTCGACGTTTCCGCGGGATCCTTTCTAGCCAATTCTAAAAGTTCATCAGGGGTTAATGCTGCCCAACGACAGAAAATATTCAGATATTTTGGATAAATCTGTCTTGTACCGGTATTTGGTCTTAGGTTGTTTACCCAACGGGTAACGGTTTCTGTTTCGCTCAAAGTTTTTTTCACTTCTCAAAAAAAATTTTTTTCTGCTGATTTTTCCGTTTTCACCCTAATAAAACTAACTCATCTTTTTTTATTGTAAGTTAAAGCTAACCGTGCAACATCCTGCCTGAAAGCATTAAATTTGGTTGATAATACCTAGATTTCCAAAATTAAAAGAAGAGTTTAAAATCTTTCCCCTAACCAACGGTATGCCTAGTCACAAAATTTTGAAATACGCAACAGATTTTAAAAAAATAGAGGAGGGGTGATAGAGCCGGGTTGAGCTTTCATCCTAGTTCTTTTATGCGTTTTGGCAGCTGCCTTTTCACGCACCTTTGTTTAGCGTATCCATATTGCCTCTTCTTCTCTTTTTACCGCTTCCGCTTTAACAATATCAGGCTCAAAACTAGTCCAGATCTCTTCATTATCTTCGTCATCAAAGCTGAGCTGAACCGCCGTCTTCGAGATCAGAATCGGTTTGTGGCTCCAAACGATGAGGTTCCCGTCAGTCTCATCACTTAAAATTCCTGGATTGTCACGTGACAAAAATGCCAAAAGTCTCTCAGTATCCTTAAGAGCCTTGAAGCGAATAATTATCAGGCCGGATGCCATTGCTTCTTTCCACCTCAACTTGCTTAAACAAAATATTATTCTAACATTCTAATATTCTTTTTGGTTAACGCAGTTATTATTTTTAGAAAACTAGTGATGCTTCATCGCCAACACAAAAAACAATACTGGGAGAGGGGATAATACACATGGGGGAGGAGGGCGTTTTTTTGGGAGGAGGGGGAAGATACAATTAAGTGTTGGCTCAGCATTGTCGTATTCTATTCTTCCAACTACCTATTTAAAGTTTTCTAATAAAATTGGGAGAATCGCAAGAAAAATAACACTTTTTATCCCCAAATTATATAAAAAATGAGAAACTCGCAACATTTTAAAAACTTAACAGCTAATTGAAAAATCCCCAAAGCTATTAATTTACATATTTGTTCATCAAAAAAATGTAACATAGAACACAGATTAAAACAATTAACTAACTAATGAAGAGAGGAGGTACGCAACAGTTGTCTATAACTCCATACATCTTAACAAAATTTAACACAAATTACACAACCAACGAAGCCAAAGGAAGCTTCAAATACACGAAGTTACACTAAAAAGAAACAAAACGCAAAAAACCGCCGAGACAACAAAGGGAGAAAAACGACATGCTCAAACTAACCATCCCCGCCACCATCACAAAAATAAACCAAAAAGACCAAGCACAGCTCGAAGAACTCTTCCGCCAATTCGGAAACGCCAGACGCAGAGCATACACCCTCAAGCAACGGGAAACCCCGAAGGCGGAAATCGAAAGACTGCTCCAAGAGCAGACCGGGCTGAACTTCCGCTACGCCAAAGACGCCCACCACTCCATAGAAAACCTCCCACCACACGTAACCTTCGGCGGACTCAAACTCCAAAGACTAAGAGAGCAAGGCAAAATCTCGGCTGAAGAGTACAAGAAACGCCGAAACTCACTAATCATATCAAGGGGAGACAAAACCAAGAAAGGAAACCTCAACACCCGAATCACCAAAGAGGGGGAAAACAAATTCACACTCCGCATAAACACCCCCACCACAGACCAGCCAAGTGAACGCTATATCTACCCCGAAATCTTCATCCCCGAGAAGTATCTTAAACGGTACCAGCACCTGCTTCTCAACGGAAAGTCCCCATACACAATTACGCTCAAAAGGAGGGACGACGACCGGGGATACGACATGCGGATAATCGTCGAGCTGCCACCAGCAGGGAAAGAGGAGGCGGTAGAGCAGTCCCCAAAACCTAAACCGGAGCGGGTTATGACGCTGGATGTGAACGCTGGCCACGTAGACTTCGCTGTGGCGGAAAAGAACAGAGTTCTAGCATTGGGAAAGATAAACTGCCACGAGGTGCAGTACGCCTCAACCAGCAAGACGAACAACCTCCTGCACAAAACCGCGAGCAAGGTGAGAAACATCGCCGAGCATTACTGTGCGAGGGTTGTTTACGGCAGGCTTTTCACGCATCGTTTCCGCTCCAAACACAACCGGGCAAACCGGAAGGTGAAGCGTATCCCCCACCGCAAACTCGGCTCCATTCTTGAAGCTAAGTGCGGTGCTGTGGAACGCTCCGAGGCCTACACCACAAAACTCGGCTTGAAACTCTCGCCCCGTGTTGGGCGGGATGTGCACAAGTGCGCCGCGGCTGCTTTCGCGCTCAAGGTCTTGGATTATGAGGGTTTCAAAACTTTAAGCTCATCTTCTTTGTTGGATGAGATCCCACACGGTGTCGCGTCAAATGAAGGCTTTGGAAGTCTGAGACGCAGGCTAAGCGTGGGAAGCGGGCTTACCGCCCTGCACCAGGACCAAAGCTTGGTGCACGATGAGGCTGCCCTCGGCAGCGGAGGCTACTCGGAAATTCCTGGTATCCGGGGGCTTTCCTCCTTTGTGGAGAGCTTGAAAACCAACCTACCATGTCTCCATGTGAAGATATGTTAAGTTTTGGTGACCAGGGTGAGACTATACCCTCCTTTTTTATTTTTTTGGTTTAATGTTCGGGTTTTGTGTCTGTTTTTTGTTACTATTTTTGAAATTTTTTATCATTTTTGTATATTTTTTGATTTGAAATATTATTTTTTAGTAATTAATTGACGTTTTCCGTCCGAAATTAGGAAATAATCCTCTATTCTTTAAAGGCGCTTAATTGTCAAATTGGAGAGCATTTTCTCTTATTTTTGGAATCTTGATTGGATTAGGATTATTTTCCTTGAATATTTCTGTTTTTAATACTTTTTCGATTGTTATTTATCTTTTTCAGTCCAAAATTTGATATTTTCGTCCGAAAAAAGGAAAAGCTTTTATAGTGGTATTGTTCTTTAATTTTTAAAACTTAAGGAGTTAATCGAGATGGAAACAATCGAAGAAGAGGAACAGGTAGAGATACGCTTGATGGATGATTTAGATTACGAGGATGCAACTAAATTCATGTTAGAGCTGTGCGAAATCGCTGGTTCCAAGTTCGATGAGGAGCGATGGGAAAATGCTTTTTCGAGGCGTGTCTCAAATCCTGATAGATACTGTTGTTTCATAGCAAGAAGGGGAGATAAACCAGTTGGAATGCTTTTCGCGGAGACTAACGGAGAAATAGGACAAATAACGAATCTTTACGTAATCCCCGAGGAAAGATACTCCGAAATCGTAGGTCCAATGAGAATTCCGATGAAAGAAAAAGGTCTTGCAGATACAATGATGGAAACCGCGTTTGACTTTCTAAGGGAGCACGGCTGCAAAGAAGCTTGGATAAACCTGAAAAAGGGTGTAAAACCCGCAGAAATAGTATACAGCAGATTCGGATTCGTAGAAAAATTCACCGTTCTATCCAAAAAATTATGAAGTTAGATTCACCCAGGAAGATAAACTACCCTAGAATCTACTTATTTCTCATTATTTTCTTTACTGTTAAGTCTATGTTCTAATTCTAATAGATTTTTTCTGTCAGTTTGTAGAGTTCCTTTGCTTTTTTCTGTAATAGAGAATAATTCTCGGCGTTAGGATGGTATATCTCTCTTTCTTTTACTATTCTTTTTGAAACCTTCTTTATGGAGTATTCTTTATTTAAGCCGGCTGCGGCGAGGATTGCCGATCCAATGGCTGGTTCGTCTGTTTGGACGGTTTTTATAATTCTGCCTGTTGCGTCTGCGATGATTTGGCATTGTATTCTGCTTTTGGATCCTCCTCCGCATAGTGTTATCTCTTTTATTTTTTGTTTCGTTATTTCGGAAATTATTTCCAGCAGTCTGTTCAGAGTTATAGCGTTACTCTCCATGAATGAGCGAAATATGTGGCCGGGGGTAAAGTTTTTCTTGGTTATTCCAATGAGGAAGCCTCTCACCCTTGGATTGTGGTCGGGGATTCTGCTGCCCACCCACTCGGATTGAGCTATTAAACCATCGCAACCTGTGGGAACATTCTCGGCTTCTCTATCCAAAATCTGGATTTCCTTGCTTACCAGCGAACACAGAGCGTCTAGGGGCAGGGTTCCGGCATTTGTGGCACCGCCCAAGAGGAAGTTTTTCTGAAGATAAGGCTTATAGTAAATTCTCCCCTTTTTATCCGGGACGACCTTATCAACCACTCCGTGGACCACGAGAGAGGTTCCAATGTTTACGTTTACCTCACCGATTTCCACCGTTCCTGTGGCTATATCCCCAGCTGAGGAGTCAGTGACCCCATTAACCACTGGTGTACCCTCGGGTATTCCCGTAGCCCTGCTTGCCTCTGGAGTTACCTGGCCAACTATTTCACCTATAGGAGCCACAGGGGGCAGATAATCTTGGTTAAAGCCGAGTTCCTCCAAGATTTTTACGTGAAAATCGGATGTCTTTGGGTCGATGTGGGTTTTGCTTGCAATGTTGGGGCTGGTCACTATGGTGTCACAGAGCTTCATGGTGAAAAAGTCGTTCTCGTGTAGGAATTTGAAAATTTTTTCCGCAATCTCGGGCTTTTTCAATAACCAGAGGCACTTGGGGAGGGTGAGTGAGGCGTCGAGGGGTAAAATTTCTTGAAACTCTTGGGAGGCAGCACTTTGGCTGAGAATTTGGTTAACCTCCTCCTGAGCTCTCTGGTCGTTATACATCAATGCTTCGTGTAATGGTTCCCGATTCTCATTAATGGGGATTATTGTGGAACTAGTAGCGTCAACGCAAACCGCGGCAATCTCTTTTATGCTTTTAACCCTGCTAAGAAGGGAGCATAGACTCTCCCATACTTCCAATACGTCCCTTTCACTATACGTGGGTTGAGGTTGTTTCATCATGCCAGAAATTTCACTTGAAACAAAATCCATAACCTCTCCGTTTTCATCTATAAGAGCTGCTTTTATCCTCGCGCTCCCTATATCAATTCCGAGAAATTTCATTTGCATCCTTCTCCAACTTTTAATAAATAAATTAAGTTATTGATGGCGCCCTGTTGCTCTGTTGACAGTTACTCAGTCAACTTGCATAAGAAAATAAATATCCTATAATACTATTATATTTATAGTAATAAATTAGGTAAGAAAGAAGGTTGCGAAATATTCCAGAACTTTATAATGATATTCGGTCTCTACTGATTGAGTTATTCAGAACCACTTTGGATATATCTATTGCTCATTACAGTGCTAGTGAAGGAATTATGAAAGACGCCATTAAAGATTTGAAAGGATATAATTTAGATAACTTCAGAACCCTTATTTCTATAACAAACCAAACGGTATCCAATTTTGTTTCCTTCTTCGAGAATTACATTAATGGTGTAAAAGAGGCGTTTGATTTCCTATGCGAGTTGCTGAAAATTCTGGGAGTAAAAAACGTTGAGGATGTGCTTCTAAGAAAGGTTGATTTAAGGTCAATAGTTAAGCCGTCGGAAATCGATATAGGTCTTTTAAAATTCCAGCTGAAAACAGCTTTAGAATACTCGCTACCCAAAGTGTTAGAACTCTCAAACTCAGTTTATTGTAAATCCGAGAAACTCTCTGATTTAGCAAAATCTATTGAATCGGAGGTAATTCAAAATTTTAAAACCTCATTTGAAAATTTAAACAACCAAGGAATGAGCTTCGTAAAAGAGCTGTACTCAACCTCGGAAATGATATTCAAAGAGGAAGACCTCTCAAAATGTGTAAACCTACTAATTCAAGCCCTTGAAAAAGCTATAGACTTAGCCCTTAGAGTATGGCAAACAACCAAATTCACACCCCTCTTTACAAAGGATCGGGTTGAATATAACATCTATGAAATAACTGAAACTGCTGAAAGATTCTCCGAAATAAAGAGAGATATAGACATACTAATAAAATGCAGAGAAAAAATTTACGAGCACGAAAAAAACTGTTTCATGATAATTTTAAAAGCGCTCTGGGGAAGTGACGAAATAATAAGTGAAAAAGTGGGTAAAATTATGCAAATGCTTTTACAAGAGAGAAATCAAGCCGTGAATGTCAGCGAACTTGTACCCCCAAAAATTCCTGTTGAGGACCTGTCATTCGCTCTAGCACTAGCACGCGGAGAACTTGACCTATCAAAAAGAGCAGCGAAAAGAGTAACGGAAAAAATCGAATCCCTACACTTGGCAGGAGAATGGCTCCAAAGCCCAGTACTTCAACTTTTACACAAAAGCATACTTAAAAGGTTGGAAGTGAAAGAAAAACTCGATGAAAAGATACTAGAAATCCTCCTTGAATTACAGGAACTCGCAGAAAAAGGGGAATCAAAAAAGAAATAACTTAAGCCCAAGCGAATAACATCCTTTTCTGACACATTAAGTCTTGCCGGCTCGCCCAAAATTTACAATAGATTGCAAATTAAAATATACCAAATAGAGGTTTATGGGATAATTTCACAGCAATTGTTGATTTCAGGATAATCAAAATCCCTTAGAGAGAGCGTTCCCTTTTTGATGAGCGTCACTATTTTGGGTTTTACTTCTTCGAGTTCCCGGATTAGATGTTTAACCGTTCCGCACACTTTTCTGAAACCCTCTTCCCCCCAATGTTTTTTCTTATTGGCGTATAGGCAACGTCCCCCGCAAACCCAGTAAACCTCACACTCAGAACAGGGATACCCCACCCTCATACTGTTCCTGAGTTCTAAGGGGTGAGAGTTCCAAATGTCTCCTACCACAAACTCTGGATCGGAAGATATGGGGCAAGCGGTAATTTTGCCCGAGGGGTGTATGGCAAAGAAGTCAAGTCCCGAACCACACCGGAGAGAACTCTTTTCTCCAGTGAGGAGTGTTTTCATAACCGGGATGAATGGTACTATTCCTTGAACTCTTCCGTTTGTCTGTATCTCTTGGTACCAGTTGTCCACAAGTTTCGATATTCCCGGATTATAAGAATTACTAATCCAGTCATCGAAGTTCTGCCATTCGCCATCTTTGCTCCAAACCGCATCTAATTGCCAGTGAACGTGGTCAAAAGAGGGATTTGTCAACTCCAGTAGGTGCGTTACATCCTCGTAGATGTCCGAATTCTCGGAGATTGTCATCCTCGCGATTATATCTCCCCGAAAATCCATGTCTTCGATTTTTTTAACATTATCAAGGACGTTTCTGTAGACACCTTTCCCTCGGTAAAAGTCGGTAGTTTCCTCCCTCCCATCTATGGATACTACGAGGGAGTGGAAGCGTTTCAGATAATCTTTCCTCACCCTATCAAGAAAACACCCGTTGGTTTGCAGGATAAAGTTTCTCGCGGTGATTACGTCCATGATTCTTTCCATAAAGGGAATTCTGAGTGTAGGCTCCCCTCCGTAAAAGGCGACGACTGGCTCTGGATCCTTCTTAATGAATCTGAGCAAATCCTCTAAGCTGTACTGAATCTCAGGGTCGTTAAACGACTCTTCAGAGCCGCCGCAGTAAATGCAGTTGAGATTGCAGCGCCTAGTAAGTAACAAATGATAGTACATGAAGAAACACTCTCATTATCCAAATCCAATAATTTGACTAGAAGGGGGAGTGATAAAACCTTAACTACGGATGCTTATTCAAAATATTTCTAATTGCTTAATTGTTCTTCACTATATTAATCAAGTCTTCTGAATAGCATGGAACTTTTACCGTTGTGTTCTTTAGATTATTTTATTTTTAATTAACCCCAAAAAATGAAATTCGAAAAATTTTTTAATGTGTTTTATTGTTTAAGAATTTTTAAATTGTGATTTTAATACTTATTATTTTCTTGTTCTTAATAGTTCAACAATTTCATTGTGACCATTTTCTAGAGCATAACTTAATGCTGTCATACCCTCATCTTTTCCTTCAGAAATCGCAATACTTGGATCTGCTCCTTTATCTAAGAGCATTTTTACAACATCAATATGCCCTTCTGCTGCAGCAAAAATTAATGCGGTACCACTTACATATGTTTCTGCGTTAACATTTGCACCATTCTCTAAGAGAAGTTTCACTATTTCAGTATAACCTCCCATACTTGCTTCCATTAGTGCTGCCCAACCTGCATAATTATGTGCATTCACATCTACTCCCTGTTCAAGTAATAATTTAACCACTTCTATATGACCCCTTCGGCATGCCCAGCGCAATACACTCGTATCTCTGCCATCTTCAGCATTGATATTAGCTCCACTTTCTAATGCTTTCTTTACACCATTAACATCACCAAGGGCTGCGGACTCTATAAGAAGAGCGTCTGCCTTTTTATTATCTTCTGTTGAGGGTGGTGTATTCTCGATTTGATATTTATATAGCATCTGTACAATTTGTCGGCGACCTGTTGCGGACATTGACGCTACTGTTAAAACATCATTGAAAATCCGTTCAGGTATCTTACCCATCTTCTGCAAGAGAAGTTTCACAACAGCTGTTTGTCCGTCTCTTGCTGCAAGGTGCAGTGGTGTCATATCAGCACCACCTACGGCGAGAGGGTCAGCTTTATTTTCTAATAAGAAGTCGACTATATCCAAATGACCCTTACTTGCTGCTAAGTGGAGGGCAGTATACTTAAAATCGTCCTTTGCATTTATATCTGCACCTTTTTCAAGGGCTTCTTTTACTCCATTTAAATTTCCCTCTTCTGCATATTTTAAAAGGAGTTTATTGGCTTCTTTTTTGGTCATGATAAATCACCTCTCATTAATTTACACCCATTTATATTTTAATAAAAAAAGGTGTAAAAAGTGTTTGGTGCATTTTTGCTGTAGAAATCATAGACATCTGTCACCCCCCTCTATAAATTCCTTTTCTGAGTTTAGAGGGAAGGTGACACTCCTTGATAGTATGGAAGGGGAAACTCTACTTCAACAGGGAAGACGTGGACCTCCTCAAAAAGGAGGAGAAGTACGTCCGGAAGAGGTACGAGGTAGTGGCCTTCTGCCTCCAGCCGGTGTCCCCCATGACCAGAAGCGAAGCCGCGGAGAGGTACGGAGTCTCCGAGAGAACCGTGGAGAGGTG
>JAUQZE010000012.1 GCA_030587365.1 Candidatus Freyarchaeota archaeon | reverse complement strand
TCGCTTGCAGCTCCTCTGAATGGAAGCTCCAGTCCCTAGCCGCGCACTCGGGGTTGCTGCACATGAGCACCCTCTCCAGGACGTAGATTTCTCCCTCAAGTGTTACAATCTTCCTGGGGTTGCAGTTGTACTTCTTCACGAGCCTTGACCCACAGAGGGGGCACGCATCAAAACTCGTCCTGCATTCAACAACTTGCCGTTCCATAATCTAAAAGCGAATTACACCTATATAGGAGTTTCTATTGAACATATGGATTAGGAGTTGGATCAGCTCTCATAAGTAAAGGCACTCCAGAGGAAATAGAAAACTACATTAAAAATAAAATAAAGATACTTGCTCCCGGAGGCGGCGGCGTTTTGATAAGCGACCCTGTTCCAATAGACACCCCAGCCGGAAACTTCGAAACATTCATCAACTCGATGAAGAAATACGGAAAATACCCCATATCAATCAAATAAACCTCATTCCCATTTTTCCCAAAAATTAAGTTGCTCAAATCAGCAGAATCCGCTACTTTACAGAATTGTATAACCAAATAGTTAACCATCAAAAAGCTAATATCCAAGAAGTTTCGTAATGATAAACCAAGTATATTCCTTTTTAGGAGGTTGTGGTTTTTTTGGGTGGAAGCCGTGTTAAGCAAGCTCGAAGACTCCACACCAATAAATGAACTCAAGACTAAATGAAGAAAGCATATTTTAGAAAGAATAAGAGGGAAAAAAATGGCTAAACTTACCGGAGCTAATATTGATGCTGAAATAGATAGGCTGGCTGAGCAGTACAAAGAAATCCTCTCAAAGGAGCCCCATAGCATGGCCGAGCGGTTCGCGCAGGTCATGATGTTCAAAGAGCCCGATAGAATGCCGGTATTCATGCAGATACACGACCACGCAGCAAAGATAGCAGGTATAAAATTAAAGGAGATGTGTATCGATCCTAAGATGGCTTTGTATGCTGCGCTATACGCTGGGGTAAGGTATGAGCTTGATTTCGTATCTAATGCCGCTGATGCTTACAATTTTGAAGCCGAAGCCCTTGGAGCAAAAATGCTTTACCCCGAAGACAGTTTCCCTGTAATCCTCGAACCCCTAATTAAGGAGCCAAGCGACCTAGAAAAAGTGGAAATACCCGACCTGAGTGAAGCTGGAAGAGTACCTTACCTCATTAAGGGAAATAAACTCAAACAGGAGAAATTAGGAGAGGCTGGTGGACTACCATTCGCAGTGGGGTGCGCACCCTGGTCTCTAGCAGTCCAATTAAGAGGCTTTAATAACCTGATAAAAGACATTAGAAAAAACCCCCAGTTTGCCCACAGACTCCTCGATTTCAGCAACGACGTTATAGAAGAGTTCATTAAAACCCAGAAAAGAGAAATGGGATCAGAATCACTCTTCCCAGTACTAGCGGACGCATTCTCCTGTATACCACCAACAAGCCCCCAAATCGTATACGACTACGTAATACCGCACACGGCAGATCTCATAAAGAGACTGGGTATGGCCTGGTGGGCAGGAGGCTTCCCTATAGTGCAGATTCCGGGCTGGGAGCAAATCGTTGAGGACGTTATAATGAAGTCCGGAACATTTGTGGGCACAATTGGGATGCTGGAGTCAGACTGGATGCCTCCCGAAAAAATCAAGGAAATTTCTAACAGACTTCACAAACCATGGTTATTCGGAATAAGAGCGGGTCTCATAAGTGGGGGCACACCATCTGAGATAGAGAACTATGTTAAGAGAACAATAAAGATTCTGGGTCCCGGCGGCGGTTGCATGTTGTTAGGTGACCAGATTCCGAGGGACACTCCACCAGAGAACTTGCAAACATTCGTCAAATCCATAAAGAAGTATGGGAAATACCCCATATCAATCAAATAAACCTCATTCTTTTTTTTCCAAAAATTTTTTTAAATTTGTTTAACTCAGCGGAATCCCTTTCTAAAAATTATGTAACAGAATAATTAGCCGTCAAAAGATTAATATCAAAGAAGTTTCTTAATGATAAACCAAGTATATTAATTTTTAGGAGGTTGTGGTTTTTTGGTGGAAACTGCATTAAGCAAGCTTAAAGACGCTATTATAAATGGTGAGCCTGACGCCGCAAAAACTGAAACACAAAAACTTTTGAAAGACGGCGCAAAACCCGTCGATATAATAAAGGGCATGGGCAAAGCAATGGATGCGGTGGGGAAAAAATATGAGGCTAAGGAATACTTCGTCCCCGACCTCGTTATGTCCGCGGAAGCTATGAACGAGGGACTGAAGTTAATTTTGCCTAAGCTCCAGACGGTTGGTAAGGAGTTCGTGGGAAAAATTGTTATGGGGGTTTGTCAGGGAGATGTTCACGACATCGGAAAAAACATTGTAGTGGCAATGCTTCGGGGTGCCGGATTCTACGTGGTTGACTTGGGCATAGATGTTTCACCTCAAAAGTTCATCGAAGCCATAAAGAAGGAGAAACCCCAAATAGTCGGGGCCTCATCATACATATCAACAACGATAGATGAACTCCGGAAGCTCAACGAGGAGTTGAAGAAGGCAGGCGTCAGAAAAAATGTAAAATACCTGATAGGAGGAGCGTCGGTCTATCCCAAACATGTGCAGGATGTGGGTGCCGACGCATTCGCCAACGACGCCATAGAGGCGATCGATGTGGCAAAAAAACTAGTAGGAAAATAGAAGGGAGAAAAGATGGCTAAACTAACCGAAGCTAATATTGATGTCGAGATAGATAAGCTGGTTGAGCAGTTCACGGATATGGCTTCAAAGGAACCCCAATCTATGATGGAACGATTCACAAAGGTTATGATGTTTCAGGAGCCCGACAGACTACCGGTTTTTATGCAGATACACGACCATGCCGCGAGAGTAGCAGGGGTAACTGTTAGAGATATATGCACGAATGCTAAGAAAATGTTGTACGCTCAGCTATTTGCGGCAGTAAAGTACAAGTTCGACACCCCTGGATTTTTTGCTGATGCCTACAACTATGAGGCCGAAGCTCTAGGAGCAAAAATGCTATTTCCGGAAGATAGTTTTCCAGTTATTCTTGAACCCTTAGTTAAGGAGCCAAAGGACTTGGAAAAACTGGATATACCAGACTTCACTAAGGCGGGTCGTGGCCCTTATATTATTGAGGGTTCTAAATTATGCTTGGAAAAGTTAGGGAAGTACGGTTTTGCCTTCTTGGTGGCTTCTGCTCCTTGGTCTATGGCAGTGCAGATTAGAGGTTTTAATAACTTAGTTAGGGATACTAGGAAAAACCCGGAATTCGCTCATAAACTACTTGATTTCTGCAACGATGTCATTGAGGCATTTGTAAAAGCCCAGAAAGAAGCATTAGGAGGCGTGGTAGCCTTTCCAGCACTAGCAGATGCCTTCTCGTGCATCCCACCAACAAGCCCCCAACTCGTCTATGACTATGTAATTCCTCATACAGCAGAAATCATGAAGAGACTGGGGCCTATGATGTGGGCTGGAGGCTTCCCCATAATGGAGATTCCGGACTGGGAGCAAATCGTAGAAGATGTTGTGGTTAAAACTGGATCATTGGTAGGCATGGTGGTCATGCTGGAGTCCGACTGGCTGCCGCCAGAGAAGATAAAGGAAATTTCCAATAGGCTAAAGAAACCTTGGTTCTTCGGAGTAAGAGCAGGCATCATAAGCAAATGGACTCCAACGGAAATAGAGAAACACGTTAAGAATTTAATAAAGGTCTTGTGTCCAGGCGGCGGCTGCGCGGTCTTCGGCGACCAAGTTCCAAGGGACACCCCACCCGAAAACGTTCAAGCACTAGTCAACTCGATTAAAAGGTATGGAAAATTTCCAATATCCATTAAGTAACTATCCTTTCTTCTTTTCCTTTTTTTTATAATGCTAAACGCTCTATTCACTTTAAAATGAGCCTTTAGAACTCAATTCCCCTGCTAAAAGCGGTTCTATTTCAGTTTCCCGAGGAGTTCTTTTAGTTGCTTGTGTACATTTTCTTGCTCTGCTTGCTGGTTCAGGTACTCGAAGTCAATTTTATCTCTAAGATTTAGCATTATGGATAATGCGTCCTCGATGTCTTGAGGGGAGCCGTAAATGAGCTTGGCAATAACCGTATCCTCCGGTGAAGCTACCCACACATCTGAGCCCAACATTTTCGTCTTTCTACGGTTTTCCAATGTCTTTGAATCAAGATTAGTGTAGACTCCTTTCGCATCTACTCTGAGCGGGGATTTCGTGTCAAACACCGAAAAATGGCTTCTCTCTTTCAGAGAGGAAATGATTTCATTTTCTAACACATCTAAGCCCTGCCTCTTGAAAGCTGAAACCAGTTTTGCTATGGAATCCGTCTCTGAGGGTTGGAGGTTAATCACGACATCCAAGTCAGCAGTTGATCTGAGTCTACCATAGGTTATCGCAACAAAGCCGCCTACGATAACGTATTCCACGCCTGCTTCTCTTAGCGCTGAAGTGGCTCTTTTCACAAAATTCTCAAAGCTCATTTCGATCACGCTCTGATAGAATATGTCTCAGAATATCCATAAGCTCCTCATGCGTCTTATCAGGAAACTTCTCTTTTAGACGTTTAAGCTGAACCTTGATAACAAAATCTGTGAGCCAACCAGCTATCCTAACCGGATCCGCTCCTAACTCCTTGGTTCTCTTTATATCCTTTTTAATCTTCTCAATCCGACGCTCGTCAGGAAACCACATTCCACAAACTTCCTGTCCACCGCTAACTATCTAAATAGCAAATCAAAAGCTTTTATACCTTTCAATCCCCAAGCATTCCGTTCCCTTGAAAAAAATTGAACTTTATGAACAGACAAGGAAAGGAATGCTGATAGGCAGATGGGGGCAACCCGAAAACATCACAAACCCAATATTATACTTAGCCAGCAACGAGTCAAGTTTCATAACGGGATAATGCATAGTAATAGATGGTGTTTTCACGGTGCAATAGTTATTTCAATAGTCATCACCCCTATCAGATAGTGTAACACGACACTTCAGTTAAGAGTTAAGTAAGGCTACTCGATTGCACTTGATCCAGCTTAATCATCAAACAGATAATGTCCACAAATACCGAAATAGTGGACTTGTCGAAAGCTTCAGCTTACTTCATTACCGGCCTTTGGTCTAGAATCCTTGTTGCTTTTAGAGATTGTCTTGGGTCGAAGATTTCGAATGGTGAGGAGACGAATTGTATCTCGGGTCTCATCTCAGCAGCCTTAAGCACAGCTTCTGTGATACTAGCCTTAAGCTTCTCTGATGGTATCTCTCCTGTTGGAGCTACTCTTATTACGAGTTTGTCTAACGAGTATGGGTCGCTAGGGTCAACCTTGGTGAAAACAACCTGGTACTCCACGATTCCTCCTATGTTCTCTATTGCGTCCATTAAGAGGCCTGGGTTTATCAGTGTGCCTTTAAGCTTAACCAGCTCCTTTGTTCGAGTGGAATAAATACTGCCGGAAATAGGCATCATCCTCTCGCTCGTCCTGCCACAGTAGGGACACGGTTCATAGGTAACTTTTCCAATATCTCCCAGGAGGTATCTTAATAGTACAGTGCCTCTTCTATTGATGTGTGTCACCGCTACGTGGCCCTGTTCACCCTCAGCTAAGCGTTCACCAGTTTCAGGGTTAACGACCTCGATGAAATAGAGGCTAGGATCAGGGTTATGGCAACCAGCAAGTTCGGCGCATTCTGGAAACGCACCCTGACACTCGGTGAAGCCGTAGGCGTTACCTATGGTTGGAGAATCAGCGCCTAGCTCCTCCAGCCTTCTGGTCATGTCGTCTCTCATACCCTTGGGGCAAGGCTCACCCAAAGCATGAATTCCTCTTACATGTGAGAAATCTGCTCCTATTTCTTGCGCCCTCATTACGAATCTTCGCATATAACTCGCTATACCTAAGGCAGCCGTGCACTTGTAGGCTTCCATGAGCTTTATGGCGTCGTCCAGCCTTCTGTGGATTGGAAAATCGGGGTGGGGCATACCGGTATGCCCAGCAACGACAGCACACCCAGCAGCCAAAGAGGCCGTTAAGGTTCTAATATATGCCATATGGGGAATCGGACCTAGGGGGAAAGCATTAAATGTTATGTCTTCCCCAGGCACAGCCCATGATATCTTTGAGCTTCTTATAAAGAAGAGGGTTTGGGCGTAAAAGTCGTGTGTTGTGTTCCAAAATATTGAAGGGATTCCCGTCGTTGTTCCCGTTGTCATTGTTAGATCCCAGAGGATTAGCTCATAGAATGGCCTTGTGAGGTCTAGCTTGAGCTTAAAGGCCTCCGGGTTCTTCATGTAGTCTAATTTGGTGGTTAACGGAAGCTTTTCCAAGTCATCAATTGTTTTTATTGACGGCGCGTCTATGCCGCACTCCTTAAACAACTCATGGTAGTAAGGGCTGTACTTCGCGCACAACTCCATCTGAACTCTGAGGTTCCTGTTCCTAACCTCATCCAGCTCCTTCCCTGTGAGAAAGGCTGGGTCGTTCTTATCCTCCTGGTATGGGGGAACCATATCAATGAATTTTTTTACTTTTTCAGGGGTGACTTCACCATCTCTCAACATTTCCTTTAGTTTCTCTATTATCCCCATACTTCCTCTCTCCGAGAACTATTTATTTTTTCTATATATTATTTAAAACTTATATAATTTTTGTCTGTTGAGGTCATATCAGTACTTTAGTTGCCTACTAGATAGATAATGGCTGAGTTAATCGCTCCTCTTTGGAGCTTTTGAGCAAACTTGCAGCATAACGATCTTTGGGGGTTTCATCAGACCACCGCTTCGGAAACAATATAAACATCCAGTGTAGGAACGTTAATTTTATTAAATAATTAAATGAATACTTAACAACTCTCTTACGAATCGCGAACTGTAGGAGGGATATTTTGTGAAAAGTTCAAAAGAAGAAGTTATTCCGGTAAAGGGACTTCCAGTTTCTGCAGCCTACGGCTGGTCAGTGGGTGAACTGATGGAGAAGTTCATCAAGGAACTCAGAAACAAGAAGATCTTGGCAACTAAATGTCCCAAGTGCAATTATACCTATGTTCCTCCAAGGCTGACGTGCGGTAAGTGCTTTGCAAAGATGGATGCAAATAACTTGACTGAACTTTCGGGTAAAGGAGTTCTAGTAGGCTACACTACGGCTTACGTTGAGCTTGACGGTAACGGAAACTTCCGAGACTTGAATAAGCCTAAACTAATTGGAGCTATAAAACTTGACGGCGCAGACTCAACAATCTTTATGCCACTCCTCGACGTCGAACCGGAGAAGGTTAAAGAGGTTTTGAAAGTCGGGGTGGTCTGGCGTGAAGAAACGAAAGGAGAATTAGCAGACATTAAGGGCTTCAGGCCCATAAAGTGAGGTGAACACAATGAGAGGGAAAGTTGCTATTATTGGATACGCGCAATCCTACCATCAGGGGAATATGCCAATGACTAGGGAAGACATGGTCTTCGAGGTAGCTAAGGGGGCTGCCGAGATGGCCGGTATTACGAGAGAGGACCTAGATACTGTAATTAATGCATCAAACGATTACTTGGATGGAAGAACAATCTCGGAGCTTTTCCTAGTAATGCCCATGGGAGCTTACCTTAGGGACTATACTAAGGTGGAGATGGATGGAGCATTCGCTATGTTTTACGGTATGCTTAAAATTCTCTCAGGCACTCATGACATAGCACTTATAGTGGCTAATACTCAGGGTTCAACCTTTAACCCTCACCAAATCTCTACCTATATGCTTGATCCTACCTTCGATAGGCAGATAGGGGTTTTGAACGACGTATCAATGGCAGCTATTCAGGCGAGGATGTACATGAACAAGTACAGTGTATCGGAGGATGAAGTTGCAATTGTTTCTTTAAAGAATCTGGGTAATGCCGCTAAGAACCCTCATGCACATAGGAGAATGCCAGGCATAACCATAGAAGAAGTGCTAAACTCTAAACTTCTCTACGACCCCATAAGGGAACTTACAATGTCTCCCATAAGTGATGGTGCCTGCGCTGTTGTACTTGCAACGGAGAAAAAGGCTAGGGAGCTATCAGATAATCCCGTGTGGATAGAAGGGGTGGGCAGTAGCCAAGACTCATATATTAGAAATAGGAACCTTTACCATCTTGAAGGTCTTGAAAAGGCGGCGAAGAGAGCATACCAAATGGCGGACATAAAGAACCAGTTCGCTGAGCTGGACTTAGCTGAGGTGTCGGAGAGGTACGCCTACGAGGAGCTCATGATCTACGAGGCTTTAGGCTTCTGTGAGAAGGGCAAGGGTGGAACTCTAATAGACAGCTGTGCGACCTTTAAGGATGGACAGTTACCGGTCAACCCGAGTGGTGGAGCTCTCTCAGCGGATCCCATAACTGCCACTGGGCTGATAAGAGTGGTTGAAGCCGTCATGCAGATTAGGGGCGAAGCTGGGGCTTGCCAACTGCCCGGTGTGTGGAGGGCTCTGGCTCACGGTCAGACGGGTGTATGTGCCCAGTCTAATATAGTTTACATTTTGGGAGGTGAGTATTAATGTGGAGAAATGTTGCAGTGATAGGTGTTGGGCAGACGAAGCACGGAATAAGGAGAGAGGTTAATGTTGCGGAGATGATAGGAGAGGCTGCATGGAAAGCTATAGAGGACGCAGAACTAGCTCCTGAGGAAATTGATGCAATTGCCATTGGAAACATGCAGGGCTTTGGCGGTATTTGTCAAGCGGAGTTGTGGAGCGGGGACTGGTTTGGTGCTCCGGGAAAACCTTTGCTTAGAATTGCTACTGGTGGTACCACGGGAGGGTCGGTTGCTCAGTGTGCAATCTACCAAGTAGCCTCTGGAATGTTCGACGTAGCTTTAGCCATCGGTTTTGAGAAACACTCAGACAGTAAGGAGCCTGGGGCCACTATGGGATTAGCCCACGTCGGTCTGGCTAACTTTTTCCACCTACTTGCGTGTGGACTTGATTTTAAAACCTCATTAGCTTGGGGTGGAGGAGTAGGTGCGGCTGCAGGAGTTTCTGGTTATCAGGCAGCGAACTATATGCACCGGTCCGGATGCAAGATAGAGCATTTAGATATGGTTGCTGCCAAATCCAGGAGTAATGCCGCGAAGAATGAATACGCACACCTTCAGTGGCCTAACTGCACGGTCGACTATATAGCCAACCACCCTAGGTTTGGTGAGATAGTTGCTTATCCCCTAAGGCTCGGCCACATTTGTCCCGCGAGTGATGGAGCTTCAGCCATAATAGTTGCCGCAGAGGAGAGAGCTAGGAGTGCTGAGAGGCCTGCCTGGGTTAGAGGGCTTGCATCTTGTGCCGACGAGGAGAACCAGATGGCTGAAAACGCTCAAGGTGTGGCGGTGACAGATAGTTCAGAGCAGATTCAGTGTAAGATTGCAGCAACGAAGGCTTATAGCATGGCTGGGATAAAGAATCCTAGGGAGGAGATTGATGTAGCTGAGATTTATCAGCCTTTTCCCCATCAAGAATTGATTTACTCTGAGAGGCTACAACTTTTCGATGATGGTAAGGCATGGATTCCCCTTGAAGAAGGAGAAACACAGATTGATGGCAGACTTCCTATTGACCCTTCTGGCGGCGTGCTCTCCACTAACGCTATAGGCTCCTCAGCTATGCAAAGGGTGGCTGAATGCGCTCTTCAAATAATGGGTAAGGCGGGTCAACACCAAGTTCCTAAAGACGTAAAAAATGCGGTTGCCCATGGATGGGGCGGCTCAACCAACTTCACAGTCGTAACAATTCTCGGAGATACTCCTAGGTTAAGGAGGTAAAAAGATGGCTAAGAAAGAAAGAAAAGAAACGATAGCCGTGGATGGTATCTGGCCTGTTGGCTCCTACTCTTACAAGGCTCCAGAACTCTATAAGGAATTGTTAGAGGGCTTCAAACAGAAGAGGATAATCGGTTCTTTGTGTACTGGTTGCGGGATGGTGTATGTTCCACCGAGAAATATTTGCGGTAGATGCTGGAGGAAGATAGACACTAGGGCTAGTGTGAGCGATGTAGGTACCGTAAGAACCTTCACTATAAGTCCGGAGATGAAAAGAGGCCGAACTAAGATTTTAGGCGTAGACCCTGTAGAGGCAGGTTGGCTAAAAGAGGGAGAAAGACTCATCATGGTGTACGTTAATTTCGACGGAACCAATTCTAACTACACCACGATTCTAATGAACTCGAAACCCGAAGATGTTCACATCGGAATGAGGGTTCGAGCAGTCTGGAAGGAACAACCCGAAGGAAAACTAAGCGACCTAGTAGGAGTTGAACCAATAAAATAACCTGCATCCACGAAATCCCAAAAATTCCCTCATCCCCTTTTTTGGAAAACCATTACCTAAAATTCATTTATGGACAAAAATGAAACTTACTCTTATACTAAGCGGCTGCAAGCGGCTTCATCAATTACATCCATTTCTTCTAACGTGAATAAGGTTTCATTTTCTAATCGTTTTTTCAACTCTTCTACAAGTTTACTAATTCCCTCTAAAATTCAATTCTCAATCTATTCTGATTCGGCGGTAACTGTGTAAATTGTGCCTTTCTTACCGCAATTCGGACAAACCGCATTCTTGATTTCCTTTACCGACATCAAATATCTTCTACCACACCACGTGCAGTAGACTTTACTTGTTCCCAAACCTGACACCTCAGCTATCAGAAAATCTAAACCAAGGTTTAGCTCCTCATCCACTTATTCAGGTTAAGCCGAACTTTCTCAACACAGTAAAATTATTAAATTAACTCTCTCCCCTTCTATAAATTTATCCTACAAGTCAGGATAAAAAGTCATCTCTATGTGTACGACCCGTTCATTTTTTTAAACATGAAAATGTTTTCTCTCGTTGCTAATATCATTCGTTTACCAGTTAGGCTTTAATTATTCGGATGATAAGTTTTCCAGCTCCTTTTCTAAGGCCTTTTTATCGAAACCCAATATTATCTTTCCATTTATTTCAGTCTGGGGAACATCGAAACGCCCCGATTTTTGGAACAGTTCTTTCACCGCTTCTTCATCGCATGAGATGTCTATGTCCTCAAACTCGACGCTCTTCTTCCTCAAGAACTCCTTTACCATCTTACAGTAGGGACATGTTGGCGTCGAATAAACTTTAACTTTTGCCATGCAATCATATCCTAAATTCTTACTGATTCTCTTCCAGAATAATAACCCTAATCTATTTTTATATTTAGAGCTAATAATACCACCGCAAATAAACCTGAAACCTAGGAATACTCTAGACCTGTTTTATGCGATAAAATTCTGTGAGGCACTAGAAATAGCGTTTGTAAGAACGGATCCGACGGGGGGATGCGAGGAACTCTAGGAAAAGTTTGGGTATGTCTACTTATGGAAATTTCAACAAACTCAAAATAGTTAGTCATAAGCAACATACTTGCACTAATTTAATCTTTGTTCTAGCTAAAATAACATAATTCCGTAGAAAAAAAGAAAAAGAAAAAAAGAGGATAGTGGGCTATGGGATTGCTTCTCCACAGCTCCAGCAAAACTTCGCGTTTCCCTCAACTTCTTTCCCGCAGTTAGGACACATTTTACTCTGGAACTCTTCGGGCGCAATAATTATGAACGCGGACATCAAGACTGCCAGAATACCTCCGATTAGTGCAACCATGCTCGTCAAACTGAATCCACCTATAGCGGGAAGAGCGTTAAAGGTCTTAAGCAAAAGTAACCCTGCTATGAATGCTGGATTAAAGCTCCCAATCAGTATACTTCCGGGTACAACGAGATCCAGAATGCTTGTTGAACCTATGGCTGGAAAGGCAATGTAAAGCCCAAGCAAGAATAACTCTGCTACAACCACAACGTAGACCAGCCAGAGGCCAACAACGTCTATTCTCCTGTTCTCAAATCTTCGCCCTATTGTGCGCCCCCAGAATTCTGCTATTCCCAAAGCGGAGAAGGAACACACAAAGAGGGGAACTGTAAAGATGTACCCGCGTCCAAGGACGGTTTCTAAGACAAATACACCCAAGCAAACGATGGCTATAACGATCCAAGGTGCTAACTTTTCAGCGAAGCGCTCCGTTTTAGGTACTCCAAGGTCTTTTATTGCGCTTTTGACAATCTTGGTTTCTGGCATTTTTCCTTTCTGGTCCTCTAGGGCGTCCAGTATGTGCGACCTGAGGGTTTTTAGTATCTCCTGCTTCCGCGACTTGCTTGCGCCAGTCATGCTCTTATCAACTTTTTTCAGGTATTCCTCTATCATGGTTTCGGCTTCTTTGCTCACCATTCTATTTCACCTCTTTCTCTTTCAGAATTGAATTTATTAGGTTCGTAAAGTTTCTCCATTCTTCCCTCAGCCCCGCGAGCACATGTCTTCCAGTATCCGTGATTGCGTAGTACTTTCTGGGATGCCCCTGTTCGAACTCCGCCCATCTCGACTCTATCAGGTTGTTATCCGCAAGTCTCTGCAGTATGGGATATATAGTACTTGAGGTGACTGGAATGCTGCTCTCTTTGAGGCGGTTTATCAGAGCGTAGCCGTGAACTTCATTTTCCTCAACACTTGCAAGGACGGCGAGTTCGAGTATTCCTTTCCTTAGTTGCCTTTTCCAGTTTTCGACTAGGTCTTGAGGGATGGATTTTTTAGACATTTTCTAACACCTTTCGACATATTATGTATTACGATATATTATAAGAATATGTCGCATTACGTAGTATTTAAATCTTTCGCCCAAAAAACAACACGCCACAGAAGCACAATTCTCAAAGTTTCAAGAAAAAGAGTAACTTAAAAGAAACAAATATGAGGAAATAGTTTGATGACAGGAATAAAAAATACCCGGAGAGGTTACTTTTACTGAAGCCCCTTTTCCCTGAGTAAATTAGTTACGTACGTTTTTCTATCCGGAATTTCAACTGTTTTCTCCTCGGGCTTCCTCACAAGCGTTATAGCTTCGTTTGGACAGGTGGAGTAGCAGACGCCGCATCCAACGCACCTTTTCTCGTCCACCATTGCGAACTCATCCACATTTATTGCCTGCATAGGGCAACGCTCGGCACAGGTTCCGCAGGCTGCGCACTGGTCGGGGTTCACTTTGCTCAGGTAGTTTGACTTCGCTACTGCTCTGGGGAGTTTCATTTCTTTAAGCATCCTGAAGAAGATGCAGCAGCAACCGCAGCAGTTGCATATCGTCGTTATTTTTCCCTGATGGTTGTCGGTCATGTGGACCAGGCCTTCCTCGTTCGCCTTTCTCAGGATTTCAATTGTTTCTTCCCGGGTTATCTCTCTCCCCATGCCGTGCTCAACCATGTATTGACCCATGCTGTCGAAGTGGAGGCAGACCTCAAGAGAGTGATCGCAGCCCTCGCCGGTGTAGCGGGCTATCTGCCTACAGGGACAATGGGCCACGGCGAAGTACTCTATAGGCTTGAGAAGCTCAATAACATTCTCATAGGGGGTTACCCTAGAGTCCCCTGTTATAGCGATGTTTACCGGTATGATTCTAAAGATGTTCTGCTTCTTATCGCCCACCTCGTAAGCGAACTTTTCCTCAAAGTAGCTCCGCCAGAGTGACGCGAGCTTCATTGTCCTCTCGTCTTTCCTTCCGGGCCAGAAGGGTGTCTCCCAAAAGCCCACCACAGATGGGAGGAGACGATAGAATCGTTTTCCCTCCTTCTCAACAGCTAAAACGGTTCCCCTATCAGCCATACTGTCGAGCTTCTCCCTGAGGGTCTCGGGTTCTTCACCAAGCTCGGCGGCTAACTCCTCAAGAGTCTTCGTAAGCATAGACAGCCTAACCGCTAGCTCAGCTTCCTCAGGGGTGAAAAGGTTTCTAAGTATCTCAATGGCTTTCTCACTCTCAGGAAGTCCTATGGGGACCCGGTCAAGCTTCTCTCTCAACCTTCTGTAAACATCTTCCATGAATAAACCTCCAATAACCAAATCGACATAACACCACGCCCTATTATAAGTTTCTTGAGAAAATCTGATTCTTTCCTTACCATCTCTAACGAGAGGTATGATATGCGGAAAAGAGAAGCTTGTCGTACCTGGATCAGGGTGTCTTCAATGTTGTGTTTTTTGACAATTATGTACATAAACATAGGGAGGCGAGTGGAGATTTTTTCTGATGATTGTCGGCTATGTAAACTAGGATTTCCTAGAAAAAGGCCCATAAAAATAACCTGATTAGTGGCTTTCGGAACGTAAAAATTGTATATTAATATTAATTAAAATTTATAAATTTTTATATTAATTTGCCTTGTTGCATAATTATTTCTTTTTCCTTTTGTTTTTTCTGCCTCTGCCCCGCCTCGGTTTTTCCGAGGGGCGGTTTAGCAGAGCTGGTTGTACACCGCGACCTTTAAGCCTACTTCCAGCTGGGTGGTCTCGAGGGTGCGCGCCGCCAAGTATTCTCCGAACAGGGCCTTGAAGGAGCCTATTGCGGTCTCCACGGCCCATCTCCTTCCGAAGCCCACCTCCCGCGTCCAGGCTTCGTAGCCGTCCCGCTTT
>JAUQZE010000011.1 GCA_030587365.1 Candidatus Freyarchaeota archaeon | reverse complement strand
AAAGCGGGACGGCTACGAAGCCTGGACGCGGGAGGTGGGCTTCGGAAGGAGATGGGCCGTGGAGACCGCAATAGGCTCCTTCAAGGCCCTGTTCGGAGAATACTTGGCGGCGCGCACCCTCGAGACCACCCAGCTGGAAGTAGGCTTAAAGGTCGCGGTGTACAACCAGCTCTGCTAAACCGCCCCTCGGAAAAACCGAGGCGGGGCAGAGGCAGAAAAAACAAAAGGAAAAAGAAATAATTATGCAACAAGGCATATCTGTGCAAAACAATAAAAGAGATTTGCTATGAAAAATGAAAAAATCCCTAAAAACAAAATGTCTCTTTACGATCAGACGGCTTGGATTTATGATCAAAGATATAGAGAAATCCAGGAAGAGAAATATAAGACGATGCTCTCCAAAATAGCTTTCAAAAAAAGAGACTTGATTCTTGACGCTGGTTGCGGAACAGGCATGCTCTTGGAAAAAATTCCCTCAAAACACAGAGCGGTAGGAGTAGACTTTTCTAAGAAAATGATAAGAATCGCAAAGAATAAAGTCAGAGATTCGAATTTTATTCAAGCGGATTTAAACAATCTACCATTCAAAGACAATACATTTAGCAAAGTATTCGGAGTAACCATCCTACAAAACGTAGAACACCCCCAAATGACGGTGAGAGAAATCGCAAGAGCACTTCAGAAAAAGGGCTTGACAGTTCTCTCTACTCTTAAGAAAAAAGCAACCAAGAGAGAAATACGAGAATTAATTGAGAAAACTGGTTTGAAAGAAAAAGAGGTATACGAAGTAAGCGAAGATATAGTAGTAATAGCGTTTAAAGAGACAAAACCATAGAAGCAAAGAACCCCCAGCTTAGTCAAGGAAATTCTCAAATCATTAGAAAAAACATTAATAATAATTGCACTGTCCGTGAATATAAGGTTTGCATAGTTTCAAGCCGCGAGCAAAAAAGTAATGAGAACCCATTGACAAGAGGCTTCGAAGTTGGTTTTAAAACCGAATTTTGACCTTCACATACACACCAACTGGTCTGACGGCGTTTCGACCTGCCGAGAAATCGTGGAGTATGCCATATCCAAAAATATACGCGTAATAGGCTTTTCAGACCACTTTTCTACGGACCCTGAAAAAACCCCCAGAATAGCACGAAGGCTTCCAGACTACTACGAAGAGATTAGATCCCTTGGAAAAGAGTTTGAAAAACAAATCAGGATAAAAGCGGCTCTGGAAGTTGATGCAAGAACATACGATTTTTTATCCGAGAAATCCATTGAAGTACTAACCAGTCAAAATTTTGACTACTACTTGTTCGAGTATGTAACAGACCCATACAGCTACTACCCAATTGAAACAAGAGACCCCGTAATAATCATATCAAAAATAAAAAAGTTCAAAGAAATACTCTCAGATTCCTGCCCTGTAGGAATAGCACACATGGAGGTACGTTTCCTAAATGAGGATAAATTGGAAAAAGTAATCGATAAGCTGGCTGAAGCCGAACTCTTCGTAGAACTAAACACCTCCAAAGACAATTACAAACATGAAAAATTCAAATCCATAATGGAAAGAGAAGACATAAAACTCTCCATAGGAACCGACGCCCACATCAAAACACACGTAGGAAACATAGAATACCCCCTAAACCTCCTCAAAAGCTACAACGCGACAAACCGCCTAATATTCCTCAACGAACTAACTTAAATTTAAATGGAACCTCCTATAAGTCTGTAAACCTCTCTGGCAATTATCGCTTCCTCATTAGTCTTTTTAACCTTAACAAGCACCTGAGACTTTTCACTAGAAATAATCTCTTGATTCGAAAGATTCCTCTCTTCATCAAGCTCAGCGCCAAGATAGGAAAGCGACCCCACCACCCTCTCCCTAATACTCCACTCATTTTCACCAATACCCCCAGTAAAAATCAAACAGTCCAAACCGCCCAAAACAGAAACATAAGCCCCAATATACTTTATGAGACGATAAATAAAAACATCCATCGCTAACTTCGCCCCCTCCCCTTCCGACTCCACAAGTTCTCTCACATCGTTACTCTCCCCCGACAAACCCAGCAACCCAGACCTCTTATTAAACATATCATTAAGCTCCTGAGTAGTAAAACCTTGATTCAGAAGAAAAAGAATAACTCCAGGATCCAAATCCCCAGTTCTGCTGCCCATAATCAGACCCTCAAGAGGAGTAAAACCCATACTAGTATCAACACACTTACCATCCCTTATTGCCGCCACTGAGGCCCCATTACCAAGATGACAGGAAATAACTCTTCCCGGCTCGTTTAGTGAAACATACATGTGCGAAATCCCATGAAACCCGTAGCGCCTAATAGAGTATTTCTCAATTATTTCCCGAGGAAGAGCATACGTATACGCAACCTGGGGCACGGTCTGATGGAAAGACGTATCAAAAACAGCAATCTGAGGCACACCAAAAGACTTACAAGCCTTTATAACAGCCAGCTCGGGAGGATTGTGTAAGGGAGCCAAAGGAGCTGCCATTTCTATTTTCCCAAACACCTCCCCATCAATCAACCTACTCTCCGAAATATCCAAGCCATGAACCACCCTATGACCAATAGCCTCTATCAGAAAACCCTTCCCATCTAAGTATTCCCTAATAACTCTGATTCCCTCCTCATGATTGTTTATCCTAATCGACTCCTCAAAACCATCATGAAGAAAAACGGGTTTATCACCAATCCTATCAATCAAACCACTACCAACCTCAACCTCTCCCCTAAAAATTTTGTACTTAATCGTCGAAGATCCAACGTTCAAAACCAAAATCATAATCCACACCCCAAAAAACTGAAACCAAGAGATAATTGAAATGGATTTAGTTTAGTAACAAGAGACTAAATAAAAAGTAAAATAAATAAAAATTATGATTTTTCTCCGCCCAATAAACATTTAAAATTAGCACCCTAGAAGGGACAATAAGGACATCGAAAAAAGGCAAAACAGGTAATTGAAAACTAGATATAAACCCCTACCAAGAAACACACAACCAATAAATCTAAACTACGAAAAGCACCCAAACAACCTAAACCAAGCAAAAATAAACTTACAGTTCACCACCAGGCATAATCACAATACCCCTCGAGCCAATCTCGATCGGGTACACCTTAAGACTGTGACTCGAGAAACGAAGCTTACGAACCACCAAGCTACGACGCAACTCACCATTCTCCTCATTCAAGTACAACACAATAATACCCTGAGAAATGAACTCCTCTACTCCATATCTGGAGTATCCTGTTTTTCCTGTTATTTCACTGGTCATGAGGCTGGTTGTTTGTAGCTCTCCTAGGAGTGATGCGAGTTTGAAGATGGCGTTTCTGATTGCGGTTTGGGATTCGAATCTTATTCCGAGTCCGCTGAGTGAGTCTATGGCTATCCTTTGGGCGTCTATTTGTTTTGTTGCTTTGTAGATTTCTTGGGCTAGGGTGCTTATGTCGAAGCCTCTTCTTAGTGTGTATGGTTCTGTGGTTGGTAGTCCGGCTTTGCTTGATGCGGCGTCTATGATTATGAGTTTGTTTTCTTGTTCTAGTTTTTCGAAGTCCCATCCGAATTGTTTGGCTTCTCTTCTTATTTCTCGGGGTTTTTCTTCGAGGGTTACGAAGATTCCTGGTTGTTCGTATTTGTTTGCTCCTGCGTGTAGGAATTGCATACAGCATATTGTTTTTCCTGTTCCTGCTCCTCCAGAGACTAGGATGTTTGTTCCTTTTACGAACCCTCCGTGTAGGATTCCGTCTAGTCCGGGGATTCCTGATTTTATTCTTTCCATCATTGTGTTCACCTTTTTATGTTACGGTAGGGGGCTTATGATTTCTTCTCCTTTTAGTAGGTTTTGGAGTTCCCATACGTTGAGGTCTTGTACGTCTGGGTTTGATTGTAGGTCGGATAGTAGTTTTTCTAGGTCTTGTTTTGAGCGTGTGAGTATTACTGCGTATAGTGAGTTGCCGTGGTCGCCGGTTGCTAGTAATCTTACTTGGTTTGTTTTTTTGAGTTTTTCCGCGATGTCTTTTGTTCTCTGTACGCTTATGTCAGGGATTATGTGTCCTCCGATGTTGATTCTTATTATGGCGCATGCTCCGTATCCTAGTTTTTCTGCTGAGACTACGATGGTGAATTGGCGTATGACTTGGTTTTCTAGGAGTTTTTTTACTCTGAAGTGTATGGTTGTGTCTGGTACGTCTAGTTCTTTGGCTATTTGTGTGAATGGTACTCTGGAATTTTCTTGGAGGTAGGCTAGTATTTTTCGGTCTAGGTCGTCTATTTCAACGAGCATTGATTTCCTTCCCATCCTTTTTTCTTTTTTATTTATCAAATTTTTGGTTTTTTAATCTATTTTAGTTTCTTGTTCTAGTAGTATGTGTTAGTTGAATAAAAGTTTTTCTGTGATTTTCGCAATTTATTTCCTTATTTATTAAACTTCTATTAATTGGTTTTAGATTAATAGTAATTTTTTTACCTCTTTCGGGTTGTGACGTATTAACCGTTTAGAAGATATTGGGAATATATTCATATTATAGGGAAAAAGCTAATTTTTAGGTTATCCCTGGAACTCTTTGAAATATTCTGCTTTACTCCCTCAGTTTTGCTTAATTTTTGGAAGTGTTTATAATATCAGAGCGTCGAGGAAGCCTTTTATTTTAAAAGAGGTGCGGGATATGCAACGTTTAACGGGTGAAAGGTAGATTTGCGGAACAGCTTAAAGGGGGATTTGATTGAATCTTCTTTTTCGGGGCGCCTTTTTAATTTAGGGTTATATAAAAAATGTTAGAGAGGTTGGCATTTGGTATTAGATCAAGGCTTTTTAACCGTGGTTAAGGAGGAAAACTTTAGTTTATCGTTGATCTGTTATGCGAAAATTTGACTATGGTATGTGAAAAGTTTTATGAGGGAACCTCTGCCTGTGATTTGTAGAAAAATACATAACCAATCTGAATCGTACTTAGACTAGTTGTATAATTAGGAAAAATTGGAATAATTGGAATAGCTGCGTTACTGATATCGGTGGTGATAGGGATACGATGACCGTATATAGTGCTGCCCAAACTACTAACCATAGGAATAACGCTGTTACTAGACCCGTGGTGAGGTAAGATCTCCAGCCGCCAACCTGGTCTGGTGTAATTTTAAGGAGTAAGTAGCTTACTAACATGGATAGACCTATCATTATAAGAACGCCTATAACTGCGGCTGTTAAGGAGGGGTGCTGGTTACCCATAAATGGTGAGTCTAGCATCGGAGAGAGCATTACTGGACGGATTATTGTGCTTATGATCGCGCCTACTGTTGCGAAAAGGGATTTCATCCAGTACAATTTATCTTTAAATGATTGTTCTTGCCATTTTCTTTGGATTCTATTTGTCATTGATTTATCCTCCAATTTTTAGGTGGTTTATTACATGAATGGAATGTCTAACGTGGATATTGCCGCTATTGTTTCCGAGTTGAAACCCATTCTTGAGGGGTCATGGATTCGGAACATATACCAGTTTAACGATGTTTTCCTTTTTAAGTTGAGGTCCCAGGTTTATGGAGGCATTACGCTTTTGGTTGATTTGGGGCGCCGAATTCATTTAACATGGTATCAGCGTCCGAAACCTAGGTTGCCTAGCAATTTTTGTATGACTCTTCGAAAGTATCTTCGGAATCGGCGTATTATAGGGATAAGCCAGTATGATTTTGACCGTCTTGTAATTATTGATGTAGGATTGCCCGAAAATAGATACTCGGTTATTATTGAATTTTTCGGTGATGGGAACATTATTCTTTTGGATCCTGAGGGAAAAATCCTTATTGCTAGGCACTTTCTCAGAATGAGGGATAGGGATATACTTCCTAAGAGGGTATTTCAGTACCCGCCTATGAGGGGGGCTGATCCACGGAGTGTTGATTTTGATTCGCTGAGGTCTACTTTTTCACAGTCTGATACCGATATTGTACGCGCGGTTGCGAGAAATCTAAACATTGGTGGCGTATATGCTGAGGAATTGTGTATTAGAGCGGGTATAGATAAGAACACACCTGCGTCGTCTATGTCTTCCCAAGATTTGGAGAAAATTCTTTCCGCCTTAAAAGGTCTAATTGGTTCTCTGGATAAGGGAGAATTTAGTCCCAGAATAGTTTTAAAAAACTCGGATTTGATCTCTGTTGATCCTTTTGAACTTAGAGTATATGAGGGAATGCAGTTTCGAAAGTTTGACAGCGTTAATCAGGCTGCCGATGAGTTCTACAGTGCTGGTGAAGTTTTTGAATCAGAGCAAAAGGTTTCGGAAGTGGTCGAATCTGAGGTTGATCGTTATCAGAGAATGCTTGAAGAGCAGAAGATGAAGATAGCTAAAATGGAGTCTTCCGAGAAGAAGTATAGAAAGCACGGGGACTTGATCTATGGAAATCTGCACTTAGTCAAAGAGTTGCTAGAAACCATTGTTTCCGCAAGACAGAGAAACCACTCCTGGTTGGAAATAGAGGAAAAGATTAAAGAAGCGAGCGATAAAGTCCCTTCAGCAAAGATTTTTGAGGAGTTAAATCCAAAGTCCGCAAAAATATTTGTGAACATTGGGGGAGAGCGTATAGAACTGGATTATCGAAAATCAGCGGTTGAAAATGCAAACCTATTTTATAACCAAGCGAAAAAGGCGGCTTCTAAGGCGGAGGGAGCGAAAAAGGCTATTCAAAAAACTCTTAAGCTAATAGAGACGGCGGGAGAAACCCCTCCCATGGAAATAGTCCCTACTAAGCTTGTAAAAGGGCGTAAGAAAAAATGGTACGAATCCTTCAGATGGTTCAAATCATCGGAAGAAGTTTTAGTGCTAGGCGGCAGAGACGTAAAAACCAACACAACTCTTTATAATAAACACATGGATTCAGATGACCTTTTCATGCATGCTGATTTTAAAGGCGCCCCCGTAGTGATAATCAAAAAGAGTGAAAAACCAGTTTCGGATGAAACTATACAAGAAGCCGCGCAATTCGCGGTTTCATTTTCTAGCGCTTGGAAATCTGGCTGGGGACAAGCTGACGTATACTGGGTAACTCGTGAACAAGTCTCTGAAAGCCCCCCTTCTGGGGAATACTTGGAACGAGGCTCATTCATAATCCGAGGCCAAAGGAACTATATTAAAGGGGTTCCACTAAAACTCGCTGTAGGCGTAATTGAAAGTGACGATGAGGCTTTGCCTATATGCGGCCCACCATCAGCGATTGAAAGGCAGATAAAAAACTTCGTTATCATCAAACCCGGATCAATCGCCAAAGGAAAATTAGCCAAGCAGATAAAATACCAGTTATTGAAAAAGGCTCCACCGGAACTTGTGGAAAAAACTAATCTGTTACCTATTAATGAGATTGAGAACATACTGCCTTCAGGAGGAGGTGAAATTTCACAAAACCCATAAAAACCATAAAGGTATACGTAAAAGTGCATAACATGATATTAAAATTAAAAACTACACATCTGACTGAAAAATAGTCACTGGAAAAGGGACCAACCGGGTATAGCATAAAAACGGAAGCGTTTTATAGCTGTAATAAAAGGGTTCCAAGATTTTGGTTTAGTTAATAACAACGATGAAAGCAAAGCAGTTTATTCTTCTGAGGTGAAATCAAATTGCTGGTTAAGGACATTATGGTAAAGGACTTGTTTACTGTTGATAAAGATGATTTTGTTTCCTACGCAATTGAGCTTATGACGAAGAAACGTGTTTCTCGCCTTTTGGTCGTTGATAAAGGAAAATTAGTGGGAGTAATTACAGAAAAAGATATAGTCGACCGATTGGGTTCAAGTAAGATGAAGTCACTTCCAGCTTCGGGTGTTCATGTTTCGGGAGTTATGAGCGATAATCCTTTAACCGTTGCTCCACAAACAGACATTGTTGATGCAGCTAAAATGATGATAGACAAACATATTTCGAGTCTACCTGTGATTGAAAATGGAGAATTGGTAGGCGTTATTACCAAATCCACTATGACACGCCTCTGCCTCCACATAGATAACATCTTCGTCGGACAGGTAATGACGAAGTCTCCCATTACGACCACACCTTTCGACAGGATTGTGAATGTTAGAAGAATTATGCTTGAAAGAAACATCAGTAGTTTACCCGTTGTGGAAGGAGGCCAATTGGTAGGAATGGTAACCGAAGGACAAATAGCATTGTACCTGGCACAGTTCCGTGATAATGTACCCGGAAAACACCAAGAAGAGAGAATAAGACACGTAGATGTAAATGAAATAATGCAAAAAGCTCCTCCAAAACTTCACCCTGACAAGAAAGTTAGCTACGCAGCGGATTTGATGCGTAAAGAAAGAGTTAAAAGCTTACCAGTCATAAACTACGAAGAGCGTTTAAATGGAATCTTAACTAAAACAGATTTGACTAGACTCGTAGCGAACAAATTTACTGTATAAAATAAATAACAGATGCCAAGAATATGATATCCTCTACTGTAGATCTGGTTCTAAAAAACGCTAAAATATTTACTTTCCGAGGAATAGTTACGGGGGGACTTGCGGTAGAGAAAGGAAAGATTGTAAAGCTTTCCAAAGAGCCAGAATTACCCAGAGCAGATGAAACCGTAGACGCTAAAGGTTTTCTACTATTGCCAGGCCTCATTGACTCACATGTCCATTTGAGGGACATGGAACTTTCCTATAAGGAAGACTTCTATTCCGGAACCTGCGCTGCTGCTGCGGGGGGAATAACCACTGTTATTGATATGCCCAACACCGTTCCCAGAACATCCTCCCTGAAAGCCCTGAGAGAAAAGAAGCAGGAAGCTAGGAAAAAAATTGTCATAAACTTGGCATTTTACGCGGGATTCCCATCAAGGCTAAACGAGGTTGAAAAGATGGCAAAGGAGGGAATAGTTGGATTTAAAATATATCCTCACGACCCATTGGAAGAAATCGATTGGAATAACGAAGAACAAGCCCTTTCATACCTTAAAGCAGCAGAAAAGAATAATCTACCAGTTTCCATACATCCTGATGATTTAGAAACCATAAATAAGTTGCAATCCGAATTAAAACAGCAGAAGTTGTCGGACATAGAGGTTTTTTTAGGCTCACACCCAGCAACAACTGAGAAAAAGGCGATAGTCAAGTTCACGGAATGGGGAACCAAAACAGGATGCCATATACACATCTGCCATGTTTCCTCCGTGGAATCATTAACCGCCATAAAAGAGGAACAGAATAGAGGGACTAAATTAACATGCGAAACCACACCACACCATCTCCTTTTGACGAAGGAAGAAATTAAAAAACAAAGCACATTCGCCAAAGTACTCCCACCCCTAAGAACACGAAACGATAACACCGCACTCTGGGCTGCTTTACTGGAGGGAATAATAAACACACTCGCAAGCGACCACGCACCTCACAGTCTCTCGGAAAAGGAGAAGCCCTTCCCAGAAGCCCCGTCTGGATTTCCAGGATTAGAAACGCTACTCCCCCTAATGCTCATGAAGGTCGCCCATGGAGATTTAAGATTGGAGAAACTGGTTGAGTTAACATCCAGCTCACCAGCCAAAATATTTAAACTTAAAAATAAGGGCATGCTCTTGAAAGGATGTGATGCAGACATGGTTTTAGTTGACCTCAAAGAAAAATGGAAAATAGACCCCGAAAAATTTTACAGCAAATCAAAATTCACTCCCTTTAACGGCTGGAAAGTCACCGGAAAAGCCAAAATGACCTTCATTAAGGGTTCCTGCGTAATGTCAGATGAACAAATCATAACCCACAGAGGAACTGGAAGCATTATTAATATCAAACTTTAAGCATAAATTTTTAGATAAACTTTAAAAGATTTTTTATCTATAGAAATGAAAAGTGAAGAGTTAGATAAGAGGAGGCTAGATAACTGTCAGAAACTAAAGCATTCAATGAAGCTATGCAAACACAGTCATCTGTGAACATTGGAACCACAGGCCATGTGGACCACGGAAAAACCACCTTGGTTCAGGCTTTGTCGGGTGAGTGGACAGACCGCCATAGTGAAGAGAAGAGAAGAGGTATCTCCATAAAACTTGGTTACGCGGATGCAATTATTTTGAAATGTCCAAACTGTCCACCGCCTCAATGTTACCTGACCGCGGCGATGGCTAAGAAGCATAATTACAAGTGTCCACATTGTGAATCGGATTTGGTTTTTGTTCGCCGTGTATCTTTTGCTGACTCTCCCGGACATGAGGCGCTTATGGCTACGATGCTAAGTGGAGCCGCACTGGTTGACGGAGCGATTTTGGTCATAGCTGCTAACGAGCCTTGTCCTCAGCCTCAAACTAGAGAGCATCTTGCTGCTCTACAGATTGTTGGGGTTAAGAATCTTATAATTGTTCAGAATAAGATCGAATTGGTTTCAAAGGAAAAGACCTTGAAGAATTATCAAGAGATATTGGATTTTGTAAAAGGAACTAGTGCGGAAAAAGCTCCTATAATTCCAACCTCTGCCGTTTTTGAGGCTAATCTTGATGTTTTGATTGAAGCGATGGAGAGAATTATTCCGACTCCGGAGAGAGATTTCACAAAGCCTATGCGTATGTATGTAGCTAGATCATTCGAGGTTAACAGGCCGGGTACTCCTCCAGAGGATCTTATGGGTGGGGTTGTTGGAGGTTCAATAATTCAGGGTAAGGTTAGTGTTGGGGATGAGATAGAGATTAGGCCGGGGTTGAGAGTTGATGCGGGAGGTAAGGTTAGTTATGAGCCGTTATATTCGGAGGTCACTAGCATTCAAGCGGGTGAAGGTGTTGTGTTAGAAGAAGCAAAACCTGGCGGTTTGATAGGCTTGGGAACTAAGCTTGATCCATCCCTAACAAAGGCTGATGGAATGGTGGGTAGTGTTGCTGGTCAGCCCGGTACTCTTCCACCATTAATAAATAACTTTAGTATTGAAGTTAATCTTTTAGAGAGGGTTGTTGGTAGTATAGATTTGTCAAAGGTGGAACCTATCTCCACAAAGGAGCCCTTGATGTTGAGTATCGGGCCGACTGCAACTATAGGAACCTCAACTGCTTCTAGCAAGGGGATTGTAGAAATCTCTTTGAGAAGACCGGTGGTTGCGGAGAAAGGGCAAAGAGTTGCCATAAGCAGAAGGATCGCAGGGCGTTGGAGACTGATTGGATGGGGACTAATAACTTGAACCCGGTTTTGAAAATAGTTTTAGACACGAATTTTCTCATGGCTCCATCCAATCTGGGAATAGACGTAATTTCTGAGTTGGACAGGATAATTAACCAAAAATATGAGATAATAATTCTTAAGGGAACAATCGAGGAGCTTAAGGGATTATCGGAGAATCCGAGTCTAAAAGTAAGAAAAGCCGCAAAGCTTGCCCTAGAACTAGCCCAAAGGTATACGGTTGTAGATTTAGCACCCGAAAATGGAAACATGGATGAGTTAATAGTTAAATTGTCAAAAAAGGAAGGCTACATTGTTGCAACCAATGACCAAAATCTACGAAGAAAACTTAAATCTGAAGGGATACCAACAATATACGTGCGGCAAAAATCTCATTTACAAATAGACGGAGACGTCTGACATGCTCCCAACCCAAGGGTTAGGGGTTTTAAGGTCTGTTGCATTCTAACAGTTGCCTCTTTAGGGGTGTCAGTGCTCCCTTTCAGCACATCTCTGTCTGTGCTGAATTGACCTATACCCGTTTGACGCAATGCTATGTTGAATGCTGCATTAACGTCTGCATGGTCAACATGCCCACAATACGGGTACATGAATTTTTTGTCGTTACGATAGCCTACATGACCGCACCTGCTACACGTTTTTGAGGTGTACTCCGGTTCGATATAGACTACTTGTATTCCTTGCAGCTTGGCTTTGTACTTCCATTTTTTGCAGCTGGTGGAAAGACCAACTGTTCAAGGAGCACCTGAACGACTTCGAGTGACGGTTATTGTTTCTTATCCCCTCCAGCTTCTCAAGCTTGATACCACAGTTATCCTTTTCGGCTATTTCAATTATCTTCTTACTCATCTTGTGGTTCAGGTCTCTCAATATTCTGTTTTCTCTGTTCCTGATTCGTTTGACCTTTTTGTACCTGCCCTTTTTTTGAAGATTCCTTCTTATGTTTCTGTACTTCTTGTGAATATGTTCCGCTTTTTTGCCCAGCTTCCACACTCCGCCGGTCTTGGGGTTAGCCACCACCGCAGCGTGGCCTGTGGTGTTAAGGTCAACATCCATGTATTTGTCTGTTTGTTTCGTTTCCTTTTCTTCCACCGTTACTGCTATGTAGGCGTACTCTTGGTCGATCTCTATCTGGTTGATTTTCTCAAAGTTATTGGGAAACGCGTACTCCAAAGAGAGTCTAAGACAGGGGACACTTATAGTTCTGCGCTGCTTATCCACTCTGATGTCCTGGCGAGGGATTACTAGTTTAACGCTTTTAACTTTCTTTATGTTCTTGTTTCTGCCGTACTTTCTCAGTATCTGGTTGGCTATTATGGACTTCAAGCCGATGTGTTTCACATCCTTTGAGGAAAATATGTGATTCTTAACTGCGAAGTCGGCTACTTGCCTAGCCTTTCTCCGCTCTTCTGAGAAATTCCTGCTGTGTCTGACTCTGTGGACTAGAATCATTCCTTCTCGTTCCTCGACACCGTAGATCGAGTGCCAGTCAGATTTATATTTTTCAGAAGGCTTTTTAAGCTCCACGCTCAATGCTTTAAACGTTGATACAATTACGCAATCTTTATGCTTATAGTACCATTCTAAAGGGACATAATTCAGTTCAACTCTTAAAGGAATTGAGCTTTCTCTACCCCCTTAATCCAATTAATTGTAAGCCTTAAAAAAAGTTTATTGCGGGATTTTGAGATTTTAAAAGTAATGGAGGAAAGCGTGGAAGAGGAAATTACCGATAATTAGCAAAGTTTAAATTACTTTGGCGTTAAATAGCGTTACCCTTAAAAATGTTTTAAGGCTTGTAAAAAAATAACCCAAAATTTAGTGTAGAAGACCTCGCAGGAAGGTCTTCCTGTTTATAATGGTCATAAAAATTTTCATTATTATTAGGTGAGCAGAAAGATGTATGAATTAATCACACTTGATGACACTGTACGCATACCGCCACAAAGATTCGGTGAACCAATAAAGAAGGTGGCTCTGGAAATTCTCATGAAAGAATACGAGGGAATCATTGACCCCGATCTTGGTGTTGTCATATGCGTAGTAGAAGTGGAGGACGTGAAAGTGGGCAAATTGCTCCCGGGAGACGGGGCGGCTTTTCACAAAGTACTTTTTAGTGTACTCATCTTTAAACCCATACAACATGAAATAGTTGAGGGAGAAGTGGTTGAGGTAGTAGATTTTGGAGCATTTATTCGATTAGGTCCTCTTGACGGATTATGCCACGTAAGCCAAATCACGGATGACTTCATATCCTACGATTCCAAAAGATCCGCCCTAATAGGAAAGGAAACCGGCCGTGTAGTGCAAGAAAATGATAAAGTGAGAGCCAGAATTGTTGCGGTTTCCATAGGAGGAGGAATAAGGAGCGGAAAATTAGGATTAACAATGCGTCAACCTTTCCTAGGAAAGATAGATTGGATAGAAGAAGAAGTCCACGGTCTAAAAGAAGAAGTTAAAGAAGGGGGAAAAGAAGCCAAGGAACCGAAGCCAGTAGCGAAAAAGGCGAAAAAAGAGAAAAAATCAAAATCAAAAGAGCAAGCTATAGCTGAAGGGTCTTAAAATGAAAGAAAAAGCCTGCAAAAATTGCCATCTCATAGTTACGGAACAGACATGTCCCTATTGTAAAACCTCCGCACTATCCAGCGATTACAGCGGGGTAGTTATGATTTTCGATCCTGAAAACTCCCAGATAGCGGAAAAGCTCAAAATAAAAAACAAAGGAAAATATGCACTAAAAGTCCGGTGAGGTTTAACCATTGGAAACGGTGCGAGATCTAGTCCTTCCCGTCAGGCTCAGAGAAAGACTTAAACAGCCATTCGGCACCCTCTTAAGAGGCAAACACCCCGAAACAACACTTAGAGCTAAAGAGATGATACTGAAAAAAATGCCCCCTAAGCTAGTAGCGGTGGGAGACGTAGTAACCAAAAACCTAATTGAGATAGGGTTGATTCCCGATATATGTATAATTGATGGGAAAACTTTGAGAAGCATAAACGAAAATGTGAATGTCCCAAACAGTATCCAGATGAAGGTACAAAACCCAGCAGCCATGATAAGCGCAGGCATATGGGGTACATTAAAAAAAGCCTACGATTCGGATGTTACAATAGAACTTTTCATAGAAGGCGAAGAAGATTTGCTCACCATGCCCGCGATTCTCCTCGCCCCCGATAAATCCTTTATAATTTACGGCCAGCCCAAACAAGGACTGGTTATAGTCGAAGTGAACGATAATAAAAGAAAAGAAGTAAAAGAAATTCTAAATCAGATGGAGGCCATCTAATGGAAATAAGTATAAACTCAAAAAAGGAAAATCAGTTACTGGAACGAGAAGAAATAACATTTACAGTTAGCCACGATTCAAAAGGAACACCCTCAAGAATAGAAATCAAAAACAAGTTAGCAGCCCTCCTAAACGTTGATACACAAAAACTGTTCATTAAAAAAATCGAAACCGAGTACGGCGCAGCCAAATCAAAAGGCACCGCAAACGTATACAAATCCTCGGAAAGAGCACATCTGGTAGAACCAAAATTCATAGTAAAGAGAAACTTAGGAGAACCAGCTGCTGAGAAAGAGAAGAAAGCAGAACCCAAAGAAAAACCACAAAAAGAGAAGAAAGCAGAACCCAAAGAAAAACCACAAAAAAAATAACAAATCGGAGGTATTCTGATTGAGTAAATACTATAAGATAGCAGGAAACAAAATAGAAAGGCTAAAGGTTCAATGCCCAAGATGTGGTGCAGGTTATTTTATGGCTGTGCATTACGACCGACTGTCTTGTGGAAAGTGCGGCTATACGGAATTCAAAAAGAAGGAACCCAAAGAAGACGAAAAAGAGGGTTCGTAAATAAGGCCACCAGTAATAGCTCTCCAGACTTTCATAGAAATTGAAAGTTTTAATATTTTATTATGGGCAACTTACTAAAAGAGTAAAATAGAGATAATGCTTTAAGGTATTTAGTTAGTCGGGCTGTTTGGCTGGTTTTTGTAAAAATCAGTCAATTCGAATTTTTCGGTTGGGGATAGAGTTTGAAAAACCAGAATATGAAAAGTTCTGTTAATTGCTTAGGTTTGGAGGGAACCGCTCACACTTTCGGAGCCGGAATAATGAGCGATGAGGGTGTGGTTCTCTCAAATGTGTGGGATGAGTATATCCCTCTCAAGGGGGGTATACACCCAAGAGAGGCGGCTCAACATCATGCGGCGGTAATTAAAAGAGTCATAGGTGACGCTATAGAAAAAGCAGGCATTAGCACAAGAGAAATAAATGTGGTAGCCTTCTCTCAGGGTCCGGGGCTAAGAAGAGTTTAATCTTTTTCTCCCTTAAGGGCCTTGTTTAAGGACCACTGCAACCGCCGCAAGAGCCCTATCACTGCTACTAAAAGTACCTCTGGAGGGTGTAAACCACTGTGTTGCACATGTTGAAATAGGTAAACTAATGATGAAGGTCGAAGATCCATTAACACTTTATGTTTCGGGAGGGAATACAATAGTTACCGCGTTTGATGAAGGGCGTTACAGAGTTTTTGGGGAGACTTTAGACATTGCTATTGGTAATATGTTAGATGTGTTTGCAAGAGAAATGGGACTCCAGCATCCAGGGGGTGCGAAAATAGAGCGTCTTGCAAGAGAAGGAAAAAAATTCGTACCTCTACCTTACACTGTAAAGGGAATGGATTTGTCCTACTCGGGGCTGTTAACGGCGGCTTTGAGTAAGAGTAAAGAGTGTAGAATTGAGGAACTCTGTTACAGTTTACAGGAAGTTGCTTTTTCTATGCTTGCAGAAGTAACGGAGCGGGCGGTTGCGCACACGGGTAAGAAGGAGGTTCTTTTGACAGGGGGAGTTGGGAGGAATAAGCGGTTACAGGAAATGTTGCAAGTGATTTCGAGTGAACATGACGCGGTTTTTTATGTTGTTCCAGAAAATTTGGCTGGGGATAATGGGGCTATGATTGCTTGGACCGGCTTACTCGCGTACAAGAGTGGACAAACATTAAGTATTGAGGAAAGCTCCGTACGTCCAAAATGGCGTCTGGACGAGGTTGATATCCCCTGGATTCAAAAAGGGCGGTGCTAGAATAAATGCTTTATAAAAAGGGCGCTGAAGCATATTTGTATGTAGAGGAATGGTATGGGAAAAAAGTAATTATAAAGAGGAGAGTGTCTAAATCATACAGGGTGCCGGAACTCGACGAAAAACTGAGAAAGGATCGCACCATTAAAGAGGCTCGCTTACTTTCGGATGCTAGAAAAGCAGGTGTACCCACGCCCATGATTTACTCTATTGACCTTGCTGAAAACACGATTATAATGGATTTTATCCAAGGACCTCCAGTTAAGACTGTTATTCAAAGTATGAGTGAGCAGGAAAAAAAGAATATTTTTACCCATATTGGAATCTTAATTGGGCGTCTGCACAACGCCGGAATCATACACGGAGATCTCACTACTTCGAATATGATTCTCCAAGATTCTAATATATACCTCATTGATTTTGGACTAGGGGATTACTCCACTGAAATCGAGGATAAGGGTGTTGACCTCCACCTTATGAACAGAGCTCTTCAAAGCACCCATTATGCTTACGCAGAATTTGGCTTCAAAGCAGTTCTTGAAGGATATGAAAAAACAATGGATAAATCAGAGGATGTTATAGAAAGAATGAATGAAATTGAAAAAAGGGGAAGATACCACAAAGAAAGATAGAAAAATTATGGGAGTGATTAAGTGAATAAAAGAGTAACTGTATTTTTTGCAACTGGTAACATTGGGAAGGTTGAAGAGGCGGAAAGAATCTTTAAGGAGGAGAATATACCTCTTTTACACTTACCAATGAAGCTTCTTGAAATCCAATCAGACGACTTGGAGGAGATAGCGGTTTTCAGTGCCCAGAAAGCATGGGAAGATCAGGAGAAACCCTTATTCGTGGAGGATGCTGGCCTTTTCATAAAGGAATTAAAGGGGTTTCCGGGACCCTACTCCTCATATGTTTCAAAGACAGTCTCAAACGAAGGAATATTGAAATTAATGTCCCAAATAGAGGATAGATCCGCTTATTTTAAGGCAGTAATAGCATTTTGTAACGGTAAAAATACATTAACATTCAAAGGCGAAGTTAAGGGAGAAATAAGCAGAGAGATTCGGGGAACACACGGATTCGGATTCGACCCAATATTTATTCCCGAAGAAGGAGATGGGAGAACCTTTGGAGAAATGGATATATCCGAAAAAACGGCCATCTCGCACAGAACAAGAGCCTTAAGGAAATTCGCGGAGTGGGTTAAAAGTACAGATTCTTCGAAATTTATTTAAGGCGGATTTCTTTCTCTATTCCTACGAAGCATTACTGATGCTTAAAAGAGAGGATTGATAATGGCAAGAATGCATTCAGGAGCAAAAGGAAAATCAGGATCCACTAGACCACCAGTGCTAAAGCCAGCAGATTGGTTTGAACGTACCCCGGAATGGGTAACGGATAAGATAATTGAACTCGGAAAGGCAGGGCAAACATCATCCATGATAGGGTTAATTCTGAGAGATCAATACGGAGTTCCGTTAGTAAAAGCTATTCTTGGTAAATCGATTACCCAAGTACTGGCTGAGAACGGATTGGCTCCCTCCATGCCTGAGGAGTTAACCAATCTTATAAAGAAGGCAGTTTTAGTGAGAAAACATTTAGAAGAGAACCCAAAAGATCTGCATTCAAAAAGAGGATTACAAGAAACCGAAGTAAAAATTAACAGATTATCAAAGTATTACAAGCGGCGTGGAGTCTTACCAGCAGATTGGAAATACCAACCTGAAAGAGCGGCTACTCTCATTCGGTAAACAGGCACAGGATAGATAAATTTTGAGCAAAAAATTCCTAGAACTGTACGAACACTGTAAAAAAGTTTCTGAGAGAATACTAGAGGCTTGTGAAAAGGAGCTATATTTCCGCGTAATATCCCATCTTGATGCGGACGGCATAGCCGCCGCGAGCATAATTTCTTCTTTGTTTTTTAGGCTTGGAGCGCATTTCCATTTAAGAATAATTCAACAACTCAGAGAAGAAAATCTCCGCGAAATCAAGGAGTCAAAAGAGAGTATATTTATTTTTACCGACTTGGGAAGCGGTCAAATAGGAATTATCGAAAAAAACCTACCCCAGGATTCTGTACTAATAATAGATCATCACCCTCCAGAAAAAGAAACCACAATTCTTCAAGCAAATCCACATTTATGTGATATTGATGGAGCCACAGAAATAAGCGGCTCAGGAGTCGCGTATCTGGTAGCAAAAAATATTGATGAGTCAAACATGGATTTTGCACCTCTCGCAGTCGTGGGCGCACTCGGAGACAGACAGGATAAGGGAGAACAACATCGTCTAAGCGAATTAAACTCCGAGATAGTGAAAGATGGCGTAAACAAGGGGATACTTGAGGAAAACACAGGTATTCGCCTTTTTGGAAGAGAAACACGTCCCATAGCAATGGCATTGGAGTATACTACAGATCCCTTTATACCCGGATTATCGGGAAATCACGGAGCATGCCTCAAGTTTCTAACTGAGAATGTCAAAATACCGTTAAAAAACAATGGTAATTGGAGAACAATATCAGACCTCTCACAAGACGAGAAAACAAAATTGGTTTCCGAACTTATTCAATACATGCTCGGACCAGGAGAAATGAGCCCTGAAGAAGCACAAAGTATAGTGGGTGTCATATATATCCTACCCAAAGAAGAAAAGCAAACTCCACTTCGAGATGCCCGAGAATACTCATCTTTACTAAATGCATGTGGACGGATGAGAAAACCGGGTCTAGGAGTAGCCATATGCCTGGGCGACAGGTCAGAAGCACTAGAAGAAGTGGAAAGCGTTACCACGGATTACCGCGAAAAACTAGCGGGGTATATGGACTGGCTCATAAAACCAGGAGCTGTAACTCAGACAGAATACCTCCAAAGCTTCCACGGAGGTAAGCTCATAGACGACCGAATAATAGGAACAATAGCATCGATAGCAATCTCTTCAGGGATAATCTCACAAGACAAACCGATATTCGCTTTCGCGGAATCTGAAGATGGCATGGTGAAAGTTTCCGCAAGAGCAACCGATTACCAGGTACAGCAAGGAATAGACCTAGGAACCGCTCTTAGAACTGCTGTAAAAGAGGTATCCTCAGAAGCCACAGCAGGCGGCCACAATATCGCTGCGGGAGCGCATATACCTATAGGAACAGAATCTAAACTCTTACAGATTTTAAATAAAATAATAAAAAGCCAGTTGGTGAAAAATAGTGCTTCAAATGAAAGCAAAAATTAGCATTGAATACCAGAACCAGAAACAAGCAGAAATCATGATCAAATCACTAATACCGGATAATAAGCCATTACCGAAAGGAATTTTAATAGACATGTCCACTGAGGGAAGGAAAGCCAACATAATTGTGGAATGCGTTTGCAAACCCGAAATATTACTTTCAACCATAGATGATATACTGGAAAGTTTATGCTTGGCTGAGAGCTTAATTCTTCTCAATAAGGGGCAAGAAGACGTATAGCAAGTTAGTGTTTTTTCTCTTTAGACCAAGTTTGCTGGCACTTTGAACATTTATAGGTGTATTTAACGCCTTTGGGTGTAGGTTGTTTTGATACCGTTCCTACATCCGTTGAACCGCACCTAATACACTTTTCAGACATTCCTATGAAACACCTTCCGCAAAATTTTAAAAAAGCATATATAAATTTGGGATATAAGGATTTTAGGCTGCCGACTCCTCTTCTTCAGTTACTTGAGCTGCTCTCTTTTCCTCTGCGCTTCTTCTGCTTACTTTCTCTTTCATCTTAGACTTACTCAATAATTTGGATTTCCTTATTTCGCACTTTCTTAGAGGAGTTACCTTCTTTGCTTCGTTATAAATCTCAGAAGCAATTTTACCCAAAACAGCCTCCTGCACAAATTCACCGTAACTAAGTTTCCTAGCCTTATCTAGAATAGTATCACGCATTATTTTGCGCATGAATTTTTCTTGACTGGTTTTAGCACGATTGTTGGTAAAAGCTACTGCAGAAATTCGTAGAATCCTGCCGTCTTTGGTTCCCACATCAAAAATTCCGTCAATTCTGCTACTTCCTCTGCGCACTAAGCTTCTCAGGTAATCCCTAGTAAGGTCATGGCCTTTAAACTCTGTGTAGGCTTTGTCTCCCTTAACATCAATTATCTTGAAGAACATCTTAACATGTATCAGAGAAAAGTCTCCAGTGACATCGTAGAGCGTGGTTTCTACAACTCTGCCAATCAATTTCTGAGGATCGTCTGTTAAAGTTTCACCTGCCTCAATATTGCCAAAATACGGTGGGGCAATTATGGTGTACCACTGTTTATCGCGCCACATGTCCCGCGCACGCGTTTTATCGGTTTTTCGACTCAAGAAATCACTCTCAAAATATTCATGGTATAATAAGCAGTTTTATCCTTTCCCTTTAAAACTTATCGTATACATAAACATTTCTGAACTTAAATTTTATCAAGTTTGATATATCATTTAAAATTCTGACCTGAAGACCTCCCCTTTTAATTATAATTCATAAAGCAGAGGATTAGGAGCTTTTCAGGTACATAGAAATAAAATGGATAGGTTATACTATTCCGAATATCTTTTTTAAATTATCTAATATGGTATCTACTATACTGTTTATCGTACTCTTAGCCCACCACAGAGGGTCTGCTTTAGTAAATGATTTCAGAGTTTGAAGTGTGTTAATTGTATTCGCTGTGTTATAGCAATACCAGAAGTATAGAATACTGACGATCAACATACCAATCAGCAGTATTTTGAGTCCTTTTGAGTTCATTTTTTATCCTCCTATAGCCAAGGGATTAATGACTTTAGCCAATCTTCTATGGTTTTCGTTAGACTCTGAGAGAATAAATCAAACCAGCTAGTTGCATAGAATGTCCAGCCCCAAAAGTTCTTCGAGACAAATGATAGTAGCATATCAGAGAAAGTTTGGTTAAATCCCGACACTACCTGCCAACAGACGTAAAGACCAGATATAATCGCTAGTACACCGACTATGATTTTAAGCCACTTCGTATTTATTTTACTCGTAATGTATGGACCAACTGCTCCACCAATCGCTGCTCCGATAATTAAGACCAATGGAAACCACAAAACAATAGTTGAACCTTCTGCTAGATACCAAAGAATCCACCCAATTATACAGATTGGGACTTCTGCATAAGTTGTAGTTGCTACTGAGACTTTTGCTTCAACTCCAGCCAAAATCTTACCTGTAGAAGTTAATGGACCAAATCCTCCACCACTAAAAGACTTGTTGAAAGATGAAACAAAGCCAATCAATCCCATTTTCCACCACTTGAAACTGTAATATAATGGAAATATGCAAAGCACACCCATAAAGATTACAAGAACTCCGATGTAACTTTTCAGAAGCCAACTTGGAATACTTGTAGCAGCATAGACTCCTATAGTTGTAGCTAAGAGACCCGAAAGAATTACAGACAAAGCTATTTTGGTGTGTTTTGAGTTGAAATGGAAATCTGCATTTTTGCGTTTGTGATGGAAAATCGTTCCCATAGCTCCACCTGTAGCCTGTGATATCAGAATTGCTGGAACTACAGCGAGAGGACTGAAACCGACTGCTATTAGAATAGGACTGAGTAGTGTACCGTACATCAATTTGGCAAACTTCAAAGTTTGTTTCCAAGAGACGAATCCACTAACTCAGCAGTGAATGCCACCAGTATCAAAGCAACAATAACGATTATTGATGATTCAAACATCTTTCATCTTTCTCCTTATTATTTATAGTTATTTTGTACATCAGTTATAACCACTTTCCGTTTATCTTCATTCTTACCATATATTGTTTTCCACAAACTCAATTATAACATTCCAAGCTTCTTTCATATATTTACAACAAAATACTATAATTTCAACGTTTATTGTAGAGTTTAATCACGGCCGAGTATTTTAAAAAGTTGCTTTTTAAACATAAAATTGTTTAGATTTTTCTTTTTGTTATAAAAATTTTATGTTGTGCTTTTTATTCTTCCTATTTTTATGTTTTTTATGTGAACATAAAGGGTACATAAAGACATATCCTTTTTATGTAAAATCTTTTAATAAGACTAAATAAGAATTTATACTAAAAATAAAGAAAAGGAGGAAAAATGGCTATGACAACAGTAGCCGAATATGTTGTGGAAAAGGTTGAGGAAACTAAACTTGTGGAGAATGAAGCTAAAATTTGCCACTTACCCCAATCAGCACTAGTAGTTGTGAAAATTTTGAGAGAAGAAGGCGCACTTACTCCCAAAGACATCTTCCAAAAAACAAACTTCGCACCCAGAACAGTACGATATGCTCTAAAAACTTTGCTAGAAAACAATGTTATAGAAAAGGTCCCGAATCTTCTAGATTTAAGACAAAACAAATACAGGCTTACTTAAAATGCAAATCATGAGTGAATACATAAGAGGACTAGGATCCTCAAAAGCTAAACAGCTCCTCAAAAATTTAAAAAAACTCATAAAAGCAAATAATTACAATGCCCAATAAAATTTAGTTAAAATGATTAATTATTAGGTTTGGCGGGGTTGCCTTCCTAATAATCCTCATTTTGCTTCTTAATTTAATTTGAACCCTTACATTAGCCTTTTTCCGCCGCAAATTCTCAGGTTTTTTGTCTTTCTGCTGTCAATTTATGCGGTTATACACATACCTTTTTAGGTGTTCCAAAAAATCTGCCAGCTCACAACCACAAGTTTGTGCACATTAAGGGAAATACTATAAATAGTTTAATCTCATAATTTCTAATTATTAAATATAATTTTAAAAGTAAACAATTTTTGGAGTGGAAAGTTTATTAGGTACCATTTTTATAATAAAAAAATATTTAATTACAAAAGACCTTATAATAAGGAATAAAAGGGATTGTGGTGTATTAGAATGACTGCAAAAAGTGTGAAGACTGTTAAACCGGCACAAAAAAAGCCAAAACGTCGCATTGTAGTATCTACGGGGTTTGAAGAATTCTCTGGAAAACTGGTGCCTATAACCATCATGGTACTAGGCGCAGCGGTTATAATTGGTAGCGTAGCTTACTTCGTTACATGTGAATCAGTTCAGTACTGGTTTCTGTTTAGAAATTGGAACATAATTGGTTTCATTTTAGTTAATACGTTACTGTTTCCATTGCTACTATCTCGGATTGGAGCTATTTGCTTTGCGGCTGGTGGCGTAATGATAGTGATATACGGCGTTCTATACTATTTTCCAAGTGAAAGGGCGGAATTGCAGAGGATTGCTATGTTTTCTGGATTTCTTTTGGGATCAGCATACTTGCTTCTATATTCTATAGCATGGATACAAGTGAACGGTGTTTTCTTATATGATCAGGTGACCTCCCAAATTGCTATATTAGGGTTACCAGTTAATTTATCCGTGGGGTTATGGCCGTATTTTCTACTAATTGCTGACTTATTACTGATAGCATTGATTCTTGTGAATTGGATTTTCCCAAGTGTTCAAGAGGATCTTAAAGAAGTAGTTTTTATTTCCGCAGCTGTTTCTGTCTTCTTGCTTGCTATTGTTGACTGGACCAAGAATTCTCTTGCCGTCACAGGTATTCCTCAATTCGCCACTATAACATTGCTTCCTCAGTCTCTGTTTATGGGAGATTCTCAAATAGAAGGCGCCGCGCTTATAGTGGTTGGCATAGGACTGCTTTTCAAACTCACGGCCGCTGGTGAAAAAGAAAACGTTCGCCACTTGTTTATCGTTATAGCAGGTTTGGTATACGGTATTGCTTTAATACATCGGATATTTTTGCTCTGGTCACTATACTTAGTACTGATCTTGATAATCGCAATCATTGTAGTAGTGGTTGCGGGTGTATTTATAATTCTAAATGGGTCAGTTTACCTCAGAGAACGTTCGAAAGAAATCTAAAATATAATTTGCAATTTCCTTTTTTTTTAAATTTTCAAAAAGTAGATAGTATACATAGATTCAAATTTACTAAAAAGTAGATATACCGATTTTTGATGAGACACAAATAATCTTAAACGCTTTTATAAACAGGGATTGAGTGTCAGAAATTAGGTTTTTGGTGATGAATCTGAATAAGAAAACTCAGGTAGCAAAGGAAGCTGCCCGTCTTCTTTATTACGGGTTTGCAGGTGAGTACTACACCGCCAAACGTGAGGCGGCAAAAGCTCTAGGTGTAAAGGTTCTACCTATCAACAGAGAAATCGCCGAAGAATTAGACCAGCTATCCGATTTACTAGAGGGACAACAAAAAAGGGACCGCCTTAAGAATATGCGAAAAGAAGCCCTAGAAATCATGAAGGTTCTCAAAAGATTTAGCCCTGTCCTAGTGGGCTCGGTGTGGAGGGGAACAGCGCATAGAGGGAGCGACATCGATATGAGAGTTTACAGTGATGATGAAACAGCTGTGATAGAAACAATAAATCAAAGTAAATACAGGTTAATCAGGCAAGAAAGAACCCTAAAAACCGTAGGCACTGATAGAAAAATATATCTGCACATTTTTGTGAAAACACCACGAGGTGACGAGGCGGAAATTGTAATACGTCCGTTAGAGGATATTAATGTTAAAGAAAAGTGTGAAATATTTGGTGATGAGTTGAAAGGGTTAAGAATAAGAGAATTGGAAGAGATAGTTCAAAATGACCCTTTAAAAAAATTCATCCCTTAAAGTACGGGAATAATGTTAGCTGAAGTAAAGATAGTTTAGGGGGTTCTAGTTGAAAGCAGTCATACTAGCTGCCGGTGAAGGGACAAGACTGAGACCGCTCACACTTACACGTCCCAAACAAATATTCCCACTTGCGGGAAAGCCGCTTCTAGAACACACGCTAAGTGCGTTAAAAAAAACTGGCATCCGAGAGGTTCTTATAGTAGTGGGATACCTCAAAGAAAAAGTAATAAGAACTCTGGGAGAAGGTGAAAAATTAGGAATTAAAATATTCTATGTGGAGCAACCCAAAGTTTTGGGTACAGCCCACGCAGCGGGCTTAGCTGAAAAATTCGTTGATAATGAACCTTTCCTGTTAATTAATGGTGACGTAATAACTAAGGAAACCACATATCAAGGATTAAAAAGCAAATTCGAAGGAGAGAAACCCGATGCTATTCTCGCAGTAACACAGGTTCCAGACCCCTCCAAGTATGGAATCATCCAAACAGAAAAAGACAAGGTAACAAAAATCGTCGAGAAACCAGTCCAAACATCACCATCTGATTCTGTAAACGCAGGCATATATCTTTTCACTCCACAAATTTTTGAAGCAATAAGACAAACGGAAAAATCACAGAGAGGCGAATATGAGCTAACAGACTCTATTCAAATACTAATCAACCAAGGAAAAACTATACGAACATACAAAATAACAAGCTACTGGTTTGATGTAGGGCACCCTTGGGATCTGCTAGACGCAAATCAAACTCTTATCAAAGATGCAGAACCTAAAATAGAGGGAGAAAGAGAACAGGGGGTAACGATAATTCCGCCTGTATATGTTGGTAAAAACACCATTATTAGGTCGGGAACCTACTTAAGAGGACCGGTTCATATTGGAGAGGAGTGTGACATCGGACCAAACAGCTATATCAGGGAATGTACCACTATAGGGAACAAATGCCATGTGGGCAATGCTTGTGAAATCAAAAATACCATTATCTTAGACGAAACAAAAGTGGCGCACCTATCATATGTGGGAGATAGTATAATCGGGGAAAACGTGAACTTGGGTGCAGGAACCATCACAGCAAACCTGAGGCTGGACGAAAAATGTATCGTAACACCAGTAAAGGGTGAAAAAGTGGACACCGGGAGAAGAAAACTGGGAGCAATGATAGGAGACAATGTAAAAACAGGAATAGGAACCACAATAATGCCTGGAGTCAAAATAGGACCCAACAGCCTAATAGGACCCAACATAAACCTATGGGAAGATGTGCCAGAAAACTCGCTGGTCGTAGAAAAGCAAAAGTTACTAGTTAAAAGAATTAATTCAGATAAAGCGTCAGAAGAATGAACTTAAAAAGTCCCAAAATTGAAAAGGATGAAAACCGGAAAATTAATGAATCTTAGATAGAATTAAAGTACCATTCCAAGAAATTTTGCTAACCAATATCTCACTGTTTTAAAATTGTGAAGACGTGAGCTTTTAGATAAAATATTTTTTAACTCGGTTTTGATACGAAAGTTTCAAAAGTCGGTGCTAATTTCTGTATTTAATGAAAAAGTGGATGAAATAAAAATTGGTTTGATTTCGGGGTTTGCCTCTTCTTAATGCTTAATATTTTCAAGTTTTTTAATTGTCTAAAGAGGGCTAGGTGTCCAATTGAAAGACAGTATATCAGAAATTAATGTTGTTAGAAAGGATTTCAGGAAAGTAGACATCAAGTTTGCTTTAGCCTATCCTAGTGGGTATCAGGTTGGTATGTCCTGTTTAGGATTTCACACACTTTACGCTATGCTTAATGCTCGTCCGGATGTGGCTTGCGAAAGAGTATTTAATTCTCGGGACGCCCCGTCCTTTTCCGTTGAGTCAAGGCAACCTCTAGGGAATTTTGATATTATAGGTTTTTCTCTTCAATTTGAGACGGATTATACAAATGTTTTGAGAATGATCTCAAATGCGGGTATACCTCTCCGTTCTAGTGATCGTGGTTCTAATCATCCACTTATAATTGCTGGCGGTCCTTGCGCCCTGGAAAACCCCAAACCACTTTCTGAATATGTTGACCTTTTTCTTTTGGGGGACGCCGAACCAGTACTTGACGATTTGCTTGATACGTACCTTGAGGGGAATCTCTCTCGGCAAAACCTTGAAACGCTCTCTGAGCTGCCGGGCATCTATGTTCCCAGATTTTCTAAGGAGCCTGTGAAAAGGAGCTGGTGCAAAAGTCTCGAGGAGGCTTACCGACCCGTAACCCAAGTGGTTCCCCAGATAGAGGATGATAGTCCTTTGATGCCAGTTTTTGGAAAAACTCTTCTTTTAGAGATTTCTAGGGGTTGCGAGTGGGGATGTAGGTTTTGTCTGATAGGCTACACAGGGAGACCTATGCGAGGTCTCAGTATGAAAACAGCATTGTCAACTATTGAGGAGGGGGTTGAGCGTTCCGGTGTTGGAAAGGTTACTCTTATCGCTCCTTCTCTTTCCGGGTATAAGGATTTGGTTGATCTCTGCTGGAGTATTGTTAATTCTGGTTTGGAGCTTTCAGTCTCTAGTCTTCGTGTGGATAATGTTTCCGAGGAGTTGTTGGACGCTCTAGCCAAGGGGGGCCAGAGAACCGCAACGTTGGCACCAGAGGCCGGAACAGAGAGATTAAGAGAGACCCAAAATAAAGGTTTTAGCGATGATGAGGTCTTTTTTGCGGCAGAGATGATCCGCGAGAGACTCCAAAACCTTAAGATGTATTTTATTTTGGGTTTACCAACAGAGGAGCAGGCTGATTTAGAGGGTATTGTTAATCTGGCCAGTCGCATCGGCTCTCTGGGTTTCCCGTCCCAAGGTGTTAGGTTAAGTATCAATCCTTTTGTTCCCAAGCCTCATACACCTTTCATGTGGGAACCACAGCCGCCCATAGAGTACTTTAGAAGGGGGTTAAAGTTTATTTCCTCAAAATTGGGAAGAAATCCGAGAATTAGTATAGAAGGTTTAGATCCTAGATGGGGTGCGATAGAAGCTCTTCTTTCCTTGGGGAACAATAGTGTTGGGAAGGCTATTGAGTTATCCTCGTTATATGGAGGAGGCTTAGGAGCTTGGAGACGCGCTCTAAAGGAAACCAAAATCTCTATCCGGGAGGTTGTGGGCACTGAAAGGGATCTCGAGGCAGTATATCCTTGGGATATAGTAAATGTCGGAGTTAATAGGGAGTTTCTTCTAGCCGAAAGAGACAAAGCCTATGAGGGAAGAGTGACAGCACCTTGCAGTATTAAATGTTCCAAATGCGGATTAAATTGTAACTAATGTTACAAAACATTTTTTATAGGGCGGCGAGAATTCTTGATTGGGAGTAGACAATGGAAATCGAAAAGAAAAAATTACGTGAGGAGTACCCCAACCTATATAAGGAGTTAGAAGGGGAGAAAATGGCAGCTCCTATACACGGAATAAGAAGCGAAGAAGTCGGCGATTTGGATATAATCAGAGTAATCAGAAGATGCGACAATGAAGAACAGGTTATCGAAATAATTAACTACATGCTAAGAAGAGGAGAACTCCCCCAAGAACATGCAGACAATCTTCTTAAGCAACTTAAAGAAAAGGGCTTAAGATCTTTCGGGAGCAAAGTTACTTGGGGCCATTTCGAAAGAGAGTACCGATGAAAAAAGAGCCACAAAGGAAAAAAGAGACTACCAACCAATACATATAATCTACCACCTTTAAACCCTAATTTTAGTAAAACCCATCATTAAAAAAATTAGAAACCTCCAGAACATTAGAAAAAACCTTAAACTGGGTACAAAACACTTTTTCTAATTTATTAATTTAAGGGAGACAATAAAGTTATTTAGGTAGGAAAAACAAAATTTGTCAAAAGTGATGGAAAATGTTGGTTGGAATTGTAGGCAAGCCTAATTCGGGAATCCAACGCACGAAATAGTGTACTGGACCGATAAACCACTTTTCTGAACGCGGCTTGCCTAACGGAATACAAGGTAGCGGATTATCCCTTCACAACCATAAATGCCCAACAAGGAACGGGCTATGTTCGAATAGACTGCGTATGCAAAGAACTCGGAGTGAAAGACAACTGCAAAAACTCCATATGCGTAGACGGCATACGCTACATACCAGTAAACTTGCTTGACGTCGCAGGACTGGTGCCCGACGCTTGGCAGGGACGCGGATTAGGAAACCAATTTCTGGACGACCTCCGACGAGCCGACGCATTAATTCAGGTCGTTGACGCATCAGGAGCAACAGACCTCGAGGGAAAACCTATCGAGCCAGGAACAGGAAACCCGGTAGAGGAAGTAGACTTTCTTGAGAAAGAAATAGCAATGTGGTTTAAACAAATAGTAACGCGTGAATGGCCAAAGATAGCTAGAGAAGTGGATACATCGAAAGCGAAGCTTGATGAACTCCTTATAGACAGATTATCTGGATTGGCGATAAAGAGAGTTCACATCAAAAAGGCAATACAAAACGCAAAACTCGACCCGGAAAAACCCAAAACTTGGAACGAAGACCAATTATATAATTTTTCACGAGAACTACAAAAAGCTTCAAAGCCGATGCTCATATGCGCAAACAAAATAGACCGAAAAACTTCACCACAAAACCTAGAAAAACTCAAGAAAAAAGGAAAAGTGGTACCAGCAAGCTCACTTGCAGAATATATGCTCAGAAAACTAGCTGAAGATGGAGCGATTGAATACAGACCCGGCGACTCCGACTTTAAGATTTTAAAACCGGACAAAATTCCCGCGAATCAGAAACCAGTTTTAGAAAAAATACGCGAAGAAATATTAAGTAAGTACGGCTCTACGGGAATACAGGAAACCCTCAACCAGATGGTTTTCGGAGTACTCAACATGATCGCGGTATATCCAGTCGAAGACGCAAACAAATACAGCGACCACAACGGAAACGTTCTACCCGACGTTTACCTAGTACCAAGAGGCACAACGGCGAGAGAACTAGCCTACGCAATACACACCGACCTTGGCGAGACCTTTATTCAAGCAGTAAATGCCAAGACAGGGAAGACCTTGGCGGCAAACGCAGAACTAAAGGACAAAGATGTGGTGCGTATTGTTGCCCAAAAGGGTATGAAATAAATAACATAAACTCCTACAATAAAATATTTTATTAATCTAAAAATGAAGAGGAATGTGTGTTGGCCGGAAAATCAAAATGTCCAAGATGTAAAGGAACAGGAAAAATACTATGCCAAACATGTGGAGGGCATGGTGTAACCGACCCTTACTCAAGAACAATATGCAAAAGCTGCTGGGGCACTGGTAAAGTCATCTGTCCTGTTTGCAAGGGAGAAAGATAAAAACAACTAAAAGAGTTCAAACAACAAGTAACAAAATAGAAAACTGACCATTTAAAGCCCCCAAATAGTAGGGTATTATGGCATCTCAAAAAGCCGGTTAATGAAACAATTATCGATACTTATTTTTCTATAAGTTACAGGTTGACAAAAAATTTTAATTATAAGTCGAATCCATGCATGGCTAACAAAATAATAAATTAAAAAGAAGGGATGAAAAACGACCAAAGTTGTGATTATTGGATCTGGAGCCGCTGGCACAACCGCTGCGTTCTGGGCCAAAAAAACTGATAGAAAATGTGAAGTGCTTTTAATAAATCGTGAACCGTACCCGGAATATTCTAGATGCGGATTACCTTACACAATTTCAAAGGTTATACCCGAATTTCTCAATCTTAGGGAACATGACGCAGGATGGTTCGAAAGCTTCGCGAAAATAGGCATTAAACTGGAAACTGAAGTAACTGATATCAATACCAAGGCTAAAACAGTAAAATTGAAAGATCTCAAAACTGGCAAAGAGGAAACCGTAAATTATGACAAACTGGTTATCGCAACAGGCTCACACCCTGCAGCGCCACCAATAGAAGGCGTGCAGAATATGAAAGGGATATTTTATCTAAGGACTCTTAAAGATGCGATGGACATTGAAGCTGCGGCGAGAAAAGCAAAAAATGCGGTGGTAATAGGCGCGGGTCTCATTGGTGTGGAAACCGCGGAAAATCTTGTAGAGAAGGGGCTGAAAGTAGCTATGGTGGAATTCTTACCAAGCGTTGTACCACTAATGATAGATCCAGATATGGCAGAACTGGTACAAGAGGAAATGATCAAACACGGAATGGAGGTATACACCAACACCGCAGCAAAAGCTGTGTTAGGTAAGGAAAGGGTACAAAAAGTGCTAATCGAAAACCGCGAAACCAAGGAAACAAAAGAACTTCCGGCAGACCTAGTGGTAATCGGTGCCGGAGTCAGGCCCTATACTGAAGTAGCCCAAAAATCAGGAGTAGCACTGGGAACTACTAAATACATCAAAGTAAACGAAAAGTGTGAAACTAATGTTCCAGACATCTACAGCGCGGGTGACTGCACGGAATACCCAGACTTTGTAACGGGAGAACCCACTCCACAGGGAATGGGGACCATCGCGGTAAGAATGGGTAAGGTGTGTGGTATTAACGCTGTGGGCGGCGAAGCCCGGATGCCTAAGGGCGTGCTTTTAACGCGAATCACAAAAGTTTTCGACATCCAAATTGCGGCCGTCGGTCCTACCACGAGTCAGTTAGAAAGGAACAAGATTAAGCCTATTGTTGGTAAAATTACTGGTTCTTCCAAGCCGGAGTATTTCCCTGGTGGTAAGCTTATTAGAATCAAGATTTTATCCGATGAGAATGGTAAGATTCTTGGGGCTCAGATTGTGGGTTACGAGGATGTGCATCAGAAAATTAACGTGATCGCAGCCGCTATGCAGTCAGGCATGTCTGTCTACGATCTTGAGTGGCTGGAGACTTGCTACGCGCCAGCGAGTTGTCCAACCTGGGACGTTCTAACTCTGGTAGCAGAACCCGTTACCAAGAAGATCGCTAGGAAAAAATAACACTATTCCTCACATTTTTTTTAATTTTTCTATTTTTGTGGACTTTTCACGGTTTCACGGAGTTTTTTGGATAAACTTTAAATGTGTATGTTTCTTTACTTCTTTTGGTCACATAATGGAGGATTTTAATAATGCCAGGTTCTCACGGTAGTTTAACAAAAGCTGGAAAAGTTCGTAGTCAGACTCCAAAAGTTCAGGGCAAAGAGAGAAGGATGCCTATTCCCAGAATAAGAAATCGACGTAACTACGTTAAGAGAATAGTTAACGAAAAAATCGCTGGTCAACAAAGCCGTGCACCTCCTAGGAGAGGCGGCCGTAGAGGATTCTCAGAAGTTTAGTAAAATCGGTTTTTTCGGCAAAATATTCTAATTAATTTTATTCTATTCCCATTGTTTTGAAAGGAGTTTTTATTTTAGGGGATGTTGGGGTTCATAAATTTTTATGAATAAGGGTAATATTTTTATTAAAAAATATGAGAAAAAGATATAAGTATCAAGGTTTAAATTAATGAGTCCATAAACTAATCGGTGATGTGAGTTCTATGTTACTGGCTACAGTTATTGGAAGCTTTCCTAGACTCGAAAATCTAGATTTTCGGGATAATATACTTCTTGCCGTGGAGTCCCAGATAAAGGCGGGGATAAATCTTATCAGCGATGGCCAGACGCGTGCTGATATGATCACCTATTTTGCTGAACATGCAAAGGGTTTCCAGAGTAAAAATGGCAAATGGCATATAACCGATAGGATTGAACATGACGGAAAGAGTATAGCAGCTGAAGACCTCGGATGGGTTAAGAAATATCTCAAGGAAAAATATGGCGGAAAAGCTCCCTTGCTTAAGGGAATAGTCACCGGACCTGTTACAATGGTTATGAGTGGGTTGCTTAAAACGAAAGTGTACAAGGGATACAGGGATCCCGAATTATACAACGACATGGGGCAATTCGTAAATACTGAAGCCCAATTACAGTTGGAGGCGGGCGTGGACGCCATACAGATTGATGAACCGTACTACAGCGTAGGGGCGCCCATGGATTTAGCGAGAGAAGCCGTTAGAATAGCAAGAAAGAACGTGAAAAAGCCGATTCACCTTCACGTGTGCGGAGACATTACTAAAGTCTTTGATACTCTACTCGATTTTCCAGTGGATGTTTTGAGCCACGCTTTTGCAGGGTACCCAGTAAACTTCAATGTTATCTCAAAAGACAAACTGGTAAAAGCGAAAAAGAAGTTGGGTGTAGGATGCGTACGCTCCGATACTCCCGAATTGGAAGAGGTGCCGAGCGTAATAGAACTACTAAGAAAGGCCATCGAGCTTGTGGGAAAGGAAAACATTATCACACATCCAGACTGCGGATTAAGAGGACTAAAAAGCGATAAGATAGCTGCCGAAAAAATGATACGGATGGTCAAAGCGGTAAAAGAAGTAAAATGAATGGAACCCTTTTTTCCTAATTATTAGTCTTTTTTCCATTTCTCTGCCATACTATCTAATTCTCTTTCCATGTCTGGTGGTAAATCTTCAGGTTTGTGTTCAAATAAAATCCTTTTTACCTCATCTTTAGCCCTCTGGTAAGAGTTTTTAGACCCCTTCTCCTGCCAAAGGGAAGTCGTCAACCGGTCAATTATGATGGAAGGTAAGAATTGTTCTTCTCTAAACCATTTAAGAGTGTGCCTCGAGTTCAGGAAATGCCCTCCCGGACCCAAGTCTCTAATTAGTTTCTCAGCAAGCAATTCTTCTGAAACCTGAATCCCGCGAATCATTCTTAAAGCCATTCCGCAGAGCTCATTGTCAATCACAAGTTTCTCCATACTCTGACAACTCTCAAAGCCCAACATACCGGGCCCAGAAATAACGTTAATTCCAGTGAGAGCGCCGAGAACAATTCCGAGCGCGGATTCGAATCCCGACTGAGAATCAATAGTTTTGGAATCGCTCAGACCCAAATAGGCATGTGTTGGCAGACCTAAGAACTTTCCAACCTGAGCATGGGCGCAACCAATCATCATAGTCTCTATCGCACCCATAGGTGTTGTACCCTGATGCATATCAAAAATAGCCGGAGACCCTCCGTAAATACACGGCGTCCCCCGATTTGCAAGTTGGGCGATGACTATTCCGCTTAGAGTCTCCGCGGTGTGCTGAACAATCGACCCCGCGAGAGTTACAGGACCCGTTGCACCAGCTAGGGGCATAGAAACGAGTTCCACAGGAATTCCGTATCTAGCACAATCAATTAAGTTCTGTGAGGTTATTTCACTCCATTCAAGGGGAGGAGTTGGACAGCAGTCGAAGACAGCCATGTGTTTTTTCGTTACATCGCCTTTGTCTAAAAGGATTTCCAGAAGTTTTTTCATTTCGTGGACGCCGTCCTTGGTAAAGGCGCCTGTTATCACGGGTTTGGTGGAATTTTTTAGAACAATGTAAAGACGGTACCGATCCACGAATCTGGCTGGAACATCTGTTATGACTAGTGCTGTGCTCTGGACGTGAATGTAGTTAAGGTAATCCGCGACGCGTACAAATTTTACGAGGTCTTCCGATAAGGGTTTTCTTATAATTCCCTCTTCAAGAATATTTATCGCGGTAGAGCCTGGATCGAAATAGACATTATTATCTTTGAGGAGCAGGTCATGTTTTCCGTCACGGCTATACAGTTTAACTTCTGAAGGGGTGGATTTTACGCATTTTTTCACAAGGTCTTGCGGAAACTTGGCTCTCTTCTTATCAAAGTCGATTATTACCCCATTTTGGTGTAAAAGTTCGAGAACCTTTCCATTATCAATTTCGACCCCGGTGCTTTCTAGTATTCGTAGAGCTGCATCATAAATATCTTTTATAGTATCTTCTTCCAAAAGACTTAGAGTTGGACGCTTAACATTCATTTCTGGCAATTAAATTACCCCTCACCCAGGATTTCCTTGAGCTTTCTCACGGCCTCCATGGCGTTCTCAGCATATGCGTCGGCACCTATCCGTTCAGCCCAGCTTTGAGTGGCGGGGGCGCCACCTATCATAACCTTAACTTTTTCTCTTATTCCTTCTTCGATTAGTAGTTTTATCACTTCTTCCTGGTGTGACATAGTGGTTGTTAATAAGGCGGACAAGCCTACAACCTGCGCATTGGTTTCCTTAACCTTTGAAACAATAGTCTTGGCGTCTACATCCTTTCCAAGGTCGATTACCCGAAAACCCGCAGCGGATAGCATAGTGACGACAAGGTTTTTACCCAAATCGTGAATATCTCCTTCAACAGTAGCAATCACCACTTTAACGCTTCTCCAACCTCTAGCTTTCTCTTCTTCCGGGGATAGGTGTGGTTCAAGAATTTTGAAAGCCTTATCAACGAATTCTGCGGCTATCACAAGTTCCGGTATGAACTTTTCTCCCTTCTCAAAAAGGTTCCCCATCTGCTTTAGTCCCTCGGATAGACCGTCAATTATTTTTTCAAGCGGTATTTTCTCTTTGAGCGCTTTCCCTGTTAGCCTTATTGTCTCTTCCTCGTCGATTTCAAGTATGGCTTTGACCATTCTCTGTTGCAGATCGTCTTCCATTTCTTTTTTTGACCCCTCAATATGTTTTTCATTATTTCCTCTAATCTTTAAGGGATCGGGAGTATACACTACTCATGGTTTATAGCAATGTTACATCAAAAATGTCGCCGAATGCGATAAGTTTACTCTGATATGGAGAAGCCGTAGTATACTATTGATAAGCCTACCAAAAGTACTAACGGTGTAATGATGTCGAAGAAATGAATGTCTGTTATGCTTGCAATGCTGGTAGAGGCTGCCGCGAGAAGGAGGGCAAACAAGATTCCTGTGAGGAAAAAGAAAATTCGTCTTTTCACTATGCCCGCAGAGGCTCTGTAAACTTTGATTAAGAAGTAGGAGAGTACACCTACACCCAGTATCAGGGTAGTTAAAAGCGATACTAGTATATAATCTGAAAAGGCGGTGTGAGGGGGAGCTACGTCCCGAATCATTATCGGCTGCGGTAACCAGGTTAATATTGTTCCAGGTAACCATAATACCATTAAAGGCAAAGCAACAAGTAATATGATAGGTATAATAGTTTTCGGTTTTAGGATTTGAACTTCTCCGTAGTTGAGACCAACAGCAACCACGAGTAGTAACCCTAGGGATACCATAATGAAGCTTAGCATGAATTGTTCCCCAACTATTAAAGCAGTGGGACTTATGAAAAGCCCCAAGTTGAAGCTAATTGCTGCTGCGGCCAATCCTACATAGAAGGCTGTAAAAACTCTGTTAAGCCAATAACTGGGATCCTTCTTGTAAATTTTATAACCCAGAATCAGGACCATGATCGATACTATTGATGCTAATATAAATTGTGTATAATCCACATAATTGCTTTCAAGTGGTAACGCCATTTTAATAAAGTCCGGTATTAATAGGTTCAAAATTGAGGGATAGAATATAACTAAGTTAAATGGGGGCGGCATAAAATAGTACACAAGAAGGTATTCAAACAAGGACGGCATTTGATCTCACCGCACTTATTTAATTTAAAATAATTTTTGTTAGTGCGTTCTTTAATATAGCACTATTATTAGATAAATATTTTTCGTTTTATTATTATAACTTAGCTGAAAAAAAGGGAAGAGACCAATAAGGAAAGTGCTCGCAAAAACAAAAAATTGTTGTTTGGTTAACCGAACAGTGATCTTGCTCGTTCCTCTGGTTTCTCAGACAGGTCTTTGAAGAATGTATCTATTTTTTCTTTAAAGTTCTCGTAATCCGATCTCTTTGGGGAGTTGAGGTTATCCGAGTAGTCCTTTAAAAACTGCTCAAGAATTTTAGATAGAATTCCTTTTGCAAGTTTAAAATCTGTGTTACGGTCACAAATAGCATAAGCTACGAATTTTCCCTCATCTCTAGGAGATTTGGAATAGATAATGCCCATAGTCTTTAGCTGTATAAAATCCAAACTATCTCCAAACGTACTCTGAGACGCAGTCTCAAGGGCTGAGAAAAGTGCACTCTTCAAATCCTTGTCCACAGTGGATGTGGTATGATACTCTCTGAGAGTTAACAATACCCCGTCTCTCATAATTCCGATTTCATAGACAGTCAACAGTTAACACCCGAAACTCATTAAATCCTCAATTAATTATCACACAAAAGCCATATATTTGTCTATTGATTTAGGAGAAATAACATCTAGAAACGGCGCATTTTTAAACATTATGCGTAATAGTTCTAAAAAGAGGTTTTAAAAAATTGGTAACCATAGTGGGATTAGACCTAGCTTCAAAGGAAACAAATCCCACAGGATTCGCACTCTATGATGACGGATACGTAGTAACTACCATAGTTTACACAGACATACAGATACTTAACAGCACCGTTCGCGCCTACCCCGACCTGATAGCTGTAGATGCGCCACTAACTTATAGCGAGGGATACAGGGAAGCGGAGAGGGAGCTCATCCGTAGAGGAATACAGGCGTTCCCACCGAATTTCATAAAAGAGCTAACCTGGAGAGCAATAAAACTGAAAGCAAAACTAGGTAACATGATTGAAGTTTTTCCAAGCGCCTTCTACAAAATAATGGAAGTAAACGAGAACCAACTAGAAAGATTTGTAAGATTCGAACACAAGCCCCGAAGCAAACACGAACTAGACGCAACCGCATGCTGCATAACAGCAGCAATGTTCCTTGACGGAAAAGCGGAAATAATAGGAGAAAAAGGCGCAAAAATAATTATACCAATGAAAACCAAAAAAGAAATCTAAGAACACAAACCAAACCCAAAAAACAAAAGAAAAACCAAACAAACACCTTTCACCCGAGTCAAACTCCTATCTACCTCACACCCATAACGGGATAAGGCAAATAAAGGATGGATAAAACAGGAAACGGGGCGTCTCCAACCCATCACTACAATGGATGCGTATGCTTGAGGGAAGGGGAAATGATTACTGAAGCATATCGCGTAATTGGTAAACCTTAAAAGGATAAAATATTACTGTTTTATAAAAAAGTATTACTTATAGGGTGTAGTCATGCCAACCAAAATTACGGTTCTTGCCACCATAGCGGTTTCCAACTCTTTTGCGGAGGCGGTGAGGGAGATCAGGGAAGAATACAGTGAAGTAATAGACCCCAGACTTTATTATGTTCACGAAGTTATTGAAGAATTGGTCGACGAGAATGCTTTGAGGGAGGATTTGAGAACATCAGAAATTGTTCTTCTGGACGTAAGAGGCAGAGGAAAACCGTTAAACTTAGCTCTAGAAGTTTTATCTGATCAGAAAAATACGGTGATTACACTGGTTGGTGGCACCACTGAGATTATGTCGCTTACGCGAATAGGATCCTTCTCTCCAGCAAAAATGTTTGATAGGCAAAAATCTTCCTCCAAGGAATATGTAGACTGGAAAAAAATTCGAAGCATTCAGAACATGATTGAAAAGATGGGAACGGTTTTGCCTTTTGGCAGTTTAAAGCATGCTAAAAATTGGATCCGGGCAATGAACTACTGGAAGTATAGCGGAAAGAGGAACATAAAGAACCTGCTTCTATTCGTCGCTAAGGAGTACGGTGGACAAAAGGTGAAACCTGAACCACCAGTCGAGTTTCCGGATATGGGAATCTATCACCCAGAACTAGACCGGTTCTATACTAGTTTGGACGACTACCTAAACGAGAACTTTGATCCGGGAAAGCCTACCGTGGGAGTTTTGTTCTATGGAGGTATGCACTTCGAGTCGTCAGTTATAGGTGCTGGTGCGCTTATTAAAAGATTAGAACACGCAGTTAATGTGATTCCAGTGTTTTCAGACGGAGTAGATAATTTGAAAGCACTCCGGAAATTCTTTTTTAAGAATGGAAAACCAATCATTGATGCTGCTGTGAGTTTTGTCTGGTTCCGTATTAATGGGGGACCATTAGGGGGAGAACCGCGGCAAACCTTGGAATTGTTGAAAGAGTTGAATATTCCTATTTTTGACGCCGCTCCTCTGTACATGCGGGAAATAGAAAAGTGGAGAGAATCGCTTCAGGGTTTCTCTCCAGTAGAGTTGGTTGCGGCGATTACACTTCCAGAGCTTGATGGACTCATAGAACCTATACCCTCTCTGGGACTGGAAAATCTGGATTATAGCGATACTCTTGGAGCCGATGTTAAGTCAGCCGTTGCAATTGATGACCGGGTAGAGAGAATTGCAGGTAGGGTTCTCAAATGGTTGGATTTGAGGAGGAAGAAGAATTCTGAAAAGAAAATCGCTATCGTTCTTTACAACTATCCGCCGGGAGAGGACAACATAGGCAACGCGGCTTATCTGGATGTTTTCAGAAGCTTAGATAAGATACTTGAAAGATTGAGAGCAGAGAACTATAACGTAGGCGACTCAGAACAAGCGGAGCTTAGTGAATTCTTTTTGAGTCAAGGGTTGGTGAACTCTGGAAAATGGAGTCCAAAGAAACTTACTTTTCAGAACGCAATAACCGTCCCAGCTGATAAATATCGGGAGTGGTTCAAAGAGCTAAGTGAGGGTATGAGAAAGGAGGTGGTTCAGGAGTGGGGAGAACCACCGGGAAGTGTTATGAGTTACAACGGTAGTTTGCTCATCCCTGGAATTAAGCTGGGTAACGTGTTTGTGGGGCTTCAGCCAACCCGCGGGATTCATGAGAATCCTGAAAAGGCTTATCATGATAGGAATCTGCCTCCGCATCATCAGTATATCGCATTCTATAAGTGGTTAGAGAAAGAATTTGAAGCAAATGCGGTTATACATCTGGGCACACACGGCACCGTAGAGTTCATGAAGGGAAAAGAAGCGGGAATGTCTAGTGAGTGTTATCCCGACTTTTTGATTGGTAACATTCCTCACCTATACGTTTACCATATAACTAATCCCTCAGAGGCTATGATAGCTAAGAGACGCAGTTACGCTACACTGATTAACCACATGTCTCCCCCATATATGCAGTCTGGACTCTACGAGGGCTTCACCGAACTTGAGGAACTCATAAACGAGTACCACGAGGCAGCCCTCCAAGACCCAGTTCGAGCAAGAAGAGTTCAGTCACAAATCATAGAGAAAGCGAAAGAGCTTAACATTAGTTCCACATCTGCAGATGAGATTTACGATGAACTCTTTGCCATCAAACGATCAATAATTCCCAGAGGACTCCACATTTTCGGTGAAAAGTATCAGGATGATGAATTGACAGATTTTATTTCATTCATCCTAAGATACGATCGAGGTGAAATCAAATCCTTAAATCGAATACTCTTCGAATCAATGGGAATCGATTATGACTATGCTATTAACCATCCCAACGAAAACTACAATGGAATAAGCTACGGTCAACTCTTATCCGAAATAGAAGAAAAGACAAAAAACATTGTCCGGCTGTCGTTTAATTCGGTGGAGGCGGCGGTAAAGTTCTCTGAGGTAAAAAAGACTCTGGTTAAGGAACTTAATAAGACGCTTTCCTTCGGTCTCCAAGTCGCCGCCAATCTGGAGAAGAGTGACGAAATCAACAGTCTTATTAAAGCGTTGAATGGCGACTACGTCTTTCCTAATCTGGGTGGCGACCCTATCCGCACCCCCGAAGTTCTTCCAACGGGAAGCAACACCTATCAGTTCGACCCCCGCCTCGTGCCCAGCGATGCTGCGTATCAAAGGGGTGTTGAAATAGCGGAGAAGACCTTGAAACAGTACCATGACATGAACGGAGGATATCCGGAAAGCGTGGCGGTCGTGCTCTGGGGATTCGAAACAGTCAAGACGAGGGGAGAAACGGTGGGACAGATACTGGGCTATCTCGGCGTCAAAATCGTGCGGGAGAAGAGTATCTGGTTCCCGAAATTAAAATTGATCCCTCTCGAGGAGCTGGGAAGACCCAGAATAGATGTCATAGTCAATATATGCGGCTTCTTCCGTGACCTGTTCCCAGAAACTATGAAGCTACTGGACGAGGCTTTCAATATGGTTGCCTCATTGGAAGAAGAAAGCAAAAACTATGTTAAAAAACACTCTGATGAGCTTTTCAGAGATTTAATCAAAGAGTTCTCGGATGAAAAAACCGCAAAAAGGCTCTCAAATGCCCGTATTTTCGGGCCTAGATCAGGGGAATATGGAACGAGACTAACAAGATTAATTGAAACGTCGAATTGGGATTCCGAGGGTCAGGTAGCTGAAGCATATATAGCGAGTATGAATAACGTTTACGCGGAAAATGTTCACGGTAAACAAGTTGACGAAATTTATCGCAAAGCTTTATCAAAGGTGAAACTCGTCTCCCAGGTTCGCGATACACATGAGTATGAGGTCACAGATTTAGACCACTACTATGAGTTCTTTGGGGGGCTTTCGAAAGCTGTTGAAACAATCAAGGGTGAAAAACCAGAAATGCTGATCACAGACACCACTAAAGAATCGATAAGAACTGAAACTGTGGATAAGGCTATTCAGAGAGGTGTGAGAACCCGCCTGCTAAACCCAAAATGGATAGATGCTATGCTGAAACATGATTACCACGGCGGAAAAAAAATCGCAGAGCGTGTAGAGTACATGCTGGGTTTTGCAGCCACAACTAATAAGGTGGACAACTGGATTTGGAGCAAAGTTGCCGAGGATTACTTGTTTAACGAAGAGATGAGAAAAAAGTTACAGGAAAATAATAAGTGGGCGTTACACGAAATGATTGGACGCCTCTTAGAAGCTAACCAACGTGGATACTGGCATGCAACCCGTGAAGAATTGGATAAGCTCCGTCAATTGTTCTTAGAAGTAGAAGGAGAAATAGAAGAATAAAGAAAGGAGATGGAAGAAAATGACAAAACACAAAAAATGGTTCTACCCATTTACGGCTATAGTAGGACAAGAAAACCTCAAAATGGCGCTTCTTTCCGCAGCCATAAATCCACTAATCGGTGGAGTTTTACTGAGAGGAGAACGGGGGACTGGAAAATCAACTGCAGCCCGAGCTCTTGCCGACCTTCTGCCGGAAATAGAAGTTGTGAAAGGCTGTTCTTTTAACTGCAATCCTCGAGACACCACGGAAATGTGTGAAGAATGTGCTCATAAATTTGAGCGAGGAGAAGAACTCCCAGTGGAAAGGAAGAAGATGAGGGTAGTAGACCTACCTCTCAGCGCGACTGAGGATAGAGTTGTAGGGTCCCTGAATGTGGAAAAGGCTTTGAAGGAAGGATTAGCTTGTCTGGAACCGGGACTGCTCGCAGAGGCTAACCGCGGAATACTATATGTTGATGAGGTAAATCTGTTAGACGACCACTTGGTGGATATACTCCTTGACTCAGCAGCCATGGGATTAAACGTTGTGGAACGCGAGGGAGTGTCCGTGTCACACCCCGCGAGGTTTATGCTGATAGGCACTATGAATCCCGAGGAAGGAGAGCTTCGTCCTCAGATAACCGATAGATTCGGCTTATGTGTACAAATCGAAGCGTTAAGGGATCTGGAGCAAAGAAAGGAGATAGTTAGAAGAAGAGAAGCGTTCGAAAAAGATCCACTAGAATTTCAGGAAAAGTACAACGTCTCACAAAAGGAATTGCAGGAGAGAATCATCAAAGCCCGAAAACTCTTAAACCGAGTGGAAATCAGTGAACAGCTTCTGGACACTGTTTCCAAGTTAAGCCTAGATCTGAATATTCATACCCACAGAGCAGACATAGTGATTGTAGCCACCGCCAAGGCTTTAGCAGCCTTAGACGGAAGAACAGAAGTTACTATGGAAGATATTACGAGAGCAGCAAAACTGGCTCTATCTCACAGATTAAGAAGATTACCCTTCGAAGAAACAGTAGCCAAAGAACAAGAACTTGAAACAACGCTTCATAATCTCCAGGAAAATTTGGGCCCACCTGAGAGGCAAGAAAGAGAGACGGAGAAAGAGGCAGAAACGAAGAAGAGGGGCACCCAAAGCACTTCCCAAGATTTGATGGAAGTTGCGGGTAAAGCCCCTAAAAGTAAGATTAGTGAGATTGGTGGACCAATAAACGTAAACAAGATACTGAACATGGTTTTAAACTTGAGAAAAGCAACCAGAGGATACGGGAAGAGGTTTAGCGTTCCATCAAGCACGGTTAAAGGGCGTTACGTTAAACCCTGTGTGCCTCAAGAAGAGTGTTACGACATAGCTGTAGACGCTTCACTGAGAGCCGCGGCTTTAAGACTTGCTCGAAACAATTGTAATCACGAACCCTTTGTGGTTAGCAGTGAAGACCTGAGAGTCAAATTAAGAAAGACTAAGACCTCCTTTCTCATAATACTGGTGGTGGATTCCAGCGGCTCCATGAATGTATACGACAGGATAGAAGCCGCGAAGGGTGCGGCTTACTCAATTCTAACAGAATCTTATCCCAAAAGAGACTACGTGGGAATAATAATGTTAAAATCATCACATGCAGAGGTTCTAATGCCGCCCACAAAACACCTCATACTAGGAAAAAGATACCTGAAAGACTTGCCCTCAACAGGAAAGACACCCTTGGCTGCGGGACTCTACAAAGCCCTTAAAGTTATTGAAAATGAAAGAACAAAAATCGGATTAACCGTGCCCATAATTGTTGTTATCAGTGACGGACACGCGAACGTCCCGCTCAGTCCTAAAGCAAACATCGAAAAAGAAATCAGAATTATTTCAAAACTTCTCTTTGAGAGAGGGGTACATCTCGTAGCCATAGACACCGAGAGAATTTCAAACAGGTTTGCACCGGATGTAGGTTATATGAAAATGATTGCCGAAAATGCCCAAGGCTCATACTATAATATAGATGAAGTAACTGCAAGTGCCATCGAGAGCATAATTCAAAGCGAAAAGGTAAACATCACAGAGACAATAGAACGGCTCTCTAAATGAGACAGGAATCCAGTTAGTAAATCTATTATTAAATAAAAAAAGAGTAGGGAATTGAAAATTATTGTTTCAAAGCTGCTCTAACCGTTTTTATGACCTCTGCATTGTAGGGGTGAAATGTGACTGCTCCCCATCCTTCTCCGAAGGTCAATAGAACTAAACTTAAGCGTGTAATGAAGCAGATGAGTGCAATTATTCCGTAAATGGTTGAAGTTATGACTGCGGTGTCTGATGCGATGTTTGAAAAGACATAGTTTACAAGTTCATTAAAAAGTAGGGGGTTTGTTAAGTAGATTGGAGACGTATATGTGTTTGTGGCGAGAAGACTCTGCAACGCCTGAGAAATGGGTGGTAGTATATAGTGTAGGTAGAACCACAGAATAGCCAGAATAGCTAACAATATACCGCCTACTACACATGCTTTCAATTTACCGTAACCCCGGTAGACATAATAGGCTACGACCAGAGAGGAAACGATGCCTGCTATAATAGAAAAATAAACTGTGGTTGGCCAAACTGTGGAATAAAGCCCTGTAAGATCAATACGTGCATAGTAGAATGCAATCGCAATAAGGGAAAACAAGAAAGCTATCAAACATTCAATCGGCCTGCTGTTCTCAGCACGAATCGAAGTAATAGTCTCATAAGGATGATCCTCAGTAATTCTGTACAAAAAACCACTGCGGTAAATTATCAAGCGACTATCCGTAAAAGCCAATGTTTCCTTAAAAATAACGAATTTGCTCTGAACAATAACTGATTTAACTTTTTCACCAGGATAGAGTTGCTCCTTGATAAACTCGGGAGTTGACAATCCAATTATTTCTCCTTGCAGCGTCGTTGTATTCTAGTTTGCTATAAAAAGGTTATATACTTTTTTACACGTTAGGATTAGTACGTTCAAAAGCAAAGGCAAGGGTTTCCGTTTTAATCTCTTCAAAAAAGGAGCCGCATAACCGATTTTAAAGTGTGAGTATGGATAGTATGAAGGCCACCATCCAGTAGATTAGTAAAGCCGCCAGAGCTTTTGGGAATGCTCTGAGAAGAAGTGTGAAGAAGCGCTCCCCGTTTAATAATCCCCACACATTCACGTCACTCATTATTCTGTTTAGGGATACGGTCACTTTTTGAGGCTTCGATACTTGTCTTAGAAGCTTTTTCAGCGTCATGATGACGGATTCATGAATCTTCTCTTTAGAGCCGAATGGCTTAAGAAAAAGTAGGTCTTGATGGGTGTCGCTGGTCATAACGAGGATATTATTCTCCTTGAATCCACTCTTAAGGAAAAGCTTCAGAATTTTTCTCCCTAATTCAGGCTCCACCGTATTTGCATCTATGAGAACGTAGGCTGATTTTTCATCTCTGTTCTCTAATTTTATAACGTACAAGGTTATTCCGTCTCTTCCAATCTGCTTGGCAAGTTCTTTGTGCTCTAATTCTATCTCTTGCCTAGTCATTTTGGCCCCGGCAAATAACACTCTCCCCTTCCCGGCGTTCAAGGCCTTTTTAACAGCTCTTTTCACCAGTTCTTTTAGCTCCTCGGTAAGAGGGTCTTCCATGTAAAGTGGGCGTTCCTCTCTATGAGGATGAAAATGTTTATCGATGATTATAGCGTCTTTCGCTCCTACACTCCAAGCAGCTTCAATGAGATACTTTCCAACACCATTAGATATATCGCCATTGTTTTCATTCGGCAAGTCACAAAAAATTAAAACCTTTTGGTTTCTGCCGTCACTGAAAACCTGACAGAAAACCCTAAACTTGTCCCCATTCTTACTACTTTCTTCAACTAAAATGGGGGAGGCGAACTCATAGAACTCCATTTTTCCATCTTTAAGGACTCCACGCACACTGTTAAGAATCTTGAATATTTCGGAAGCCGAGGCAGGGTTAAAATCATGTGTGCTTGGCGAGTGAGGAACCATCACCAGACTGTAATCGGCTTTCAAGTTTTCGGAAATCTTGTACGACAGTAGAGAACCACAAAAAGAAAGCAAAGGCCCGGGGTGAAGTGAAGGAACAATAATTAAGGAAGCATCCTCCTTCTCATTATCTTTAAAGATAACTACACCAGTCCAGACGCTGGACTTTTGGCTAAACTCTGTAAAACTCAAAATGTCCGCTTCAGAAACATCCTTTAATATATCCCAAGTTATTAATCTACGAATAACGTCAAACTGACTCACCCGAATTTTCTTTTCACCATGGCGAAAGGTCGCCGATGTTCCCAAAACTATTGCTTCAAAGATAAGAGTGGGTATCAATATACAGTAAATAGTAGCCGAAACAATATAAGAAAATGGAGAGCCTGCTAACCGAAACACCTCTACCAGATAAATAGCAGGAGCGGTCGCTATTGGAATTCTTAGAAACCTAACTCTGCTCGATCTCTCGGTAGCCGACAGCAAATAGAAGTACCGCAGACCAATAACCCAGTAAATTCTGTCCACAACTTCTGTGCAACCCGTGATAAATCCCACAGAATGTAAAACTAATCCATTCAGTCCCTGATACACGTTAAAAAGACTAAAAGGATTTTGAAGAATACCGGGAAAAGAGGCGACGTAGGATGAAAAAAATTGATTTATGAAAGACTTTACCACCACAAGATAATTCGCCAAACTCCACACCAAAGGATAAACCAAAACCATCAATAATAACAAAGTGAAAGCAGTTACACAGGAAAATAAGTAAATCCTGTTTTTCCTCCCAAGCTCCGGAAATATAACAGAATTCTTAGAAAGAACAAAAAAACACAAACCAATATCAATAACCAAGCTGAGAAAGAAAAAGACCCAAAAAGGAAAAAGCGAAGCCACCACCCTTTGATCCAAAAAGGATAAGCCATTAAAAAATAAATATAGAAAAATGCCCTCCACTAGAATAATAGGGAACCCAATAGGATACTTACAAGGAAACCGATACAAACTCCGATATAACCTCAGAAAAAATAACCGCATCACAGTGCCCCATCAGAAAATGATAAAAAACATTTTAGAAAAACAGTAAAGTTTCTATTCCCTTTTTAACCTTTTGAAATGGTCAAGAGTTCTTTGTGTATGCATAATGTTAAAAAATTTTAATGGAAGATTTTTCAAGGTAGAAGGAAGGGAATCACTTGCTCGAAGTATTTAACACATCAACGAGAAAAATTGAGCCTTTCAAGCCACACGAAGATAAGAAGGCCAAAATGCATACCTGTGGGCCCTCAACCTATAGGCAGCCACACTCTCAGAGAACAAGACAAATTAAGCGTGAAAGACGCACACATCGCTGAAACCAACTTGCAAAAAGTAGAAAGTTCTACAAATAATATTTTGAACTCCCACTAGGAGATTGAAATTTGACTTGCTAAATTTTTGTTTCATCTAACTTCTTAAGAGCCTCTTGGAGACCGTGCTTTTCCGCGATGTGAGCCCTAGCCTTTTTGTAAGAAACGCTCATCTCAGGTATTATCGGTCTGAACTTATTCAACTCCCTAAGAGACCCTTTCACCTTAGCTTTCCGCTTCAACATAACCGTCACTGGAGAAACCCTCTGAGTCATCACCCCATCGAACACCACAGTTTCCGAGGAAATCTTCAAATCCGGCTCCACATCCTGCAAAGCATCCCAATGAACCACAACATCACCCTCAGAAGTGAGCTCCACATCACAGGTAAGACCAATATCCGTAACGTCAAACCGGTAAACCTTACGCTTCCCCTTAGTAATAGACTTCATTTTTTCCTTAAACTCTGGCTCCCGACTATTAAACACAACCACCATCGCATCAACTATTTCCTTTATAATATCTCTCGTCACACCTTCAACAACCAAAACCAAACCTCCTAATTCTCAATCCAAAACAAACAATAAAAATTTATTCATAAGTAGAACACAAAAGTCCTATAAAAAACTATCTAAACCCCCCAAAACCCACAGCATAGCCCAAAAACACAAACCCCCCACCAACAACCCAAAAACAAGAAATAAAACGTACACCCAGTTGAAAAGGCCTGCATTGACTTCTCTGTAGTGAGATGGAACCAGTTGAATTGCTTGCATGCCTCCGATGCTAGAGAACCTGTTTCAATTAGCGCCAGATCGATGCATAAGAATCCTTTTAAGTGGACGGAAGCTAACTGAACCACATGTGCATTCTGACCGACGATGAGCCGCTATTCAGGATTAGCCTCGCGGTCTTGTTAATTCTTTTTGGATCTATTCGCGGCTATTACACTCACAAGATGAAGAAGGTCGACCCAGAACTCATGAAGAAGCGGCGTATGAAGGAAACCCGCGTTTACGAGCGAAAACGCGACGTTGTAATCCAGGATTTGAGTGCAATCGCATGGGCAATCCCAATGTTCCTGTACCTTCTAGTTCCTCCATGGCACACATGGGCTACTTTTTCAAGTCTTCCCATTCCTTCCAGTTTCGCTTTATTTCCAAGTTTCAATTGGATGAGCTGGATCGGAGTGGGGCTGGGTGCTTTCTCCTTACTCTTACTCGTATGGGTGCATAGGACTCTAGGAACGTTTTGGACCGCAACCCTAGAGCTTAAACCAGGCCACCAATTAGTTACACATGGCCCGTATAGTCGGGTTCGACATCCCATGTACACAGCATCGCTGCTATTCATGTTCGCCACTGGTTTTATTGCGACAGATTGGGTCATCCTGGTTGTCTCTGCACTAACAATCATCATTATCAACAAACGGATCGACAAAGAGGAGGAGATGATGCTCGCCCACTTTGGCCAAGAATATCGTAATTACATGCAACACACGCGACGACTACTCCCCCGCCTGAGGAAGTCAAATAGCACAAGAACCCGCTCCAAGCAGAGCAACAGTATCTAGCTCTCCAGTTTCACGTTTTCGCCTGTTCCAACAGGAGTTTTAGTGCCCCTATGCAGCCCAAAAACACAAAATCAAAAACCCAAAAACAGCCAAACATGAAAAACCCAAAAAGCCGCAAACACAATGAACAAAACTTTAAAAGTTCCACAACCACGAATAAACCTGAAGCAAAAGGAGGAAAAAAAATTGGGCGAAAAAGACTATGAATTATTAACAACAATGGAAGCACTCCCCGAAGGCGTAGACCCCGAAGAAAACATAATAGCAACATACTACTCAATCCAACCCTCATGGCTAGACGGATACACACTAGCCATAGCACTAGCACTAGAACAAAGCACCGGAACATGGACACCAGTACCCAAAGAAACACCCGAAGTGAGAAAACTACACGCAGCCCGAGTAACAGCAGTATTCGAAATCCCACCCCACCAATGGCAACTCCCCAAAACAGAAGAAAGACACTGGATAATAAAAATCGCATATCCCATAAGAAACCTCGGCGACCCCAACCTACCCGTACTCCTAAGCACAGTAGTAGGAAACCTCTCCGCAGCCGGAAAAATAAAACTACTAGACCTCCAATTCCCCAAAAAATGGGTACAAGGATTCAAAGGACCAAAATACGGAATACAAGGAGTAAGAAAAATACTCGGAGTAAAAGACCGCCCCATACTAAACAACATGATAAAACCCTGCGTCTACTCACCCTGCGAAATAGGAGCAGACCTAGCATACGAAGCCGCAGCAGGCGGAGTAGACTTCATCAAAGACGACGAACTACTAGCAGACATGGAACTAAACAGAGTAGAAGACCGAGTAACAAAATTCATGGAAGCAATCGACAAAGCAGACCAAGAAAAAGGAGAAAAAACACTATACACAGTCAACATAACCGACCGACCCAAAAAAACCCTAGAACTAGCAGAAAAAGCCATAGACCTAGGAGCAAACGCCCTCATGGTCAACATAATCACAACAGGATACGAAACATTCAGAGACCTAGCTGAGGATCCAAGCATAAAAGTACCCATACTAGCCCATAGTGATTATGCCGCCGTTCATTATGCCTCACCACACTACGGAGTAGACGCCAGACTCATACTAGGAAAATTCTGCAGACTAGCAGGCGCCGACATGGAAGTATATCTAGCAGGACACCCCTGCCAGAGCTAGAAAAACCCCGCCCCCTATGGGAAGGCGCCGTTTATGAAGGAGACTTATCTGCAGGTTTGGCGTGAGTTGACGTTTCCGTTCTATCACTTGAAGCCTACTTTGCCTATGCCTGCTGGTGGTATGATTGTTCAGCTTGTTCCCCAGATTATGGCGGATATTGGTAAGGATTTCATTGTGGGTGTTGGTGGCGCTATCCACGCGCATCCCGATGGTCCTCGTGCTGGTGCTACTGCTTTCCGTCAGGCTATCGATGCTAGTGTGAAGGGTATTCCCTTGGAGAAGTATGCTGAGGATCATAAGGAGCTTGGTCGTGCTCTTGGTACTTGGAAGACGAGTAAAACGGTGTGAAATGGTTTAGTTTCGGGGTTTTCTCCCTTTTCTTTTTTTGTTTTTATTTTTTGCCGCGTTTTTCTGTGTTTCTATTTTTAGCGGATAAAAAATTGCTAAGCGGATTTTTCTGGTCTAGTTTTGTTTTTTGTTGTGTTAAGATATCTTTCTCGGGATTAATAGTTGGTCTCGTTGGAATTCGTATTTGAAATGCAGGTTAGAAAATGTAGACCGGGGCTTGGGTATTTTGGTTATAGTGTTGCTCCGCATTTATGGCACTCTTTTTCCGTTTCTGGTACTTTGGCTCCGCAGTATCTGCAGCGAATGTATACGATCTCTCTTTCTTTGATTGTTTCCTTAATTACTGTTGGCGTCGTCCGGAGTGTTTCTCTGGCTTTTGCTGCGGCTCTGACGCCCACTATGAGAAAGGCTATTCCGGCTACTATGAGTGTTATCCCTGTCCACGCTAACGGTGCGCTAGAGTTCACGCTGGCCTGTGACCATGAAAGATATAAGGTTAAGAATAAGCCCATTGTGGGAGTGGGGTATACCATCAAAGTTAAGAGATAAGGTAATAATAGGGGTGTGGGGTTAACGATTCCGATATTTAAACCTTGAAGGTTAAAAAATACAAGTATAATACCGACCCAGCACATAAATAATCCGATTGGGCCTAAATATTTTTTCACATAATCACTCTCTTGTCTCTGTTCAAGTTCTGGTGCTAATCTTAGTATCTTGTTTTGATTTATTTATGATTTACGCTTAGGGAACGTAGCATCTGGTTTATTGAGGAATATTCCACTGGATAAGTATGCTGAGGATCATAAGGAGCTTGGTCGTGCTCTGGGTACCTGGAAGACGAGTAAAACGGTGTGAAATGTTTTAGTTTCGGGTCTTTCTCCTTCTCTTTTTTTGTTTTCTGCCGCTTTTTCTAGTATTCATTCTTTCTTAACCGTTTTGTATGGGTGTTCTGAATTCCTTCTTAAGGGAAGGGTTGAGTGAAAGCATTAAAATAGAAAAGGGAAGATAACAGAAAGAGAATACATAATTCTTCATTTAGAATCGGAGGAAGGGTGTAACTCATAATTAATGAAAAATTAGAAATTACTAAACTTTATTAAACATACCTTTAATTTTAGGAATGAACAAAATTTATTGGAAAAATGGAGGTGACACTTGAAATGGGGAAAGAACAAGTAGTATATGAAGGCTTGATTCGAGGTGTAGCAACAGGATTATCCATGGTTTCACATATTAGATTTGGCAGTCGCATAGTGGGCAACTTTACTTATTTTTCAATAAAATTAGAAGAAAATATTGGAGGAATTCCTGACGAAATTCTAGTTCGGGTTTTAGGGGTCGGTTATTTCAGGACGGGTGATAGAGTATTGATACAAGGAAAAATAGTAAAAATAGATCTCAAACAATGGGATGAATCGATGTTTGAACTTCAAGCGGACCATTTCTATAACGAATCACTTCGTATTGGCGATTGGGTTTGATCTTTCTTTTTCTTTTTTGTATTTCCACATTTTTTATTCACTGAACTGTTGAACAGATTTTTCTGGTTTTTTTTGTGGTGTTAAAAATCTTTTTCAGGATTAATAGTTGTTCTTGTTGGATTCGTATTTGAAATGCAAGTCAGAAAATGTAGACCCGGGCTTTGATATTTTGGTTATAGTTTGGCTCCGCATTCGGGGCACTTTCTTTCCGTTTCTGACACTTTGGCTCCACAGTATCTGCAGCGAATGTATCCAATCTCTCTTTCTTTGATTGTTTCCTTAAGTACTGGTTGCCTCCCCCGGATGGTTACTCTGGCTTTTGCTTCAGCTCTGCTGCCCACTATAATAACAGCTATTCCGGCTATTATGAGTGCTACCCCTATCCATGGTAACACTGTGGTAAAAGAGAATGTGTTGGTCTGTGAAATATAGAAGATTAAGATTAAGCTGATTATGAATGGGAGAGACCCCCCCATTCCTCCAAAGAAGTATGAGGAGAATAGTAGGAATGGTAGAAAGAATATTAGGGGGAAGAGTTGAAAGCCTCCTCCGAAGAGTAAATTGGGTAGGGAAAACATTAGGGATGCTATTCCGAGGAAAATCAATAATGGTCCGATTACGGCTACGCCGGGGGTTATTTCCTTCACGCAAGCACCCTCTTGACTCTGTTCAAGTTCTGGCACTTATTTTAGTATCTTGTTTTGATTTATATATAGGTTATGCTTTTTTGTTAGTTTGTTATTTTTGTTTGCGCCGATACTATGGCTTCTGTTGTGTTGAAAAAAAGAATTTTCGGGGTCTTCGCTTTTTATAAAAATTCATTTTCCTATTTTGTGCAAATCGAATCATATTTGTTTATAAATCATATATAACTGAGACTGTTTGAATCAAAACCCCTATTGAATACACTATTATCTATTAACTTGGTAAAATAGAATTAAGATTAAACTATTGAGGTAGAGCGCAGCATCCATTCTTTCTATTGGATGGTGATGCTGAGTGTATTAAGCGAATAATATCCCAAAAAAAGGTGGAATGTTGGGTGAGAATTTAGGGTTCTATTATTTTTTTATGGATTTCGCCCTTGTTGAGGGTTTGGTAGACTTCTTTTAGTTTGGGGTAGATTCCTTCGAATACATTGTACATTTCGTCGTATACTGGTTTCAGGTTTTCGTTTGGGTAATAGTCTTTTTCGACTTTGATTATTTTGTCCACGGCGGTTTCGAAGTCAGAGTATATTTTTAGTCCGACCATGGATATTATTGCTATTCCTATGGCTGCGACCGAGCGGGGTTCTCTTATTGGTCTTATCCTTTTGCTTAGTACGTCTGCGAATATTTGCATCCAGAGGGGGCTTACTGCTCCTCCTCCGCAGGCGTTTAGGGATTTGATTTCGGGTTTAGGCTGGTTTGGGTCTAGGACGCCTCGGTCGAGGACTTTCTGAATGTTTTTGGTTATCCACCTTATGTGGTAGGCTACTCCTTCCAGTATGGCTCGGGCGATTTCGGGTGGACCGTGGTGGAAGCTCAGGTTTATGAAGCCGCCTCTGACTGTGGTGTCCTGTATTGGTGCTCTTTCTCCGAGCATCCAGGGTAGGAAGATTAGCTTCTTTGCGCCAGGCCCTACTGCTGCTGCTTCTTCGTTGATGACGTCGTAGGGGTCGCATCCGCGTTCCGTGGCTATTTGGCACTCTGCCGCAGCGAGATTGTCTCTGAACCATTTGAAGGGTGCAGCGACGCTCTCCATTTCGCCGATGAGCATGAATTTGCCCGGGACTCCGGAGTAGATGGTTGCAATGCCGGTCTCGGGGTCAACGGCGAAGTTGTCCATTGCCACGGAAACCCATCCGGATGAGCCCAGGTATAAGTGCCCCTCGAGGGTTTTAATTGCACCTGAACCCACGTGGGTGGCTGGTGCGTCGCCCGCGCCGCAGATTACGGGGGTTTCTGTGGTGAGTCCCAATTCGCGGGCGGCTTCTTTTGTTAGGGTTCCTATAACATCCGTGGTTTTGGTGACTTCGCAGAGCTTATCTCTTGATAGGCCTACGCCTTCGATTATTTGGTCTACCCAGACATGGTTTTGGATGTGGAAAAGTCCGAAGAGGAGGGCGGTGCTCCAATCCGTGTAGAACTCTCCTACGAGTTTGCGGATTACGTAGTCCTTAACGTCGCACCACTTGTAGGCTTTCTCAAAGACTTTGGGTTCGTTGTCTCTGATCCACCAGATTTTGGGGATGACGTCTTTTGCTGTGGTCATGGGTAGGTTTCCCATGTCGAGCAGTTGGCTTATTGGGTCGAATTTTTTTTCGAATTCTGCTGATTGTTTTTGGCTTCGGGCGTCAAGCCAGATCATTGCTGGTCTTAGGGCGTTGCCGTTTTTGTCTACTGGTATTGCTCCCATCATCTGGGCATCTAGGCTTATTCCGATCACGTCTTTGGGGTTCGTTTTTGTCTTCTTTAGGAGTGCCTTGGTTGTTTCTACCACCGCGTCCCAGTACTGTTTGGGGTCCTGTTCAGCCCATCCCGGTTCTGGATAGTTCACATCATAATCTTTCTCCGCGACGCCGAGTATTTTGCCTGATGTGCCTACCAGCGTCGCCTTATCCCCCGATGTTCCTACATCGTGTGTTAGCACACATTGTTCTCCCAACTCTTTAACCTCCAACTATTCCATTTTCAATTTTTTCACATTTTTCAAATATTTGTTTAAGAATGTGCTCTCTTAAATAGTTTCTTAAAGCAGGGTTTGAGACATAAAAAGTTTGGAGCCGTTTATCACAAATCTACATGGAAAAAGAAAGTTCTGTAGAATTCTCTGTTTGGGTGTTAAAAAAAGAAAAATTGTTGGGAAGGGTTTGGGCTTCGGTTTTTAGGTTTTTATGAGGGGGGTAACTGTTTGTAGACACTCCTCGAATATTTCCATCGCCCGATCAACCTGTTCCCGGGTGAGGACTAGGGGCGGTTTTATGGTTAGTGTGCTTCTTATGAATTGCCCGCGTAGCGTGATTACCGGTTGGCACAGGTCTAGTATTAATCCTCTTTTGAGTGCTTCTTCAACGAAATGTTCTGCCGCGGTGTTTGCAGGCTCCTTTGTTCGGGGGTCTTTTACCAGTTCAACCCCTTGGAATAGTCCGATTCCTCGCACATCTCCCATTATGGGGTAATTTTCCTGCAGTTCAAGGAACCTTTTCATTAGATACTTTCCCATCTCCTCGGCTCTCTTAGGTAAATCGAGTCTTTGGATGAGTTCCAAGTTTACTAACGCAGCGGCGTAGCAGACGGGGTTCGCGCTGAAAGTGCTGTGTTGCTCGGCGGGTGTGAACATTCCCAGTTTTTCACTAGCTAGTGTCGCACCCATGGGGAAACCGCCGCCTAGAGCTTTCGTGAGAGCCATGAGGTCGGGTACAGCATCATAGTACTCCGCCGCAAACATTGTGCCTATCCTACCGAACGCGGTCTGAGACTCGTCGAAAATAAGCAGAAGATTGTTCTTATTGCAAACCTCTCGGGCTCCCTTAATAAACTCCGGGGGAGCGGGTACTTCTCCCGTCGGTCCCTGAATAGGCTCTAGGAGCACTCCGATGGGCAATCCTTGGCAACCATAGTCTATGGTCTTTTGGAGCATAGTTAGGCACAGGTCTCCGCACTCGGATATGTCTTTTTGTCCGAAGGGACATCGGTAGCAGTAGGGGAAAGGTGATTTAACGAAGTGTTCTCTTCCAAATCCTTTGTATCTAACTACTAGGGGCATGAAATGTGTTGGAGCCATTAGGGCGAGGGTGTTTCCGTGGTATCCGCCCCACATTGTTATGAAAATGTCCTGCATAGCTGGCCTGTTCACCATGGCGAGTTTCAATGCCACTTCAACTGCAACCGATCCGCCTTGGGTGTTCAGCACCACGTTCTTAAGGTCGCCGGGCGCCATTTCTGAGAGTTTGTTCACGAGTTTTATTCGGGGGATTGTTTGAAACTGGTTGCGGGCGTGGGAGATGTGTTTCATTTGCTCCATTGCTGCGAACATAACATCCTGTTGTATGTAACCTATTCCTAGTGACCATGCTTGTGAGGTGAAATCAATGTATTCATTACCCTTGGTATCCTTAACTAAAGCCTCACCGGGCGTTCCCTGAAATAGAATCACATCTTTCGACGGAACGAGTTCATGTTTATGACACTTTTGTAACTCCTCATCGGTTACTTCGGTTAACAATTCTACAATTTCTTCTTCGGTAAAGTGCTTTGGCTTTATGTCAGCCACTCCTTTAACACCACCAACAATTTTAACACCTAATTGTTTAAAGGTTCGAGTTTAATCAGCTTTTTGAGAGGATACGTGAGCGTCCCTCTCTCACGCTTCATCAATACTATTAATATTTTTATGTAAAAATATTTTCTAGAGACGTATAAAAGTATCTGGCTACCCTTTTTATAAACATCAAAACTGTTTCAATACCATTTCTCGAGCTATTATAGCAGCACCTAGAGCCCCCACTATTTGCGGCTCTTCGGACACCAGAATTTTGAAACCCACCTTCTCCTCCAAAGCCTTTATGACTCCTCTGTTTTTGGCAACCCCGCCCGTCATAACCAAATCCTTTTCGATTTTCACCCGGCTCGCCATCCCAAATACCCTGTTAGCAATGGCGTCATGAATGCCGGCTATGATATCTATTTTCGGTGCTCCCTCAGATATTCGCGAAATAACCTCCGACTCTGCAAAAACGGTGCAAATATTACTAATCTTGGCTTTATTTTTAGACTGGAGTGAAAGTTCCCCAAAATCCTCCAGCCTCACTTCTAACGCCTTAGCCATAACCTCCAAAAATCTACCCGTTCCCGCCGCACATCTGTCGTTCATTGCAAAGTCCATTACTCTACCGTCTTTTCCGATTTTAATAGCCTTACTGTCCTGCCCACCAATATCTATGACGGTTCTCACCATTGGGAAAAGTGAGTAGGCACCCTTAGCGTGGCAGGAAATCTCGGTAACCTGCTTATCAGCAAAGGGAACATTTACACGACCATACCCCGTTGCTACAGTGAATGCAACGTCTCCCTGAGAAAGCCCGGCTTTACTCAGAGTAGCCTCCATTACTTTTTCCGCTGTCTCTTTACTGTTTGAACCCGAAGGAATTATTGTGAAAGCTAAGGGTCTCTCATCTTCTAGAATAAGGGACTTCGCCGTAAGCGCACCTATATCAATCCCAGCAGTATACATACATTTCTCCTATCCCAGCATCTCCATAAAAGCTTGGATTCTCATCTTAATTTGTGCATCAGAGTAGGCTCTTCCGTCACAGTGATCTCCTTCGATTATCAATGAGGGAATTCCAAGTTTTTCCATCAGGAGATCTTTTAGTTCGTATTCTAGCAGTGATAAAAACTTGCAGCTTCTATTGGAGTGCATCACAGCACCATCCACCTTGTACAACTTGCAAAGCTCAACCATTGCGTCCCCCCTGTTCTTCAGCCCTATGAAGGCAAACAGGTACTTTCTTGCTAGAGACTCTAGGGGATTTGAAGGATCTAAACGTCCGCTCCAAACCATGGTGTAGGGCTCCAGAACAAAAACTGCTCCGAATTTTTGGAAATAGTTTGATAATCCTACATTGTACCAGAGGACGATGTTGTCCCATAGCAGACGATGCTTCTCTTCAGGTACCACGCCAATCTTATTCTTGACCCTCTCCTTAACCTCGTCTCTCAGCCTTTCATAGAACTCAACAGCCGTCTTAGTGCCTGGCAGCGTTACTATGGCAAACATGCAGGAAAGTATATCAGATGCTCCAACAGGGCAGGGAACATTCCTCCGCATTGCCATAACTTCATCCCAAAGCTCACTCGCCCTATCGGAGAGCTTAACCACTTCTGCGAGTTTATCGTAATCCAGTTTTCTACCCGTTTGCTCTTCTAGGAAGTCTATCAGGTCTTCAAGCTGGGAGACATAGTGGTCAATGTGGTAGTCTTCCACTCCACCGGTGACGTAAGGAGAGTCTATTACGAAGAGAGGACAGTTAAACCGGCGGCTCAGAACCTGCCACCACTTGATATGGGTCTTACAGAACTTTCGCGCAACAACCAGAAAGTCGGGAGGAGCAAGGCCGCCAAGGGGGGCCCCCTCTTCAAACGTCGTTCCTATGGTGTTCCTAGCATATGAACACAAATTACTGGAATATCCTAAACGCTCGCATTTTTCAATAAATTTTGGTGCCAACTGTGTAACGGCGCATAGCGCGGAATAATTTTCTGGATAAACCACCGCGACATCCATGGCGTAGAGTAGTTCTACAGGATCGTACCCGGTCATCCAAGTAACCGGCTTATCCTGTTTCTTAGCCTCATGAGCACCCAAGTAGTGTTCGGAAGCCAACTTAAAGACTTCTTTCGAAGCCTCCAGAGACTTTTTTGCTCTTTCAGTCAATACTTTCAACCACCCATTAATTATTGGATTGTTTCTAAGAAAGCCTCAATTCTAGTTTTTAGAGGACCCAGGGGAGAGCTCACGTGTTCAGTCTCGAGGAGAAGTGTGGAGATTTCAGCTTCTTTCAAACTCTCCCCTATGAAAGGATAGTCGAACAGGTGTGGGTCGCAAAACTTTTGCAGCGTGAAGACCACCGCCTCAACGTTGTAATCCCTTATAAGAGATAGAATATGTTCTAAACGTCTCTCTGGAGAGTAATTGCAGGGACAGGGGATTCTTTCATAGTATCGGTCAGCGATACCAGTCAGAGGAGGGAGGTTTGTATTAACCAAGTCCCAGAAGTAGCGGGTTCCTGTGCAGAGGTCGTCGGTTACTATAAGTCCTCCGGAGTTCTCAATCATTCTCAGTATTTCTGGGTCATAGATCACGCTGCCCGAAACAAGTATTCTCACTCCTGACTCTGGCGGATCGTCCCTTTCTGAGATTTTATTTAGTAAGTTTTCTAGCAAGCGACTGTGTTCTTCCTTAGGGGTCAGCATGCTTGACTTAACTATGTCCAGAGCTTCAACTCCAGAAATCGGAGGGTGTGAACTTCTTCTGAGTTCGTAGACTTCTTTCAAGAGTCTTCTGTTCGCATTATAGATTTCTATTGATTTCTGAAGGGAAGTATCGGAAATCTCTCCCCCCAGAAAGCTTTCCAGTGATTCCTTGAATCTGGCTACTTCTTCTCGGAAATATTTCTTTGCGGTTTCTGTTTTTGCGCAGAGGGGATCCACGAAGCCGACATAGGGTGTTTTGATGTCCGCTTTCCAGATACTGTACAGTGCAATAATGGTGTCACATGTGCAGGGGAATATCACACCGTCCAGATAGCTGTAAACTCCCTTTAGACCCTGATCGTAGCAGCTGCGGGCGAAGGAACACACGTAGCTCGGTAGGTGAACATCTGCCAGAGTTATATCATCGGAACCGCCCATCATTCTTACCGGTATAATCCCTGCAGCGTGAATGATTTCCTCAGGAACATAGGTGCAGAAGTAGCCGAAAACGCTCTTACCCATATTCTTCCATTTGATTGCATTATCATGACGATTCGAAACAAGGTCTTCAAAAGCCTTTATCAAGGTGGGCATCCCTTAATCGCAGATAATGAAAACTAATATTCAATAGTCTTAAAACTTTCCCATCACAGAAAACCTAAATTTACCAACCAGATAACTATAAGCTGAAAAATTTAAAGCTAATAAGGGAATCTGGTTGAAACATCCATAGAAGTGGCAAAAAATGTCGTTGGAAAAGAGATTAAAACTTTGGATAGAAGAGCTTGACGCTTACGCAGGACTCAGACCCCCTCTATTTACCAATAGGTTACTGAGGGATCCTAGCTTTGATGAGGCGATGAAAATAATTGGTGAAAGGGAAAAGGTTGACTGGCTAGGTTTAAGGAAAGAATTAGAACAGATGCGGTCGGCTTTTCAAAGATTCTCGGGTTTCCGTTTGATTATAGGTTTAATGATTCTAGTAATAGTTACAGGTTTTATCTCCACGCTATTTTTAGTCTCGAGTTTTTCACAACTACAAACAGGGGTTTCACTTATCGGTGTATTTCCACTCCTTCTCCTCGTAATATTTCTTGTTTTTGGAGACTGGTTGGTTTATAGAAAGAACTTGTACGCTGCTGTGAAAAGTTTTCGACTTGTAGCTCTAGAAGCCAGAAGAATAACTCAAATATTGATAAACAGACAATTAGACATTATGAAGAGCCCCTCCCGCCTAAAATTGTATTATTCAAAGTACGATAACACAGTTCCGGTTGGTGTACGCTTAGCCTTTAATCCCATCATGACTAGAAAGCATCTTTTAGAACTAAGAAGAATACAAAAATAGATAAACATAATTTTATTCTCGTCAAATTAGAATTTGTACCGCTTTTAAATTTTAATACAAAAACTTATTATAATCCACTATCTCATCGGATATGAGGTGTAGATTATGGATGAACAAATTCCAGACAGCTTGCTCCAAAAATACCATGTAGCACTAGTTAAAGCTCTAGGTGAAGACGTAAGGAAAGGCTTTGTCCAACTTGGTAGAGAACTTGGTTCCGAGGTTGGAGGCGGAGGAAAAATAACTCTTAAGGAACTGGAAAAAAAGCTGCAGGACTACCTTCAAAACGACCTAAAACTTGGAAAAAAGGTAAATGTGAAGATAGAAAACAACATTTTGAATGTTGAAGTTGACGAATGCAGAGTCTGCCCAGCCAACGAAACACTTAGATCACAAGGCGGAAAGGACGCCTGCCTTCTACCGGGAATACTTATGGGTTCTGTAAAGCCGGTAGAGAATGTCAAAAAGGCTTCAATGGCAGGAGTAGAACATTTTGGAGTCGGACACTGTAAAATGCAGCTCAAATTGGAGTAATATAGAAACGCTACTTATTATCGCCAACCCTTTCCCTTTTCTACGAATTCCTTCTTACTTCATTTCAGACACGGGAGTGGACAGGCTATTGGTTTAAGAATAGACGCTAAATGTTAGAAAATTCAAGTATTGAACGGAAAAAGGAATTTATGTGGAATTAGAGTTTCTATTTTGATTTTTCAATCTTTTCAAGCAGAAGAGCCAGAATCTCTTCGTCGGGTTTACAGTCGCCAATGGATTCAATGAACTTTTTCAATCTAATGGGCACGGAATCCAGTCTGTAAGCTGTTCCCTCAGCTTCAACACCAGTCAATGCCGCAGGGAGAACTGTGTCTGCATACTTGGTTGTTGGGTTCTCCAGACAATCAATTACTACTAGAGGTTTGCTGGCAATCTTTCGCGCTATGGGTGAAGGCATCATAGACATGGGATCCGAAGCAACAACCAGCATCGCATCGAATTCATCGCGTGCAATAATCTCTGCTCCCGTAGTCTCTCCGGGATTTGAATAAGTGTCTCCTCTGCTTGTGTCAATTCCGAAAGGCTGCCCTGTGAGCCATGTGGCTACCTGGTTGAAGCCTACCATGTTGTAGTGTCCAGCCATGGGAATTGCTACGAAGCGAGCATACTCGTTAAGCTCCTGTACGAGTTTATACAGGGCTTCAATATTGCGATACTTGCCTCTACTCATTGATAGACCCAACCCCACGAAAATAACTCCGAACTGCCGAGTCTTCCAAGTTTGAATAATTTGATTTAAGGTTTTAACGGGGATTCCCGCAACCTCTTTCTCTTTAACGTTTTTACCTTTCAGAATCATTCTCATTGCGGAGATGAGCTCATAATCCTTGTTAGGCTCAATCTCTAAAACCTGGTTAGCAACCTTCCCAGTACGAGACTTACGCACATCAATTATCATAAGCTGTTTTTGCTCGTAACCCATCTGGGTGTAAATACCACGAGGAATTACAGTATACCTACTCAAGTGGCGGGGATGACTGTGACTGGGATCACTCCCCCAGTAAACCAGTAAATCCGCACGATTTTTAACCTCACCCAGAGTCGCAGTTCTAAAGCCAGCCTCCCTACCCGCTAAAATACTGGACCCGTGACAAATAGAGGAGGTACTATCGATAACCGCACCCAAACGTTTAGCTAAAAGAATGCCAATGCGCTGAGCCTCAATACTTGCAGAACTCCAACCCCACAGGAGGGGACGCTCAGCATTCAAAAGAATCTCGGATGCGCGATCCAAAGCCTCATCAAAAGAAACCTTCACAAGTTTGCCGTTCTTTTTAACTAGAGGTGAGGTTAAGCGAAACTCACTATTGGCGTTACGCAGAGCCCATTCGCCACGAACGCAGGTATGAAGTGTAGATACAATTTTCCCACCCTCAACCTTAACCTTAATATCATCGCATAGAAGAGCACACCCAATGCAGACAACCTGATTAAAATCCTCCATGAGTTAGCCTCCAACCGCACGTATCTCTATTGCACCAGTACCACAGTATATTTCACATACACGACAAGTCTTTTGAGACCCCATCCTTCTGCACTTTTTCAAGTCAACTATCTTGGTCTTCCCGTCCTCCACACGAAACACTACACCCTCAACTTCACATCCTTTGCCTCCAGCAATGAGCTGAGAGGCATTAACATCCACTGGGCAGACTGTGACGCATGCGCCGCAGCCGGTGCATTTGTCTTCGTGATATACCAGTCCTGTTTCTTGGACTTCGTCTGTGGTTGTGAATATTTCTTGGAGTTGTTTCAGCTTGCTTGCATATTTGGATTCCTCTATTAGCGGGAGGCAGTTTTCAACCTTCTTTTTACCGCTTAGCAATTCCACTGCGAAGGCCATGCAATTTGCGAGTCCGCATCTACCACAGTTTGTTTGTGGTAAAAGCTTGTATACTTGGAAAGCGTTTAATGCAGGCATACTTTTTCCACTTCCCTAAATTTCTCTACTCACACGAATAAGACATGACTGATAAACTTTATGATAGATTTCTTAGTTTCAACACAATTTTTTGGGGAGTTTACATATTCGAGAAAATTAAGATTATTGATAGTACAGGTAGATGCATATTTGGATTTCTCCATATGTGATAACGGCTTAACGATACGGGTTTGTTTCTCATCCTCTTTTTAGGGGGTTTTTATAGTACAATAGGGAAAGAATTAGTAAACTAAGAGTTAAAAAAGGCTAGGTACATGAAGGATACCAAAATTTCACAACTCACAAATTTCAGAGTATAAAGATGGATTTGTTCTAGTAACGATTTTCTAATAATAAACTAATGTTTAAAGGAGAAAGACTTTGGAACACACAAAACTAAAACACCCAAACATGATTGTAGGCTGGCTGACCACATAATTTTGGGGGTTAAAACTAATTGGCGATAAAGGCAGTATACATAATAAAGGATACTGGTTTTTCTCTATTTCATAGAACCTATAATAACGACGTTAGTAGTCCAGATGAGGATCTGATAGGTGGGTTTATTTCTGCGATTTTCAATTTTTTTAAAGAGTACTGTGAAGACCAGATAACGAAAATGGAGACAAAATTTCTAAGGTTTTTTTACCATGTACATGATAAAGTAATTTTTGTTATAGTCACTGAACTCGAAAATGATAAGGATGAAACATCAATAACGAAATTATTACGGTCACTGGCTGAGAATTTTACGTACAAATTCGGAGTGAAAATCAACGAGGAGATTGACCGTTCAAAGTTTTTAGACTTCGAAAAAATCGCAGACCAATTCATAGAAGAATACAATGAAGTCAATAATAGGAACAATTTAGCGAAAAGTAGCCTAGAAGCGTTGGACAAATTTGTTAAAGATACTGTCCAGAAGATCGTAATTTACGATTCTCTAAGCAATAAATAGGGAACTTTTCCTTCTGTTTAGGAAAATGTTTTTCAAGTATTACCTCGATTTCACACACTCTAAATAATCCTAATTTGTATTTTTTACATTTGTAAAAATGATATGACCACATTTTGGGGGTTAAAAATTGACCAGCGGGAAACTGATGGTTAAGGGTAACAAGAAAATCTCTGATGAGGATCTCTTAGATTTCTTTAGAGGGTTAAAAGGCGTTTACGCATCTTATCTCCGAGAAAAAGAAGAGAAAGAAATAAGGGACCTGCTGCTACTAAATGAAATCTACAACTCAATGGTAGAAATCAAAAGGATTCTGAGAATCAGAAAGGTTGAAAATGCTGAATAAAAAGGACAGAAACTTTTCTCACTTGTTTTATAGGATCATTTTAAGAGGGGTTAGAAAGGTATATATAGGTTGTGTTGTTATGTTCCAATACGTTGAACAACCGAAAGTAAGGCGATGTTTTGAAATTCAATTATCCCGTTTTAGCCAACCCAGAAATATGTCAACACTGCAAAACCTGTATGGCTGCCTGCCCAGTCAAGGCAATTAAAGACATTGATCCAAGATTTGAAGTAGATATATCCAAATGCGCCACAAGAAGCGACTGCTTCTCCTGCGTTATGCATTGCAAAAGCCACGCACTAGTATTAAAACAGGCGGATACTAAGGAAAAGATTAATATACTTACGGGTTAGGGAAATCTTCCTAATATGCTCAGACCTTAAATAATGTAAGGTACTAATTGGGATTTGAGCGTTTAGTTATTAGGAGGATTAATTAGCAAATTCATGAAATCATAAACTGTTTGGAGGATGGGAAATATGGTAGATTTTCAACTCTCGAAGGAACAGATTGCTCTACGTGACAAGGCGCGAAAGTTCGCCATAGAAGAAATACTTCCCGTCTCGTCAAAATATGACAAAAGCGGAGAATTCCCCCGCATCATATATGAAAAAGCCCACAAAGCGGGTCTCATGAATCTAGGTATTCCAAAACAGTATGGAGGACCCGGATACGGATCTCTTGAATCAATGTTAGTGGTCGAAGAGATAGCCGCAGCCGACCCCGGAGTCGCCACCTCCATGTACGCAAACGACCTCGGCTCGGCACCCATCATTCTCACAGGCACCGAAGAACAAAAGAGGAAATTTTTGACACCACTAACCAAGGAACTCCAATTCATTTCCTTCGCCACCAGCGAACCCGGCATGGGCTCTGACGTAGCAGGCATCCAAACGACCTGCGAACACAAAGACGACGAATATATTTTGAACGGTAATAAATTTTGGATCACCAATGGGGACTTCGCTAGTTTGTATGTCATCTTTGCCAGACTAAAGGGCACAAAGCGCCATGAAGGCTTGTGTGCTTTCGTGGTTCCACGCGAGACCGAAGGCGTGTCCACCGGTAAACCCCTGGAGAAGCTAGGGCATCGAGCCTCCGACACCGGGGCTGTTATTCTCCGCAATGTCCATGTCCCCGTGGAGAACCGCCTCGGCAACGAAGGTATCGGTTTCCTTTTGGCTATGGGCACATTCATGCACACTCGACCCGCCATAGGAGCCTTTGCGACCGGCTTAGCACGCTCAGCCATGGAGTACGCCATCAACTACGCCAAACAGCGTGAAGCTTTTGAGCATAAAATATCCAGCTTTCAAGCGATACAGGATATGGTGGCTGACATGTACGCCCGCATCGAAGCTATGCGCCTGCTAACTTGGAGGGCTGCTTGGCAACTCGACCAGGGTCAGGACGATAACATAGCTTCCAGCTGCGCCAAGCTCGTCGGCGCCGAAGACGCCATGAAAATAGCTACCGATGCGTTGCAGATTTATGGTGGTAGGGGATATCTGGAGAACTACCGGATTGCCAAACTGTTCCGAGATGCGAAACTGTTCCAGATATACGAGGGCACATCCCAGATTCAGCGATACGTCATATCGCGATACCTCTTTAAAGAATATGAAACCATCATGAAAGGCTTCTAGGCTTCGCGTGTTAAAGGATAGTAATGGGAATCTTTCTCTGGAAATAGAAAAAAGTCAGATCTACTAATCCCTCAATACCCCCCATTTTTTATTTAAATGAAATCTTTTCTCAGGAATGTTTTTCGTAAAGCATACTTAACCACGTGTAAAGAGTCTCATAATCAACGTGAGAGTATCACAGGGCTTTTATCTAGGAGCTTGAATGATTGGAGGATTATTCTAGGAATTTTTGACAAGTTTTTACTGCTTCCAGGGGGTCCTTGCCGTAGGCGTCGGCGCCAAGCTTTTTTGCAATATCTTCGTTGAATGCTGCTCCTCCCACAATAATTTTTACTTTATTCCTCAGATTATTCTTTTTCAGTAAGTTTATCGTCTCTTTGGCGGCGTCGAGTGCTACCGTGAGGAGAGCGGACATTGCAATGATATCTGGATTTATTTGCCTGACTGCTTCTATGAATCTTTCTGGTGGTACATCAACTCCCAGATCTTCGACGTAAAAGCCTGAGGATACAAGCATTGTTGTAACAATGTTCTTTCCTATGTCGTGGAGGTCTCCGCGAACCGTTCCAATAACGATTTTTCCTTTAATCTTGGTTTTGAGACCTTTCTTTTCTAAGACGGGTTTTATTTCTTGAAAAGCGTTTTGAAAAATGTCTCCAGCTGTTATTAGTTCTGCTAAAAAGTATTCCTTCTTATCGTAGAGTTCACCCACAATTCTTAATCCCTGAGAAAGTTGCTCTATTATTTCCAAGGGGTCTGTACCCCTTTTAATTTCCTTTTCCACATTCTCTAGAACACTACTTCTTTCCAGTTTCGCCATAGCATCCACGAGTTCACTGACCATCGTTATCACCTTTTTTAGCTTGTAAGTTATTCCGATTATAAAACATTTCGAAATTTCCCGGTTTCTAAAGAATTTGGAAACCAACAATTTTTAGAGACGTGAAAAAATTTTACTTTGATAAGGTTAGATTAAAATATTGCAAGTATTATTGGCTTTCAAAGTTAACCTTTTTTGAATTGAAAGAAACATTGCTTTCTCTTATATATAAATAAGTGGTGAGAAAGGACTTGAATGTTGTACTAATTCTCTTGGATACTTTGAGAAAGGATTACATTGGGATATATGGCAACAGTTGGATAAAGACCCCTAATTTAGATGCTTTAGCAAGAGAAAGCATTATTTTTGAGGGTGCACACCCCGAATCCCTTCCAACTATTCCCTTCAGACGATCCACCCACACGGGAATCCGAACCTTTCCTTTTAAAGATTATCAGCCTCGGAAGGGAGACATGGTGCAGGCTTATGGTTGGGAACCGATTCCCGAGACCCAAACAACTGTAGCCGAGATTCTCCGCAGGGAGCGTTATACTACGGCTTTCATAACGGATACTTACCATTATTTCAAACCCAGTATGAATTTTCATCGAGGATTTTCTCAGTGGCAGTTAATCAGAGGTCAGGAAGCAGACCCCTACAAAACCGCACCAAAAACTGACCCAAAACAATTGGAACGCTACATACCCCAGAGTGGAAAATGCGAGCATATGATGACTATACTTCCACAGTATCTCAAGAATATTGCGAATCGTCAAACAGAGGAGGATTGCTTTGCGCCTCAAGTGTTTAATGCTGCAATAAGATGGATAGAAGAAAACAGAGGAGGGGAGAAGCTTTTCCTCTTCATTGATTCATTTGACCCCCATGAACCTTGGGATCCCCCTCAAAGGTATCGTGATCTTTATTATCCCGACTACACGGGGAGAGAAGTTATTACTCCGAATTATTCAACTAGCAGTGATTATCTCACACCCGATGAGCTGAGATACATGAAAGCCTGTTATGCAGGCGAGGTCACCATGGTGGACACATGGCTTGGAAAATTTTTAGAAAAAATGAAGGAGCTGGATTTGTTAGATAAATCACTAGTAATTCTGATAGCGGATCACGGGCATCAATTTGGGGAGCATAACATGATGGGGAAAATTCCTCGAGGACTTTATCCTGAATTAATGGATATACCGCTTTTTATTCGACACCCCGACGGGTTTAAGAGAGGTAAGCGTGTTTCTGGTTACGTTTACAACCACGACATAGTTCCTACTATACTTCGGTTTCTTAGTATCGAATCGCCTACGCCAACAGATGGAAACGAACTCTGGTCCTTAATAAATGGGGAAAGGGAAGGACGGAGTTACGCAACCTCAGGTTTCAATGGTTATGTTTGGACAGAGGACAGAGAATTCGCATATGTCTCGAATTACTCAAGAAAAAGAGAATACCTATACGATTTGAGAAAGGATCCCAATCAGACCCAGAATATCGCAGAGGAAAATAAGAATATAGCCGACGCAATGTTTCAGAGAATCCTCCAAGAAGCTGGCGGGGAATTAATAGACCACAGAGCAATCATGACCAAGGCGGCTGAGGAATGGTATAAAATGGAAGGGCTCGTGTAAAGCTTTAAACTCAATAGTTTTTTTTAGTTTAAACGGTACAATACCTGAGAAGCTTCCGTGAAAAATAAGAACCCCTTCTTCTCTTTTAAATTATGTGGAATGGAAATGAGTGTGAAAAAGGATTATGCTGTTTTAATCATTGACAATTTCCACCTGGACCCAGAACATGATTTTGTCATCGATGGCTTTCCGACTTTGGAACTCGCAATCGAATTTGCAAGAAGATGGGTTAGGGATTCACTTGAAGATTTTAGAAAACCGAATCAGTCAAAAGAGGAACTCCGCAAAATGTGGCATAACTTTGGAGAAGATGCCACCGTCCTTGGTGGCGATTATAGCGGAGGTTCTGAGCTGGATTTCTTCATTGATCACCCCGCCACGCCTGAAGAACGGGATTGGAAATCTATCGAGAAGAAGGCAGGAATAAGTAACCACTGACAATTCCGCTCATCAGAAAATCAAAAAAGAAATTTAGAGGATGAATCTTAAAGTGTGACTAGTCTTTCTCAAGCTGGAGCTTTAATGTTAACACTTTCGCTGGTGGAATGCATCCTAGTTCGAGTTTACTTCCCTCCACGGATATTGGAATCTGCTCTTCTATTTTATCTTCTTCATTAAGGTTAATAATTTTGGCTGACCTCACTGGTTTATAGAGTGTCAATGTGGCGTTTTGCACTTTTTTTCCAGTGTTGTAGATTCGGATTATCAGAGCTTCTTCTCTTTCAGCTTTTTTAACGGCAGACAGAACTATTGATGGGGGCTCAACACTTAGGAAGCTCATGGAAGCGGGTAGCGTGTTGTCAGAATTCTTAACCTCGACCGCTCTTAGTTGGCATGTGAATTCTTTTGCTATTCTTGGAACCCGTGCTTCCTCCCAGTCTCCGAAGTGGGGTATTATCGCATATTCCGCTATGAATCGACCTTGGCACTGTGCTTCCGGTGTTAGTATGGCGGGGCCCCCGAAGGTTCTGCGGTTATTATTGTCTGTGTTTCTTGACAGCCAACCTACTGAGCGGATAAGAGTTACGGCTATGGTTTTCTCTTGTTCTCCGTAAATCTCGTACTCAGGAAGACCCTTGTTGGCTATGGCTAGACCCTTTTGTCCATTGTTTATGTCCACGAAGAGATTTTGGTGGCTTGCTGTGGTTTGCACTTCTATCCAGTTTGTGTCATCAGGAAGTTTCAGGCTTCTCTCAACAACTCCGAAGTGTCCGTCAGCATGAACACACTCAACTCTTATGCCTGTTGGGAAAAGAATCCTAAGGCGATGATCCTTAACACTATTTTGTATCTCTGTTTTGCAGCTAACAAACCTAACGCCGGGGGAGAGGGATATTCGCGACACTATTTTTAGGGATTCTATCTCATTGGAACGGCGGTTGCGATTTTTCTCATCTAAGCCTCTGGGAAGAGGCATCTCGATCTTTACAACTGCCTCTACTCTTGCGGGGTGTTTCTCTAAAGATATTTCAGCGTTAAGGTTCTTGCTAGTATAAACCGTATCCTCCTTGAGTTTGGAGTAATTGTACTCATCGCCATTGTCCCCCACATCCTCGAACATGTGCAGACCTGAAAAAGTGATCCCGCTTTGTAGTTCTGTTACATCCATTGTGCCATTAGCATTAAATTTAACCCTCAGATGCTCGTTCTCCATAATTTTCTCCTTAAAGTTAACTTTGAGAGGTGACTGTGCGCTTTCTGCTCTTCCCTCTCTTAGGCTCAGTAGTTTATATCCACAGGCTGGAACATTCTCAGCAAGAAACCTCAGGGTGTATAGTGTTATGTTTTCTGTGAACCTGAACCTTTGGTTTTCTGGGTCATAATAGACTTCTACGGGAAGGGTTCTCCCCTCTTGGTCAAAGACGCAAAAGTTGCGGTCTGGTGTGAACTCAAAACTCTTAACAACATATGGATGAAAAGTAAAGTGCTGACTCGAAAAGGTGAAGGGCGGGAAGGGATCTGAGAAAAATTCCACAACCCCGGTTATTGTCCAAGGGGACGGGTTGAAAACTGCTATGGGAAATCCTCCATCAAAAATGGTTGCTCTTGAGGCTATTTGCTCCATCGCTTTGTGTGTACAGAAGTCGGCTATTTGCTCACTCCAAGCGAACCTAGTTTCCATCTCTCTGTGAACTTGATCCACGGAACAGCCGCAGATGCTGTCGTGAGGATGGTTTCTGAGAAGCCACTTCCAAGCCAGCCAAAGGTACTCTTTATCATAATTTTCTCCGAGAGTCCACGCCCAAGTGGAGAAGGGCTCCACATAGTTTTCCAGTTCTGTCTGGCATCTACTGTTTGCCTGCTTCAAGTACATACGGGAGGAGAGAACTCCTACTAAAACCGGGAACATACGCGCCCCTCTGAACTCTCCCTTATGTATAGGCAAGTCCTTGGTATTCTCTCCTAGTTGATTGAAAAAGTCTGCTAGACTACCATGCCTTATGGGCTCGTCTGGATGCCTTTCATTATAGGCTTCTATTATTTTGGGAGTATGTTCTTGGGGATAGGCGTGATCGTGACCGTTGAGCAGTAGGTAGAAGTTTCTGTTACTTCTTTCTTTAAGCATGTTTTTTGTTTTATCAATTAGCTTAACTGCGTCATTCATGTCTTTTGGCAGATCGCCTACATTAAAGTATCCAAGCGCAATCTGGTAGGTAAGGATTCTGTCTCCACTGGGAGCTTCCCACAGAAAAGCCGTTGGAAGACTATCGGTCTCGTTCCCCAACCCTCTCCAGAAAATAAATCCCTTAAAACCAAATCCCTTCATTATTTGAGGGGTTTGAGCTATTTGTCCGAAGCAATCGGGTTGATACCCGATTCTCTGTGCTCCCCCATACTCTTCGGCAACCATTATACCCAGAAGCAAGTTCCGCACAAGGGCTTCTGCGGAGACTAGAAACATGTCGGGTAGAACGTAAAAGGGACCAACACTTATGCGACCCTTGTTAACAAGCGCATGAATTCGTTGCTTATTTTCGGGTCTCACCTCAAAGTAGTCTTCAAGTAGAATGGATTGACCGTCCAGCAAAAAGTGCTTGTATTCAGGGTTTCTCTCCATAATGTTTATGATGCGGTCGATCATTTTCACCATGTATCCTCGGAAAGTCTGAAACGGTTTGTGCCACTCTCTATCCCAGTGGGTGTGAGAAACTATAATGGATTCGTTTCTTTTCTTCATAGATTATTCACCTGATTGGTTTTTTGGGGCGTTCTTTGATGTGAGTAATTCGATCTATTTTTGGATTTGTGAATACGTCTAGAGGGTCTCTACTTGTTAAAGAGAACTCTAAGACCACGAGGCCTTCAGGTCCCGCAACGACACTGTGAGGAGTGTTGGCTGGGAGGTGATGACCAACCCCTGGTTCTAGAAATATCTCGTGTAGTGCTGTTGTATGGGGGTGATGGTCTTTGGGTATAGGGTAGGTAGGGTTAGCGGTGGGTTTTCCGGGTACGAACATTGAACCTGTACCATAAATAGTGTGGAAGTACTCCTGTTTTCCAGGAATTGGGGTGCCTTCCTTGGGAACCGGAGTGTTTTCTTTTTCTGGCACCAAGTAGACAGCGTCTTCCCCGTATTCCTCTAGACCCTTAAAGTCTTTTACGATTTTTTTTAATTCGGTAAATCCCTTTTTAATTTCTGAGCCCTTCGGCATAACTAGTACCGACTGGTGGCGGTGCTCGGGCATGTACTGGTTTGGAAGAAAACATAGCACTTTTCCACATTCGGCCTCGTTTACCAGTACGTATATTCCAAGACCTACTTTTTTAAAATAATCCAGCTCCCCTTGACTCAGCCCAAAGTCAGCTACTTCAAGATCTTCGGGCTTCAAGCCCTTTACTGGGAACCCAGATTTTAAAATTAGTTCATAGTATAGCTTTTGTGCTTCAAGAGCCGATTCAGGATAAAGCAACCTAAACACACCAACTAATTTTTTATAGCTATATTATTTTATGTGGTGACTATTCTAATTTTATAATTAAGCTCGGTAGAAACCGTATTTCATTACGGATTCTTTCATGGCTCTAAGATTCGCGGCGGGGATGTCGTCGGGTAGTACGCAGGAGGAACATAGGATGTAGCCTCCGCCGTCCATGCAGCCTTCTATCTGTTTTCTGCAGTAATCCTCGACCTCTTTTGGTGTTCCTAAGCCGGTAATCTGTGGGGGTAGGTTTCCCATTAAGCAGGCTCTATCGCCCAGAATCTCTTTAGCTTTGAAGATATCTGTTAGGTCCAAGTGGAACCAGGTTTTACCTTTGGGGAATTCTGTGAAGTATTCCAGAACGTCCGTGTAATCATTGTCCAAGTGGAACTGCACAATGCATCCCTTATTTATAATAGCTTCCGTAATTTTTTTAATGTGGGGCCAGAAGAGTTCGAATTTTTGGGGCGAAATAAAATTAGTGGCGATGCGTGAAAATCCGAAGAGAACCGCTTTTGGACCCTTTTCACCCCCGAGAAATTGGATCTGCACATCTAGAGTTGAAAGCATCTCATTCACAGTAGCCTCACAGGCCTCCACCACCTTTTCCGGAATCTCAACAACATCTATCAAAAATTTGTTTATACTTCTTAGAAAGGAGATAACGTCCACTGGGGGTTCTATAGCCCCGACAAACATTGACGAAACATCCATTTTTCTGAGCCAATCACCAGTATTTAGAGAAGCGAACTGAGCCACATAATTCATAAAATCCTTTTCTAGCTCGGGTCTTCTTTTGAAGGGAGCAAAACCCTTCTCAATTATGAGATCATAGTCGCTACGCTTCATAAGCTCCTTCTCATGCATCTGCTCAGGGGTGTTACCTTTAGGAAGAGTCCAGTCGAAGTAAAACATACTGTGTGAGTTGGGCCAGGGAAGATAATAAACAAGTATTGGCGAGCAGCCAGTATAGAGGTCGAAGCCGTCAAACATTTCCCAGACCTTCTTGGTCGCTTCGAAAGATTTTGGTACATTGAAGAAAAACTCCTCTACGGTCATTCCCGTTAACCTAGCCTGAGCAGCGTGGAAAGCAGGAGCGAAGGGCACCCGGTCAGGTTCCTTTATATCTAAAACGGTTTCCATTCTTTCCCTAGGAGTCATAGTTTCATTTTTATGCATCCTTAGAGGCAACAAAACACCCCGCTAATAGTTCAAATAATTATATTTTAATATGCGAAGATTGATTGTTTGTATTTAATTAACCTATTATAAGGTATAAAAAGCTCACTTGTGGACTAAAAATAAAAAAAGTAAACATAATAAAATCAAGCTCAAAAATTATACAGTATAAATAATATTAAAAAATGATTGAGGGCGGGAGTAAGCAGTCTTAGAACTCTAGGATCTACGTATACATACATCTACGTCATTACTATGCATTTTTCTAGAGTAGGTAGTAGTTTCTTTTTGGGAATAAGTAGCACAGGAACAGCGAGGAAATACTTGAAAAGATTAACGCTAGGAATAACAGGTTGTCAGTGGGGGGATAGAAGGAAAGGGTGACAAAGAAGCTACCAATTGAGGCTAACCAATCCGGTAAACTGTAAGGTGTGGAAACCCAAGCCAACCAGAACAGAGCAATATTAGAAAGAAGCCCGATCATCGTGAGGTACCAGCCCCACTTCCTAACGAGAATTATTCCGAATCCAGAAACCATGAGTATTATGGCAACAATGTACGCTAGGGCTGTGAATGCTATGGATGCTGACATCCAAAGACCCGCTACAAGGGTCAACTGTCCGTAGATTATAAGTAATGCGCCTCCTATTTTTACTGGGCTGGGTAGAGGATTTGATGGCTTTTGTAGTGGTGTTTTCAGTACTATTCGGCGGTACCACCCTATAAAATGAGTCATAAAAGCCCAACCTAGGGCCAAGAAGTAAAACGGTATGAAGAATAGGATGGTGAATACTGGTGAAGCTGTGGGGAGGTAAAACCGGAAATAAAAAACTGCAGCGCTGATAACAAAAACAAGTGTAAAGAATGCAGCAATCCGGTAATGGATCTTTTTGTAAATGTCTAGTTCCCTGATGGATGGAGGATAAACTCTTTCCACGTATTGAAAAGTGAAGGGTTTCATAGCAACTATTGAGAGCAGGGAGGGAATCGCCAGTAGGATGAATACTAGGGTAGCGGGGTAATAGTAGTAGAGTGTAGCGAACAAGCTCGGAGCCGCGAACAACAGCGTTAATCCGAGTAAAAAGAAGACCAAAAAACCCAGATCGAGGTAATAGATTTTTTTGTAGGCTAAGCGTCTAGAAATAAAATGTACCGCAAATAGGGCGAAGCCTACTAACACGCTAATAGCCGCTGGAGTCGAGAGAGAGGGGTTCCATGTAGCTGGCGTGGGAGGTACGAAAAGAAGATGTATCAAAATGCTTTGCTGGAAACCAGTTAAAAGGTTCGGGTTGCTAAACACTACATAGGACCTCAGGGTAAGGTCAAGGGAGGTAAGCCTAACTCCTGTTAAGGAAACTCCTACAGACATCAGTATAAAGTAGACTGGCATAGGGATCATTGCGAATATATCTACGAATCTTTGAAATCTGGTTCTTGAAGCCAAAGCCTTTTTTCGGTAATTACGCATCATTTTGTCTACATCATAAGTAGAAGACATGAATTCATCCTCCTAAACATGTGAAATGATAAATTAATTTTTGAAACAGACAATAAGGGTAGAAAGGTAACGGAATAAAAAAGGATTGGAGGGAGACGGTAGGTAAGCATTCTGAAACCTCTGAACTAGTCATATACTGTTGTTATGTTTAATGGTATTATGAACTTTTCTAAAGTATGTAGCGGTTTCGCTTAGGAAACAGATAGCAGAAGAACACCGAAGAAATGCCTGAAAGGACTACCGCTAGGAAAAAGAAGACCTCGAATGGCGTTTGGAAGGCAAGGGCGGAATAGAAGTTGCTAAACGAGCCTATCCAATCTGCAATACCGACATTTGGAAAAACCCAACCCAACCAAGGCAGAACCATGTAAGACACTAGTCCACCCATCGTTAGGTACCAGCCCCATTTTTTGCCAAGAATTATTCCGACTCCTGAGACCATGAGAATTATCGGAACAATAGTGTCCAAGATTCCAAGTATAGAAGATATCTGCGCGGAACCTGCAAGAATGACCGTTTCTAAGATTCCCACTTCGGGAGATATCACGAAACCTAGAACCATGTTTGAGATTGCACTTGTGGAAGTTATCTGCCCGTAACCTAAAAGAAAGGTTAATACTGCAAATAGTATCAGGGCTGCTCCAACTATTCTAGTTAAGCGAGGCAGAGGGGTTGATGCTTTTTGTATTTTTGTTTTCAGCGCTCTTCGGGTGTACCATGCTGGAAAGTGGGTCATGAAAGCCCAACCAAAGAGCAAAAAGAAAGGCGGCGTGACGAATAGGGCGAGCCATAACCATCCAACAGGTATGTAATACGTTATGTAACCCAGAATAGCATTGACAGTGAAAATTAATCCCCAGAGGCCGGCGATAGCGTAATGAATTTTTTTATACACATCCGTTTCCTTGACTTCCTTGGGGAAAAGTCTCTGGACATGCTGAAAACTGAAGGGCTTCTTAACAGCTGTTGTGAGCAAGGCGGCAATTGCCAGAAAGCTAAATATTAGGGTACCCGGAAAATAATAGTAGAGAGTGCCGAATACGGTAGGAGCTACAAACATTAAAGCGAGTCCCAGCACAAAGAATGCCAAAAAACCTAGGTCGAGATAATAGACCTCCCTGTATGCAACTGCTCTAGAAATGAAATAAACCGCAAATAATACTAAGCCTACTAACACGCCAATAGCCCCTCCAGTCCATGGAGACTGACTCCATATGGGGGGAACAGGGTTTACGAACCACAGGTGTATTAGAATGCCCAATTGAAGATCAGCCAAAAAGGTAGCTTTGAATACATTAATACTTAAGTCATGAATAGTAAAGAGCCTCAGTACACGTTCCAAGACGACAAGCCCATATCCTGTTGTATATTCTAGTATAACCATTAGAATAAAGTAGACCGTTATGGGAACCAGACTGAAGGTATCTACGAATCTTTGATATCTGGTTCTTGAAGCCAAAGCCTTTTCTCGATAATTCCTCATCATTTTATCAATATCGTCAGTAGACATGAATCAGCCCTCCTTTTTCATAATTTTTATTTTATTTTTTTAAATAATTTATTTCTATTAGTATATATTCTTTACTATTGACATCAAAATAGATGAGCTTAACCAATGAGCTACAATTTTCAAATCCTTTAGGCACGCGAACGCGTCGCCTTTACCAGGAAGCACCGTCATTGAAAGAGCGAGTGTTATTTTGCTCCACGAGCGATTTGCCGCTCTCGACTAGCACTATTAAGGAGTATATTGCGAGAGATAAAGCTTGGTTCTGCGTCAGCTCTGGTCTGGAGCAGGCCCGCTTTAAGGTCGTGAGCATCCTTTAAACTGGCAGTTTCAGGGTTATTTAAGACGAAGTCCACTAGGTGCAGAGCCAATTGTACTTCCCCAGATTCCTTTAAGGCCTTAGCCCGATTAAGCAATGCTTCTGGTCCTCCGGCTAAGTTTACAACCTCCTTGGCAATGTCTGTTGTTTTAGAAGGATATAGATGTGAAGGATTGCCATCGTACCAACCCGCATAGCGTCTATGTATCCCGTGGATAACGAAAGTGGGGCATCCATAAATTGGAGCTAAGTAGGCTTTCTTGGCTAGGTCTTCTGGAAGCTGAACCTCTTCTAGTATCTGTTCAATCCAAGCCCCTCGGTTTAAGCGTTTCACCACCTCCTCATGGAGATAACGTAGAGCTCGGGCGGTATTGAGGCAAACCTTCTGAATTTTTTCACCCCGAATGACCGGACCATGACCGGGCACTAGAACCTCGGGGTGGAGGGAAGCCATCTGTTCCAAGGCTTCGGCCCATTCCGTCTCATAACGCTGAACCTTGAAGGGATTCCCAATATTTGGAAAGGACCAGAGGATAAAATCGCCCGAAAAGACAATTCGCTTCTCAGGAATCCAGATCCAAGTGGCATCATCTGTTTCTCCCATTCCGAACCTGAGCTCAAAGGTCAATTCGCCAAGCCGGAAGCTAAAACGATCATGGTAAGTCACATCTGGATAATAATACTCTTTAGGAACAGCGGTCGTCCCCTCGGGGACGCTAAACTGGATGCGATTAATGAATTCCTGTTGGCTCTGTAATTCCTGGTAGCGGTTGAAGCGTCGAACCACATTCTCGTGGGCAATAATTCTAGGCCTAGGATCACCTCGTTCCTCCGCGTCCTTTAGTAAAGCTGAGACACCAAAAGCGTGGTCGTAATGACCATGAGTGTAGATCACCGAGTGAATCGGCTTGTCGGTAATCTTACGGATATCGTTTCGAATCATTTCACCCATCTGGTGAACAGCGGTATCCACAACCACTACTCCCTCGTCTGTGACAATGAAGCCTACATTTCCGAAAGCGGTTATGCAGTAGACCTCAGGAGCCACTTCTTCAACTTTATATTGCGGGAAAGTAGGCTGCGTCTGGGGTTTTTTCTTATTTTTCTCCTTAATCATCTCTGTTTCAATCCTCTTATTTCAAATCTGAATTTATTTCAAAGGTTATCAAAAAAATTTTTTGGGGCTTCCTTATATTGCCAGCAACACCATCTTGGCATTCTATTTAGGAGGGCTTCAGAACTTTTTGTATTTAAATTAAAATCTAATTCTCCTCTATATTTTTCGAGAATTTTCTTTTGGAGTGGGGTCCTGAAACTTTTCAATGGCATACAATTCTCGTTGTGTTAAATTCAGTAATTTATAAATTGTCAACGTAGTTTAGGTATTGCAAACAGATTTGTAATACTTGTCCTAAGGCCTCTTTATCAACCACGTCTGGCGTGTCAAGTCTTGTGTGATAAAAGTTAGGGAGGCGACTGAAGTCCTGAGAACTAATTGTTGTTGCCGGCAGTTTTTTACGACTGAAGGCTGCGGCGTCCGTCGCCCCGAAGGGCAAGGCGCCTAAACGAGCGTTTATACCCTGTTCTTGAGCTATTTTCAGTAAGGATGTGCATATCTCTTGATTGTGCTTGGCTCCAATTAGCGTTTCTTTATTCATGATGATAATATTGTCCTTAGCCGCGATGCCGTCCATGTTGATTAAAATTGTTCCTTTTTCTTTTAATTCTTTATAATGGGCTTTAACATAGCGTTTTGATCCCCTTAGCCCAGCTTCCTCCCCTGCGAAGGAGATTAGGTGGATGCGGGTGTGTTTGGGATAGATTTTCGCGTTGTTTTTGTTTTCGGATAAATATTTACCTATGCCTAGTACTACGGCTACCGCAGATAAATTGTCGAAGGCTCCTAGTACAGGTTTATAGCTGTGAAAGAAAACATAAATGCCAGCGATGGGAGCCAAAAATATGAAGAAGATTCCGAACAAGAGAAAGACCAGTCTTAAATCGAACGGCAACGGCAGAAAATAGGAAATCGTTCTCAAAACACTAACAACGCAAAAAACTATTGACCCAACGTATCCTATAAAAATGGTTGCGGCGCCCATATTCTTTAGATAATAAAATATGTTAAATTCGTAAGCTGAGTCATGATGCCCGGCGAAGATGATGGTGTGTTTAACTTTATCTGTAGGGTTTATTGTTCCAATAACATTTTTAGACCTCTTTTTTGGAAACATAAAGTCCACTAATTCCCTATAGCGCATAACTTCTAGTATAAAATAGCCAACCGCAATAACAGAAAGAATACTAGCTATAACTGAGGAAATTAAAGCTAAATTAGTGCTAATTTGAAGCCATCCAAGACTAATTAAAAGAGAAAACCAATAAAGGACGATTCCAAAAATAATCAGAAGAGACCCATATCTAATAAAACCCAAGAAGGCGGTAGGGCTACTAGTATATTCCTCTTGATGTGTTTTATCACAAAATTTCTTCAATTCTTCTTCAATCTTGTTCCCCGCGAGTTCCTCCTCCTTACAACCAGATTCTCGCGGCCCTATTTCGTCGCAGATATCTACAATAAATTTATGCATATAATTTTTTAAAGAAGTGCTTCCAACCATAACCATAAATGTAACTATCTTTATTATAAATTTTGTTTTTCAAAGGGTTAACTCTGCCATTTGGAAAATGAATGGTGATGAATGTGAAGAAGATTGGAGTGGTCATAGCTGCCCACGGAGATGTCCCCCTAGACTATGATATGGGAAAAGCAGAGGAAATGATGGAGAAAATGTCCGAGATGATTAGAAAACTGCCCCGGAACATAGACGGGATAAATGACCCCAGCAAACTGGAAACAGAGAATCTCACCAAGAGAGTAAGAGAGAAACGGGGAATACCGGTTGAGGTAGGGTACTCAGAATTCTGCTCACCGAGCATCCCAGAGACCATAAAGCAACTTGTTGATAAAGGCGTTGAGAAAATAATCGTGGTTCCCCTGTTTTTTACCCACTGCAAACACACTGAGAGAGACATACCAAAAATACTCGAAGAAGTAAAGAAACAAGTAGTAAACACGGAAATAGAGTACACAGATCCCCTAATAGAAGAAATAGAAGTCCTAGCCGACAAAATAAGAAAAAACATCAAAAAGAGAAGCAAACCAGGCGCGTAAATACTATTTTTAATATTTGATTTTTGCGTGGGCTTTTCTTAGTTCCTCGGCCTTGTCCTCCGGGCGATAGTCAAATGTTACTGTGTCCATTGACTCTTCTACACCTGCGAAAAACTTGATTTTTTCTTGCTCTCTTATAGGCGACGAGAATTCGATGTGAAAATGATAGTATTCATAATCTTTACCATCTGTGGGCTTCTGATGAAGTGCCATAATATAGGGAAAGCTGAAGTCAAATAGCTTATCAAAGGTCATCAAAGTTTCCTTAAGAATTTGAGCTAAACTTTCTCGCTCCTTGTCGGAGAGCTGGGGAAGGCTCTGAACATGTCTCTTAGGGTGAATGTGAACACCGAAGGGCCATCGGGGGTAAAACGGCAAAAAGCAGAGAAAATCCTCGTTTTCAATGACGACTCTCTCCTTGTCTTTTTTTTCCCGCTCTGTAACTTTGCAGAATAAGCATTCGTTTTTTTCCTCGTAAAACTTCCTGCTTGACTCCAATTCTTTCTCTATTCGAGGAGGTATGAAGGGGAAAGCATAGATTTGCCCGTGAGGGTGATCCAGCGTTACGCCGATGACTCTGCCCTTGTTTTCGAAGATGAAGACGTACTTGATGTAATCTCTTCCACCAAGGTCGATGTACCTCTCCGCCCAGTGGTTGATTATCTTTCTTATATGACGTACACTCAAGTCGGCTAGAGTTTTATTGTGTTCGGGGGTGTAGAGAACCACCTCGCAGACTCCTTGGGCTGGAGCCACTTGGTAAAACTCATCACCCTCAATCTCAGGCGGGGCGGGTTTAGGAACCAGTGAGGGAAACCTGTTGGGAATGCTTAAAACATCCCAGTCACCAGAGGGCACCTCGGAAGAACCGGGACAGAATGGACAACCACCACTAGGTAATAAGGGGCGATCTTTTCTCTTACCCGAAACTATTATCCACTCGTTGAGAACAGGATTATACCTTAGTTCACCCATTAAACCATCTTTAAAGCCTTTTATGGAATTAAATCTTTTCATAGATTATGTTGAAGTAAGCATAAAAAAGGGGGTGCAAATTAACAGTTAATGGGAATCAACCATACTTTTTGCTTTTTGAGATCCGCCTTATCACTTGAAATAAATTAATTGGTTGTCTAGTTATAGGATTGGTTTGGGGTCTGGGACGAGTACTTGGGGATTGTTTGAAGAATGTTTCTGTATTTCGGTGATTCTGCTTTTTATCATATCCATGTCTTTTCCACTTGCACATTTTTCAGCGGCGTTCTTGAATAGTTTGAGGGCTCCAGCAAAACCGTCTCTGATGTTTTGGTACAGGTTTAGGCAGTCTAAGAACTCGTTGAACTCTTGTTTTGAAACCTCGAGGTGTTCTAGTAAGTATTTCTTTGTACTATTTTGATCCCTATTGTAGAAGTTTATTACGGTTTCAGCTAATTGAGGTAGATTTTCTGAGATGTTAAATTGCCAAAACTGAGCCTCTCCTCTAAAACCTGAGACCAAACCCTCTAGGTGACTTGGATTCATGTACTTGTGTATCTTCTGTTTACTCTGAACCGCCCTGACCTTTAATTGTGCTGACTTCAAACAGGAAACCGCTTCAAGATATTGGTTCTTGATAGCGACTCCTTCTCTATAAAGTTGCATCAGGCTAATATAGTCACCTCTGAACTTTAGAAACTCTGACCCAGCCACTACTGCCTTTTTAGACCTATCCTCACGATCCTCTTTGGCCTCCGTATCCATCGCTTCACTTAATATTATTCTTGGTGGAGCCACAACAATGTTTATGTTTGCATCATATTCCAATGCCCAACCTTTAGCAGAGGGCGTCAACTTCATTGCCAACTGTGTCCAAACTACGGCAGCGAACCTGAGGAGGAGAGCCACTATATATTCTTCGCTGGTGACGGCTATTTCCTCGTTCGCCTCAGAGTCTCGAACATTTATCGCTTTAATTCCAGCCTCTTCAAACGAGATTCCTGTTGTGATATCTTCAAGGGTCTTTGATAAATCCATAAAAGTATTCGCGGCGTCAACAGTATACTTTTTAGATTCAAGGATTCGCCCCGCCTTACTGAACAAATCTCTAAGACCTGCGATGGCACGAATCCTCTTTATGTCTTCCTCTGAAAGATATTTTTTATAATCCTTGATAAAGTCCTCAATCCTTCCCTTATCAATAGCCTTGATTAAGTCTTGCTCCAGTTTTCCCGCTTTAAACTTGTCTCCAAATTTCTTAGCAAGCCAACTAGCGGTAGACTTCACGACAGCTGTAACTAAAGGCGTAACAAAGGGAAGCAGAGTTTTTACTACAGAAACAAGGTCAATTGACATAAAGCTTACCCACCTATCTTCTAGAATTCATCTCAAAATTATAAGCCTTTCTTTAATTAGTAACTGATGAGATTCGCGAGATTTCCGGAGATGGTAAGTGGAATCTCATCAAGACCTCAACTCACCTCAGACCTGAAGTTGGTTGACCTACTGTGGTTAGCGTAGTGGGTTCGTGAAGAATTTTAGATATTATTATTTTGTTATAGAATTTTTTAAAAATGGAAAAAGATAAGGGTGAATTTAATCTAATTGTGTTTTTGTGTTTTTCGTTTAGATTCTTGTTTTTAGCCAAGCATCCACTGCATCGAAGACTTTTTGTTTTTCTACTTCGTTAAATAGTTCGTGGTAGAAGTCGGGGAAGACTATCACTTTAAAGTCTTTCACCTTGACGCCCTTAGCGAATTCTTTACTGCCATCGGGATCCACCACTTTGTCAGCTCCAGCATACATAAGCAGGGTTGGAACCGTCAACTTACCCGCGCTCTTAAGGTCATTATCCGTAGCGGTGAAGATTTCCACGACGAATCTAGCAGTAAGCGTCTTAAAAACAAGGGGATCCTTGGCATAAGCGTCGCAGATAGCGGCATCGTGTGTCAAGTTTTTGGGTTCTACTGGGGCTGGTAAATCTTGTGTGGGGTTACTCTGTGAAAGCGCCACAATTTGTTTTACAAGTTCTGGATCTGGCGGGTTAGCAGTTTTTAACCAAGGAGAGGATAGAATTAGGCCGGTCATTTTTTTCGGATACTTTAGTGCGTACGCTATAGATATTGTTCCGCCCATACTGTGCCCCAAAAGAAAAATTTTCTTTCCCTTCTCCATTCCTTTGACCATTCCGAAGAAGGTGTCTAAATCCGCTAAGTAATCGTCGAAGCTGTCTACATGTCCACGGTGTCCTTCGGAGAGACCGTGTCCTCTGTGATCCAAGGCGTAGACAGCTATTCCTTCATTGGCGAAGTGATCCCCTACATGAGGGTATCTTCCTGAATACTCTGCAAAACCGTGGGCTAGTATGATTACTGCTTTTTCTTTATCTGGTTTCCAGTATTGGTAGTATATTTTTGTTCCATTTTTTCCGTCGAATTTACCTTCTTTATGTGTTATGTTCATAATTCACCATCTCTCCAATTTTTTAAAATAAAATGTCTAAATTTAATAATGTTGTGGGTATTCTGCGTTCAAGTATATAACTCATTTGGTTATGAATGAAATAAAGTTAGTAAAACAATTATTCGACAAAACGCCAAAGAGCAAGGAGAAGTCATATACACCCTCGTAAGCAAGTTTGTTGGTTTACGGAGGAGACTGTTTTATCAAAGCTCACGAAACTGGCCGAAGCCAAAAAACGAAAACGTACTTATTCATTACGGAGATACTCCGTTGGTACGCTGATAATAGATACTTATGAATGCTTAAATGTAATACAAGGTTATTAGTATCAATTAGAGTGATTAGGTGAATTAATACCGTGTCAGGAAAGCTTCGATCAGGCAATTATGACGCTGAAATGCTAGAAAGGTGCATTAAATTATTTAATAAAGGTATTGAACTTTATAATATTGGTAGGTTTAAGGAAGCAATAAAATACTGTGAGAAAGGGATGAAAATAAACCCAAAACATGCTGCGGTATGGAACAATCTGGGTGTAGCCCTCCATAATCTTGGCAGAGAGAAAGAAGCCAGAGAATGCTTCAAGGTAACAGATGAAGAAACCCGAATAGTGCGGATATATGGTTCGGTAAAGGTGTTATCCTTGGTCAGCTTGGTAGATTTGAGGAAGAGATAAAATGCTATGATGAGGCGATAAGAATCGCCCCAATGCATGTTAAAGCGTGGAACAGTAAAGGGCATGCTCTAATGCAGCAGGGAAAAAACGTTGAAGGCATGATGTGCCTAGATAAGGCGGTAAAAATAGCCCGAGAGACTGGCAAATTCTCTGGACTTAGATAATAATTTATCTTAATGAACTTGAATAAAAGTTATAATACTAAAAGGTTCATATAGGTTAAAAAAGGATTCAGGCGGAATCATAAAATGCCAGAAAAGTTACGTCCAAATAGGGACGATACTGAAAAGTTGAAAGACTATAAAAAATTGATTGAAAAAGGTGTTAAATTTCATAAGCGTGGTAAAGCTAAGGAAGCCATAAAATGCTACGACGAAGCAATCAAAATCAATCCGAACGATGACGAAGTATGGTGGTTGAAAGGTAATTCTATTACTGAATTTGATAAAGACGAAGCCATAAAATGCTACGACGAAGCAATCAAAATCAACCCAAAGCATGATAAAGCATGGGCTAATAAGGGTATTATTATTGGTGCACTCTCATACGATAGACTCGAAGAAGCCATAAGATGCTTCGACGAAGCAATCAAAATCAACCCAAAGCATGATGTAGCATGGTTTTTTAAAGGCATGGGTCTCCTTGCCCTAAAAAAACCTGATGAAGCCACCAAATGCTTCGATGAAGCAGTCAAATTAAACCCTAAGCATAGACGCCCATTCAGATAAACTAATTCAAACCCCACCAACTTTAATTACAGGCGTTTCAGCCACTCTTGAACATCCGAGTCTATACTCTCTTTTCCGGTTTGTGTATTTTATGAACATCAAAATTTAAAATTTGTGTTTATACGGTGTACTACTGTTAAAAGTTGAACGTGTTAGTATAGGAGGTTAATTCATGATAGTTGACATGCATTGTCATCTTAGCCACAGAGATTTTTATCCCGATATTTACTGGGAGCTATTGGCTCAGTCTCTCTCAAAAAATTTAGGTATCCCCAGTGAGCAGGTATTGAGGGATATGATGCCTGATTTTTGGCAGAAAGATGCGGGTAAGATTGTTGAGGATATGGATAATGCTGGTGTTGATAAGGCGGTGATTATGCCTGTTGATTTTGAATTGAAGGTTGGCAAGGCGAAGATGTCCATAGAAGAGCAGAATTTGTACCATGCTAGGGCTGCGGATGAGTATCCCGATAAGCTTATCAGCTTTGTTGGCGTCGACCCGCGAAGGGGAGAAAAGGCAGTCGAACTACTTGAAAAGGGAGTCACAGAGTGGGGAATGAAGGGACTCAAATTTCATCCCGATGCGGGTTACTATCCGAACGATCCTGTGTGTTTTCCGCTCTATGAGAAGTGTGTAGAGCTGGATGTGCCACTGCTCTCACACTGCGGTTTGATTTTTATCCCCTTTGAAGTCAAGTACAATAATCCAATATACCTTGATGATGTTCAGACAGCTTTCCCGGACCTGAGAATAATAGCTGCTCACATGGGTGGAATAAGCGGAACCCTTACCCTGGCGGAGATAGCGTCCCTTAAGTCAGGTATTTCCACGGAGATTTCCTACACTGGTCAGATGCTTGCACGCGGAGCCCCTCGGTTTCTCCTGAATAATCTGAGAATGCTTATGGATCTGCCCCTCACTTTTGCAGTTCCCTTCAAAAATAGGATACTCTTTGGCAGCGATTGGCCTTACGCTAACGCTATGATGAATCTAGATGAATGGGTTAATTGGGTTAAGAAACTTCCTAAAAACGGAAAGGAGAACAATTTGAAATTCACCGAAGATGAAGTCAGATTAATTCTTGGAGAAAACGCTAAGAAAATACTAAAGATATAAAAAGAAAAGGGTGGCTTCTAGTTGGCGGGTTTTGGCTTTTTTTCTTCAGGTTACTCAGATGGGGGATTTTCCGTATTTTTTAGCGCATTCTACGAGTATGTCTACGTGTTTGAGAGGTATGTTTCTGCTTACGCCTCCTCCTGTTGAGAGTATGAATCCTCCTCCTACTCCGAGTTTCTGAATTACTTCTTTGCAGGTTTTTTCGACGAGTTGGGGTGTTCCTCTGAGCATTATGTCTCTGGGATGGATGTTGCCCATGAGGGTGTATTTTCCGTATGTTTTTTTCTTTGCTGTTTCTAGGTCTCCTATTTCTCCGCAGTGGAATATGTTGATTCCCATCTGTGCGATTTGGTCTAGAACGTGGGCTGCGTAGTTTTCATTGTGATAAAGGACAATGTTCACTTTACTCCTTATGTTGTCGATGAATTTTTTCAGGTAGGGTGTGAAGAATTCCTCGCACTGTTTTGCTCTGAGGAAACCTGTTGTGTGGTCGCTTACCAGAACAAACAATGCGGAGCCGCCAATAACATCAATAAGGGCGTTGAACCAATTGGTGCAGGACTTGACCGTTATGTCTAAGAGCTTGTGTGCGTATTTAGGATTCTGAGATATGAGTTTAAGGAAACTGGTGTAACCCATTATTTCACAGGCGAGTTCCACCGGACCAAAGTCTCCAATTCCGGAACTTCCCCTAGCTTTATGCTGGATTTTAAGGTATTCAAGGTATTTGGGCATGAGGCCGTCGCTTTGGGGTTCGGGAATCTCTAGTGTGTCTATGTCCTCCGGGCTCTTTACTGCGACTTCTTTAACTCCGGGGATTTCGTCTTCGGGTTCGGAGAGCACGCAGCCAAAACCGGAAGCGTGTGCGTAGGGAACCCATACGGATGTTGCTATGAAGGCGTCGGGGAAGCGTTCCTTCATTTTTTCACCCGCCTGAATTTGCAGCATCGGGTCATTAAGAAGCTTCATTAGAGGCACACCAAAGAGATCTGAGAGGAAGTCCCACTCGGGGAGGAGGATCACGGGAACCCATTCGGGCTCCTTAAAACCTAGGGTTATAAGAAGATGTTCCAAAACTGACGACATTTTTAGCCCTCCAATAGTTTTTTAACAGTCTCCAAGGCTTTTATAGCGTCTTCGCAGTAGGCGTCTGCACCAATCTCCCTAGCGAATTCGGGGGTTACGGGTCTACCGCCCACTATGACTTTAACTCTGTCTAGTCCTGCTTCTCTTAAGGCTTCGATTACTTCTGGTATGCGCTCCATAGTGGTTGTCAGCAGCGCACTTAGGCCTACGATGTCTGCGTTCACTTCTTCGGCCTTTCTGACGAACTCTTCTGCTGGAATGTCAATACCGAGGTCGTAGACATCATAGCCTTCGGAAGCAAGTAGGGTTGTAACAATGTTCTTACCAAGATCGTGTATATCATCCTTAACAGTTCCTATGACAATTACTCCCTTCTTATTTCCCTCTTTTTGGAGACGAGGAGTTAGCACGTTCATTCCTGCCTTAAAGGCCTCGGCTGCCATTATCATGTCTGCGAGGAAATACTCCTTATTTTCAAAGAGTTCTCCAACCTTTTGAAGCCCCTTAGTGAAACCCTTGTTTATTGCTTCAAGTGGTGGGATTCCTAGTACCAACGCTTCTTCGGCACTCTTCATCGCTTCCTCAACATCCAGATTTACAACAGCGTCAGCCATTCTCTTCAGTAACTCTTTTTTCGACAACACAACCACCAACTATCTTCTCATTTTTTTCTATAGCTTCTTTTGTATTTAACTACTGGTATAAAAAGAGAAAAATCATTTCCCTAGAGGGTACTTGCCAAACTCAATCCCCGCCTCAAGCATCGCCACCACATTCTGGGGAGGCGTATCTGGTTGAATATTGTGAGCGGGTGCAAAAACGTAGCCACCGCTTTTACCCAGTATTCTAATCACTCTTTTGCATTCTGCCTTAATCTCCTCCGGCTTACCCTTCGGCAAAAGCCTCTGCACATCAACACCACCCTCAAAACACAACTTATCCCCAAAAGACTTTTTGAGAGACTCGGCGTCCATTCCTTTAGCCAAGGGCTGAATAACCTGAAGTATGTCGACGCCAAGGTCAATCATATGAGGAATCAGAGGTGCAACCGCACCGCAGCAGTGCCACATTATTCTTGCGTCCGTAAACTGTTTAATATGTTCTATCATTCTTTTGTGATAAGGCTTCCAATACTCCTCGTACTGTTTAGGTGATACAAAGGGTGACTGCTGGGTGCCCATGTCTTCGGCTATGTATGCGAAATCAATGTGTTCACCTACTTCTGAGTAGAAGGATTCCATAATTCCCTCCTCCACTGTGAGCAGGGCGTCCGTGAGGTAGTGGAAGAGTTCTGGGTTTCTCTGCATTTCAAGTAGCATCTGGCTAAATCCCCGAATCCAGGCGTAGTTTTGGAATATTTGTTCGGCGAAGGAAGCGAGTGCAACAATCACCCTGTCGCTACTCTTTTTCATCTTAAGCACTCTATCCCTAGCCTTAGCGGAAAAGACCGGATCCTCTGGGTCGGGCCAGTTGAAGTCATCTATATCTTTGATGGTGATTTTTCCCGCAAGAGGCGAACCGTAAACCTCCAAGTAGTATCCTACCGGTTTAACTTTCAAACCATAGATGGTTTCTATGGTGCCATCAGGATGCATCTTGGGCTTCGGCATAGACATGTACAGGTATTGGAAGTCCACCCCATACTTTTCAAGGATTCTGTCATCCACATTAATCACACAGTTCCCAGAGTTCAGGTAGGGTTTAGGCGTATCCTTAAGTCCGAGGAAGTTCACCAAATCTTTGTATCCATAGTATTCAGTTTTGTTCGGCCACCATTCCGGCATCTCGTAAATGGAAGTGTTCATTCCTCCGAAATCTACTGGCACTCGGTCGGGTTCTTCGTGGTTTACGACCATTTCGACTCTCTCTCTAGGCGAAAGTCTTGCCAAATTAGAAGCCTCCTAGAAGTTCCTTAACCAGAGGGATCGTCTCAGCTGCGTTGGCGGCGTAACCATCTGCGTCCACAGCCTTGGCAAAGTCATCGTCCACCGCAGCTCCCCCAATTATTATTTTGACCGAATCCCGCAGTTCGTTTTCCTTTAGAGCGTCTATGGCTTTCTTTATGTTGTCTCTGGTTGTGCTCAGGAGCGCTGACATACCTAAGACGACCGGATGGTTTTCTTTCACGGCTTTAACGAATTTGTCTGCGGTGACATCATTACCTAGGTCAATGACCTCGAAGCCGCTGGATACGAGCATCATGCCCACTATGTTTTTTCCAATGTCGTGTATGTCTCCCTCAACGGTCCCGATTACCGCTTTTTTCACTTTTTCTTTTACTTCTTTCTTTTCGAAGAGGGGTTTCCATTTTTCTACGGCTTCTGAGACTTCTGTTCCGATGAGTATCAGTTCTGCGAGGTAGTATTCTCCGGATTCGAATTTTAATCCAACCTCTTCTAATCCGGTTCTGATGCTTTCCACGAGTTTATCAACATCGACGCTGGGAGTTTTTAGAACCTTTTTTTTAACGCTTTCAAGCTTATCCCTGTCAATTTTTACGATTGCTTCCTGTAGCTCTTGATAAAGATTGACCATAATCAATTCCCTCTGAACTTTCCGATTGCAAATTTAACTTTTTAAAAAATGCTAATTACTAAATAAACTTTTATGATATTAATTATTCCGCTTCTAGTTTCACTAGTTCTGCTTTATGATTGTTTTTAGAATGGAATATGCAGTTTGTATTCTCAAGAGAATCAAAAAGAGTTAATTTAGAGGATTACGGTAATGAAATATTGATATTTGAGTGTTTTTGGGATTCTTGGAATATCTGTTGGAGGATGTTAGATGGAGAAACCAAACCTACTTATTACCTATGATATGCAGAGCACAAGAGAGTCTAAGGAAGAGGTTTTACGGGTTTTGGGTAGGGTTAGGGAGGAAAACCCACAATTTTTAAGGTCGCAAGCTAGGGGAATTTTTCTAGTCGTCACATCTCTAGATTCGAGGGAAATAACTAGAAAGCTTACGCAGTTGTGTAGAGAAGAGCCCGAAAATTTTTGGTACACGTATAACTATGTTCCTATTGATATCTGGGCTTCGTCAGAGCTTGAAGAAATGGAAGAAAACGTAAAAAAACTCGCAGAAAACATCAAAAAGGATGAAACCTGGAGGATGACCGTGAACAAACGATTCTACAACAAGTACCATACTCAAGAAATCATAGAAGCCTTAGCAAAATACATAAGCGGAGGTAAGGTGGATCTGAAAAATCCACAGAAGATTATACAAATAGAAATCATCGGAAAACAGGCGGGTATATCACTACTAGAACCCAGAGACATCTTCTCGGTTAGCAAAGTCCGCTATAAATAAATTAATTCATCCTATTATAAAAATTTAGAAAAAAGATAATATACAATCCCCATCGATACTTACAGATTACCCAAAAGAGAAAGGATAAAGTACTTGCCTACGGTTCATAAAATTTAGTCAACATCTCAGCCTTAACATAGTTCACAGTTGATACTTTCAGTTACTTAACCCTGTTTTTAAAATTGGAACAAAGGAGACCAAAATTAAAATTTGTTTAATTAGAAAATTAACCTAGATAAAAAATTGAAAAAAAAGAAAAGAAACTGGCTCTAAAGCGTGTTTTACTACATGTGTTAGAAGCCCAGTTTTTCGATGTCGAACCAGTCTGGGAACCATTTATAGTGGTCAAGCGGGAATGCCTTCCTGATTCCCGTGTAATTTGCCTTCGCCATTACGACGTTTCCACGTCTGTCTTTGAATGTGACTATTAGATTATTCTGCTCCAGTTTAGCCCAGAGTTCGAGGATTTTATCCTTTTTAAGACCAGTTTCTTTCTCGGCATCATCTACGGTCATGTAGAGTCCGGGGTTGCACCTGTAGTCTTCCGCCAAGATTTTAAGCATTACATCCTCGGTTATTTGCTTACCGTACCAGGGTCCTTTTCTAAGGGTTAGCGTGGGGGTCTCCAGTTTGTCGTTCCATCGCAGCCGGTAAGGCCAATCCAAATAGGCTAACGACCCCATCCTGTAGATGACGAGCCTTTGAACCTCGTTTGTACCAGCAACAATCTGACCAATCTTACCCTCACGAATCAGCCTTTCCACAGGGTAAAACCGGCACAAGCCGTCTCCACCCAATAGTTGGATAGCGTCGAGACCAATCTCTGTGGCGTAATCGGTGCTCAGCATTTTTGCTATGCCTGATTCAATCGCAGCCATCTGACCCATGTCCATAATATAAGCCGAGTAGAATGTTACAAGACGTGCCATTTGCTGTTTAGTTATCATGTCAGCAATCTTGAACTGACTGTTCTCGAATTCGCTTATTTGCGATCTGAATTGTACACGCCTGTTGGTGTAATAGAGCACTTGTTTTATAAGGTCTTCCAGAGCCCCTTCGGCTGCGGCGGCAGCGATCAGCCTCTCAAAGTTTAGGCCGGTCATCATTATGTTCCAACCACCACCAATAGAACCAATCCTATTAAAATCAGGCACTCTAACGTTGTCAAAGTCCAAGTAGCAATTGGGCAGATTGTCAAACCCAACTAGGGGATTAACTTTCTCTAGGTGGAATCCGGTAGTGCCTTTTTCCACTACGAAGGTTGTTAGGTGTTGGTTCTTTCTCTTGACTTCTGGGTCGTCACTCGTTTTTGTGTATACGAGATACCTCTCAGCGGGCCCGGCAGTTGTGGTGAATCTCTTTTTGCCGTTTATTATCCATTCATCTCCATCTTTTTCGGCGGTGGTCATTACTGAAGCAGCATCTGAACCTGCGAAGACTTCGGTTATGCAGACTGCTCCCAGCTGGCCTTTGGCCATTTTTGTTAGCCATTCTTGTTTCTGTTCCTCAGTGCCGTTGTGTAGGATTTGGTGGAGTCCTCCAATGTAGCTGGTTACTAGGAGGTGGCCGACTGAGTACATTCGGTTCAACTGCTCGCATGCTATGCAAGCTCCAGTGGCTCCAAGTCCTAGTCCTCCGTACTCTTTGGAGATACCTGCTCCGAAGTATCCTCTTTTTTTCGCATCTTCTGCTATATCCATGGGGAATGTTCTTGTCCAGAATAATTCTTCAGCTCGGGGTACGTTTTCGGTGGCGAATTGCTCTACTTCTTTGGCAAATTTTATTTGCTCTTCGGTCCACCAGGGGAAAAATTGCATTATTAATTCACCTCATATTTTGATAAAATAGTGCGGGGAATCACTTTAATTGGGGGTTGGTTTACGGAGATTCTAACCCCCTTTTAAAATTTTTCAAGTTTTTATTGATTTTAGCGGTTCTTTTTATTGGGTTTGGATACCGAACCCTATACTGTGCGGGAAATTCGTGAAAGCTAAAAAGAGATTGTTTTAGATACTTTATTCAGTCCAATTGTTTACTCTTTGTTTTTTGTTTTAAAAATAATTTTTCCAAATGTAATTAGTTTGGTTTGTTTTTGCTTAGTATGTTATTTCTTGGGGGTTGTGGAGTATTTCTATTGGGGTTTTTAGGTTGTTGATGTCCAGTGAGTAGTAGCGTTGCATTTCGGTTATTCTTTTTTCAGGAAGGTTGATACCATCTCGGTGTGCCCAGTAGGTTTTTCCTCTTAGTTTTTTGAGGGCTTCTCCTTCCTTCATAACGATTACTCCATTTTTTATGGTGTAAGAGGTTTGGGTGAAGGCTTTTATTAGGGCCTCTGATTCTTTTGTCGGGTCTTGAGTTTCAGGGTTGAAATCGTATACCGCGATGTCCGGGTCCGACCCGACTGATAGGTTTCCTTTGTTGGGTAAGCTCAGCGATTGGGCGGGGCTTGCTCGGGTTATTATTGCTATTTCGTAAAGCGAGTATTCTCTTTCTATTGAGGGCAGTGACATGTCCGCTTCTAGTTTGACTTCGTCCCGGGTTTTTTTGCTTACTAGCCATGATATGATTTGTGGGTAGTCCGTGATTAGTCCTAGGTTGGGATGGTCTATGGATAGCTGGATCTGCCAGGGGTCCTTTATGCTGAGTGCTAGTTCAAGGCCCGTTGCCCACATTACGCTGCCTGTTGCGTCCATTTTGTATTCCGTTAGTGCCGCTCCGAAACTTGCTTCCATCTCAACTTGGTCGGTGAATATCTTTTTTCCTTTAGCGGCTCTGGTTAGGAGGGGATTGTCTGCATAAAGGCTTATTGTTTCGTGGGGCACCATTTGTCCAATGTCTGCTTCCACGTTTGGATGGGTGTTTATGTATTCTGCTATTTGGTCTGCTTTGGATTCTATTGTTTCGCTTCCCCCGTAGCTGTGTAATTGGGCATGTGCTAAATGTATTGATTTTTGCTTTTTGTTGGGGCTTAATTCTTCCAGCGCCCTTAGTGTTTTGAGGGTTATTTCGTAGTTTCCGGGTTTTCCGGCTTCGTTGGGATGTATGTGAACGGGATGTGGTAGTCCCAGATACTCGTTTGCTCTTGCTAGTGTTTGAATAACGTCTAGGGGGGATACTCCGAGGTGTTTTATGGGTTCTTCTAGGCTTGTTATTTCTTTTTTGAAGCTCCACATTTCGCTTGATAAGGGGTTAACTAGTTTGATTCCATAAGTTTTGGTTGATTCGAGCAGCCATGAGATTATGGGTGCGGCTTCTTCCCCGGACTTTTTTCTCGCAGCGGGTAATAGGTACCAGTATGTGTCTAAGAGTAGCAGACACGCGTAATCTAATACGGGTATGTCTGAGAATTCTAGGTGGGTGTGTAAAGCTTTTGTTGGTGACACTGCGGCTTCGAGTGCGAATGTGTAGCCCATTTTTGCGTATATTAATCCTACTTCGGGGGATGTAGGGATACTCTTACCTGATACTGAGGGGTAGAGCATGCGTCCAAAATTAATATGCTGAGAGGCGATATGGGTGTGGATGTCTATCCCACCGGGGAAAACCATTTTTCCCTTGGCGTCTATGACCTTGCTGCCCTTTTCTTTGACCGATTCAACTATTACTCCGTTTTTTACGGCTATATCCATGCGTTCCCCATTTACGTTGTTTTTGGGGTCGAACACAAAGCCGTTCTTTAAAAGAAGTGATTCACTCATTGGCATCCTTTCCCAGTAGCTTTCCAAAGAGTTTTTCTGTGCCCAGCACTTCTTCATTTGTGGCTTCTATACCGGCATTCAACACATAGTAGGAGTTATTTCCGGTCGTGTCTATGTCTGGGTCTGCTATCGAGTTAAACCACGGCCCATTAGGCATGAGTGCTATTCCCTTTTTTGTTTCATCTGTTTGGTAGGCTTTAACAACCACCGCTCCAAATTTTGTCGTTACCTTAACACTGTCACCGTTTTTAATACCATAGCGGTCCATATCCTCTTTGCTCAGTAATACGACTGCTGTTGATTCAACATAGCTTTTTGAACCTGGTTCTTTAACCATCATTTTGTTTTGCTCAAGAGACCGCGCATTACACAACCGAACTTCCAGTTTACCCATCAAAAGTCCTACTAAAGACATAAGAATCAGCCCTCGGGAAGAATTCAAATCAACAAAGTAGAAACAGATACATAAGCTTTATTGAACAATATTTACATCAAACGTCTTAAAAGGGCGGCTTGAACAAAATTAAATTAAATGAGACTTGACTCAGAAACCGAGTTATTTAGAAAACCTTATGCTTGTATTTGTTTCGAGGTGATGTTATTGGTTAAGGGATGGGTTGCTGAGATGTTCTCCTCCTACCAGATCCCTTAGAGGGAGGTAAAGGGGAAGGAGGCAACGTCAGCGGCTCTTGTTACGGGAAGCGTCAGATATAGGAAGGATAAGATTTATCCTTTCGTCGAATCGCTCGATTAGCGGGCTGCAACCTAGCCATAGGAGAATTCGGAACTAAGGGCTGCAGGTGGTGCGACATCTAAATAGAGCGTACTCTAAAGACGCCACTCGCCTAGAGCTCAAAATCCGGAAATGCAACAATTCAGAATAGAAGAAAACCCCGGAACCGGAGAGTTCGCGCTTTTTTCCAACCCTATAGGCTCAGACATGTTGAGTAAGTATGTGAAAAAGCTTGAAACTTCGGATCTTCATTCGGTTTCATTTACTGGTGGCGAGCCTTTACTTCAAACAGATTTCCTAAAGGAAGTATCGGAGCTACTTGTATCGGATGGATACATGCTTTTTCTCGAGACTAACGGTTCATTGCCCCATTGTGCACCGAAAGTTGCTGATCTTTTTGAATATTGCTGCTGTGATATCAAAGACGAATCCGCAGGAGCCGCTTCAGACTGGAGCGCTCTGGTGGAGAAGGAATTCCAAACTATTCAAATTTTTATGGATGCGAAAAAGAAGACATTCGCCAAGGTTGTGGTCACATCTGAGACAAAATCAGAGAATATTGAATGGTATGCATTAGAACTAGCCAAGATAGGATGCCCGTTATGCATACAGATTGTGACACCGTTCGGCGAAGTAAAGGAGAAGCCCACAATAAAACAATTATTCCAGTTTACAGAGATCGCGTCAAAGTATATCGATAAAAACAATGTTTCGTTGTCCATCCAAGCTCATAAGGTTATAGGGATTCTATGAAAATTCCTAGCAACATTTTGACTTCAGTTATATTCACTTTCGTGGAACATTTATTAATAGGGACCGATTAATAATTGAGTGCAATTATAATTACTTTGCTTGAATTTCGCGCAGGAATTATGCCTTGTGCGGCGTTCAGGTTATCGAAGTGATTAAAATTGGTTTGGACATTAATAGTGACAAGGGACTTGAACTTTTCTGCAGCGCACTTCTTAATGCGTCACCCAAAATGTGAGCGAATACATGGCCACAACTATAGGGTAACCATTGAGATTGAGTCGGGTGAGTTAAACAGTCAGCAGATGATAGTTGACTTTATGGATGTTAGAAATATAGCGAGAGAGATTTGCCAGAAAATGGATCACCACATACTCATCCCCACTAAGGCGGAGGGCATCGAAATCAAAGAAACGGGGAAAGAGATGGAAGTAGTAGAAAACAAAAGGAGATATGTTTTTCCAAAAGGCGATGCTTTATTGTTGCCTATTGAAGCAACTACTGTGGAGAAAATATCCGAGTACATTTACACGCAATTAAAACAGTCTTCACTCAAAGACTTGAAAATAAAAGTTTCAGTGGAAGAGGCTGAAGGATCAATAGCCACCTTCACTGAAGAGTAGTTGCAATCAAAAAAAGTATGAAAGAAAAGTAACTCTTATTATTGTTTAAACAGCCTTGAGTAGGCAAGGACTTCCGTAGCCTTTTCAGGTTTTCCGTGGCGTTCAAGAAACTTGTAGTACTGTACCATTTTGTAGATTGCGTTTGACGCCCTGTATATTGAGGGGTATATTAGAATACCTTCGTTGAGGTATTGTTTTAGAATTTTTAAACGTTCAGCCTCCAATTCAGGCGTATACTTCCTTGGACCTGCGGAGGGGTGTAGAACCATTACAAAGGGCTTTTCTAGGTGTTCTCTGGTTTCTTTGATTATTTTAAAGAGTTGCTCGTTTCTGTCGCCCCACATTACCTCGTGTTGGAGCAGTACTAGGTCAATTTTAGGATCAGCGTCCACCAATTGTAGTAGTTTAGTATACATGTTTAGATCATAGTAAACAAAGTAGGAGCAATCGATAGGATTGGATATACCGGTTCCTGTATCGGGAACTATTTTGCCCAGTTTTTCTTTGATTTCTGGACTAAAGGGAGGGGCTCTCAAACCCGCACTCTCCAGCTCATCTGTTGAGACAACGCTTTGGCCTCCGCCTGCACCCAAAATCGCTGTGTTTAATCCTTTGGGCGGATTGATTCTGAGGAAAGCCATAGTGACGTCGTAAAGCTCTTCCATACTATAGACTTGTACTGCCCCCGCTTGTTTAAGTACTACTCCCCAGATTTTGTTGGATCCTGCGAGGGAACCAGTGTGTGAAAGTGTTGCCCGTGAACCTCCTGCTGTCCAGCCGCCTTTCCAGACTATGACGGGTTTAACCTTAACCGCTTCTTTCAAGACCTTAAATAATCGGGGACCATTTTTTACACCCTCTATGTAGATGTTAATAACTTTGGTTTTTGAATCCTCGGTAAAATATTCCAGGTAATCTGTGGCTTCGAGATCAATTGCATTCCCAAAACTGACGATTTTGTTGAAACGTATGTCGGACCAGAAATCAGCCATACTTGCTAGTTCAATAGTGAGTCCTCCACTCTGGCTTATGAAGGATACGGGACCATCTTCTGGAGGGTGGTACATATAGGGGTAGGAAATCTTTTCGTCAAATGAATAAACACCCATACCGTTTGGACCTACTATTCGGGTGTTGCTTTGGGAGATTATTTCTAGAAGTTCTCCTTCTAGTTTTTTACCTTCTTCTCGTTCCGAGGTGCTTTCTGAGAAGCCGGATGTGAACATGGCTACGAATTTGGCTTTGGCTTCGACGCAGTCTTTTAGGGTCTGTTTGACTAGCTTTTTGGGTATCGTAAAAATAACTAGGTCAAGGGGTTCTGGTACGTCTTGTACTCTGGGATATGCCTTTATTCCGAGGGCTTCTTTTTCGTTGGGGTTTATGGGATACAGATGCTCTTTAGGGAAACCTCTGTGTATTAATGCATGCATGTAGAGGTTGCCGTATTTGAATGGGGTATCGGTGGCACCAACTACAGCCACAGCTTTGGGGTAAAATAGGGGGTTGAGTTTCTCCAATTTTTTCATTTAGATTCCTCTGACTGATTTTATCGGGTTATTAAATGATTTTTAAAAAGGGTTACGGTTCGCCCATTGCGAGTTTTAATTCTTGGAGGGTTACCCGCTTTTTCTTTTCGAGTTTTTCTTGGGCTTGTTTTACCTTGGTTTGGACTAGTTCCTCCTCTTTCTTTCTTTTTTCTTGTATCGCGTTCTCCCTCTTATCTCGTTGCATTTTTATTTGCTGAGCCTTGAGGAGAGATATCTCCTCTTCTATTTTTGTTAGCTGATTCTCGTATTGGATTATTTTCTGGAATATTTCCATGTAATTCTTGTGATCTATATCCGCGAGACCACGCAGCTCATCTCTTTTTGCAAAAAGAAGCTTCGCTTGCTCAAATGACGGTTTGCTTTTGTCGTATTCTTCCTGCATCTCCTTTTTTATAGAGTTAATCCTCTCCCAGGTTTCCTCCATTTCTTTCTTCAACGGGTTAATAGTGTTCTGTATCTCAAGATTTTCCTCGTAATCTGGCAAAATGGTTTCAATTTCTTCTATCTCTTTGACAATAGCATTTTCTTCTTCCAAGGACAGCGTGGTCGTCTGCTGTTTCCATTCAAGCTCGTCCCTTTTTTTCTTAAGCTGTTCGCCGTTAAAATCCAAAGGCTTCAATTTGCTTTTCTGCTCCTTTATTTTGGAGGAAAGCTCCTCAACCCTCTCGTATAATTTTTCTTTTTCCACTTTCAACTGATTCAGCTTAGAACCGATTTCGTCATTTCCCCCTCGTAGTTCCTTTATTTGCTGTGCGATTAATTGCACTTCCCGATTTTTCTCATCCCTCTTCTGCTTGTACTCCTCGGAACTCTCCCTAAGCCTTTTAAGCTCCTCGATTAAAGGAATACGCTCTTTCATTAAAGAAGAAATCCTAGCTTTGTAGAACTCTTCATTTACCGCCAAGGTTCCCACCATAATCTAGGGGCTAAGTTAAGGGTCTCTGTTAATCCACAGATTGTGTTGTTTGCGATATGATATAGACGATTTGGTTAAAAACCTTACTTTCAAATAAGTGAATATTGTTTGAAAAATTCGCAAAAATCAAATGAATGGAACAAGTTTAATAAAAATGTAACATAGCAATAGATTGTAATTGTGTGATGAAAGAAGTTTTATTAAGTTATTCAAATTTGAATATATGTAATTAAATATTTAGGGAGTGTGCGACTGATCTGAGGCGTAAGGATCACTATTATTACAAGGCTCATAGAGAGGGGTATCGGTCTCGCGCATCCTATAAACTAAGGCAACTCGATAAAAAGTTTGGAATTTTTAGCGGCGCAAAAGCTGTTTTGGATTTATGCTGTGCTCCTGGTGGATGGTTGCAGATCGCTAAGGAGGAGTTAGGGGATGAGGGAGTTGTTGTGGGAGTGGATATTAACAGGATTTCAAGTATCGACGGCGTGACCTTTATTCGTGGGGATATTCTTGAGGAGGAGACGCTGAAAAAGATTCTAAGCGTTTCAGAAGAGTTTGATGTTGTTTTGAGCGACTGTTCACCCAACGTGAGCGGCATTTGGAGCGTCGACCATGAGCGACAGATATTCCTTGCTAGAACTTCGTTAAACATAGCTAGAAGAGTCCTCAAAAAGGGAGGGAACCTTGTCATAAAGGCCTTTCAGGGAAGCGAGTATCCAAAATTCTTGGAGGAGATTCACCAATATTTTGGCTATGTTAGAACCACCAAGCCGGAAGCTTCCAGAAAAACTAGTGCTGAAATGTACATTGTAGCTAAGAATTTCAGAAAAACGTAAAAATGGAGTAAGAATCAACCCTTTCAAAGGGTGAAAAGCTCTTAAAACTCCGTAAATTGTTTGGTAATCCAGTTTGTCAATTTTTGGCATTTTATGGGCGAGGTTGGTTGAGCCGTACCACAACGCGTAATTTGTACACACATAAAGCACGGACAGTTGTTTAGGGTATTCCAAGTTATTGGAACTTCCTCGCTCTTGTTAGCGTAGAGACGATATGTCCACCTTCCTTTGTAGAGTTCCTTAGCTCTTCTAGCCAAACCCTTTTTCTCAAGTTTCACGGATATGCGGGAACCCTCACGGCTATTGACACCCAGCTTTTTCCACAAGTCGCTCTGAAGCAATCCCTTGTTTCCAGCTTCTAAAACCAATTCGTATGCTTCTTCTTCCATTACGACACCTTCAGTACGGCTAACGGCCGTTAATTTAGATATTGGTTATATTTTTTTGAGAACCCACTATTAGTTGAACCGAATCCTAATTAAACAAAGGGGAAGCAATATTTATATTTTATCGTGAAAATGCCAGCAAAAAGACAAAACTTCAGAAACAAGCAACCAGAGAGCAAATCAATAAAAGTTTGTAGAAAAAAATAAAAAAATATATAGAAATCTTAATATTTAATCGATTTTAATGGCTATTATTAATCAATTCATAAATTTTAGGAGATTCCATGTACAAAATTGAAGTAAAAAATAGCCTATGCGAAGGACCTTTTATATGTGGAAAATGTTTTAAGGTCTGCCCTAGTCTTGTGTTTTTCGCGCATCCTAAATCAAGAGAGCCTTACAAAATAACAAATAATTGGATTGTAACTGGAATTTTTGCGGATCAATGTACTGGTTGTATGCGGTGTGTGAATATTTGCCCTAAAAATGCCATAACAATTAAGGAGACTACCTAAAATGTGCGATTGGTGTATGGAACACGGGGATGGAAAAAAATGGTATCTCAACATAAAAAATTATACAAAAGATTTCTTTGGACCTCTTAAGGAAAAGGGAAAAACTCCTGCAATATCCCATTTAGAAGAACTTTATTTTCAACTTGCTCAAATAGTAATGTCTTGGGTTAATGAAAAAAATCCTGAAACCGCCACGAATCTAAGAAAACTTGCAGAAGAAAGATACCAATTATACGGTCTACATCAAGTTGTGACACTAGAAGAGGTTAACCAAATTTTAGACATTGCAAGCCCTATTGCTAAGTACGCATGCCCCTGTGAGAGAATACTCAGGGCAAAACCCGAAGAAAAGCGATGCTTCAGTTTTGGTATGTCCCTTGATTTTGTTAGAGAATGGCCTGATTTTTTCAGAGGAGGAGTAGAATTTCTATCCAAAGAAGAAGCCAGAGAATGTATGGAAAAATTCGACGAGCAAGGATTTGTACACGCAGTTTACATTTATAAGAAACCTATTGTGGGTGGATTTTGTAATTGCGAAGCACCATCCTGCTATGCCATCAAAATTTCTCGAGAAAGAGGATGGAACTTTTACAAACGTTCACATTTTGTTGCAAATATTGAAGATAATAAATGTATAGGTTGCAAAAAATGTATAAGCCGTTGCCAATTCGGGGCAGTTTCATACTCACCAACTCTCAATAGAGCAGTAATAGACCCATGGAAATGTTTTGGTTGTGGAGTATGCAGAGTAGCTTGTGAAAACGATGCAATAAAGTTAATACCACGAGAAAATTTTCCTTCTTTGAATAATGTATGGTGGTACTCTTTACCTGAAAAAAAGTGAAACATAATTAATGACAGACCCTTTGGAAGAATATTGATTAATTATGAATACTTTCTGACAGCCCATATATTTGCAGGTGAATTACTTATCTTTAATTTTTTGGTGCCGTCTTTTTATTGGTTAACTTTTTCTCCTATGTTATCGTTATCTGTATGAGGGGTTTGTTCCCTTGGCTTAAGTATTTTTCTTTGATCTCGCTGAAAAGCTGCTCGTTACAGTATCTTACCAGGAGTATGTTTAGCAGGTTTTCCAGCCCCTGGGTGCTCCAGTGCATCCACTTGTTCTTAACCCTCTTCGCTATCTCCCCCATCAGCCTCTCGATGAGGTTGTTCGTGTACGGTACCT
>JAUQZE010000045.1 GCA_030587365.1 Candidatus Freyarchaeota archaeon | reverse complement strand
CTTCCTGGGCTCTAATCCTAGGTAGAGGAGGAACGGTCTCAGTATGGATCCGTTCTCCAGCGACCTCACCTTGACCAGCTTGAACACTATTGTGCCGTGCCTGGTCACCAGTGTTCTCTTGGCGGTTCCTGCTCTTCGGAACTTCCTGTCCTGGTTTCTGGCGTATTTCCCGCCGCACAGCTCATCTATTAGCTGGTCTTGAGCCTCCTCCAGTACTGCTCTGAGGACTTCTCTGTTCAGGTTGGCTTCGTCCAGGCTTCTGGACAGGGGGATAAGACTTAAATCTCCTGTAACCCGTATCTGGTTATTCAGGGATATTATTGGGCTCCACCTCCTTGTTTTTCTAGATGACGTATAACATAGGAGGGGACCCAATTAATCCCTAAAAGTTAACCGATTAGCAGACACAACCAATTTTTCACTTTCGCCTTTTTCGATAACCGATTACTTTCTACTTAATTCTTCCTCAATACTCTTAACTCTTTTATCGATGTCTAAAACGATTTCTAGAATTGCCGCGAGTAAAACACCCAGATTCGGAGTATACCCCTCCTTTTCCCTGCTTATCAATCGGGCGTCTTCTAATATTTTCCCAGCGTGCGAAAGATTCGAAGGAGTCAAACCTAAACCTTCCTGAATTTTGGAAGAGGATACTGGTGCTCCTTTCTGATTTTCAAGAATGTAGTTCAGCACGGAGAAGCTTCTTTCTCGAAAACTCCTAAAGCTTTCCAACAGCTTTTTTCCCTCTTCGGTCTCCTCAGAATTACTCATCTTCGCTTCACCTCTCTCAATTTTTCTACAATATCACTTAAGGTGAAAAGAACCATCGATAATATAAATCCCATGTTAGCCTCATATTCTCCCCTATTTTTGGTAACGAGAAAACCAACCTTTTGTAACCTGCTCAAAGCGTTCCAAGCCGTCCCCTCGGTGATTCCCAGCCGATCCACAAGCTCCTTAGGGGTTACCGGTTTGGGCGAACAGAGTATATAATCAATTATCTGAATGGAAGCCTCGCCCAATCTCAATAACTTATTAAAAGCATCTTTGGAAGTGATCTGCTCTTCGTCCTCACTCATCCTGTTCATCTCTGCTCTAATGCCTTAATCAACTCCTGAACTTTGAACAAGAGAAGCGCCGTTATGAGGCCAAAATTAGGTTCATACTCTCCCCTATCCATGGACCTAAGAAAACCATCAGCCTCCAAACGCCGGACAGTTTTCCAAACACTGTTCTCAGTCAAACCCAAATTATCTACAAGCTCCTTTGGGGTTACAGGCTTAGGACTGGTAAGAATGTAAATAAGAACTTGATTTGCCGCATCCCTCAACCTCATAAGCTTATCAAACTTGTCAAACAGTTCCCCAGTCCTATCCGTAGCCAAAACCGTACCCCCATTCCAAATCATAACTATTCAAGCTCTCTCAGCCTACGCTCATGATCCAGCACCAGCTCCAGGATATCTACGTTCGAGACGTACCCCGAAGAGTTACCATTTATGTTGGCCTTCGAAACCAACCCCTTGCTACCCAACCTAACAAGATACTTTCCAACGTCATTGAGCTGCATCCCCAGAAGCTCCGCAATCTCAGAAGGTCTTAAGGGACGGTGTGAAATAGAGAGAAGTGATAAAACCTTCAGACTGCCACCCCGTAGTCTCAGAACAGTGTCGTCTAATTGACTACTCAACCTCCTTTTTCACCTCCTACCTTGTGAAATCCTCAAGACTCTTACCAGCGTGACCCTCAGCTTTAGAAGCCAAAAGGAATGTTAGAAACGCCTTGCAAAAGGCATAAACATTAACCTCATACAGGCCGCGTTCAATCTTATTCAAAAGACCAGCCTTATTCAGATAGTGGATTGCAATATTTGCGGCATTCAAGCTTATATCGAGTTTCTCCGCTATCTCAGAAGCTGATAAGGGTCTCCCCTCATCCAGTATGAAGTTTATAACATCTAAACGTGTTTTCGATCTTCCCAAACCTAGCAACTCTTCTAGCATCAGGGGCGCCTCAACAAATTTCTGCTAGTATTTCCTGCAAATTCGCTCAGATATTTGAGCTAGTAAACTGTCATTTACCTTTTTTTTATTTCTATGCCAGTGGAAGTTTGTGCTTTTAAAGAGAGTATTATAAACCTCATATATATATTTTATGGTCTTTTTCTAAAAACATCCTTTTAAAAATACAAATAATACGTAAGATACTACTATCATAATTTTACATGATTATTTATAAAGGATGATAGGTCTTATTCCATCACGTGAATCTGGGCATTCCTATAGCCTGAAATAAGGTATTTTTCATATAAAATCCTTTACTTGACATAACTTTATTACTTCCTCATTCCTTCCACTTTATCAAATTTAAGAAAGTTTTTATTAGTGATTAGCAGTCCTATCACAAAATTGGCATTTTATTTATATATTATGATAGGTTATCCTTCCATTAATTTAAAATTTCTTTGTGTTTTCCACTAAGTTTAAATAGTAGTTTTTGAAATAAAATAAACAAGTTAAATTCAAGTGGTAATGTAGATGACGGTTGAGGAACCAGGCCTTGAAACACCCGTGCTGAGAGCAGTAATGAGCTCCGAAGTCGAAGAATATGAGTATTTGCGATCCAAAGAACAAATATTGAAGGGCGCCTCTCCCGTAGGTTTCATAACAAGTCCAACCAGCACTAAAAAGTGCGATTTCGCAGTCTTCGACTACGCCACGGATTACGTTTATGAGGGCCAACTCCTCACCGTCAGCCATAACAAAACCAAATTAATAGGACTGGTCGCAAATCTCTTCGCCGCCACTAGAGGAGCAACCACAGACGTTCTGAACTATTTTTCCAGCCTTTACGGCGAAGTTCCCAATCTGGACCAGAATATGAAATTCGGTGAGCTTCGTATATACGGAATTCCTGCCCATCCCGGTGTGCGTAGATTATCCCATCCTCCCAAACCCTGTTCCCCAATATTTGTAGCTAATAAAGAGGACTACGAAGCCCTCTTTCGTGATCCGGAAAGAGACAGGGAATACTATCCCATAGGGAAGATTCGGGAAACCGATTATCCAGTGGATCTTGACGCCTCAGCTGTACTGCGTTTAGGGGTGGGTATATTCGCTCGTATAGGTATGGGTAAGAGCGTTACCACAGCGGCGAATATTATGGGTATGGCTTCCCTAAAACAGAAGGTTAATGTTCTCGTCTGGGACCATACCGGTGAATACGCTACCAGTAATCTGGGTAAGCTTTGTAACAATTTCCAAGTTATGTCTAGTAGCGAGTTACCCGTAGTTCCTACTGATGCTAATGACATTGTTAAAACTCTTGGCTTGGATGTGCTTCCCTCTCAGGCTAAAAAGGCCATAGAGGTGGCAGCGGACATTTTTGTAATGGATTTCACTTGCGGTGCTGCTGAGCTTAATGGTGATTGCTTCATGTCCTATGTGACCCAGTGGCTGGATGAGTTCTACAAGAAAGATGGATCGATAAGCGCTTGGAACACGGCTATACGGCGTAGAATTAAAATGCTTGGCAAGAACATTTTTACTGGGGGCAGTGTCGAACAGTATAACAAAATCTGGAAGAGAGTTGCTGGGAACATTCTAGTTATTGACGCCTCTTCTGACCCCTTAGATGCCAGACAGGCTAAGATTGGAACCATAGCGGATTTGATTCTACGGAATAAGTATCCGATACACTTGGTAATTGATGAGGCAAAAAACTATATTCCGGAGATGGGAGGCTCCTACGGACAGATAACCGTGGGAAAACCTTATCTCTGCTCGGGCAAGATAACCAGTTTCTCGGAGGAGGGCCGCAAGTTCGGTTCCAATCTCACTATTATAAGCCAGAGAATATCTAGAATCTCCAAAACCGTTTTCTCCAATCTCAGCACCTTGTTCTGTGGTTGTTTAACAGCGGCAAACGACATGAGAGCCATTGAGGACTACACTGATTTCCCAGAGATTCAGAAGATTCTTCCTCACCTAGGGGTGGGCGAGTTTCTTATAGCTGGTATGGCCACTCCGCTTAAGGATCCTCTCTGCACCAGTATAGAGAAGGGAGACATTCAGCTTGGTTATGGTGGACGCAGCGTTTTCGATCTGCATAAGGATTTCGCGGAGCGGAATGGGGGTTGACCAACCTATTAAAATTCTTGGAAGAGGAGAGTAATAAAAAACATAGGGGAGAAATCTTTCATCAGACACTCGATATTCTCGAATCCGAAGTTTATAGATTCTACGATATATATCTGGAACTACTCGAAGCCGTTGAGAACCTAAATCAGAATAAGGAGCTTGAAACTCTAAAACTCCGAACCAATCCCGCAGCCAGAGACGCTGTTACACTAGCGGTTGATGGATCCTCCAATAGAAGCCAGAGGGCGGGTTTGGATCTCATAGTGGTTTCTGCTGCGGGTATCACCTTCAAATGTAACAATCCCGTAGCACAGAATCCCTACGTCATTGGAAAATGTATACCCGTCATGGGGTTAGTGGACGAGGACGTTGAACGGATTCAGGCTGTATCTCGACAATACTTGGAGCGGCTAGTCACCCTTAGGATAATTGAGGATAATAGTTACGATCTAGCTCTGCTGGACGGCCCATTCGTTCCCCATTACGACCTCCTACCCTACGGTGCAGCGGACACAAAGGTTTTCAGTAATCGGGCGAGAGAGGTTCAGCAGGAGTACCAAATGGTTTTCGAAAAAATTTATGGAAGCAACGGCACCGCGGACATACTGGCTGAAAAACTGTTAGACACGCTCCACGCGTTTGTAATAAAGTCTCCCCACTCCATGGATTTTATTTCAAATTACCGTAACGTATCCTCCTGGCTGAGCGGCATTTACGGTAGAATAAACGATGCAAATCTTCTGGATTCAATTCTCCAGCCGTGTAATCAGGAGGAACTCCACATAACAGTCCCGCAAATGAGCGGCCTGTGGTCAATGCTGGCACAAAGGAACATCTTCGGAGCGAGATATTCCCGGTTCCTCGCGGAGCAAAGATTTTTTTACATAAAACCTCACAAGGACGCACTACCTATCAGAGTGGAAGTACACAAGAGCCTAGCGGAGAGCGAAAAGCAGCTCGAATACGTATGCTCCGCTATCTACCACCAGGCAAGTAACCTAAACAATGTACCCTGGTCGCTGGAATTCGCTCACGCCTTCAGTCTTATAGAAACAGATTTACCTAACTTTCTAGCAGATGAACTGCTAGCCAAAATTGTTAAAATCGCCAGACAAAACAATATCTCTCCAAAAAAGTTTTATCGCCTGTTTAAACCAAAACACGGAATAGAGGTCAAGAACCTACGGATAAATCGTGCAGGCTCGTAATGATAGTAATAATGCAAATCTTGACTAGACTAAGCAGGTTCGAAATGCTACCCGTCTCGGGCTACAAGAACGGCGGGATACGCGGCCTAGTCCCGCCCCCTTCGACAGAACCACTCAATGTCACGCTCCTAAGGTGAGTTAAGCCCGGCACGGCTTGTCAAAGGGCGCTAAACTGGTTTGTGGGTCACCAGGCCTTATCGGCATAAAAAGCCCGCACTATAAAAATCCACAATTCCTCCCACTCCTAAAGAGAGTGGGCTTGCGGAATCGAGGTGATTTGGAACAAGAACGCCTAAGGGGGTTTAAAATTGAGCCCTGAACACTCCGGTTCGCTGGGGTTTATCCGAGCAAACAGGGATGCGGTGGCATTCACCACGCTTTTTCCATCCCTAAAAATAGGGGAAATTCTCAGAAGAAAATTCATTGACCAGTGTATAAAAAAATTCTGTGAAAAAAAATCTATTCTTCCCACCCATCAGGTTAGGAAAGTTATAGATGTTTTCTTCTCAAGTGGGATAGAATCAATCACCGCCCGAGCCGCCAGACTGCTAAGCATACCCGCCGAACTGCCCGAACTTGTAAGAGAAATAACCGGAGTAACCCCAAACGGCAATGGAGTTTTCAAGGATCTTCTCACAAAAGTCGAAAATGAACTGGATCCCCTCCTTGCGAAAAACGGAAAACTCTCAGTCCTGAAATACAGCGGTTTCCTACTGCATGGAACTCACAAAGACTGGAGCGATCTGAGAAAAGTATTCGACGTGATACTACACTCCCCCACCCCGGTAAATACTAAAGATATTATTAAGCTCACCCAAAACTTCACCGATAACCCCAAGATACTCATAAAAGAGCTTCACGACAACAAAATAATCACCCTACAGGGACTAGGAAAAGAAACATTCATTTGGAAAGCTGGAACCCCGCCCCCCAAAAACATAATATCCGCCCTAAGAGAAATACGCCAAGAAAAACTAGAAGTAACAGCACTCCAAATACTACAACACCAAACAATAAACCAAATAAAAAACTCTAACCTCTTCGAACGCGTAAAAGAAGTCCTAGAAATACTGGAAAGGCACCACATAATAAAAAAAGAAGGGGAAAAATACCAAATAGACCAATACTCCTCCATCAGCCTTGAAGCCGCCCTAAACGACGTGACCCCGCTCATCCAACTGTACAGATGCATGTAGTACCTCAGAAATCAACCTTCGTGCCATAGTAAATGCAATTGTAGATTTTCTCTATCTCTTCCCTCGTAAAGGATCTAGGATTCAATGTAGCGGAAGGATCTTGACTCGTTAGCCTGACCAGGAGATCAAAATTCTCTTTATAATCCTTCTCCTTAATACCCAATCCCTTCAAACTCGGAGAAATACCAACTTCCACCAAAAGCTCTCTCGTCCGCTCAGCCAATCCCTTCGCCGCTCTCCTCTCATCCCTCTCCTCAACTCCAATAAGATGCGCCAGCTCCGCCAAGTACTTCGCAGCACTCGGAATATTATACTCTATAACATAAGGCAGCGCAACGCCGCAAACCAAACCGTGAGGTAAACCAAACACCGTCCCCACCGCGTGCGCCACCCCATGCGCAATACCTACAGACGCGTTCCCAAAAGACAATCCCGCCATGGTTGCCGCATTAGCCATTTTGCTACGAGCCTCCATATCCTCACCATTCCTATAAGCCCTAGGAAGATACTCAAAAATAAACGAAATCGCCGCCCTCGCGAACGCATCAGAAAAATCGTTTTTCCAAGAGTTAATGTAACTCTCCACAACATGGGTCAAAGCATCCATACCCGTATCTGCGGTGAGTTTGGGAGGCATACTAACTGTAAGCTTGGGATCAACAATAGCCGCGTAAGGAACAATCTCCTTCGCCATCAGTATCATCTTCCGATGCTCCTTAGTATCAGTAACCACCGTAGCCCAGGTCACCTCCGAACCAGTCCCGGCTGTAGTCGTAATGGTGATAAGCCTAGCCTTCTGATTAACCGTTATCGGAGTGAATGCATTAATATCCACCAACCGCTTATCCGGATTCTCCCAAAGCACCCAAGCGGCTTTAGCAGCATCCATGCTCGAACCCCCACCCAATCCAATCAGCCAGTCCGGCTCATAACCCTTCAGCCTATCCACAATCCTCATAACTGTGATATCCGAGGGGTCCGGCTCAACCTCATCAAAAACCTCCGGCTCAATACCTGCAGTCTTCAACTTCTCCCTAACCCTATCAACAAACCCCAACTCACGCATAACCCCGTCCGTAACAATAAGCGCCTTATTTCCACGTATCTGCTCCAAATAATCCAAAGCATCCTCACCAAAAACCACCTTCGGCCCAATAAAAAACCACACAAACATCACCCCACACAAAAAAAGAAAATGAGAATTCTAGAGGAACTCACTCTCAATCGTCGTTGTAGTGTTAACCATCTCCTGAGCCGCCTTAGTGTACCTCATCACCTTAGCCATATCACCCTTCAACTTCAACTTCCCAGTCATTAACCCCTGAATCGGATCCAGCTCCCTCTTAATCACCCTAATCCAGACCCCGTAAGGAGCCTCAATCACGAAATCTGTCTTCTTCTCTTCGCCCGGCTTCAAAACGTAAGCCTCCCGACATTTACCATGATACAAGTCAATGTATATCGCCGTCTTCTCCTTCAACTTATCACCGGGAGTCAAAACGAAGAGAAAATCACCTTCCCAGTCTGAAGCCGCATCTCCATAAGCCTTATTCTCGTTTAACGCCTTCATATAAGCCTTAGCCCACTTATCACTCGGAAACTTAACCATAAAACCTACCTCAAACCTTCTAAATAATTCCTTAAAAATAAAGAATCATATATTATGTTATATAAACTTTGTTTAAGTAGAAAATTGCACATTAATTAAGGCAAAAAATAAACACAATTTTATTCAGAATAATTTTATTCATTATAAAAGGGGAAAAAAGTTTTACAGCATTTTGACTTTTTGGTTTGTTAGAGTTCGAGTTCCGAAATTTTTTCCTTTGTTGGGATTCCTTCCTCGTTCCAACCTCTTACTGTGTAATATTCGTTGAGCATTGGTTCGAGTTCAACCACTTGACCCGCGGTGGGACCCTTAGTAGTCTTTTCCTCAAGGAATCTTTTGGGAAGCGTGTCATCTTTTCTCAATAAGCCCTCTCTCACGTTGAATAGTCTTTGTAGATTAAAAATCCGTTCACCTACTTTTACCAGCTCTCCTATCTCAAAGTCGTATCCCGTTACCGCCGTAACCATTTTGGCAAGCGCATCTGGAAGATAAATATACATATCATAAATAAAGCTGCATAAAACCAGTGAATCAAGCGTGGTTTTATAGTCCTGTAATCCTTTTATCACCTGCCCCTTGCCCTCAACCTCATATGTACCAGATACTCTGTCGAATCCTAGCTCTGGCCTTGCTACACCCATCATCTCAATCATCTGTGGTTCGGGTCTCAAGTGACACGCACCCCTATTCGATGTTGCATAGCCTAAACCCAAGCCCTTGTAACCCTTTGGTTCGTGCATCGGTGTTTCAAGACCCTTGACGTGCATTGCGAATTCTTCTGAACCCTTACCAATTTTCTGGGAGGCGCTTCTCACACCTTCCGAGAGTAGCTTACCTATGCCTTCCTTCATACCCATTTTTTCCACTAGTTTCACTAACGCTTCAGAGTTTCCCCAGTTTAATTCCAGTCCCTCAGTGTCCTTTTTCGTTAGTATGCCTCTCTCGTAACACTCCATGGCAAACGCCACAATGTTTCCAGCCGAGATAGTATCTATTCCAAGTTGGTCGCAAATTATTCCCGCCTTAACTATGGATCCCAAATCGTTATTCATGCACAGTGAACCAAAAGCGGCAACTGTTTCGTACTCCGGTCCACCGCCAGACGTACCTGCGAAGGAACCTGACTTCACCTCTACATGCCCCCGGCCACAAGCCACCGGGCATCCGTAACAGGCAAATCGCTTAGTTGTTATCTCCATTAAGGCGTTTCCATCAATCTTTTCTGCATCTTCAAAGACTCCCTCTCTGTAGTATTGTGTCGGAAGAGTCCCCATAGTGTTCATGGTTAAAACTATACTGTTTGTACCTTGCTCGGTAAAGAGTGAGATAAAAGAATTTACTTTTATTTCCTCACGGAACTTTTTCGCGTTTTCATCTAACGTTTCTGAGTCAACTACTTGTATTGATTGTGTTCCACGCACAGCGATGGCTTTCAATTTTTTGGAACCCATCACCGCCCCTAGTCCACATCTACCAGCCGTCCTGTCCTTATCGTTCATAATACACGCTATCTTAACCAGTTTCTCCCCCGCGGGACCAATCGAGGCAACCTTTACCTTTTTATCGTCGAGACTCTCTCGAATTATATCCTCCGTTTGATAAACGCTTTTACCCCAGATCGAGCTGGCGTCCTTGAGCACTGCTTCTCCATCATTGATCCAGAGGTATACCGGCGCCTCCGATTTGCCCTCAACAACAATAGCGTCGAAACCGGCAAATTTGAGTTCAGCACCCCAAAAACCTCCAGATGTAGCTTCGCCCCACGCCCCGGTTAAGGGTGATTTAGCAGCAACAAGATGCCTACCAGAGGATGGAGCCTTGGTCCCTGTTAATGGTCCGGTGGCGAAAACCAGTTTATTCTTAGGCCCCAAGGGATCGATTCCCGGTTTAAGCTCATCATAAAGTATTCTAGCCGCTAGTCCCGATCCACCCAAATATTTCTTTTGCGTTTCCTCTTTAAGTTCCTCAGTTGTGATTTTTCCCTTTGAGAGGTCCACTCTTAGAATTTTTTCGAGGTATCCACCCATAATCATATACTCCCAAATAGTTTTTTCAGAAATCAACATCCTTGCCATAGTAAATATATTTGTAAAGTTTCTCCAGCTCTTCCTTATTATACATCCTAGGATTCAAGGTGCTGGAAGCATCCTGAATCGTTAGATTTATTAAGCGTTCAAGTTTTTCCCTAAAATCTTTCTCCTTAACGCCCGATTCTTTCAAACTCAGTGGAATATCAACCTTCCTCATAAGCTCTCTTATCCTGTCAGCGAAGGCCTTTGCTGTCCTCTTCTCGTCTTGCCCCTTGATTCCAATAAGCTCCGCGAGCTCTGCCAAGTATTCCGCAGAAATTGGGATATTATACTCTATAACGTACGGTAATACGATACCGCAAACCAATCCATGCGGGAATCCAAACACCGCCCCTAACGCGTGAGCTATCCCATGAGCAATACCCACATTTGAGTTCCCAAATGAAATTCCCGCCATGGTTGCCGCATTAGCCATTTTGCTACGAGCCTCCATATCCTCACCGTTCTCATACGCTCGGGGAAGATACTTGAAAATATACTGAATCGCTCTCATTGCGAATGCATCAGAAAAATCATTTTTCCAAGGATTAATGTAACTCTCCACACTATGGGTCAAGGCATCCATAGCCGTAGCGGCAGTAATCTTGGGAGGCATCCTAGCCGCAAGCTTGGGATCAACAATCGCCCACAAGGGAACAAGCTCCCTCGCCGCCAAAATCATCTTTCTATGCTCCCTAGTATCGGTGACCACGGCGGCCCAAGTCGCCTCCGCCCCCGTACCGCTAGTAGTCGGAATAGTGATAATCCTAGCCTTCTGATTAACCTTAATCGGAGTAAAAGGGTTAATATCCACTATCTGTTTATCCGGATTCTCATACAACACCCAAGCAGTTTTAGCAGCATCCATACTCGACCCCCCACCCAAACCCACAATCAAATCCGGCTCATAACTCCTCAACCTTTCCACAATCCTCATAACCGTAACATCTGACGGATCCGGCTCAACCTCATCAAAAACCTCAGACTCAATACCCGCCCTTTTCAATCTTTCCATAACCTGATCAACAAACCCTATTTCGCGTATCACCTTATCCGTAACAATAAGAGCCTTACTTCCCTCAATCTGCTCCAGATAATCCAAAGCATCCTCACCAAAAACCACCTTCGGCCCAATAAAAAACCACACAAACATCACCCCACACAAAAAAAGAAAATGAAAGAATTCTAGAGGAACTCATTATCAATCATTGTGGTAGTGTTAACTATCTCTTGAGCGGCCTTAGTGTACCTCATGATCTTCGCCATGTCGCCCTTCAGCTTTATCTTTCCCGTCATAATTCCCTTAATCGCATCAACCTCTTTAGTACTCACCTTAATCCAGGTTCCATAAGGTGCCTCCATCACATAGGCTGGCTTCTTTTCCTTACCCGGCTTCACAAGGTACGCTTCCCTGCACTTTCCATGATACAGGTCTAAGTATATGATCTTCTCTTCCTTCAACCCACCTTCAGGCTTTATAACCAAGTAAAAATCACCTTCCCAGTCCAAAGCCGAATCCACATACGCCTTATTCGCATTTAACTTCTTCATAAACTCCTTAGCCCATTCATCACTAGGAAACAAAACCACCAAAAACACCTCCACACAATTAAACCATCCCTTAAAAATAAGGGAAAACCACACAATATAAACATTATTAAAGTAACTATTAAAACCAAAGGTGGCTCAAAAACTTCAAAAAATAAATCCCAACTGCAATCGCTCTTAATAAAAAAACCCCAAACACCCCGATATCAACTGTTTTTGTTTTGAAGCTGAGAACCGAGTAATGTAATAATAAAAACAAAATAATAACTACGTCAATTTTCATCTAAACATTATTAAATACGTCAAATTTAGAAGAAATATATATAAATTAGAAAAAAGGCGAAAACAATATAAGACTTAGAAATGAAGATGGTAAATGCTCAAAATATTTATGGAAAAGGAGGATGAAAATGGCAAAATCTGAAGTATTTTATATGGATGACAGAAGCGAGAGCACAGCGACTAGCCTAGTAGCAAAAGAACTACACCTATTCGAACAAGCCAAACTAAACGAGTGCATAGACAAAGGCGACTACGTGGCAATAAAAGTACACATGGGAGAATACAACAACACCGCCTACCTCCGACCAGTCTACGTAAGGGCAATGGTAGACAAAGTGAAAGAACTCGGAGGAAGACCCTTCGTGGTCGACACAACCACACTACCCTACACGCCCTTCTGCTTCCGAACAAACGCTTGGGATCACTACATGACAGTCGAAAGAAACGGATTCAGCTCAGCAACGGTAGGATGCCCCGTGATAATCGGTGACGGCTTCTTGGGGACAGACGATATCAGAGTAGACCTACCTGAAGGATACATACTCAAAGAACAGTATGTAGCAACTGCGATAGCATGCGCAGACGCCATGATAGTCCTTACCCACTTTAAGGGGCACCCCATGGGGGTCTTCGGGGGGTCGATTAAAAATATTGGTGTAGGATGTGCGTCGAAGAGAGGGAAATACAATCTTCACTTAGGACTTCATCCCTTACTGGGTTTACAAGCGCTGGGATACTTCCCCCAATACTGTGATGGCAGGGAATGCGAGAAGTGGGAAACATGTGTGGCTTCCTGCCCTGAGGGAGCTTTGGCGGTTCCGGAAGAGGGTCCGATTGAACTGAATCGAGCACTCTGTAAGGGTTGTCTGTCCCACCTCTTCGGAACCCTGAGCTGCGGCTGTTTCGCAACCATAGAAATACTAGACACCCTCGAAGCTACTTCTGTGGCAATAGCTGACTCGGCACTCGCCTGCATGAAAACATTTGAACTAGGAAAAGTGGGATTCATAAACTTTGCAATAGATAGCACTCCCTGGTGTGACTGTATCCCCTATTCAGACCGTCCCATCATTCCCAATATGGGAGTTTTCGCTGGTAAAGACCCTGTGGCAATAGATCGAGCCTGCCTGGATATGGCTGTAAAATCAATAGGAATGCCGGGCTCTGCAGCTGAGCAAAAATTTGTAGCAAGCGCGGGTGTACCAAAGTTTAGCGCCGCAGGCTCATTTCAGGGCATAAGCGAAGACATACAGTGCAATGTGGGGCAGGAGATAGGCTTAGGTAGTAAGGGCTACGAGCTCAAAACCATTGAACCCATGACATCAGCACTTTCAACCTTCCTGCACCAGCAAACCGCGGGTTCTGTTCTAAAGAAATTCTACAGGAAGATACACCCAGTACCCGAAGAAGGATTCAAGAGAGTTGAACAACCCGACTTACAAAAGGTGAGGTGAGAGAGATGTTCGGATGGATGGGTAAATATCTGAGAGTAAACCTCACAGAGGGAAAAACAAAAGAAGTACCAATAGATGAGCAATGGGCGAAAACTTGGATTGGAGGCAGCGGATTCGGAGCCCGACTACTATATGATGAAGTTCCCTGCGACATTGACGAGTTCGATGAGAAGAACAAGCTATACTTCTTCACGGGACCAGTATCAGGCGGCTTACCCTGCAGTTCAAGATTCACCGTAGTGTTCAAATCACCAGTCTCTCACGGTTACGGAGAAGCCAACTCCGGCGGCTACTTCGCAGTCGAAATGAAAAGAGCAGGATACGACGGAATAGTCATCGAAGGAAAATCCAAAAAACCAGTATACCTCTCGGTAAAAGACAACAAATCAGAACTCAGAGACGCCTCCCACATATGGGGACAAGGAACCTTCAGAACCCAAGAAATGATCCAAGAAGAAATCGGCGACAAGAAAATCCGAGTCCTATGCATAGGGCCCGCAGGCGAGAAAAAATCGAAACTAGCCTGCATCATAAACGACGAAGCCCGAGCCTTGGGAAGAGGCGGCTCCGGAGCAGTGATGGGGAGTAAAAACTTCAAAGCCATAGCCATAAGAGGAACCGGAGAAATACAGTGGGCAAACCCCGAAGCAGTAAAAGAACAAATCAAAAAATACTCCAAATGGATTTCCGACAACTCTATGGTCAAATTTGGACTAGGAAAATACGGAACCGAATACTTCATGGACTCTATGAAACCACTCGGAGACATCCCCATCAAAAACTGGCAACTAGGAGAATGGGATCAAACAGACAATATCGGCGGGGGGGCGATGTACAAGACTATTCTTAAGAAGCAAACCGCCTGCTACAACTGTCCCATAAGATGCGGACGATGGGTAGAAATCAAAGAACCCTACGAGTACGAGGGACCCGGTCCAGAATACGAAACCTGCGGAACATTCGGCTCACTACTACTCATTAACGATTTGGGACCCATATCTTGGGTTAACTATCTCTGCAACGACTACGGAGTGGATACAATTTCCACAGGAGCCACAGTAGCCTGGGTCATTGAAGCCTACGAAAAAGGAGTAATAACCAAAAAAGACACCGACGGAATAGCCCTAAAATGGGGAGACGCCGACGCAGTAATCAAACTCACCGAAAAAATCCTCAAAAGAGAAGGAAAAGCAGGAGAACTCCTAGCCGACGGCTCACAGGTAGCTGCAGAAAAGCTAGGCAAGGGATACGATTTTCTCACCACCGTGAAGGGACTTGAGGCTCCTATGCACGACCCCCGAGCATTCTACAGTATGGGGGTAGAATATGTCACCGCACCCCGAGGAGCATGCCACGTAACCGGCTATCCCTCAGTAGCAGACATGGGACTACTACAACCACCCGCAGGAATAACAAAAAGAACCGGAAGATTCGACCCCACAGGAAAAGGCACACTCACCGCAACCATGCAAGACTCCTTCGCAGTACTAGGAGCCGCAGTAATATGTATGTTTGGCGGGACTTCCATGAGTACACCTACTTTCTTGGAGGCTTTCAAGAATTGTTGCGGTTGGACGGTTGATGATTTTAATTTGAGCATTACTGCCGACCGGTTGTTTAATCTTAAGTGGGCTTACTGTGTGCGTTGTGGTATGCGTGATAAGGACAACAAGCTTCCCAAGCGTTTGTTGACCCCCACCAAAGAAGGTGGTCAGAAGGATAAGGTTCCTCCGATGGATCAGATGATGAAGGAGTACTATGCGTTTCGCGGCTGGACTGAGGACGCTATACCCACCAAGGACCGACTGATACTTCTTGGTTTGCCTGATGTGGCTAAGGATCTCTGGGGAGAAAAATAAGCTGAGTTGAACTTTTCTTTTTCCTCTTTTTATTTTCCTCATTTTGTTTTTGTTTATTTTTTCTGTGAATCCATTTTCTATCTGCATTTGTGATCGTTGTAGTTTCGGTTCAAGAGGAAAAAAGATGATGTGATACTAAAAATAAAAAAGCAAACATCATAGGATATAAACCTTATTAAAAAATACTAAGGAAAGAATTCCAAAAGCCTCAAAAACAAATCCAACCGCAATAACTCCTCCTAAAAAAGCTCCAAACACCCCACCAACAAACTGTTTTTTGCTCAAGACCCAAAAAAAGGTTAATATAATAGTAAAAACAAAGTACCGTAATAATACGGCATTTATTAAAATTGTAGATGCTCAAAATATGTAATAAGAAGGAGAGAAAAAGCCGAGAAAAGAATAATAAACTAATAAAAATCAGCAAAATACGGCAATCATCGAAAAATACAAAGAAATATAAGATAGAAATAAGCAATTTTAAATTAAAATATTTACGAAAAGGAGGAGCAATATTGGCAAAATCTGAAGTATTTTATATGGACGATAGAGCTTACAGCACAGCGACCAGCTTAGTGGCAAAAGCACTACATCTATTCGACGTAGCCAAACTAAATGAGTGCATAGACAAAGATGACTATGTAGTAGTAAAAGTCCACTTGGGAGAATGGAACAACACCGGCTATCTCAGACCCGTTTATGTAAGAGCAGTAGTAGACAAAGTAAAACAACTCGGAGGAAGACCCTTTGTAGTTGATACAACCACACTACCCTACGCCCCCTTTTGCTTCCGAACAAACGCCTGGGACCAATACATGACCGTTGAAAGAAACGGATTCAACTCAGGAACAGTAGGATGCCCCGTGATAATAGGAGACGGCTTCCTGGGAACAGACGATGTCAGAGTAGACCTACCTGAAGGATACATACTCAAAGAACAATACGTAGCAACAGCAGTAGCATGCGCAGACGCCATGATAGTCCTCAGCCACTTCAAGGGACACCCATGGGGGGTATTTGGTGGAGCCATTAAGAACGTTGGTGTAGGGTGTGCATCTAAGAGAGGGAAATACAATCTCCACATGGGAGCTCACCCAGTCCTAGGCTTACAAACTATGGAATACATCCCCAAATACTGTGAAGGCAGGGAATGTCCGAAGTGGGAAACATGTAATTCCATATGTCCTGAAGCGGCGCTGGTCGTTCCAGAAGAGGGCCCCCTTAAATTCATTCGGGAGCTCTGCAAAGGTTGCACGTGTCACCAAATGCAGACCCTAGATTGCAATGTTTTCGCAAACTTGAAATTATTAGACTGGTTCGAAGCTACTTGTGTCGCAACGGCTGATTCCGCCCTAGCCTGTATGAAAACCTTTGAGTCAGGAAAAGTGGGATTCATAAACTTTGGATTAGACAGCAGCCCCTGGTGTGACTGTATTCCTTATTCCGACCGTCCCATTATTCCCAACATGGGAATTTTCTCCAGTAAAGACCCTGTTGCGATAGATCGAGCTTGCCTGGACAAGGCTACGCAATCAATAGCGATGCCCGGCTCTACAGCTGAGGATAAGGATCTAGGCTCGGGGAAAATGAAGTTTTCCGCCGCAGGCTCATTCTTGGGTATAAGCGAGGACATACAGTGTAACGTGGGGCAAGCAATAGGCTTAGGTAGTAAGGAGTACGAACTCAAAACCGTTGAACCCATGGAATCAGCAAAACCAACCTTCCTACATCAGCAACCCGCGGGTCTTATTCTAAGGAAGTTCTACAAGAAGATACACCCAATTCCCCCAGAAGGATTCAAACGCGTGGAGGAACCAGACTTTCAGAAAGTGAGGTGAGAGAGATGTTCGGATGGATGGGTAAATACCTGAGAGTAAACCTCTCAGAGGGAACAATAAAAGAAGTACCATTAGAAGAGCAATGGGCAAAAACCTGGTTCGGAGGCAGCGGATTCGGAGCCCGACTACTCTACGACGAAGTCCCCCCCGACATTGACGAGTTCGACGAGAGAAACAAACTCTACTTCTTTACAGGACCCCTTTCAGGCGGCTTACCCTGCAGTTCAAGATTCACCGTAGTGTTCAAATCACCAGTCTCTCACGGTTACGGAGAAGCCAGCTCCGGCGGCTACTTCGCAGTCGAAATGAAAAGAGCAGGATACGATGGAATAGTCATCGAAGGAAAATCCAAAAAACCAGTATACCTCTGGGTAAAAGACGCTGAAAAAGAACTCAGAGATGCCTCAAAAATATGGGGACAAGGAACCTTCAGAACCCAAGAAATGATCCAAGAAGAAATCGGCGAGAAAAAAGCCAGAGTCCTATGCATAGGGCCCGCAGGCGAGAAAAAATCGAAACTAGCCAACATTCTAAACGATGAAGCCCGAGCCCTAGGAAGAGGAGGCTCCGGAGCAGTTATGGGGAGCAAAAACTTCAAAGCCATAGCCATAAGAGGAACCGGAGAAATACAGTGGGCAAACCCCAACGCAGTAAAAGAACAAATCAAAAAAGTTACCCGATTGATTATTCCCAAGGGATCACCCAGCACCGTCGGACCCATGCTCGCATTAGGAATGCAAAAGTATGGAACCGAATACATGATGGACTCTATGGCACCCCTAGGAGACATCCCCATCAAAAACTGGCAACTGGGAGAATGGGAAGGAACAACCAAGATTGGTGGGGGAGAGATGGCTCGAACCATACTCAAGGAAGGAACTGGCTGCTTTGGCTGTCCCATAAGATGCGGCAGATGGATATTGATGGAAGAACCCTACCCGTACGAAGGACCGGGACCTGAATATGAAACCTGTGTAACGTTCGGCTCCTTGCAACTCATAGACGACCTTAAATCAATATCTTGGGCGAACTACCTCTGCAATGACTACGGAGTAGACACTATATCTACAGGTTCAACAATCGCCTGGGCAACAGAAGCGCTTGAGAAGGGAATAATAAAAAAGGATGACATCGACGGAATAAAACTAAAATGGGGAGACTCTAATGCAATGATTCAGATACTAGAGAAGATAGTCAAGAGAGAAGGAAAAGCAGGAGCACTCCTAGCCGACGGTTCACAAGCAGCAGCTGACAAACTGGGTAAAGGGTATGATTTCCTCACCACAGTCAAAGGACTTGAAGCCCCAGGGCACGACCCTAGAGCATACTACGTGATGGGGGTAGAATACGCCACCGCGCACAGAGGAGCGTGCCACGTAACCGGATACGCCTGCATAGCAGACATGGGAATACTAAACCCCGGCGCAGGAATAACAAAAAGAACTGGAAGATTTGACCCCGCAAGGAAAGGCGAAATCGCCGGAATCGTGCAAGACCTATTCGCACTACTGGGATCAACAGTAGTATGCTTTTTCGGAGCTACACCAATGACCACGCAGATTTTCTTGGACGCCTTCAAGAATTGTTGCGGTTGGCCAATCGATGAGCTGACTTTGAATATCACTGTGGATCGTTTGTACAATCTTAAGTGGGCTTATAATGTGCGTTGTGGTATGCGCGATAAGGATAATAAGCTTCCGCCGAGGCTTTTGACACCTACCAAGGAGGGTGGTCAGAAAGGTAAGGTTCCGCCGATGGATGAGATGATGCAGGAGTACTATGCGTGGCGTGGCTGGACTGAGGACGCTATCCCCACGAAGGATCGATTGCTAATTATTGGTTTGCCCGATGTGGCTAAGGATCTCTGGGGAGAATAAGTCTGTTTAACTGAAACCTCTCTTCCTTTTTTCTTTTATTTTAATTGTTTTTCTTGTTTTGCTGGTTTTGTTTGTTTTGTGTTTCGCATTTTTTCCCATTGCTTGTAAAATTTAAATAAATACTCGAAAAAGTTATGAAAATAAAAGTGAAAAAATAGTTTATTTTTATATGCTGATTTTCAGTTCATCTAAACAACTTAGAGTAAGTTTTAGAATATGTCTTGCTTTTTGGAGGGCTTCTTCGGCCATTTCTTGGGTGTAGTACTCTGGAGGTATTAACCATTTTTCTTTGAAGTGGAATGGGTATCGTAGGAGTTTTGGTATATGGGGTTCAATTTCGTGAAGTTTTATAGAGATTTCTCGGATGGTTGTCTTTATTTTCTCATTTACGTCTGATGTGATGTTTCCAAGAATCATCCAGTTGTTATGTTTTTTGCTGGTCCTTCTTCCGAGGGCTATGATCAGCGCGGTAGTTGCGTTCTCCGCACTTAATGCACTGCATAGGAAAGAAAGGTGGTATCTTTTCCCTTGTAGGCTGACTTCGGCGTCAATTAGTTGTTCTTCTGCGTTTCTAATGAAGGCTCTTATTTCTTCAGTTTCAGCCATATTTCCTCATCTTTATTGTAGCTCCAATTTTTGGAAATGTCCTTCTTGAACACCTTCAACAATGTGGTGATTCCCGCACTGTCGAAGAGTACGTCGTATCCTTCTAGGATTCCGAAAAGTAGTGAGGATTCAAAGTGGAGCATGGCAATGAATTCTTTGATAGTAATGGAAGTTATCTCAAAGACTACCCCATACTTCATGGAAATTTTATATTCGTAATCGGCAAGATCTAACTGACTTTCGGAAATAACAAGGAGGTCTACGTCGCTTTCTTCATGTGTTTTACCTTTGGCTGTGCTACCATAAAGTACAACGCTTAAAACTTCTGGGTGATTTTCCACAATTTCATAACTCGCTATCCAAGCTATCTCCTTATAAGAGGCTGCTAAAATATTGTGTAACCTTTCCTGGTCCACCCGATAGCCTTTGCTGTTGAGCTTTACTAAGCCTAATTGAAGTAGTTCTTTTAGTTTTATCGATAGCCATCTCTCGCTGAGACCTGTTTCTTTAATAAGTTCCGAGAAAGACTTCTCTCCACTTGATAAGGCATGTATAATTGTTCCTTCTGGTGTAAACTTGAAGAGTTTCAGTATTCTATTTTTCATATTAAATAAATTGTGAGATTTGAATTTTAAACTTTACTAAGTATAGAAACTTTACAATAGTTTTACATTGGAGTTCTCCAGAGTTCTCTTCCTGCTCAGAAAAGTCGCTGTGTTAAATGGAATTTCTTTCAAATAAAATATGCAAAGGGAAGAATAAACCAAGTATCTCTCCACAGCTTCACTGTTAACAATATTAATAGCAGTGTAAGAAGCGTAGCGTAAATATTAAAATATTTGGTTGTTTAGTAATTTTTGTGGTACGGTAGCACGGGTCTTGTGGCTTGTTTAGGATTTTAGGGAGTTAATGATGTGGAATGAGGATTACCGTCAAGTATTATGGTATGGTTAAGGAGCTTGCCGGCACCTCTTTAGAGGAATATGATTTGCAAAAGGGTTCCTCACTTACGGATTTGATGAACTTGATTGTTAAAAAGCATAAGGGGGACGCTTTGCACGACAAGTTGTGGGATAAGAAGGAGAAGGAACTCAAACCCCTGATTATGGTGGTTGTTGACGGTCAGGATCCCCATGAACAGGGTGGTTATGATAAAACTATGCTGAGAGAGGGTTCCAAGGTAGAATTGACCATGGCTATTGCTGGGGGCTGACTTTTAATTAACATTCGGATTTCATACTTCTTTCCACCCCTTTTCACAGCCAGATTTTTGGAAAAAGCGCTTGATATCTTTCAACATGGAATTCTCTGCTCCCCAATCCACCTGTGCTAGCCCTATTTTTCCACCAGAAACAACTATGTTTATGATGCATGAGTCTTTACCCTCGAAATCAAATAACACGGTGGCCGCAAGAGTGGAATCGGTCCTCAAATTGTATTTCTCTAAAAATAGAATTTTAACATTCCCTGATTTTGAAGTGAATTCAAATGATGGTTTAAACTACCTTTTGAAAGCGTTGACTAGAACCTCGGCATTCTCTTTCTTAATGGACATTGTGTCATATTTCATAGTTTTGGAAATCTTGTCATTCTTAAAAAGCCTTTCTGTATCGGCATTATTTCTTTCAAAGAATATTGTATCATATTTCATAGTTTCAAATTTTCTATTGGTTTCTTTTTTTTATGTCCCTGTGTTCTATTATGATATTCTCCTTTCTTAGTGATGATGGTAATTGGTGCTGGTTGTTATTGTATTGAGTGATTGAACACCTATGTCAAGGATGCTAGTAAGCGAATTTTTTGGTGGGGAATAAGAATTTATATTACGTTCTGATATATATTAGAATATCAAATTTCTGTGACTTTGTGATATGTATGAAAACGAACCTTTTACTCAGGAAACTTCGCATGGAAGGAAAGGAGTTTGTGACCTCTGCGGAGCTCAAACGTTACTGCCGCTCAATGAATCTCAACTATGAAATAGTCATAAGGCACTTTATTTCGAGGGGTTACCTGGTACGGATTTTTCGAGGCGTCTTTTACATCAAGTCTTTGGATGAGATTGAACTGGGCAAAACTAGGTATAGTCATCTGGAACTGGTTGCGAAGGGTATGGAGCTGAAAAATGTTGAGAACTGGTATTTCGGCTTGTACACCGCCTTGAAACTGAATAACGTGACTCACGAACATTTTGCCGTCGATTACGTTGTAAATGACAGGATTTTTCGCGCAAAGCCGGTGAACATCACGGGATACAAGTTCAAATTCGTTAAGCTTGCGCCCGCTTTGCTGGAGTTCGGTTTAACGGTGGAGGATCGGTTGAGGTACTCTGATGTTGAGAAAACGATTCTTGACTTCATCTACGTGTGGAGGTACAATGGGATACCGAAGGACAAGATAGTTTTGGATGTTGAGGATTGGACGAAGAACGCTTCCAAAGCAAAAATTATGAAGTATTCTGAGAGATATCCGAAGACCGTCGCAGAAATTGTTAAAGAGGTGTTCCAATGAGGAAAGATTTTGTAAGTGAAGTCGGTAGGATTCAGGGAATCAGGAGGACTGATTTGATTGAAAAGGATTTGATTCTCCACCAGTTACTCCTCGACCTTTCCGAGAACAAGTTCTTTTCGGAAAATTTCGTTTTCAAGGGTGGAACATGCCTGATAAAATGCTACCTAGGTTACTTCCGTTTCTCAGAGGACATAGACTTCACCTAGAAGAATCAAGAAGTCTTTGAGGGCAAATCCCAGAAGGAGATTCGGAGTTATCTGTCAAAAGTCATAGATGAAGTGGGTTCTGTTTTTGAGGAGATAGTCTTGAAGCGCGGTTTGGACTTCAAGTGCGAGAAGCACAACAGAAACTATGTGGAGCTCGGCGGAAGCGACAAAACCAGCACATTCAAAATTTGGTACCAGTCAGAAACGCTTGAACGGGGAAGCTTCATAAAAACCCAGATAAACTTCGTTGAAAAACTGTACTTCCCCCCGCAGAAAGCAGAACTGAAAAGCCTGCTAACCAAGGCACCACAGGAGGGCCTCGACGCCCTGTTTCCAGAGTACAAAGAATACACACAGGGAATCAGCTTCGACGTGTACGATATTCGGGAGATTCTGAGCGAAAAGGTAAGGGCGATTCTGACGCGGAAAGGGATTAAAGCACGCGACTTTCTGGACGTTTACCTAATCTGCAGCAAATTCGGCATCAATCTAGAAGAGCTGCATGAGATCATAGTTGAAAAAACCAAATTCATACTCAACCTTTACAGTATCCCCGCTTTATTAACTGCTTTTCTATTATTTTAACTAAGAGTTTAAGAAATGAGTGGTGTTAATAGGGTGGAGCACCCTAGAAAAACGATATGAAAGAAATAACATATGTAATGAAAACTTTTCAAAGGGCGCTCCATGAAAGGATAGACGTGAGGCTGCTATTAAATCTTTACAAAGAGAACGTGAACGCCAACCCCTTCAACCTCAAAGCCAGCCCCCAGACCAAGTACAACACCGAACAGTTCACCCACACAATCCTCTTCTCAGGAATAAACCGGATGAGCATAGAGCTCGGAGCCACCATCCTCAAAATACTGAAGCCCTACTCCCCCTCACCAGACGCAGTCTACGACCAAATAAACAAACTGGCGGTGCAGGAGGTGGACGAAGCGGTAAACAGCCACCTCCAAAAAACAGTCCCCAAAACCCTCAGAGCCCAAAAGGGGAAAACCAAAAAGAAGAAGCAGACAATCGCCCTAGACCTCCACAAGGAACCCTACTACGGAAAAAAGAAGTCAGAGCACATAATAAAGAGCAAGCCCGAGAAGAGCACCAACACCTTCCACTTCTACGCCACCGCCTGCCTCCCCAAAGCAAAACCCCGAAGAAAAAAGGGAAAGGGAAAAGGGGAAAAAAAGGGGAAGGAGAACTCCTCACCCTGGCAGTAAAAACGGTAAAAAAGGGCGAAAAAAGGGCGAAAATCGGAATCTCCCTCATAAAAAACGCCGAAAAAATAGTAGGCGACGTGGGAACAGTGGTGGCGGACGGCGAATTCTTCATAGTAGAATTCATGCAGCACCTCGACCAAACCGAGAAGAGCTTCGTGATCCGGGCGCACATAAGTGGAAAACTAAAAGAGTACGTGGAGAAGGAACGGCTGGCGGAGAAGCTTCCAGAGGATGGGAAAACGGGAGTGTTCCTCAACAGCTACACCTGCACGAGCAAGAGGGGCGGACTCCGTCGCCACGAGGTCAAGATCCTTTTCTACAAGAAGGACGGAAAGATAATAGCCCTGGCGGTAAACAAGAACTCGAGGGCGGGTGCAAAAGGGATCATAGAGACCTTCGATCCCCGCTTCGGCAGAGTCCACCTACCGGGATGGGAGGGACCGCATATGCCGGGGGAAGCCTCATACCGCCCAGGCTAAGAGTGTCTGCTTCTACACGGGTTTGATCCTGCTTAATCTCAAGATGGTATATGCGCTCCTTAAAGAGGCGGAGAGTTCGGGGACCTGGTGGGATACGCGTAAGGATTTCCTGTTCTTCTTTCTGTGTCTCGTGCTGGCTTTAATTTCCATGCTTGAGGAGCCTCCCCCCAAAATCAAAAAATTGTTTGAACAAAAAACTGAGGAGTTGAAAAATATGATACTAGACTAACAAAGCGGGGATACTGTTTTTGAGGAGGTTCACGTCTTCCCTGTTGAAGTAGAGTTTCCCCTTCCGTACTATCAAGAAGTGTCACCTTCCCTCTAAACTTAGAAAAGAAATTTAAAGAGGGGGGTGACAGATGTCTATGATTTCTACAAAAATACAAAGATGGTAAAGGACATATAAACTTATTATTGGAAAAATAGAATATTAATTAAATAGTAAAGGCGACTACTCTGGCCACTCTGACTTTAGTAGAAATTTTGTTCTATATGCTTATGATAAGACTTTAGATAGAGCTTCTACATCTTTGTAAATGGGTTTATTGCTATTTCAGATCATTTCTGATTTCTTAGTAAATCAGACATAATCACTTCTTTTTCTTCTTAACTTCTTCCTTTAGATTCATAAAGGTCAATTAACTTTCTTGCCACTACAGCTTGGGAGAAGTTCTTAAAAACAGTTTCCCGTGCAAGTTTTTCCATTTTCCATCTATCAAATGAGTCTTGTAGGACGGTGGAAATTTTTTTAAACATAACCTTTTTACTCCTAGGCTTGATTACGAAGCCATTATAGCCATCTATGAGGAAATCGCCGACGGCTCCGACATCTGTTGAAACAACGATTTTGCCGCAAGCCATGGCTTCGATAACGTTTAGGGGTATGGGGATGACAGCCTCATCTCGGAGTATTGGCGAAACCACTACGTCGGCGGCATTATAAAGTAGAGACAAATCTTCTTGGGGTCCAACAATCATTATGTTAGACTCGTTTTTTATCTCCCTCCTCAACTTCTCATAATAACCTTTCTCCACAAAGCCTGTCCAAGCCAAAACTAGGCTTAAGCTCTCTTTAGTAATCTTGCTGTTTTTTAATCTACGGAAGGTATAAAGTAGTTCCTCAAGTCCCCGCACACATCTAAAGTGTCCTGCATACATTATGATGAAATTCTCCTCAGGTATTCCTAGGACAGATCGACACATGTTGCGGTTCTTTGGCCTGAAGGAGTCCATGTCTATTGCGGGAGGAATAATTGCTATCTTGTGTTCTGAGACGCCACTGGCCGCCAAGGATGAACGACCACGATCATCGGGAACTGTGATGAAATCAAACGTTCTTTCAATCAATCTCCTGACAACGGAGTGAGTAATGAGACCTTGTGATACATTATGGAAAGATAAAACGAATTTTGTTCTAGAGGACGACTTGAATCGAAATGCTGCTGGTACGGATATCAACTCATGAAGGTGGCAAATATCAGTATCATGAGTTTTGAGGTAATTGGCCGAGTTACGGCGGAATCGTGCAATATAGCTGAGGGGAGGATAATGAAACCGCTTTCGACTGCCCAGAAAATAGCGGTATTGAACCCCATTAAGAGCTAGGCTTTTCCTAGTTGGATTAGATGCTGTAGACAGAACCGTCACGTCTAAACCAGACTTAGCCAATCCTTCAGACCAGTACCTGATCGTGTTGACTACTCCATCACACCATGGTGGTTCAACATAATGTCCAACCATTAACACGTTTTTAATCATCTATCGCCACCCCCATTCTTTTAAAACTTCAAGATGGAACAGAAAATTGTTGAGCATTTAAAACGTTTCATTGCATCTGGTAGAAAGCGATCTATAGATAGAAAGACTCTCGCAATGTCTTTTGGGATATGTCTATAGATGCCTCTGGGTATGAAGAAAGAGAAATATAATTTGTACTCAATCCTTGGTATCTGTGTAAACATCTCCTCTAATCTCGCTGGACTCACCAAGTAGTTTAAATGATCTTTCCTAATGTTTAATATAAAACTTAGTAGACCATGAGAGCTTTCGACATCGAATACAATTAATCCTCCTGCCTTCGTAACTCGCAACATTTCCCGCAGAATTTCCATTTTATCCGCTTCATTGAAATGAAATAGAAGTCTCAAAGCAATAGTTTTATCAAAAATTTCATTCTTGAAGGGTAACCTGAACGCATCGGAACGTATCCTAAAAGAGTTTTTTCTGATTTTGGCTAACATCTCAGTAGATATGTCGCAAGATATAACTGAGCAATTTAACTTCTGGAGTACTGTTTCTAGCCTACCTGTTCCAGCTCCAAGGTCTAGAATGAGATCCTCTTTGGAAGGCTTTAATAACGTTATCACATTCCTCATTTCAACTTCATGTTGGAGTCTTCCTCCCCGTCTGAATCTTTTCATCTCATAAGTTTCCGCCTCATGCTTATAATATTCTACTACCTTTTCCCTCATAGACAACGAATCTCCGATTGATCTATCTTTAATCTACCTCTTTATGCACTAGAATGACTGTCACTAAAGCAATCCTCCGAAGATCTAGCCACGATATTTCATATGTGAACATTCTACTTTATTATTTTTTTCGAGTCCTTGGGTTAGTGTTGTTTTGAAGTTGTGGTCTAGTGTTATTTGGATTTTGGAGATGTCTGCTGTAGAAGTTAGGGACATTTGTCACTCCTGTCGTTAATTGGTAGGACGTCCTGGGTGATGTAGAATCACTCGGCTTTTTCAATATTTTATGAAGGGGGGCCTGTCAGTTTTGTTCCTTTCCCTCCCCCTCTTCTTGTTTAGACCGCCGCCATGATTAGTCCGTAGCTGAAGTGCTCCATCTGAACCACAAGATTCTCCACCGGTTTGCCGCCTGAGAAGGTTTTGAGGGAGTCCCTCCAGTACTTTCGAATTGTTAACTGTTTTTATATTTTTATCACCTCCTTTTTAATTTTTCATCAACTGTCATATTGGTGGGTATAAGCAGAACAGGGTTCTCAGTACGAGGATGTGGATTGTGCGGTGGGCGTCTGGGGGCGTTCTTCCCTCACTGCTTGCTACGCTGAGGAAGAGGGTGAGAAAGTTCTGCAATATGATCCCAACGAAGAACATCGCCGCCCGGAAGTTGTTTCTGTTCGATGTAGTCCGGCACCGGAACCGCCGCCCATCCCGGTAGGATGATTCTATGCCGAACCGGGAGTTGAAGACAGCGATCACCCCTTTCACTCCTCGCCTCGAGTCCCTGTTCGCGGCCAGAGCGGTGAGTTCGCCGTACCTTCGGCAGATGAGCAGTCTGACCTCGTGCTCGCAGCGCATGGTGTGCTTGAAGAATTTACCCTCACCCTCCCTCAGGGATTGGAGGTTGTTCTCCTCAGCCAGCCTTTTTGCGGGGTCGTTCATAGATCCCCGGATTATGAATCTTATTCCTCTGCGGTCGAGTTCCTTCACCAGGTTTGTGTCGTAGAAGCCTCCGTCCAGTACTACTAGGCCTATTTTTACTAGGCGTTGGGCTTGTTCTATCATTTTTAGGGCGGTTTCCGCCGTTTTGTCCCTTTTTTTACCATTTTCACCCCCAGATTGTAGCGGTATCCGTCCTCGCAGATGTAGGCGGTTGCGAACCTGAAGAAGCGGTTGGTGCCCTCCCTCCTCTTCCCGGTGGTTACGTATTCTGACTGGGAGTCTCCGTAGTAGGGTTCGTCGTGTAGGTCTATGGCTAGTGTGGTTTTCTTCCGCTTCGTCTTCCCTCCGAATCGGGGGTGTGGTTTGAGGCTCTGGTACAGGTACTCGTTCACCTCGGCTTCGATCTGCTCCATGTCTAGTGGTTCGAGTTTCTTCAGTACGGTGTCGGCTGCTGGGGGTTGCTGGCCGAATTCTTTGAGGAGTTCAACTCCCTGCTTCACGCTTGACTCGTGCATGCCTGCAAAGAAGGGGATGAGCAGGAACCAGTGCTCCGAGTACTTCACGTCGGACAGAACCATTCCTAGGGGTTCTGGTTCAAGACATCAGACTTAAAAAGCTTCGTCAACAATATTTTATTGGGTCTCCCCGGAAGTTGCTTCACGAAGGGAGAACCCTCTATTAGGGCGGGGTTGCTTAGAGTGGTCCCGCCCATCTTATTGACCACTTTTGTCACCTCCGCGAATGGTTTCTTTCCCAGAATCTATATTCTTTTCTATAGCATAAACCAAATTAAAATCAAATAAAAATCAAGTTAACAATTCGGAGGTACTGTTTACGAGAAGTACCGAACAAATCTGGAAGCGAAGAAGGACATAATCGCGTCTGAAAAAGCTTTCACTTGGGGAGAAGAACAAGAACTCCTCCTATTAGATATAGACGAAAAGGGCTTCTACAAGTTCCTCAAAGACTTCAGCTCGTTCTTGAAAAAGATTTCAAAGGAATCGGTACAAAGTTGATAAACTCTTTCCTGTAAGAGATTTATACGAGTCTTATTCAGTTCAAGTAAATAGTTTTTCTTCGCGTAGAATAAATCTACATTTATGTTCTGCTAAGAAATATTTTTTTAGAATAAAATGGCAAATAGCAAACCCACTAACGCACCCAAATTTAATATATCAAACACCGGACAAATCTAATCTGTTGCTAGTTCTACTGAACAGGATAGAGCGTCGAGAGCTACGAATCTATATTAAATGTTTGCGATTGCGTAGAGTTTGAGTAATTTAACAGGTAGATCCCACCATTGTAATCGACTATATAGAGTTCATTGTTTTCATCGACTCCGAACGAGGTGATCAGGAGATTGGTATCAACAAGCAGTGTGTTATTCGTGGGGTTCACGCCATCGTAGTTCAGCGCCCAAATCTGGCCGTACTCAAAATCTCCGTAAATGTAGGATCCACTCAATTCGGGAAGGGCTGAGCCTCGATAAACGAATCCACCAGTTATGGAATGACCTACAAAATGACTGTACTCCCATATGGGCAGTTCAAGCCCGGTTCTGTTACAGCCCGAAGGAGGCGAGTAACAGTGGTTGCCTTCCATGATGTTCCATCCGTAGTTCTTGCCACTCAGGATAATGTCTATTTCTTCCCAAGCATTTTGACCCACATCTGCTACCCATAACCAGTCAGTTACGTTATCGAAACTGAATCGCCACGGGTTGCGCAAACCATACGCGTAGATTTCCTCCCTATAACCTTGAGTATTGTTGAAGGGGTTAGTCGGTGGAATGCTATAGTTTAGGGGTGGTGAAGCCGTATTGACATCTATGCGTAGAATTTTGCCTAATAGTGTAGATAGGTTTTGGGCGTTGCCCAGAGGATCACCTCCCCAACCGCCGTCCCCTAGAGCGATGTAAAGGTAACCATCATCGGGGCCGAAGGCCAACTGTCCACCCTTGTGGTTCTCGAAAGGTTGTAGTACTTCCAATATTATTTGTTCGCTGCTCTTGTTGGCTTGGTCTGGATTAGTTTGGTTAATTGTGTATCTTGCAATCACGGTTCGTCTGGGATTGTCAGCGACGTAATCGACATAGAAATAATCATTAGTGGTAAAGTTTGGATGAAACGCCAAGCCTAGTAAGCCCTGCTCACCAAAGTATAATACTCGATCACGTATATCGAGGAAGACTCCAGCTGTAGTCGTATTTACAGAATTATTAAATACCTTAATCACGCCCGGCTGTTCAAGCACAAATAAGCGATTCGATTCGTCTCCCGCGTGGTAGATTCCTACTGGATGGTCAAAGACCAGATAGGGAAAAGCTAGTTCAACCTTATACGGGAAATTCTGAGGCTGCAAGGAGAAGTACATACCTAGTAATAGTGCTTGGCTGATAAACTGATTTGAGCTTTGGTTTTGGCTTTGGATCAATGCGGCTGCCGTGATAGGTGCAGTTAGGAGAATCGCTGCTATCACTACTATTTTTAATGCTCCACTTTTTGTCCTAATATTTCCCATAATGATTGTCCACCAACCAAGATTATACTATTAACTTTTCAATTTGCATTCTGTAAAGGGCAAGGCTTCGCATTTCGGAAACCTTGTTTCCCTATTACTATCGGCAATTCGCGGAAACAGGAAACCAAATCCTCCAATCTTATCCCTCAAAATCATAAGTCGCAGGTTTAGCGGTAGTTAATCGTTTTCAATAGCTCTAAAAAATCCTCTATTCCTCAGAGCTACTCTTTGAGGCAGCGAAATAAGTAGTCCCTTATAAACTTTGAGGTTAAAAAAACCGAGTTTTCTTTTCTGGTATCTGTAAAAGCACCAAATAGAGTTAAGATTGGAAAAAGGGTCCGCTGAACGCAACAGGCCATGTTAAGGCTATTTACTTTTTCATATCGCGTAAGGGATATTCTCTCTCAAAAGGGTTTCAGCGATTATCTCCCCATTAGTCAAATAGGGCAAAATCACTTTCCGCTGACAAAATTATTTTTGCGTCAAAAATCTAGGGCGCTTTTCCTAAATTTTTGGTTGTGTCTGCTAATCGGTTAACTTTTAGGGATTAATTGGGTCCCTCCTATGTTATAGGTTATCAGAAAACAAACAAGGAGGTGGAGCCCAATAATATCCCTAAATAACCAGATACAGGTTACCGGCGATTTAAGTCTTATCCCCCTATCCAGAAGCCTAGACGAAGCCAACCTGAACAAAGAAGTCCTCAGAGCAGTACTGGAGAAGGCACAAGACCAGCTAATCGATGAGCTGTGCGGCAGGAAATA
>JAUQZE010000037.1 GCA_030587365.1 Candidatus Freyarchaeota archaeon | reverse complement strand
ATCTGCAAAATCATCGGAAAGATAAAAAGAGAGCACGGGATTCCTGTCAAGGACTATCAGAGAGAAGATGAACTCTACAAGCGTATCGAGAGGAGGGCGTCAGAACTTGGCCTCAACCCACGGGATGTTAAGGCCGTCTACCAAAAGATTGTAGACATGTGTACACATGTCCAAGAATAGGAAAACCTAAAACAATAAAGCATAGTTCTAGTGAGAATCGAAGCTTGAGGGTTCTAGTTCGATTAGAGGTTGAGGGAAAGTGCTGTACGAAATAAGTGAAAAAACAATGAAACTTGAGAGTGAGGGGAAGAAAATAATAAAGTTAAATCTAGGAGACCCGGACCAACCAACTCCAAACGAAATAATCGAGGCCGCCTACGAATCCATGAAACAGGGAAAGACAAAATACTCCTCTTCTGCCGGGGAGAACAAACTCAGAGAAAAGTTAGCAAACCTTCATAAGGTTTCTGTGGATAACGTGGTGATCACCACGGGTTCAAAGTGGGCAATTTTTTCTCTAATGTTCTTGTTGCTTAAAAAGGGAAGGAATGTTGTTATTCCAACTCCCTACTGGACCGCCTACGAATTAACTGCAAAAAGCCTTAGGGCGGAAACAAGATTTTTGAGGACTGAAATTGGTTCAGAGTGGAAAATTGATGTTGAAAAATTGGAAGATTTGATTGACCGGAAAACAAGGCTAATCATATTAAATAACCCAAACAATCCCACCAGCAAGGTCATTGATGAGAAAACGCTGGATGAAATCGTTCAGGTTGCGAATGATAAGGGGATTACTATTTTATCCGATGAAGTTTATTCTGACATAAGTTTTGTCGAGACAAAGAGCGTTTTAGACTATGGAAACGACCACATACTGGTGAAGAGTTTTTCCAAAACCTTCGCCATGACAGGATGGAGGGTTGGCTACGCCGTGGTGGAAAAGGAGTTGGTTGAGAAAATGATGAAGCTAAATCAGATAACTTTGACGAATGTCCCGGTTTTTGTCCAAGAAGCGGCTTTGAAGGCGCTGGAATTGAGGGAAGAAATTGCGAACAGAATTAGGGAGGAGTATCGAAGAAGAGCGGATTTAGCCTGTAGCATTCTTTCAGAAACGAAGGTAAAATTTTCGAAACCCGACGCCCCCTTCTATCTCTTCCCAAAATATGAAGGCTTGGATTCTGAAAGGTTCACCTTCGACTTACTTGACGAGGGAGTGGCCATAACCCCCGGCACAGCCTTTGGAAACTACCGAGAACACTTTAGAATAGCTTTAACTGTGCCGGAAGAGGAAATCGAGTTGGGATTGAAGAAGATTTGTGAGGTGTTGGAATGAGGGTGGCAATTATAGGTGCGGGAAAGATGGGCAGATGGTTCACGAAATTCTACTTGAAGGAAGGATATTCCGTGATAGTCTCGAGCAGGAGTAAGGAAAAATTACTAAAAATAAGAGATGAATTCGGAGTTGAAATTGCTGACAACGTGAACGCAGTTAAAAGTGCTGACAGAGTTTTAATATGCGTGCCGATAGAGAACCTTGAAGACGTTATAAAGGAAATTCATTCCTACGTACGGCCAGAACAAGTCGTCATGGATATTTGCTCCATCAAGGAGATTCCAGTCAAAATAATGCACAAATACATAAAGATTGGAACGACGTTAGGGACACACCCAGTATTTGGTCCAGGCGTAAAAAGCATCAAAAACCAGAATTACATCCTTACACCAATTAGCAATAAGGAAAAAGTGTTCGCAGAGAATTTCAAAAGTTGGTTGGAGGAAAGACAAGCAAATGTGTTTATCGTGTCTCCTAGAAAGCACGACGAACTAATGTCTGTAGTTTTGGGTCTTCCCCACTTTCTTGGTTTGGTTGCCTGCGATACTCTGCTGAACTGTGGTAACTTTTTTGAAATGAAAAGGGTTGCAGGGGCAAGTTATAAGATGTTGTTAACGTTAGCGGAGGCCGTTGCTTCTGAAGAACCCGAATTCTACGCAAGCCTTCAAATGACTTTACCAGAAATAGAGAAAATTGAAGGCCTATTTTTTAAGAAATCTAGGGAGTGGTTAAATCTGGTTAGACGAAAGGATAGGTCAGCCTTTGCTAATAAAATGGAGCTTGTCAAAACTAAATTGATGGAGGTAAATCCTGAATACGCGAAGTCCTACGAAGTTATGCACAGGTTGTTGGAGGCTATTAAAAGTTGAGTCCAGAATTTTCGATGGCCGCCTTATAGGAACCGAGAACCTTCACAAAAAGTGTCTTGTTTTCAATGGCCTTTAATGCTTCTCGACATTTTTCTTCGGTTCTGTGGCCTTCAAAGTCGAGATAGAAGTTGTATTCCCAAGGCGTTCGTTTGGTTGGTCTTGATTCGATTTTTGTCAGGTTTATGTTTCTAATGGCGAATTCTTCGAGAATGTGATATAGGGCTCCTGGAATGGATTTAACCGAAAAAATTATCGAGGTTTTGTCCTCGCCGGAGTATGGAAAATCTTGTTTTGACAAAACGAAGAATCTTGTGTAATTGTTTAGGGTATCCCCTATTTCTTTAACAAGGACGTCCATGCCGTATATTTGCGCGGCTCTTTCGCTGGCTATGGCTGCAGCGTTTTTCAAGCCCTCCTCCTTAATCATTTTTACGCTGCCTGCGGTGTCAAAGGTTGAGATTAGCTTGTAGCCCAGTTTTTCCAAAAATTTTCTGCACTGAGCCAAGGCTTGTGGATGAGAGTAAACCATTTTGATGGAGTTTAACCCTGTTCCAGGATGGGCTATAAGACAGTGAACAATCTTAAGGATTATTTCACCGCACACTTTGAGGTCGTATTCCAAAAAGAGGTCGTAGGTTTGGTTTACGCTTCCCTCTATAGAGTTTTCGATGGGGACCACTCCATACAGGGTTTCTCCCTTTTCCACGCTTTCAAAAACATCAGATAAGTTTTTACAGGGTTTCACTTCAACTGAAGGACCGAAAAAAGAGTAAACCGCACTTTCACTATATGCCCCTATTTCACCCTGAAAAGCAATCTTCCTACCACGCTGTTTGCGAAGGTGAATATCATAACTTTGTGTGGAAGATTGTAATACGTTTCTAGAAAAAGCGATCCCTCACTTTGTCCCCCTCAGAACTTTCAGTTCTTAGTTTCCCTTTGTTTAAAAAAGTTTCGCCTCATCATATTCCTTCAAGTTTTATTTTGTCATGGTCTTCATGACTTTAACGGGGTATGATTCTGCCTGAGGGTAGCCTGATTAACCCAGGATCCTCGAGGGTTACGGGCTTTATGGGGATGTATTCAAACTCATCTAATCCAGGATACCCCTCTATACCTTTTGATACCCCCTCCCCCTATACTTTTTCAGGCTCGTTGGGTTAGAAATCAGGCTCTGTTCCAGCTGAAGAGTTTTTGAAAATGAGCCCGCTGAGATTGAAAAGCCCCCCATAAGCCACCCACAAGTTATCTTGTATTGTCCGGCAAAGAAAAAAATATTTTTTCAGACAAAAGAGGAGGGGCTATTTCCTCTTCCTGAAGATCTTACTATAACCCAGCAGGGTGCTCTCGCAATAACCCTCCTTTTTCAAATGCAAGAGAAAGTTAACGATATCTTCAGAAGGGACGGGGATGCAATGCGTGGCGCCGGGAAATAGGTTTACATCTCGGTTTAAATTCTCGGCGAATTTTATATAGAGTAACCTAGATCATATCCTTTTCTCTTCACCAAGTACCTACTGTAGCGTTTGAAGCGGACAAGATGTTCTTGGTCTGACGGGAGAGACAAAAACATGAGTTCGAATTATCCTGGGATACCCAACGCTAGAGTATAATTCTGGCTTGCCTGAGTGGATTTTGCGCATCCTTTTTTTACTAATGTTTTTAAGTGTATTGCTTTTGTATCTATTATTTTATTAACCAATTGCCCTAAAAATTGAAGACTGTGTAAACATGTCAGTCCAGTTTAGTCGTCATGCCTTGGAAAAGATGCGTAGGAGAAACATGAAGACCTCCGATATATATGCCACGATAAAGTTTCCAGACGAGGTTTATGAGGATGTTGAACATGGAACGATGGTAGCTGTGAAAAAGGTCAACGCTAAATCTGTCATTCTTGCCTATAGAATGGAGGCTGGGGTAGTTAAGGTTATAACACTCTACTACACTACTAAACTTGACAGACTCCTTAAAGCCAAGACGGTGAGAGGCGCATGGAAGAGAGTAAAGTAAGGGCATGGTACGATAAATCAGTGGACATACTCTACCTGCTTTTTAAAGAGGGGCCTAGCCACGAAGTAATAGAGGCAGACCCTGACGTGCACCTTGAACTGGACGAAAATGGAAAAATTATGGGTATAGAAATCTGGAATGCGAAAAAAAGCGGTCTCATAAAGCAGGTGGCAAAAGCTATAACTGAAATAGCGTCATAGGAGCAAAATTACGAGTTTTCGATTTTTAATCCTACGGGACAGTAACCCGAAACATATAATACGAATATTCAAGAAAGAGAGAAATGCTCTGTTAGAGAATTTGTTAAACGAGAGCCGCCACGGCTAGCGCATGCAATCCGATAATTTAAACCGATATTTGAACCTACCCTAGGGCTACCAGTTAATTCGCCTTAATTTGATAATTACAAATTTTGGCGCCGGGGAATAGGTTTACATCTCGGTTTAAATTCTCGGCGAAAGTTGTTGATTTGACGAAGCGACGAGAACGAGAGTTCGAATTCTCCCGGGCTACATCAACCCTAGTCGGGACGATGTTCAAACTCTCGGGTTAACTTTTAAGAACTTTTCCATATTTGGGGGCGAGCCCCAAGAGAACAGCACCGTTCAAGGTACAGAACCTGCAGGCGCGTTAGACTCGCTTTCCTTTGTCCCAGTAATAGAGGAATAGGTCTTTTACCCAGTTGCGGAATATCGGGTCCTTTCCATAAAATCCCGCGTAATCCATCCTCCCTCCAACGAGGCTAAAGCATATAGCAGCCTCTTTTTCAGTGACCGCCATAATAGCTGGGATGTCAGAGAGAGTCCTATTTTCGAGGTTTGATAGTTTTGCGGGCGGAATCGCATTGGGTGGAAGAAAGCTTTCCAGAAAAAGCATTCTGACTTTTAACCCTTTGCGGATTTTTTCATTCATTATTGGGCCCATGAGCTCAGGGACACGGCCTTCTGCTAATCCCCACGCGTATTGCTCAGCGTCCATAAACATCCGTTCACCCTTGTTTAAGCTCTCAATCGTGTCCATTATCAGGGTCGTTTGCGAAAGCTCGCCTATTCTGTTCACGAATTGGTAGGGAAGCCGCCAGACATCATGCGTCAAGAAGTAGTTCTTGTGCTTGAATACAAAGTCCAGAGAGGAGGAGAGCTGCAACACGAGTTTGCCATACTGCGTGATGGCGAATGTGCCTTCTGGCTGCTTCTGAACCAGCAATGCTTCGCTCAGGCGT
>JAUQZE010000015.1 GCA_030587365.1 Candidatus Freyarchaeota archaeon | reverse complement strand
CAGAAGACCCCCTGCACAAGGGACGGTATCTCCTCTCTCTGTTTAATCTCTTCCACAACTGGCTTCCGAACCAGGGGCACCACCTCTACGGCGCCAGCCCGGCTCAGCTCCACCCCCAGATTTCCCTCACGAAACAGGAAGCGTTGGAGGCTTTTGAGGAACTCTACCTAAAGCCTAAGGGGATGTCTTTTAATATCAGCGATTGGCAAATACTACAAGGAAACACCTAGTCCACTTATTTATGCTACAGTACACCAAGGTGCTACGTTAGAAACACTGTTGCTTTGTGGGACTCGTTACGTATTTTTTCTTGTTGTGTTTGGTTGCATTCTTTTGGGCTGGGTTTTGTTTTGCTCATCTGATGTTTAATGTAGTTAAGGACATTTTTATGTAATTTGTTACATCATGTCCAAACGACAGTAACCCCCTAACGATATAAAGTTTATCACAATACCGATAGCCAAAAAATGGTCAACCAATTAGAAAAGAAGCACTTTACAAAAATATAGCTCCATCCGCCCAAAAAATGCAAAGCGGATTTATTTTTTAGTTACTTCGAATACACATATGTTTTTTAGAATACTCCTAGCCATTGCTCCTCTCCGTTCTCTGCGTAGTGAACCGCGGAGACTAGTCTGTTCTCTTCTGTCTGCTCATCTACATAAATGCTTTTCACAATTATCCTATATGTTGTGCCGCACTTGGTACACTTAATTTTGTAGGTCTTAATGTTTAGAATGTTTTTTCCCTCTTTTTCTGTTACGTCCTGTTTATCTAGGAGTTCTAGTTCATCTTCGTTTTCGTTTCCACATTTCATGCATTCTCTGAGTTTGAATGCTTCCATGCCTCGGTTTCCTACAGGAATATACGCTTTGTCTGGAAGGTCTTTAACGCCCATATTATTCACTCTTTGTTCACTTATTAAGTGTCTTTTTGAGACATCTCCCTTCTAATACTTATAAATATCGACCTGTCTTCCATCTTTTTCTTTATAGCTTAATTTTTAATATTGATGGTAATTTTTGAGAAAGATTAAAATCGGGATAGTATTTAATTAGTTTAAAGAGGTTTATGGAGCGGTTTGTATGCAGGCGGTAATATTGGCTGGAGGAGCTGGAACTCGGTTAAGGCCTCTGACGGTGAATACACCTAAGCCTCTGGTTCCCGTCGGCGATATTCCCATTATGGAACACATGATAAGGCTTCTGAGGAGACATGGTATAAAGGATATAATTATATGTTTGGGCTATTTGAGTGAGAAGATTGAACAGTATTTTGGTGAAGGTTCAAGGTACGGGGTTAAGTTAACTTATTCCTATGAGAAGACTCCCCTGGGACCTGCGGGAGCGGTTAGGCATGCTCGGGAACTCATTTCAGGTAGGTTTATCGTTGCCAGTACGGATCTTCTAACTGATATTAATTTATCTAATTTTGTGGCTGAGCATCAGAGAAGAGGGCCTATAGCTTCGATAGCGTTAACTAGATCCGTTAGCCCTACCGCGTTTGGCATTGTTTTTTTGAATGATGACGGTTACATCACGCGTTTCCTTGAGAAACCAACTTGGGGTGAGGTTTTCAGCGATATAATAAATGCTGGTATTTATGTTTTGGAGCCGGAGATTTTGGACCTGATACCTGAGGGTGGAGAATACGATTTCAGTAAGGATCTTTTTCCCAAAATGGCTTCCGAGAATAAAGAATTGTTTGGATATACTATTGATAGTTATTGGCTGGATATCGGAACCCCTCAAAAATATCTGGAAGCAAACTACGATATTCTTAAGGGCTCGGTGAAGGTGGAACTTCCCCATAAGAAGGTTAAGGATGGATTGTGGATAGGGGAAGGGGCCAAGGTCGACGATGATTGTGAGATTTATCCACCTGCAATAATCGGTGACTCCTGCCGTATAAGTAGGGGAGCGGTTATTGATCGTTTCAGCGTGATCGGTCCTGGTTGTTACGTGGGCGAGGGCGCCCGGATAAGTCGTTCAGTTGTTTGGAGTAATACTTCTATACATAAATCTGCCTTGCTTCGTTCCTGTGTTATAGGTGCGAGGTGTGAGGTGGGTGAAAAGAGCACCGTACTTGATGGTGCAATTATTGGTGACGATTGTATTTTGGGCCCGGAGAGTCTGGTGCAAGAAAACATTCTTATCTGGCCTGATAAGGTGGTTCAGAAGAATGCTATTGTGAATATGAATATAAAATGGGGAGTAACTTGGAAGAAGAGTCTTTTTGGCGATTACGGCATCACTGGTGTTGCCAACTTGGAAATTACGCCTGAATTCGCTACAAAACTTGGGGCAGCGTTCGGTACATACTTAGGGGAAGGTTCAAAGGTGATAGTTGGCAGAGACACTTACCTTGTATCCCGAATGATCAAGAGAGCATTGGTGGCTGGGCTTCAGTCAACGGGAGTGAATGTTTATAATGTTAGAGTGTTGCCCACACCCTTAATAGAGGAGGCTGTTAGAACCTATAATGCTGAGGGTGGGGTATCATTAACCGTTCCCCGCGAAAACGAGAACCTAATCAACATTAGAATGTTTGACTCCGAAGGAATAGATTTGAATGAGAGTGAGGAAAAAAAGGTGGAGGACATTTTCTTTAAAGAAGCCTTAAAGAGGAGCCAGCCGGTAGGTGTAGGTGATATACTTTATCCCACGCGTTTTGTGGAATCTTACCTTGAAAATTCTCTGAACTATTTAGACACAAAGTTGCTATCCTCCTCCAAAAAGCGTATCATAATAGATTGTGCCGACGGAAGCAGTTCAATTGTTGCGCCTGTGTTTCTCCGAGAACTGGGACTTGAAGTTGTCACGCTTAACGCTTATCTTGGGGATTCTGTTCCTAAAAGAGCCATACCTTCAGCTCCTGACTCCCTCTTTACCCTCAGTAAGACGGTGAAAGCACTAGACGCAGATTTGGGTGCCACATTTGATAGTGATGCGGATAGAGTGTTATTTATTGACGAGAAGGGTGAGGTGGTGAGTGGAGATACCTCGGTGGCTCTTTTAGCCCAAGCGGCCTTAACCGAGTATGGGAAAGAGAATAAAATAGCGGTACCGGTCAGCACCAGCCAAATTGTGGACATAATAGTTTCTGAATTTAATGGAAAGATAATTCGAACCAAACTGGGGTTAAGACCACTAGCGGAGGCCGTGATACGACACAAGGCAGTATTCGGAGGGGAAGAAACCGGAGGCTTCATCTTTCCAAAGGTACACCCCTTCCGTGACGGCGTTGTAAGCATAGCTAAGCTTCTTGAATTTCTAGCGAGAACAAAACAAACCCTCTCCGAGAAAACAAAAGAAATTCCAAGGTTCTACACTTTTAGAGAATCCATACCAACTCCTCTACAACATAGAGGGTTAATTATGCGAAGGCTTCTTGAAAACGCGGAAGGAGAAACGTTTGATACAATTGATGGAATAAAAATATACCTAGATAAGGGATGGGTTCTGATCCGCCCCTCATCAGACGCACCCGTGTTTGAAATATTCGTAGAGTCGCAAACCGAGCTAAAAGCCTTGGAATTTATAAAAACCTACAAGAAAGAAATACAAGAAATCCTTTCAGAAATTGAAAAGGGCTAATAAAAAGCAAGAGCAAAACAAGAAAGAAGAGAAAAGAAAAATTTGAGAGCGCAGAGCAATTTTTTTCTGGACTAAGATTTAATTTTTACATATAACGAAAAATTTTATATAAACTGAGTGGAGCAGCTTTTTTTCAAGATTTTAGATAAATCTTATTTTTGGCTCTTCTTGGGTTTTATTTGTGTTGCTAACGATTCTAGAACTATTGTGGATAGAATTTCGAAATAAGCTCCCGGGGGTTCGATTGAACCTTTGACTCCTCTTCCTGTATAACTCTGCTCCTTGGCTTTCTCTCTTCCCACAATCTTAATAGTCTCATCCGCCATTTTAGCCAGTGAAGAGTTTTCCCAAGATGTTATAGCAACAATGGTTCCTTTAGATTCCTTAGTTGCCCTTGCCACGGTTAAAACCTCGCTTGTTTCACCACTACCCGAAATGGCGATAAGCAGATCTCCCTCTACTATTGGTGGAACTAGATCCGTCATCTCGATGCTTATAAAGTAAATCTTGTAACCTTTCTGAACTAAACGCATTGCAAACATCATGCCCGCAAAAGAAGACCTTCCCTTACCTGTAACAAAGATTCTATTCGCTTTTTTGATATACTCTTCAAGTTTTTTGAAATCGTCGAAGTTAATCAACTTCAGGTTTTCTTGCAACTTTTCGAAAGTGCTGTTTATCGTGTCTATAAGACCCTCATTCTTTTCCATTCTTGTAACCTCCTTACAACCATGGGCTTCTAACACCTTTCTTTTTATATAATATAAGAATTATTTAATTTCCTTCTAACATACTCTATTAAACCTTTTTATTTTTCTGCTTTATTGCACAATTGTTTATTTTTCCTTTTGGCATGATTCTCCCTCCGCCCAGCCTCGATTTTTCCGAGGGCGGTTTAGCAGAGCTGGTTGTACAACTCAACCCTTAAACCTACTTCTCGCTGGGCGGATTGAATAGCTCGCGCCGCCGCGTAGTCCCCGAATAGGGCTTCGAAGGGGTCTATCGCCGTCTCCACAGCCCACCTTCTTCCGAAGCCCACCCTCTCAGCCCAGGTCTTATAGCCGTGCCGCTTTATAATCAAATAGACTTATTTTGTTCGCTTTCAAAAATTTTTGCGGATTAAATATAAATATAAAACTTCAGAATGTTGGAAAGTATCTCTGAACACTACTTAAGCAACAATCACGCTAAACCCTAAAATGTCGGCATAAGTGTGAGAGATATAACTAATTGTACAACAAAGCACTTAAATTGGAGGTACGAAATATGAATAATGTTGAGCGTGCGGTCTCTGTTTTCAAAGAAGGCTTCAGCTGTTCTCAGGCAATGCTTTCAACATACGGCACACAGTTTGGTCTGGATCGTGAAACCGCCTTAAGGGTTTCTGGGGCTTTTGGAGGCGGAATGGGCCGTATGGGGGAAACATGCGGAGCTGTTACTGGTGCGTTTATGGTTATTGGGCTTAAGTATGGGCAGACGAGAGTGGGGGATGAGGAATCAAAAGAGAAGGCTTACCGCCTAGTTAAGGAATTTGTTGACAAATTCAAGTCTCAGAACGGATCAATAGTCTGCAGAGAACTGCTCGGCTGCGATATAAGCACCCCCGAGGGAAGGAGGCTGGCAAAGGAGAAAAAACTGTTTACCAACCTATGTCCAAAATTCGTCCAAGATGCAGCCGAGATAATCGAACAAATACTGTAACATCAAACGTCGCATAAAAGAGGACACTAAACACGAAAAACGCGTCTAAAATGAGAAGATTATGGAACAATCTTTTTTCCAATCCTCTTTCCCTTAAAAGAGGAATCCCGAAATCATAATAATTGAAAATCCGAATGCTCACAATATTTTATACCTTTATTAAGAATTTAAATTCTTAAAATAGATAATCGGGTATTGGGTAAGCTTCCTCGTGGCAGTGACGCCAATAAAAAACCCGCTTCATTAAAAAAAAGAAGGAGGCGAAATCCGCTATTAATAAAACCGAAAATTTCAACGGATTCTGTGGAAAATATGCTGGAGTTTACGTTTTTTCCTTTTTCACCTGCTTTTTGGAGGTTCTTTTCTTTTCATTAGTTTATCGAGAAGCCCGAGGACTCCCAGAGCAAAGAACGCTAATCCTATAAATGTTAAAACTGTATCTGCTAAGGATCGGAGCCATATTAATTCAACACTCACCATAATGCCCAGTATAATATAAGACGTAAGGCCTAGTGCGAATCCTAGAGACTTGCCACTCCTGCCTTTCCAAGCTAAAACGTAGAAGAGAACAGCTGTCGGAATTACAATCACAGAAAGGTAGAGGGATACTATGTTTAATGAGGTGTCTGGAAGTATTATTGCCAGTGGGTCAAATAGTAGGTTCAGTATTATTATACTTTGTTGGCCTGGCGGGAGGAAATTTGGAAACATGGCCTTTAGAGCTATGTACCAAGGATTCCCTATGAACTGCTTTGTAAAGAAGAGTGAGAAGATCTGGGTTAAATTCACTGCTTGAGTATGGTTTGACATCAGAATAGTGTAATGGAAGAATGCTATTGCCGCAACGAATAGTGGGAGGGCGTAGAGCTGCTTAACTCCTAACATTGCTAATCCGATTACAGCTAAAATTGTTACGCTAACTAAAAACATGTATACTATTGCTATAACTAAATCGAAATTTATGACATCTGTAACAATTACGAAGCAACCGATGGTAAAAAACGGAACCACGGCGAAGAATGCGACAAAGAGCAAGGTGATGTTTTGCCGCGCTTTAAAATAGTGTCTTATAAGGTAAGCCGCGCAGACTGCGAATATGACGGAAAGTGCTAGATAGGTTAACGGTTCGTAAAGTCCAGTGTTCATAGTAGATAGTGACAATTCTACCACACTTTCTCCTCTTTTTTTACCATTTCATCAAGTATGGATTTTTTATCCTTTCCCTTCATGAATTTTTCAAGATTATAGAACTCTGACAGGGCGTTGAGCCGACCCCTGAGGTTTATTGCGGCAAGCCTAGCTTGGTGGGGCTCTCCCATAATAACTATGACTCCGGTTTTCTCCGTGACCTTCATCAGGAATGAAGCGCTGTTGTTAATGCTGTCCCCCATGTGCATTCCGGATAGGGGGAAATTCTCGTAGTAGTTAAGAAACTCCTTTGGAACGCTTCCCTTTTCACCCCAAACCTTGTAGTTTACGTCGACTATGGCTACAGCTATAGGCTTCCAGCTACCGACGTTCAGCTCAACTAGCTCAATCAGCTTGCCTATGCTAATTTCTTCGCTCAAAGTGTAAACCCCACACCTGTCGTCAATATAAATAAGGCGTTTATATTTTATATATATTTTTTCTAGCAATAAATTCTATGAGCAGTTGAAAAACGAGTAACTGCTTCGCATCCTTAAACATGCGTAGTCTATCCATAAAATGACCAATATCCACTTAAGATAATATAAGTCTATATACTTCGTATCTTTTACGTAGGCGAAAGGTGCTAGAATTGAAGAAGGTTTTTGTAACTAGGCAAATAGCTGAAGAAGCCCTTGAAATTCTTAGGAAAAACGCCCACGTCGAGGTTCACTCGGGAGACCTCCCTTCTCAAAGGGATGAGCTTATGGAGCAGATTAAAAATGCTCATGGCCTCGTGACTATGCTCACCGACCGAATAGACGCTGAAATAATTAGTCGCGGAGAAAAACTCGTAGTTATATCCAATGTTGCAGTTGGCTATGATAACATAGATGTGGAGGCTGCAACAAGAAGAGGAGTCTACGTAACAAACACCCCAGGAGTGCTAGATGATGCCACAGCGGATTTGGCGTTCGCATTACTTCTGGCTATAGCTAGAAGAATCCCCGAAGCAGACTCCTTCATAAGATTAGGATTGTGGAAGGGTTGGGAACCTAACCTACTCCTCGGATCGGATCTAAGAGACAAAACACTGGGAATTATCGGTTTGGGAAGAATCGGGTCAGAAGTTGCGAAGAGGGGTAAGTGTTTCAAAATGAACGTAGTCTATTACCAACCCCAAAGGGATCCGGAAAAAGAAACCAGTATAGGAGTAAGATACGCTTCCCTAGAAGAACTTCTTTCAATATCCGACTACGTCTCACTCCACGTACCCCTAACAAGTGAAACCAGAGGCATGATGGGCAGAAAAGAAATAAACAAAATGAAAAAGACCGCTTACCTCATCAACACCTCACGCGGACCCATAGTGAACGAGGAAGCCCTCTATGAAGCCCTTAAAGAAGAGAGGATCAAGGGAGCAGCGCTTGACGTATTCGCAAAAGAACCTATTGACCTTAAGAATCCCTTACTGAAAATAAAAAATGTGGTTATTACTCCCCACATCGGAAGCGCAACCGTCGAGACCAGAACAAGAATGGCTGTATTAGCAGCCGAAAACACAACAAAGGCTCTAAAGAACGAAATTCCTCCCAGCCTTGTTAATCCCCAAGTTTTAGAATACAGAAGAAATCCGAGTAAAATGTAAAGTGCTATAAAATTTTAAATGGTACATCTATGCCGAATCACTATTTTTTATATAAATAAATGGCAAAGTTTTTTACAAGTTACACACTCTTCTTAAAGGAAAGAATTAACTATATCATATTTCTAACCAAAAAAAAGAGTTAAGCGTACAAACGAGTAGGTTTAAAGGTGGTGTGAATTGCCCAAAGAGGGTCACATAACATTTGAGGAGCTAAATGTGAATTTTGGCTACAGCACTTTTGAAGGAAGCCTATTTCTGTACTCCGAGGAAGAAAACAAGTTTAGGCAAGAATTCAGAAAATTTGTAAAGAATGAGGTTGAACCATTAGCCGACAGAATAGACCGAGAGGAGAATTTTGACCTGATCCACAGTATACTGAAAAAAATGGGTAAAAAGGGATACCTAAGCTTGGCTTTCCCAGAGGAAATCGGAGGCGGCGGAAAAGGACTGGTTTACCGAACAATAATAGGAGAAGAATTAACAGCCATAAGCTACGCAACCGCCGTGACCTATGGAGCCAGCTGTGCGCTCTACGCTATGCCGATAATACACTATGGAACACAGGAACAGTATGAGAAGTTCCTAAAGCCAATAATGAATGGAGAAAAAATCGGCGCAATAGCCATGACCGAACCCGGAGCGGGATGCGATGTTGTGGGAGGAATGCGGTGCAGCGCCAAAAGAAGCGAGGACGGATACGTTATCAATGGAGAGAAAAGGTTCATAACCAACGGGTCAAAAGCAAGCCATCTTTTACTATACGTGATAACCAATCCCAGCGTTAAGGCTAACGAGGGAATAAGTGCATTCATATTCCCCACAGACACCGAGGGATATGAAGTAGTAAAGGACTATGAACTTTTGGGAAGGCGGGGGTCGAAAAACTCGCATCTGGCCTTCCATGATTGCTGGGTTCCTGAACACTGCCTCCTAGGCGAGGAAAACAAGGGCTTCAATATTCTAATGAGCGGCCTAGACGGCGAGAGGGTTTTCGCAACCAGCCAATATATGGGAATAGCAAGATCCGCGTTCGAAGTAGCCCTAAAGTACTCCGCTCAGAGGATGCAGTTCAAAAGGGCTATAAGAGAATTCGAAGGAGTCAGCTTTAAACTGGCTGAAATGTATGCCAACATAGAGGCTGCGAGACTATTAGACCTCAGAGCCGCAAGGATGATCGATGCAGACCGCAAAGCCACAAAGGAAGCAGCCATCGCCAAATTCTTCACAGCAGACATGGCAGTAAAAACCTGTACAGAAGCGTTGCAAATACTAGGCGGTATAGGCTACACAAAGGAGTACCCCCTGGAAAGATACTTCAGGGACGTGAAAATTGGACAAATAAGCGCCGGAAGCTCCGAAATCATGAGATTCCTCACCCAGAGAGAACTATTCAGAGAAATTGGCGAATAAACTGAAAAAAACAAACCAATCTTCTCTCACAATTTTTTTTCTCTTTTTTAGAAACTTGTTTTTTGTTCACACCATGTATTGGTAAGCTCTGTAGACGGCGAATTCCCGATTCTTGAGTATTTCAGCTTTGGTCATTTTTCCAGAGGCCACTACCTGTATCTCCTTGAGAATTCTTTCTCCTGATTGCTGCAGGGTTTCTTTGCCCTCTAGCACTGGGCTGACATCGATATCGAGATTGTCACCCATTTTCTCGAAGGTGCGATGGTTACCGGTTATTTTGATTACGGGAGCTATTGGACTTCCTACTGGTGTACCAAGGCCGGTGGTGAACGTTATTATCTGTGATCCCGCTGCTGCGAGACCCGTTATCGATTCAACATCCAATCCCGGCTCATCCATTAGGTATAATCCTTTTCCTGGAGGTTTTTCCTCATATTCTAATAATCCCTGTATGGGCGAGTGCCCCGCTTTGCAGATATTTCCCAGTGATTTTTCTTCTATGGTTGTTATTCCGCCTGCTATGTTCCCCGGGGTTGGTTGTGTGCCCCTGATGTCAATACCCAAGGAAAGGACTTTGGATATGTATTTGTCTACGGTGGCGTAGATCTTTTTTACAGTCTCCTCGTTTATCGCTCTTTTTGCCAGTAGGTGTTCGGCTCCTATCCACTCTGTGGATTCGGGAAGTATAACCGTTCCACCCGCCCTGACAATCATGTCTGCGGCTACTCCGACTGCCGGGTTTGCCACCAGTCCCGAAGTTGCATCGGATCCTCCGCACTCCAAGCCCAGAATCAGTTCACTCAGGTCACACTTTTCTCTCTCAAACTCGGAGGCTTCTTCAGATAAGCCTAGCAGTATTTCCATTCCTCTCTTGGTCGCCTTAAGTGTTCCACCCTCATCTTGAATGTTTATGTACTGCACTGGTTTCTTGGATTTAGCGATTTCGTCGGCAACGAGTTTGGCTGGCACATTCTCGCACCCTAATCCCACAACCAGCGCGGCTGCAACGTTGGGATTCCGTCCAAAACCCACCAATGCTGAAAACACCCGCATAAAATCTGCACCCAAATGTCCACACCCCAACGGATGCGTAATATGAACTACGCCTTCAACATTGTTGGCTACGTTTACCGCAACTTGGTTAGCACAAACTACAGTTGAAATAGTTAAGAGGTGGTTTCTTGTTCCCACGGTTCCATCGTCTCTTCTAAAACCTTGGAAACTCATTTCCTTTCCCTCCTTTCCTGCACTAATTCTTTAGAGTAGACACTTTCAACGTTTTGAACATGGACATGTTCCCCTTCTTCTATTGGTTGGGTGGCTAACCCTATGACTTCACCATATTTGATTACTTTGTCTCCTTTCGATATTTTGGATACTGCAAACTTATGGCCGAAAGGAATTCTCTGTTTCACCTTAATATTCCTCGTTTTCCCTTCTACGGTTACGGGGACACTTGTTCCCGGTTCGACATCTTCAATAACGGTTGCCACATTATCGTTGGGACCCATAACGAGGGCTTTACTAACCATACAAAACTAACTCTCCCACAAACTAAATTTTATTTTTGAAATATATTCAAACTATAGACTATTAGTGATTAACTTCCTTAATTATTATTTCCTTTCCATGTATTTTTTGTATCGGTAGAGAGTTGCGATAGCCTTCGCTGCGTTTTGAACAGAATTGATTAACGGTATTCCCGACTGGTCGAAGACTTCCCTAGCCATCCTAACTACGTCATCATCCCCAAAACTTGAAAGTATGATTGATTTTTCACGATGCTTGTCCATTATTTCTCTGTAAACCTTGTAAAAGGGAACCAAGTCAAAACCCATAGCATTAGGCTTAACCAACATCCCAGGCGGTGAGGATATTACAAGCAAGCATCCCACGTTTTTGTCCTCAAGAACCCATTCCAGTATCTGATGTCCAACCTGCAACATGGCTGGTCCGATGTCCACAGGATTTTTAATAGAGGTCCAGTAGGGTGCAACTTTTTTCATCTTCTCTACTGTTTGGGGTTCAAACTTGGCTAGTTTCATGCCTCGTTTTTCGAGTTCGTCGCAGGTCAAAGCTGCTAGTGAACCTGAATTCGTTATGATTGCAACTCCCTCCGCTTCTGGAAGGGGCTGGGTTGCGAGAACTTTTGCGAAGTCCAGAAGTTCTTCGACACTGTCAACTCTTATTGCCCCAGTCTGTTTGAGAACCGCGTCAAATATTCTATCATCACCAGCGAGGCTTCCCGTGTGGCTCTTTACCGCACTGGCACCTGCTTCGGTTCTTCCACTCTTGAGAACCAGAACCGGTTTTTTGCTGGTTACGCGTTTGAAGGTTTCAATAAATTCTCCTCCTCTGCCCTTTTTGATTCCCTCCAAGTACAGACAAATGACCTTTGTTTTTTCGTCTGTTTCCAAATAGTTTAACACATCTATTTCGTCAACATCACACTTGTTTCCTAGTGTTATAACCTTGCTTAATCCAAACTTATTGGCGGCAGCCCAGTCTACTATCACTGATCCGAATATTCCCGACTGAGCGATAAAGGCCACGTTTCCCTCCGTTAGGCTATCTACAATGACCTCTGCGGTGGTAAACCTGTTTGACAGATTGGTTACACCCATGCAATTAGGACCAATAATGCGCATTCCATTCTTTTTGGCTATTTCTACTATTTCCTCCTGCCTCCGTGCACCAACCTCGTCCACTTCGGCGAAGCCTGCGGAAAGAACAATCACGTGTTTTATTCCCTTCTCAGCACATTCTTTCATCGCATTCGGTGCGGCCTCACTTGGGACAAGAAAAATCGCTAAATCCACACTGTTGGGTATATCATTTACAGATTTGTACGCCTTTACACCCATTATTTTATCAGCTTGAATGTGAACCGGGTAAACTCTTATATCGGTACGAGAAAGAATACTCTTTGTCACAAAGTATCCGAATCGAAGTTTTTCGCTGGCGCCTATTATAGCCACAGATTTCGGACTAAAGAACGCCTCCAGGTTCATGCCGGCCTCCAAAGGCCTCACCTTTACCAAATTTTCTTTTTTTGAGAACAAATTCGTCCTAGAATTTAACCTTTTGCTCATCATATTTTTATTCCATAACTTGTTTAGGATAAATGTGGGACTCTGCGAACCATGATTCGAAAATATTTAAGATAAGCTAAACTTAATATAATAGGTAAAATACAATTGGACGGGGTTGATACAATAGAGGCTATGTTTTATAAAAAATTGGATGATAATAAGGTGCAGTGTTACCTTTGTCGGCACGAGTGTGTTATAGCGGATGGAAAGACCGGGATTTGCGCAGTAAGGGAAAACAGGGAAGGCACATTGTACTCGCTGGTGTACGGAAAGGTGGTTTCCATAAATATAGATCCGGTCGAGAAGAAGCCGCTCTACCATTTCCTTCCTGGAACTGATACTTACTCTTTTGCGACACCTGGATGCAACTTTAGGTGTGAACACTGTCAAAATTATGAGATTTCTCAGATGCCCAGAGATAGGCATGCTATAATGGGAGAGACCCTTACTCCAAGGGAGATTGTGAGCGACGCCGTGGCATTGCGGTGCAAGAGTATTTCATATACTTATACCGAACCAACAATATTCTTCGAATACGCCTACGAGGTAGCCAAACTTGCGAAAAAAGAGGGTCTTAAAAACATCTTTGTCACAAATGGTTACATTAACGAGGAGCCTCTGAGAACCATCGCCCCGTACTTGGACGCCGCAAACATTGACCTAAAGGGCTTCACCGAGGAGTTCTACCGCAAAACATGTGGGGCTAGATTGGAGCCTGTGCTAGAGTCGATTAAGCTGCATAAGGAGTTGGGAATCTGGATAGAGATAGCGACTCTCATAATTCCTGACTTGAACGACTCGGAGGAGGAGCTGAGGCAAGTAGCGCGGTTTATTAAAAGTGTGGGGGAAGAGATACCCTGGCATGTAACCGCGTTCTATCCCGCTTATAAAATGAGAAAACCACCAACACCACCAGAAACCCTGCGAAAGGCGCGAGAGATTGGATTGAAAGAAGGTTTAAGATACGTCTACGAAGGCAATGTGCCCGGTGAGAAAGGCGGAAACACTTACTGTTACAAGTGTGGGGAAATGTTGATTCGCAGATACGGATTCAGTATTCTGGAGAACAAAATTAAAAATTCAAAGTGCCCCAAATGTGGAACTAAAATCGATGGTATCGGGTTCGAATGATAATTTTCTTTCTATTTTAAATGAATGATGGTTTTTATTGATAGTGCTGATGCTTCTGAATCTGAGCGTTTAGGTGGATGAGAAGTCAGCTTTGCATTGGGTATTATTTGCTTATGGCTTCTATTCTTTTGCGTGTTTCTTCGATCTTTTCTTTTAGACCTGCTTTGGTGTAGTAGCCAATCGCTCCCTCGAGCAGTTCCTTTGCTTTCTTGGGTTCATTATCGTGAAGGTGTTGTTGGGCGAGTTCCACGTAGTAGTCGCCTTTTTTTGCGAGGAATTTTATTAGTTGATCACTTGCTTTTTCCGACAAGTTTTCACACTCTAATTCAAATTCTTATAAGCTATGTTGTTTTCAGTTCTAATTACCTTTTTGGTTTTTCTTTATTTAATATTTTAAAAATATTTTTGAACTTTTTTAATAAACAATTAGTTCACCGAAATTGGAAATTTCTAATTCCCTGTTAATTAATGGCATCATATTTTGGGGGGCGGGTTTTCCAGAAATTTTTTATATTTAATCTCTTCAAGAATTCCATAAAGAAGAGAGCTCTCTAAACCATAACGGGGCCGCATCTATGGGTGAAGAAAATTTTGTCAAGAGGATTTTTCCAATCTGTCCCTGTCTACTTAAGGACAAGGAAGAATATTTCTGTCTGGGGAGGGATGAACTTCACCCCTTATCCCTTTTTATACCTATCAATTTTGAAACCGATTTGCCTATAAAAGAAGAAGCTGTGTGCCTTGATGTTGTCTACGCCGACAGTTCTGGGCGTATCTGTTGCGGCTCAACGGGTTTACCGATTAAGGTGAAAGGAAAACTAGTTTTTGAAGAAATGTTTAGTGAATTATACAAATTAGCGACTAGTCTCTTTAATCCCGAGGATATCTGTAGGGAGTGTATATACAACCTTCTCAGCTTTGACAAAATTAATAGAAAACTAGTCTTCCTATTCTTCACATCGGGCGCCCCCCACTGCGAAGAATTTGAAAAGGATTTAAAGGAGACGGTTGACGACCTGCAAGTTTGCGAAGAAGATTCCATTGTAAGAATGAAATTCACTGGTAAAATAAGAGAAACTTTCAAGAACCGAATCAAAAAACTGCCTACCGTATACATCATAGATGAGAAAAGAAAAATTGGTGAAATTGTGGGAGTCACTGGCAGAAAAGAGCTGGAAAAAATTCTGAGAAAAATATTGGGTTTAAAATTAACCTAATTACTTTACTTTCCTTCTCGAATAACTTCTTTCAGATAATCTAGAAATCTCTTGAACTCCTCTTCGGCCTCTAAACCGTATAAGCCTAATATCTTTTGATAAGCAACGTATTTTCCCTTTTTTTCTTCGAACAACTTTTTCCAAGTATAGGCTCTCACCCATGATCTGATGGATGTTGAATTGGAGGTCAAATTTTCAAGCCCGGGAATTGCAAATTTCAAGTCAACATTATCATTTTCTTTTTCAATAATTTTCAAGGAAACTTCCTCTCCGAAACACTCGGCAATTGACTCAATTTTGTCTCCAAAAAATATCTTACTGATTGTCCCCAATTCCATTACAGGTACTCTGTCCTCCATAGCAAATTGTGGAAGGTCTTTTTCGATATTATTGAGGTCTAGTTTCATCCCCTCGTATTCATTTACCCTATCATTCCTATTTTTGTACTTCTTCCAGACGCTCGGCGCGAGTACCGCTAATTCTACGCTCATCATCTGTACCTGCCAAAATAGGTTAAATTTAGCTACGTACTCCTCCAAAATCCTCTTCGCAGCACTTTCGATATCGAGTTGCTCCTCACTTTTCTTTAGAGCCTCTCTGAGTTTATCAACCATAGTCTTTGAGGGGATTTTCTTTCCAAAAGACTGTTTCACAAAGTCGTTTACCAGTCTTTTAACTGCTGGAATTTCATCGTAATCCCAGAAGGCTAGGTCTAAATAAGTTTCCATCAAATCGTTAGAGCTCTTGAAGAATGGGTCAAAGGAAAACTCCTGACAAATCTCCTCCAGTATTACTTTCTCTTCTTGAAAAAGAGGGTGTGGGGTTTCAAGAATTTTTTCAAATTTTTTATGATTCTTGGCAACCTTTTCCAATTTTTGTGCAAGTTCGCGGAATACCTCTAGCTGATTCCCTAATTCCTTCAACCGGTCTTCGATTTCTGGTCTTTCATCTATTATGAACTCAATAATTGTCTCCATTGTTTCTTTTTCACTCTTGACTATATCACAAATACTTTGGTAAGCATCCTCGACACCCATACCCCGTATTACACTAACTGGTGGGATTAGTCTAAAATTAGCGATGGTTTCACTAAAATTGTAAGTTGCCTTTTTTTGCTCTTCACCAATAACCTTGTTCCAGATCCAGTCCCTTCTCTGCTCAAGGTACTTTTTTAATTTGCTTATGGAATCAAAAGAATTTTTTTCAATATCAAACTTCTTTTCAAGTTTTTCCAGCCTGCTTAGGGTTTTCTTCGATTCCTTGGGATCTTGAGACTTTTTGATAGAACCTAAGTTGCTGATTAATTCATTGTAAATTCTTGTGACTTCATTTCCCAGCGCCTTGGAACTCATCACGGTAATACTTTGCATTTCTCTTACCAGGGCTTCAATTAGGTTAAAGGCGGCCCAAGTTGAATTTATTTCTCCGATAATTTTCTGATAGTTTTTATACAGTTCGACTGCAGGTACTGGTATTCTCAAACTTCATCACCCAAAATAATTCCCTCTAACCCCTCACTCCCGGATAGCATTTTTCTTATCGCTTCTTGTAAGATTGACCTCGCTTCAATGGCTTTTTCTACGTTGCTATTCAATGCGATTTCCTTTTCGCTTACTCTTTTAATTTCGTTGCTAACATTTTCGAGAATCTTTTCATTCTCGTATCCCGTGTCTTTCAGGATTACTTTAAAGGCGTTGTCTAGTTTATCCAAAATCTTTGCCTCTTTTAGAAGATATCCTAACGTAGGATAAATTGCGTTCATCTCTTTACCCACAAACCCTTTGACTAACTCCTTTAGAAAACTTAAATACACAGCAGCAGCAGGGTCTTTTAGCTCCGGTTCAAGATGTTTTAAAGCTAATATTATAGCTGAGGCTGCATCACCTTTTAGGCACATCACAGCTCTCTCGTTAATAAAATCCGCAATCCTCGTTCTGAATTGTTCTAAAGGCTCTGTAAATAATGAAAACACCAGGTTCGTCCCATAAAGTCTTTCCTGAAGAGTCTTGTAAAGCTTATTAATCCAATCATCCATCTTTTTTCTCATAGTTTCGGTTTTCTGTCTACTAAACACATCTTTTGTAAACTTTTCTAAATTGAAAACTTCACCCTTTATTTTTTCAAAGAGCTCAATTAAAACATCCTGCTCAACCGCTGGGATAACCTCATTTATAACCTCAAACATCTCATCTCTTAAAACCGTTTTCTTTTTAGGATCGTAGGTTAGAGTCGTGAGCGGAAACCCTTCATAAATTTTGTCCAGCATACTCACAGCAAGAAAGTCCAGTATCTCTTCCTTTCTCTGGGAAATTTCATCAAAAGACATCGACCCGAATTTAGCGCCCACACTGTAAAGAAGCTCCGATCCGTACCTCATTCTAACCAAGAAGTCTTTCCTTTTTGTACCCCACTCCCTAAGCTTTTCTTTTAATGCATTATCGCACAGGTTAAAATAGTTTTTTTGATCACCAAGAAGAAGTAGACATGAGGGATTAATCCGGAATAGGCTCTCAGCCGTCGTAAAGGAGACGTGCTTAATCCAAGAATCAAAAGTCTTATCGACACCACTTTTAAGCGGCCCCAATATCCTCTGAATGCTCCATTCAGCTTCTCCTAACTTGATATTCTGAGTCTCGTACACACTTTCCAAATATTCAGAGATCATTTCGGAACAAACACGTTTACTCTCAACGAATCCTTTCTTATCCACAGAAATAGCCCTTAGAATTGTACCATGTTCCCTAACTGCCATGATACAAGCCTCAGAAAAAACTTTCCAAGAATCGCCCAAATCAGCGGAAGATTTTACTATCTGATTAACCTCCCCACGCTTAAAAGCGGAGACGCCGGTTCTTAACAGTGCATCTAAGGTTGCCTCCCCTCCACTTTCCCCCAATTTCGCAATACAAGCGTTCAAGTGTCTAAAAATACTCGGCATTAGAAAATCCTTAAGAAACACAAAGAATTCTCTTTTACCCTTATTTTTCTGCTCTAGAGTATCAATGTCTAGAGAATAAGAATAACCAGGGGTCAGCGCCGCTCCAATGTACAACTCTCGAGTCTTCCCTGCAATCTCAAACTCTTTAACACACCAGCCAATTCCCCCAGTAGAATTAATTCCGCCGAAAAACACGTCCTTGGCGGTACCGGAATGCTCTCTAATAGACTGCTCAAGTGCAAAAACCAAGCCCGTTGACATATCAACATCATTAACCTTCCCGCCGCCAGCAGTGTAGATAGACATACCTGTTTTGCCGTCACCAACAAGAATTTCAAGCATAGCAAAAGCGTTCTCACTAGTAGTTTTTACTTCAGCCGAATTCTCAACATATTCGCTTTTCAAAAGTAAACACCTACAAAATTCTCAATCGCTTTCAAGTAAAAGAAGTATAACAGAATCATAAAAACTTATTGTTTTAACAAACGTTGCCCCCAACGACACTCTCAAAAAACATTAACTTTCAACAAAAATTGCTTATTATAATCAATATATACAAACCAAAAAACGGCTAACTTAAGAATCCAAAATTTTTGAAAAATAATTAAAACTTCCATTCTAGACTTTTTAGATGGTGCTGTATATACCTTTAAGATTCTCATTCCCTCATTTATTTACCAATATTCTAACTCCTCTAACTCCAAATATTCTAGTAGATCCTCTTCTTTTAGTAATTCTTCTGAATCACCCTTAACTCCTTCAACTCTTCTTGTTTTCTTTCGCATCTTCTTTTTTGTATTAGGCAAAATAAAACCTCCGGAGCTAAAGCTCTTGTAAATTAATTATTTATATTTTCTCTTGAGTTTTCTGCTCTTTTCCAGCTCCAGAGCAACTTCTTTAAGTCCCAGTCTTTTCAGAGTTTCTTTGGTTGGTATTCCTTTATCGCTCCATCCCCGCAGCCTGTAATAAGTGTCTAGAAGCCGGTCGTATTCTTCCCTTTGAAGCAGCCTTCCTCTCAACGGACCGCTGGGTATTGGATCGCAGAAAACTCTTTCGGGAGGATAATCGTCCGCTCTTGAAATCCCTCTAACCACGTTGATAGCTCGTGTGAGGTTGTAGATAGCTTCAGAACGTTCAAGTAATTCCTTCAGGGTGGTTTTGATACCGGTTATCGAGGTGTAAAAATCTGCGTATATATTCTCATCTATGGATAGCTCTATCCACTCCAGTCTGCAGACCCCCAAACAGTCGAACAGGGGTCTTACGTGCTGGTGATAAATCACCAACTTTGCCCTATCTTCCGCCGTCCACTTATCCCGCATCTCCAAATCCTTGGAAATCACCCATGCCCTAGAGTGGTGCGCTCCCACATCACATGTAGCATAGGCGAGCGCCATTCCCGGTGAAGCTCTGGTATCATACGCACTTTGTTCAAGTCCCTTAGTCTGCATAGCAAAGGGTTTCATTTCTTTCCACTTTTCCGTTACCGCCTTTACCCCTTCAGCAACTATGCCTCCTATTCCCTCCCTTTTAGCAATCATTTCGAGCATTTTTAGCACCGCTTCGCCGTTTCCGAATTTTAGTTCTATTCCCCCAGTTTCGTCTTTGGTTATGATTCCCTTCTCGTATGCTTCCATCAGTAAGCCTATCAAATTTCCAGACGATATTGTGTCGATTCCCAAGTCGTCGCAGAGATTATTGGCTTTGATTATCGTTTTTAGGTCTCTGATTCCGCAGGCTGAGCCCAGCATTGCGGCGGTCTCATATTCTGGTCCCTCAACCACCACCTTCGTATCCCCCTCCCTTATTACGCAGTAGTTTCCACAGGTCATAGGACAAGCGAAACACGCTCTACTCGTAGTTTTCACTTCTTCCATTTTATCTCCGCCTATTTCCTCAGCTTGTTCGAATACGGTTTCCTGAAAGTTCTTTGTAGGTAGGACGCCTCTCTCATTAGCCCAATCGATAACTTGCAGCGTTCCCTGCCTCTGCCAAATATCTAGGATCTCGTTCTCGGAAATTAATCTGTACGACTCGTAGGCTATATCCATAAACCTGTCCACATCCGCGATTGGTATATCCTTGAATCCCCTAACCACAATGGCCTTCACTTTTTTGGAGCCCATAATCGCTCCCATTCCAGTTCGCCCAGCGTTTCTCCCATAATCCGAAGTCATACAGGCAAACTTAACCAGATTTTCTCCCGCCGGGCCAATGGCAAGAACATGTATATTGTTATCCCCTATATCCTTCTTTAGCTGTTCTTCGGTAACAAGAGCACCCGCTCCCCAGTATTCTTTCGCTTCTCTGAGCTCCACATCGCCGTCATCAATCATAATGTATACGGGTTTTTTGGAAACCCCCCTTAATGCAATAGCATCGTAACCAGCCTGTTTGAGTTCCGCGCCAAAAGCACCCCCCACATTGCTATCCGCATAGATTCCCGTAGCCGGCGAAATAGAAACTATAGACATTTTTCCCGCAGAAGGAACCAGGAGACCAGTAAGAGGACCAGAACCGAAAAAGACTAGATTATCTGGGCCCAAAGGGTCAACGTTAACACCAACCTCTTCCCAAACTTTTCTAGCACCCCAACCTCTACCACCCACATACTTAACCGCCCAGCTCTTCTCCGGTTTCTCCTCAGAAATTTTATTCTTGGACAAATCTATCCTCAAAGTACTGCCCATATACCCGCCTTTCAATCCAAAGCCTCCCCTTCATAATCTTCGGACTGCCGGTCGCCACTTTTTCTCCTTATTTTCTCCTTGGGAACAAATACTATTGCTTCTTTGGGACACCATGAAACACACTGTGGCTCTCCCTTGCTGCACAGGTCGCATTTTAACGGGTATGGAATGTCTGGGTGTATGAAAAGGGCTCCAAAGGGACACGACTCAACACACGCTCTGCATCCAGTGCATTTTTCCTCGTCGAGTTTTACTATTCCACCCTCAATCGTAATAGCTCCCTCAGGACAAGCCTCCATACAGGCTGGATTTTCGCACTGTCTACAAACAACTGGTTTGTTGATTCCTGGTTCCGGGAAAAGTGTTTGCACCCTTATTCTTGATTTCTTTGGGTTGTTAACCTTAAAGTGATGCAAAGCGCATATTAATTCGCAAATTTTACAATCCGCACATTTTTTTTCTATTATTTTTAATCTCATTTGGAGGCTTTTTCGATTCAATTAGAAAGTCATCTCTTTAATTTTCATCTGTTTAAATTATGGGTGGCGGCTCTGAAAAGTTTTTTTTCAAAATTGGGGGGTTTGCACAGCATAAGTTGCATTTTAGGGGTATGAGATGCTCGGATGTGTGAAGAGTGCCCTAAATGGTTGAAAAAACCGGGTTAGCATCGAGTCACTTAAGGGAGGGACCTTTTTTGAATGCTTATAATAGGAGTACATCAATAATCATCGCCGAGAATATTATGACTAAGTAAGGACTCGAAAACTTGTAAACAATCCATGCATTCCTTTTAGTTGGTTTTAAGAAAAGCCAAAGATTTAGTAGTAACATTGCGCCTCCAAGAACGCTTGCAGTTGCTAAGTAGATGAGCTTGAACGTGTCCAGGTAGAAGGGCAGTATTGAAAATGCCACCAGTAGAACTGATGTGGAAACGATGATTCTGAGCGCCTTTTTCTCTTCAACAACAACTGGTAGCATCGGAACATTTGCTTTCTCATAATCTTCTTTGCATCGAACTGCCAAGCTCCAGAAGTGATTTGGTATCCATAGCATAACCAGAGCCACCATAACAATCATAGTCCAGCTTATGCTGTTCGTGACAAAAACCCAGCCGAAGGCTGCGGGCAGGCCGCCGCTGATTCCGCCTAAAATTATGTTTATGGGGGTTCTCCTCTTCGAAATCAAGCTGTAAATGATTACATTGTCAAAAACTCCAAGCGCCATAAAAATGAAAGACAATAGGTTTCGGATCAGAGGTAACAGAAGAGACAGCGTAATCAAAATCAGACCAAAAATTAACGCCTTCTGCGGCGGGTTGATTCTTCCCGAAGGCAATGGTCTGTTGCGCGTTCTCGTCATAATGGCGTCGATGTCACGGTCTAAATAACACGTTACCGCATTGCATCCCGCGCAACCTGCAGTGATAGCAATAAGGGCTAAGAGCCACATTTCAATGGTTAAGTGGATCGTATTCAAACGCGAAGCAACTATCATAGCCGCAAACGATGTGAAAACAAGGGCGAGAACAGTCCTTGGTTTTGTGACTTCAATATAACTTCGGATGTTTGTCATTGCAAATTCATCTCAAATTTAACTGGCGATTTAATGGTGCCAAGGCGTCAAGTAAGAAAAGGGACGGGAATTGAATGATTAAGCTTTGGTAGATTTTTTGGCGAGCGAGGTCATAGAGCAGAGTTAAGAACAAAATTCCTCCAACCAGTATTGCAAGCCAACTGACTGACGCCAGGAACCATTGACTTACTATTGCTCTTACTTGATTCAAAGCAGCATCAGTTGGTGCCGATGGAGCGACAGCTGCCCACTTATAACTCAGATTCCAGAATGCCAAGCCAAAGATGCCTATCACTAGCAGTGCTTTAGATGAGTTGTCTTTAAAAATAGTCAACCCTAGTTGTGGCTCCTTCGGTGAATGTCACTTACTCGCACGTCCTCCCATTAAATCAGCATTTAGCAGGTTCTCTTCAAATTCCATAGTTTCTGATATATAAAACTTCCTAAAACTAGTTTTTCTTCAAAAGACGCATAGTAAAAAGATTTCTAATTTTTTGGAGTTATTATACTAGTAGTTAAGGGGCTGTTTTCTACTCTTGTGGTTCTTTTATTTTCTTTAGGATTTTGTCTTTGGTTTTCTGATCCTTCAGAATTATTTTTCCTTCGGTAGAGATGTATACCTTTGGTGTTTCGGCTTCAATCAGTGGTCCGACTCTTCTGAAATCTATCGCCTGTCTTGCTTTTAACCCCTCAATTGCGCTGAAGATGTTATCTCCCTCTAGAGTGATTTTCCGTATTCCCTTTACCCCACTTAATTGTGGGTCGCCTGCGAACGCTGCCCTTTCTACTGTTTCATTTTTCATAATTTCTTGCAGAATGTAAGGGGGAATAGTAATAGGAGAAAATTTTGCGGATAGTGCTTTTTGTAGGATTTTTTTAAATTCTTCAACTTTTTTCTTTGAATCTCCGCCTATTAGCAGCGTCTGTTTTTCCGAGTTTAGGATACATCTTACGTGGGATACGGGATTTATCACTCTATAATCAAAATCCAATTGTTCCACTAAGAGCGGCTCCTCCTCATAAGAATATACTATATAATACTCCTTACCCTTAGAAATTTCAAAAACCTTGAAAGATGATTTCGACTCATTTTTTTTCAACATTTGATTGAGAACATTCTCAAAACCATTGACATTTATATCTGCAATAGTTTTAGAATAATTGAAAACATGCCACATGTTAACTTTAAAAACCGTGTTCATATCATAAAGAAGCAAGAGGTCGAAAAACTTTGGGAGAATCAATTCTTTTCCATCTAAGACGCCTATAATCTCCTCTTTCTCTAACTCTCCAACCAGTCCGAATCCCCAACCCATTACTAGTTTCTGGACTGCCTTTGTGCTTATGGGCGCAAAAAGAATTTCTAAAACATCCTTGCTCAACTTAACTTTCCTTACTTCCGAGAAGCTCAAAGAGTTCACCGAATTTAGGATTGATTATTCCAGAATCAACTATTCTTAGTATTTCTTACTGTCCTTTTTTATATTTTTAGGAGCTTAACTCTTGTCGTCAAGTTATCCTTAGTAAAGGCTAGGATTTGGATGCTTAAATTTATAACTTACAAAAATTTAAGAATTCAGACGCTTCTATTCTTGGGTAAAGATAGATATTGATGGTTGATTTTATGATAATAGACGCGCATACCCATCCTTATTTTAATAGAACCGCAACTAATGGACTTGGGTATAGAGGAAACCTGGAAGGGGTACTGGCTTACACCGCCTTAAAATATATGAGAAACAAACTTGGTATTAAAAGACTCGGAAACTATCTACTGGAACGAATGTTCAAGAATGGAATTAACAGTGCCGTGGTATCCGCATTTTTTCCTTATGTAACAATAGTTGTGAAGAGCCTTATAGACCTGTTCCCAAAACACTTTATAGGATTTTGCTGCGTGGATCCCCATAATCCAAAAGCGGATCAAATCTTGGAAAACTGTATAAAATACGGCTTTAAGGGCTTAAAGCTACACGCAGTGCACCAAAACTTCTGGCCCAATGAAGCGATGCACATCTGGGAGAAGGCTGAAAAACTCAAGATTCCGGTTCTCGTGCACTCTGGGAAAATATGGAAGGGAGACACAGATAATTCCAATCCTTTATACTACCGAGAAATTATCGATCGTTTTCCGGCATTGAAACTGGTAGTTGCGCATCTCGGGGGAACCTTTGAGAAAGAAGCATTACAGTTAGCAAAGGAATATGATAATGTTTGCTTAGACACATCCGGCGGACCTGCAAACAAGATTATGATTGCAATAAAAACCCTGGGCAGTGAACGTATTATCTTTGGGAGTGATATGCCCTTCATTCCTTTTGGAAACCCCGTTGACGAACTCAACAGAATTCGTAATTTAGAAATAAGTGATGAGGATAAGCAACTCATCCTAAGTCAAAACATTCTCAGATTACTCAATCCCTAATAATTGCCAATCTATCAGCTCTTATACCGTCAAGAGTACTCCGTCGGATTCACTATGAAAAATTTTCAAAAAGGAACCAATTTGATTATCTACTTCAGTTTATTATATTTATAGAAAGCACTGTGCAAATCGTTTAGTATAGAGTATCTAAACTCTATGGAAGTTTTTCCAATAACCGAATCCTCTGTAGTCCGCATAGCCTCAGCAAACTTCTGCCTGTCTCCCTTTTCAAAGGATTCAAGTAGCTTTTCACTTACCTTAAAAATCGGATTCTTCAAGAGTTCGGCATATTGATCACTTTTCCTCTTAAGAAATTCTATAGCTTTCCGAGGCGGCTCTCGCAGGTTTATCATTATTGATTGTACAACCATATCAAAAACGTATTCTGAGGCTCCCTTATAATCGCCAACCTTAAGGCGCGAGCTAACTGCATCCGCAGCACTTCTCGCAGCATCCTGCAAGTCTTCCCCACTATTCGCTACCATAGCCTCAAAAGATTTCATATCCTTACTTTCAGGTGGACTAAGATATCTCTCAGACAAACAAATACCTCCTAAAAACACTAAACAACTGAATTCGAAATAGCAAATCACCTTTTTTAACATTATCGGAAGTTGGCTTGGACGAAATTAGTTTCACTCTTTCTCAAAGGACTTGTTCGCCGCCGGGGGCTTAAACAACGCCACTTAAAAGACTTGGCATATTCTCCATATAAGCTCTACCCCCTAATTTTATTTTTATGTTCTCTACTCTACAATGCACGATGAACACGCCAAACATCAAGCCTAAAGGAAAAAGAAACAACAGCAACTCCCACAGAAAGAGACCCCCCCAGTACGTTTAAAAGAATGATTTATCCCAATTAGGCTTAAAAAGGATTTGACGGCTAAGAGTTATAGAAGGCATTCCCGGAAGCTTTCGCGGACGGGATAGAGGGTGTAGGCTTCACCCAGCTAGAACGGAACATTCCAAAGTTCTAGCAAAGGGAACTTAAGAAAGACGCACAACTTTTGTCCCAAAGCCTCGGAAGTTTCATTCGTTAACGGAAGGAATAAACTCCTACAGATTTATACTTCAAGAAGCATTCTTTCAAGATTTAGGAGGGCCATCGGTCGAAAGCCCGTGGAGAGGCAGATCCCACTTAGGTCTGCAAGAGCGATCTATCATGGCATCAACTTTCGGTTAGGGGGTCTACGCGAAAAATCGATTTTCCCTTCCACCTAATGATTCTGACGCAGGCGGCTCCACCGTATCTCCTCATCAAAATTGATAATTTCTTTGAACAAACAAAAACCGTTTTTCCTTTACTCAACTTTTCAAGCGCGTCTAAGATATCTCCATCATAATTAACTATCTCATCATCTCGTGGATGTCGCAATTGCTTTTTTCGCTCACCAAGATTTCCCATGTCCATAATAGCGCCTTCTTCTCACTGATTATCCCCGACAATAGGTTCCGATTAAATATCTCAATTTTGAAATTAAGTTTTATATAATATTCCCCCTTCTCTAATTTAAATTTATTTTTACACCATTGTTTCAAGAACTTTCAGCAATATACTCTGATGATTTTTGGGCGCTTCATAATGTCACCATGAGTAAAATGCAGAGTTTCATTGGTTTAATAAAAACTAATTCACATGAAAAAGTAAATTGGCAAAAAAGTAAAACAAGTTATGCAGAATAAAAAGTTCTTAATTAAAAGTTTAATATCTATCTTTTTTTGGTATTTACTGATAAATTATTGTTACATTTTTAGCCGTTAAAAAAATTAATTGCTGGTCGCATTGATTTATCTCATTTTGACTACGGACTTAATTTTTTGATAATGTTCTGGGTTTCTTCCAATATTTCTTGGGGTGAGAGTTGTTCTAATCTCTCCTCCAATTTATTATATTCTTCAACTGCTTTTTCAAAAATGGGATTAGGATTGTGAATCTCATGTATCATATTTTTTCTCATCTCTATTCCCACAAAAACATTTTCTTTTATCTCATCATCGGTTATTCCAAGATTTTTTTGTTCCCTCACCAACTCGTCAAGAAAATGAAAGACTCCAGATCTTACCAGTATAAGAAGACGTTTCTTATGGTCTTCAGGCTTTTCTTGGGAGCCCTCAACCACCTCTTTTTTTTTCAACTTTTTTATCTTCTGCGAAAATTCTAAAGGTGGTTCGTAATCATCCCTGCTCATCAAAACCAAATCTCCAACAGTGTAATAACCTATTGCTTGATTTGCACATTGGCTTTTATTTACCTTTCGGAAAGGAATTTAGAGGCGGCTCAAAATGAATTGTTCCGGGTTTGAAAGAAGGTATAAAAAAGTTATCTTTCGGCGGCACATCCTACAAACCTAATAAGACCCAATAAATCCGAATCGCCGAAAAATCGAGAAAAATTGTTTAAAATAAAAAAGTAGAAGGATCAGTCGTATCTGAAAGCTATTTTTGTTGAGTCATACTTTTTCTTGTCCATCTGTGCTTCAAAAGCCTCTTTCCATTCATCTAGATTATAGGTTCTTGTGAGTAAAGGCTTATTGTTCACTTTTCCCTTTTCCGTAAGCTTCAGTGCAGCCTCGAATGAGGTTCTCATAATCTGAGGCTCAACCGCATAGTACCAGGTGCCATACATTTTGAGTTCTTTCGCGCTAAACATAACAAAACCAATTTTAGCTTCCTCCATCAAACCTACGAATATAATGTCTCCGCCCCGCCTCGTCACAGCAATAGCATCTCGGAGAGTTTGCTCGCTTCCCACGGCTTCATAACACTGATCCACACCTTCACTGACTTCCATAGCAATCTCCAAAACCGGAATCTGGCCTCTTTCCAAGCAATATACCTTATCCGCACCCAGCTGCTCAGCTAGTTTGGCTTGAAAATTATACTTGCTTATAACAAAGATTTTCTCTGCCCCCATCGCCTTAGAAACCTGAATAAGCTGCAACCCAATGACGCCAGCGCCGATTATGGCTATGCTTTTTCCTGAAGGATTACCCACAAAACAGGAATGAACCGCCACCGCTAAGGGCTCTATTAATACAGCCTTCTCATCCGTAACGTTATCGGGAACCTTGTAAACCTTCGACTTGTGAGCCAAGAAACACTCCGCGAATCCTCCACCATTCACCTGACTAGCTCCCACACCGCTGCCCGCCTGAGCGATATTCAAGCAGAGATTGTAGCGTCCCAATTGGCACATCCTGCAGGGCTTCACACCCAACTCGACACACCCACCCAGTCCCTCGCAAACCACTCTGTCCCCAACCTCAAAGCCTACAACGCCGTCGCCGAGCTCATCGATAACCCCGACCGCCTCATGACCAAAAACGGTTGGTTTAACGAGAAAATCAGCCAGGAGGGGCATTCTCCCATTGATAACTCCAATATCCGAGCCGCATATACCACACAATTTAGTTTTGACCGAAACCCAGTCCTTTTTAGGTACTGGCTTTTTAACATCTCCTAAATGAAATCCCTCAGGGAAGGGTCTACCATCCCAAAGAAGCGCCTTCAACGATTCCACCTCAATTAATATTCAAAAAAACTCGATTAAGACAATTGTAAGTAACAATTAGAAAAATCACTAATATTTAAACCTTCAACACCCAAACTTTTTGGAACCTTTTTCCACTCAAAAACTACCCATAAAAATGCTGAAATTTGAGCCCCATCTTGGTTAGGAAAAACTATACACTGCTTCCCCTGTAAGATATTTTAGTGCAGCCACTCCAACCACAATTGAAACAAGCCCAATTCCCAACATCAGAGGAGCCAAAAAACTTCCAATACCAAAAATGAGCAAAGAATAAACACTAAGTAACCCGATTGAAAAAACATCCAAAAAATACAAAACGTCAAACCCCCCAACAACGAGAATAACACCCAAACCCACAAGGACAACAGAACCCCCAAGGGTCAAATAGTACGCCCATCTCCTAACACCCCACAATCCCAAACCAACAATAAATCCAAAAACACTAAAAGAAACGAACACAAGAGACAACCAGTACAACTGAGGAACACCCTGAAAAGGCACAAACACATTAAAAGAAGGCGAAAAAGTCCTAAAAAGCCGGTAACCCCGAACCAAAAACACAGCTGAAACAAAAATTATGGAAACCGACAATATTCGAACACCCAACGGCTTCTGAACCATAAAACCACCACACAACACACAAACAAAATATCATAATCAACTCATATAGACTTGTCGCAAAACCAAGCTATAAAATATTAAACTAAACCAGAAAACCCAAAAAACACACCTTCAGCACCCTCAAAAATAAATAAAACTTCTTTTCCTTTTTGTTGAGAGGGGTGAAATGGACTGTTTACGGCGTGTTTATATTATTGCAGCGTGTATGTTATTGTTGTGAAAAGAGCGATGAAGGAGCAGTATACTGTGAGGGATGTTGCGCTTCGCATGGCGGATTTTTTGGAAAACCCTCGAATAATAAGCGATGAACCGGGTATCCTCTTAGCCGAGTTTATTGTCGCCTGCCAGACACTGGGAGTTATCGGCGACCCGTCGGCGGTTCCAACACTCATAAAGCAGCTGAAGGAATGCGGAGGAAAAACAGGCTTGTCCGCCCGTTACTTTATGAAAGCCGCAGCCGACGCCCTCATAGGAATCGGGGAACAAGCGGTAAAACCGCTCACGGAACTCCTGAAAAGTGAACATCCTAAGACGCGGAAGTTCGCCGCCTACGCCTTAGGCAAAATCGGGGACAGGGAAGCGTTCCCAGCACTAGAGGAGATTTTTAACGACCCCAAAGAATCAGAACTGGTACGCGAAGTTGCCGGCAGAGCGCTCCTGCAGTTGAACCCCGAAAAAGCGGCGGAAACAGTGCAGGCCGACAACCTGACACCGACAGAAGACCCGATAGAGCAACCAAAAATAAAAGATGATATAAAACTCATTAACCAGTATTACGGTTCCCTAGATGAACTAGGACCCCCATCAGAATACAAGCAGTCAACAAGCCTGTACAACTACGTTGAAGAAGTGGTTTACGACTACTTATACGAGAGACTCGAGTGGGAGGGATGCTTAAATTCAGAGAGGTTCGACGAACTCGTCAAAAAGCTAGACTTACCGCGGGAAATAATCGATGAAGTAGAGAAAATCGGCATCCACTTCCTGCTATGCCTGTGCGGAGAACACCTCCAACGAGGATACGTAGACAAACTGTCAAAAAGAGTGTGGGAACTCAATGACGACGAAGGATACCACTACAAAACAGAGGACGTAATATGCACCTACTGCGAAAAGTGCAAAAGATACGCAGCACTAGAAAGAATCACAGACGACGCCCACCCAGACCAGACTGAATTCTTCTGGTTCTACCTCCCCAGACTCCCCAAGCAAACCGAACTAATCAACGAAAAAGAACTGGAGGATAAACCTCCAACATGGGAAAAAGGAATCGATGATTGAGAACACGGATTCTAACCCCAGTTAGAGTGCATGAACAAAAACCAAAAACAGCAAAAGAACCGAACACGAGAGACAACCAGTACAACTGGGAAACACCCTGAAAAGGCACAAACACATTAAAAGAGAGCGAAAAAGTCCTAAAAAGCCGGTAACCCCGAACCAAAAACACAGCTGAAACAAAAATTATGGAAACCGACAATATTCGAACACCCAACGGCTTCTGAACCATAAAAACACCAAACAACACACAAACAAAATATCATAACCATCTTACATAGACTTGAAAAACGGAAAATGGTTCGGTGGATAAATTCTCCAGAAAAATTGGAAACAATTAACTGTCGCTATCTGTTTCTGTAAATCACGTAGCCAAACTCTTGCCTCATTCTCATTCTTTTTTTCCTTTTTTTCTTTTTTTAACTTTGTAATAGTCTTCTGAACTTATCACCGAATATCCTTCATTCATCTTCTGTAGAATCTTTATACTACCTTTTCTTTTCGTAGGACTACAAGCTCCTGCAGTACAAACGTAAACTAATATTTTATTCACGTTTTTTGTTCGGGGCTCAAGATATTCCAGAGATGCGATACTACACAACTCACAATCTAAACATGATTTTGGCACATTTTCCTTCTTTCTACTCATATTCTTTACCCCACTTGCCAGTTCTATCGGTTTATCATACCAATAATATATAATCATCCTCTGAGTAAAATGTCTTACGGGCTAAAATATGCTACAGTAGTATAGTTTAGCTAGGTAAGAGCATAATAGAAGCAAAAAATAAAGGTCAAATTAGAGGAGATTATTAAAAAATCTGTCATCCTCCTTTCCCTCAAACAATTTCTTTCTGAGAAGTATGATATCTTTCCGAGTATCCAAAATGGCACTTATCATAAAATGGCTTACCTCAGCCCCTCTGAACTTATAAGGGTCAGAGCTGGAATTAACCACGCCTGTTGTGTATAAAAACCCTAATATGGTAAGCCCCCAATTTTAATTAATGTGAATAAGATGAAACTAAGTTACGTCCGTGACTTGGAGCAAGAGGGCGCCGAGTTTTGGTTTAAAAGGGTTAGATGGGAACCAAGTGAAGCGGCGAAAAAGATTGCTCAGGAAAATGATCCCGAAAAAACAGGTTATGTTGCAGACATAGGTGGAGGTCACGGACGCGAAGCCTTATGGCTTGCTGAACAAGGCTTTCTTTCGATTTTAGTCGAACCGAATAAGTACTCTTTAAGATACGCGAAAAAGAGAGCGAAGAATAAAAGGCTAAATGTACACCTGATAAATGCTGCACTACCATACCTACCTATGCGTTCCGAAATTATAGATGTGGTTGATTTCTACTGGACTCTGCACCAAATCCCAGACGAACACAAGCTTGAGTCGTTAAAAGAAATTTACAGAATATTGAAACCCCAAGGAACCTTATATTCAACCAGCTTCGGATACTGGGAAGGTCACACGATGCCGAGTAGTATACATCCAATTGCGAAAAAGCAGACCTTTCTAAATCTCCATGTCTCCGCCGGTTTCAAACCTCGCGGCAAAATCGAAAAGAGAACTGACAGTACCGAATCCTACGAGAAGTTTTGGTATGGAATATTTCAAAAAAATCTGTAATTCTGTTTATTATCAGTTAGTTCAATTCGCTTAACACGCGCTATGCTTTCTTGAAACAAAACAAAAAAACAAAACAAGAGAAAAAAAAGAAAAAGAAGAATAAACTATATCAACAAACCACACGGTTAAGGTGTTTTCCCATTTTGGGATAAAGTTTTATATAACTGTCGGCAAAAGAGATGAGTAGTTTATCCTCTGCCAAGGGGATTTTCAAAACTGGGAGGCGATTTATGCACTTTTAAAGGAGGATTTAAATGACTTCAGAGAAAGAGGAGGACACGAGATCTTCAAAGAAGAAAAGTAGAAAATATGCAAGCCATAAAGTTGCTCCAAAGAAGGCTGATTCTAGAACGGCATCAGATAGACCCAAAGTAGCCCCTGAACCTGTAGAGGTTGAAGGTGTAAAGGGAAGATTATTGGGTAAAGTTGCCTTAGTAACGGGAGGTTCTTCTGGAATTGGACAGGGAATTGCTCTGCGCTTTGCAAAAGAAGGTGCAAAGGTTTGCTTCACCTATAATACTAACCTTGAAGGCGCAAAGAAGGTAGCAAAGGAAATTGAAATTTTTGGTGAAGTCTTATACACTCAGTGTGACTTGAAGGATGAGGAGCGGGTTAACAAGGTTGTTGAGGAAACCGAAGCAAATCTCGGAAGCATTAATATTCTCGTGAACAATGCTGGCACATACGATTATGGAAAAGTCGGTATTCGTGCAAGCGACGCAGGCTCATCTATTATCAGTCTAGTTCCAGACATGACATTGGAGCAGTGGCGAAATATGTTTAGAGTCAACGTTGAAGGTACATTCAACTTTTCGAGAGCCGTCATCAAATCTATGCAGAAAGGCGACAGAATAATTAACATGTCTTCAACAGCGGCGTTCTCGGGCCAAGTCATAAGCAGCCACTACAGTGCGGCAAAGGCGGCAATAAACGGATTCACAAGAACACTTGCGCTAGAGGTGGCTCACAGAGGGATCACCGTGAACGCGATTGCCCCGGGAATCATATACACCCCTATGATAATGTCCTACACTAAAGAATTTACACCGGAGCTCTACAAGGAGATACCTGTTGGAAGGTACGGCAAACCAGAAGACATAGCCGGAATTGCAGCCTACCTAGCATCACCAGAAGCAAGCTACATAACGGGACAGGTAATCGTCGTGGACGGAGGACTCACCCTCTTCAACCCAATAAGTCGAGTCCCAATCAAACTTATGGGACTGTAAAACACAAGTGCAAACACCGGAACAGCAAACAGAAAAACCAAAAACAAAAACGATATAAATGAAAAAAACAGCAACACCAGACCAGATTAGAAAAAGAAGAAGAAACCTATATTTACAGGCGCGGAGAAATAATTAAATAACAAAAATACAATCAAAGAAAATAAGCAAAAGATAAAAGTAACCAAACACAGAATTTAATTATAGCAGTAGACTAAGCAGGAACGGAGGAAAGCAATTAATTGAAATCGCTCGGATTCGTATTCAAAATCGTCGTCGTAGGAGACGGAGCCGTGGGCAAAACCAGCCTCATAAAACAGTGGACAGAAGGAACATTCAGAACAGATTACATCCTCACAATCGGAAGCAACTTCGCTGTTAAGAGTTTGAATATTGAGGATAAACCGATTAAGTTGCAGATTTGGGATTTGGCTGGTCAGCCGCATTTTAGTGATGTTCGTGTTCTGTTTTATAAGGGTGCTATGGGTACGATGTATGTTTTTGATGTGAGTCGTACGGAGAGCTATGAAAATGTTGTAAAGTGGTATGATGAATTGAGGAATATTTGTGGTGATATTCCGAGGGTCCTGCTTGCGAATAAGGTGGATCTTAATGATCAGCGTAAGGTTACCACTGAAAAGGGTGATGCATTGGCTGAGAGGTTGGGTGGTGTTCCCTATTTTGAGACTAGTGCTAAGACTGGTCAGCAGGTTCATGAGTGTTTTCAAAAGATTGCCCAAATGGTGTATGATTGGGCTAAGAAGAAACAGTCTTTATAGTGTTCGTTTACTGGGAAATAAATTTGATTTGAAACTATTTTTCGGACCTTAGCTGGTGTTTTGGATTATTCCTGCTCCGCTCTAGTTTTTGACTTTTTTTATGTTTTTATTCGGATTTGTTTTTTTCTGGTTGTTATTACATTGATGCGGAGTAGAATAATTGCTATTGCTCCATAATTATGGTCTTCTTTTAGGGTTTGGAAACCTTTACTGATGTTTAGTTATTGGTATGGTGTTTTTTGATGAATTTTTCTGGTCGGTTTTAAAGTGGAAAGGAATCTTTTAAAAATGGTATTATGTATTGTTTGAAGAAGGTTTTCGATTGTTTTGTTGGTGGTGGCTGAGCCCTTGGAGAATTTGGTGATGATAAAGGCTGAGAAGCCTCTCTGGCCTGCTTCCTCTAACGTTCTTGTTATTCGTGACTATGATGGATTAATAATGATTGAGACAGGGTGTGGAGGTGAAGGGTTCACCAAGAAGTTGGTCAGCGAGATGAGGTCGCGGGGGCTGCCTCCCGAGAGGGTGCACACTGTGGTTTTGTCTCATGCGCATCCGGATCATATGGGGGGCATTAACACTTTTCTTGAAATAAGTCAACCATTGGTAATCATGTCTGAAATAGATGCTCCTTCAGCGCGTAATCCTGAACTCCTAACCGATTCTTTTGACATCTTGCTAGGCGATAAATACTTTCCAGAAATGGGTTTTAAAGAATCCGGGATTAGCCTCTTAAGCTTCTTCAAAAAGGTTTCAAAATGTCCCATGGCCAGTGCTGAGCCAGATAAAACTGTAAAAGAGGGTGACAAGCTCCAGCTGGGGGACTACCTGTTTGAGGTTCTGCATACTCCGGGGCACTCACCCGGACACATCTCTCTTGTCGATCGAGAAGAAAAAATATGCTACGCAGGAGACATGGTCGGTAAAGTTGTTGCCTGGTATTCGCCGAGTTCGGGAGGGGTTCTGGGTTACCTTTCCAGCTTGGACAAAATCGAAGGATTCGAACTGGAAAAAATATACCCTTCTCACGGTGAAATAATTACTGACAAAGGAAAGGCAGTAAATCAAATTAGGGGGAAGCTCTTGGAAAGAGAAAAGTACATTCTAAACGAGATAGAAAATGGTCAAAAACAGTTCAGAGAATTGGTTGAAAAACTTTTTCCTAGCCCTAATCAGCAATTTTTCCCCGGAGTTCAAGTATTGGAAAGCCACCTTATTAAACTGGAAAAGGAAAAAAAGATCACGCGCCAAAACAGCCTTATTCGCAAAAAAGGGTAGCCTCCAAATTCTGAAAAGAAAACATTCTCTTCTCTCTAAACTGTAATCACTTTAAGAATTAAACTTCTGGGAAGATTTAGATTTGTTTTAGTAGAAAATGACGCTGCCGTCCCGGTGTACTTCGTAATAGAGCTTTGTTGTATCGATTAAGAGGGGGCTTTTTACCACTTGAATGTAGTTTTTTAATCTCTCTTCTGTTTCTTCCACTTTAAAGTTAATCACAGTGTCTACTAAATGGGTTACTATGGCTAGAAACTGGGGGGTGTGCGCCTCCATGTTTACTATATAGAAGGCTATATCTCCGTACTTTTTGTGTAACCTTATAACGCGTCCAAAAAATTTTGCAAGCTCATTTTCAGATATGCCGATGGCCAAACCGGTTAGGCTATCAAACACCCAAAAGACCCATGTATCCTTAGACACTCCTTCCCTAACTGTCCTCATAACCGAATATAATTTGTCGGTATTAAACGATTCATCCAGAGTATGAATTTTATCCTCAAACAAGTGTTTTTCGTCCTCAAACACATTGGAAAAACCGTTAATAATCTTCACATTATCAAGACTAGAATTAGCTATATAGTTTTTAACTTCCTCTTCTTTAAACTGTAATTCCAATGCAAAATTGATGTACTCCTCCACAGGCCTATCGTAATCAATTAAGACCGCTAAGAATTTTTCACCCTTAAAGTCTAGTAGGTTCCAGTTTGAGAACTCAGTGAATCTAGAAGCAGTCTGGCGGGAAATAAGAACCACCGAATTCTTTAAAAAACCACCCCCTAAACGTTCATCCAATTTTGGTATAACTGTTTTAATCATTGAAAGTTTATCCATAGAATCTACCCCTCTAGCCGAAGTTCAAACCATAATTTGCGGTATCTTGTCTCTAAATATTCTGGCTTCTTCTATTTAGATCCAACCTCAATCTTACCTGGTCACCAAAACTTAACATATCTTCACATGGAGACACGGTAGGTTGGTTCTCAAGCTCTCCACAAAGGAGTAAAGCCCCCGGATACCAGGAATTTCCGAGTAGCCTCCGCTGCCGAGGGCAGCCTCATCGTGCACCAAGCCTTGATCCTGGTGCAGGGCGGTAAGCCCGCTTCCCACGCTTAGCCTGCGTCTCAGACTTCCAACGCCCTCATTTGACGCGACACCGTGTGGGATCTCATCCAACAAAGAAGATGAGCTTAAAGTTTTGAAACCCTCATAATCCAAGACCTTGAGCGCGAAAGCGGCCGCGGCGCACTTGTGCACATCCAGCCCAACCTTTGGGGAGAGTTTCTCGCCGAGTTTTGTGGTGTAGGCCTCGGAGCGTTCCACAGCACCGCACTTAGCCTCCAGGATGAAGCCGAGTTTGCGGTGGGGGATACGCTTCACCTTCCGGTTTGCCCGGTTGTGTTTGGAGCGGAAACGATGCGTGAAAAGCCTGCCGTAAACAACCCTCGCACAGTAATGCTCGGCGATGTTTCTCACCTTGCTCGCGGTTTTGTGCAGGAGGTTGTTCGTCTTGCTGGTTGAGGCGTACTGCACCTCGTGGCAGTTTATCCTCCCCACCGCCAGAACACGGTTATTTTCAGCCACAGCGAAGTCTACGTGGCCAGCGTTCACATCCAGCGTCATAACCCGCTCCGGTTTAGGTTTTGGGGACTGCTCTACCGCCTCCTCTTTCCCTGCTGGTGGCAGCTCGACGGTTATCCGTACATCGTATCCCTGGTCTTCGTCCCTCCGCTTGAGCGTAATTGTGTACGGGGACTTTCCGTTGAGAAGCAGGTGCTGGTACCGTTTAAGATACTTCTCGGGAATGAAAATTTCGGGGTAGATATAGCGTTCACTTGGCTGGTCTGTGGTGGGGGTGTTTATGCGGAGTGTGAATTTGTTTTCCTCTTTGGTGATTCGGGTGTTGAGGTTTCCTTTCTTGGTTTTGTCGCCTCGGGATATGATTAGTGAGTTTCGGCGTTTCTTGTACTCTTCAGCCGTGATTTTGCCCTGCTCTCTTAGTCGCTGGAGTTTGAGTCCGCCGAAGGTTACGTGTGGTGGGAGACTCTCTATGGAGTGGTGGGCGTCTTTGGCGTAGCGGGAGTTAAGCCCGGTCTGCTCTTGGAGCAGGCGTTCAATCTCTGCCTTTGGGACGCCGTGCTGCTTGAGGGTGTATGCTCTGCGTCTGGCGTTTCCGAATTGGCGGAAGAGGTCCTCGAGCTGTGCTTGGTCTTTCGGGTTTATTTTCGTGATGGCGGCGGGTATAGTTAGTTTGGGCACGGTTTTTCTCCCCTTGTTGTCTCGACGGTTTTTTGTGTTCTGTTTCTTTTTAGTGTTACTTCGTGTATTTGAAGCTTCCTTTTGTTTCGTTGGTTGTGTAATTTGTGTTAAGTTTTGTTAAGATGTATGGAGTTATCGGCAACTGTTGCGTACCTCCTTTGCGGCTTCTTATAAATAAATCTTAATAGACTAATATTTTTTTCTTCGGCTTTTGGATAACTTAAGATTGTTAAATAATTAGTGATGGTGTTAAACAAGTGGCTCTGAAAATAAGATTTCTAGTTTCCTTTTTCACAAAATTATTTCAAGAATTATGTCATGGGAAATATTTCGATTTATTTAGTAGTAAATGATATCACCTTTAGTGTTTACATCATAATAGAGTCTTTTGGTGTCAATTGGGAAAGGACTTTTCACGACCTGTATATAATTTCTTAATTTCTCTTCGGTCTCCACTATCTTGAAGTTGATTATAACATCTACCAGCTGGGATATCATGGCAAGAAGCTTGGTGTGAGCATCCATATTTAAAAGATAGAAAGCCAGATCACCGTACTGTTTGTGTAAGCGCGAAGCGCGTCTAAAAAACTTAGCAATCTCTGGCTCTGATACACCAATAGCCAAATCGGTTAGGCTAAGAAACACCCAAACAACCCACGCATTTTCAGGCAAACTCTCTCTAGCAGTCCTCATAACCGAAAATAATTTGTCGGTATTAAAAGGTTCATCCAGAGTATACACTTTATCATCAAACAAGTATTTTTCATTTCCAACCTCACTAGAGAAACAGTTAATGACCCTCACCCTGTCAATACTAATAAAAACTCTATCGTTCTTAACTTCTCCTTTAAATTCTAAAATTCCCGATGTGTAGTAAAGATCCTCCACAGGCATCGTATAATCCACCAAGATCACAAAGAACTCTTTCCCACTACTAACCGGCAATTTCCAGTTTACGAAATCGGTTTGTCTAAAACCGGTTTGATGGGCGATTAGAACTACCGAATTGCTTAAAATGCCTCCTCCCAAACTGTCATCCAATTTTGGTATACCGGTGCTAAGAACCTCGTATCTACCCCTTAATCCTCTACTTAACTGGAAATCGAATGATTTATTTGTAAAACGATTCGATTCCGACTTTTGCTTATCTTCTTCTTCAATAATGGCCGTCCAGCCTCCCCTATTTTCTTTTTCTATATGCTTATGTAATTTTTCACGTTTGTATTAATATACTTTTCTTTTCTTGGTAGCATCGTAAATTGTGTGTGGTTGATTTAATCAATATTTTTGAAACACCTTAAATTTCTTTTGGTTTTCAAATTGGCAGTTTCCTCAGCGTCGCCTATTGTGAGTGGTGTGGTTTTGTAACTTTTACTCACCTTTTACGCCTGGAAATGGGATTTTTCCACGCCTAAATTCCGATTTAAGGATTAGATTGAAGCAGTTTCCACGCAATCTGAACCCGCCCACGATAGGTAACGCCTAGTTAATTGTGCCTCAAATTTACAGATAATAGTGACTGGCTGATTAGATTGATGCTTCGCAGATCTTTCTACTTAGGCCTAACCCTAAATGGGGATTGAGTGTTCGGGAGCGGTTTAACAAGTACAAGCATTCAATATCTAAAAGCCTCTAAAAATAGGCTTTGGATGTTACGTGTTCCCTGTTTTGGAACGATTTATTTTTCTTACCTTTTTGGTAAGTAACTTTATTGTAAATAAACTTTTAAATAAGATAACCTCTTATTTAGAGTGGGGTTGCAATATGCGCCCGAGAATTAGAAAAATGAGAATTATCACAAAAAGCGGAAGAATCATACTAGAAGAGGATTTAAGTTCCAAAACCGAGGATACCCAAGATATAGACACGGTTATAGATCTGGTAAGGCTAGTCTCAAACGAGTCCCGTTACAGGATAATGCGTTTAATAGCTGAAAAACAAGCCATTAGCTTTACCGAGCTGCACCAATTAGCCGGTTACAGCCAAAAAACCATAGCCCAAGCACTAGACGACTTGCTCCGCATCAGAGCGATATCAAAAGAATACGAGGGGTACATGCTCTCAATAATCGGTAAACTATTGCTAAGCAAACTCATGGAAATAGCAAGCATAATAAAAAAAGTCAAAGAATTACAAGACCTAGAACTAGATTTCGAGTTTTAAAAAAAACCTTACGTTTAAAAAAGAGTTTAACTTCACTCTTTTAAAAGATATATCCTACCAAATGAAGATCTGAATCATAGTATTTTTTCTATTATCAGCTTCCCCAAAAAACTATTTTTAATAAAAAATAGATTTCCCTTCTTCCTTAGCTTCATAGTAAAGTTTTTTGGTATCAATTGGGAAAAATCCCTTAATAACCTGCACGTAATTCTTCAATCTGTCTTCCTTTTCCTCTACCTTAAAATCGATTGCAACACCTACCATCTGGTTCATTATAGCCAAAAAACTTTTACTATGCGCCCCCATATTCAAAAGATAGAAGGCCAGATCATTGTAGCTCTTGTGAAGACGAAACACCCTTCTACAAAACTTTGCCAATTCCTCCTCGGAAACAACGATGCTCAGATCCGTTAAACTATCAAAAAACCATACAACCCACTTATTTTTACTTAGTCCCTCCCTAACTATTCTCATAGTAGAGTACAGTTTATCTGTGTCAAAAGGATGAGAAATCTGATAAACACTACCACCATAAACCCTTTTTGTTGTATCGCCTTCCTGCGTAAAGCCATCAATCAAGCTGAAAAACTCTTCCTCACGAACTTTAGTGTTTTCACTATCAAATGCTGATTTAACATTCGAACGTTCAATTAATTCTTCCACAGGAGCGGAGAAGTTCACTAGTATAATATGAGAGTTTTCTATCTGCTTCGTGAAGTGCCATGAAGCAAACACATGAAACGCTGCGCCCGTTTGATAAGAGATCAAAACAACTGCATTAGATGGTATTCCTCCACCCAAACGTTCATCTAATTCAGGTATTTCCGTTTTAAGCACCCTAAACCTTTGCACTAGTGCCAACTCCAATGGGTCTTCGAAATTTCTGCTCACTTAAACATTCCCAATGTTAGGAAGGTTATATTTGTTTTACCCATTATTTGTTTTACTCCTTCCCCCTCCTTACCTTTTTGGTAAGTAACTTCCTTATACGGTAAGTTTATATACCCCTAACTCAATCGAATATATTGACACACAAAGTATTCCTTCAAAATTATATGATTTAAAAAAGGTGAAAGAAAATGGAACCGAGAAGAAAAAGGTTTTGGGACCTATTCGGATTCGATGAAATGTTCGGATTCGAAGAAATATTCCAAAGAATGCAAGAGTACGTTCAGAAAGCAGCGGAATCTGGAGAACTCAGCGAGAACTCTTTTACCATTCCATTCGAGGGACCAGACTTCAAAGGCATCATAAGATACGAATACTCTAACTCTAATATGCCTCTGAATGAGCAAGACATAGAAATAAGATCACCACTTCCCGAGGAACCGGAACCCGTACCAACAAGAAAACCCAGGAGAATAAGACCAGAAAAACCACTGGACATCCCCGTTCAGAATACAAGCCAAGACACACTAGTGGACCTAATAGAAAAACCCGACGAGCTACTGGTCGTAGCAGAGGTTCCAGCGGCAAATAGAGACGATATCAAACTCAACCTCACAGATAGAAACCTAGAGATAAGAGTTGACTCTCCAGCCATGTTCTACAAAGTTATCCAACTACCCTGCGAAGTGGACTGCGATAGCGCCAAAGCCGACTTCAGGAACAGAATACTCGAAATCAAAATAAGGAAAAAATAAAACCAGCCCAATTAATCCGATACGAGTTATTCGGGATAAAGGAGGGCATAAACAAATATATGTCCGAATCAAGCACGGCGGTTCCAATAAAATTTGCGAAGAATAAACCCAATTATTTGCAATATGTTGAATTTATTGGAACCGCTCATTTTAGCAAAACGAGCATTATGGAAGTTATGGAGAGAGTGCAGGAACTCAGACCAGACGCCGTAACACTGGAACTGTGTCCTCCCCGCTACTACCACCTGCAGCGCGTATGCTTGAATTGCCCAAGAAGAGGAAACTGTGACCGCAAGTGTGAGTTCATAATCTCAACAGATTATCTCGCCAATAAGGATACGGACATCTGGCTCATAGATATGGAAGAACCTGAAATCCAAGCTAGAATAGGACGCACCGCCACTTACAGAGAGGTTAGAGACTGGCTCAGAGCCTCCAGATACGTTATGTCAAACCAGGAAGAGGGATTACAACTCTGGGAGGCAGGCCGTAAAGAGGAAGCCATGCATATTTTCGACACTAATACCGAAATAATGAGAAGGACTTTCCCAAGCCTCTGGAAAGTTCTTATTGAACAGAGGAACGCTTTAATGGCCGCAAGACTATACTACATCATAAAGAATTATCTGGATAAGGGCCTGAAAGATTTCAAAATCCTTGTGGTAACTGGAGCCGCGCATGTTCCGGGTTTGAAAGAACTGCTCCGAAACCCTGAATTGGCTTTTGAAACTATGAGACGATACGGAATAAAACCCACACCTCCCTTCCGAATTAAAAGGGTAAGAGTAGACTAACACTTTTTTATTATTCTTAGTAATTTCTATCATTTTTGCAGTCAATCTTCTTTCCTTTATCCTATTTTTGGAAACTTCTTTTTACTATTTTGGGTAGATGATTTCTTTAAAGATAACATGTATTTTCTGTTTTTTTCTCTTATTTATTAAGACAAAACTTTTATTATGAGCACTCCTCCTAAAATACTACGGTAGGAGAGGAGCCCGATGAGTTTTTGGTTCAACTGGGGACCAGTAGCACTCACCTATGCAACACTGGAACTAGAAATGGACAAGATTCCCGAAATCAACGCGCCAGACAACGTAAAGGTTAGAAAATATAACCCCGAAAGTGACGCAGGGACTCTAGCCATGCTACACAACGAAACCATGAAAGACTTCCGCGACTTTGCACTCTTAACCGAAGACTTCTTAAAAAAGGTCTCAACAAACTGTTCATTCATAGCAGAACTCGATGAAACTCCTGTGGGAATGGGACTGTGCGCCGTGGCAGACACCAAAAAAGGGCGTCTCGGATACATCGCGGAATTCGGAGTAATAAAAAGGTATCGACAGAGAGGTGTGGGCTCAACTCTCCTAAAAAACATATTCGCCTGCTTCAAAGAAAACAACGTGGAAAGAATTACCTGCGAGGTCTTAGACGAGAACGAACTAACCCTGTTCATTTTGAAAGATAAACTCGGATTCAAAGAGATTGAAAGAACAACCATGATCTCATCCGGAGTACCTCCCAGACTATACGATCAAGGATAAAGAGGAAACCGTTATGAACTCTTCTTCAGGGGGAAGTGAGTCAGCTCAGGAACGAACGGGCGAAGTATACTACTACATGTCACACGACCTCAAAAAACTACCACTCAACCTCGTAAGCAAAAATGTTAAAGTAAGACACCTAAAAAAAGAAGAAACACCCGAATACGTAAACCTGGTAAACGAAGCCCTAAGCCGCTCCCCAGACCCCTTCGTACCAATGACATTAGAATTCGCCGAGAAATGGCCTCTAGAACAAACACTGATAGCAGAGTACAACGGCAAAATGGTCGCCTTCCTAATGTTCGAATCACGAGGAAAAACCGGGCTACCAGTACAGCTCGGGGTCGCCCCCAAGTACCGCAGACTAGGCATAGGAACCACCCTACTACTAACACTGCTGGAAAACTTCAAGAAAAACGGAATAAAAGAAGTCCAGATGAAAGTATACAAAAACAACACCCCCGCACGAAACCTCTACAAAAAACTAAACTTCAAAATCTACGGACTCGTCATAGAACACTAGCCAAAACATTCAATTTTTTTTAAAAAAAATTAACTATTTTGCAAACTTTTTACAATAATTTTTATATATTCGAAAAAAGAAATAAATATAACATATGCTTTATGTAATTTTAGATACAATTTGCATATTTAAATTGCGGAGGTCGCAACGTGACTTTGGAAAAGAAGGAAATTAAAGAATCATTAAATAAGAAGAAAGAAAAAAAAGTAATCGGTGGGGTCACAGTAAAGGAAGCCGAACAGGGGGCAACCTTAGTCAAGTCCAAAATAGCTCCCGAAACTGTGGAGGTCGCGTATATAAAGGGAAGACTGTTGGGTAAAGTTGCTCTGGTGACTGGGGGCAGTATAGGAATAGGAAACGGGATTGCTCGACGTTTTGCTCATGAAGGAGCGAGAGTCTGTTTTACATATAATACCAATAAGGACGAGGCGAAAAAAACGGTTAACGAGATTGAGGAGTTCGGCGGAGAGGCGATGTGTACACAATGCGACTTGAGAGATAGCGAACGAATTTTCAAGGTCGTGGAAGAAACCGAGGCAAGTTATGGAAGCGTAGATATCCTTGTGAACAACGCAGGGATATTTGAGCCGGGTTTAGTTGTTGACTTACCATTAGAAAAATGGCGGGACATGTTCAAAGTTCATGTTGAAGGCACATTCTTATGCTGCAAAGCCGTCCTCAAAAACATGAAGCCGGGTGGAAGAATTATAAACCTGGTGTCAATGTCGGGAGTAGCTGGTGATCCTACTAATTCAAGTTATAGTTCAGCAAAGGCAGCAGTAATTGCATTCACTCAAGCACTAGCGGGAGAAGTGGGATACAGAGGTATTACGGTAAATGCAATTGCACCTGGCATTACAAACGTAGGTATGGGGAAGTTAGTGCTTACAGTTATGCCAGAGCTGTATAAAAGTGTTCCAGTTAAGAGGATTGGAGAGGCAAAGGATATAGCCGCAGTTGCAGCCTTCCTAGCATCACCAGAAGCAAGTTACATAACAGGGCAGACAATTATTGTAGATGGTGGGTGGAGTCTAATTAGGACTGGCGTTGATGCATTTTACAAATTGTTCGGACTCTAAAAGTTTATTAGCCGTAAAAAATCTTAAAAATACAAAAAGTCAATCATTAGCCTCCACCTTATTTTTACCCTAAGATTAACATTCCCTCGTTTTCTAAATAAAAACATAAAAAAATTTGTAGTGAAAAAATTAATGCGTTAAAAAATTTTGATTGTGTTTCATTTTGGTACAGTGGATTATTCTTAGTCAGTATATTAGTTACACTCGTCCTTGAATTCGTGCAAGCTATCGTGGAGTCCACCATTGCCACCATGGGGAACACAACATCTGAATTATATATTGGGCCGTATAAGACCCATTTTGCTCCGGAGTGCATCATTGCTGTTATCGCAGCTGCTACGCATACTTTTTTGGCGTTCTTCCCAGTTCGGTTACCCTTTTTCCACTTAAGAACCGCGTTCAATGATCCTCCGCCGATGGGCAATCCGAATTCTTTTTTTACCAGTTTAACCGCTTTAACGGCTATGCCGATGCTTGGAATATCTAGTACCGCGGTGTCAACTAGGAGGTTTTGGATTCCAGCATCCTCAGCGTATTGCAGGAAACCTTTTGTTTTCATCGCTCTTTAGGAGTTCAATTCTTCCCTAGGGTTTTACATTTCGGGGATTGTAGCCGAGTGGAACCCCTGATTTCACACCAATGTTTTTGAACTCCGCAATCTCTCGGTCAGAAACATGGAAGGTGATAGAATTATAAACAACACTGTCTGGCAATCCCACCTCCCAGCGTATTTTAATCCCGCCATTTTTACATCAGTTGCTCTGTCTCATGGTCTTTATAGCCTAAACTCTCCTACAACTCAGCTAAGGGCGTCGGCTCCATAGGAGGATTGAAAGCTGTTCTAAGGATGTTGGGCTCCTGCTGCAGGTGCGTTGCCTTGAAGATACTAGGGTCCTTCATTGACCTTGTGATGAGGCTATCCCAGAGGGTCAGGACCGTGAACCAGATCCTGTAGTTCACCCTATCAGGTATGAAGAGGCTCAAAAACTTAGGCCAGACGGAGATAAACTACAATTTGCTAAAGTTCTGTTGGAATCTAATCAATAATGTGGAATTGGTTTTATTTTTTTTTAAAAAATGTACACAATTTTTTTAGAATTATATATTATTATAACGCAATTATAAAAAATAGTAAAATATATAAAAACTTAATACAATATTATTAATGTCTGATTAGAATCCGAAAGAGAAAGCTAAGCCATTATTAAAAACATAGCTAAAATTAGACACATATTTTTAAGCCACTTTAAGGCTTATGCCTTTTAAAAAATTATGCGAGGTGTATAAGGTAATGTCTGAAAAAATGGATCCCCTTATTGACGCTCTCATTGTCAGTACAGTTGTGAGCTCTCTGGATAAGATGGGACTGAACCCCATGTTAGTAGTCCGCCAAGCCACCCCAGTAGTAGCCCTAGTAGTAGGGCCTGTAATAAAACAGGCTATAGGTCAAAATCTTCCTACAACCTTAGAAGAGTTGTGTAAGATAGGCGAAGAAATGCTTAAACCATCACAAACAGCAGACCCCGATAGAACTACGCTCTCTTATTCTAACGGTGTCATCACTATGAATACTGTTGATTGCGCATATCTAACTATGGCTGGCTTGGGAAAAAGCTTAGGATACCCCGCCTGCCCTCTATGTATGCAAGGCGTTATGCTGTCGACCTACATTAAAGCAGTAAATTTAGCCGAAGTAGAAAATTTCCAAATGGAAAATAAGGGAGACGCCTGTGTCATCAAAGTAAAATTGATAGAAAAATAAAATTGGTGCGAGGTATGTAAAGTAATGCGTGAAATAAATCCTTTTTATGGCGCAATTTTCTTCGGTACAATATTGAGCACTTTGGATAAGATGGGACTAAACCCGCCGTTAATATCCCGCCAAGCTTCCGGGGTGTTATCCCAACTGTTTGACGGCCCAGCCAAACAGGTTTTAGGTGCAAAGCGTCCATCAACTGTGGAAGAGCTTATGACTCAAATCGAAAAGTTGAAAACCAGCAGAACATCAGAAAAGTCCGAACATTCTTTCTCTAACGGCGTTATAACCATGAAGTTTGTTGACTGCATGTACCTACCCCTAAACGGCTATGGAAAGAGCATAGGATACAAAGCCTGCCCAATGTGTGCCCAAGCCCTTTTGCTATCCGCTTCACTTAAAGCCCTAAACCTGGGTGGGGTTAAAGATATTCAATTAGAAAACAGTGAAAACACCTGCGTCCTCAAACTAAAATTGGCGGAAAAATAAACCACACAACATCCCTTTAGGCGAGAGGCTTTTTATCCCCTCTCCACAATTACGATGTGGGTGTGCATTTTATTCTTTAAGTAATGTTTTTTAACTAAGGAAAAGAAATGATAAGGATTAATAGGTTAATTGTACCCCAAAAATTCTCCAATTTTTCCTCTTTTTACTCAATTTTATTTTTTAAAAACAGTAATAAATATCGTCTGGGTATGTTTTTTATTGGAGGTGAAATAGAGGTGTATCGTGTTATAGTTACTGTTAAGGAGGTTAAGGGTCACTGTGGTATTCACAAGGTGGGAGACCGCTTCGTGGTGGATGAGGGTCAAATCCTCTCTCTTGACACTGCAAAAAGCCTCTGCGTCCTTGCACTAGCTAGCTTGATTCCTCTCTTTCCCGCTCTATCTAAGGATTTGCCCAAGGATGACTGGATGAGTGCAGAAACTCAGTATCTACAGTGTAACGATCCGGGTCCCAAGTATGGCGGCGGTGGCACAGTTATATTCGAAATCAAGAGGGAAAAAGTGATCTAATTAGTAAAACCGTTTTCGTCTTCAGAAGACCTTTCTCTCCCATTCCTTCACATTACTATTCTATTTTTTTAGGTTATGGTTTTTAGTGTCTCTGTGAGTAGTTTTATGGTGTTTTCTATGTCTTTTAGATCCACTATCTCTACTGGTGAGTGGGTGTATCTTAAGGGTACACATAGGGGGCAGGTGGCAACTCCTTCGCGGGAGAGTTGTACTGCGGCTCCGTTTGTGGAACCCATAGCCACCGCTACCTGATAGGGTATGTTCAGTTTTTCAGCTGTTTCTATTAACATTTCTCTGGGCTGCCTATCCGAAACGAATTTTACATCCACCGCTCGGATCACGGGTCCCTTTCCTATCTCTATTGTTGTGGTGTAGGGTTTTACGCCCGGGAAATCCGCTGCGCCGGTGGTGTCTACTGGGAACGCTATTTCGGGTTTCAGGCTGTAAGCGGAGACGGTGGCTCCTCGGAGTCCCCTCTCCTCCTCTACGCTGAAGGAGTAGAGTATGTCTGCTTCCAGTTCTTGGTCGTTTAGTTTCTTTATGCACTCTATTGCCACGAGGCATCCTATTCTATCGTCGAAAGCCTTACCGCAGATGCGTGTCCCCAGTAATTTATCTAGACCGCGTTGGAGGGTTATTGGGTCAATTACTCTGACTCCTGCCTCAACCGCCTCTTCCTTGTTGGATGCTCCGATGTCGATGAATAAATTCTGAGCCGGAATCACCTTGTCCCGCTCCTTACCGGTAGTGAAGTGCGGCGGTACAATGCCTATGCTGCCATTAATGTCTCCCTCTTTGGTGTGAATGACTACTCTCTGAGCTGGGAGAACCCTATCGTCCAGTCCTCCCAAAACTTCGAACCTTATGAAACCCTTATCGTCAATGGCTTTAACGACGAGTCCCACCTCGTCCATGTGAGCATCGATAAGAACTCTTGCAGCTCCCTTCCCTGAAACCTTGGCTAAAACATTCCCCAATCGGTCAATCCTAACCTCATCAACATAGTCCTCAATTTTGGAAACTATGAATTGAGATATCTCAGACTCAAAACCAGAGACTCCTGGAGTTGATATTAATTCTTTAATTAGCGGAATTAGCTCACTCATCTACCATTCATCTCTCAAAGTAACTTCCCTTCATAAATCACAGCTTACATTTATAAGTTGTTTTCCACCATACTCGTGATTAAGCCATGATAAATTCCTGTAATTTACGGTTTATAAACTAATTTACTGTTCTAGTTGGGTATGCCTCAAGAAAAAGAGTTTTATCGGTATCGTGCGAATTATTTGTAGTGATTATTATGGGAAATGGAAGGAGTACTGGAGCGGGCGTAGTGTTATGTCTAAGCATTATGGGGTTTGTAGTATGCCTTTTCATCTTCTGGCCGCTTGCATTTGCAATACTCTTTGTGGGATTAGCCGTTTTTTGCGCACTACAATCAGGTCGGAGAGTGCTACCATCACGACTTCCCCAAGAAAGAAGGCCGATGAGGTATCAACCTACAACCCCGCCGCAAAGGAAACCTAGGCGGGAGCCTCCACAGTGGTCCAGACCTTATCCATCACCCCCAAGTGAGCCTTCGTCGCGATCTGGAGTAAGAATACCTGTAGAAGACACTGAAACTGAAAAAATCAACCGATGGGTAACAGAAGAAGAAGCAGAAGAAGAACTAGAAGAAGAACCAGAAGTTTCAACATCAATCCGGGCACCCCTATTGCGAGAAGAACCCCGATTTAGAACAGCTGAACGGGAGACAGCGCTAGGCGAATTGGAAGAAGAATTGGAGGCGACTAGAGCGAAATATAAGCAGATGACTACTAAGGTTGAAAAAGCGGAAAAAACCGGAAAAGAAACTTCACCCGTAGAACAAATTACCATACCTGACGAGAAAGCGGAGCGCATAAAAGATTTGGAAAGCGAAGAAGAAGCAACCCGGGTCATACTGGAAGAATTAAAAGGCAGATGGATGAGCGGAAAAATAGACCTCGACATGTACCAAAGGCTCAAAGAAAAATACGAAAAGAAAATCAAAGACATTCAAAAACAAAAGAAGCGAACCTAAAAAGTAAAACATCCCAACTTTAAAACTCTTAAAAACTTAACCCCCCCACTTAGCCGTATACATTAAAACATCCAAACACTATCAAGCTGATTGACTCTTCGTCTTTTTTTCGGTTACTCTTAATATTGTGAAAAGGATTATAAATGCGATTTTAATAGTGGGTAAACGGTTACTAGCTATTTTAAGAAGGATGCGAGAAAAATGGGTAAACTGGCAAGAGGAATAGCTGTTGTTGGAGCGGGAATGTCAAAATTTGGGGCATTCCCAGATAAAACCGGCAGAGAACTGATGGTAGAAGCATACATAGATGCGAGGAACTCCGTGGACAACGGGATAGACAACAAAGACGTCGAAGCGATGTTTCTAGGAAACTTCTCAAGCGACATCTTCGAGGGACAAGGGCACAACGGACCCCTTATGGCAGATTGGGTAGGCTTGACCCCTAAACCTGTGACCAGAACCGAGGGAGCGTGTGCTAGCAGTGGGGTTGCATTAAGAGCCGGCATAATGGCCGTTGCATCCGGATTACATGATGTCGTTTGTGTTTCTGGCATGGAGAAAATGACCGACCTACCCACAGCTAGGGTGACAGATGCCTTGGCAGCGGCGAGCGATGTTTCATACGAGTTACCCGTGGGAGCAACCTTCCCAGGACTATACGCAACCATAGCCACCGCACACATGAAAAAATACGGAACCACCATAAAACAACTCAGAATGATCGGCATCAAAAACCACAATAATGGAAAACTCAACTCCAAAGCTCAGTTCCCCGTCACCATAAGGGAACTCATGGAAAAAAGAATCGCGAAACTAAAAGAAAAAGGAGAAGCTGTTCCCTCCTGGAAAGACGAGTTAGACTTTTTAGAAGACCCCCAATCAAACCCTGTGGTAGCTTGGCCGCTAAGGCTCTACGACTGCTCACCCATCACAGACGGCGCCGCTGTAATTTTTCTAGCCGCCGAGGAAGTAGCGAAGAAATACACTGACACCCCCCTACATATCATCGGCACCGGTCAAGGAAGTGTTCAACCAGCCCTACACGACAGAGCCGACATCACAACTATACTAGCAGCCAGAGAAGCCTCAAAGGAAGCGTACAAGATGGCCGGAGTGAAACCAGAAGACATACAGGTAGCCGAAGTGCACGACTGTTTTACAATAGCGGAAATAATAGCAACTGAAGATCTGGGATTCTTTAAACCCGGCGAAGGGGGAAAAGCAGCAGAAGAAGGAATAACGACACGTGACGGAGAAAAACCAATCAACACATCAGGTGGGCTCAAATCAAAGGGACACCCGGTCGGAGCTAGTGGAGCAGCCCAAGTTGTCGAGATTTGGAAACAGCTGCGCGGTGAAGCGGGACCGAGACAAGTGCCTGGGGTGGAGCTCGGACTTACCCACAATGTGGGCGGCACTGGTGGCACCTGTGCAGTTCACATTTACAGGAGGTAGTAGAAAAAATGTTGACACCGGAAGCCTCGGTCAAATCATTTTATGATTTCCTGAAACAGAAAAAAATTATGGGCACCAAATGCAAGGACTGCGGTAAAGTATATCTGCCTCCAAGACCCTTATGTCCAAAGTGCATGAACTCTAACCTAGAGTGGTTGGAGCTTGATGGCAAAGGAAAACTAGCAGCATTCACCATAGTGGCAGTGGCTCCCACGCACATGATAAACGCAGGGTATTCAAGGGATAATCCGTATGTATTTGGCGTCGTTAAACTTGATTCCGGTCCCAGTATAAGTGCACAAATCCTTAAAGTCGACTCCAAAAAACCGGAAGGCATCGCAATAGGTTCCCGGATGACTGTCGAATTCGTTACGAGGGGCGATAAGGTACTTCTAGGCTTTAAACTCGCATGAACCATACTTTTAAACGCCCTTTTTTTTAATTTTAATAGATTAAACAGTATTACCTTGTGCTGGACGAGGCTTTAATAAGTGTAAAAAGAGGGGGCTCAGTAAAATTTATAATAGAAATATGCTCCAAATTTTGTTTGTACTCAAAAATTTTTGCGCAATAAATATATAATATAGAGCTCCAAAATTTCTGGAAGGTATCTTTGAACACTATACATGCAACCATCACTAATGCTGGTTAGAGGTGTTATAAATGGATTTCGGACTAAGCGAAGAACAGGAAATGATAAGGCAGACTGTAAGGGAATTCGCAGAAAAAGAATTAGCACCTAGAGTCGACGAGGGTGAAGAGAAGGGTGAGTTCCCATGGGAAGTCATACACAAGGCAGCTGACCTCGGCTTCTTGGGAGCAACAATCCCACAAGAATACGAGGGTTCAGGAGTAGATAGTATTAGCGCAGCAATTCTCATAGAGGAAATCTGCAGAACATGGGCTGGTATATCAACAATTGTTCACGTTCACAACTCGGTGTGCTGCTGGCCACTGAATCACTTCGGCACAAAGGAACAGAAAGAGAAGTATCTTCCACGACTCGCCAGAGGCGAGATAATAGGAGCGTTCACACTAACAGAAGCCGAGGCGGGATCCGATGCGTCAAACGTAAAAACCAAAGCGGCGCTCGACGGTGATGAATGGGTTATAAATGGATCTAAACAATGGATATCAAACGGTACAGTAGCTGGAGTTTTCTTAATTTTCGCAGTAACCGATGGCGAGGTTAGTGATCCCAAAAGAAAACCAATCAGCATTCTAATCGTTGATAGAGGCGCTCCAGGCCTTAAAATAGGTAAACCCGAGAGAAAGCTGGGGCAGCACGCCGGCGTAACTGCCAAATCTCTCACTTTCGAAGACTGCCGCATTCCGAAGGAGAATGTGCTAGGAAAGGTAGGCGAAGGGTACAAGATGGGCATGGTCATACTCGACCAAGCAAGGATCGGAGTTGCAGCCCAAGGTGTTGGTTTGGCGCAAGGTGCTTTTGACGAGGCTCTGAAATACTCACAGCAAAGGGTTCAGTTCGGCCAACCCATAGCCAAGTTCCAAGCGGTACAGTGGATGCTGGCCGATATGGCTACAGAAATAGAGGCAGCTCGCCTGTTGGTCTATAAGGCGGCTTATCTCAAGGATAAGGGTGCTAGAATTTCGGTGGAGGCCGCGATGGCAAAATTAGCGGGAGGAGAAATTTCCATGAAAGCCGCAAACTTAGCCCTTCAGATTCACGGAGGATACGGATACACAAAGGACTACCCCATTGAAAGAATTTTCAGGGATAGCAAAATTATTGGAATATACGAGGGAACCAACGAGATACAGAAACTAAGAATTGCCAGCGAATTGCTGAAGAAATAAAATAATATAAAATGAAAAACACGATGCCTTGGTCAGCTGTTCTAAAATCTACGTGTTTAGGTAATATTACACCATACGTGTAGATGGATAATTGTCAGTAAGTCTATGCCAGTGTAAGTCGAAACCCAAGAAGCAATATTAGACAAAGAAATTTAGGAGAAAAGCTGGTTGATTTTTAATATAAACCTCCCCTACTCTTCTAATTTTATATGATATAAATTCAACGCGAAATATGGAATTTAAGTTTCTTGAAGTCTTTTTCGCAATTCTTTGACCAATTCTGGAACTATTTTGAACAGGTCTCCGACAACCCCATATTTTGCTATTTTTAGGATGGGTGCCTCTGGATCCTTGTTTATTGCTACGATTACGTCTGAGGTTTGCATACCTACCTGGTGTTGAATCATACCCGAAATTCCCACCGCGATATAGAGCTTCGGAGCAACCGTCTTACCAGTCTGACCCACTTGATGCATGTGAGGAAGCCAACTCTCATCTACAACTGGCCTAGAGCAGCCTAGAGCGGCGTGGAGTGTCTTAGCCAACTCCTCTACAATAGGTATGTTGTCTGGTGACTGGATTCCGCGTCCACATGAAACGATGATATCTGCTTCTTCCAGATTTACATCTCCGGAGACTTCCTTAACTATATCCAAAATTTTGGCTCTAATCATTTTGGGTGTGATGTTGGCTTCGACCTTAACAACTTTTCCCTTCCGCGATGGGTTAGGCTTTGCTTTTTTCATTACATTGGGTCGTACGGTGGCCATCTGTGGTCGAGTGTGGCTTGAAAGAATCGAAGCCATGATGTTCCCGCCGAAAGCCGGTCTAGTCTGCAGAAGAAGATTGCCCTCGGTGATATCTAGCCCTGTGCAGTCTGCTGTGAGGCCAACCCTCAGCCTCGCGGCGATTCTGGGCGCTAAATCACGTCCATTAAGGGTGGCTCCGTATAACACAATGGAAGGCTTGTATTTGGAAATGACTGCTGTCAGCATCGCAGTGTAGGCGTCACTATTGTACCTTTCGAGAAACTCGTGTTCAACTAGGTAAACCTTGTCCGCGCCCTGAGCAATAATGGTATCTGTTAGATGTGATACCTCTTTTCCAATGAGAACAGCTGCGAGTTCTTCCCCTAACTTGTCCGCTAGTTTTCTCCCCTCGCTTAGAAGTTCAAATGCTGCACTCTTCAGTTTTCCATCGCTCTGTTCAGCGTAAACCCATACTCCCTTGTACTCTGATAGGTCTATTTCTCCTCGCTTAGGTCTCTCAATAACAATAGCTTGGACGGGGCAAATCTTTTCACACGCACCGCAGAGGGTACAGGCCTCGGATATCTGCGCCTTTTCGTTAACGATCTCAATGGCTCCGAAGGGGCATTGAGAGACGCAGGTTTTACATCCCGTGCACTCATCTATTATAACTCGAATCATTTCCGGTTCACCTTCCCCTGAGGCTTTTTATGATTGGTTCCTCAAGCAGTAATTGCACTAGTTTTTTTGCGGAAGCCGCAGGTTCTTCTTCTCTAATGATTACTCCGCCCTCTCTCTGCTTGGGGGTGAATATTCTCACTACTTCTGTGAATGAGCCTTTCAAACCGTATGACTGAGGGTCTCCCCCTATGTCTGCGAGGGTGAATTCTTTAATCTCCTTCTTCTTGGCGAGCATTATTTCCCTGAGGGCTGGAATTCGGGGTTCGTTTAAACCTTTGATAGCGGTTAAGAGGGCTGGTAACCGGCATTCAATGACTTCGTAGCCTTCTTCAGTCTCTCTGTGTACTGTTACTCGTTTCCTTTCTTCGTCGATCTCTACCTTCTTGACGTAGGTGATGGGAGTTATTCCGAGATTCTCAGCTAGTTCGGGGCCTACTTGAGCGGTATCGCCGTCGATTGCCCGTGTTCCACATAGTATTAGGTCGTATTCCATTTTTTGGATGGCTTGTGCTAGGGTGTGGGAGGTAGCCCAGGTGTCTGAGCCTGCGAAAGCTCTATCCGTAAGCAAAATACCTTTATCCGCGCCCATTGCTAGACATCTCATCAGAGCTTGTCTTGCCTGTGGAGGCCCCATTGTTATAACCGTAACTTCTCCTCCCTGTTTCTCTTTTATCCTCACCGCTTCTTCCACTGCTATTTCGTCAAAAGGATTGACAATGGATGGGACTCCCTCACGGATAAGTGTGTTAGTTTTGGGGTCTATCTTAACCTCAGCGACTTCGGGAACCTGCTTAATACAAACTATAATCTTCATTATTAACAACCTTCTTTAATCCGCATCTTGGCTTCAGCTTTAAAGTGGGGGTTAGAATTTTCTTGTTTTTATTTTGTGATTAATTTTCTAAACTTAAATTTTTTGGAGGCATTAACAAAATAACCTAATGACTGGACCTATAGCGAATCCAAGTTATTCTTATCAGAATCACGCCGTTATTTCTATTAACTTTTTTTGTATTGAATTGCCCTTAGCGGTAACACTTTATAAGTATGGATTTAAAAGCAAAGATTATCCAAACACACTACAGTAAAGATTAAATTCACAAAGTTTTCATAAAATATTCTTAGCTGAATATCCAAAATGAAAAATACTTAAAAATGAATCTAAAGCAGCACAACTTTTTCAGGAGGAATAAAAATAACGAAGCGTAATGATAAATTTCTAATCAAAGAACTAGGAATAGATGATTTAAAAACCACAAAGAAAAAAATCATTGAAGCTGTGACCGAACTAGTTAACAGTTATGAAACGCTATGGGATCTCCTAATGGGCTGCGTAAGAACTCCTGAATGTGCAATGAACCACGAACTGGAAATAGCGGATGTCATCGAAAAAACAATAGGCACAGACAGCGACACCTTCTTTAGCTTATCAGAAGAATACCAAGAAGAAGAACTGGGTTACGAAGAAGAGGAGGAAGAGGAGGGAGAAGAGGAAGAGGACGAAGACGAGGAAGAAGAACATGAAGAGTAACCGAATAAAGAAGACGCGGAATGGGACTTCCCTTATTTTTCCTTTTTTTATAAAAACTAAATGTACTCAAGAGGTTATCTTTTCATCATCTTAATTGTGGAAACTAGGTATTGATCGGTTTTGTGATGTATTCGCAATATTCGTCTCCTTTGGCTATACACTTCACTTCTTCCGTTATGCACTTCTTTCCAGTGACTATTTCGTAGAGTCCAGTTATTACTCCACTAATCCAGAATCCGGTTGGTTTTTTTAAGTTGGTATACCTGTCGCAGAAGGTAGAGTTTAAATGCTTTACGCGGAGAGTATTATTTTTCTCATCGAGTTCCCCGATAAACTTACCATATCCCCTTAATGTATTAAATCTGGCATATGTTGGTACAGCTTCACTTAGGCTTGAGGGCTTGAAATGTCTCATAAGCGCTTCAACTAGTGATTTACTTATTTCTTTTCCTTGAGAATAAATCATTTTACCCGCTTTTTCATAGCCATATTTTTCAATTATAGATTTGATGATTTGGGTCTCGTGGTTTGCTTCGTTAATTATAATCCTTGTTCCTAATAGCTCTACGACACCTTTTTCGGGCATCTTTAGGTGCTGTTTCAGTCTGTTAAACTCCTCCATTATCTCTGTACTCAGGGCAATTCCTTTTTTTTCCAGTTCATATGGGATGAGGTCATCTATGTAATCTAATGTAGGTGATTTGGAGACTCTTAGAAATCTTTTATACCTTTCATTAGTTTCAGAGACTTTAAACTCGATAACATAGTCAAAAATATGCTTCAATGTGCTTATACTTTTCTCATCTAGTATATCCTTATTAAAAACGAAAATTGATGTACCACACTCGCTGAGTAGCATCTTACTCTTATATATCAAATTGATAATTTTGTCGATATCTTGTCCTTTTGATAGCATAATGTTGCTCATAAAACATACATTAAAGTAACTAGACTTGTACTCTTTCATGGATTGGATAACATTATAAAGATAGGTGTTGAGATGTATGAGGTCTCTCGGCTCATCGATAACGAACTCTTCTTCGGATTGAAGTTTTCCATAAAGGTTCGTAAATCCATCAACTAGGAAAAACTTTTTTCCCTTCTCAAGTTCTTCAATTTTAAAATTAAAATGCCTTAACCATTCTCTGATTCGCGCGGTCGGTAAATCAAGATCCAGAACTAATCCACTGTCTCCCTGCTTCAATCTGAAGTCCATAATCTGTAGGGGCAAAATTTCCCCCATGGAGCCGGTTTCGGTTAACAATAAGATTTGGGCATTCCTCTCAAAACCGCCCCCGATTAGAAAATCAAAGGCTGGAATACCTGTACTTAATAACTCCATTGGTTTTCACCCCTAAAAAAATATGTGAGAAAACCATAAGGTATGTTTCCTCTGCTGAAATTTTTTTAAATTTTTGAAGGTTTCACTACATATTCGCAATGATCATCACCCTTTGCTATACATTTTACCTCTTCACACTCGTAATTGTCTCCAGTGTAGATTTCAAAAGCCCCTGCAAAAATCCCTGCTGTTAAAAAGCCAGCAGCCTTACCTAGCCCCTTAAAATATGAGCAAAACGGGGAATTAATTATTTTAAATTTGTAACCGTTTGTCTTTTCATCAAATTTGACTTCGAATTCACCATGTCCGCGGAGCTCGGTAAGTTTGGCAAATGATTCTACCGCCTTTTTAGTGTCGGCTATTTTGAACTGTTTCCTAAAATCTTCAATCAAAGGGGGGCCCTTTTTTCCTTGCTGGTACATGAATTCACTTGCCTCTTCGTATCCGAATTCTTCTATAATCATTTCAAAAATCGACGGGTAGAATTTTGGATCCTGTATTGTTACTCTTGTTTCTAAAATCTCAAGGATTCCCTCATCTAGCATCTTCATTTGTTGTTTTATGTAATCAAACTCCTCAACGGTCCTAGTGCTCAGAGCAAATCCTCCGGGTCTTATCTCGTAGGGAACGAAATCATCTTGATAGTTGGGTGATGGAGATTTGATCACTCTTAAATACTTCTGAAATTTTCTGTCTCTCTCAGATATTCTAAGGTCTAAAACATAGTCGAATGCGTGTTCTAATGTCCGTAGACTCTTTTCATCAAGCATACCTTTATCGAAAACAAAGACACACAAGCCAAACTGGCTGAGCATCACTCTAGCTTTAAAAATAAAATTAATAACCTTGTCAAGACCCTGTTTCCTAAACAGGAAAAAGTTGCTAGAAAATACCAAGCTAAAAACGTTTGGTTTATTTTTCTCAATTATTTGTTCAAGTTCAACCATATAAGCACTAAAGTGCACAATATCTCTGGGCTTATCTATCACGTATTTCTCATCAGAAGAACTCTCCCCGTACATTCTAGTAAAACCATCTACCATAAAAAATCGCGCACTCTTCTCAAACTTATCGATGTCAAATTTTTTGAATCTAAACCATTCTCTGATTCTTCGAGGAGGTATATCCAAGTCTATAATAAATCCAGCATCACCCAAGGATAATCTGTTGGTAAACAAATTCAGGGCAACTATCTCACCCATACCGCCCGCTTCAGTTAAAAAGAGAACCGAAGAATTTCTAACAAAACCCCCACCAAGTAAAACATCTAGCTCCGAATTCCCTGAACTAATAAATTCCATGTAAACCCCTTTCTTTGGTAAAGCTAAGTTTATAGTATAAATACTATTAAAAAAATGTAACTGAACATTCTAGGTAGTCTCTTTTTCTAAGAGTAGGGCAACATGTGCTCTCGGTGATAGTGATATTTAAATTACTCTAAAATATACTCTGCATCGGAAGGTAAAATTATAAGTTAAGCGGGGATTTTGATGGTTCCAGTGAGGTAGGCGTACTTTCCATGTGCTTGCAACACTATGTCAATATGGTTTGAAAGGTCTACTGCTGTTACGCAATGGCCGTGGTTAAAAGTTTTTTAGAATGGAACAGCAAAAATGTAATAGGAACAGAAAAATTGTTAAAACTAAATTCATTTGACACTTAAAGCACTTTTTTGGATTCTTTCTTAATTTTGTCTAACTTTTGTACCACTTCTTCTGTTAGAGAGTATGAGTATTCCTCCGTGGGAAATAGCTCTTTTTCCACTTCCTCCTTGTAATATGTGACCGCGTTTTTAATGGCTTCTCTCACATTTCCGAATCTCTTCACAAACTTGGGTTTAAAGTCTTGATTAATTCCCACAGCGTCGTGGAACACTAATACCTGTCCGTCACAGTGAATACCCGCGCCGATTCCTATCGTGGCCGCCTCTACGGAGTCCGTTATTAGCTCAGCAACCTGCCAGGGTATCCCCTCCAACACTATCGAGAACACTCCCGCCTCATCCAGAGCCCTAGCATCATCCAATAATGATTTTATCGCCTTCTCAGTTCTCGCTTGAACCTTGTGACCTCCAAAAATGTGAATAGACTGAGGAGTCAGTCCAATGTGCCCCATCACCGGAACGCCAAGGTTAAGAATCGCCTTCACGACATCAATAATTCTTTTCCCGCCTTCCGGTTTAACAGCCTCAGCACCGCCCTCCTGAACGAAACGCATAGCATTCCTTGCAGCGTTCTCGGGAGTTATACAGGAGCCAAAAGGCATATCACCAATCAGTAACGCGTACTCGATTCCCCTGCGTACAGCGGCGGTGTGTCTAACCATGTCATCCATGGTTACGGAGAGCGTGTCTCTGTATCCCAAAACATTGTTCCCCAACGAGTCACCCACAAGAACAATGTCTACCCCCACCTCATCCAAAATCTGAGCTGTAGGAGTATCATAGGCTGTTAGCATAACAATTTTCTTGTGTTCTTCCTTCATTTTCTTAATATCAAGTACCGTTATTTTCTTCCGTTCCATTCTAAATCATCAACCAAGATTCCTTTAAGGATAGGATGAGACAAAATCGCCTTAAAAAAGATACTGTACAACAACAATTGCGTATGTGTTTGGTTCAAATAAAAAGGCTGTTTTAATGCTTACCTTTATTCAAAGGGGATGGTTTTCGTCGTACAAGTTTTTAAAAATAAAGAAGCGCGTAATTGCGTATTTTAAGAAAACTTAATTTTTTGAAAACTATACAAAAAGTTTTCTTCAAGACGTTAGCTCTTTTTTATGGTTTTCTTAGTTCTTGGAGGAGACTCATTCACATTTTTTCCGGGTTCATAGTTTAGGGCCGATTTTGAGAGTTCTCCTAGTCTATGGAATATTAGGCTTGGTCCGGGTTCCAGAAAGTTGCATACGGAATCGCAATTACCACAGTTCACACAGCACTCGCCCATGTGCCCCATACGCAGTAAGAAGTAAAAAACCGGGTCTATTTCTTTCCTCTTCTTAATTACACTACAATCTACACAGATACAAATTGGACAGGCTTTGATACACATTCCACATTTTCTGCAGTTTTCAAGTAACTTCTTGAAATAAGAATACCTATCTTTCTCCGAATTTTTATCAAAGATTTTAAATTGTTCCGTCTTGTACTTTTCTGCCTTATCTCTTAACTGTTCCATTTCTCTATTCCGATGTTTCAATATTTCCTCATTTGCTCTATCTAGATTTAGTTTTGCTGAAGCGAGCTCAAGAAGTTTTAGACCCTTTTCTGAGTTTATGTGTATTAGTGTTCTTGTTTTATCGTTTTCCTCTATAACTAGGAAAGAAATATCCGAAATGGTGGGTTCACGTTCTGCGCATCTTTTACAACTTCCTTCTAAATCCAGCGTTTCCCCCAAAGTATAACTCCTGTTTTCTCCTTCAACAATAGTGCTGTATGTATTACCCTTTATTCTTTCATAAGCTACTTTGCTGGTATCCAATTGCTCTTCATCTAGGGTCTTCTTAACCTTTTTTGGTGAAATTTTTCCGTAGCATTCCTCCCCCAAAACTACTAGCTCATCTAAGTTTATCTGTCTCCTTTTTGCTAGCTCCACTAGGGCTCTAACGTCGCATGGCTTTGCGACTATAGCTATCTTTCCAGCCCCTTTTAAATTCTGTTGTAGGTATTTGGGTATGTTATTAGCACCCGAAACATGGTATACACTAAATTGAGAAAGAGGTAGGGAGTCTATCTGATCCGGCTGCTCTATGATTACTGGACTGAGATCGTATCTAGTCTTTTTCTCTTGAAAGGATAATACCTTATCTACATACTTATTTTCTAGAGCAGTTTTAAGGATTGTTTGGATAGCTCCTCCGCCATAACTTTCGGATAGCTTACTATCCTTACTACTTGCTAGTACAAAGTCACCTGTCCTCACACTAAATGCTTCCATTAACTTTTTTTAACTGAAGTTAAACATAATTTTAGCTTCCTCTCGCCAATGGAGGATAATCTCCTCATAGTTTAAAGTTTAACTAATGAGGATTACTCTACTTAATTTTTTGCTTCTTTCATGGGGGGGTGGGTTGCAGTTCCAGAATTTTTTTCCATTACCTCCTTGATTGTATTCGAGAATGGCACACCTTCTGCTAGGGTGCAGTGGCAGGTCTGCAGGTATTTCTCACATTCTTTTTGGTTTTTTTAACTTTTCCATGACTTCTTCCCAAATTTCGGTGTGTTCTCCAGAAAAACAGAACTTGTTTCTTTCTATTTCTATAACATCTTTTGCCGGGCAACTGTTTATGCATGCTCCACAAAGAATACATTTTTCTTTATCAATTTCAATTTTGAATGGTTTCTCCCAGTTTTTTCTTTTCGGGATATTTAAAGCCCTAACCGGACATATCTGCACACAGGTAGAACATCCTCCGGGACATTTTTCATAGTGTATGCTAATTTCTCCCTCGAAAAATTTGTATGCTTTCTGCCCTGTTGGCTCGCAATTAACTTCAGTTTTTTCAATTTTTGGGAGAGCTCCCTTCTCCTGAAGTATCAGTTTATGCTCATTGTCTATGGTCAGTTCGATACATCCGAAGGGGCACAGTATTTCACAGACCCCACAGAAGGAACACTTTTCCTGATCTATCACTACTGTGGGAACATTTGTTAAACCCTTTAGTGACGCTCCAACTGGTCCACGTTCGATGGCTTCCGTCGGGCAAGCAGATAAACATATTCCACAACCAACGCACTTGCTCCGGTCAAGTTTCAGTTTAAGGCGTTTTGTCAACATTTTCAATTCAATTACTATTTTATCTCGGTCGATGTTTTTTGAAAAAGCGGGAATCGCCAAGCTAAACACCCTAATCACGTTTCTAGGACTGTGCATACATAAAATCATAACACCTTTAAAACTATCGAATTTTTTTTAAAAAACTTGAGATAAATTTTTTATGTTCAAACTCTAATCGTAAAATGGTGAATTAGTAACCAAAATAATACAAATTATCATGAGGTGAATTCTCACTTAACCATAAAATTTTGGGGATGCGAAGAGATTAATGAACGTATTTCTTGAATGAGGTGTTTAGATGGGTTATGATTCACACTCCTCGAAACTAGGAAATCCAACTAACAAAACCAAGTTAATAAAAGAAGAAGGTACGGACTTCAGTACTATTCCCCAGCAACTGGAGTACGTATTCGGTCAGTCTTTAGGGAAAATTTTGGAAGAGCAGGCAACCAAAATCAAGCTCGTAGAAATTAAAGTGAAGGCTCCTATGCGTAAACACTTTATGGGTGAAGAGGTTAATGGAGTGTGGGTGCCTCAATTTCCTTTAAAGATGTACAAACGCGCTGAGCTGGTTTTTCAACTGAATAATTTAAACGAAGCCTATGAACTCATAAAAGCTATTAGAGAAGAGAATAAAAGAATAACAGAGGAGCAAAAATCGCTCGAACCTTACGACACTTTTGAGGGCGTATACGCGATAACAGCAATCGCAGTACTATTCGATGATCCTTATAAAACCTTTCTGTATCTCAATTTAAATCCTAAGAAGAAAGTTTACTTTATAACTTATCTATGCGAAAAATTTCCATCCGAAGGAGTTCCGCCCTTTCAAATAGAAATGGAAAAAAGATTGAAAAAAGGGGGTTACTCTAAAATCGATGATCGCGACGAAATTTGCAAGAGAGTAAAAATGTATTTACCTGATGAAACTTTCATCTATTTCCGGTAGCATCAAAAATAATCATTCACACAAACCCCCAATCCTGAATTGGGATACTGTAAAGAGAGATACGAAACCCAAGCTATGGTTATAAGAGACAAAGACAAACACGATTACATAAATCGAATGATTCGTTATAATTCAATTATAAAGAACACTTGGAGTGGGCTTTTAAATTTTAAATTATTTTTTTCTTAGGCTCTACTGTATACCTCTTTCCGCGACTTTTTCTAGATTATATTTAAATTCTCAATTTAGATATTATAAGATATATTTCGGGAAGGTGAAGTTTCCTGTCTTCTGGTAGGACTGAAAACGATTATTTAAAGTTAATTAAGCCTGATAAGTGGACGTTGCGTGAAAGAGCCACTAGACTTTTTACGTATCCTTTTAATCCCCCGTCTGCTAGGGCTTTGGCCTTGACCGGATTGTTATTAAGCCTAACGATGGGTATGCTTTCCTATGTTCCCCGGGGGGATTTAACTGAAACAATAATCAACGGAATTGAAGTTGGTGTTTTAGTATTCGCCTTCCCGATGCTCACCTCTTCCCTTTTACTGTATACGATAGGAAAAATTAAGAGCCCCGTCTTTTCATTAGCTAGATCACTGGCCTTTTCTTTGATTTTTGTTGCCTTATGGGAATTTTTCTTTTTCATGGGCTCATTTGTTTCCGCGATTTTGGGCCGCCCCCAAATTCTCATGATAGTAACCCTCTTTGGGGCAGCATTCGTTTATGCACTTTGCCTGGTAATCTTGATCACCATTTCCACCTTCGGAAATCCACTCAGCGTACTACTCTCAAGCGTCCTCCCCCTTCTCGGTGTTACCTTCTACGCCCTAATTATGGGCAACCTAAAAACTATTTACCTAGTCCCTTGGCTGCTGGATTTCGTTATCGCAGCAGCTATTCTTTCAGTACCAAATTTTATTGCATTTCACATAGTCGAAAAGCCCATTAAAAAGAAACTGGGAGTTAGTGGTTACGAATTAATTCGTGGTTTTTTCCTGGAGTGGATTCTCAAAAATCCGCAGAAAATAGAAAGCGTCACCGACAAATTTGGAGAAAAAGCAGACCTACCTGCGCTACTGGTTGCCTTCAGGTCCAAAAAGGATCAAAAGTTGAAGGGAGTAATCTTCTCCTCCTTCATACATTATGGTCCCTTCAAGGAAACCGGCTCATCGGCTCTCCCGCGTCTCCTCTCAGAAAAAATCGAAGAACCAAATGATACTATACTTTCCGTAACTCACGGAGCGTGCACTCACGGACAGAACCTTTGCAGCGCGAGAGAAACTCGCGAAGTAATTAAGCAAAGTATTAGAAAATTGAAGGAAATCAAATTTGATAATGCGGCAACACCGTTTGTACGGGTTCAAGAGAAGGAATTTAAAGTACTCTCCGCAGCCTTGGGAGATACAGTAATTATGATTTCAACCAGAGCCCCGGAGATAACCGATGACATCTATTTTAAGGTGGGGGTTTCTGCCCTCCAGAGCGCACGTAGGGAGTTGAAAAAGAATAACAGTGAAATTAGAAAAGCATTTCTCATAGACTCCCATAACTGCATCCTCGATTATGAAGCTCTGATTGAACCGAACACCCCCGCAGCCGAGCATCTTTTAAAAGCCGTAGAGAAATCAATCCAAAAACTACCTTCAACAATTAACACACAAAAAATAAGATACGGGGTATCAAGAACACGATTTTCAGACACTTATCGCGATTACGGATTGGGAGAACTAGGAATAACGGTTAACATCATTGAAACTTCCTGGTCGGATGGCAAGAAACTCGCCGTCCCCAAAAGACACGAGGGTAAGCATTGGAAACAGAGAACAGCCCTCGTCATCATTGACGCAAACAACATGATCATAGGGCTCAGGGATAAAATAATTAATCGTCTCTTGGAAGAAAAACTCGTCGACGAAGCTGAAGTTCTCACAACAGATACCCACACAGTGAATGCGTCTTCTCTCCAACAACCTGACTACTATCCCATAGGCAGAATAATAAGCCATGACGATTTAATCGAAGAAATAATAAAAAACACGAAAAGAGCCCTTGAAGACCTAGAAGAGGTAGAAATCGGAACAAAAATTTTCAAAATTAAACGTCTGAAAATTTGGACTGACAAAAAACTAGACATGTTCTTTGAAGGAATCAATGAAACGGTAAGCACCCTTAAAAAAATTACACTACCGTTTTTTGTGAGCGGAGTTTCCCTAGCCCTACTATGGCTAATACTCTCAGTTTAAAAAACTCTAGTTACTATATGTGATAAACTTGTCAAACAATGGAAAAAGTGAATTCGAAAGGGATTATAGAAAAGCTTGGAAACTGGCGGTAGAAGCAATCCGTTTAGAGCAGCAAGAACAATTCGAAGAAGCCAGTAAGAATTACATTATGTCAGCTGAAATACTCTACAAATTACTGGAAAAACCTCTGAAACCGGAATTAAGTAACCGAATCAGAAATAAATGTTTTGAATACAAAGAAAGAGCAGAACTGTTGAAAAGCATTTCCGAAAAACGAAGAAGAGAAAGAAACGCTAAAAAAACCAAGACAACATCTACGGTTCTACACGGACCAGAAATAGGATTAAAGGCAATTGAAATCCTTAGGGACGCAAAGAGTGAAATAATGATTATGAGCTACCTGCTATTTGAAGTAAAAACCATAAGAGCGGAAAACAAAATCCACCCAATCAATCTCCTTGGCACCCTTATCCAGAAATCGAAAAACGGTGTAAGTATTAGAATAATCACTTCTCCTCCAGATGTCCAGCTCCTAGGAAAGAATATGTGGAAACAGAGTAATTCTATAAAAAGGCTTTTGACCGAATCTAATGTACAAATTAAGCTCTGCAACTTTGCCCATTCTAAATTCATAGTGGCAGATGGTACACTGGTATTCAGAGGTAGTGCTAACTTGACGCATAGTGGGCTTTCGGGTAAAGGCGATATAGCTGAGATAACCAATGATGAATACATTGTTAACTATTATACCACACTTTTCAATGAACGTTGGAGAAATGTGCATAAAAGTTGCCGGGATTGCAACGAAAAAGTCTGCATTAAGGAATACTCAATTTTCGAGCAATAAAAATTAAACAAATAAATAGTGTTTGCTAACATCTAGTTGAGTTAAAACGTCAAATACTTCGAGATGTGGAGGAAGCCACCCAACCGCCCACAAACTCAGACAGTTGGTTGTCCACTTAGAATATTTTTTGCTATAGAGAATGTTTCCCTGACCTCTTCAGCGGTGGCTACACCAATCGCTGCTGAATCTATACCCCCACAGGAAAATACATACTCTAGAGCCTCTCTGGGTTTGAGGCGTCCGGCGGCTAAAGGCTTCATAGCTATAAACGACTTGTCACTTCTCAGAACCATATCAAAAACTTTTTCTTTTTTTCCCATGAGGAATCCGGCGGCGTTAAAGGGGAGTAAAACAACCTGAAAATCAAGTTTGCTTCCCAATAATTCAGGTAGGGTGCGATCCGGTTTATGGGTAGCCACGCCAGGAATAAATCCCAGATCTCTAATTCTCCCAAACCAAGATTCCAACATCTTAAAGTTTAACCTGTCTGTTTCTTCGCCGTGAAGTAAAACAACTTTTGTGGGCAAACTGCTCAGACAATCCACTCCTTCTTCCGGTCTATCAAAAGGCAGACTTCCCACAATTACTAGTTCCACCCCCGTCTCAACCTGCGCCCGTCTAACCGCCTCAGCAACTTCATGGTAGGCAACAAGCTGAATCCCCCTCACTCCGACATTAATGGCCTCAATTACTAAATCTGTGATATTGCGGGGATTCTCAAAAAACCGCTTATAATACGGGTATGCTCGGACGCCAAACTGGCCAGCTCCCAGGAAAGGTGATGTTCCAAGAAGTATTCTGGGAATCTTTTCGCCTTCAACTTCAAAAGTCGGGAAAATCCCCTCAGTTTTCACTTCAATGCCTCTAAGAGTTTCAGGTGTACTTCTTGATTTCCTCGCTCATGTATTCCGAAACCAGTCTACGTATCTCCGGCTTGAAGACATTGGGTACGATTTTCAGCCTGTCAACCAGCCTATCCACTATGGCATCAGTGGCTTCGACCTCATTGAATATTTCAACGCCGAGAACTGTTCTTACCATCAACTCTTCAACCGTTTGACGCACGACCGATATTATAACGGAGTTTATGACTCCCTCTGGATCAATATAATAAGGGAAATGGCGATAATCGTTTATTCTTATAAATCCCAGTTTTTCTGCTAGGTTCTCAGAGTACCACTCAAGCGAAGCGGGTTTGATTCCGATTTGCTCCGCAAACTCCTGTTTTGAGGTGTGATTAGCAAAAGAAAAGGGGTTTCTACTTACCAGATATACAGCTGCAGCAAACATGGCGTCTTCTTCTTTTGGTAATTTGGCAACTTTAAGATACCTGTTAATCAAAGCAATGGCTCCAAAAGCCAAAGCGTCTCGGAAATCATTTTTAACATAAAACTTGTAAGCCTCTTTTATGAGTCTTATTTGTTCTGCTCCCTGAGCTGCGAGAAACTTACCCTCCTGTGCATCCCGGTAAACCATAAGTGCACCCACTTTTTCTTAGTTTTATATATTTATTTAGGAAGCCAGACATAAATCTTTCGAAAATCTTTTCAAAAATATAGTAATTATGATAATAAAAGATGTAAATATTATGTTTGAAACACAAATTAATGAATTTTTACAATTAAAGACTTCAAGAACCTATGATTAGATGACTTGAAAATTCTTAGCTAATAAATTTTGAGCAGAAAAAATTGTGTTTTCACCGAAAGTCCTACTTATCTCTATCTAGATAGCTTGTTATCCTTGCTGATGGATTTTTTCTAAGGTCCAGCGTACAGTGTTTTTAAATTCATCAACCCTCTTTTGATCACCGTAATTCCTTATCACTATCTCTTGCAGAATATCCTCAGGCGCTTTGACTTTAAACTTTATGACCTTTTTTTCGTCGAGCTTCTTCTCCTTAACTAGCTCCTCGTCAGCTTTCACCATTCCCGACAAAATCTTTCCAACGAGAAACGATGTGAAGGCGGGAGATTTGACGCTAAACTCAAAATCTGGATTCGGCTTGACTGAAATCGTATCCCTAGATATGAACATCTCACCTAGCAATACACCGTCCTTGGAAACAATCTGAAAAACTTCTTCCTCGCCCTCCTTTTTCTCCGTTTCCTCCACAACTTCGGCTGCTGTCTTGAAGCTCTCCTGCGCCAAGAGTTCATCAACAATGCTCAGAAACCTCTTAAAACGCTCAAGCTCATCCTTTCTTCTCTCAATCTTTTCCTCAAGATAGGCTTTCAGGTCAGCAAGAGTTTCAACATCCATTTCACATAACCTCTACCAATGTCCTAAGGATTATAAGAAATGCTTCACTCCTAATAAATCATACTAATAATTCAAGTAATTACTTATTTATGTTTCCAATAAGAAATAAAAGTTTGTGTTCATGATGAGAATGTTAAGTTGAAAATCTAATAATTATCCCGCAGCTCATAGGATAAAAATGTTAATTATAAGGTAGTCCACTAAAAATACAGATAAGTTTGGAATGTGCAAAGATAGAAGGATTTTTGGAGGAAGATGGTTGAAACAGGTGTACGCAATTTTCATGTGTCCTAAATGCGGCAAGTATACTTTCTCGCCAGCCGGGCAGAAAACGAGGCTATGCGGCAACTGCGGCAGTATAATCAAAGTGGACCCCACGAAGTCCCAGATTGTTAATGATCCAAGAGAAGCCTCGATGCTGGTGCGAAAGTATAACGCGGGAAAAGACGCCAAAAGCTTCCTCCAAGCTGTAGAAGCATCACAAAAAGAATTGGAAAAACTGCTCCCCAAAGAATCAGTAAAAATCGATGAGCTACTCGAAGAAGAAGAAACGATTTCCAGCTCAAGAATACAGAGACTCACCCTCCTCCTAAGAGAAAACTGCATCAAGGAACCAATAAGCTTCGACCAAATCGAAGAACTATGCACCAAATACAAATTAGACTTCGAATGGGTAAAAGAAAGACTAACCCAGCTCGGTAAAGAAGGAAACATAATATTCCCAACCCCTTGGACAGTAAAATACATCGGCACCGCAGACTCCGGATACACAGCCATATCCAAAACCACCAAACCTCAAATGCAGATAAAAGGAGCCAGCAAAGCCCTCACAAAAATACTAACCCAATCAAAAGAACCACTAACAGAAAAAGAAATAATACAAAAAATGGAAATCGTGGGATACAACGCAGAAGAAACCCAAGAAACCCTAAAAAAACTCCACAAGTCCGGCGAAATAATAGAACCCCGACCAGGATACTACCACACCGTATAAAACCAAAACTAGATTATCTTTCTTTATCCTAAAAATTGAAAAGAGGAAAATGAAAACAAGCCTAAATGTAAATACAAACTCGGACAAATAAAAAAAGGAAGGGAAGGTTATGCTTCCGTGGTGTAGAAAACAATTGCCCATAGTAGGAAAGCTACAAACATCAACACGAAACCAATACCTCCCAAGATAATTGAGGCGACGCCTCCAATTATGCTCAGAATCCCCGCAGCAACCGCTGTTCCCGAATACGGCGTCCATTCCCGTAAGACAATGCTGGCAGAACCCATAATAATAAAGCTGACAGCGAGTATAATAAAGCCGAACAAATTCCACAACATATAACTTTGATTCATAACAAGTGTGAAACCGCTAGGCTGTGTAGTCAAGCCTACGAGTATTAGTATTGCAGAGCCTACTCCTCCTATTATACCGAATATGAGTCCTACTACTCCCATCGCGCCTCCGCCAACTGTAGACATACCGTAAAAACCTACACCCGTTAGAATACAGGAAACCGCTAGAAGTGCTACGAAAATAATAGTTAGGAAAATTTGAAGCGTGGAAGGCCCTATGTAGAAAAGGGGGAAAGGGGGTATAAAAATGACTCGTGTACCAATGAAGAAAAGGATTGTCCATATGATTCCTACCACTGAGGCTATGGTGCCTATTATTCCTCCAGCCGTTCCAGTTAACAATGCTCCTCTGCTCATTCTAAAACCTCCTATAGAAATTTTCAGTGAATTATATTTAAAATCTTGCCTTTAGAATCCTAATAAATATTCGCTTTCGGGCATTTATATGACTTATAATTGGTTTGTAGACTATTCACTTATCATTTCTCGTTACCCGACTCCGAATTTCCCACATTCTTTATTGTTTGATTACTTCAATTTAGAAAATTTAGGTGGCGGACTTTCCTCAAAAATTTTCCTTCTTTTCTGGAAAAGCTCTATTCAAGTTTTGGATTAAGAAAAATGTTATTCTAGTATCTTGGGCTTCTTCCTCATTGGTTTAAAGTAATTTCCAACCTTTTCCGCTAATCTTACATGGGTGATGAGCGTTGACTCCTTTGCTCTGGTGGAGAACAGTAGGTGGGGATAGTCATCGCTTATAGAGATTCTCAGTATAAACTCACAACCTAGAAAAATTTTTGCCAAAAACAGTATCAATACTATATGAGGGCATAATTACTAATAAAGAATTCTTAAAAACTTGTTTTACAAAAATCAATACATTAATCAAGAATGGAATATAGCTCATAAAAAATGAATACAGGGTTGAAAGTAAAATGCCAACTCAGGCAAATAAAAAAAGGAAGGAAGGTTATGCTTCCGTGGTGTAGAAAACTATTGCCCATAGTAGGAAAGCTACAAAGATCAGTATTAAACCAATCCAGGCAAAGAAGATCATGTAGATGATGAAGGTGCTGCCGCCAATTATGCTCAGAACCCCCGCGGCAACTGCTGTTCCTGAATGCGGCGTACATTCACGTACGGCAATGCTGGCAGAACCCATTATTATAAAGCTGATACCAAGTATGATAAAGCCAATCCAATTCCAGAGAATAGACCAAGAATAATAAGAATCAGCGATGATAGTACCGCTCGGATATGTAATCAAGCCTATGAGTATCAGTATTGCAGCGATTATTCCTCCTATTATACCGAATATGAGTCCTACTACACCCATTCCGCCTCCGCCCACTGTATACATACCGTAAAAACCTACACCGGTCAGAATACAGGAAACAATTAGAAGTGCCACGAAAAGAATAGTACTGAAAATTAGAAGCGGAGAAAGTGTGAAAAAGAAGAAATGGAATTCTACGGCAGCAACCATGCTACTGATTGACCATATGATTCCTACTACTGAGGCTATGGTGCCTATTATTCCTCCGGCCATCCCTGTCAATAATGCTCCTCTACCCATTCTGAAATCTCCTATAGAAATTTTCAGTCATATTATGTTCTTAATCTTACCTTAAAAATCCTATATAAATGTTGCTTTGAGAATTCTTATACGTTTATAATTGGGTAGTTTCGTTTTTTAAAAGTGTTATGATTGGAAAAGGTGATAAAATTTTCTGCTCTGGAAGGTTTTACGTTTCTTTTCTGGAAAAGCTCTGATAAGTGTGGAATTATGAAAATTTTTATTTCAGTATATTGGGTTTCCTCTTCATTGGTTTAAAGTAATTTTCAATTTTTTCCGCTAATCTTACATGGGTGATGAGCGTTGACTCCTTTGCTCTGCTTGAGAATAGTAGGTGGGGGATAGTCATCGCTTGTAGAGATTCTCAGTATAAACCCACAACTCGAAAAAATTTTTGCCAAAAACAGTAACAAAACTATCTGAGGAAATAATTACTGATAAAGAATTCTTAAAAACTTGTTCTACAAAAATCAATACATTAATCAAAAATAGAGTATAACTCATAAAAAATTAAAACAGGCATTGAAAGTAAAATGCAAACTCAGGCAAATAAAAAAAGGAAGGAAGTTTATGCTTCCGTGGTGTGGAAAACAATTGCCCAAAGTAGAAAAGCTACAAACAGCAACGGAAAACCTAATAAACCTATTAACAAGACCCCCCCGATTATGCTCAGAATCCCCGCAGCTAACGCGGCTCCTGGACGTGTCGTGACTTCACGTAACGTAATGCTGGCGGCGCCAATGATGATAAAGCTGATAATAAGTATAATTACACCAATCAAAAACAAAATAGGATTATTCGTAAACAAGTCTATGAGTTCCAATACTAGAAAAGACGCTCCTCCTATTATACCGAATATGAGAGCTACAATGCCCATTGAGCTTCCGCCAATTGCATACAAACCGTAAAAACCTACACCTGTTAGAACGCAGGAAACAAGCAGAAGTGCCAGGAAAAGAATAGTAAATGCAATTACAAGCGTTGAAGGTCCTGTATAAACAGGAACAAAAAGTATCCAAGTGTACCTTTGTGCTATGTAGAGGTAAACGATATACCATATGAATCCTAGCGCTGAGGTTATTGTGCCTATTATTCCTCCAGCTGTCCCTGTTAATAATGCTCCTCTACTCATTCTAAAACCTTCTATAGAAATTTTCAGTCATATTATTTAGTTATAACCTTGAAAGTCCTATATAAAGGTTGTTTTAAAGAATTCTTATACGGTACATAAGGGGGTAATCTAAGTTAAGTGTCATAATTGGAAAGGCTGATAAAATTTTCTGCGTCTGAAAAGGGTGATGCAGAATCGTTTGTTTTCATTCTTCTTGGATAAGCGTTTTTAGGGCTCCTGCAATTTCAAGCAATCTTACGACTCCAATGCATCTACACCACATATAACCCTCAAAAAGGCTTTGACATTCTGTTCCGCTGAAAGAGGCCGTAAAAACTTCTCTCCCAACACCCATTGACCGAACCAATCTCCATCGCCTCTGAAAAGTTTTACGCTTTTTTCTGGAAAAGTTTTGATAAGTGTGGAATTATGAAAATTTTTGGTTGTGTCTGCTAATCGGTTAACTTTTTGGGATTAATTGGGTCCACTCCTATGTTATTTGTTATCCAGAAAATTAAGGAGGTGGAGCCCAATAATATCCCTGAATAACCAGATACAGGTTACCGGCGATTTAAGTCTTATCCCCCTATCCCGAAGCCTGGACGAAGCCAACCTGAACAAAGAAGTCCTCAGAGCAGTGCTGGAGAAGGCTCAAGACCAGCTAATCGATGAGCTGTGCGGCAGGAAGTACGCCCGAAACCAAGAGGACAAGAAGTTCCAAAGAGCAGGAACCGCCGAGAGAACACTGGTGACCAGGCACGGCATAATAAGGTTCAAGCTGGTCAAGGTGAAGTCGCTGGAGAACGGAACCATACTGAGACCCTTCCTTCTCTACCTGGGATTAGAGCCCAGAAAGAGGATCGTCGACGACCTGGACTTCGAATGCGCCGAGACCGCAATCCTACTCACCTACCGGGACTCCCAAACAGTCATAAGGAACCTCACCAAAGCCACTGTTCCCAAGAGCAGAATACACTCCTACGTCCAAGAGGTAGGAGCCTTCGTAGATCAGGAACGCAGAAAAACGGAAAAACCGAAAACCGACCTGCTCTACGCAGACGGCACCAAGGCCCACGGGCTAAACCAGAAAAAGAACGAAATCAACGTCATAATCGGAAAAGACGCAAAAACAGGCGAGAAAAGCCTCCTGGGACTCACCGTGAACCGGGAATGGAGGGAAACCGCAAAACAGGTCAAAACCCAAGCCGAGATCCTGGTAGCGGATGCGGACAAACCCCTGAGAATCGCCCTCCTGGGCAAAGCCCTGAACTACCAGCTCTGCGTAAACCACTCGGTTAAAGAGGTGAGCATGCACCTGTGGAAAGCCGGCCTACCCAAGAATGAGCGGAGAGAAATCCTCGGGAGGCTGAGGGCGATACTGCACACCTGCAGAAACTCGGCGCTTAAGCACCTGGAGGACGGGGACACCGAAAGGTTGCAGTGGAGGATTAATAAGACGCTCGCCGACCTTAAGGAGCTGGCAAAGGAACTGGTTGAAGACGGTCTTATGGGCACGGCGAAGTTCTTGAGAAACTCTGCGAACTACCTGGTAACCTTCGCCAGACTGGCTGCGGCGGGGATAAAGGCACCGTACACGAACAACCTCATCGAGAGGCTGATGGGGGAGATAGCAAAGAGGGTTAAGAACAAGTGGATGCACTGGAGCACCCAAGGGCTGGAAAACCTGCTAAACATACTCCTCGTAAGATACTGCAACGAGCAGCTTTTCAGCGAGATCAAAGAAAAATACTTAAACCAAGGAAACAAACCACTCATACAGATAACGATAACATAGGAGAAAAAGTTAACCAATAAAAAGACGGCACCAAATTTTTATTTCAGTATCTTGGGTTTCCTCTTCATTGGTTTAAAGTAATTTCCTACCCTTTCCGCCAATCTTACATGGGTGATGAGCGTTGACTCCTTTGCTCTGGTGGAGAACAGTAAGTGGGGAGGTTTATCGGTGATAGAGATTCTCACAAAATCGTCGCCCAGTTTATTAATCATTTTTATAAATTCATTGTCTCGGAATAGTCCCTCAACCCTATCAGGTTCAGAAGCCTTCACTATGCATTTTTTACCCATTTTCGGGGCGTCAACTTTCTTTAACTCCTTAAGAACCCCTTCATCCTCCTTCGTGATTTCCTTACTAGCAGTGTTAATGATTTCAAGATGAAGCCTGGGCTTAGTTAAGAGGTTCGCTGTTGTGAGGAGCATATCATAATGAGGTCTGAACCTTGAGATTAGGTGGTGGATGAAATTCTCTCTGTTAAGTAGGAAAAGAACCACTTCCCAGTTTTTGAGCGGAACATTCCCCTTTGTTTCACAGTACAGTCTAAAACCGCTGGACCTGTAGATTTGCTGTTTACTCTTCTCACACTTTGGGCCAAGCTCTGTTTTCAGGATAGCCCCAAATTTTTTTATCAGTAGCTTATTGTACCTCGTGCCCCAGACGTAGACTCCCAAAAAAACCGCCATGATACCCACGATAACAAACATTGCAATCGTTCCGAAGAGTTCAACCGGATTAGTGAATTCAGACACAAAAGCCACCTCTCAAACATCTTAAATCAAACCCCTTTAAAACTCTTACTAAAAAAGAAAACAAAACTGTACTAATAAAAGCTGGATTAAAAGTCTCCACAACTAGAGGATGAAAACTTATCAACATAGACCCAAACATCAACGATAAGTTTACAACAATTTTAGGTGAGATTTGTAAAAAAAATCATGAATGAGCATGGTAGACCTACAATAATAGCTGTTACCAAAAGCATCTACCCTGAAGTTAAATCAAAAATTAAAAGTATACTTCAAAACATGAATCTACCCGTCTACCAATCGATCTATGATGCAGCAAAACCTTCTCAAAACTATACCAATACAAGTTGAGCAGAGAAGGGAGTCTATAAAGTAGTGGAAGCATACAAAAGGACTAATAAAGATGAAGATATAAGCGTAAGATTATTGAAATGTTTGAATATAAACATATAATAGACTTAACTTTGGTATTTCATAATTGTTGATATTAATTTGAGCGAGAGACTTGAAAATGGTTGCAAAACGGAATCAATACAGCTTCTTCAATGAGGAGGCGTGTATCCGCTGCGGTGAATGTTTTTCCCGATGCCCAGTTATGAAGCTTCCCATAGAAGAAGCTAAGGGAGAAATACAGAGATTAATTGATGGTGAAGAGACCACACACGTTTTGAAAGAATGCGAATCCTGTTTCGCCTGCAACTACTTCTGTCCAAAAAACTGTTATCCAACCGAACTGATTTTGCAAAGATGGTACGAGGAGTACAAGGAAAAGGGGCTACCCGAGAGAGCTAGATGGTATATAGCCCACGAGAAACCTAATTTCAGAACTTATACCATCGAGAGGCTACCTGACGATGAGAAGAAAACCGTGGAATCCTGGTCCAACTTTAAGAAAAGCGAAACCATACTCTACCCAGGCTGCAACGTACTCACCATTCCTTCCCTTACATATACCAGTCTTTTGGACGAATTCCTCATCATGGGTTCCTTAGATGTGTGTTGCGGGGAAACATATTATCGAACAGGAATGTTTGACCGAGCCAAGCAATCCGGAAAGAGGCTTGAAAAATGGTTCAAAAGTATAGGAGCAAAAAAAGTAGTTACGATGTGCACCGCGTGTTATAACATAACCACGAACATCCTACCTAAAAGATTCGGCGTCAAATTCAACTTCGAAATAATACCTTTCTACAAAATCCTCCTTGAAAACCTCGAAAACGGAACAATCAAAGTAAAAAAGAAACTCAACAAGACAGTAACCATCCAAGACCCCTGCCACGCCAAAGCACTCGGAGAAGAGTACCTCGATATGCCCCGAAGGATACTCGAAACAATTGGAGCAAAAGTGGTTGAGATGGAATGCACCAGAGAATGCTCACTCTGTTGCGGCATAAGCGGAGGATTCAGTTTCACAAGAAGCTACAACCCTTGGAATCTAACAAAGGCAACCATAAGGAGACTGAGGCAAGCCCCAAAAACTCACGCCGATATTCTCGGCGTCTACTGCGCGGGTTGTCTACAGATGCTCTCAGTGGGCAAAAAGGTTTGGCCAACCAGAATACCCATCTATAGCATATCGGAACTCGTCCAGATGACCATAGGCGAAAAACCAGCACACAGATGCTCGCAGAGAGCAAGCACAATATTCAAAGGAGTAATCCTACACCAGTTCCCAAAAACATTATCTTGGAAACGATTCTGGTTAGACGAAATAAAACCTGATTTCTGAAACAAGCTTCATGAGTGAGCTGAGAAACTCTCCAAATCTTGAATATTTTCCCTGCTTGGATTCTATGTCAACAAGCCAAAAAGAAACAATGCCACTTAATTCCTTCTCAAATATAAATAAATAACAAAAAGTTTAATAGAATAAACGTAAAAAATATTGGAAGTGTGATATTATGAAACCAATTCTGAACATTGTAGGTGTAATAGGCGGAGCTACAGGGGTCGTTGCTACACTTTTAGGAATCTACTGGATATACCTATACAACACTTTTAAACCTCTATTCGTATTTTTCGACCCCCGATACACTCAGTTCCCAATTGTAACACTAGCCTTCACAGCCCTTGCATCGGCAACTCTTATCCTAATGGGGGTAAGCTATATGAACTTAAAGCGCATTCCAGGAATCACTGGCGCGATCTTGGGTATTTTGGGAGGATGTATAAACATCGGCGTGTGGCTCTCAAATATAAATATAATTCAAATCCCAGTGCTACTCATCCTTGTAAGCAACATACTTTACACAACAATCTACCTCATATTATACATACCACTAGCTATACTCGCCGCTATGGGAATAATTCTAGTGATAAAAAATAAAGCAACCATATCTGAATTTGCCATAGTGGGAGGAGCGCTGCTCTCAATATCAGCAGCCTTAACAGTCTTCTGGATTTACGGGCTACTCATACTACTTGGTGGATTCCCAATAGTAGCATACAGCCTCTATGAAGTAGAACCAATTCTAAAACAGAAACGAATTAGCAAGCAAAGGAAAACTTAACATACCTGATAAGACGCTGAGGAATTCTTATATTAACCCGCGGTTAAAAAGTAATGGCAACGCCCTCTTTAAAATTCTAATATCGTATAAAATGTAGTCTTATCAATAGATTATAAACAAAATCTCCTTCTTTTATTTGATAAAAAGACAAATTTTAAATGAAGTAATCAGTCTTTGAATTTTCCCGTCAGCCAATTTACCCTCTTTTTACAGTGTGGGCATGAGTCCATTCCCGGCTCGACGTTAACTGTGTTTCCACAGGCTGGGCACACCATTTCAACCTTTTCGCCTATAACAAATCCTGGCGGGGGTTTTTTGAATTCTTCCTCCTTTTTTCTTTTTTTAGCCTCTTCCTTTTCCTTCTTTTTGGCCATCTTTTCTAGCTGCGTAGCTGATTTCTCTTTACTCACTTCTTCTTTGTAGGTGGCTTTGGATCTGAATCCTGGTTCTTGTGGATTTAATACATCCCATAATTTATGGGCTATTGATTTCTCCTTAACTCTTCCTCTGGTTGTTTCCTTTCCCATCACGATATCAAAAGCAGGAGTGGTTTCATCTTCATCTGCTTGGGCTCTTTCTACTACTGTTAGGGGTATGGGCTTTAGTTCCATTTGTTTGTAGTTTTTGATTAGTCTTATCAGTCTGCTCATGTCGTCGGTGTCCATACCCTTCATGGCGATGTGATCGGATTTGAATGATGACCATTTACTCTCCTTTGGGTACTTTATTTCCAAGTGTTTTTCTACTAGTCCTCCTATCGATATGTCCGTTATGTTTTCGTAGAAGATGCTGAATCCTCCGAATATCTCCTCCTCCGGGGAGGTTCTCATTATCTCAGCTAAGGTTCCCTTATCTCCGTAAAATATGACGCGCATATTTGTCAAATATAGGTCGCCTTTATTGGTTTGGAGGTTGAAATCTTCGGATTCTCCGACACTTACACCATGTACGACGTGTAACAGTTTTTCACCTTTGAGCAGAAATGGGGGAGTCTTTCCATGAATTTTTATCATTTCTCTTTTACCCCTTTAGTAATTATTTAAATTGAACATTTTATCTGCATTAATAATTAGCATACCCCCATATAAAAATACAGTTTACGGCACGGTTAACTCTACCTCGACCCATTCGCTGGCTCTGCCCTGATCCCTTTTAATCACTCTAAGACTTGGTGGGCTATCACGTGTCTCAATAACTAAAGAAAAAGCATTTATAATAAAGTCTCGGGTTTCCTTATCAAGTATTTCTGATTCAAACATTGATATTAATAGCAGACTACGGAGATTTATGGTATCCATCCTTTCTTCCCATTCCAGTATTTTCTTTGGGACCAAAGCTTCTTCCTTAATATACTTTAGAATCGAGTCTCTTATAATTAGGAGTCCTTCGTAGCCCTCCTTCTGCGATTTTTCTAACATTTCTTTTAACATATTCACCAGCTGATACTCTTCCCTAATTTTTTCATAAAAATTGACAATGTCATCAACTATGCATGATGTCACACCAATATTCTTAATCATTTTTCTAATGGTATTGAGTCGTGTCCCCTTACTAATAGTATAATAGTACGATTTAATATTTCTCTTATTTGCCGTAAAAATTATGTTCAGGGCTAGATAGGTCATGGTTCTCGGCTCACCAATGACTGCAACATGGTCTGCAAACTGAAACCCCCCACACAAAAACAGATCTAAATCGGTTACACCAGTTGAAATCTTGTTGGGAAGTGATCTTGCAACATCTGCGAGCTTATCACAGGCTGTAATCATCAAATCTTCGGTTATTGGCTCACACCATATTCCCTTACAAATGGGCACAGAATAATCTAAGGCGCATCTTGTGAGCTTACCCTCTTCCGCAATTAAGTAGCGGCAAGGCTTATCATAGGAGAAGCCTAAACAACTGACTAGTATCTCCGCAATGGACTTTAGCAACAATAGATTTCTCCTCAATATTTTGTACTATTTTAAGCGACGAAAAGCTTTTTCATACGTTTAAGACGCAGAAAATATGTAAGTTTTTTGAGATTTCGCTCAATGTCTATACTCATCCTTGCTCCTTTTTCTATTCTCTCTCAATAATCCCCACCGTTTCCTTATTAGTAACGGCTTTAGGTAATTTCTCGATTCTAATCTTAGAATCATTTTTACTTTAACTGTCAATAAGGAAATCTCTCTCCCTTTAAAAAAGTTACCCCCCCTACTATTTTGCTCAACATTTATTTGTTAAGTATATTTTTTGTTGAAAAATTTACAAAAAATATATTTTTTTGAGAATATTTTTTAGAAATTATAAGAAAATAAAATCAAAATTTTATTTCCTCCATAAAAACAAATTTTTTTAGATTCCTCCTTTAATAACAAAAATTGATAGTGCTGAGCGGGCGGTCTATTATTGGTGGTTGAAACGGGAAGTGTAATGCGTTAGCCGGGGGGCTTATTTCTATTCTGGTGGAGGGAAGCCTAGTTCTGCCATGTGGTCGAATCCGGTTTTAAAATTCATCATTAGCTTTCTTACTTCTTCTTCGATTTCACCAGCCTTTATAATCGGATCAAAGCTTTCACTATGGTTTCTTATTTCAATCAAACAATCTGATACCGCGTCGATTTCTCTCATTATCATTAGTCTGACTTCGTCGCACAGGCGCATCATTCCATCCACAATGACTAAGACTTCTTCCTGTTTTATGGTGCCTTTTAGATCTTCTAAGGCTAGTGAAAGTTTGTCGCACTTGTGTATCCTCTCTGCCAAAAACTCGCTCCTAAAATTCTCACACCATTCCCTAAATTCTTTCACACTCATCTTCCGAGCTTCGTAAGGCGAAAGGTAGGCGGTTTGAGGACCGAACTCATTAATCTCGTAACTCTTCAATTCTTGAAAAGCTTCAACAACGAATCTCCACATATCCATAGCTACAGACACCAAATCCCTCCTAACCCTTTAACTAATGGAACTATCTTGAGGTTTCAATTTCAATTATTCTATCAAAAAGCTCATCTCTTTCTTCTGCGGGTAAAAACTCTAAAAGCCTGATACCCAAGGGGTCGATTTCCTCCCTTATTACTCTGATTTGTTCTTTTGTCGGAGGTTCTGTCGTAGGTACATCCTTTGGGATAATTAGTTCAAAGCCAGTTTTTCCTTGAATTTCCTCCCGGGTTACCCCCGGATGCAAAGAAATAACTTTCATGCGCTTGGTTTTATCGTCAAAACCCAGCACAGCGAGATCTGTGATTATGTGGTAGGGTCCTTTGCCTGGGAATCCCATTTCTTCTCTTGTGGTTTTTCCATCGAGGAATCCGACCCCGCTGACGAAATCAATCTTGGGGACGAAGCATCTTCTGTCATGGCGGGGAACATAGAGTAGAATTTTCTTGTATGTGATTGAAACCTCTGGTATTCCGGCGGCTCCTGGAAGGCGAACCTTTGGGGAGTGCCATTCACCTATGCAGGTATTGTTGAAGTTTCCGTACATGTCTATTTGGGCGGGTCTGAAGTACTCTATGTTTACTCTTCCTGATGGTAAATGTTCCATGGTGACCTCGCCGCTGTGCTGAAAACGTATAGCCCAAGTATTAACATACTTCTCAAAATATAGTAGCGAAACGGGATGCGTCTCGAGAACATAAGTGTTACCCATATGAAACATTGGTGTACAGTTTGGGGCGTGAGTTTTTTTAGCCAACAGATAAGCGTTGGTCACAAGGGGAGTCGCTATACCCTGAGCCAAAACATCGTGGTCCTTAATCTCTCTCGCCATACAAACAACAACCATCTCATCCGCCGTAAAATCCTCCGAATACATTTTAATCACTCCTAAAGAAGAATCTTGGAAAGTGTTGAAGCCCCCACTTGGTCAAGATACTCTTCATGAGTTTTTGTTTGATAAACGTATGTGTTGAGATACTCGGAAAAACCGTTATCACTATTTGAAACTTCTAAATATTTTCTGATATGCTTGGCATCATAGGTGTAAAAAGGAAAACACGAGGTTGGATGGGCTCCGAAAGGCGCACGAACCACAGCATCCACCATAAAGTGAGGGATGTTCGCTCTGCTTGGAGTTCGTATGATTTCCTCTGTTTCTACTATTTTCTCGGCGGAAATAATCACTTTTCCGCTGGCTTTGGCTAAGTCCTCATCCAACCAAACCGCACCATCGATGTGAGCATTTCCCATTCTGTCTGCCATAGATACGTGAATAATTGAAATATCCGGCTTAATGGGTGGAAGGGCAACAAGCTTCTCACCGGAAAGCGGACAGGTATACTCTTTAAGGTCTTTTCTCACCTTCATCACATCGGTGCATCTAATTCCCCTGGTTGGTAAGTGAGGAACCTGAAGCAAAGTCGCCTTTAAACCCAAAACTATTGTAACCTCTGTTTCCTCAATTATCTCAAGAGCCCCATTCTCGGCAGCCCTACGATAATTAGGAGCCAAACCAAACATTTCAAAACCCACATAGCAACTTCTAATCCGCGATGCACAATGTGAGCCTATTAGCATATCTGAGGGCAGCCCAGCTATAAAACTCAAAATTCCTAAATCCTTAATTCCCCGTCGAATAATTTCTCGACTCAGAGTCATCGGACGCCGATAAAGACTCATACCACCGATACCGAGAAGATCACCATTTTTAATTAAACCCACAGCTTCACTCAGTGATACCAGTTTATCGGCCAATTTTTATCCTCCTAACAAGAAGACAAACATAATGAAAAACATCAGAATCCATGTCTTAAAAGTTTTTTCAACATGAAACAAATGCCAGGCAGTCTGTCTCAAAACTTAATATCTGAATTATGTTCCTATTAGTTACTTAATCCCAAATCCTCTATTATTTTCGCTACTTTTTTTACTTTCTTAAGGGTTTTTTCGATTTCTGATTCCTGGACTCCCGAAACGGCGAGAATCAATGAGCGTAAGGGGACGGCTATAATATAACCCTCTTTTCCATGCAGTATAAAGTCCTCTACCTCACCCTTCTTGAAGCAGCCGGAAATACACTTGCAGTTTTCGAGTAATATAAACGCATTCTCATCGATTTCCTCCCCCTCCTTTCTTAATTTGCTGAGAATTATATCACCGGATTCGTTAAGGAGAAAGGCGTCAAAATTAGAGGATTTAAAATTTTTATGCATAACCTCTTCCAATCGCTTAACTTTGTTAGCATCCAAATAAAGCCACTCCAACGAAGAAATGAAAGCACTATTTATAATAAATTCTCCAATAAAAATTATTAATCATTTTCGGTTTTTTCTGTGAATAAGGAATCCTTTATCCTCTGAGGTTTATTGGAAACAGTGGAAACACTGGAAGCGATACATACAGAGGTTCTTATATTTTTAAAAGAACTATGACCATAATAGGTAGCCGAAATGATCTCATCAGCAGAAGAACCGTTTAACCAAACAATAGTCTCAACGGAATACGAACAACAATTAATAAAACCACATGAGATCATACTCCAAAACATAAAAGAAAACGGCTTATACCGCATAAAATACTCCTTCAACGGCAGACTATCCGAACCAAGAAACGTGGGAAAAGTCCTAAACACCTTTGAGAAGGACTTCAAACTCATTAGAGAAGGCATTAGGGGCGAACCCGTACAAGGCGGGCTCAGCTTCTCAATCCTCATATACGACCGTGAAACAATGCAGAAGCTTTACCTTTTTCTAATTTCTCAAAGAGCAAGAGTAAAAGTAGAACGTATAAATCTCAACGAGAGACAATTTGAGAAAATACAAGAAAATATACTCCGTGAGATATCTAATTAAACAGATTACCCTCCTTTTTAAAATATGAAGTATCCCTCTTTTTCAAACAATTTTGTAGTAATCTTATATATGAGGAAACGATATAGGTGTGGGAAGTCAAGAGAATACTCCACGCTAAGTTAAGGAGGGTGTACCTTGAAATACAGAGTAATAATCATGGGTGCCGCGGGAAGAGATTTTCACAATTTTAATGTTTACTTTAGACAGAATAAGCAATACGAAGTTGTAGCTTTTACCGCAGCACAAATCCCCCACATAGAGGGCCGTCTATATCCCCCAGAACTTGCAGGTCCATTATATCCTAAAGGTATCAAAATTTATTCCGAGGAGGAACTACCAGAACTCATCAAAAAGTATGACGTAGACCAAGTGATTCTAGCATACACTGACCTCTCTCACTTAACCGTTATGAACAAAGCCTCACTCGTTCTAGCGTGCGGAGCCGATTTCCGACTTATGGGACCCAAAGCCACCATGCTAGAATCCCGCCTCCCAGTAATATCCATATGCGCTGTAAGGACTGGTTCAGGAAAAAGTCAAACCACCCGCAAGGTTTGCGATATCCTACGCAAAAAAGGTCTGAGAGTAGTAGTTGTCAGACACCCCATGCCTTACGGTGACCTTAAAAACCAAGTATGCGAAAGATTCGCAACCTACGAAGACCTAGACCGCTACAACACCACAATAGAGGAAAGAGAAGAATATGAGCCACATATTGACCGAGGAAACATAGTCTATGCCGGAGTAGACTATGAAAAAATACTAAGAGAAGCCGAAAAAGAAGCCGACGTAATAGTATGGGACGGAGGCAACAACGACTTCCCCTTCTACAAATCCGACCTACAAATAGTATTAGTTGACCCCCACAGACCTAGGCACGAAGTATCATATTACCCCGGAGAAACAAACGCTAGAATGGCCAACGTAGTCATCATCAACAAGATTGACAGCGCAAAACCCGACCACGTGGAACAAACACTAAGAAACATCAAAGGACTTAATCCCAAATCCACAATAATTAAAGCCGCGTCCCCCATCACTGCGGAGAACCCAGAACTAATCCGAGACAAGAGAGTTCTTGTAGTAGAGGATGGACCCACCCTAACACACGGCGGAATGAGCTACGGGGCAGGAATAGTAGCTGCGAGAAAATACGCCGCAAAAGAAATAGTGGATCCCAGACCCTACGCGGTGGGATCCATAAAAAAGGTATTTGAAGCGTATCCCCATATCGGCTGCCTCCTACCAGCAATGGGATACAGCCCGGAACAAGTAAACGAACTAAAAGAAACAATTGAAGCAGTAGACTGCGACAGCGTCATCATAGGAACCCCCATAGACCTCAGAAGACTCCTAAAAATCAGCAAACCAACCGTCAGAATAAAATACGAACTCCAAGAAATAGGAAAACCAGACCTAGAAGAAATACTGAAAAACTTCCCACCCAAGAGAAAATAACAAGAGAAACAAAAAGAAATAAAAAAGAAAAAGGTTTAAGGTGTACTGTTTTTTAGATTGCCTTAGTGTATCAATGATTGTTTTCTCATATCCTTCCCGCATTTCTTACATTGCCAATTCTTAGCATCCCTAGACTTGATGTCTACGGTGTTAAGGGTATAGCATTTAGCACAAACATGTTGAGTCAAAACCGCGGCGGTGCCATCACCATCAATTTGTTTTTTAATTGGATATAGTGGATCTCTAATCTTCGGTGGAATATACTTATCTTCCCGATAATAATACTTGCCAGTCTTTGGATTAATCGTAGGAACACCCAGAGGATACCTCCAGAAACTCCAAGGAAGCCTAGCACACACGTTTGCGGCAACCCGTCTAACACCAGGAGCAATATCCACCAAGTAATCGTCCACGTACTCCGACCTTGTCTTAACTGCATACTCGGTCTCTGTACGAGTGACGGACTTTGAAATTCTTTCACTCACTTGCTTGAAAAGCTCACGAGTCCTATCACGTGCTTTCTTAATCCAGTCTCTACCCATACTAAAGGCAGCTTTGAAGGGATCCTCAACTTTGAGACCCTCCAACTCATTAGGATGTAGCAGAATAAAGTCAGGCGTATGGAAGTTGGTGTTAAAGTCAACGATAATCTTATGATCCTTACCATCATCAGGCACTCTGTAAAATAGTTCTCTCCAATGATAGTCTGAAACAATCCATTCCGCTAAACCAGTTTCTGCGTTGACCCAAATTTCGACGCGTTCAAAGTCTTCGTGGTACAGTGATTTTGAGGCTACTGTGAATTCTCCTGGCCAAACATATGTGAAGCGTAATACCCAGTAGTATTTGCCTTCTACCCATACTGGGGCATCATCATGGTGCGCGTATGGGAATAGTGATCCTTCGCTTGCATAGAGGTATAGCGTGAATCTTTCGAATCCGAGAACTTGTATTCCTGCTAATCCTAGTATGAAGACTGCCACTAACAAGAAAGCGATTCCGTAGAGGCAGGCGGTGAACGCTATGTTGAAGGGTACCGCGCTTATCAATGTAAACTGGTCTAATAGTGAGGGCCCTAAAATTATAAATGGGTTTCCCACGGTAACTCCGATCCACAGTAGGCCAAGAGCTATAAGTGGATTTGACGCGTAAAGTGCCACCCATGGTTGCATTGTTTCTCCTAGAACCACCATTCTAAAGAATGGAGAGTTGAGAATATTGATGCTGAGAAAGTCGGCTAGTCGCAGCATAATGTACTCTGAAAAAATGAAGGCTGCGCTTGTGAAGATACCTATAGCTATAACCACTGGGGCGCCTTCAGGTGACTCCATCAGTATATGTCGGGACTTTACGGCCCAGTAAATTGAGAATCCGACGATAAATACGTAGAGTACCATTGCGGCTGCAACTAGTATACGTACTTCACCTGTGGTGAATAATCTCCATATGGGGTCTTGCATTGATAGATACTGAAGATAACCTCCAATGTTAATAAAGAAGTAAACGGTTGTTATTGCGATTAATACTCCTATTAGTGGAATAATTGCTTTCACTACGTTGACTTGGTACGCTAGTTCAAAGGGATTCCAGGCGGGTTTATACTTGCGCGCTAGGTAATCTGGGTCGTATAGTGGGCCGATTTCTTCTCCTGTTTTTCTCACTCGAACCATACATTTGTCCTCTTCTTTTGAAATGATTTCCAGTTCGGGTTCCGGCATTCTAGTTTTCCCACCTCTGTCCACGCGATCCATGTGTTCATACGTTATGTACTCTGGTTCTATTCCAAAAAGTCCTCGAAGCCCGGCCACTACTCCCTTCTTTTTCTTAATAAATTCAGCCACGGCATTTTTTCCGAAGAGGAAGTAGTTTGACCAGAGGTCTCGAAACATGTATGCGAGATTATGAGGTGTTTTCAACTCTGGTGTAGGTTCCGTGTATGAGCTGACTCTGCCCATAGAAGCCCAGAAACCGCCCCAAAGAGCCGAGATTACGATAAATACTGCCGCCATAGCCGTGTAAGCTACGTTAAGATCTGCTTGGAGGACTCCACCTGACAAGGAGAATCTTATGATTCCTTGAGTCGTTATATCAAACGGGAGCCAGATAAGACCACGTAAAAGCTGTGGCGCACCTGTTCTAAGGATTCCCCAGAATGCGGCGAGACTTATTGTACCTCCTATAAGTGCTCCGCTCCAGAAACGCTTGCTGAAAAAGCCTGAGAGAGCAACAAAGACGAAAGCATAAATGAAACAGAGCATAAGAACCTCGTTGTAGTATATGGTATAAGGCCCAAATTTTAGCTGAGACTGCGAGATGAAATATACGTTGACCAAGGCGCCGATGGCGAAGGGAGCTAATAAGGAGAATAACCAGGCAAATACGACCTTTATTTTTCTGAAAGAGTATAGGAAATTCTTCCACATTATATGGTACACTTGGAATTGCGCGAAAAAGCCTCCAATAAGGCCCATAACTCCCATTGTAACCACTATGCCAAACGTCCAGCCCCTAAAAGGTATGAAGCTAAGAGTGTACATCTGAATTACGTCTTGGAAGTGCCTCCCCAAAGCGAAGAAGCCGGAAGTAAAAGCAGTATCAAGTATACCGTCTGGTAACCCGTTACCAGCAGAAGCTACTAGGAACAGTAGAAGCGGAGCTGCACCCTGAACATTCTCCTGAACAACAGCCGTGAAAGGTTGCAGATATATCCATATTATGTCTATATAGGGGGGTGGTAAAGGAATTGATAGAGGAACTGGAGGATACAAGAATACCCACAGAGGTGTGAAGGTCTTAAGGGAATAAAAAACTCCCTGATAAAGGATAAATCCTTCCCTTGTCTGGTAGTCTAACCACGCAGCAAACGGTCCGTAAAACAGGTTATCGAAGAACATTAGCCAATAGTCATACCATGCAAAGACACCTATAAGTATAGCGAGGATAACCAGAATAGTTCTTCTGTGTGTGAAAATCTTTCTTAGTTTATCGCTCAGAGTCATTCATTCTCCTCCAAAATATATAAGTGGGATATATTATTATTCACAGAGGTAATAAACATTTTTACCCACAAGAGCCTAAAAATTTTTTTAAAATGAGAGGAAGGGACGCTAGCAATATTCCTAAGATATATAAACGGATGAAGGCTTAAACTAATCGCCAATTAGTGGAGCCGAAAGGGGATACTAGTAAAAATAGGAATTCAACTAGGAAAATCAAAAAACTACTGCACCCCCCATGATACTTTCATTATAAGAATAAGAAGAAGCGTAAGATGCGTAAGATTAAACTAGTGAAATCCAGTCCCCAGCCGAGCAGACGAGAAAATACAATTAGCAGAGGTATGCCCGCGAATAGGCTCACAAAAGTGATAGGGACTCCAATTTTTAGAAAATTACGCCAAGAGACATGGTATCCCTCTCTCTCTAAACTGGTTATTGCAATCAGATTTGGGGTGCCCCCTATGGGGGTTAGGCTGGCTCCTATGTTCGCTCCGTACAATAGCGACCATATCACAAGATTTTGATTTATTAGAGCAGATGCCGATAGACTGGGTATTACATAAAGCAGGGCTGTTGCTACAGAAATGTTGTAGAGTGCTCCTGATGATAAGCCACAGAATAAAGTTACCAGAGAAACGGTTCCCGGCACATTACAGAATGTTAGAGTCCCAAGGCTGTTTCCTAGGTTTCCCAACACATTGGTGCTGTCCACGCCGCCCACGATTATAAATATCCCTATAAAGAAGAATACGAGGCTCCAGTTAACCTCTCTTAGGGTTCTCTCTGGATTTTCTCCGCTTACAAAGAGAAATGCGAAAGCAGATACTAGAGCTACCACGTAAAAAGGTATGCCCACGAACCCCGCTACAACGAATCCTACTACAGTTGCTGCGACCAGTACGCCCAGTCGCCAGAATATCTTTGGATTTCTCACTAGTGTTCGTTCATCGAAGGAGAGCAGTCTGGATCTCATCTCTAGGTATTCCATTTTTTCCTTCGGGATTTGGAATGCATCCTTGTAATGGCGGAATATGAAGAACAGAGCTATCCCCATACAGGACAAAGCAATGGGCAATCCTAACACGATGAAGGTAGGATAGGAGAGCCAGCGTGCTGGATCCAAATTATAGTAGCCGGAAACTAGAACATTCACGAAGCCACTTATAACTGTGGACGAACTTCCAGCATTGGCCACGAACATTGTGCCTAATATGTAGGGCACCGGATTAAGGTCCAATACTCTGGCTATCTGAAAGACTAAGACACTTACTATGATAAAGGTGGGGTTATTACCTAAAAGCATAGTTAGAATAAATGTTAACGCCCATATGTATAGGAAGAGTTTCTTGATGTCTCCGCCGCTAAATTTGATGACTTTAACTATAATGTATTCAAATAGTCCGGAACGGCTGGCTACACTTGTAATAATAACTATGGAAATAATAATGAGTATGGTTGACCAGCTAATAAATTCCTTGTACACATCAGTGAAAGAGAACAACAGCGGCTGCCACACTGGCGTGAGGAAAGGTAATCCTATTTCCATCTGGTAGGACAAAGAGGCAAAATACGTAAAATAGGGAACCCAGGAATAAGCATAAGAGAAATACCCCCCCGCAGCCAGCGTGGCCACAGCCCCTCCCAGAGCTGCCACCGTTCTGTGAAGACGCTCAGTTGCTATCAGCCCAAACGTGACAATAAGAATAGCAGAGAAAACTATCTGGGCTGGTGGGAGTTGCGACTGCAGGAAATATGTAGCCCAATCAGGAATCAATGAACCAGCCAAGTTTTCTAAACCAAACAATTTTCCACCATCTCTCGAACGAAGGAGGTCTTAACTCTAAAGGCGAGAATAAAAATTTTTAGCTGGGTTTTCTTTCGTGTTGAAATATATCTTAATGGACCGCCTTTTAAATATTTTTTGATTCTTGATTTTATTGGTTCTCAAGTATGCGGAATGAGTCTTATCTTGGCACGTTTTCTTACAAGTACAAGTAGAGGGAAAAGATGCGTAAGATTAGACTGGTGAGATCCACTCCCCAGCCGAGCAGATGGGAAATTCCAATTAGCAGAAGCATCCCGACAAAGAGGCTAGTAAGAGCGATAGGCACTCCGAGTCTCATAAACTCCCGCCAAGAAAGCTGAAATTTCTCTTTCTCTAAAGAGGTGATTGCAACCAGACTCGGGACTCCCCCTATGGGAGTTAGGCTTTCTCCCACGTTGGCTCCGTATATCAGTGCCCATATTACAAGGTTTTGATTTATTAGAGCGGATGCCGACAGGCTGGGTGTCACATAGAGTAGGGCTGTTGCCACAGAAATATTATCGAGCACTCCGGATAGTCCTCCACAGAATGAAGTTACCAGAATGGCTGTTGCTGGAGTGTTGGCAAACGTCAGGTTTCCGAGACCGCTTCCCATGACTTCAAGGATTTTGGTGCTGTCTAAGCCTCCCACGATTATAAATATCCCTATAAAGAAGAATACGAGGCTCCAGTCCACCTCTCTTAGAGTTTTCTCCGGGTCGGCTCCGCTTACAAAGACAAAGGCGAAAGCGGAGATCAGGGCTACCACGTAAAAGGGTACGCCCACGAATCCCGCTATAACGAATCCTGCTACGGTTGCTGCGAGCAGTACGGCTAGGCGTCGAAATATCTTTGGGTTTCTTATCAGGATTTTCTCATCGAAGGAGAGTAATCCCGCTCTCATCTCTAGGTATTCCGTTTTTTCCTTCGGTATTTGGAATGCGTCCTTGTAATGGCGGAATATGAAGAACAGGGCTATCCCTGTACAGAGCAAAGAGAAAGGCAAACCCAATACGATGAAGGTAGGATAGGAGAGCCAGCGTGCTGGATCCAAACTATAATGGTTGGAAACAAGAATATTCACAAAGCTAGCCATAATTGAGGATGTACTCGCCGAGTTAATCACGAAAACGGTACCGAGCAAGTAGGGAACCGGGTTGAGGTCCAACACCTTGGCTATCAGGAGAATCAGAGCAGTTATCATAATGATTGTGGGGTCGCTGTTTAAAAGCATGGTTAGAATAAATGCTAAAATCCATATGAGGATGAAGAGCCTTTTGATGTTTCCCCCGCTGAATTTGACGACCTTAATTATAATGTATTCAAACAGCCCCGACCGACTAGCCACTGAGGTTATAATAACTACGGAAATAATGATGAGCAAGGTTGACCAGTCAATAAATTCCTTGTACACATCGGTATAAGAGAACAACAGCGGCTGCCACACCGCTATGGGGAACGGTAATCCTATTTGCATCTGGTAGAACAAAGAGGAAAAATACGTAAAATAGGGAACCCAGGAATAAGCATAAGAGAAATACCCTCCCGCAACCAGCGTGGCCACAGCCCCTCCCAGAGCGGCCACCGTTCTATGAAGACGTTTAGTTGCAATCAGTACGAAAGTGACAATAGTAATGGCAATGAAGACTATCTGGGCTGGTGGGAGTTGCGACTGCAGGAAATATGTAGCCCACTCAGGAATCAATGAACCAGATAAACTTTCCAGACCAAACATTTTCTCAAACCTTCACAGGAAAACAAAGGCCATTACTCCAAAGAAGGAAGAATGAGAGGTCTAACTGGTTTCCTCCAATGATTCTGAATATAATACTGAAATAACTGATTCTTTTTTAAACATTGGGGTGGATATAACTCAATCTTAATATGCTACTAAATACGCAAGCGATTGAATCCCCATAATCAAGGAGCAGAGGGGCTTATCCCTATATCATTTCAGGGATTATAAAGGCTGACTGCATAATCGGTATGTTTTTGTAATTCGTTTCTTTAGAAGGGCGATTTTAGTCCAATTTACAAATATATTTATTCTCTAATCCTTTATTTTTAGAGAATGAACTTTTATATCTCAAAAAGCTTAACAATATAAGCTTGAAATTCAACAAAAATTAAAGAAAATTATTTGGTGAGGTTACATGGAAGAGTATCTGATTTTACTTATGTTTTTACTCATTTTGCTGAATTTCTGGTACACTTGGGATCTTGGAATTATTTGGGCTATTCAGGGAAGCTTCTGGACTCCTTTGGGATTCTTAGGGGGAACCCCTATTCTCAACACCTTCTGGTTTGCAGTGACTGCTCTCGGAGAAGAAATTCTCTGGTTTGTGCTGATTGCTGCACTCTTCTGGCTTGGCTACAAGAGGGAGGGCGTTTTCCTCGCATTAGTGCTTGTGTCCAGCGTGTTCATCAACTACACACTGAAATATATTATAGGTAGGCCCAGACCCAGTTTCTACGAAGTGCGAAAACTTGAATTCTCAAACACTCCCTCATTTCCGAGTGGTCACGCCCAAACAATATCCACTGCTACCTTCACGGCAGCTTGGCTCGCAAAGAAAGATGCCCCCCTTCTCTCGAAGCGAGGAATCTCCCTATTCATACTCGCAGCAGCAATATCAGTCCTAGTAGCCATAAGCAGAATCTACCTCGGAGTACACTGGCCCACAGATGTAATTGCAGGTCTCTTCATCGGACTGCTAGTCTTCGGAGCGTATGCCCTAATAGCTAATAGAGCTTGGAATGCTATCAACGCAAAAATCAAGAGCCCCTGGATATACGTAGCAATTGTATTAGCTATCTTCATCGCAATACCTGTAGCAATACCATTCCAGTGGGAAGTAAACTGGTACATCAACATCCTTGCAACCAGCTACATAATGGGAACACTTCCATTCACAATACTCACAGTCTACCCCTTCGAGTGGGGAATGAGCTGGTACCTATCTGGCGTCATCGCAGGCTTTCTCTCAGGAGCAGCCCTTGAGCACAAATATGTACAGCTTACAGTACCACCCTCACGGAAACACGCCGCCATCAGACTTGTTATTGGTGTAGCGGTAGCTCTGGCAGCATATTTCCTCTTAGCTGAAATTCCCTGGGGACCACTACAATTCCCGTTCTACGCTCTACTAGGATTATGGGTAACCCTAATAGCACCAGCTTTCTTCAAAAAAATTGAACCGAAGAAACCGAAGAAGTGATAAACTCCCCTCCCTTTTTTTCCTTTTTAATTTCAAAGATTCTCTTCTCTAGCAGAAAAAGTTTTAATCAATACTCAACATCTTCCAATCCAACCTTTCGGTTTAAATTGAAAAAATGGTTAAAAAACCTTTTCAGTGGGAGAACTATGAATGATAAAATCGCTAAGATAATAGAGCTTCTGAACAAGGAGTACGGTGAAAAAAAGTGGAAAAAGAGACACGAACCTCTTGATCAGCTAATTCAAACCATTCTATCTCAGAACACCTCCGACAGGAACAGCTACGCCGCCTTCTCCAGCCTGAAAAGAAAGTACCCCTCCTGGGAAAGCCTTATGGAAGCATCAGAAGACGAAATAGCAGAAACCATTAGGGTAGGAGGGCTAGAAAACATCAAAGCCAAGAGAATAAAGGGCGCTCTCACCGCAATCAAGGAAAAAAAACAAAACCTAGACCTATCCTACCTAAAAGAACTTCCCCAAGAAGAGGCATTATCCTTCCTAACAACACTCAAAGGAGTGGGACCAAAAACCGCTGCAGTAGTTCTTCTCTTCTCATTCGGCAAACCAGTTCTCCCAGTGGACACCCACATCCACCGAGTATCCAAAAGACTCAGCTTAATCGGAAACGCCGACCGTTTGAAAGCGCACAAAATACTCCAGCAGATGATTCCCGAAGACCAAGTTCACTCATTTCACATAAACATGATAGAACACGGAAGAAGAATCTGTAAACCCAAGCCCAAATGTCCCGAGTGTGTTCTAAATAATGTCTGTGACTCGGCTCCTTACTTCTATCCAGAATTAAAAAAACCTCAAGACAAAAATAGCAAGCTATCCCTCATAACAATTTAAAAAAAGTGAACCATTTCTCTCCGAAAAGTAAAGATTCCTGCTTTCAACCAAAGTTGACTGGGCAGCTCTTTAGGCTAACAGGCAGAGGCATCAATCCGGAATTAGTTCCGAGCCGACCAAGCGTAACAGGAGATTTCATATTTAATAAATATGAGTTCATCGACTTTATAACACCCTAAAAGGAGGGGAGTTTCCATGATAAAGTTTAAAAGTCCTTTCGATAGTAGAGTAGTATTAAAAGTCAAAATATGGACATTGATAAAAAAAATGTTTACAAATGTAAAATAAAAGACATAATTTATTTGATATAAAAGTGATAAACCGATACAAATATAAATAGAAAATGCAACTTCTCTTGATAATCTAATATAGTTAGAAGGGAAAAATTCGATACGCAAAGGTTCAAGGTGTAATAAAAAATGCAAATGCATGAGGTACACATCTGTGACACAACTCTTAGAGACGGCAGACAGATGCCCGATGTATACTTTACACTCTACGAGTGTGTGGAAATAGCCAAAAAACTGGACGAAATAGGAATAGACCAAATAGAAGTCTTCTGTCCCGGATACGTGCTAAAAGACTACTTCCTAATACGAGAACTAAATAAACTAGATTTATCAGACAAGTTACTAGTCTGGCACAGAGGCTTAAAGGTCGACCTAGAGAAATCCATCAACTCCAAACTGGATTTTGGTGCCGTAGCCCTTTCGGTTGCCACGGAAAAGCATCATCGTGAAACGAAACTGCAGATGACAAAGGAACAAATAATAGAAAATATGTGCGAAGCTGTATCCTTTGCAAAGGAACACGGACTCTACGTATCCGTAAACGCTGAAAAGAGCGTGGGCACGGAGCCTGAATACCTAGCACAATTTGCCAACTCTGTTATCGAGGTAGGAGCAGACAGAATAAGATACTGCGATACCCTGGGGGAACTAGTACCTCACGAAACATACAACATTATCTCAAAACTCACAAAGAAAATAAAGGTAGACATTGAATTCCATGGACACGACGACATGGGTATGGGGGTAGGAAACTCTCTTGAAGCCTACAGAGCAGGTGCAAAATGGCTGGACACCAGTGTTTGCAGACTGGGTGAACGAGGCGGCTTCACCTCTCTGGAACAACTCGTTTACAACCTCTATAAACACTTCAACGTACAAAAGTACAATGTGAGTAAACTCGCGGAACTAGCTGCCTTCGTAGAGAATGTATCGGGGATAACTCCGCCTCCGAACACGCCTATCACTGGGCTAAACATTTGGCGGCATGAGTCTGGGATTCATGCTCACGGAGTGCTCAAAGATGTTAATCTGTATGAGAAAGTGAGAGCTGCAGAGGTGGGAATAAAAGAAGGTGCCATGAAAGATAAAATAGTTATAGGCGAAACGACTGGGCGAGAAAGCATAATCTACGTACTCAAAGAATCTGGTATAGACATCGAAAAAACCAATCCTATTGTCAACAAAATCCTAAGCAAGATCCAGGAACAGTACCTATTTGGAAGAAAGACAAGCGTCAACCACGAAGAATTGGTCGAACTATACCAAATCTTTTCCAGGAAAAACAAAATCAAACCAATAAACACTGTCGCAGAATTCTAAAAAGCTGCTCCTAAGCCTCATTTTTTTAAATTTTTACCTTTTATCGTTAAATTTTAATCTTTTTAGATTATGTTTGCTAATTTTTCTCGAAACAATTTAAATTCCTCCTAACCTTAAATAATTCTTAAGGAGGAAAAAAAGGGTGCACCGTACAGGGGTCACAGAGCTTTCTCTTCACGGCGGGAAGGCACCAAGATGGCTATTCAGCCGCATGGTAAAACTTGCAGACGCTATTATCGCTATAATTGTTGACGAATACGGAACAAAGGAATTAATTCAGAGACTATCAGACCCCTACTTTTTCCAAGCCCTATCCTGCGTACTAGGATTCGACTGGCATAGCTCCGGAACCACAACAGTAACCTGCTCAGCCCTGAAGCTCGCCATGAAACCACAAGAACATGGAATAGCGGCAGCGGGAGGCAAGGGGTCAACCTCAAGAAAAACACCCATCGAAATACCACAAATAGGAGAACTTTTCAATCTCCCAGATTCCCAAATAGATAATATAAAATACGCTAGCCGAATGTCCGCAAAAGTCGACAACACGGCTATACAGGCTGGCTATCAACTTTACCATCACTGCATTTTTATCACGGATGACAGCAACTGGTGCGTAGTACAGCAAGGCATGAACCCTCAAATCGGAAAAGCACGAAGATATCACTGGCTCTCAGGAACATTCAAAACATTTGTAGAGGAACCGCACACCGCAATAGTAGGAGAGACTATCCACAAACAGGTATTGGACATGACCTCCAAGCAGAGCGAAGAGTGCAGAAAAATCTCCACGGACCTAGTAAAAGACAACCCCCAACACCTCAAAACCCTCTTATCAGACAAACCCCTGAACCAAGAAACCCTTCTTAAATGGCTACCAGAAAACAAAACACCCCCACCCAAACACCTCAACCTACTAAAATCCGTAAACTGGAACACACTAACGAAAGCCTACCAGTCCCAACCCAAAAACTACGAAGAACTACTATCCCTCAAAGGAATAGGACCATCAACCGTAAAAGCTCTAGCCATTATATCCGGACTAATATACGGAAAACCACCAAGCTGGAAAGACCCCGTAAAATACTCCTTCACCTTCGGAGGAAAAGACGGAATACCCTACCCAGTAAACAGAAAATCAATGGACGAGGCAACAAGCTTCCTAAGAAAAGTAGTAGACGAAACAAAAACCGAAACAAAGGAAAAAACCCAGGCACTCCAAAGACTACAAAAATACACTCCATTCACCGAATAATAAAACCAAAAAGAAAAACATCTCAAAAAAAAGAACACGATTATAATTCTATAAAACCCAAATTCAAGGGTTTAAACGGTTGAGCATCGGTTTATCAACCTTTAATTATTTCTACTCCTAAATCAATGAATGCTTAAAATTATTATTGCAGTCAATAAACTTCCAATAAAAAGAAGAATCAGCAAAATAGCCCCTATTTTTCTCCACAATATTAACACTCTCCAGCAGTAAAGGAATGTGAATTCTAATTAATAATATTTCTAATTTTATTCCTTTTTAAAGATAAAATCTTGGATTTTTGCGAATTATAACAAATTTACTAATTGGCTTTGCATTATTAATATTTTTTACCCTATTGTTTCTTTAATTTATCGTAGATATTTTACCTATCATTCCCAAAAAATCGCTTTGAAAACTTTTATATTAATTTTTAACCTACAATTTTCATATAACACTATTATTTAGTACGATAACAGTAAACTAAAGTGAGTTAGGGAAGGAAACCAAATGTCAGTAAAGAAGTTCATATTCAAAATCGTAGTGGTCGGAGATGGAGCGGTTGGAAAAACCAGTCTAGTCAAAAAATACTCAGAAAACACCTTCAGAGACGACTACCTTCCCACCATAGGCTCAGGCTTCGCAACTAAAAGATTAACCATAGATGGAAAAGAAATCACCTATCAGATCTGGGATTTAGGGGGTCAGCCTCAGTTTAGGGTTGTGCGTCAGAATTTTTATCGGGGCAGCCGGGGTGTTGTTTACGTTTTTGATATATCTAGGCGGGAGACCTTAGAAAACCTCGGGAAGTGGAAGGAAGAAGTAAGCGAATTCTGCGGAAGTGTTCCCAGTATATTAATAGGTAATAAAATTGACCTTCCCCGAAAAGTGGAAACACGAGAGGGAGAGTGTTACGGTCGGTCTTTTAATGCTCCATATTTCGAAACGAGTGTGTTACAGAATACGAATGTTAGTGAAGTTTTTGAGTCAATTGGGAGGTTAATGCTTGAAAGAATCGAAAGTTTGGGAATTCCTCCTATTAAGGAGCCGGTATCCTCTTATCAGAATAATACGCCTTCCTCCAAGAAAGCGATTCAAAATCCTTATTGGTGATTTCTCTCCCTGAAGCCAGATTGTTTTTAAATTTTTTAATATAAGAGCGTTATATTTTAAATTTATGGTGTTTACTTTTATGTTTTTATCAATAGCAAAACTTAAATATTTTGTAGCCTTACTACAACTTAAGGAAAAGGAATGAAGTGAGGGAAAAAGGATTGTCTATTCCCGCCTACATCCACAAGATCATTGTATGTGGCGATGGAGCTGTTGGCAAAACTAGTATAATAAAAAAATATTCGGAAAATACCTTCAATGAAAATTACATGCCTACCGTGGGTTGCAACTTTGCGACCAAAAGGATTAATATCAACGGTGCAGAGGTCACCTGCCAGTTCTGGGATATGGGCGGCCAGCCTCAGTTTAGGGTTGTGCGTCAGAACTTTTACCGCGGTGCCAGAGGCGTCGTTCTCGTCTTTGATGTCTCCAGGCGGGAGACCTTTGAGAACCTTGAAAAATGGCGAGAAGAGGTAAACGAGATTCTTACCGATCTTCCTTGCATAGTTATCGGCAACAAGGCCGACCTTCCTCGAAAAGTGGGTGAAGAGGAAGCGAGAGAATACAGTTTGAGAATTAATGCCCAGTACTTCGAAACGAGCGTAATCGAAAATATAAACGTTCAGCAGAGTTTGGACAGAATTAGCCAAATAATATTTGAAAAACGACAAAGTGAAAGAAAAACAATATCCCCACTAAAAATATCTTCCTACTCAGATGATTTAATTAAACCTGAGACTCAATATCCCGCCACACCTGCCAGGTATCCTTTTCATCAAACATCGTTCACCCATACTTTATAAACACGTTCAAAAACAGATTCCGGCTCCGACAATAGAAACCTCCAACGAGTTTCAAGAATCTAAATGTTTCCCTCACTAACCTTTTCCTATGCCTTCTTCCTTTTTACTCAGCTCTGTATAATAACATTCCTGTTTCATTTTTTAAATTCAGCACGCTTTCCCTCGGAAACGACTTTTTGGTGTTTTGTGTTTATAAATGAGTTATTCTAAAAGTAACTTTTTGGTGCCGTCTTTTTATTGGTTAACTTTTTCTCCTATGTTATCGTTATCTGTATGAGGGGTTTGTTCCCTTGGCTTAAGTATTTTTCTTTGATCTCGCTGAAAAGCTGCTCGTTACAGTATCTTACCAGGAGTATGTTTAGCAGGTTTTCCAGCCCCTGGGTGCTCCAGTGCATCCACTTGTTCTTAACCCTCTTCGCTATCTCCCCCATCAGCCTCTCGATGAGGTTGTTCGTGTACGGTACCTTTATCCC
>JAUQZE010000024.1 GCA_030587365.1 Candidatus Freyarchaeota archaeon | reverse complement strand
AGCCAGTGGTTCAGAGCCGACTGGTCGTTGTGCCCGGTGAAGCTCTCGTTTATGCCGGTGATCGTCCGGTTATTGCAGACTATGAGTCCGGTTAGGTACTGTGCGAAGTGCTTCAGCTGGGGTTTGTTGAAGACTCCCTCCAGCCGAGGCAGAAAGTTCTCAACAATGCAGGGATGACATGTAATAGGCAACATAATTAACACCTAAAGATGGTAAGGTCAGAGAAAAAATTAAAATTTGCCAAAGTTTAGTTATGATACAAAACACAAACTTGATATAGGAGTCGAACAAAAACTAAGTAAAAGGTTGGGATAAAAGGTGAGAGGAAAATGTCTAGGGGAGCACTGCTAACCGGTACAGCAGGAGGAATAATAGGAACCATAACCGCAGCCATAGGAATAATATGGAGCATAATAGACGTACAACTAATAATTACATTATTTAGGTACTCTACACCGCTTTACCTATCAGATGCCTTTCTTTATAATAATTTGTCAATTATTCTCACGTTTGCGGCTGCGCCGAGTACTTCCCCGTTGTTATTCTTTGTGTTTTCACTAGTACTGGGTATACTTCTCATTGTGAGTTGCGTTCTCACCGGTGTGGGTTTCTACGGCTTGTACCAAGCGGGAGGAGACGCCATGGGCGTAGTGGGGCTCATATTCGGAATCGTTGGAGGCGCAGCCGGAGGTACACTCATTATTCTGGGAAACACAATATTATCGTCCGCTCCATTATCAGGTACGAGCTTCCTCTTCTCTACGCCGAACTATTCAGTTATCTGGAAAGGTATGATTATGCTCGCGGTTACCTTCATTCTGCTTGGTTCTGCTAGTATAGTTGTGCGTGGAACCACCACCCGCTCTGGAACTTCAGTAGCTGCAGGAATCCTGAGCATCATAGGTGCCTGCCTTTTCTTCCTATTCTTCCTGGGTGATTTCGGAAGCATAATTGCACTCGTTGGATTCGGACTGATATTCGTGGCTTTCATACTCTGGGCCGTAGTCTTCTACTCCTCCAGAAACATATAACCTCCCAAATTAACGTTGGCAAACCATCCACTCTTTTTTTATTGTTAAGAAGCTTCATTCTCCAGCAGCTCGATATGCTTAGGATGAGTCTTTAAGGTTTCTATGGTTGTGGACCAAATGTTTGGCGGTTGTGAAAATTGGAATCTATGAAGATAAAAGATTGGGGGCTCATGCTCAAACTTAAGTGTAAAACACCAGGGATTTATCGATTTATGCAAGCGATTTGGTTTTGCATTGAAGGCTTTCAGAACATGATCTGCGTCTCTTAAAAAAGGGCAAATATTTGGAGAAATTTTTTCTAGAATCAAAAAGGAGTTTCCGTGACATGCAGTACAGAGCCTCCTGCTTCACTCTAAAGGTTGCGGAGAATGTCCTTCTTCTCATACCTGTCTCGGCTTTCAATCTGTAAAGCAGCTCTAAACACTGTTTTTTGGTCGTCTAGGAGATGTACGCAAGTCCTTCCACAGAAGAAATATTACTGTACTAATAAAATTTTCAAAAAAAATATTATTAAAAAAATAGTATTCGGAAATTCTTAAATAGTTCGGTTTTGTATTCCTTGTTTATGGGAGGTCAATCTGACTATCTTTTGAAAGTATCAAATGTCAGTGTGGAACTCGCGAATCAGACGATTTTGGATAATGTGAGTTTTAAACTTAAGAGGGGTACAACTCTGGCTATAGTGGGACCCAACGGTGCCGGCAAGACAACGTTATTTAGAGTATTGTTGAATTTGGTTCCGCATACTGGAAAAATTGTGTGGAGTGATCATGTCAAAATAGGTTATGTGCCTCAGATTCTTTCTGTAAAGGATATACCGATTTCTGTGAAAGAGTTTTTATCGATTAGGAGTTCTTCGAATTTGGAGAGTTCTCTTAATTCTGTGGGGCTGGATAGCAGGAGTATAATGAATAAGAGTCTCAGTGTTTTGTCTGGTGGGCAGCTGCGAAGAGTATTGATAGCGTGGGCTATAATCGATAAACCGAATGTTTTGTTGTTTGATGAGCCTACGTCTGGCGTGGATGTTGGTGGTGAGGAAGCCATTTATCAGATGCTGAAGAGGCTTACCAGGGAGAATGAAATCGCGCTTCTTCTAATAACGCATGATATTCACATTATTAGGGAATATTCAGATTATATGCTGGTTTTGAATAAGTGTGTCACATTTTTCGGAGAATCGAAGGAAATAACGAATCCAGATACACAGAAGTTAATTTTTGGTGAACCCGTGTGCCTTGAAAGAGAACCAGATTATGGATAGGTGATTTTCATGTTGATAGAAATACTGATTTTCAGTTTATTGTTAGGAGTTTTCGTAGGTCTCTCCGCGGGTTATGTAGGGTCCATTATGGTGCTGGAAAAGATGGCACTGGTTGGTGATGCTTTATCGCATGTTGCTTTGCCGGGGCTTGCTTTGGGGCTTCTGTTTAATTTTAATCCTTTCTTGGGAGCGTTCGCCTTCCTCTTCGGATCCGCGGTTGTAATTTGGCAATTAGGAAGAACTACGAAGTTGTCTTTCGAAACCATCGTAGGCACGATATTCACGCTGGCTTTAGCAATAGGAATACTACTTGTACCGGAACCAGACTTGCTTGAGGCTCTCTTTGGCGACATAACCACAATAAGTTTAGTGGACACCATCATCGCATTGATTATTTCAATTGTAGTCATTTCTCTTACAAGGACTATTTACAAGAAAACTATTCTGAGCCTAATTTCTGAAGAGCTTGCGATTTCACAGGGTGTTAAAGTTGGTAGAATAAATCTTCTGTATCTTTTGCTTGTATCCCTTGTAGTGGCTATAGGTATAAAATTCACTGGAACTTTATTGGTCGGGTTTCTGGTGGTAACTCCCGCAGCAGCTGCAAAAACTATAAGTTCTAATATGTCCCGATATTTCACATTAAGCGCCGTGTTTGGTGCGGTTAGTTCGTTTTCGGGAATTTTATTATCCAGCTATTTGAACACGATCCTCTACTTTGGAGGTTGGCCTCCACTCCCGGAGTTAGATTTAGTAACGAGCTTTTTGAAAGTGACCGCCCTGCAGAGCATACCTCCAGGGCCGTTGGTGGTTCTTATAGGTGTTGTAATATTTCTGATAACTATTGTGATAAGACGGGTGACAAAGTTTTCCGCAGTGTAATCTTTTAACCCAGTCTTTCCTTGAAAATCCCCTCTAACTACCAGTTGTTAACCACCCTGTGAATAAATTTAGGAGCTTGTAACTATGCTCAGCTTCAATTTCCCTATTGCTTTTTATGAGGATTTTGGGCGAGAGAAAAATAATGAGGGAGTTAGACTTTACTCATCAGTCTAAGATGCAACTTTATATTAACACGCTTTTTATTTCTTCGGTAGTTCACTTGCGATTCTTAGTTTCTGTACTTCGCTGGTTCCCTCGTATATGCTGATAATTCTTGCATCACGAAATATTCTTTCTATGGGAAAGTCTTTTGTGTATCCGTATCCGCCGTGAATCTGGAGGGATAGGTTTGCAGCTTTCATAGCGATTTCTGCTCCCGCTAGTTTTGCCATCGCCGCCTCCATGGAGATTCTTACACCTTTATCCTTAAGATAAGCCGCCTTGTAGGTCAAGAGGCGGGCTGCTTCTATTTCTTTAGCCATTTCGGCTAGCATCCACTGTACCGCTTGGAAATTGGCTATGGGTTGACCGAATTGAACCCTTTGCTGGGAGTATTTCAGAGCCTCATCCAAAGCAGATTGGGCTACGCCTACGCCTTGGGCTGCCATGCCGATTCTGGCTTGGTCGAGAGTGATCATGCCTATCTTGTATCCTTCGCCCACTTTTCCCAGTACATTCTCTTTTGGAACGCGGCAGTCTTCGAAGGTCAGAGATTTGGCGGTTTCAGAGCAGTGCTGCCCCATTTTTCTCTCTGGCTCACCGGGCTTGAGACCTGGCGTGTTTCTATCAACTATTAGAATGCTTATTGGTTTCTTTTTTGGGTCGCTAAGTTCGACTCCTTCGGTTACGGCGAAGACTAGGTAAACTCCGGCTACGAGGCCGTTGGATATCCATTGTTTGCGTCCGTTTATTACCCATTCATCGCCGTCGAGCACCGCTTTGGTTCTTATATTTGAGGCATCTGATCCCGCTTCCATTTCTGTTAGTGAGAAAGCTCCTATCATTTCGCCTCTGGCCAGTTTCGGTAAGTATTTTCTTTTCTGTTCCTCTGTGCCAAAGCGGTTCAGGGGCCAGCAGCACACCCCGTTATGAACTTGGATAATTGTTCCTACGGAAGTCCAAGCTCTGGAGAGTTCCTCTGTAAGGATTGCTACGCTGATGCTGTCCAATCCTGATCCTCCGTATTCCTGTGGGATCATGGCTCCTAGGAAGCCGAGGTCGGCTGCCTTGTTGATGACTTCCCATGGGAACTCGCCCTTTTCTTCAAACTCCTCGACTCTCGGAGTTAGTTCCTTCTCTGCAAATTCTCTCACGGTTTGCCTTACCATTTCTTGTTCTTCGTTTAAGTCAAAATCCATTTTGTGATAACACCTCAAAAACGACGTTAGTGCCCTGTTGAATGGATAGTGATCAAAGATACTTTTCTAGATGAGTCGAGAATCTAGACTATATATTTATATTTTATCTGCAAAAATTTTTGAGTATGGAAATTGTCGAAGTTTTTCATCCAAAAAATGGCGGTGTTGGTTGATAATCATCTCTATCAATTCAATCAAACGGATGAACAAAATTTAAATTTATATCTCCTATATAATATATATTCGTATTTGTAATTACGAATAAATGACTAGTAGGGAAGGACGGTTGAACTTAGATACCTCTGGGAGAAAACCTATTAATTTAAACTCGTATCCTTCAAAAACCTTGGAGGGGTTAAAATGTCTGAAAAGGTAGATCTTATTGATAGATTAAAGTTGGAGTTAGCCTCCCTCGGCCCGTTAGACGAAAGGGGATTAGCTCTCATAACAAAAGAGGGCGATATACTGTACTCGGACTTGCCAAGCGATGTTGAACAGAAAATCCTGCTTTTTAAATCAAGCTTTCCAGGATTAACCATTGGATCAAATATTACATTAACAGCGAAACCCCGCTCCGTAATAGTAATGTGCACTTCTGAAAAAATGCTGATGGCTGTACAAACCAAACAGAGTGTAGGCTTTACCCTGGTCAAACTATCAACCATAGCAAAAAATTACGCAGACGATTTCGAAAAATACGCAGACACCGCACGCCAAGAAATCAAAAATAAAACCAGAAAACGCAAAAGCAGTTCAGAAGTTAGAAAAAAACCACGGAAGAAAAAATCGAAGCCCACCAAAAAACCCTAATCTACGATACGAGCTTCCTCTCAATTAAAGCCGGACAATGTGTTAGACAATTTCCCGGCGTATGGAACAAAAGCGGCACAGGTAACACAAAAAAAATTAAAAAAAGAAATGGTTGAAAATTAAGTTGGTTTTATGCTGCTTCTTCCAAGCCTTCCCTGACTTTAGGTTTTTCTTCTGCTGCTTCTTCGACTTTGGGTGGTTCAACCCCTTCCAGCCATATTGAAAGAATCATTCCCAGCTCTGGCGGTGAGAGATTCGCTTCCTGGTCTATTACTATGTCTAATACGGCGGGTTTGTTTGATTTTACCGCTCTTTGTAGGGCTGGTCGAATCTCCCCTGGTTCTTCCACTCTCTCTCCGTAGCATCCCATGGCTTGAGCCACTAGGTCGTATCTTACGTCGGTGAAGTCAACTCCTATGTATCTTTCTCCGAAGCTGGCTTTCTGTCCGCCCTTTATCATTCCCCACTGACGGTCGTCGTTTACGATGACTACTATTGGTACTCTCAGTCTGGCAGCGGTTTCAAGCTCATGAATTTGCAGCATGAAGGAGCCGTCTCCGCATATGGCGTACACTGGTCTTTTGGGTTCCGTGAGCTTCGCAGCTATAGCGTAGGGTAGTCCTACCCCCAGGTGTCCTGAGTCCGCAGCTTGGAGGAATGTTCCAGGTTCATATATTTTGTTCAGGTAAGTGTACCACAGGGCAGTGTTCCCTCCGTCTATGATGCTTATCGCGTTTTTGGGGAAGAATTCCCTAACCTCTTTGATTACTCTCAAGGGGTGGATGGGTTTCACATCCGATTCTGCAAAATCCTTCAGTCCTGCCGTTTGCATTTCTGCGACCTGCCTGCAGGCCTGTATGTTGGGATTGGGGGGCCTCTTGTTCGTCATTTTTTTGACTTCGTCTATTATCGCCCTCAGAGTGGCTTTAGCGTCTCCCACGATGGCAACATCCACGTCTCGGTTTACTCCTAGCATCTGGGAATCGATGTCTATCTGGATGAATTTCTGTTCCTCAGGAGTCTTCCATGCAGGGGGTTGACCCCAAAAATCATAATCACACAGGCTGCTTCCCACCACCAGTACAGTGTCTGCCTGCGTCTGGGCGGTTAGTGCTCCGTACGTGGCGGCTGCAAAGTATAGTGGGTGGTCGTTGGGTAAGGCGTCTCGGGCGCACACGGTTCCGGTTACCGCCGCTCCCAAATGTTCGGCGAGCTCCGCGATTTCCTTGCTGGCCCTTGACCGCATCACCCCTCCACCGGGGTGGATCAGGGGAAACTTTGCCTCCACGAGCATTTTTGCGGCCTGTTTCACCAGCTCCGGATTTCCCACAGGGGGTTTTGTCGCCCGATATCTTTCCGCCGGGACGATGCGCACACTTTCTTCAGGGCCGGTCTCAAACAGTATGTTTACGGGGATGTCGAGGTGCACGGGTCCCGGTTGACCAGCGGTTGCGTTGCGGAATGCCTGTCGCACCAGTTCCGGTATCCTCTTCCAGTGGGAAATCACGGCGTTCCATTTCACCACTCCCTTGAATAGTTCAAGCTGGTCCAATCCCTGGGTAGACCCGTGGTCAGGGTAGGATTTCCAAGTCTGGTTTTGTACAGTCAGTATTACCATCGGGATGCTGTCCGCGTATGCAGGGTACACTCCGGGTACTAAGTCGACTGCTCCAGGGCCCACGGTTCCCAAGCATACTCCTGGAATGCCGGTGAGGCGAGCGTAGGCGTCTGCCATGTGTGCGGCTGATTGTTCGTGTCTGGTTCCTATGTATTCTATGCCTAGGTTTTTTCCCTCTCTGTATAGTGCATCCATGAAGGGTAGCCATTGTCCTCCAACGATTCCGAATATGTAGCGAACCTTCTCTTGGGCTATACACCTTAGAAGTAAATCTCCTCCGGAAATATTCAAATCATTATACACCTCTCAAAATGGGATTTTCAAAATGTGCTTGTAATCTTATTGTCGTCTGAATTATTATTTCTTTGGTTTTCTCTAAACGACTCGACTTTCAAGAATCAAAAATTTAAATGTTTCAAGTTAATTCCTATCCCTTTGATGTATACTTTCAGATGGTGGAAGATGTACATTATAGGGTTCATTTTAGGGTTCAACAAGTTCTTTAGTTGCGTTGGCTTTGGACCAGTAACTAGTACTGGAAAAATATTAGGCGGTATTGACGCCAAAGTCAGTGTGGCAACAACAACATACGCTAAAGTTCCAATCTGCTTATTTGACTTTGCTATCTGGTTCATATCAGAAGGAGCTTATATGGTTGCTTGGTTCCCGATGGTCTTGTGCGTCGGTGCTGCTATCGGCGGTGCCATTGGTCCGTAATTACACATAAGACGAATACTAAATGGCTAAAAATTATCGTCGGTGTTCTAGCAGTCATCTTAGGATTTTATGTCTGTTGGCAAGTCGTAAACAGTTTCAATGACGCATTTACAAATATGGCATATTCGTATATCGCTTCGCTACTGAATATACCCTACTATCCGAGTGTCTGGGATTGGCTTACAAAACAACTAACAGAACTATTGAACAACTTTTCAAAAACATATTTGGCATTATTTAGGAGATGAGATTATGAATTCCAAATGGTTAAAAATTTCTCTGATTGCTATGTTGGCTGTAAGCGTTCTATTCTTCTGGCATCTATGGAACATCGCTAACACCTTGGATTTACTTAACAATATAAAGACGCTTACGAGCAAACCAGACCCACTATGGTTCATGAAAAGTACGATAAGCAGCATAGTTAATAACGTATTAAGCCTACTGAAAAAGATTCTTGGATTAGTGTAGCCAAAATGATAGAAGGAGCCGTCGAACTGTGAGATGGAAAGGCAAAATATTAGGAGAGAGGTGATAAGGGAATTGGCTAGAGGTGCACTACTAACTGGAACAGTTGGCGCAATAATTGGAAGCATAACAGGAGGCATAGGGATAGTATGGAGCATAGTAGATATGCTTTACATAGCTGAGATATCAAATGTGTTTCTTTTTTCTGGTGGAGGCCTATATACCATTTTAAACATTAGTATTTTGTAGACAAACCCGCTAAATTTATATTTAGACAAATATGTAGTCGAACTCTGACGCCTTCATCTGGACTTTTCTTTGATTTTTCGCTGATTTTAGCCGTACTTCTTTTCATGAGCGGCGTTCTAACCGGTGTAGGTTTCTACGGTATGTACCAGGCGGGTGGAGGAGCAATGGGAGTGGTGGGTCTCATATTCGGAATCATTGGAGGCACAGCTGGAAGTCTACTTCTAATTCTGGGAAATATACTAGGTACGCCATTAACACTCTTTGCTTCTGAGCCGAATTATCTCTTTATCTGGATAGGTATGATTATACTCGGTGTTTCCTTCATTCTGCTTGGTGTGACTAGTAGAGTTGTACGTGGAAGTACTACCCGCCCTTCGGCCGCCGCAGCCGCAGGAACACTTAGCATCATAGGTGGCTGTTTTTTCTTCCCATACATCCTAGATTGGCTCTTACGAATAGCCGGAGGAATATTCACACTCATCGCCTTTGTACTAGTATTATCGGCTTTCATAATTTGGGCTGCGGTTTTCTTTGGCTCACGAAACTTTTAATCCCCCGGAGAGATTTCCAAGATGCAAATCCTCAATTCTCTTCTCCTTTTTTCAAGTTTTCACGACCCTTGGTTTCTTTCATTAAGCTTTTTCAAAAACAAATAATGAACTAAAAGCAAATATTTCCGTAGCAGTAAAGGTGGTAATTCTAACCGAAGCGGGTCCCGTTTTCTCATCGGGCATAGAGGGCTTTCAAAACTTTCCGGAATTCAAAGCCTAAAAGTAATCTTCTAACAAAATGAAAAAATTGTTAAGTTCAGCAATGTATTAATAAATAAATATCCTTTAAGGTGGCAGGAGTTGGATATTAAAAAAACTTGTGCCGAGCTCAGACGTTTACTGGAAGAATCCGTAAAGAGGAACCTCGCTGAGGGCATACTGCTTTCAGGAGGGCTAGACACCTCCATAATCGCAACACTCGCATCCAGATACCGGAAGCTAAAGGCTTTCACGGTGGCTTTCGAAGAAGCACGCTCACCAGATGTCGAGTACGCGAAACAGATTGCCGGAAAGTTGAAACTAGAACACATCATCCACAACCTGAGCATGGATGAGATTTACGCGGAGCTTCCCACCGTTATTCGTGTGATGAATTCTTTCGACCCCATGGAGATACGGAACAGCGTGGTTATCCTAGTGGGCTTAGAAGAGGCAAAGGAAGCGGGAGTCAACACAATACTCACCGGAGACGGAGCTGACGAACTCTTCGCAGGCTACAGCTTCTTTTTCAACTATTCCAAAAAAGAGCTGGAACGTGAACTACAAAAAATGTGGAAAAATATGCGTTTCTCATCAAGGGATATTGCATTTCATCTTAACATGGAGGCCAAGCTACCATACTTGGATGAGGACTTCCAGTCCTTCGCAAAGCAGATAGACCCCGAACTAAAAGTTCATAAAGAAAACAATGGCGTGATTGGAAAATGGATTCTAAGAAAAGCCTTCGAGGGAGTCCTGCCACAAAACATCGTCTGGAGAGTGAAAACCCCCATAGAGCAGGGCTCCGGAACAGCTTACCTACCCCAACTATTCGGCGAGTTAATTTCTAATACAGAATTTGAGGAAAAAAGGCAAAAGATCTTGCAAGAAGACCATGTTGAGATCAGGGATAAGGAACACTTAACCTACTATGAGATATACCGCTCCGAGATAGGAGTACCCTCAGCCACAAACACAGAAGGAAAAATCTGCCCCAAATGCAACTCCAACGTTCCAACAGACGCCACCTATTGTAGAACCTGCGGAGCCTACCCCATCTAAACCAACAAAATAAGTAATTATTCAATCCAAGCGTGATTATTCTGGATGCTCTGAAATCTTTGAGAAACAAGTAAAACTACTTAAGGGTGCATAGTGCGGAATTCCTCGGGTGGGAGCGATGTATCAAGATGAGACCAATGAATTTTTTACGTCTATAAAGGCAAGTGGAAGTGGAAAAATAGAAGGCGCACCCGACTGTTAAGATATTACCTGACATACTTAAATACATTAGAAAGAGGGTGTGTTAGCGCCTGCGATATTGCACATATCATAAACCTAAAATAGAAGGATGAACGAAAACCAACCAGTAGAATATTGGGAAAAAAGGGAGATAGGAAAATGGCTAGGGGAGCGCTGCTAACCGGTACTGCCGGTGGGATAATAGGAGCCGTAACCGCTGGCATAGGGATAGAATGGAGTAAAGTGCCGCTATTACTCACAAATACCATAACTGTTTTACAAGGGTTGAACCAACTTTTTTATGGTGCTTTGCAATTTGCATCCTTCCACGTAGACTTGATAAATTTTTTACAAAGAATATGGCCAGTATATATTTACCCTTTTTTGGTGATGACTTCTAGGGTAGCATTGTTCTCTATGATTTCTCTGATACTAGCGGTACTCTTCATCGTAAGCGGCGTTCTATCCGGAGTGGGATTCTACGGCGTGTACAAAGCGGGTGGAGGAGCAATGGGTTTGGTGGGCCTCATTATCGGAATTATTGGAGGCGTAGCCGGAGGCACACTTATAATCCTGGGAAATACTCTAGCGTCATTCATCACATTCTCCACTATGCCCTTACTCTTCTCTATTCCGAATCATTTAGTTATCTGGATAGGTGTGATAATACTAGCTTTAACTTTCGTTGTGCTTGGTTCTGCCAGTATAGCTGTACGTAATTCGACTGCGCATCCTTCGGCTGCCACAGCCGCAGGATTCTTGAGCATCCTAGGTGCCTGTTTTCTCTTCCCATACATACTAGTATCGTTTGGAGACATATGGGCGCTCATTGGCGTCGGACTGATGTTCGTTGGCTTCGCACTCATATTTGTGACTTTCATACTCTGGGCCGTAGTCTTCTATTCTTCCAGAAACATTCAATCCCCCGGAAAGACGTAGTAAACTCTTCAATTCTCTTCTCTTTTTTTCAAAAAGAATTAATGAGCTAAGAGGACATATTCCTTTAGTGGTGAGTTAATTACTTCTTTTCCCATCTAAGTGGGCTGCAGAATCTAATTTTGACAAAAAATTTGAAAAATCGGGAACCATACATTATCCGTTGATGTAAAATATATGAGTAACTATATTAGCCTTTATCATAATCATTGATTATTGTGTTGTGTTAATTCATTGGAGGAATTGAATGAATCTGGAAACAATAAGAATCGAGAAGGAAGATGGTGTTGGTAAAATAATTTTGAACAGACCCGATAAGCGGAACGCTGTGAACGCCGAGATGTTTCGAGACCTCGGCGAGGCGGCGCGCATCGTTTCTGACGATAACGAAGTAAAGGCGGTTATTCTAGCCGGGATGGGTCCCGTTTTCTCAGCGGGCATAGACTTCACCTCCATGGGAGCCTTGGGAAAAGTATCATCCCAATTCTTCCGGGACCTAGCGAAGAAGAGCCAGACGAACTACGGCTTGCTTGAGAACATGGAGAAGCCTGTGATAGCCGCCATTCAGGGAGCGGCAATCGGCGCGGGCTTAGAGATGACCCTGTGCTGCGACATAAGAATCGCGGCGGAAGATGCCCGAATGGGCCTCCCAGAAGTATGCTTCGGACTGGTTCCGGACCTCGGCGGAGCTCAGAGGCTTCCCAGAATAATTGGACTGGGGAGAGCGAAGGAGCTAATCTTCACCGGGAAAATCATAAGTGCGAAGGAGGCTGAGAGGATAGGACTTGTGAACAAGATTGTCCCCGCTGACCAACTGATGGACGCCGCTATGGAGATGGCTAAAGAGATTATGGACAACGGGCTGATCGCCGTGGGTCTCTCCAAAAAGATTGCGAACAAAGCCATGGAGATAGACATGGACAGCGTCATGGAGTACTCCATACTGGCGCAGGACATATGTGTGAGAACCGAGGACATGGTAACCCTATTCCAACGCCAAATGGGAAAGAAGGGCAAGAAAAAATAAACCAGCCGAGAGTACCGTCTTCCACGTTTTTATTTTTGTTCCTTGACAACTCAGAATGGTTTCAGAAACCAAAACCCCTGGCAGGTAAGGGGGGCATCGAAATTCCCTTGAATAATGGGGGAAGGAAGTAGAAAATTCGAGGCGGGCTACCGCAATGCCAGTAGCCGCCCCAAGGGCTAAAGTTTTAAGAACGCTTTTCGCTTCACTTTGAAGATTGCATCATTTGGGCTAGGGCCCACTTGACGAATGGTGTGGGCATGACTTCTCCTTTTCTTTTGTTCGGGAAAAGTTCCGCGTTGTACTGTTCAAAGCCGACCTCGGGATTGATTGCACATCTTGGGTATAAGCCAGCCATTATCCTCATGAGGCACTGCAAGCATCGGTTGCATCTTCGGATGCTATTAACTTCTCCATTTTTTACCTTATTGGGCCAGTCCGGGTCTGCGATTGACTGTCTGCCGAGTGAAATAATGTCTGTTGCTCCTTCACTGATAGCTTTTTCCGCAATAACTGGATCGTGAATGGATGGTGTTATTATGGGGATGTCTAGGACTTCTTTAAGCTCCGCAGCCTCCTTTAGTAGATGGTTTTTGACATGCTCTATGTCCTCTGGGAAAAAGTATTTCAGAGCTTCGTAGGATCCGTCTGATATGTTAAAGTACGCTACCCCCATGTCCTCCAGTTTTTTGGCCACCACTTTCACTTCGTCCAGAGTCAGTCCCTGTGATAGGTGCTCAGCGGCACTCATTCTCACACCCACCGGAACGGCGCCCCTCACAGCCTCTAAGGTGCGTTCAGTGAGTTCAACCAGAAACCTCATGCGGTTCACTAGTGATCCGCCGTACTCGTCGGTTCGCTTGTTTGAACGGGGCGAGAGGAACTGGTGTAAAAGATACCCATGGGGCGCGTGTATTTCGACGCCGTCGAATCCCGCAGTTACCGCTCTTACACACGCCTCAGCGTACCTCTCCTCCTCACTCAGTATTTCTTCCACGGTCATCTCTCTAGGAGCCTGCCCCTTCATATACCGCTGCAAATCCGGATTACCCAGCATTAATTTAAACGTGTTGGGCAACATGTCAGCATTCACTTCGTAAGGAATGGGTGAAGGAGCGTACGGCGGCGTTCCATCGAGTGCCCGCCCCTGTCTTCCCAAGCCTATGCTAAGCTGTGCGAATATCTTTGCTCCAAAGTTGTGAACCGCCTCCACCATCCTATTCAGTCCAGCGGTGAACGTGTCGTTGTGCAGGTACAGGTTTCTGTAAACTATGAAAGGGGCTGCCAGCGCCGTCATCACTATAGCCTCAGTTATTATTAAACCAAAACCACCCTTAGCTCTCCGCGCATACCAGGCTATGTTCTGCTCACTCACATATCCATCGGGTGTTGAGTAGAGCAGGTTCATGGGAGCCATTGCGATTCTATTACTTATCTCCACATCTCCGATTTTAACCGGTTCAAAGAGAGTTTCAAAACCGGGTTTATTCATAATAACCCTATCAATTGCTACTTTTCTCGTCTTCTCAGAGGACTTTTCAGATTTGGTTTCTTTCCGACTTTGCTTCAGGGTTATTTTTCATCCCTCCAAAATTTATTTTAATTGATTTATACGTCCTAGTTTTTTGTCTTTGAGAAAGCTCTCCCCCTTTTTAAGTAGGGGGGTCTACTCTTCTCCCGCGGTCTTTCCGTGTTCTTTAATGGTCTTTTATTTTATATTATAAAACACTTATATAAATTTTACTCTTAAAGAACACGTTGATTGATGATTTTTTAGGGAATGAGTTAAAAAAAATAGGGGGTTGAAAAATAAAAAGCTTCTATTTTTCCTTCGGCTCGATTTTCATTTTCAGGTGACAAATGTTCCCTTCAGTGGTAATACTCATATCCGTTACCTGTCCGAATTCTAAAGCCTCCACAGTACCGGCTCCTACCACGGTTAAAGCACAAATAGGGCATCCCTTGTACCCCAGTAGGTCTCTAGCTATTTTTCCAAAGCCCAGGTACATACAGTTTGTCAAAGTTCCAGTCATAGTGTTGTCCTTCAGACTCACTTCCACCTTTTCCACAAATTTGCTATTTACCACCGCATCCATAAAGTCCTTAGGAAGCTCTTCCAGAGTGGAAGCGGGCTTTCTGCCCAAAAGCACCGTATCGACTACTTTCAGTATCCCCTTTAAAACACCCGCCGTCCGGCGCGACGTTAGCGTGGTAGGTATACCCATATTTTCCAAGGCTGACAGAAGAGAACCGAAAATTACCGCATTATTGAAAGTGTTTAACATCACTTCCTGACCCTTTGAGGCTGCCAGCTCACCAACCGTTTGCATCAATTTTTCCATGTTTATACTTTCCGGCAACGTGTACCCACCCTGATTAGTTAAATGTATACTTCGACGTTACACAAGTGATGCAGAATGGCCCGATCTATCTTCAAAAAAAGGGCACACAAGGCTTTCCCGATTTTAAAACCCCATAAGAGGAGATAAGTTAACACATTCTACATCATTATTATATAAATAAAAGTTATATATAAAATGTTGGCAAGGCTATATAATAATTTAGGATAGTTCTTAACACGAGTTCATTCAAACTTGAAAAAGAAACCATAATTGATTCTTTCCTAAGAAAAGAAAGCCCCACGCCTCAGCGTGGGATATTTGCGAATTCTCCTTCTTAACTTAAGCTACTCTTCTTTCGCGTAAATTTTCCCTTCGCACGCAGGTTGGTCGAATTTTTCAAGCTTGTAGTCGCAGCGTTTCCCGGTGATTATCTCAGCGGCTGCGCAGTGGTTGATTAGGATGATGCACTCCTTGCCTCCGATTATGCGTGAGAAATCTTCTCCAGCCAGTTTCCTGCAGGCGTCCTTGCAGGTGCAATTTTTCACAATCATTTTGGCTCCGTTGTCCTGTCTCTCGAAGCGGTTTGGGGGAATGACTTTCAAGAAGCTGTTCAACTCGTGGAATTTCGCTATAGCGTCAAAGATTTGGTCTGCTGATCCTTGGAGGCTGCTTAGCATTCCGCTGTCTTCCATGACTTTTTTAACGGCGTTGAAAGCCATTCTTTTTGATCCCGAAGCTGAGTAACCCTCAAGCACCCGCTCCGTCTTCGCCATTCCGTACACTATGCTGCACACTCCGTCGGGGTAGCGGTTAATGTTTTTCTGGATGTACTCTACCGCTCCGTCTAGTGTTTCGATGCCTTTTGGGGGGTTCTCGCCCAGTTTTTGGGCTTCAAACTCCAAGGTGTATTTTACGGCGTTTTTGGTGAATACCGGTCCGAACATGCTGGCGACCGCCTCAGTGGTTGTCTTTGAAACCATCAAGCTTGTGTTAACGTCGGGTATTACGCTAATTTCGGTTACATTCACCAATATGCTCCACCTCACATTGTTGGTCGTTTGACCTTAATTCAAAATAAGATATTCGCATTGTTTGTATTGATGTTTGAAATTAAAACGGTTTGTTAATATTTTTTACTGATTTTTGCTATAAAAACATTACGTTACCGTTTTGTTAAGGGTTGACTCACAAGCTTATTGTGTTTGACCCTACTACGGGCGGGCGAGAATTTCCACAACTTTTGGAAAGATGTACTCCGCCAAGTCCTTCCGGGAACCACCATGCGTTACAATCATGTACTTTCCACCGCAGTTTTCTTCGGCGCAGCTCTTTATTATTTCAACCAGTTCTAGATAGAAGGGTTCGGTTAATCCCCTGTCACCGTAGTCTCCCTGAGCGGTGTCGTGTCCCAAAAGGTGAAAAATTATGTTGGGCTTGAAGTCTCTTACTCTGGGAATGAATTCTCGCTCAACTTTGCCGAGATACTCCTGGTTACTCGTATCGTAGCCCGAGTCAACGCATATCTTGGTTCCTGCGTCCTCCACCATATTCTTGCTGCAGAAGCAAACGTGCAAAACATCCCTATCACCCAAAAATACTGCCCTATCTCCATCACCATGATGGCTGTCGGTGTCCAGTATAGCGTATCGTCCCCTTCCAAATCTCTCACGCAAGGAAACTACGGTGGGACCATTACAGGAAACGTAGGTACCGCCCCAGACATGTGAAGGCCCGGCGTGGTGGCCCGCAGCCACATCGAAAACCAGTGCGTTGTCCAACTCGTCCTTCCAAATTTTGGTCGCAGCATCTATGCACCCGCCGACTGAGTAGAGTGCTCCCTCACAGTACCAGGCGTGTTTCAAGTCCTCCAAGACCGATTTATCATGTACCTTACTTAAAACCTCCCAAGAAACCTTACCGGGAGTAAAAAGCTTAACTCCCTCAAGTTTTAGAGCCCACTCCATTACCCTTGGAAAACTTTCAAACTTGTTCCCAATCACGGGCCAAGAACTCTTAGCGAAGATATCATGCCAAAAGACTCCAATCCTCATCTAAATTTCTCCTAAGAAAAGAATTCGACTCAACTCTTTGCTCCGGTCTGTATTATAGGTTTTCTTTGCTTATTGATTTTGCGTATTTGTCAATTACGGTAGGAGTCTTACTTTATCTTTCAGAAAAATATTTTAACCTTACGTGTGGTTTTCTAACAATAACGTTGAAAGTTATCACGGGATTCTTGGTAAGGAGGAGTTTTTTATGAAGGTTGTGATTATCGGTTTCAGTTTGGCTGGTTACACTGCTTCTAGATATATTCTTATGAATGCCCCTAAGACTGAGATGGAGATTTTTGATGTAGATAAGTATCCTTATTATCCTCATCCCTCCCTCTATGGGGTTTTATCTGGAGAATCATCCGTTGATGCTATTCCTCTTCATCCAGCTAAATGGTACGAGGATCGAGGGATCAAACTGCATTTGGGTGTATCCGTAAAATCCATTAGAGCTGCCGATAAGGAGATTGTTCTGGCTAATGGCGAAAAAGTTTCTTATGATAAGCTTCTTCTAGCTAATGGGGCTCGCCCATTTATCCCTCCGGTGAAGGGGGCTGATAAGAGGGGAGTATTCGCCCTTAGGAGTATTGATGATGCTTTGACCATAAGAGAGTATGCTAAGGGTAAGAAGAACGCAGTTGTGATAGGGGGCGGTTTACTGGGATTAGAGGCATCCGAGGCTCTGGGAAAGCTTGGTTTAAAAACTACGGTACTAGAATTTGCTCCCTGGCTTCTTCCCCGACAAATAGACAATGAGGGTTCCGATATACTCATTGGTGAATTTGAAAAAAGGGGAGTGGAAATCAAGTGCGGAGCCCAGACAGAGGAGATTATAGGAGACGCCAAGGTTTCGGGAGTAAAAGTAAAGGACGGCGACACCATCCCTGCGCAACTTGTTGTATGCGCCACCGGTATTCGGAGTAACATAGAGTTGCCCAAAGAATCAGGCATAAATGTGAATAAGGGAGTCATTGTGGACAACCATCTCAGAACAAACGTAGAGGACATCTACGCTGCAGGAGACATAGCCGAGCACAGGGGAAGAGTGTACGGCATAATACCGGCTGCCACGGATCAGGCTCAGATAGCCGCGGCTAACATAATAGGAAAAGAAACAGTTTATAACGGAACAATTGCTTTAAACACGCTTAAAGTGGCGGGCATCGACCTGGCCTCAATAGGCCTGGTCAACCCCGAAACAAAGGAATACGAACAAATCCGAAAAATGGATGCCGATAAGTGTCTCTACAAAAAAATAGTTCTAAAAGACGGAAAAGTTGTGGGATCAATCCTGATCGGGGACCGGAAGAGCGTGAAACCCATGACCGAAATAATCACAGAAGGAATAAACGTGGAGGAAGTCAAAAACGAACTACTCGAAGATGATTTCAACCTCAAACAATTCCTCGAAAAAAGAAAGTAACCCAAACAAAACTTAAAATACAAATAGGTCTAATCAGAGCCATTATCAATTAACCATTTTTCTAAAAGTTTTCATGATTAGTAATGTTTATTACCATTAATTAGAAATATTCTCTTATGTCACGTCCAATTTTTCTTAACGTAGGCTTTGATCCAAACGGTAACTTCATTCCGCTAAACTATGAACACATAGGCACCACACTGGACAACGTAAAATTCGACAAGGACTGGGGAACACTAACGGTATCAGATGTCCGTATCGTTTGGTACAAAAAGAGAAGCACAGGAAAAGCACTCCTCAAAGGAGCTCTAGCAGCAGCGGCGGTTGGTGCTGCAGGCGCTGTAGCTGGGCATGTCGTAGGAAGAAGTGTAGGTGGTTGGGCTGGCCGCATCGCTCAAAGTGCCATAACTGGTGCCGGCTTTGCGGTAGGTTCGGGAATGATTTTAGGTGCTATGACGGGAAACGATTTTATGAATATTGGTCGGGATGGCAAGCTCGACTCCCTAGCAATTCCTCTGGCTTCGGTTAAAGACATTCAATCCGACAATAAGGGCTTGACCGTAATTCTGGAAAGCGGCGACTCCGTGCGTTTTGAAGTAAAGAACGTAAAATTCTTGCCCGCAATCAAAGCGACGGTAAAAGCAAAAAAGGATGAGGGAAAATGCCCATACTGCGGAGCCGCAATACCTCCTGGTAACACCTCCTGCCAATCCTGCGGAGCTCCGGTTAGAGGACCTATAGCACCCCCAGGCCCCGCAAGAACACCCCCCGCAGGCGTCCCAGTACAGATCGGTGTACAAGTACCTGCAGCCCAAACAACACAGACAACAAGATGCCTCTCGTGTGGTAAACAGGTACCGTTAGCAAAGTTTTGCCCTGAATGCGGAACTCCAATGAGACAAGGACAAGTATGCCCCAACTGCGGGCAGGCTATTCCATCAAACATGTCAGGCAAATTCTGTCCACACTGCGGTGGTAAGATCTAGTCCGAAAAGGTTCAATGCAAGTGAGTCATTCCGTTGGGGAATGGCTCCACTTTTATTTATTGATTAAGCTTGAGTTTGAAAATGAAAAAAGAGTTGATGTGGTTTAGGTTTTTTAAGTTTGGGACACAATTTTTTGGGTTTCTTCCTTCTTTATAACACTGTCGATGATACCGAATATTCCTAGTGCAAAGACTATTGTTGCGATAACTGTTATTATGGCGTGTATCTCAACTGGTATCCAATAAGCCATATTAACCTCTAATAGTGTTAGTCCGAGAGCAAATCCCAGAGATCTACCGCTTCTGTTTTTCCAAGCTATATAGTAGAACAGAATAATTGTCGGAGCTGAAATTATCATAATGTAAATACCCATAGCCACTATTGGTACATCTGGAATTATTACGCTCAGAGGATTTAGGAATGGTTTAATGGTTTCAAAGTATGGCAAGTTCTGAAGGAAACCTGGATTAAAAGTTCTATCAGGAATTAAAAACCAAGATTGCCCGATGAACTGTCCAGTGAAGTAGTATGATAAGAGTTGAAGACTGTCGCCTGTTAGCATATTGGCTGTATCTAAAACATTGTAGTGAATTATTGCAATGGTGGCGATTAATTCTGGGAGTAAGTAGAGTTCTCTAATTTTCAACATTACTAGTCCTACAAGAAGTATGACTGCGAAGTAAAGTAAAGCAGTAAATAACACATAGGTGGTAATGTTGATTTGTAGAACATCGATAAGAATCAAGTAGTAAACGACATAGGTTGCTGCAAACATGGCGAAGAAAATTACTAAAAGCAGAGTAACTACTTGCTTCCTTTTAGCGAAGTGCTTAGCGAGGTAAACCATACAGACTGCGGGCAGGACTGAACTCAACAGAACCAGCAAACTGTATAAATCCATGCTTACCAAATTCCCTCTTCGGTTTTCGCGGCCTCGCCAAGCCTAGACCTCTTATCTTTATCTTTTTCCTTTACGAGTTTCTCTAAAGAGTAGAAGTCTGATAGGGCATTGATTCTTCCCCTGAGGTTTATTGCGGAAAGCCTCGCTAAGTTGATGTCCCTCATAATAACTATGATTCCCGTTTTCTCTGTGACCTTCATGAGGAAAGAGTTACTGTTGTGGATACTGTCTCCTACATGCATTTCTGATAAGGGGAACTTCTTGTAGTAGTCGATAAGGTCTTTTGAGGAACTTCCCTTTTCACCCCATACCTTATAGTTTATATCTACTATAGCCAATCCCTTGGGTTTCCAAGTACCTATGTTCATCTCTACCAGTTCAATCATACCATCTACACTGGGTACTGACAAAACGCCATCCTCCAAGAGTATTAATTAAAGCCTTATGCGTATCTTATTATACAGATTAAGTATTGCTTTTTATATTTTACTACTAATCTGTATATATTCTAATAGGATTTTCTATATTTTACTTGACTCTATCTTCATGAACTGTAAACTCAGCAAGCTGTCAGCAGAGTTATCGAATTCCAATTATTAATATTAGAATGAGGAGTGATGCTCCGAAGAAGATTATTGAAGAAGAATATTATATCATTGTAGTGTCTATTTGAAGAACACCTGCATAAATCCGATTAATAGAGATACAGAATGTTGACAGCAGCATGAAAAACCGATAAGGAATAAGGCGATTTTTTGGCTATTTTCCGCGTAGCGCTTTTGATAGATAAATCGCGCACTCGCGGTTAGGGCTGAATCTGCAGGCGCAGTAACTCGATTGCGGGTAATGTTACCACATTTAATCTCCCGTTCCCAGGATTCTACCAAGTATGGATTTTTTATCTTTTTCCTTAACGAATTTTTCAATAGTATAGAATTCTGAGAAGGCATTTATTCTACCACCGAGATTAATTGCCGCGAGCTTAGCTACTTGGGGGTCTTTCATTGCAACTATGATTCCCGTTTTTTCCGTGATCTTCATAAGAAAAGTGTTACTGTTGTGAAGGATGTCCCCTACATGCATATCAGAAAGGGGGAATTTCCTATAATAGTCAAGGACCTCTTTTAAAATAATTCCTTTTTCACCCCAAATCTTATAGTTTACGTCAACTATGACTATTGCTTCGGGCTTCCAACTGCCAATGTTTAGTTCCACGAGTTCAATCAGCTTATTCACATTTAGCTCAGACACGCTTATTCCCTCCACACTTCTAATTCTAGAGTGGTGTGGTGTTATTATAATATAAACTAATCCCTATTTCATATATATTTTTTGCATATGTTGACACAGACGTTACGAGTATGTTTAAGGAAGTTTAGTAAAGAGTAGGCATGATCGCTCTTGCAGAACCTAGGCGAAGAGTGAAAATATCAGCCAAAAGAAAAAAGAAACAACTATTGAAACGACAACACACAGCACGAATTTCACATAACGAGCTAATAAAAAAGGCTTAAACGTAGCTATTAAAAGTAAAAAATAGTTAATCCAATTTTTGGTTTATTTCAGGTGGTGCCACAGTACAACTCCGCTTACGAGTCCCATTAGACCACCAAAGTTAAAGAAAGCGAAGACACCCATTAGACCGAAGAGAATTAAAATAGCCGCGTACCACTTGTTACCCGTCCAAGCACCGAAAGCACTCAGAAGGATAACGAAACCGTGAACCGAAACAATAATCCCAAAAGTAGTTATATCCCAAATGATACGGCCCACAAAATAACCTCCTAATGGACCCAGCGCTATCAAACCAACAGGGGGAAATATTGCTGAAATATAGGTAAGAAACTGCTGGATAAACATTGGAAAAAGGAAAGACATCCCCACAAACAGAAGAATATTTCCCCGGATACTTGTTCCGATGAGCAGTATTACCAATCCACTAATTATAGCGAATAAACCGCCAATACCCCCAATCAGAATAAATCCCATCTGTGAAACTTGAGACATTAAAAAACCCTCTTATAATAATAATCAATTCCATTAGGCAACATGTTGTTATGCCCTTATGCTTAGCTTGGTACTGGATCCATAATCATTTATGGGATACTCCTTCATTTTCATCCAATAAAATTCGTAGAATTAAAAGTTTAACTACCATTGTGATTGTGTTTCTATTTTAAATTAAAAAAAAGAAAAAAGGTTATTTAACCAAAATTATGTTACTCTACGTTTCTACTATTCGAACCAGAGCGCCAGGCCACCAATTAGAGCTAGTATTCCGCCGAAGTTAAGTGAAAATGTTCCAAGGATACCGAAGATTATCAAAATAGCTGCTCCCGCCTTGCTCCTCATGCTTGCGATAGCTCCGAGAAGTATCAAGACTCCCAAGACTGCAATAGCTACACCTGCAATTGAGACATAACCTCCACCCTGCCAGCCCATCATCGTCCCTAAGGGGCCAACCAGTGTTGGGAGGATCGTCGCTATAGATGGGGAAATGTACTGCAAATAGAACAAAAGCCATGTTTGTATCTGAGTTAGGAGTGCGGCAAGTGCAGTTAGTCCAAGGAAACTAGCTATTGCTGGCCCGCTGAAAATAAGGAAGTAGGTTATTAGGGTATTCTGAGCTTGTATACCGCCTATATAGATGAGAATGCCTTCGAGAATTGCGAAGATACCGCCAATAATCCCCAGGATTGTCCAGGCTTTCGCTTCGACCATGCTTTCTTCCTCCTTCTATTTTTTCCCTAAACTAGGGGTTGGTTAATAGCACTAACTACTGTGCTATTGTCTTGAATTCGGAATTTATACTTATAAGCTTTATTGTTATTAAATTTGGGGTCTACGACAATTGCTTAAAATAGCTAAAATGCTAATAATTACAGAAAAAAACTATAAATTTACTAAGATTATTGGGATTACTCCCTGTCAATAAGTCTATGTTTTATTATCTCCTAATTTTTATATTCTTGTGCATCCACTTTTCCGTTGATTGCGGTGGAAGGCATTTGGTTTAGACCCGTGTTTAGGGGAGGATTTCACGCTTAGAGAAGGTGTGAAGTACAAGAAAACATCCTTAAAGGTGAAAGAAAAGAGGGAATTAGCAATTAACAAAACAATAAAAAAATCACCACATAAAAAATAGCAGACTCATTGCCTCCCTGTCGCTTCTCTGAAAAAAGTTATATAAATAACTAGAAAATTAATGAACTCTACATGTCCCGGAAACAGAACCAAGAAAGTGTACTCACTAACATGTGTAAATAATAATTTTTCGAATAAAATGGCATACTGATAGAACATAATAGTAGAAGGATTGCTCTTCCTATTAGGAAAGATTCGGGTGAGCGGGAGGCCAATTGCATTTAACCGCTCCAACAGACCAGCAAAAGAAACCAGAGCAGGGGAACTTTGAATAAGGGGATCAACACGTGTGGAATGGTTTAGTCGGATTTCCCTCATGGAATATTCTTTGATTAAAATTTAAATCAAAATTTTTTTTAATAGATATTTATTATTTAGTATTTATTTTTTAAATATTTTTTATTTTTTAGCTATATTTTAGTTTTGCTTGATTCCACTGAGTAATTTCCGATATTTCGAAAATCTTAACTATTTTTCGAAAACTATCTTGAAGGTAGTTCCGAGGCAATTCGGTATTACCAAAAGCAAAAGTAACACACAAAACCAAGTTTAAAACAGAAAAAAGTAAAAAGTTAAGACCGGAAAGGCATTAAACCCTTTCCAGCCCTATCCTCATTTTTACTTCAAGAGGCCTCCACTGTCCAAACTGTCTTGTACATGACGTAAACAAACAGTGCCACCGCGAATACTGTGATTATAGCTTCAACCGCAAGAACATCTATAACACCGAAAGTATACAGAAGCGCAAAGGAATTCAGCAATATGTGAAGAATAACTGCTGCCAGGTAGTACTTCAGCGTTTTGCCTCTAACCAGACCGTAGCCGATGATAGCTGCGCTTGAGGCGTGGAATAGTACTGCTATCAGTCTCTCATAAACCGCGAGTAGGGGAATCCCCGCTAGAGTGGGTAAGAAAACCACTGATAACAACGTAAGGATCTCGGAGATAAGCTGGGGAAGAACTAAAAAGCCAACAATAAGAATCTCCATCTGCGTAAGACCCAGAGTTAACAGAGTATTAAAAATCATTAGATCGAAGATTAGGGTGATTTGATTGAGATAGAATGATGTCGCCACTGTAGCTAGCACCATTATGGCTTCGCCGCCTCCGAAACCCAATCCCACCACTAATCCGTAGAATGCGCCGTTCTTCTCATCTATTCTGTTTCTTATGAGGGGAATCATTAGAATCAGAAGTTTTGCCACTTCCTCAATAAAACCTGTAGTTACAAGGTCAATACCGTAAAGAGCCGCTCCACTGAATAACGCAACATAGAATTTCCTCATATAAGCCAAGTAAAACACTGCCGCTCCCAGTATGAACGCTGCGAAAAGGTAACGGTAGGATTCTTGTTCGTATCTCACTTTCTTTACCAGGAGCCAGATGATTAAAGGATAAAGCACAGAAAGTGCAACTCCGAATATGACTCCAAGTCCATCCAATATTTACACTATCCATTTCCGTTTATGGCAGAATATGGGTTTAATAAATGATATAAATGTTTTTGAGTAATAGGGAGAACGTTCTAAACTTAATTTCCCCTTGGCAATTATCGAAACTTTCCCAACAATTCAATCTTTCACGAAGTACTATTACTAAAATGAGCCTATAAAAGATAGAAAGTTCAGGAATGTACTTGGTTTTCAAAAATTGAATGGGTCTCGAAAAATTTTTTCCAAAACCTAGAAAATAATGCTGAACTAATCCGAATTGTTTTTACGGTTTTTAGGGTTGTTAATCTTTCATAACCTTAAATCTTTTCATAACAGCAATAGATGAAGTGTACTAGATATCTAGAATAGGAGGAGAGACAGCACCGCCACGAAGAGGAACAGTAAAGTGTATCGGCAATGGGTTTGGTTTATTTTGGTTTTATGTTTTCGGAGTACTATTTCGTATTAAATGGTAGGGAGGGGTACCAAAACATATTTTTTGGTCTGTTGTACACTTTATATTTAGTGAGCTTAGTGTAGTGTTCTTTTTTCCTATTCCACCTAAATAACGTGGGGTAATAAAATGGTTGAGATATCTGCTTTTAGAAATAAAAAATTCATTTCTTTACTTTTTGGGTTAAATATGTTGAATGCAATAGACTTAATCGAAACGAAAACCGCCTTAGCCTGTGGATTCATAGAATTAAATCCACTGATTAACTTCTTTTACAACGCGGGTCTATTTGAAATTGGAAAATTAGGAATGGTTGCTTTAGGAACAGTCGCTCTCCTAGTTTTACATAAGTATGATAAGAAATTAGCGTTAGGATGTGTTGTAATCTTGGTTTGTTGGTTTATTTTTGTTGTCGTCTGGAATTTTATACAATTGTTCTAAACCTGTTCCATGAGCGTTCTTCTTTCTACCAGCTAGTAATCACCCCTAACCTTTTAAGGGTTCCAAGGGGATTCATACCGATTAGGGTTTACGTTGCTCCACTGGAGGAGTACCCGGGTAGATTTGGTGGGAAATGGGAGATCTGCAAAGAATGAAATGTTCTCCAAAGGAACATTTACCATTATGAAATGTTACCTTTATATAGAAGTTCCACACCATACTTTTCAAGCAATTTTCACCAATTTTCAAGGGGAAAACCCATGCGGCAGAGAAATTATACACTTAACACAGGTCAGAAGGAGCTCCTTAATAAATTTCTGAACGAGAAGAGAGCTGAGTCACAGGCCAAATCGCTGACCTTAAAGAACTACGAAAAATCTCTAAGCCTGTTAGTGAATTATCATGGGAAAGACTTTGAAGAGGTCACAATGGCGGATCTTAAGAAGTTTTTCGGTGAACTTGAACGAAGGAGAGAAAGGAGTGAGGTTTCCGATTCTTCTATTAGGCTTTACCGCATTTGCGTTCGTGCCTTCTACCAGTGGCTGGATAGGGGTAAAAAGAGTTCTAGAGCGGATTGGATCAAGATTCCTTCCATAAGAACAAAAATAAAGTCGGAGGATTTGCTGGATAAGGAGGAAATTGCTAAGCTTGTTAATAGCGCCAGAACGCTTCGTGATAGGGCTCTTTTGAGTGTGCTTTTAGAGTCTGGTATAAGGAGGGAGGAGCTTAGGGGATTAAATGTTGGTTCTATTATCCCGGTCAATTACGGATTCGTACTCAGTGTGGAGGGTAAGACCGGTCCTCGCGCAATACCCCTGATTAGTAGTGCCGGAATTTTGGGTGAATACCTATCCACTTTACCGAAGGATAAGAGTGCTCCCCTATGGGTCAGTTCCCGTGGCAAGCGTCTATCGTCGGTCTCCATCTGGAGGATTATTAAAAACTGTGCTAAAAAAGCAGGTATAAGTAAACGTACCTATGTACACTTGATGAGACATATCAGGGCCACCGAACTCTCAACTAGGCTCTCCGACCAGACTATGAAAGGCTTTTTCGGGTGGAAGTCTACGAGCAACATGCCAGGGGTCTACAGCCATCTCTCCGGTAAAGAGGTGGTGCGTGAGGTTCTGAGAGTTTCTGGTATTAGTGTAGATGTTAAGGATAATTCTTTGGGTCAGGTGATATGTCCACGCTGCAAGGAGGCTAATATTTCCTCTAATGATTATTGCTCCAGGTGCGGTATGCCTCTGAAGGGAGAGGTGGAAACCTGGTATCCCGAATCGGTGGTAAAAGATCTTGAGATGAGAATAAAGAGTCTTGAGGAAAATGGAGATAACAAGCAAGCTTAAGCCATAGTAAAATCAATATCTCAGAACATGTTAAAATTTGAGAAAGATTCAAAGGGCGTACTGGATTGGTTGAGGCGGAAGTTGATAAGGTTTGATGTTTCAATGGTCTCTGCAGATTGCGGGCAGGATTCAAAAAATTCTGGGAAAAGACTATGAAAATAGTTCTACGACACACGGGGAACTTTCTTGGCAGCAGAACTAGTAAAAGGCTTCCGCCCTTTGAGACGGTTGATAGTTTCCGAAGCTACGAACTTCAATTAATAGACGAAATTGAGGATTCCTGGAATGCTGTTCTCTAGGTTTTCTTGAAGCTGATAGAGATTATCGAGGCTCTTTGAAGAGAGGGGAGGACGGGTTCAATAAGGTTGTGGAGCTGGTTTTGGATGCGAGTCTGGTGGGAAAAGAGCCTTTAAAGATTTCTGATATTTATGATGCTGCTCAAAAATATTTCGAGTACCTTGCATCTATTAGGATTGAGGTTTCCACCTCCTATCAAAAGTCGACTCCGATCCTCTAAACTTGAAAGTTAGTAATTGTATGTATAAGGACTATTACAGGACGGTTCAGGCGGAGAAGCTTTTTAGAGATGATGGTACGCCTTTCTGCTGGGTTTTAAGAATGAATTGTTTAGGTGTTTCTAAACTTTCAGAGAAACGCGTAGATTACCGATTGCTTGAATTTGATACCCCGGACTGTTAAGGTGTACTCTTCAAATTCTAATTTTTTAACTTTTTCACTTTTATTATGTTTTGTTCTGTGTGTGATTTCGGTTTCTGGTAATACCGAATTGCCTCCGAACTGCCCAAAAGCAATTTACGAAAAATAGAAAACTATTACGAAAAAAAGAAAATAACTCAGCGAAAAAAGGGAAAAAGAAAAGATAAAAGAAAAATTGAAAAAATAGAAAAAAACAAGAATAAAAAATAGGAAATTGCCGGTGCACAAAAACATATAGTATATCTCGAAAGGAGTGAAATTTCAGCCTATTGAATGGTTCACTATAAGAAAAATGCCCGCTGCTTTAAGGCGTGAAGTCGTCGAAACGCCAGAAGTGCTCTTCTTCCTGGTTGATAATTTGCTCGAATATGAGCCGGGTTCGGACATCATTGATTTCCAAGGCCTTGTTGATGATTTGGCGGTATAGATTGATAGCGTAGTCCTCGGCGTCCCGGTCGTTCTTGATCCAGTCGTCCACTTCAGCACCGACGTTTGGTAGTGGATCGACGTCCGCGGTGGCTTCCTTCTTGATCTCGTAAATCCGCTCGGCGATCTTTTCGAGGTGATCCATCTCCTGCATGAAGATTGACTTCAGGAGGTCGGAGAACACGTGTGGTTTGGTCTTGTCGGAGACGACCTCTAAGGCGGTCTTCTTGCGGCGGTTGAGTTCGGCATTCTCCTTCTCGTGTTGGTTCGTGTACTGGATGATTGCCGAGAGCTCGCCGGCGACTGCCCGGTTTAACAGGGCGATCCAGTCGTCGGTATAAATTGCTTGGAATTCTTCTTCCTCCGCTGCGGGGAATTCTGGTTCTCCCTCGATTTCGCTGTAGTCTTGGAACTTGAGGAAGTGCTTTTCCTCGTCTTGGTAAATGTGCTCAAATATCTCACGGGTCTCCCAGTCTCCGAGTTTCCCAGCCATTTCGATGACTTTTCGGTAGAGCTGGAGGGCCTCTGTCTCCGCCTTCAATCCTAGTTCACCAAATTCCCGCAAGGAGTTGCCGACCTCGATGTGACTTGGTTTGGTGGTTGCCTCGCCTCCGAGAATATAAATGCGTTCCATAATCTTGCCGAGGTGCTTCATCTCTTCGATAGCAAAATCTTTCAAAACCTTCCCGACCTGCTCGTAGGTTGTTTTGTCGAGGAGAATGTTCTCCGGAATCATCTTGCGCAGGAGTTTCTCCATTTTCGAGTGCTGTAGCACATACTGCACTGATACTTGGATTTCCCGGGCCACGCCCTTATTTAGCAAATCCAAGTACTCGGGTGTTACTTTCAAATCTATTGGCATTTCATTTCCTCCTTACCAGCTTTACAAATCCATTTAGGAGCGCTGAAAAGAAATACTAATTCTTCAAAATCTAACAAAACATATACACTCCATCCTAATTCACTTAGAAATAAATTAAATTTTGTTAGAATATAGTAACAAGAGCTTTAAAAAATTTACGTGAACAAATGAGCTTGCATGAGCTAACATAAATCCCCGCCGTGACGCCTCTCCCGGCCGTTTCCGGGGCCTCCTTCCCCCCGGGGTTTTCTCGCGGCCTACCCTCATACTAGTACTAGTAATACTGTGGAAGGTCGCGCCGTTATGTGGCGATATGCCCGCGAGCAGTATGAGGGGGACGCAGCGTGGTAGTATCCGTATTAAAAAAACAAGTAGGGAGAGGACTGGAAAGGCTTAATGGCTTTCCGGTCTTAATTCCTAATTTTTCTGTTTTAAACCTGGTTAGTTTTGTGTGGTGCTCAACTTCGGGTTTTGTTTGTTCATTTTTTAGTTATAGTTAGTTATCAGCTGCCTATGTCTATCGCCTGTGCTGTTATGTCGTCGCCGTCCTCCGACATTAAGAATACTGCTAGAGCGGCTATTTTTTCGGGTGTGGTTTCCCTTCTCTGGATGGTTTGCGACTTAACGATATTGTCAAAAACCGCCTTGTTCTGCTCACCTCCTACTCCGGACTTCCACAAATCCGTCCATACAAAATAGGGGCAAATAGCATTGGCTGTGATTCCGTGTTTTCCTAAGATCATGGCGAGGCTTTGAGTATAATTTATAACTCCGGATTTGGAGGCACTATATTGGGGAAAAGTGGGGTTGCCTCTCTTACCGGCTATCGAAGAAATGTTAATAATTTTCCCACTTTTTTGTTCTCTCATGTGGGGAACCACGTATTTGCAGCAGAGATAGATTCCTTTCAAGTTGGTGTCCAGAGTGGTGTCCCAGTCTGCCTCTTCTATTTCCAGCGGACTTGGGACTTTGGTGAGAGCGTCGAGACGCCCCGGTTCAACGGTTCCAGCGTTGTTTACGAGGACATCAATCCTTCCGAATTTTTCTATGGTCTTTCTGACCATTTCCTCAACTTCTTTGCTTTCCCTGACATCCGTTTTTACAGCCATTGCTTTCCGACCCAGAGCCCTTATTTCTTTAGCCGTTTTCTCAGCCAAATCAACGAGTATGTCGGCGATAATAATGTCTGCGCCCTCCTTGGCGGAAGCCAAAGCAATACCTTTACCTATTCCTCTGGCACCACCAGTAACTATAATGACTTTTCCATCTAGTCTGCCCATAATCTAACCTCCAACAGGTATTCATAATAATGGAATCAGTGTTAAATCAATCTGTCGGGTTACTTAGTAAAGCCGCCACGATGGTGTTAAAATCGTGGAAGTTTAAATCGAAAGGATTGAATGTTTCTATTTTCTCTTCTAGGTCTCAGGATTTTTTAAAAAAACCAATTTGGGTTTACAACATTTTTGGAAGCTGATTCTCCGCTCTTATAGTAAATTTCCAAAAAGAAAACCAATAAACATTGAAGAGCTAGGATAAATCCTTTTTTTAAAAAAGAGAAAGAGAAGAGAAGGTTTAGGCTTCCCAAGACCTCGTCAAGAATCCTCTTCAATCTCTCCTCAACGCGACCTGACATACAAGCGCCTCTAAAACCACTAACCCAATCATTAATCCGAAACAAATAAACATTCACCCACAGATATTAATCCTCCTTTCTTTTTTCTTTCGTTTGGTGTTGAGCAGATACGGATCATACGTTCTGGCGAAATGGGATTAGTTTCGGAAGGTGATAATAAGCATCTGAATGGATTATTTGAAAAGCAGGTTGGGAAAACCTTAAAGCTGAGCTGGAACTATAATCATTCAATTGGTGGTTTTTATGGATGAAGTTATCGAGGTTATATTTGAGAATGGGGTTTTCAAGCCCCTCAAAAAGGTGAGGTTAAAGGAGGGTGAGTTTGTGAAGATAGAGATAAAGGAAACTAAGAAAGTTACTAAAAATTTTTACAAAAAGTTCACAGAACTTGAGAAGAAAATTGAAAGAGTTGAGGGTGCTTACAGAGCGTTAGAGGAGTTAAGGAATGATCGTTGTTGACACTTCCGTTTTTGTGAATTCTCTACTTGAAAAGAACGAGGATAGGATCAGGAAATCTAAAGAATTCTTGAAGTTGATTGAGGGCTTGGCTATTTTTATTCCAAGGATTTTTCTTCTTGAGTTCATCTCTATTGCAAGAAGGCTAGGAATAAGCTTATCCAGAAAAGATATTGAGGAGCTTGTTGCTGATTTTGAAGTTCTTTCTGAAAATTTTGTGTTTGACGAAGCTTTTAAAGTAGCTGAATTGGCTCACCCGAGGGCTGTTGATTCGTATTTTATAGCCGCTGCAAAGTTAACGAATTCTGTTCTCATTTCCTGCGATAGAATAATGGTTGAAAATGGAAGAAAATATGGAGTAAAAGCATACTACCTGCTTGAAGAACTTGATGATGCCATTAAAGCAGTTAGAAAGTTGAAGAAAGGAGAGCAATAGCATCAGAAGCTTGATAAAGAAACTCCAAGGGGTTGTGTGGTGAAATAAAAAGTATAAACTCTTCTATAACGTGAAATAAAAGGTAACACATATAACGTAAAAATATTTAATAAATTAATCTTAATTGTGGATGGTGTTATATGAGTAAGGGGAAGAAGATGCCTGAGGAAGAGCTTCGAAGGGAGATTCGAAAATTCTTGGATGAGAGGAAAGAGTTGGTATTGTGTACTTGCAGCGGTAATATTCCGCGAGCTACTCCTATTGATTTTTATACTGAGAAGGAGGGTTTTAACATCTATGTGGGTCTTGCTCCCGGGAGAAAAGTGAAGAATATCGAGGAGAATCCGGTTGTGAGTATCGGAATTTATACCCCTATGGACACGGGTAAAATACAGGGGATGCAGATTACCGCCACGGGAAGGGAAAGATTAATCTTTTTGAGAGAGGGGGACGAAGGATATGAGGAGGCGCAAAAAATAGTTCGGGGAAGAAGAGATTTAATTTTAAAGATTATTCCTGAAAAAATAGAGTTGCTAGATTACGATTTTAGCAAAAAAGGATATTCAAGGATGCAAATATTAGAACTTTAATGAGTCTCATCATAATGTATATATTTAAGTTTTTGAAAAGATTGATTTACTAATGTCGATATGAAATATGTTAGAATGCACGAGTAATTCAAAAATTTTATTTATGGGTAAATATATTTTAAGTTTCATAAATTGGTTATAGGTTGGGATGGTGAAATGGGGTTAATTTCGGAAGGAGATAAGAAGCGTCTGAGCGGATTATTTGAAAGGCAGTTTAAGGATGAGGTCCGGCTTCTTTTTTTCACCCAAGAGAACGAATGTCCCATATGTTCAGAGATTAGGGGACTATTAGATGAAGTTGCTGGCTTATCAAGCAAGATTAAGGTGGAGATATACGATTTCTTGAAGGACAATGAGAAGGCTAAAGAATACAAAATTGCTAGGGTGCCGGCGATTGCTGTTATTGGAAAGAGAGATTATGGCATCCGTATTTATGGTTTACCGTATGGATACGAGTTTAGACCCTTTACTGAGCTATTACTTGACATTTCTAAAGGGTCAACCGATCTTTCTATGGAAAACAAGAAGAAGCTGGCGTCCATTAATAAGGACACACATATTCAGGTTTTCGTCCTGTTAACCTGCCCTTACTGCCCTGTTGTAACTAGGTCGGCTTTCAAATTCGCAATTGAAAACCCTCATGTAAGGGTAGACATGACGGACATCCAAATATTTCCAAATTTGGGGCAAAAGTATCACGTTGAGGGCACGCCCAAAACGGTCATTAACGAGAAAACGGATTTTTCCGGAGCTATTTCTGAAGACCTTTTTGTGCAACAACTAATGGTTATTCAGAGGGAACCAACCTACTACGGTTAAAAGGTATACAAACTAAAAATTGTACATAGTATAAAATGCTGAAGGTACAAAAATGAAAAAGGCAATAATAATATATGGCACAGTATATGGAAATACTGAAAACGTTGCGAAAGCATTAGCATCCGGAATGCAAGAACAAGGAGTCCAGGTCGACACCGTTAACGTCCAAAAAGTAGAAATTAACAAATTAAAAAATTATGATTTGCTCGCAATAGGTGGTCCAACACACGCGTTCGGAATATCTAAACCGGTGAAAGCCTCCTCCAAAAACTGAAAAACGCGGAGATTAAGGATAAGAAAGCCTTCGCCTTTGTAACAGTTTTAAAATAAGTGGACTTAAATAGTCAAGTGGGAGAATCATATTGGAGGCTGCCAAAAAGCCAACCACCCAAAGAGGCCCAAAGGCGGAAACCTTGGTGATGAAAACCTACACCCTCCCCCACAACCTCCAACTAGACCACTTCTTCCAAGCCTACCTCACAGTGCTAAACATGATGATAGGCGACATCTGGAACCAAATACAGTGGAGGGAGAAGGTCATCCAGGGGAAGAAACAGAAGAGGCTGCTTCCCACCATCCCCCGCTACGCCTTCAAGAAAAAGATGAGGGAGCAGTACCTGGAGGGCTGGGATTACGCCAGGCACTGGGTGGACTCCGCCATAAAAACCGCGTTCTCCATAATAAACTCCTGGAAGAAAAACTACACCAGAGGAAACCGCAAAAGGAAAAAACCAGTAGTTAAGCGTCCCTTTGTAAGAGTAAAACAAACACTGATGAAAATCAATGGAGAAAAACTACGCATCACCATAAAACCCCACCACTATGCAACCATAGACCTCTCCAAAAGATACTTCAAAATAAAGGGAAGAATAGGGGAACCCATACTAACCCCCCAAAAAATCCACATCCCCCTAGAAACCAGCCACACACAACAAAAGAAGCCCACAGATAAGATTGGCTGGGACTCAAACATGCTCTCACTGGACGGCTTCTCACCCACCCCGGGCTGGATAAAAATAGATTTGAAACCCCTACGCACTCTGCACACCACCTACCACAAAAAACTGCGCAGCATAAACCGATTATACTCCAAAAACAGAAACAAGGGAAAAAAGCTCTACCAAAAATACGCGCGGAGGTGCAGGAACCGCGTGAAAAACTACCTACACCGCCTCGCCAAACACATAGCCACCTCCTTCCCGGCGCAGCACGGATTTGAAAAACTGGAAAAGCAAAACATGAACCGGAAGCACAAAAAACGGTGGAACCGGGAGCTCAACCAGGCGGATTGGCGGCTTCTGGTCTCCCTGGTTCGAGGCGGGGCCCCGGTTGTTGAGGTCAGCCCACATTACACCTCGAAAACCTGCAGCAGGTGCGGGGAAATGAATAAAGCCCTAAGGAGCCAAAGGTTTTTCAGGTGTCTATACTGCGGCCTGACCATAGATAGGCAGCTTAATGCCTGCATAAATATTTATCATAGGATGAGAGGAGCTTCCCCGCAAAGACAGTGGTTCGACTCTCTCTTTGCGGGTGGGTTGCCCTTGATGGGGGCGGAGCGGAGGGACCCCGATGAACTCGCGAGGGGTCTAAATGATGCGCTGAAGCCCCAAGTCTACGTATGTCTACCTTTGACTACTTAGACTACAACCCTTTGACACCCGATTAAGGATTCGCATTGCCGGGAGCGCGGCTAAAAAAATTGAAAAGGGGTTGAAGAGGCTTCGAATGAGATTATCAAATCCTACTCCTCAGCAATTGTTTTGAAGAGCGAGGGACCACTTGAAGAAGGTACAGAGGAGAGATTTAGAAAAATCTCAGGTGAAATTGCAAAGTTAATATGATTGAACAGGTCTATTATTATAGCTTGCTGGGGGGATGGTATGCTTTCTCGTTTTTCAACGTGTTTTGTCTAGTCGATGTCTACTAGTTCTACTCTATCATTCCCGTTTGTTATTTCGGTGACTATGGCGTATGTTTTAGTTTTGGGAAACTCGCCGTATATTATTGGTGCCCCCCTGTTGTCCATTATGAAGTGGGTTGAGGCGAGATGGGTTAGGGTGTCCATAGATTTGATGCCGTGCTTGGCTAAGGCAAGAATGATTCCGTTTAAAGAGCTTGTTTCAAGTACTAAGTTTCCTATTGTTTTTCTAAAGATTTCTTCTCCATAGATCCGCTCCATAGTGTCTACGCCTAGGGACCACATAAAGGTTTCAGCGCCTAGTTTCTCGGTGGTTTCAGTTACCGATTCCCTGAAGACTTTGCTAAAGTGAGCTATGTCCTCTTTTGAAACGCTAATTTTGTTCCATAGGGTTTTTTCTGTCGTTTCTGTGAATTGGAAAAAGTAAAGATATTCTCTAAGTTTAGAGATAATACTTTCTTCTTTGGCTACTCCCATGATGGATGTTAGGTAATCCATAGTCAATTTGGTTGTAGCGTTTTGCGAAGGAATCATAAATACGGGGAAACCTTTTCGAACAAAACTTGATATGATAGGGTATATCAGGTAAAAGTATTCTGTCCCCACACCCTTTGCTGTTTCAATGAGGTTAAGTGTCCCTTTTCTCAGCCCTCCCCTAAGTACGCTGTCCAGTTCTCCTATAGATGTGGGGATAAGCTCTTTTCTCTGTTTTTCTGGTTCTGTCCCAGCAACGTATTTAATGCGGGGGAAAAGCTTGGGCGCAAATGAGGTAAATTTGCTCTCTTTGAGTGTAAAAAGATAATATGGCTGTTCCATTTGCCCTCCGCGAATTTTTTCTAAATATAGTTTTCTTACGAGTCTTCCATCTACGATTTCTTTCTCTAGTCTTACCACTCCGTCAACCAAGTAGTCCAGTCTACAAGCCTCATTGGTTTCGGTTATGAACAATATGTTTGTGGCTGCCTTTTCACTAATTTCTAAAAGGATAGTTTCAAGGGTGATGTCTTTCTCTTCAAGGTCAAGATTAGACTTGAGGGCGTCAAGACTATCAATAATAACAGTTACAGGGCGGCGTTCCGACGTTTGGATCTTTTCGTTTATTGATCTTATAAATTCAGGCTGGTCTGTGTACTCGAACAGCAGCCTTTTTGGAACATCTGGGGTTACATAAGGCCTCTTGGCGTCCAGAATGTTCTGCTCATCTAAGAAGCCCTTTACCCATGGAAATTGAATTAAAACCCTATCAGGTGAGACTCGTGTAGAAAGGTAAATAACAGTCCCACTCGAGGATATACTTTTAACTACCTGTAAAGCAAAACTGGTCTTACCAGTTCCTGCATGACCCTTGATATGAAGGGAGTATCCTCCCTGCTCTAAAAGAGCAAGTATCTCGTTTGGAACACTCTTTTTAATGCTTAACAAATCGCTTTCCACCAAAATATAAATTAGGGCGAAAAAATTTTGTATAAATCATTAATATTAGATATGTCCTTTATAAGTTATTATTTTTTCGGTTCAATTACTACAGGTTTTGTAAACGATTTATATTTTTAAGTTTTTTGAGAATTATCTTAAAATACCGGATTAATGTTCTTCTTGGAGCCCAAGAACCCTCCAAAAAATAAGCCACCATAAATCACTCATAAGCTGAAGGCGGCTCCCACCTATCCTCACCACGAGTTTAATAGATTATAACAAACAAATGAAAAGTATTTATCACATAATTGGTTGGCAGATTATACTTTGGAAGACAATACATTTACATTAGAAAAAAATAGGATTGTTGGGATAAAAACTAGATGCGGTAATTTACTTCTTCTTGGCTTCAACTTTTTTCATCGGTTCGCCGCAACATATAATGTCGCATGCAGAACATCCACATGGGTTATCAACTAACAAAACGATACCGCAATCTTCACACTTGTATTTTTCGCCTTTCCTTAATGATACCATCTTTTTTACCTCCTACCCAATGTGATGTAGAAACTTGCGCTTCGGGAAATATAAAGATATTCGGGTTTAAAATTTAAGAAGATCAAAAAAGGCAACCAAACCAGCCAAAAGGCAGTAAAAACATAAAGGAAACAGGTGATCCTTAGTAAGGCAAAATTAATAATCAGGAAGTTTCTTTATCCTTAGAGACGGGAGTTGATGTGATGGTTTTTGAGTTTAAAAGATTTAAGGCGGCTGCAGTCCAAGCTGCGCCTGTGTTTATGGATAAGGATGCGACTATAGAGAAAGCCTGCAGACTCATATCTGAGGCGGGTAAGAAAGGAGCGGAACTCATAGTTTTTCCTGAAACTTACATACCAACCTATCCTTACTGGGCTATAGATTATTCTGAAAGCACTGTCTATGCTGTTGGAGCCTCGCTTGAACTCTACAAGAACTCTGTGGAGATTCCAAGCAAGGACACCGGGGTACTCTGTGAGGCAGCAAGAGAAGCTGATGTCATCGTGGTTATGGGGCTGAATGAGAGGGAGGAAAAGTATAAGGGAACACTGTTTAACACTATGCTCTTCATAAACTCTGACGGAAAAATTCTAGGGAGGCACAGGAAACTGATTCCTACACTGCATGAGAGAATGTTCTGGGGCAGGGGAGATGGAAGCGATCTAAAGGTCTTTGACACTAGGCTTGGAAAACTGGGTGGACTGGTTTGTTACGAGAATCATATGACCCTCGTAAAGTATGCGATGGCTGCTATGGGTGAAGAGATCCATTGCATGGTTTGGCCCGGCTGGCCGTCAGAGAAAATAGATTACAATATTCAGCCAATAATTGATGCAGCGGTAAGAGCATACGCCTTTGAAACCCAGAACTTCGTCGTCTCAGCGTGCGGCTACATCACAAAGGAAATGGTTCCCGATGCCTTCCACTTCAAAGAGAAAACCTGCTGGGACAGTGTCGGGGGAAGCTCAATCGTTGACCCCCTGGGTAACTATCTAGCGGGACCGGAGTTAAGAAAGGAAGCCATCCTCTACGCCGATATTGACATGTCAACAAGAGTCATAGCGAAACTTATCTTCGACGCTGTCGGCCACTACACTCGGTGGGACTTATTAACACTAAATATTAACGACCAGCCTTACGAACCTCTAAAACCAATGAGGCTGCACGAGCCGAGAAGAATAGAAGTAGATGTAGAGAAGCTGGAAAAAATCGCGGAAAAACTGGGACTAACCATAGAAAAAGTTGAAGCGCTAATAAAAGAGTTAGAGAAAGTCCTAAAGTAAGGGAACGCCAGAGAATCGGAAGTAACTCTCAGGTTAACAAAAAGTATTTATAGAACATGCGTCACGATATGAATAAGAATACATATTGAGTAAAACCATCAAAATAGAATCCGTGAAGATCAACCGAGGTATCCCAAATGAAGACCATTACTGAAAAAGAGTTGGAGCAACGAGAGGATATACTCTACGAAGAAGAATTGGAACAACGAGAGGAGACACTTCCAAGGGTGGAGGAAAAGGCGAGGGAATACTTCGCAATCGCACCCGAAACCATTTGCAGACAGATAATAATCATTCTCACATTCTCAGTAATAATAGCTCTGTTTAAAGTTGTTACCAGAACCCCCGGTCTACAGTTGCCCGGGCACGACGGAATATGGGTGCTTCCCATGTTCATTGTGCCAAGAGTTATGTCGGACAGGCGATTATTTGGAGGCTACGGGAGCACCTCAGCGATAGGCTTTATATCAGGCTACATAATGGGCAGCATGGGAGCTGCTGGCGGAGTAGGGATGGCCGTCATACATTATACGCTCATAGGCTTCCTAGTAGACACACTACCAGTTTCAACCCTTAGAGGTGGCGGCGGCGTCCTGGTGGGCGGACTCTGGGCCGGACTCGCGAACATGTCGCACTTCTTCGGAGGTTCACTCTACAAGATCCTCACAGGATACACGCCGAACTTCCTACAACTGGAAGGAGTCCTAGTCATATTTTTAATGTTTAGCTTCGGAGTCATAGGAGGAGTAATAGGAACCTTCATAGCCAGCCCATTTCTGAAAACTGAGAAAAAGAAGAGGGAATCAGCTTCCTAAAGACTTGATTTGGGATCAATGCTCACCCAATCATCTCTTACTTTTTTTACTTTAACTACAGGCTCACCCCCCTCCAAAAAAGGTCTCACCCTGCCCTCCGGGTCAATAACTTCATCCTCACCCAGAATTATTCCCTCAGTTGAAATAACTCTAGAAACGCCTATCCCCTTCAGTTCTTGTACCGTGAGGTGTCGGGGCAGGCTTCTTAGGCTTTTAGGATCCTGAGGGGTTCTGCCTCCGAGTTCGAGGAACCAGCCGTCATTGCCTGATTGGGCGAGACCCACAGCAGCTAAGGCTCCTATAACGCCTAGCCTTGTGCCCGCCACGCCCTCAAGCAGCACACCATTTCTTAACGCTACCGTATACGCTTCCTTCATGGTCACTATAACTTTTTGCGTCCTTCTGCCAAATTCCACTACCTCATCTGTTTTTGAGTCTGAGACTGCTACGCCAGGATCGCTTCCCTCAATACTCTCCTCAGCAACCATATCGTAAACCATCTGGAAAACCTTGTTAATATTGCCATCATCACGGATGTGGATCGCCTTAGAGCTGTTCTTACGGGTACAGGGGATTCGAGAGTCTCGGAGGAGCTGGTGCCTTGTAACACCCAAAATACTGAAGTATTCGGATAAACTTTTAGCAACACGCCTAGCCAGCCTACCAGTTCCGCCCTCGTCAGGCATATCTGTGTCATCAATCCCGACAAAAATCAAAAGAAAACACCTCAAAAATAAAAATAAAAAAGATAAATTCATTTACATAGTGGCGTTAAAAGTGATTCCTACTGTATTTACAGCCTTAACATAATATGTTTTTGCAAAGTAATCTGGGTATCCTCCATATCCAGTAGGTGCGCAGAATTTACATGTTCCATGATATGTAGCGGTTCCTCCACCACCCCCCTCAGCATAATCAAGTATAGGATACTCCGAAGAGATTTCTCCCAAATCCCAAGGTGGAACTTTGTATACTAGATGTCCCAGTCCGGTTGTTCCCCCTGCCGCACCCAAAACTACTATGTCCAGTGCATTAGGATTTGTTAAGTTCAGGCTTGTTAGGTTCAGGCCGAAAAAGTAATACGTAATATTATTAAGCGAGGGCCCAATCTCTAGAGCACCCGTCGCTCCGGAAGGGAAAGTAGTGTTTTCAAGCCTCAGAAGATCACTCCAAGTTAATCTCTTTGTTATCGTTGTGGTGTTGTTAGGATCTGTTGCGTTTGTGACGATGAATGTTATGCCGTAGGGCGTTGGTGGAATGCCGAAATAGGCGAAGAGAAGAAGGTTCATTTCCTGCTGTTGTGTGGCGAGTAGGTTAGTGTAAGCTACGGTCACACCTGCTAGTGAGACGATTGAGATTATTCCTATCGCGGCGAGAATTATTTCTGTTCTGTTCATTATTTTCACCAAACTAGGAGATAATACGTTATGCTTCTTTGAACATATCGATATTTAAATTTTTTGTCAAACCCAGAACTTAAAGTTATAGCCAGTTTAATTTACAAGATATCAGCTTCCATAAATTAGCTTTTATTAGGTTGAATCCCTCCCACAATAATAAATAGCAGCCCCAAAAAACCAACCAAATCAGTAAAAATCTATGAACCAGAAAATAGGAGGAGCCTACTAAAAAAACAGCTCATTGTGACTGCTTTAGGGTTAAATCATTATGAGCTCCTTCTCAGTCAATACGAAGTCTACAGGAATATCGTGTTCTTGTGCTAGGTGTGAGAAGTCTTCAAAAACTTGTCTTGAGTGAACCAGAGTTCCGGACAATATTTTGGGATTCCTCTCTTTCAGGTAAGCCAGTTCTTTATCACCGTACCCTGAGCCCTTGCCTATGCGGTTACCCTTTTTATCCACCGCCACGCTTCCTACCACGGCTATATCCACGCTACTCGTTAAAGGTTCGCCGCTCCTTATAAGATCTTTAATGGATACTCTCACCGGGGTTCCAAGTCCCGGTTTCATCATTTTGAAGCTCGTCATGTGTGGAGTGGAGTAAGCCAGAATCTTGCCGTCCATTAGTACCATGCGTCTGAAAGGTATTAGGACTCCATCAGGTGGGGAGAAAATGCATTCAGCCTTCCTGTACTCGTCTAGTTTTCTAATCTGCCTGCTTGCGGCTTCAGCACCTACAAAGTTCGGTATCCTGCCGTGTGGGGGGAGTGGAAACGCGGCGATTTTTTCCTTGAGCATCATATTCCATACATATTCCCGGATTTCCTTTTTACTGCTCCACACCAGAGGGTTCCTCCAAAAATTTGCGTATCGTATTATTCTGTCTGTTAAATCTTATTTTATTATCGTTGAGGTAGGTGTTAAAGAATACTATCAATCCACTCCCTGCGGCGTTTGATTCTGCTAAGAAATTGTTCTAAGGAGTAAACGTCTATGGGATATTGGGCGGTGTTCTGTTTCGAAAACTGTGGAATAAATTTGTTAGTTTTGAGAAAGAATTATATAGTGTTGGAGAAAGAATTCAAAAAAAGAGAAATAAGAAAAGTTAATTCTTATACTTGTTTTTCTGCGGCCCTTCTTCTCAGGTTAATGGCGAAGAACAGGATTCCCAGTGCGATGAGTCCTACGCCTACCCCGATTGATAGGAATGGAAGCGTTTTGTAGAAAAGCAGCGGCAGAATGATTCCTACTGCCACGTGTATGGCTCCTAGTGATATTGTTTTTGCTCTGAAGCCTCTTGTGATCGGTGTTTCTACGTGGATAATTCTGCCGTTTGATCCGTCGATTAGTGCTTTGTGGTTTTTTCTTTTGTAAGTGTATTGGATTTCGTATATTGGGAGATGGATGTAGTAGAGGGCTTCCTCTTTTATGTTATCCTTTCTGCTATGCATTATTATTACTTCTTTGCGTATCTCTTTTTCTTGTGAATTCAAAACGTGTTGATTCATTCTGTTTCTTACTTCATCGTAGCTTAACGTGGAGTCGATTATTTCTCCGTTAACGTCTTTCACGTGTTTTATGTCGAAGTATTCCTTTCCGCTGACTGTGACGATGTAGTCTCTCAAGTATTCTTGGTCTTTCTGCAGGCTTATCCCGATTAGGGGAATTTGGTATTCTCTTATAACTTCCCCGGTTTCCTCTTTTTTGTAGTAACTTACGTGTTCGTACCAGCCGGGTGCATCATATGCCGGATGAGAAAACTGAGGCCAATCGTCTAATCCACGGTATGGGGTATCTGCGGCGTATTGCCCAACCCACAAGGGGTAGAATGTGAGTTTTTGGCTGTGAATGTTGGTTTCTGCCTCGAAGTCTGTGGGTGTTCCTGGAATTTTGCTAATCCATGCCCCGAGTAGATTTTTGGCTTGATCGGGCGTGTAGTGACACCTTACGATATAATGATCCTTTACTATGAATTTTTGTTTTTCTTTTTTCGTCGCAGGGTGTTCGGCTACCATCTTTGAAACCTGTATGGCAGTGCCGCAGTAATCACAGGTGTGAATCACGGCGTCGTTGCGAACTTTTAAATCCGCAGCACAATTTGGACAATTGATTTCCATATTTTTCCACCTTCCTCACTCAATCTTTTTCCAACTGCATTTTAAAGGCTGTACGCGTCAAAAGAAAGCTTAGTACAATCGCCGCAACTCCTAGAATCATCAACGCGTTGCCAAGCCATTTACTCGTGTTAAAGATATTATTCAGGATGGATAAGCCGTATTGGCCTGCGAATGCGCCAGCGATAATCATGGATAGTCCCGCGAGATAATTGGCGGCCCTTCGCCCGAGGGTTAGGGGAATTTCACCCTTTAAAATTGTCCCCGAGTCTCCCATTATTGAAACTTTGTATACCTCATTTTTGAATTTGTATCTAACCTGCCATAATGGCGCATGGACATAAATAGGAGCGTACATATCAATTTGAGAATCACATCTCACCAGTTTATAGAGTTTGCTGCCGGCAATTCGCCGATTCTCGTCTTCCACCCAGCCGTACGATTGTCTAGATGCCTCAACTGGATCAACTTCCGCGTTTATGAACTCTGCGTTAAGGCTTTTTATTTTGTTAAAGTCGAATCCCTCGATACTGTCCAGCTTTAGTTTCTTCTCAAAGTTGTCGAATCCGTAAAAAACCGTATGTTTTCTAGCAATAACTTTTTCTCTGCCAGACCTTTGAAAATCGCCTTCCTCCGATCTATAAATCGGAACAGTATATGTTTCGGTTCTTGTCCTACCCCTGCTGTCGTGAACCGTTCTTGTGCGTGTTACTGTGGATCGCTTTACTCCAAAATAGTGGGTGTTTGATTTAAATGGGCAAACCCAGTAGGGAATATAGTTTAGCTTCACTTCTTCTACCACGGCTTGTTTGTCCAATGCACGTGTTACACCCTCGTGTTTTTGCAAGAATTTTATTGTATTTTCTTTGATTGCTTTCTCTTTCAAGGTTGGCAACATTTGATGATCTGGAACCTTCTTTCCTTCAACATCAAACGTTGCTCCGCAATACTTACAGGTGATCACGACATCTTCGGGGGAAATTGCAAACACGGCACCACACGTCGTGCATTCTTTGGTTAACTCTTCTTTTGCCATGATAAAACCACGCTTGCGTTTAAACTACAAGTTTACACTTTGGATATATAATTATTTTCACATAATTATTTGGAAATAGTACTATATTTTTTCGGGTTGTTGCTTGTCTTGTGGTACCTAAAATAAATAATTGATTAACGCCGCCTTTAATAAGTCTGGAATTTCAAGCATGTTGTTAACTTAAAATTCGCGGCTTTAATGCAGTAAACTTGAAAATGGGGTATCTCTTACTAGAAATAAGGAGTCCATAGGAGTTGATGACTTACGAAGAAGAGGAAGTTTGATGCTGTAGAAATGATGCGAGGGATTAGAGATAAGTTGAGCAAAGAGTTCATGAACATGAGTTACGAGGAGCAAAAAAAGTACATAAGAGAAAGAATTAAGAAATCTAAAGTTTCATGAAACGCTTCCAAAACATTAGGGTTAGGCTGAGCAAGTGAGAAAAAGGATACACCACAACCCTCAATTTCTGGAAAGAATGCATTTTATCTATTGCTATTAATTTTAATATGGATGCTGAGGGATACTGTTAAAACCTGTTTTCTGTAGATTTATTGTAAATCAGTGTCTGTGAAATTTGGGTTGATGTTTATGAGGGTTAGAATTCCCCGATGCATGAGTTCGCAGCATCCAGACAATGTTAGGACTCCCTTTTTTGCCAGTCAGAACATCATAGGTGGAGAGGACGAGATAAAAGAGGCTTACTATGTTTTCTCACACCTCGGCTGCGATGAGCAGATGTGGGATATGGAGGGGAAGGAGGTTGATAACTTCGTCGTGGTGAAGCTCTTCTCAAACTATGATTACTTTTTTAAGGAGAATAAGCTGGGAGAAGATGTTTTTCTAACTCTACGTGTGCCAAATCCCTCCATTGAAAAGGCGGAAGGGAAGATACTGGTGGAAGCGCTTGAGAGTATACCGCGTTCCTTCGACGCCTCCAAAATCTTCTACGGCGAAGACCGTACACCAATATTTGAGGTCATCCTACCAATGACACAATCCGCCCAACAGCTGAACAGAGTCTACTTTTACTACAAGGAATTCGTCGTAGGCAAACAGAACCAATCACTCTTCAAAAACGATATCCCGATCAAAAGTTGGATAGGGGAATTCCAACCCGAGGAAATAAACGTAATCCCCCTAATTGAAGACATGCCGAGCATGCTCAAAGCGGACCAAATAGTCAGAGAGTACTTGAAGGATAAAAAAGTTGATTATCAGAGGGTTTTCCTAGCAAGAAGTGACCCCGCTTTAAACTACAGCCTTGTTTCAGCGGTACTAATGAACAAAATAGCTCTCCACAAACTGGAATTATTGGAAGAGGAGTTATCAGTGGATATTTACCCCATACTGGGAGTAGGCTCTCCACCCTTCAGAGGAGGAATGACCCCCCTCTCAGAGAGTAAGGTTTTGGAGGAGTACCCCAGCGTGCAGACCTTCACCTTACAGTCAGCTTTCAAATACGATTATCCCGAACAACAGATCGTGGAATCAATTAAGAGGATAAAGGAGAGAGAAAGAGGGAAAACCCAAGATGTGGATACTGAACTGTGTCGAAATATACTGGAGATAGCATCCCAAGAGTATGAAAGAGAGATAATGGATGTAGCTCCCCTAATAAACCAGATAGCGCGACACATTCCCCAGAGAAGAAAGAGAAAATTACACATTGGACTCTTCGGATATTCAAGGGGAGTGGGAACAGCAGTTTTACCAAGAGCAATAACCTTCTGTGCAGCACTCTACTCTGTGGGCATCCCACCGGAAATCTTCGGTCTCTCCGCACTGAACGAAAAATACAGAGAGGCGGTTGCCGAGATTTACAAAAGCTTCGACGAACACATCTCCCAAGCTCTCCAGTATCTGAACCAAGACAATCTCAAACTGCTCTACCCAAGCCTAGCAGAAAAAATCCGAGAAATAGCCAAGGAATTCGAATTCGAAACCAACCAAGAACACCAAAACCTAACAACACAAATCGTAAAACTATTTAAACAGAACGAACCAACAAAAATGGAAGAAAAAATCCTAGAAGCCGGAGCCCTAAGGGGACACTTAGGATGAAAGCCTATGAAAGCCAAATTATTCGGATTGCTGTCAGGGTTGATCACCATTACCGGGTGCTTTACAGGGACAGTGTGGATGGGTTACTGTGCATGTTATTTTTTGTTCTTCGTGAATGGCATTTCATCAAAGATTTCCTCAAGGCACTTTACTCTGCCTTCCTTGTAATCCATTCTTGCTTCTTCAATTGAACGTAGATACTCCTCACTTGGAAGCGCAAACAAGTCTTCGATCAACTCTTCCAAGGTATCCTTAATAGTATTTGATATCAAGGCCCGCAATTCTTCAACCGTTAAGTCCCTTACCTTCGTCACCATAAAATAAGCACCTCCTTAGAGAACCTAAAAGCGAATAATTAAGATTTCGCCCAATGTTTTACACTCTCTTTTATACTCATCTTATCTTAATACCTATGTTATTGTTATTTTTTTCCATATTTAAACCACTGAACTACCCCAACTAGCCGCAAAGGACAAAGTGAATCTGAAGATGTGAGAGAAAGAAGATCCCCAAAGCCTCTGTGCACCAATCTACAATGTAGGCATCCCCCCAGAAATCTTCGACCTCTCTGCGCTAAACGAAAAACACAGGGAGGCGATTGCTGAGATTTACAAAAGCTTAGACGAACACATCTCCCAAGCTCTCCAGTACCTAAACTAAGATAACCTCAAACTACTCTCACCTAATCTAGCAGAAAAAATCCGAGAAATAGCCAAGGAATTCGAATTCGAAACCAACCAGGAACACCAAAACCTAACCACACAGATAGTGAAACTATTCAAACAGAACGAACCAACAAAAATGGAAGAAAAAATCCTAGAAGCCGAAGCCCTAAGAGGATTCCTAGGATGAAAAAACCACGGATACCACACCGAAACCCCGAGAGTATTCCCCTAAAAACAATTAGAGTAGAAATATTAATTAAAAAAGGTGGATCCTCTTTTAGTTTTTTAATCTGGGTTTTATCGTGCTACTTCTACGGTGGATACGTCTGTGTTCCACCAGGGTTTGTTCCATTTTTCGGGAGACTCGGGTATGATAGCCAGAAGCTCCTGTATTCTGGAAATTATCTTATTAATTTCTTTCTTTTTGGCCCCGAATTCTTTTAAGGTCTTCTGATTGTTTACAATCATTTCCAGATTCAGTCTCACAGTTTTTCTGAATTTTTTGTCATCCTTGAGCAGGTCTGCGATTTTCTGACCGTTTATCTCCTCCCGGCCTTCTCCGATAGGGTGATCGAGAAGGAGCGCACATACATCCAAAATGTCTTTGTTCTCCATGCCGATAACAATTTTGGCGGGATTATAGTGACTGTTGCATGGAAGTATCCTGTGTAGGAGTCCCTCCTCTTCCAGTTGGGATGTCGCCTCCTTGGGGTGTTCTTCAATGAACTGGCACTTGGATAGAAGCATGTTCTCAAGCCCGATGGTGTAGAGGTTTTCTTCTGGGGGCTGGGCGAGCTCTTTTCTTACGTCCACTTTGTGGCGCATATTTATTTCCTCGGTCAGTATATCCATACATCCCGCCTCCGGGTTTCCTTCACTGTCTATGGAGTCGATAGCTCTCACTCTCCACCTCTCACCTCTACGTATGGCGCTGAAAACCCTATCTGAAATAAGCATAAAGTGAGTGTACGTACTACCGTACATCCCGCCCAAGCACAGGAGTAGATTCTTTACATTTACGCTCTGCTTCTTGGAGGAGATCAAATCTAAATCTTTCAAAACACGGTTAAAAGCACGCCTCTCAGCATTGGCACTGGGGCAATGCAGTTTAAACGCACCCCCTCCGAAAAGTAAAACATTCAATGGTTCATTACAGATTTTCGATTTCCCTATAAAGTCCCTTATCACTTGTGGATATTGTAAGTGTAGTTTCCCAGCATTTTTCGCAGCCCATAGTGTAATCATAGCCCTTTTCATAGGCAGGTAGTCCAAGTTAATGTAATCCGGTAAGCCCAGCTCTTTTCTAATTTCGGCCGGGTCTACATGTGATGTTAGAGGCACCTCAATTTCGATGATGGTTTCGCCCGTCTTCTCGCATAGTGGTATTTTTCTCGATTTTGTTTTTGGACTCAAATACTTTCACATCTTTCCTGAAGTTTTGTATAACCCTTATTCTCCTTATTTGGGTAGTGGGAATTTTCTTTCTGAGGGGTTTATTTGTATTACCCTTATCGGGTTTGTTGTAGATATAAAAATTTTTGTTTTTCGGATTCTATTTTGTTTGTGTTTTTATCGAAGGGATGTGGATATTTTAATTCTGCGTATTATCTATTAAAGAGAATTATTGTGAAAAATTTTTACAGAATTTTCCAATTATATTATTTTTTGGATATTTGTTTTATTTACTGAATTTGGAATAATATTTTGTTTGTCTTTTTTCGTATTACGTGGGTGTTAGCGTATTTTAAATATTTTAAAGATTAAATGATTGTTTAGGTAGTACGGGTCAATTTCCAGTGGAACTTTTGGTGATAAAACAATGTACGGAATAACCGTGAAAACCTATAAAAAAGTACCCAAAAAAATCAACAACCCCATATGCATACAGGGACTCCCCGACATAAGCAACGTCGGCACAGAAGCCGTAAAACAACTCGTGGACAATCTCAAAGCAAAAAAGATTATGGAGCTGGGTTTCAACGACCTCCCACCCATAATCATAATCAACGACGGAATCCCACACCTCCCAGTCATCCAGATCCATTTCTGGAAAGACCCAGAAAACAAGCAAGACATATTCTTCATCTCAGGCGACGACCAACCGTTAACCTCAAGAGGAATCTACACCATCTCACAATACCTAGCAGAACTCATGTCAAAAAATGGTGTGAAGCTCATAGTAACCCTCGGCGCATACATAGTTGAATCCCCCAGCAGAAAAGACCCCACAAAAATATACGTAGCCACCACCCACAAGGAAACCGAACACCTAGAAAAATTCCTCAGCCTACCCCACGCCAAGCCCATGACCGAGGGAGAAATACTAGGAGCCAACGGCATGGTACCAGCACTCGCAAAACAAAACTTCAACATAGACGGAGCAATAATACTCTCCGAAACCAGCGCACAACTAGCCTCAACCGGAAACAACGATCCAAACGCCACAAAAGCACTAGTTGAAACACTGAAAAAATACTTCAACCTACCCCTAAACGGCAACCCCACAAAGAGCCAAACACACCCAACAGCCCACAAGGATAAAAAGCCCCTAAAAGGAGAACCTCAAGAAACACAACACCAAAGCAGCTACATAGGCTAACCCCTCCCAATATCACACCACTAAAAACAATCAAAAAACACCACAACACACCATAAAATCCCTTGGGGGGTTCCTAATTTTTAATTTTTTCAAACAAACAACAGCAACACATACCCATTCCACATATCACGAACTTTTTATTCCTCCAAAGGATTCCTATTAATGTCAGAAAAAGTTAAGAATGGGGCGTAAAAATGAAAGATGAAACCGGAAATGAAGAAAAACCTGACTCAGGTGCAGAAACCCGAATGAAGAATATCATCTTTTGGAGATGCACAAACTGCGGGGGGCTCAACAAGACCCAAGAACGACCGGAAGTATGTGAACTCTGCGGGGAGGGAAAAACATTCGAAAAAATGAAACTGGAAATCAAAACAAATTCAGCACATGACACTTGAAAAAAAGAAAAAATAAAGGTGAAAAGTTATTTTTGGAGTTTATCTAGCTTCTCTATGAGACTCACTAGTTCTGTCTGAAGTTTATCCCTACGCTTATGATCCTTGGAGGTAATAGTACCCTCCACCTCTTTCCTCCGCAGCTCCTCTATTTCCATCCTGATTTCGAGGAACCTTCCCTGAATCTTTTCCACATCCTCAGTGACTTCCGGCTTAACCTTTTTCGCTTCCAGTTTGGAAGGCGCCCTTGACAGAAAGAGGCTGACGCGAATGAATTCATTCTGAAACCTGTCATATTCCGGTTCTATCTTAGCAGTTCTAGCCTCAAATTCCGCCTTACTGATTTCCTTAGCTTCAACCTGCTTACTCAGACCCTCCATCTGAGAACCCAAATTATTAAGCTCCATTCGAAGCCTCTCTTTCTCATTCTCCAACCTCAAAATCCTCTGTCTCTGAAGCTCCTCAGTCTTATCAAGATCAATCACCGAAGCCAGAACCGTTGGAAAAGACTTCCTGAAAGGCGCGGCGTCACCCTTCCATTTCTCAAGCGCATCCAAGTTTTGCTGCTCAGAAATAGACAAGAAACTACGCAATCTCCGCCTAATCCAGTTCTCCTCCGACGAAGTGTTACCGCTTGTAATACAGGTAGCAGTCAGAAACGCTCCATCCTCACGGATAAACGTTCCAAACTCCGTCTCAAGCTTCCTCAAACCACCCTTCTGCATCTCACCCAAGAAAGTCCTAACCGCCGTCATGAAACCAGAAACCAGAGTCACATCCTGCTCCATCCTGAAAAAGTCAAAAGCCCACAAAGTAATACCCGTAGGAATATGATCCACAAGAATATTCTCAAGACTAGCCATAGCCTTTAAGGGAATCTTTCTCCTCCTATTCGCCACGTAGCCACCAGAACCAACAGCAACAACAGCACCCACTAACAAAAATATAAGAAGCATATTGCTCTGATTCCGCCCTGACTGGAACTGTGACAGGAAAGTGGAAAGCAGAAGAAAAGTAATATCAGTGGGAGGGGGAACACCGTAAAGGAGTGTAATCCAGTTAGAAGTTGCATTATTATAGCCGGGGACACCCTGAACAGTCACCCTAAAAGTATGATAACCCTCAGAAGTGAAATTGATATGCAAAACGTAGACTCCACCGCCCAGGCCATCTACCCAGTCAATAAAAGAGCCACCAATAAGACCAAAATTGGTTTCATTGAGACCAGTAATTCCCTGGTTTATATCGGTTCTATTAAATCCCACTGTTATGTTAGCAAGCTGAGGAGGTTTAACGTATTCAGGAGGATTGTTCACGGTCAAACTAGTTGTCCCAGAGGAACTCACTTGGAAATTAACAATTTCAAAGTTTCCTACCTCAAAGCTTGAATTAAAGAAGACAGAAATGTTGTAAGTACCAGGATCCTTAATATCATCAGAAACATTGAGAGGGAACCAAAATGAAGACCCAGCAGTACCAGAAGTTTCATTGTTAAATACAGAGGGGTTTGTTGAATTATAAATTGTAAGATTGGCATTCCAGTTACCGTTAACAGTGTTGTTAAGAGCAACAGTAATATTCAAATTGTTGTCAATCAAGATGGCTTTTGTAACATTAACATTAAAGTCTTGATTTATGACTGTAATATTTTTAACATAGTTTGGCGCACCGCATTGAACAATCCATGTGCCGTTAGTTGCTTCAAAACCTACAATATCATCATTGGGGTCAGGATCAATGTAAGGAGCGCTGCCGCCAGATAGGTTAAGAGCCTCAGGGGTACTATTCCACCAGTCATCCGGAAGATCTAAACTAATGTAGTTATGATAGTTTTCTCCCATCCCCGGTGCAAAGGAATTACTCCCTGTAACATCAACAGTAACATTCCAATTCGCGTAAGTATCTTCGCTGCTAACACTGAAATCAGTACTTGAAGTTTGATACTTAGAGTAAGTAACATTCCGATAGGTGATGTTAAAACTAACTGGACTATACCAAGGTGAACTAGCGTTAAAAAGTATGGCTCCCGTACTGGATGTCACGTTAACTGTAGTCATTTCACATATTCCTTCTCCGAGAACACTGTTATTATTTGATACTTGAGTTCCATTAATTGCAAGTAAAAGATCTTCAGGATAAGCAATTGTGTAGGGCGAAGTACCACTTGGAGTGAGTCTTATTGTTAGAACGAAGTCAATGGCGAGATAAGTACTTGTGCCCCAATTATAAGCATAGCCTTCGTTAACGCCATCGCCGCTAGGAGGACTTGTATCACTAGTCTGACGCCAACCACAACTTGGGCCACTTGGGGACGTATCATCCTCCACAACCTCAACAAAGAATGTGTTATTACTAGTTTTACTCGTATCTAGAGTTAAGTGATTAAATGCGACAGTAATGGTCTGCCAGCCCGTATCAGGTAGTAATGCCTGTATTAGAGGGGAAATACGCAAAGATGGCTGTGGGCGTTGGTTGCCACTATCCCAGCTCGCGTTTCGAACCCAGAAGTTTATATAATTGTCTCCTCCACTTAAGGAGGTTACACTTAGGATTACTGTTACATTATCAAGATAGGCTTTTCTAGTAGTTATATTGAACGACATATCGAGTAGACTATCTGTTGGATAAGAATCAGTATGATCGGTTTCTATTTGTCGGATAACTGATGGTGCAGAAATATTTGAGAGAATTATTTGTGCGTATGTTATATTCCAACCGGCTTGGCATGAAATATTAAAATCAGAGCTAGTATCTGTTACCTCATATGTTGAATTTGTGTTATTGGTTATTGTTAGCAGTGCGTTCAACTGACCGCCAGAACCAGTTTGTGATCCTTTTTGGTAGAAGTTGTTAGAAGTGCTTGGAAACATTGTTCCATTAAACATTGCAGGATTAGTGTTTAAAAGCGAGACGCCTAGAACTGTGAGGAATAGTAGGATTAGTCCTGCTGCCAATAGTTTTTTCTTTCCTTTGTTTATTTTCATTAGACCACCCTACAATTTAAAGAGAGAAATTAGCCCCGTTTATTTTAAGCCTTTTAAAGTGTCGGAAAAAGTTCTCCAGTATTTTTATTTATTCTAATAGACTCTTACGGTACCTTTTTCATCTTTAGTTGTCTTGTTTTTGGGGAGTTTGTCTGTATTTATTGTTATATTTGAGATATTTATAGTTTTTTTAATATTTAATTCTTTTTTTGCGATTTTCTCATTTCCGCATAAAATGTCTGTATAGTATAAGATGGTTATGGTAATTTATTTTCAAGTTTGGTTCTTAAATATCTTTAGGTTTTAGGTAATGTTACGTTTTTGGTAAAAACTATTAAAAAAATTTTTTTAGAATTATATAAATTTCATTCCAACTGGGTGTAACCCCACGCCATTTATTCCGTCCGAAGTCATAATTGAAGCAGCGCGAAGGCTTCAAAGCAGTGTTAATGATTTTCCACCATGAGGGCGACAAGTTTTTTAAAGCCGCTTTTCATTCGATTACCATAAGGTGGTTTTTTTGAGATTTGGGATTGCGGCGATTCCCCAGGAAGAGTATCGGGGGACTGTTCGTAGGCTCACCGAGCTTTTGAGCGCGAGGTTTGGGGAGAAACTGGTCTCGATTGTTGTTTTCGGCTCCGTGGCCCGAGGAGTGGCAAAGCGGGACAGCGACATAGACGTGCTCTTGGTATGCGAAGATTTTGAGAAATCCATGCACAGAACAGACAAACTGGTTGATGTCATACTCCAACTATGGAGTGAGGAGAAGAAACCTTTGGATGAACAGGTCTGGATTCAGTTCCACCCTCTCCGTCCAGAAGAGGCAGAGAAAAACCGACCAATTTACCTAGACATGATTGAGGACGGAGTCATAATATATGACAGAAACGGTTTTATGGAAAACGTATTAAAAAGATTGGAGAAACGGCTCCAAGAACTCGGGTCGAAAAAAGTTTACCTCCCGGACGGTTCCTGGTACTGGGTGCTTAAGCCTTCAATTAAGAGGGGAGAGGTTCTGGAAATATGAACACAGAGGACTTGTCAAAAGCCTACTTCAGGGGGAGCGAGTACACGCTGCAGGAAGCGAAAAACGCATTAAAGCAGGGGCTTCACCATAGAGCTGTGAGAAGAGCGCAGGAATCAGTGGAGCTAGCCATAAAGGCAACCTTAAGGTTGCTTGGACGGGACTACCCGAAAAAACATGAGGTGGGAAGCTTGCTTGAAGCGACTCTCCAAACCCTGAGTCCTCCACAAGAAATACTGAATGCATTGCCCGAAATAAAGAGAGAAAGCTTAAACTTGGTACTCAAACGTGGTCCGACATTCTACGGGGACGAAGCAACACTTAAAACTCCAGAACAACTTTACACGAGGAAAGATGCGGAAGAAGCCATAAGATACGCTGAGTACACATTAAAAATTTGTAAAGAAATCTATGCGTGAGGGAAAAAACCAAAAAACCCTAATATAATCATATACAGCTGAACACTTCAAGTAAGAAGGATTAACCTTCGTAATACTCGCTAAGGAGTGGTTTTGACGCCGTTCGACGCATTAGAATTGGCTTTGAAAACAGAACCAATCGTTCTGCGAGGAGAAAGTAGAAGGTATTACCGTTTTAGGGGAGGTCATTGGTATGGGGGTATTGCTACCGCGGACTGTTGTGGGTGTCCTCTGCGGTGTGTCTTTTGCTGGGGTGCTGAGCCCCGGGATAACCCTAAGGGGTATGGTCAGTTTTATACTCCGGAGCAGGTTTTCCAGAATCTTACCCATATAGCTGAGAAGCGGGGATATAAACTGTTGAGGCTTAGTGGGAATGAGCCTACTCTGGGAAGGGAGCATCTTTTCAAGATTCTGGAAATGGTTGATCGAACCAATTATACTTTTGTTTTGGAAACTTCGGGTATATTATTGGATGTGGATTTTGCTGAGCGGTTATCTGAGTTTAGTAATGTTCATGTTAGGGTTTCTTTGAAGGGGGCTTGTGAGGTGGAGTTTTCTAGGCTTACCGGTGCTAAACCAGAGGGCTTTCAGTTGCAGTTGGATGCGTTGAAAAATCTGGTGGAGTGCGGGGTTTCGTGCAATGCGGCGGTGATGTCTTCTTTCAGCACGGGGGAAAACATGCAGGAGTTAATAGGCAGGCTTTCCGGGATAAGTGGGAATCTAGCTTCGGAGCTTGAGGATGAAACGGTGATTCTTTATCCTAGGGTGCAGAAGCAGTTAGCTCAAGCGGGTATAAAGCCTTTCACCAGTTGCACCCCATGACAGGAGTGTAAGGGGAGTATATTCGTTAATTATGGGAACTTTTTCACGGGTCACTCCTCTAATAGTTGATGGGAATCTCTGACTCTTTTTTCGCTGAGACCAGTGAAAATCTACCATTTTTTGTGGTGTGTTTCCTGAACGGTTGATTAAAATAAATGATGGGCAAAAAGTTATAAGGAAAATCACATCATCGGTTTTTCGTACCCAAAAGAATTAAAAATACGCGGAAGAATCGATATTAAGATTCTTGGAGGAAACGTGAATGAAAGAACCAGTAATTGTTAGTTATGTGAGAACACCTATTTCAAGGTCACGTCCCAAAGAGCCGGAAAGAGATGTTTTTAACAGTGTGCGTTCCGACGATTTGGCGGCGATGGTAATTAAAGAGGTTGTGAAGAGGTCCGGGATAGACGCAAAGAATATTGATGAATGCGTTTTTGGCTGTGCTAATCAAACTGGAGAACAGTGGAGTTACGGAGGCCGACTGTTCAGCCTTATAGCTGGGCTTCCAATTGAGGTTCCCGCCATGGCCTGTGACCGACAGTGCGCTTCAGCCATGTCATCGATACACATTGGTGCTATGGAAATTATGGCTGGCTTCTCAGATGTGGTCGTAGCTGGCGGAGTTGAACACATGACCCACGTACCCATGGGAGCAGGAGTCAACCCGAATCAAAAGGCTTTGACTGCTGAGAAGAGATTCGACTGGCTCACCGCCATGAACATGGGTTTAACAGCCGAGAAGCTGTCAGCAGAAACAAAGATTCCTAGAAAGGAGCAGGACGAATGGTCTGCACGCAGCCACCAGCTCGCTGCAAAAGCGCAGGCTGAAGGATTCTTCAAGGGTGAAATCCTACCAGTTGAGGTGACGATGGCTGACGGAAAGAAACAGGTAATCGACACCGACCAGAGCATAAGAGCGGATACAACAGCTGAGAAACTCGCTACTCTGCCTCCCGCATTTACAAAGGATGGTATAATAACCGCTGGCAACTCCTCACCACTGAATGCAGGCGCTGGTGCGGTAATGATGATGAGCAAAGAGGCGGCTAAGAAATACGGCTTAGAACCCCTAGCAACCATTAAATCCATAGCATGGGCAGGAGTAGACCCGAGTGTCATGGGTAAGGGACCAGTACCCGCAAGCAAGAAAGCATTGAAGTCCGCAAAACTCACAGCAAAGGACATAAACTTCTGGGAAATAAACGAAGCCTTCGCAGTAGTCGCACTCTACGCTATAAAGCAGCTAGGCATCGACCCAGCAAAAGTAAATATCCACGGCGGAGGAGTCGCACTCGGACACCCGCTCGGTATGTCTGGAACCAGAATAGTTGGCACCCTGGCTCGAATACTAGAAGCGGAAGGCGGCAAATACGGATTAGCAACTCTGTGTGTTGGTGGAGGCCAAGGAGCCGCCACAGTACTTGAAAGAGCATAAGCAAGGTAAATCCAATCAAGTTCCTTGTCTCATTTTTTATTTTTTTAAATTTTTTTAAAATTATTTTTTATAAAATGATTTTTGGCAGTAAAGGTTATGTTTCTAAAAAGAAATATAAGATAAGTGGCCTCCAGAATTCTATAGTTGACCAAAATTTTGGTTTTTCGGGATGGAGTAAAGGAGGTAATGTTTTTGCAAGAAGCGGTTATCGTGGATTATTTGAGAACCCCTATCTCCAAGGCTGACCCTCAACAAGATTTTTACAAGAATATACGCGCGGACGACCTCTGCGCACTAGTGATTAGGAATCTGGTTGAAAGAACTGGTGTAAGAGCGGAGGAGATAGAGGAGTGCATTATTGGTTGCTCCAATCAGGGAGGCGAACAGTGGACTTATGGGGGGAGAATAGTCAGCCTCATGGCCGGCTTACCCTTCTCCGTAGCTGCTGTGGGAGTGGAACGTCAGGGTGCCTCCTCACTTGAGTCGGTGTCCATAGCTGCGATGCAAATAATGCAGGGCTACGCGGACATGGCTGTTGCCGCAGGAATGGAGCATATGCTTCACATACCTATAGGATCCGGTGTGAATCCCAGCCCCCAATTTGTAAAACTGGAATCCTTTGACGCGATAATCGCTTTAAGTATGGGTCTGTCCGCTGAAAAACTCGCCCAAGATTTTGGAATATCGAGAAAGGAAATGGACCAGTTTTCACTCCAAAGCCACATGAGAGCCGTTAAAGCCAGAAAGGGGGGATTCTTCAAAGAGGAAATACTACCCATAGAGATTATTCTGGACGACGGAACAAAACAAGTTGTGGACTACGACCAGAACGTTAGACCGGACACCACCCTTGAAAAAATCGCCGCTCTGCCCCCAGCATTCAAAGAGAACGGAGTGATAACCGCGGGAAATTCCACGTCCCTGAACGATGGCGCGGCAGCAGCTATTCTAATGTCGAAAGAAAAAGCCGAGGGGTACGGTTTCAAACCGCTGGCAACCGTAAGGTCCATGGGGTGGGCAGGTGTAGACCCCACAATATTTGGATACGGAGACATACCCGCCTGTAGAAAAGTCTTGGAAAGAGCGAAACTAGATGTGGGAGACATCGATTTTTGGGAGATAAACGAGATATTCGCGGTAATAGTGCTGGTTGCCATAAAAGAGCTGGGAATAGATCCTAAGAGAGTTAACGTGAAAGGTGGCGCAATAGCTTTAGGGCACCCCACCGGAATGTCCGGTGTGAGAATGGTAGGAACCTTGGCAAGAATCTTAAACAAAGAGGATGGTCGATTCGGAATAGCCTCCTCGGCAACTGGTGGTGGGCAGGGTCACGCGATACTGCTCGAAAAGGAGGCTTAATCATTTTTTGACATTCTAATCAAGTAAAAATCCTCATTTTCGTCTATAATCTCTAATTTCAAATTTATCTCCGAACAAAGTTTAGACAAGAAATCGACGTTAAAAGTAATCCATTTAAATTTAGAACTTCTTTTGTTTTTCCATTCAAAATACCGTTCATAAATAATGTAATCATTGACAAAATATTTTCTCAAAATGTTCAGGATCTGCCCTTCTCTACTCAGCAGGTTAGATAAAATTTTCAAGAGTCTTTTTGCTTTGGGCAAAGTTTCTGCTATCCCAATATTATTTTGTAATAAAGTAATGGTGTCATACTTCTTATCAGCCTTGAACTCGAAAATGTTCCCAAGTTTGCAATTTCTTAACCCCATTTCTCGGGCAATTTTAATCACTTTTTCAGAAATATCAATTCCCTCGGTATCGCCTCTCTTCATTAACTCTGGAATATAATAACCCGTTCCACAACCCACATCCAATATCTTTCCGTGCGATAAAGAAATTAACTTTTTCTCCAGATTGTTAAGCTGGTCATAATTTCTAAAATATATTCCCAAATCAAGCTCATATTTATCCAGTTCATCTATTTTCTCACCAGAAATATATACTAAATAGAACTTGGAGTTTCTATCCCCTTTCCAGTACGCGTATAATGCTTCACCAAAAAATTCCATAGAATTTTTCACAGTTCCTCACCCCCAGTTCCATAAACGCTGATTAAATCCTCAAATCTTTATATCTGGTTTATTGGTGACTATCCCATCCACACCCAGCATGATTAGGTTTTCAATAGTGGAGGGCTCATCCACGGTCCAAGCATAGATTTTTAAGTCATGGTCATGGGCGTTTTGAACCATTTCCCAAGTAATATATTTATGGAAAGCACAGAGATTCTCAGCATCAGCATCGAGTGCTAGCCTACTGGGATTGATCGGAGCCTCCCGGAAGATTACACCAGTCCTAACTCTCGGATCTAATTCCTTAACCCTTTTCACACTCCTATGAATAAAGGAAGTTAGTAAAACGTTATTGAGCGCACCGTATTCCTCCACTATTTTTAACACTCGTTCCTCAATGCCATTGATTTTCAACTCAATTACAAGTAACGCCTTGTCCTTAACTAGTTCAAGAACTTCTTCCAAGAGGGGTATCTTTTCCCCTTCACCTGCGTCCAAGCTTCTGAGTTCCACAAGTGACATATCTCTCACTTTCCCCGTCCCATTTGTGGTTCGGTCCACGGTATCGTCATGGATGACAACAATGTTTCCCTCTATACTAGACCGGACATCGATCTCCACTCCATCCACACCAAAATCTAGTGCCCTCTTAACGGCTCTCAGAGTGTTTTCAGGCTCGTAGAAACTCGCACCCCTATGGGCAATAAGCAAAACTTTTTTCATGATAAAGCATTCACCTATGATACTGAATTGTTAGTTAAGTGCAACTAGAAGGGCGTCCCTATAACTTGTACTATTACGCTGCGTGTTCTCGGCCCGTCGAGTTCTAGGTGGAGGATTCTTTGCCAGGTGCCTAGTGCTAGTTTTCCGTCGTCTACTGGTATGGTGACCGCGTTTTTGGCGAAGGTTGCTGCTATGTGTGCTGCTGCGTTGGTGTCGATTTTGTCGTGGTCGTAGTCCGTTCTGCTGAAGGCGGCTTGCACCCATTTCTTAATATCGTTCAGGAGTCCTCTCTCAGCTTCGTTTATTATTATGGTGGCTGTGGTGTGGAGTGTATAAACGAAGGCTATTCCCTGTTTTACTTTAGAATCATTTATGATGGATTGAACTTGATTGGTTATGTCTTTTAGTTCGATTCTTTCACCGGTTTTTACCTCAAACTGTTTGGTGAATAACTCCATCCTTACGCCTCCAAGAATCAAAGTCATCAACACGAAAATAAGCTTGGTTCCTTTTTAATTTTCTTTCTTTATTTTGGTTTGGGGATTTCTTAAATATTGGAAAAACCGAGTGTATATTTGGAGAATTGTTTTTCAAAATTTTTAGGGTGTATTTTTCATGGTGACTGAAGGATTTGCGGTTATGAAGTGTCCCCATTGCCAGGACAATATTGGTATTTACTACGTTATGAGTTTGAAGAAGAAAAAGGAGAAAATTGTGAGTGACACGAGTTTCACCTGTCCCCACTGTAATAATCAGGTAGTCTTGGAAATTAGTAAAATAGCCGTAGAAAAGTTCACCGGTTTTTAACCCGCTATCAGTGTAGAATTAGAAAAATTAATATCCCCATTTCTTAAAATATTTAAACCCAAAAAATGATTAAAAATCAAGGGAGTGACGCTAGGTTTATCTTCACCGGATGGTGGCTTCATAAGATACAAAAAGGGTTCCTTGGATTTGAAATATGTTAAAGGTGAGGAATTTGAGGTTTGTTGTTTTAGGGGACATTCACGGTAATGTTGAAGCGGCGGAAAGGGCTAGAAAGTACATTGAGGAGAAGAGTCCCGACGCTGTGCTCATTTGCGGAGACATAACACATTCCGGGGGAAGAATGGAAGCCAAAAAAATTATTGAAACACTAGCAGTAACCAATACACCGATTTTCTATGTGTGGGGGAATATGGACCGAGTGAATGCAGATTTCCAGCTCGAAGAAGTCAACGCCACATGTCTTCATGGTAAAAAAACCGAGTTCGGGGACATTGAGATCATCGGGCTTAGTGGCAACGCGTGGGGCTACGACTTTCTCAGCGAAATAGAAAAATCAAATAAAAAGCTAATAATAGTGTCACATGAACCCCCAAAAAACTGCTTGGACGCAACCTGGAGCGGAAGCCACGTAGGAAACACCCAAATAAGAAACTTCATTGAAAAAACACAACCCGAATTAATGGTTTGTGGCCATATACACGAAGCCAGAGGGGAGGCAAAAATCGGCAAAACCATCGTGTGCAATGTGGGAAAACTCGAAAACGGAAACATCTTAACAGTCGACGTTAATGGCGAAATCGTCGTAACAAGAGACAGAATCTAAAAAACCACCACTCGTAACCACGATACTATTTTAACCCTACACCCACCAGACCAAGCCTACTCATATTGTTACAGAAAATTAAAAGTTGCCTGTTAGAATATATTTTTAAAAGGAGATACGCATTTAGTAACAGTAATCCCCAGCAATGGGTGAGGAAAATGCGAAAAATGTACGTAATTAAAACAAACAAAGATATAGGCTGGTTGCAGGAATCATTAGAAACCTACTTTTCAAATCTTGGATTAGACGTGATGAAGGGCGCAAAATCCAACCAATTTGTTTTAACTAGAGGGCAATCCTATAGTATACCTAATCCAATCACCGTTTCACTCGAGTATAAAACACCAGGACGATTAAAAGTTGATACTGAATGTGTTGGAGACATTTTGGATACTAAAGTACCCACTCTGAAAATAATTAACAACATGAAAAAAATTGTTAACAGAATCATAGAATTGGGAACCGTTCCCACGGAAAGCCTAATACCAGGACATAAAATGCCACAACCAGAACTTAAAATGCCACAAAAAGCCTGCAAAAAATGCGGTAAACCCATACAAGAAGACTGGAGCATCTGCCCAAACTGTGGAACACAAATAGGAATCAAAAAACTCGAACAAACATGCCCAAATTGCAACAAAGCAGTCAAAAAAGAATGGAAATTGTGCGCATACTGCGGTGCAACACTTAAACAAGACCTAGAACCAGAGGAAGAGGAAGAAGAAGAGGAGCACGCAGAGGAAATGCGTAAAGATCGTTGCCCCTATTGTGGAGCTAAAATACCTGCGGGTGCTAGTTATTGTGGGTTGTGTGGAAGGGAAGTATAATTTTATATTATTTTAAGCCTTTGAATAAAATCCTTTCCCCTTTTATTTTCTTAGCGTTTAGGATTGGCAAATAGCAACACGTGATTCCGCACATCCCTCAGACTTAGCTTGAACCCAGAGTTCTGCCGCATCTTTGATTGTAAAACGAGAGTCGTGAAGCAGGCGAGAAAATTATATTTAAACTTGTGTTTTTAACGCTCTTTTCAGGGCCTACAGCGGATCTTTGCCAAAACGTCTTTTGTTTGATTTTCCATAGTAAGTGAACTCACAAGATACAAGGTGTTCAGTAGATCCATTTCTTCTCGAGTTTTAAGCTGGTTTAGTAGTTCCTCAAGTTCACGAGTATTTTTTTCCTCATTAAACATAGAAAAGAATAATCGGGATATATTGTCCACATCTAAATCTGTGGCTCCATTATTATTTTTTGCAGTCTCTACGTATTTTTCAACCACGTGTGAGAAATCGATTTCAATGAAGTTGCCTGTTTCGCGAACCGGGATTCTTGCAAATAAATCGTAGCCTCTTAGTAAACAAAGGGGACCCCCGCCTTTTCCCATTACCAGTATTCCAATTTCGAAGGGTGAGAGTGGAAAGGTGTATGCGGCGGAAACTTCGTGCTTCTTTAAGAACTCTAATTTCTTCAACTCCTCGATTCCCCTGCTTGAGAATTTGCAGGCTCGAGTTATGGTGTCAATAGTTATAGTAACGCTGTCTATATTCAGGGTTTCGGTTATTGCGCGGCAAATCTGGATGCAGGTTGACGCGGCATCAAACTCAAGCTGGCTTACATTATTGCAGGGAGATAGTTTACACTCTTCGCCGAGTTCGCAGTTTGCAATCTTGTGAAATAAACCATAGGCTTTCGATATTAGGAAACTAATACCCTCTTTTCCAGCATACTTTTTATAAAACTGAAACAGTTCATACACATCAAGCATCAGGGAATCAGAATCAATATAGTGGGGAATATTCAGCACAGTTTTACCATTAACTATCTCAATTTTTCCATCCCCATTGTCTAGATTAATACCCAAATTCGTGTGTAACGTTTTTCCATCAAGAGGGATTTCGAGAGGTAACGACTTCTTAAGCCTTAATTCCAAGATTTCACTTAGACTCCTATAATTGCACCCAGTTTCCCCCTCATTTTTAAACCGCTCATCATAGTAATCGGTACACTTCAAAATCTCACGATCATCCTCTTCCAAAAAGTTGTTACGCTTACCCAGGAATACGTATTTATCCCCCACTCTTTTGATATATTGCTTCAATTGAAGTAACATAACCATACGTAAGAGTCTTTCACAATCGAGACCCGATTCTTCCAGCAAATTCTCCCAATTAAGCTCTCTTTTCGACTTTAATAATAGGTAAACTGTAATGATGTCCTTGTTCATCTAATCCAGCCACCTCTCTCCAAAACAGTGCTTCCAGACTAGGCGTCTTAGAATTATTTAAAAAGTCATACATGGTTTCGGGGTTCTGAAACACAATACAAAAATAGAGAATATCTATGATTCCATGACAACCCCGAAACACGTCACATCCACCGAGATAATAGGAATCAGCGAAGCCTTAAAAAAATTTTGACACCATTATGTAAAATCTGTGTAGTCAGTATTAACTAGTACACATTATTGAAAAAAATGCTCTTTATTCGACATATCTAATAAAAAATAACCGTGAAGAATAATAGGCGATAGAGAATGGTTCGTTTTCGCCTCAAAAAGAGGCGTTTATAAGGCTTCTTTCGCAATTTGGAGCCTTATGAGAGAAAGAACCAAATAAATCTGCATCACCAAAAATAATACACCGATCAGGCTCGAAAAGATTAAGTGTTGCGTTTAACCGGTTTAATTCTTCAGTTCAGCGGTTTCCCACAATTCGGGCAAAAAGACGCTCCGGGCGGCAGTTCTTTTCCACAGTACGCGCAACGCAAACCCGCTGTTTTTACCGCTGGTCTTACAACCTTCGGCTCTGGACCAGTACTCCACTTGAAAGGCTTAGCCCCCTCTTTAAACTCTCCAATAAGCTCCTTAATTTCATCAGCCCGGTGAAATTCTTTAGCGCCAATGTAAGCCTCAACCAAGGAGGTATAAGAATCAATAACCTTAGAAACCATGTTCTCATCAGCGGTTAGACTAAAGGTTTCAAGAAACTCCCCCAAGTCATCTATCCACTCCTCAGCGTCATCGTATTCCCCACCCTTGATACACTCAGAAATTTTGCGAACATAGGCATCCGAAATACGGTTTGCGCTTTCCTCTCTAATAGGCAAATCAAAGGTTTCAAGAAACTCCCCCAAGTCATCTATCGTTTCCGTAGCATCATCGTACTCACCCTCCTCAATGTAATCTGAAATCGCTTTAACATAGGCATCCGAAATGCGGGAAGCGCTTTCTTCCCCAATGGTCAAGTCAAAGGTTTCAAGAAACTCCCCCAAGTCATCTATCGTTTCCGTAGCATCATCGTACTCACCCTCCTCAATGTAATCTGAAATCGCTTTAGTAAAAGCTTCCAAAACTGGAGCCACCATATTAAAATCAACGTTAACTCCCTTCCTCCTTAACCTTCTAACCCGAGCTAAAAGACCACCCAACTTATCGTACTTATCCTCACTAATAAAATCACCAATTTGCCTCAGCAGTTTCGCAAGCTCATCATAATCATCAACCGACCTATCCATACTCTCATCGACCTCAAAATGTATAATATATTTATCACAAATCAGCTACTTAAAAATGATATATATTTTTTCATCCACAATTAATACATTTATGAATAAAAAAAGAGAATTGCCAAAATTTAAAGTATACTAATTCTGCAACCAAATTGCACCCTCCGATCTCTTTGTTCGACGAGTTCCAAATGGAGCGCTTCATGCTCTAACTTCAAAGGTTTGGGAATCTCAAATTCCATTATTAAACCTTCCCAATATTCGTTAGAAATTCTGTTAACAACTTTTTCGCTCTTAAATAAATTTTTGTGGCTAGCTTTTATAATACTCTTTTTGATGGTTTATTTGCCGGGTCGACATGGATTACGCAGTGTTGGCAGCCTGTTTCTCGGCTTACTTTTTCATTAACCTCTTCCGCTATTCGGTCTGCTTCTTCTATCGGAGTGCCTTTCGCCACCTCTATGTGGAAACCTGTGTGAATAATGTCTGGTCCTACATATTCAGCCCTTAAATCGTGGACGCCTAAAACGCCTCTCACCGATTTTGCGGTTAGTTTCACTTTTTCCATGAATTGCTTGCTGGGAGCTCTGCCCACGAGGTAGTGGAAGTTGTCCTTAAAGAGGTATACGCCGCTGATAGCGATGATTGAAGCAACAATTGTGGATGCTAAGGGGTCTGCCAAGGGATACCCTTCTGAAACGAGGAATACTGCTACCAAAGTGACTACGTAGGAAAACTCGTCTTTGAGAAGAGATACAAATTGCGCTTTTAGTGAAGCACCTCTCGTCTTCGCCTTTAAAATGTCTATAGTTGGAACGGCGACCACGAGCATGCCCACTAATATAACTATCATTGCAAGGTTTATGCTTTGAGATGAGCTTCCCTCGGCTTCGAAAAATTTGGGAATAGCTTCTCGAAACGTTTCAATGCTCATGAAAGAGATTAAAATTGTAGCTGAAACCAGTGCCGCAACATTCTGGGCTCTTCCATGACCGAACATGTGAAACTCGTCCGCCGGTTTCCGCGACCAAAAGATAGATAACAAAAGAAAAGCGGAAATTAGAACATCGCTTAACATTTCCAAAGCTTGCGCCAACATCACCGTAATGTTGGTAAAAAAGTAAGTTACTAGTTGTACAACGACCAGCGCCAAGTAGCCTACCAAAGCAATCTTTATACCGCGAGTTTCAGTAGCTTGCTCTGCCATATTGCTTAGCCCTACCTACAACCTTCTCAGGTTTTAGCTAGTGTTCATGTCCGCCTTTTCCTTCTTCGCCGTGTTCCTCGCCGCCCTTCACGTTCGTGAACAGATGATGCGAGTACAAGACAAAACCCAGATAAGCCTGCACATACTCTCTCGCAGCAGCCACATTGTTCACATCGTAATTCTTACGAGCCACAGCATTCTTGAACCTTTCCTGCAATTCCTCTTCAACAGTATGCGAAATGAAATCTATAACTTCCTTCGCATTTCCCTTTTCTATAGCCTTTTCCGCCCTTGGAACTACAGGACCCCAGTCCAATCCAGCAGGTTTCAACCCAGTATAAGACGCACCTTCTCCCTCCCTGTGCAAACGCACAGCGGTTTCAAAGAACCAGTAATCGGCGAGCTCAGCAGCGTCCTTATCCTGTTTTCTTACACGAAGAGTCTTTTGAAAAGCCTTCTTCAATTCAGCTTCAGCCTTTTTAGGCACCCAAGGAAGTATCAGGTTAACATTACCCGTTTCCAAAGCCATTTTCGCAGCCTTAACAACGGGTCCATCCATAGTGTCGCAATGTGGTGGCACATACCTCACCTCCAGATAAAAATCTCATAAACACTTATTTAAAAATTTTTGCATTTTCTTGCCTTGTTTCATATTCATAATTATTTCTTTTTCCTTTGCTCCACGAGAGCCCCGAAGCAACCATTCTGAGGGCTGGCCACACCATTTTTATATATGAGCAAAAATCTTATTATTTTAATATTTGTAATTACTTAAACTACTGTTTGAGAAGGGGCATAAGAATGAGTGAGATAACTGAGGACAAGAAGAGAATGTTGAAAGAGGTAATTATGCAGTTACATGGTGGAGCGTCGCCGCAGGAAGTTAAGGAAAAATTCAAGCAGGTTTTGGAGGGCACCAGCTCTGAGGATATTGCGAGGATTGAGCAGGAACTTGTTATGGAAGGAATGCCGAGAGAGCAACTCCAAAGGCTTTGCGATGTTCATCTCCTCGTTTTTGGGGAACAGTTGGAAAAAAGAGAGCTGAAGGTTCCCCCTTGGCATCCAATCAGCATCCTTATGGAAGAGCATAAGATTCTCACAGAACACACAGAGAGACTGGGAACTGTTGCGAAGACGATTGAAGAAGCGCGTGATAAGGTTCATGCTGGCGATGCGTTAACGGAGCTGCAAAGCATAGTGAAGGTTTTCCTAGATGCAGAGAACCACTTTTTGCGGGAAGAAAACGTACTGTTTCCCACTATGGAAAAACACGGAATCACAGAGCCTCCAGCAATAATGTGGATGGAACACAACCAGATAAGAGAAAAAAAGAAACAGCTCCACGACCTGACCGAGAAATGGAACACACTGAAATTTCAAGACTTCAAGAGACAACTGGGCGAGGCTGCCAAGCCTTTGTGCAGCATTATTCCAAGCCACTTTTACAAGGAGAACAACATCCCTTTCCCAGCAGCGGTGCAAGTGGCAACACCCGAAGAATGGGAAGAAGCCAGAAAGGAATTCGACGAGATCGGATACTGCTTCTACACACCACCGCAAATGAAGGCAGCAATACCGGCTGAAAGGACTGAAAAACGAAGAACAGAGATAGCGCCCGAAGGCGTGTTACAGTTTGAAACTGGAAGCCTCTCAAAAGAGGAAGCTGAAGCCATCCTAGACACCCTACCAATAGACATATCCTTTATTGACAAAAACGACAGCGTAAAATACTTCAACAAGGCTGAGAAAAGAATCTTCGTACGAACCAAGTCCGTCATAGGCAGAAAAGTGCAGCAATGCCACCCGCAGAAAAGCATCCACATGGTGAATAAAATCATTGAAGCATTCAAAGCAGGCAAAAAGGACTTGGCTGAATTCTGGATTACGATGGACAATCGTCTAGTTTACATACGATTTTTCGCGGTGAGAGGCAAAGATAGAAAGTATTTGGGAACTATGGAAATAGTACAAGATGTGACGGATATTAAGAAGCTTGAAGGACAAAAGAGACTTTTGGACTGGAAAGACTAGACACCAAAAACACTAAATTCCTAAAATCTATTAAAGATCAGACAGAAGTTTAAAAGCTGAACTCCAAGAAAAGCTCAATAGAGCTTGTTGTAGACTAAGAGTAGGAAATAAACTAAGATTTGTCCCAGGTCCCAAAAAAACAGAACCAAATAAGCTAAAGTTTGAAACAGCGTGTTTATATCGCTGAAAGCGATGACCACAGGAAAAGTACAGCTTTTTACCCCTGATACTTTTTTACAAGGTGGAGAATTTATTAGGGCTCTAGCACTGTTAGCTCTTTGATTCGTTCGTAATGTGCTTTGTTCCTTGTCAAGAGAGGTGCCCCTTTTGACAAGCATATGGAGGCGTTAAAGAGATCTCTAATTTCGATGGATGAACCTTTAGCTCTTAACTCTGCCCCCTTTTCGGACGCCCTTTTGGCGCTGTCACGAGTAAATGATAAGATGTTGTGCTGGTCAAGTAGGCTTTCAACTTCGATTATTCTCATTCCGCTTCAGGGAGAGATTTGCACCCAGCAAGAGTTCAAAAGCGGTTACGCTTGTAATAGATATGTCCGCCTTTTTCGTCCATTCGATAAAAGCGGATTTTCCTGGTTCGCGACCTCTGAGATAATCTACTACCACATCTGTGTCAACGCATATAGCTTTTACAACTTCCATTTTTTCCACGACTCACTCACAATTTTCATTATGTCATCCATTTCTTCGTCCCATGCACCAGCCAAATCCTCGAGGGGTATTACCTTTCTCAAAACAGCTTCACCCTCACCTGAAACCTCGATTGACACGTAGTCTCCCTCCTTGATTTCAAGCTTCCTGCGAACACTCTCCGGAATTGTAATCTGGTAGTTACTCGTGACCTTCACCTTAGCCAACCGAATTCCTCCTAAAATATTTTGTTTCTAGTAAAAATACTAAATTCTAGTATAAAAATGATGCTAACTGGTGCAAATACTAGGAAAGTAAGGATCCCGTTTTTATCTCTTCCTTTCATCCAATTTATAGCAATTAAGAATCGTTCGTTTCCACCCTCTCTTTTGGACCATAAACGGTAGAAGAAGCCTCAATATACCCATCTAAAATTTAGAATAATCCTGAGACTGCACAAAAACAGAGGATAAAACCCACAAAGGCTTAAAAATAAGACTTTCAATCCTCGTTACTGATGAACTATTTTTGCAAGTCATAAACAGCAAATGATTTAGAAGTACCAAGATGGAAAACTTCAATTCTCGTTGCTGAGCAACCTCTTTTACAAGTGTTTGCTTTTACAACCTAAAACCCACAACTTTGGTCCATTTCACTCATTTTTGCGAGTTTAGTCCGATAACTGTTAAGAATTAGCATACTACTTCCGCCATAGGGTGTAATCCAGATAAGAACAGTGATGAATGATGGAAGCTTGTGAACCCTTAACTCGCTATTACGGGTGTTCGCTTATCTTCCTTTTTCCCCTTTTTTGGTTAAGGTTCTCGTGGTGTTTATAGTTTAAATTTTAGGTTCCTTTTCCCCGTTTTTCGTTTCTTTTTGTTCTTATGCTCTTGTCCTGTTTTCTTTTCTCTTTAGGGGGTTATGTAGCCACAACTCACGGCAGTAAACGCCAAGTTAACTATGCCTTCTATTTATTCGATAAACTCTTTGATGATTATTTTCCCTTTTTCGGAATGACTAATTTTTCCAGTTCTCTGGGAAACTTGGTGAGTAGTTCGTAGCCCTTCTTTTTGACAAGTACGGTGTCGGAGTGTCTGACTCCACCGTAGCCGTTTATGTAGACTCCGGGCTCTATGCTTATAATCATGTTTTCTTTGAGGGGTTTATCGTATCCTTCGGCTATCCAGGGGGCTTCATGGGTGCCTATGCCTATACCGTGTCCGGTTCGATGAAGAAGATTTTCCCCGTAGCCTTCCTCGATTAGATGATTCTTCGCCGCGAGGTCGACTTCTGAGCAGACTGCGCCCTCTCTGACCTGTTCTAGGGCTTTTTCTCGAGCCTCCATCACGTCCTCGAAGATTTTTTTAGCCTTATCCTCGACCCTTGTGGCAAAAAAGGTTCTTTCACACTCGCTGGAATAGCCATCCGCCTGCACCCCAGCCATAGCAACATTAGGAACACCCGCCTTTATTACGTCAAAAGGTCCCGGAGCCCTATGAGGCATTGAAGATATAGGCGCAGGCCACACCGCTCCCAAACCGCTGGTTACCATCAGATTGGCGTTAGGTATTTTGCCCAAGACCTTCATGTAAACCTCGGTGCTCACATTAGCTATGGTCATAAGAGCAATAATCCCCTCCGCAGAGTTTCCTATCAAAATCTCCACAGCCCTGTCAACCACCTCAGAGGCGAATACAATCTTCTCCACTTCCCTCCTGGATTTAACTAGCCTCAAATCCTCAACCAGATCCTTCGCCACAACCTCCGGCAGATACCTCAAATACTTTAAGGGAAGACCGGACTCCACGCCCAAAGTCTGATAATCCTTAACCATCTCTATGAGAGCATCAAACCAGTTATCCCCCTCCTTCGCTGGAAACTCCCAGTAAGCACGCACCTCTCCCACTCCGGCGATGTCGCGAGCGTGCTCCTCCTCCAGCTTGGGAACGAGTAGAACGGGTGAATCGCTTCTCGGCACCAGCATAAAAAACGGTCGCTCAAAGGGACGATAGGCAAGACCGGTTAGATAGTAAAAGTTCTCCCCATTATTCACAAGATAAGCATCCAAATTCTCCTGTTCCAGCTTCTCCTGAAGATTTTTGACCCTTTCAGAGAATTCTTTTTTAGATATCTCCAAGAATTCCACCTTCTTATTTTTCTTAAACTCCCAAAAACAACCTAAATAATGGGCATAGAAATATAAAAACAATCACATACCTAGATTGGGGGGGTACTTTATTATTTATACATCAATTTAGATACTATAAGGTTAAAAAACCTTCCATTCTTTTTAGTTTATTAATTTGATTGGAAAAGAATAAATAAATTGACCTATAGTTTCTTCACTATACTAATTTTAGAAAAAGGTGAATCCGGTGAAGAGACTCGACACTGAACAGAAAGGAACCATTTTCGCTATAACCGAAATTTTCTTATCGGGACTTTTTCCAGTGATTACCAAATACGGTGTAGGCTTCATAAACCCGGTATTTTTCGCCGCGATAAGTGCCCTTATCGGGTCCGGATTCATGCTCATCATCCTGAAATTTAGAAAAGAGCTAAGACAACTGTTTTCAAGAAAACTCCTACGATACCTCTTTCCTATAGGATTCTTCGGAACCTTCGCCACATCGGTTACCTTCTTCTTTGGTTCCACCATGACCAGTGGAATAAATTCCTCCATTCTGCTCCAGGTGGAGCCGATATACTCTATTATTTTAAGTTTCTTCATTTTAAAAGAACTAATCAGGAAAAAACAGGTAGCGATAACTCTATTCATCCTCAGCGGAGCCATAGTAGTACTATACAACGGCGTTCTGTCCATAAGCATCGGAGATGTCCTCGTGCTACTAACTCCTCTGTTCTGGCAGATAAGTCATTTATTTGCCAAGAAAATATTTGATAGAACCAGTTTATATGTAGTCTCCGCTTCCAGAGTTTTTTATGGCGGATTACTGCTTTTTGCCCTGACTCTGATTCCGGGTTTTAATGATTATGGATTCTTAACTGATCCGGGGATACTGCTCATATTTCTGTTGCAGGGTCTTACTGCGTTTGTGGGTGCGGTGGTTGTGTGGTATTTGGTCATAACGCGGATAAATCTATCCAAGGCTACGGCTATTGTGGGGGTTTACCCCGTTTTCTCCGTTATTCTAGCTTGGATATTTTTGGGAGAAAAAGCCTCCATTTACCAAATAATTGGACTAGTTATAGTAGTGGTGGGGATATTCCTCCTGTCTCGGATACGCAGTGAGAAGAGAGAAGTGGAAAAGGCGCAAACAAAAATGGAAGAGAGAATAAGGAAAGCTTAACCTACGCTTATGGAAGTCAAAAAGTTGACATAATACAGCCACACCTGATCAAAAGATATTCCGGGAGTAAAGAACAGGTAAAGGTGCCAAATTACACCACCTATGAGTAGGGCGAGAGCAATGGTGATTAGGGAAACAGTGATCGCCCACTTGAGTCCCATTTCCCTAGTTAGAACCGAAAAAGCCGCAACGCAGGGGAAATAAAGGGCTACTACCACAGCGTATATGAGCATTTGCATCGGAGTTAAAAGGAGACCCAGGTTGGTTATTCCTAGTTTTAGTTGTGATATCACGAGCAGGGTCTGAATGGTCATCTCTTTCCGCAGCAGACCATAAATCAGAGTTATACTGGTCATGGAGGGCAGACCGAGCCAATTCGCCATAAAAGGTTGCATGGGCTGAATAATGGCGTCTAGAATTTTAAAGTAGGATAATACGCCCAGTATTAAGCTTCCTACAACCATTAGGGGTAAGGTAATATATACGAATTCTTTTATTCGGAACCAGGTTTTCTTGAGTACGGCACTTATAGAAGGAATCTGATAGGGAGGCATCTCCATCACCAGTCCCGGCGAAGACCCGGGTAGAATCTTGGAGAGAACGAGACCACACACTACTACAACTCCAAATATTATGGAATAAACCATTAGGGCGTACTGTATCCCGACATAGTAAGCCACAGAACCCAAGATAACCGAAGTTCTGGCAGAACAGGGTATCAAAACTATTAGAAACGATGCAATTAAACGCTGTTTTCTACTCTCCAAAATACGGGTGCTCATTAATGCAGGAACATTGCAACCCAGCGAAGCCAGTAGAGGGATTACGGATTTTCCGTGTAACCCAAACCGGTGCATTATATTATCGAGCAGGAAAGCTATTCTAGTGAGATAACCAGTGTCCTCTAAAAGAGCCAAGACTATGTAAAATGTTAAGATATATGGAATAGCGATCGCAAATATAGCCTCCACTCCTACCACAACTCCATTAATGAGCAAATCCTTTACTAAAAATGGATAAGGATAAACCTGAGGTAAAAGAAGTTTAACCAAAAGTGTATAGTTCGGGTCAATATACAAGTAGAGGAACTGCGTGTAAAGGTCGAATGAAGTGTATCCGAGTACATTTTCTATGAACGGTATGACTCCATCCTCAAAAATACGGGAAACAATTCCTTCTAAATAGCCACCACCGAAAAATAGTAAAGCAAATACTCCTACAACCACTAGTAGGAGGAAGGGTATTCCCGTGTAATAGGATAAGGTTATGCTGTCAAGTCTCTCTCTGAAAGAAGGCTTTATACTCCGCTCCGTGGTCACCTTTTTTGCGATTTCCCCCGCAAGAGCGTACCTCTCTTTTGAGATACGCGTTGTAGGCTGCTCACCGTATCTCCACTCTATTTCATTTCTTAATTCTGAAACCAGCTGCCTAAGAGCTGGAGAAATCTCTCCTTTAGAAGCCAACTCCGCTGCTTTCCAATCCCCCTCCAACAACCACTTGGCAACCACTCTAGCAGAGGCCAAGTCTTGGGTACGAAGCTCCTGCACTACTCTTTTTTCCAATCTTCTAACTAATCTTTCAATGTCCGGAGTGTAACCTATGTCGCTGAATCTATGCCTGTGACGTATGCGTCTTCTCTCAGTTCCCATTCCAAGACCTCCATCTGCTTATTCACCTTCCTTCGGAGCATTCTATCTCTTTCTCTTCCGCTTTACAATTTTCTTTTCGCTCTCCTTCTCTATTCCAGCACTTTCTTTTCCCCTTCTTCTACGGATTCTGAAAAGTTTTCCAAATAATCTACTCTCTGAGGGAAAATTTTCTTGGTTACATTCCGGCACTTCGTTTACGAGCCGCAGGGGTTCCCCTTCTTCGTGGAAGTGGTGCTCATCATGTAAGTGGTCATGAAGGTGATGAAGCCCATGGTGATGATACTGATGTTCCCTTTTGTGTTCTATAGTAGCTTCTAAAAGAGCAGTTTCTAGGAGCTTCCTAATGTTCTTACCATGAATTGCCACCGTGGGAACCACGGGAACACCTAAAATGTCTTCAAGCTTCTCCGCATCTATGGAGATACCTCTCTTAGCCGCGAAGTCAACTTGGTTTAAAGCAATAACCACCGGAACATTCAGTTCCAATAACTGAAGAGTAAGATTCAGGTTACGCTCCAGATTAAGAGCGTTAACCACATCTATTATGACATCGGGTTTCTCCTCAAGTATAGCCCTAACAGCAACCTCCTGATCCTTGGAACTGGCACCGAGAGAATAGGTTCCCGGAAGATCCTTAAACAATATTTTTTGGCCATTGATCTCCATAGTGCCCTCCATTACCTCTACCGTTGTTCCAGGATAATTTGAAATAATGACGTTTATTCCAGTAAGTTTATTAAAAATAGCCGATTTTCCCACATTGGGATTACCTGCAATATATATTTTTATAAACTCGTCTTTACGCTCCTTCTTTTTAGCAGAAGGAAAAAGACCGATCTGGTGACAACTAGTAGACCCTGATCCACCCCATCTCCTACGCTTCCTGAATCGCGACATGTCACAATCCCTTCTAAAAAATTTTTTATGCGGGTTTAACTCGGATCAGTTTCGCTATGTCGTTCCCTACGGCTATCTGGCACTTACCTAAATCCACAAGCACTGGTCCTCCCATAGGAGTCTTCTGTATTAGTTTGAGCTTTGTACCGGGAAAGATGCCCATAGAACATAACTGATTCAGTAGATCGGCTCGCTCGTTGGAAATTCTGGTCACTTCAACCATTGAGGGAGGTTCATAATCTGTTAATGGGTGCGAGTCGTCTGGTTCGGCTTTCCCATCTTGGTCGGGTATGACGTTTCCGTGTGGACAGCTAGCAGGGTTGCCGAGAGCCTTGTCTAGTTTTTCTAGGACTTCTTTGGACAATGCGTGTTCAAGTTTGCAAGCCTCTTCGTGTGATTCATCCCAGTTGACTCCCACCACATCAACAAGTAGTCTCTCCGCTAAACGGTGTTTTCGCATCATTGAGGAGGCGAGGGTTTTACCCTTTTTTGTTAGCTTGACACCTTTGTAAGGCTCATAATCGACTAAACCCTTCTTGCTCAGAGATTCTGAGAGCATCTCTGTTACCGAGGCTGGCGAAACTCCGAGGTCTTTGGCTAAATCGGTGGTTTTGACTCTTTTCCTGCCAGACTCCTCAAAACGGTAAATTCTTTCTAAATATTCCTCTTCGCTTGAGGTCGCATTCACCATGTCGACCATCTTCTTTATCTAATTAAAAATTTAGGTTCGCTTAAATTTTTTTCCATAGAATTTAGGCTCTCCTAAATATTTAAATCTTGTGGATTAAATTATCCCAAAAACTTGAAAAAAGAACCCTTTTTACGCTTCTCTGAGGTCGAAGTTCAAGACTAGTCTAATGATAATTTTCCCAAATACCTTGACTTCTTAACCGTTTGAGAGCTGACTTCCTCAACCTCACCCTTGGAAAGGACAAAATGCCTTACTTCTATATCGGAACCTGAAATCTTCTTCGCTTCTTCCACAGCATAGTGTAGCTGTATACAGTGAGGAGAACCGTCAACTGTGAGAATAGAAATACTTCTAGGAGGCTCATCCAGTCTCAGCATACAGGCTATCTTGTAAACCAGCATGTTAATGTGTTCAAGCTCCAAGCAAGCCCAGAGTGGAGTCCTAACCTCACTGAACTCCCGAAAAATATCGGGGTGCTCATTTTCTATACATACACTGTAAAATAGTAAATCTTTTCCCTGAACCATTTTACTTCCGGCATTGGTTTCAAGCAAACGCAATTTTTATCCTCCAAAATAAATAGTTAGCTTCGATTTTCTTAAAAAAAAGAGAGTCCAGATTAATTAACATTTTTCTAGGTCTCGCAACCCCGTCCCCATTCTCGGATGGCTACTGACAGGGTAAATTAATGTTCAATGCCTTAATGTTTGAGTATCAATCTATGGAATAAATGAACTATTTATAGGAAGGGATAATTTGCAATTAATGGCTTAAGTTAAAGGAAACTTAATTGTAGCTTCTTCTCAAAAGTAGGTTTAAAACTGTGCCAATGATCAATCAATCCATATCGCTTTCTGTTTCATGCTTAGGGTTAGAATTTGTACAGCGGGCAAACGATGGTATTTTGGACGAGACATCGTGTACAGGAGGGAACTTTTTCTCTCTTCTCTTTGCAGAGAAATGCTTTTAGTTGGGTATAGTTTATCATAATTTCTTCCTGTGTTTTTGGCTCCAATCCATTGAAGCATTCCTCAGTTTTGCATAACCATTGCTCTATTTCTTCCTTATTTTTAGACTCGATATCTCTTGGAGTAAGTCTGAATACGTCTATGGGTTCATTAGGTGTCGTGTCCTCTCTCACGGTGTGGGATATGACGACCGTTCTTTCTCCACCAGCTGCTGCGGAAGCGGCTTCTTTGCGTCTGTCCAGTTCTTTTGAAAAGACCGAGACTTTGACGTGTTTCTCCTCTTCTATACTGCCTCTTGTGGGACGGTATCCTCCGAATCCCTCTCTTGGGAGTTTCTCTGCTTTTACGTTTTCTTTGGCAAAAGTAACAGGTTCTAGATGCCGTTTCACTGGTTGTCTGGGTTTAGGAGGCGGAGTTAAACTTGATTCGATTACTGAAGACGCCCCAGCTTCAGGTAGTATCTGCAAAGCAGCAGCGCTACTAACTCCCATAGATGAGGAGAATTTCTCGAGATTGTCTAGTCTGCATTCAATATCTGATATTCTTTGATTTATTGTAGCCAATTCTTTGCTCATCTGAGCTGTATACTGGTCAAAGACTCCCGCAATCTTATCCATTCCCTGCTCGATTACTTTTAAGTTTAGGACTTTTAGAGTTTCTTCGACCTTTTTATCTACGCCCATTAAAATCCTCCTTAGAAATTCAAGGTATTTAAATATTAACTTATTTTTTAAACTACATTATTTGCTCTCAAATAAGAATTTTGTGGAGGATTATATTAATGTGGTGGGTAAGTGTTTTTCGATAAATTCAAGAACCATTTGGTTAAATTCCTTCGCTTTTTTAAAGTTTAATTTTCATTATATTATAGCCCTCTAATGTGTATTCCTAACCATTTTGATTTTAAAATCATTTAAAATTTAATTATATACTTTTAAAAATTAGTATTTCATTCTTGGGAGCTTCCACAATTGGAGCAAAACATTGCCCCTGGTGGCAGTTTTTTTCCACAATAGGCGCAATGTAAACCACTTGGTTTCTTATCGTTTAAAGGCTCCCGGTCGGTCTTTTGAGTGAGAGGTTCAATCATGTTTTTAAATTCTTTCAAATGCTTTCTGAGTTCATCGGCTTTGTCAAATTCTTTGGCATCGATGCAAGACTTTACTAAGGAGACGTAAGAATCAATAATCTTAGAAACCTAGTTCAAGTTACCGCACATCTAGTAAACCGAAGATTGGAGTAAAGCTCAGGAGAAAAGCCTTATTAGAAATTGCATACCCAATGGAAGATGTGGATGAAAAAGTTGCAGAATTAGGACAGTGGGGAAGTGAACAGAACCGAACAAAGAGAATACATGAGAAAATGGAGAATCGAAAACAGAAAACATATTCGAGATTACAACCGAAACTACTATCATAAAATTTCTAAGAACAAATCCGAATATCAGAAACAGAAATGTGAGGAGAGGAGAGACATAATAAGAATTAGATTTGGAAATCGTTGTGGGATTTGCAACACTGATTCAAATCTAATACTTCATGAAGCAGATGGTTGTTCTCATATTTCAATCTGGAACATGAAACATGATGATTTTGTTCGATTCATTGATTCTCATAATCTGATATTGTTATGCAAACACTGTCACAGTCTTATTAATCAGTTGAGAAAACTCTCAAACGAAGAGAATGAAAAAATTTTTTATTTAGTTAAAAGCTTAAAAGGGGAAAGCAATATATAATCCAAGAATTTAAAAAAGCTATAAGAATTAGGGTATGTTCATACTGCAACTAAATTCTATTTCATTTTTAAGAACGTGTATTTTCGTGTACGGCAGTATGGTTAGTGTTTTTCGAGAAATTCTAGAACAGCTTTGTTGAACGTCCACCATTTTTCTAGGAAGATAGCGTGCCCACTTCCCCATAGTACTTTAAACTCCGCGTCGGGGATTTTGGAGGCCATCTCCTTCGCGGACCAGATGGGTACAACGGTGTCTCTATCCCCAGTCAGAACCAGTGTGGGGGCCTTAATTTCTTTTAATCGGCCCATTACATCGAATTTTTCTACCGCCTCGCACTGACGAAAAAATTCCTTAGGCAGTTGAATGTAGAAGTATTTTGAAAGCTGTTCCACAATGGGATTTTTTGCAAGCCCGGTGATGGTTTCAATTAACTCATTCCACATCTTTATGACACCCAATCCCTTTGGTCCGAGTGGGGTAGTAGAGCAGAGAATCAGGCTTCTCACTTTTTCGGGGTACTTTAAAGCAAATGACTGTGCAATCATGCCACCCATGCTAAAACCAAGAACGTGAGCTTTCTCCACTCCTAACTTCTTCAAAAGATTATAGGTGTCTTCAGCCATGGTGTCAACAGTGTAGTTGATGTCTGTTTTGGAGGTTCTTCCGGCATCCCTGTTGTCGAAGGCGATTACTTTATAATTCTTGGAAAATTCTGGTATTTGAAGTATCCATAGTCGAGCATCAGCACCTAGACCCATAATCAGGACTAGAGGAATCTCGTTTTCTTCCCCGTGGGTTTCGTAGTACATCTCAAAATCGTCAATCTTCACTATTGGCATTTATGTTGCATCTCGAATCAAATTTTTTTAGGGGAGTAATTTGTTTTATGCGTGTGTAGTTAGTGTTTTTCGAGGAATTCGAGAATTACTTCGTTGAATTCCTTCGCTTTTTCAAAGTTTAAAGCGTGTCCGCATCCCGGGATTATTTTCAGTTCCGCTTTGGGAATTCTTGAGGCTATTTCCTTAGCGTGCCAGACGGGTGTGAGAATGTCTTTATCTCCTACTACGACAAGTGTGGGAGCCTTGATTTCTTTTAGTCGCTCCAGTACATCGAATTTATCTATCGCGTTGCACTGGCGGATGAATGCCTCCGGGGGTTGAATGTAGGGATATTTTAAAAACTCTCCTACTAGCATTTCTACGTAAGCCTTATTCTCAAGGGATTCACTGGTAAATGTCCAAACAAGGGTTTCCTTTATGAATAGTTCTCGAGGCATGTTTTTGATTATTTCCTTCCAGATGGTTAAGGCGCTTAGCCCCTTGGATCCTCGTGGAATTGTGTCGCATAGGATGAGACTTCTCACCATTTTGGGGTAATTTATAGCGAAGGTCTGTGCTATCATGCCACCCATGCTAAGGCCGAGAATGTGGGCTTTCTTCACTCCCAGCTTGGTCAAAAGGTTGTAGGTGTCCTCGGCCATGGTGTCCATAGTGTAGCTGATGTCTGTTTTGGAGGTTCTTCCTACGTCTCTGTTGTCGAAGGCGATTACCCTGTATTTTTTGGAGAATTCCGGTAACTGGAAGGTCCATCCTATAATGTCGCCACCCAGTCCCATGATTAGAACTAGGGGGGTCTCGTTTTTCTCCCCGTGAATCTCATAGTATATCTCAAAATCATTAATTTTCATTATAGTCATTTATTACGCACCCCTAATCATTTTGATTTTAAAATTTTGTTACTTGTATTTGAGGAAGTTATTATATCAATATTTCCTTGGGAAAACAGTTCTTCATTAGAATATGGAAAATCCAGTCTGCTGACTTACTTTCTTAACCAAAAAAAATCGAAGAAAGCTTGCAATGCTCGAATTGAGGTTTTAAAGAAAGCAGAAAAAATATCCCCCCACTCGGCTAAGAAATAAATTAGGACGCTGCGTATTTCTTAGTGTTTTTCGAGGAATTCGAGGACTGCTTTGTTGAGTTCCGGCGATTTTTCAAGGGTCATTCCGTGTGCGCATCCTTGGATTACTTTCAGCTCCGCTTTTGGAATTCTGGAAGCTATCTCCTTTGCCTCCCAGACGGGTGTAAGGATGTCTCTATCTCCTACTACGACGAGTGTGGGAGCCTTGATTTCTTTTAGTCGCTCCAGTGCATCGAATTTTAGTGATGCTTGACACTGTCGGATAAAAGCCTCCGGAGGCTGGGCGAAGGGATTGTTCTTCATCATTTGTATTCCCATCTGTACTAAGGCATCATTCTCAAGGCTTTCTTTGGTAAGTGCCCAGAGGAGGTTTTGCTTTAAAAATAGTTCTTGGGGGAGAAGTTTAATCATCTCCGGCCATATGTTCAGAAAGTTTACCCCCTTGGGTGCGCGGGGAATTGTGGAGGCGAGAATCAGGCTCCTCAACATTTCCGGGTGTTTTAAAGCGAAGGATTGTGCGATGCATCCGCCCATGCTTGCACCGAAAATGTGGGCTTTCTTAACTCCCAACTGCTTCAAAAGATTGTAGGTGTCCTCAGCCATGGTGTCAATAGAGTAGCTGGTGTCTGTTTTAGAGGTTCTCCCCGCATCTCTATTGTCGAAGGCGATTACCCTGTATTTCTTGGAGAATTCCGGTATCTGGAACATCCAGCCCGTAACATCGCCACTCAGACCCATAATTAGAACCAGGGGAACCTCGTTTTTCTCCCCGTGAATCTCGTAGTACATTTCAAGATCCTTAACCTTCATTGTTGGCATTTATACCTCATCTCCTTCCTTTTTAATTTCAGATTCGTTTTTAGAATCTCGTTTTTATATTTATTCATGTTAAATTTGCTTAGGACATATAAAAACATATATAAAATTTTTGGCTGGTTGAAAGAGACAATTCTACTCTACGCATCAGAGAAAAAGAGAAAAAGTTCTAGACTCTGTTTAATGGCGATTTGACCAGTTTAAGATTTGTGAAGTTAATATTACTTTATTTTATGGCTTTTAATTTGCTCTCGGCAGTTGCCTCTTTGTCTTTACGGTCGTCTATGCTTAGGGTAGTTAGTACTCTCTTGGCTCCCATTTTGAGAATCGCTTCGTGTGCCGTTTTGGCGGCTTGGAAGATTTCGTCCAGTGTTTTTGCCTCTATCACAGTGGATGTAGCTCCTGGGGTAATCTTTACGCCTGAGTCCTTTAATGCTTTTATCGCTCCTTTAACGTATTTGGCCAAACTTGTTCCTTCCCCTACAGGAAATGTTACTAACTCCGCTATTATCATTCTCACCACCAAAAAGATATTAGCAATCCTCCCTTATACAATTTATTATGACACATTACCGAATGCCTAAGGGTATGAGATACTCGACACTAGAAGAGAGGAGGGAATACTACGAGAAGGAGTTTCCCCTGAAAAAGGTCGCAGAGTGGTTCGAAGGTAGAGAGAACACTGTTTTCACCATGATTCCGGGAAGACACACGGGCATCGTTCTCCCCGAATACAAGGATATAATAAACAACACCGTCGTCGTTGACGACTACGAGGATTTGGAAGGTCTCAGAGAGTACATTATCCAGTATCTCCCGGAGGGAGTCTACTACGACAGAAACCTCTACTCGGACATTGAAGCATGCAGCAAGTGTGGAATGGAGCCCGGGGACTGCTGGAACTGCAAATACTTCCTAGGACAGGAACTGGCCTTCGACCTCGACCCAGAGAATGTGGTCTGCCCCTACCACGGAAACATTGAAAAGAAAATGGAGAAACACCAGGGACTCAGCTTCTGTATGTACGAATTCAAAACAGTGAGACGGAAAACACTGGAGCTCCACGAGGAACTGAGCAGGGAGTACACCGAATTCAGATTCGTATACTCGGGCAGAGGGTTCCACATCCACGTTTTGGACAGGGAAGCGATAAAGACAGGGAAGAAGGAGAGGGAGAAAATAGCCGAAAAATGGGCGAAGAAGTATCCCATCGATCCCTGGGTGACAAGCGGGGAAATGAGGCTGATAAGGCTCCCTTACTCACTACACGCGATGGTCTCCAGAATCTGCGTCCCCCTAAACTTAGAGAAAATAAAAAGTTTTGATCCCAGAAAGGATAGAAAATGTTTTCCTTCATTTCTAAAAGTGTAGCGGGTTAATTTTGTATTTTACAAGTAATCTAAACGGGAGGTTTTTTGTTTCAAATTGGGAAACAGGTCATTTCTTTGATGGTTTTCTACTTGATCTTTTTGATTGTCTTCTTGCACCCCATTTCCTTAATTCTTCTCCAAGTATTACCGCACAGGGGATAAGTGCTAGATAGACCCAATCAGTCCAGTTTAGAGCAGTTGTACCGAAAATGTTTTGCATGAATGGAACCGAACTTATGAAGAATAGGGCAAAGATTTGAAAAGCCATACTAAAAAGAACCCATTTGTTGTCCAACAAATTTGTTTTAAATAAAGATATTTTTCTCGTTCTCATTGAGAGAACATTACCTATTTGGCCGGCAACTATGCCAGCCCATGTCATGGTTGTTCCTTTAATGTAGAGACTGCTGGTTGTGCTCAGTTGCTGGCCTAAATACCAGCCGCCGGCCCACCACGTGTGTAGGCAACCGAATAAGGCTCCAGTGGCGATTATTAATCCTACGAAAAGCGAGCGGAGAATAACTCCTCTGCTGAACAATCGCTCCTTAATGCTTCGCGGCGGGTAGTCCATAATGTCCACCTCCGGCGGATCTTGGCTTAGGGCTAAGGACGGAATAATGTCTATACCCAAGTCTATGGCCAATATTTGTAAGACGGTTAGTGGGAGAGGTATGCCGAGCAGGATGAAGAGTACGAAGGGAACTAGCTCCGCCCAGTTATGCGTGAAAACGTATGTGATGAATTCTCTCAAGTTATCGTATACCGCACGTCCGACTCTTACTGCTTTGACTATTGATGCAAAACTGTCGTCGAGAAGAACCATGTCGGAAGCTTCTCGTGCAACGTCTGTTCCCGAAAGACCCATCGCTACGCCTATGTCTGCCTCTCTTAGTGAAGGACCGTCGTTAGCTCCATCCCCGGTAACAGCAACGATCTCTGCATTCTGTCTAAGAGCTTTCACTATTCGAAGTTTCTGTATCGGCGTAACCAGTGCGAAGATGGAACATCCTTTCTTTATTTCCTTTACAATCTTTTGGTCGCTCATATGTTCAATTTCGCTACCAGTTATCAAACCACGGCAGCTATTATCTGATTCTGAGCTATTTGAATCTATGAGGCCTATTTCCCGGGCTATAGCCAGCGCTGTTAGACCATAATCTCCAGTTATTATTATGACCCTTATTCCAGCCTGCCTCGCCATCTTTAGCGATTCTTTAATTTCTGGGCGGGGTGGATCTTTCATGGCTGCCAATCCTAGGAAAATCATGTTTTTCTCAACGTTTTCGGGCTCAAGCTTTAAAGACCCGCTATTTGGTAATTCATTATACGCTACGGCTATTACGCGTAGGCCTTCGCTTGCGAATTCGGAAAGTTTTTCCCCAATAAAACTCGACCGTTTATCAGTTAATTTCTCTATTTTATCGTCAACAAGTATTCTATCGCATATGGAGAGAATGGTTTTTGGAGAACCTTTTGTGTAAACATAATTTTTATCAGTGTTCTCGTGAATTGAGGTCATCATTTTTCGCTCAGAGGTAAACGGTATCATCTGTATGATAGGTTTTTGTGTTAGCGTATTTTGTACGTTCAACCCATACTTTAAGGCTGCCACAAGCAGCGCTCCATCGGTTGTGTCCCCAATAACATCCCAGAGGGGATTTTTATCTGATGGGGGTACCACTTTAGCATTGTTACAAAGGGCGGAGACCTCAAGGAGTTTATCGATTTGGCTTGATTTCTCTTTTTCTAAAGGTCTATCGTCAACCGTAAATTCGCCGACTGGAGAATACCCGATACCGGAAACTTCTACAACCATATCTGGAACCCATATTTTTGTAACAGTCATCGCGCCTGTGGTAATTGTCCCAGTTTTATCTGTGGCTATCACAGTCACGCTGCCGAGCGTTTGAACCGCGGATAGGCGTTTTACGAGAACGTTCTGTCTCAACATTTGCAGGGTGCTTATCGCAAGCGCACTTGACACGGTGACTTGCAAGCCTTCGGGAACTAAAGCTGTCATTACACCTATCATAAAGATTATGCTGGTGAAAATATCTACTTCAAGCAGAAGCGTAGTCAATAGGAAAAAGGCAATTCCCAAAGTAAGTGATATGGTAAAAGTGGTTTTTGCGGTGAAACCGATTTCTTTCTGAAGTGGGCTCAATGGATCTTTTATAGCCAGAGTTAAGCCTGCAACCTGTCCAAATCTTGTATTCATTCCCGTTGCGAATACAACCCCCTTTCCTCGCCCTTTAACAACACTTGTGCTCATTAAAACAAGATTCGGAGCATACAAGTAGGCTGTTTCTTCGATCTTGGCTGGCTCCGCATTTCGCGGTTGCGGTTCTGACTCCCCGGTCAGGGGGATGTTGTTCGTCCATAAATCGAAGGCTTCAATTAGGCGGATGTCCGCGGGAACACGATCACCCTCCTCTAAAACTACGATGTCACCGGGAACAAGCTCTTCTACCAGTACCTTTTCGAGTTCTCCGTCTCGAATGACTTTTGCGTATTCCGGCATCCAGTGTCTTAAAGCTTCCGTAGCTTTTTCCGCCCTCCACTCTTGGAAAACACTGAAAACCGTGTTAATGAGTACCACAATTACAAGGACATACGCCATCTGAAAACTACCGCTTATCGTAGAAAGTACACTTGCTACAAGGAGAAGAATGCTGAAGAGGTCTTTCAGGTTCCTAAAAAACCTGTAGGCCATTGACGCTCGCTTCTCTGAAATTAACCTATTGGGGCCGTAAAAGGTAAGTCGTCTGCTAGCCTCCTCACCAGTCAATCCCCCAGGAGAAGTTTCAAGAGCTTCGTAAACTTCTTGGTTCTGCAGACTAATGACATCTTCCAAGGAAATTCCACCCAAATTGTTAGTTGTAAACTAGACGATTATGGAACCCCCATAGTAGCTTTCATAAGGAGAACTACTAAAAAAGGAGTTTTTCACTCCGCCTTAAGATTTGATTTCAAGAGAATACGTTTGAATCTGAAAGTGTTTACATATCTCACTCCATTAATCATCACAAATATTTTGATTTTGATACTATCCAAAGCGAAAATTTAAACATATCGGAAAGACAGTTTTTTGCTTCAAGAAATAGATTTTATAATGGTTAATGGATCCATTAAAAAAGAAGACACAAAGAGAAAGTTCATCATCAATATTCACATTGAGTATAATTATATAAAAAAATGGTTTTAGTGTGGTTCTAAACTACTTTTTCTTCTTCTTTGCCTTAACTTCCTTTCCTTTATAGTAGTACTCCTTTTTCTTCTTCTCCATCAATAAGAAGACCCCCTAATTATTGGGCTTTACCTTATAACACTTTTCAGAAATATTTATTCTTAACCCAGATTTTTACTCTTAAACTCCCCGGTTTTAGACCATAGCCTTTATCTATGAAAACAAACATTTTCACGCATATCACTAACCCCAAAACTAATAAACCCACTAAACATGGAAAAATAGTCCAATCCTGCATTATTTTTAGAATAATTATCCAGTGGTGTGCAGTCATGATAGTAAAATCAGCACAGGCAAAAACTGTTGAAATGTTTGAAGGAGTCCATCGCAAGACCCTGGCTGTGGGAGAAAAAATGATGCTGGTTGAATTCACCTTCCGTAAAGGCTCCATAGTACCCTCCCACACTCACCCCAACGAGCAGGTAGGATACGTGGTAAAGGGAAAAGTCAAACTAAGGATAGGAGAAAAAGAACACCTGCTGGGAACGGGAGACAGCTACTTCATACAACCAAACATTGAGCATGGCGCAACGCTAATCGAAGAATCAATAATCATAGATGTTTTCAGCCCACCAAGAGAAGACTACAAGTAGAAGACTGTATTACTCTTTAAAGTAGGATTCCACTTGAAGTTCCTCAATTTGCATGTACCCTTCATCTCTTGTAACAAGCTTTGAATTGTTTTCTATAGCAACAGCTGCGATCAAAACATCTATAAGATTTACTTCCCTACCCTTCTTCTTTAACTCGAATTCAATGTCCATTGCTATTCTCGCAGAAGCTGATGTGAAGGGCAAAACGGTCAATCTTTCAATTAGCTTTACAGCATCATTATATTCCTTCGCCCTTTTAGCAAGTTTTGGGCCCCTTAAAATTTCCCATGCCACAATTGAAATGGTTAAAAGTTCATATTAACTAATTTGTCCCTATTTCAAAACCGCTGAATCCTTTCCTCTTAAAAAGTCTATAAGGAACGATGTTTCAAGGCAGTATCTTTGCGTGCCTGTCAAACTCTTCTCCCCTCAAGTATTATCCTCTCGATTTCTTCATCTTCTTTCCAAGCTCCAGCGAACTCTAGCAAATCTTTCTTATTCTTCTCAGTAAGTCGGATTATTACATCGCTGAAACTTTCACCCTCTAATTTCTCTCTCTTGAGTCGATTATATGCATCAAGAGTTATGGATATAGTCTTGGTTGGCATACTATGCATACGCATATGTATGTTTATAAGTTTTCCCAAAGGTCAGTATTTGAAATTTTTTGAGGCAGGGAAACTCTACAGCATACTAGACCCGTACTAAAGTATTCTAGAAGCGTATATTTTTCAGAAAAAAAAGAAGATGGAATGGGAGAGGTTAGCCTCTTCTTCTGAAGAGGAAAATTGCTATCGCAGCAATTGCTACTGCCGCCGCGACTCCGCCACCGATTAGAAGCAATCTGGAGAAACCCTGCTGTTGCTGAGCGTTATAGAAGAAGTAAGAGGCGGAGAGCAAAATCAAAGTCTGAAGAGGATTACTAGTAGAGAGCAGCTCAACGGTCACATTCCCACTGGAACCGTAATCCAGGAAAATCTTGACAAAGTTTTGAGCATCCAAAGAATACCAGCCCTGTATTTGTTGTGGTGATGTCAGGTTGAGAGCCAAACCTATAACACCCCCAAAGAGCAGAACCAGGGAATCGCCCGTAAGGTAGTTGATTGGGTAAGCCTCATAAATCCCGGCTGGTACAGTAACCGAAGTCGGGGCAGAAACCGAGGCAGAAATATTAGTCAAATTCCCAGTATATGGTCCATATGTCTGTTTGTAACCATTAGCGTCTATCGTCCATCCAGAAAGACTTGTATTCGCCACATTTTGCCATGGTGAGGAGAGCGGGAACTTATAGAGGTAGAGCGTTACGTTAGCTAGCACACTTCCAAATGCTTGGGCGCTTGTGCCGTTCGTTAACCCCGCAACCAGTAGGGCGTCTGATCGGGGGATGGAGTAATTTGTTGTGTTTATGTAGATCCACGATATTTGAATACCGCTTGAAATAATACCTGGATATGGGGGAGTCATGTTCATAGCTGTATATAGTTGAAGTAAATCAATTATGGTTACGAGAGCGTAGCACTGCTGGGTGCTGCCATTCCAGTCTGTTATGGGTACTATGCCGCCACTTTGCTGAACGTAGGTAAAGGATATACTAAGGCTTCCATTACGATATGTGGCTTGATAGGTCCAGGTTTGCCCTAGGGGTATGCTTCCCGGGGTTTGGGCTGCCGAAATCGTGGTGAGGAAGAGGTTTGCGTTGCTGGGTTGCGTGAGAGAGCTGCTTGCGAGAGGTGCTGCCAATAGCAGTGAGATGCTGAAAAGTGTTAACAGTAGCAGAATCTTTTTGGTTTTTTGTCGTTTGGTTATCCTTCGCTTTCTCCAAAATCTTTCCTTAAGATTAAATTAGGGTTTTTTGTAATTTATGTCTTCCCTTCAAAAATAAAAATTATGTTTTGAATGGAATTTTAGTTGACAGAAGTTTTTGTTTATGGAGTTAATATTTGGACTATTTATGGGAATTCTTGTATGTTCAAATTTTTGGGGCGGCGTGTAATAATGAGTTTCAGGAACTATGGCATCTTGTTCAGTGCTTCTTATTTAAGTCCTAAAAATTAATTAGAAAGATGTAAAAAGGTATTTTCAAAGATATTCTAACTAGGATGGATGTTGGATGGATTCGCAAAAGACGGGACTTGAGGAGAGCGCAGCAGAGATTTTGTATTTGGCTGGAGTTAGACTTTTATCTGAAGGTAATGGGGAGAAGGCTCTTCAAAGGTTGGAAAAGGCTTCAGAAATTTATACCAAGAAAGGATTGAAACCAGAGATTGCAAAGTGCTACAAGCAGATGGGGAACGTTTACACATTTTACGAGGAATGGGATAAGGCTGAGAAGTGTTACCAGAAGGCTGTTGAGCTTGAGAAAGAGTTGAAAAACTGGCCGAGTTTACTGGAGAACTTATTCCTTGTATCCAATCTTCTAATGGACAATAATGAATTGGACAGATCCCTAGAATATGCACAGGAAGCTGAAAAGATATCAAAAAAGGTCGGAGACGAAAGGAACCAATTCCAATCCTATAAACAAATGGGTCTGATATACGAAAGAAACTTGGACCTAAAAAAGGCAAAAGAAAGTTTCGAAAAGGCCATCAAAATTGGAGAAAAGCTTGAGCTTCCAGAAACAGGAATAATAGCCAGAGAAATACTATGGATATTACAAAGGAAAGCAGAAACAGAAACCGGAAGCAAAAATAATAAACCTAGTTAGTGTGGAACTCAAATTTTAGTTGGGTGGCTCCCCTCGCTTTCAGGGGGTAGTCGCCTCACGGTCAAGTGTTTACCCGCGAGATTCATTCTACAACGCTTGGAACTGTTCGCAGTGGGTTGGGGCCGAGTTTGGAAATGTTTTCGGTCATTTCCTTAATTATGTTTGCAAACTTTGTGCCTTCCGCTGAGGAGCAGTACTCTATCCTCAGCCGCTCCTCGTTTATTCCCGTCGTTTTCAGCACCTGTTTTAAGTACTCAACTTGGCTTGTGGCAGTGTAGTTTCCGATTTCGTAGTTGCATTCCCCTAATCGTCAAGCTACGATTAGTACTCCATCCGCGCCTCTGTAGAAGGCTCTCAGCACAAGGTCTGGATGCACCATTCCCGCACACCTTACTTTAACTGTTCTTATTGATGGGGGGTATTGGTACCTGATTGTTCCCGCCATGTCCGCCGCTCCGTAGCCTCATTTCCAGCAGAGAAACGCCACTATTCTTGGAAAAGCTTCCGTCTCCGCACCCGCTTCTACTTCTAGGAGTGAGTCGAGGTAAGCCTCGAATTGTTGGGGTCTGTAGTATCTTACTGTTATCGCTTGAGTTGGACAGACTGAGAAGCACAAACCGCAACCCCTGCAGTGTATGTCTTCGACCTCAACTTTGCCGTCCTTTTCAACGATAGCGCCGTACGGGCAGATTGACATGCACAGCCTGCATCCGCTGCAAAGTTCGTGGTCAACTTCTGCGGAGATAACCTCTAGGACGTAGATGCCCGCAATCATTGGTGAAGCCGCTGATGAGGCTGCTCCTTTCGCTTGATAAACTGCTTCCGCTATCGACTTCGGTCCTTGGGAAACCCCTGCCAGGTAGATTCCGGGAATTTTTGTTTCTACAGGATTTAACCTTGAGTGGAACTCCTTCAAGAAGCCGTCGGGGCCTCTCTCCAGCCGTAACATGTTGGCGAGCGTCTCAGTAGCTCTTGATGGAACTATCGCGGTGGAGAGGACAACGAGGTCTGCTTCTGTGCGTGTAAGCTCGCTTGTTAGGCTGTTTTCGCCTTCAACCACTAGGTTTTTTCCGTTAGAGTAGACTTCCACCGGTCTTCCTCTGATGAACTTTATTCCGAACTCCCTAGCTCTTCTGTAGTAGTCTTCATACTCTTTTCCCGGACATCTTAAGTCCATGTACCAGATTGTGACTTCGGTGTCGGGGTATTCCTGTTTTATGAGCTTGGCGTTTTTTAGGGCTACCATGCAGCAAACCTCTGAGCAGTAGGTGTTCGTTTTAAGGTCTCTCGACCCGACACACTGAATCATAACCACACGCTTAGGTCTTTCACCATCGGATATTTTCACTAGCTCACCGTTAGTGGGACCATTAGGTGCAAGAAGTCTCTCCAGTGTGAGTTGGGTTATCACATCCGGATATTTCCCGTAGCCGTATTCCCTGTCTGGACAGTACACTTCGTAGCCGGTTGCGACTATGATTACTCCGACTTCTAATTCTATTTCTTCTTCCTTCTGGTTAAGGTCTATGGCTTCTTCCTCACAAGACAATATGCAGAGTCTGCACTTCACGCAGTTTTTCATGTCGATAAGAGCCTTTTTCGGAACAGCCTGAGCGAAGGGGATGTAAATTGCTTTCCGCGCACTAAGTCCAGCGTTGAACTCGTTCGGCCTGAAGATTGGGCAAGGATCCTCGCAGGCTCCGCAACCGGTGCACTTCTCCTCGATCACGTATCTAGGCTTCTTTACGACTTTGACGTGGAAGCTGCCGATGTTTCCTTCGATTCTGTGTACCTCGGCGTTCGTTATCAGCTTCACTTTTTTGTTGTTTGCCACCTCGAACATTTTTGGACCTAAAATTCATATTGAGCAGTCGTCTGTGGGGAAGGTTCTGTCCAGCTGCGCCATTTTTCCACCTATAGTGGGGCTCTTCTCCACTAGGTAAACTTCGAATCCGTCGTTCGCAAGGTCGAGGGATGCTTGGATTCCGGCGACCCCTCCACCGATAACGAGAGCCCTCTTCGCAACCGGGATAACCATTGTGGCTATTGTTTCAAGGAAGGCGGCTCTGGATACCGCGGCTCTCACCAAGTCCTTTGCTTTTTCGAGGGCTTTTTCTGGTTGATTCATGTGAACAAATGAGTCGTGTTCACGGATGTTTACGAACTCCAGCATTCCGGGGTTTAGTCCGGCTCCCTCGATAATCGTTTTGAAAACCGGCTCGTGGGTCTTGGGGGTACAGGCTGCTACGACCACTCTGTTGAGATTGTTCTCGTCTATTTTCTCCTTGATGAATTTTGCGCTGGCCTCGGTGCACATTGATCCCTGAGTGTCTGAAATGACGACATTCTTCAGTTTAGATGCGTAGTCTCTCAGTGCTTCAATGTCTATGATCCCTGCTATGTTAATGCCTCAACCGCACACGAAAACGCCTATGCGAATATCTTGTTGCTCTGTGATTTTTTGGGCACCTCCTTTTTCTTATAATAAGCGCTCAGTTATTTGGAGAACTAATCATAACGGCTCTAAGGCACACAGAAATAACTCTCATAAATAAGCTTTCCTACCCCTGATACAACCCTTTGAACCTCTATTAAAATAGGAATTATAAATATCTGGACTCTTGATTACACTAAAGGATAAAGTTAAGGGAAAGAATTAAGCTGTTTGTTGATTAGTTTTTAGGGTTTCTTTTCTTCTCCGTACGTTTGCCACGGTTCGAATGGTTTCTGCATGTTGTGGTATTTTTCATAATCTTTGGCTGAGAAGCCGTTGTTCTTGCATATTTTGCCGTAAAATTCGCCGGCGCGTGTAATTTTTCTCTTAAGCGATCCCACTAGGTCAATGTATCCGCCCATATCTTTTTCTTCTCCCTCAACATCTACTAGTGTGAAGAAGGGTTTGTAGTCGTAGCCCCATTCGTAGCTGTGGAGGGTGCACCACCAGTTGTATCCTAGGGCTTTCACTTTGTCCAGTTTTATGGCGTCGTGAAACTCTTTGAGGTGCTCTAACATGAATTCGATTTTTTCATCGTTGTTGTGTGTGGGGAATCCGTTTTCAATAATAGCTACCGGTTTTCCGTACCTTTTGTATAAATCGGTTGCCAGGGTTCGTATTCCTTCGGGATATGTTATCTCTTTAACTACTATGTTATCTTCTTTCATCACGTTTTTTCGGTAGTAGTCAATGCCGCAGTAATCCATTTTGTCTTTTATTCCATCCAGAACCTGATAGTTCATGACCTGTGTGGCTAGGTCGACTGATGCTTTGTGCGCCTCGTTTTTGGGGTCTTCGGGTACGAATATTCCGCAATAGTTGGATATTCCTACCTTGGTTTTTTTGGAATTGGCGTGTATCACATCGAAACACTCGTTTAAGGCCTCTATCATTTTGCCGGCGCATTGTAACGCTTCTCCGATATCGTTGTGGAAGGGCGGGAAGGCGCTATCGGGGCTCAACGCCCCCAAATAGGAGTTTAGAGCGTATATCTGGGGTTCATTTATAACCACAGCGTAATCGATGTATTCTCCGAATTCTTTTATTGCTAACTCCACGTATTCCACGAATTTTTTCACCACTTTCTGGGACAACCAGCCCTGATAATTGTGAATCCATTTGGGGTTTGTGAAGTGGTGGAAGGTAACCCAGGTTTTAAGCCCCGTTTTTCGAAGTTCAGAGAAGTAATTATGGTAAAACTTTAGGGCGTCCTTATTGATTTCTCCTTCTTGGGATTCTATTCTCGCCCACTCAATGCTGGTTCTCCACGCGTTGTGGTTCATCTTCAAAACAAGCTGAAAATCCTGTTTATAGTAATCCACATGTCTGGCAGTCCATCTCAAAGGAAGGTCGCACACCGCACCACCAAAAGCCTGGTAGTCGCAGATGCAACTTCCCCAAAGGAAACCTTCAGGGAAACGGAAAAAACCTTTCTCACTCATTATAAATCCTCTCCTAAAATAGGGACAACAATTTTACTAATATTCTTTTTTCCTTCCAATTAAAGATTAGCCTTGTGGATGGATAAGGTATTCTTGGGTAAACGCTTGCAGTGGGGAAGTAAAAAGCGAAGTAAACGCTTATCCGTTTCACGGAAAAAGAAAAAGGGGATTCGAGTGAATATTCGGTAGAATTTTAAGGTAATCTATTCCAGTAACCACTCAACAGAGCAAGAAGGATAATTACTAAAATGAAAGCTGAAAAAACAGGCAATTATGGTGCCTGAGGGTGTCTGAAACGTAGATCCACTCCTGATTTTCCGTTATCATGCTTGTGGACGGTTAAATCTTTAAGGTTCTGGAGGGATAGGTGGTTTAAGGGTGATGGTTTGAGCTGGGTTTGGAGTTTAATTCCAGAAAAATGCTCCATTTGTGGTAAAAAGCTTAACAAGCCTGTGAAATCCGGCTATGTTGCTTTTGCTCAGCACAAGGAGTGCTACTTCAATTTTTGGAGGAGCAGGGGAAAGATACCGACCGCCCCGTCATATAGGAGGTTGAAGAGCCCCGCTCTCAAGACCGCGAATATGGACTGCCTGAGAAGCCGGTTCTCACTAAACCTTTCGGACGGCTGCCCCCACGAGTGCGCCTACTGCTACGCTCGAGCCATGTGGCCCAGCCCTCCTCACGGCTCATACTTCGTCCGTTTAGGCATGGTGGATAGGGTTAAATCGTTTATAAATCGTTCAAAAGTGGTCAAACCCGTGTACGCCTCACCGGTCAGCGATCCCCTCGCGTCACCCGAGTTAACCGGGATGATGATTGAACTCTCTCAATTCTTTGTGGATAACGGTATCCCCTTTTATCTGGTAACAAAGGGCGAAATCCCCGACAGGATATTTGAAATAACTCAAAATTATCCCTGGTTCGCGGTGCAGGTTTCTCTAACCACCCTCGACGAGAAACTCGCCAGGTTAATTGAGCCCAACGCTCCGCCGCCAGAAGTCAGATTGAACAATATTCAAAGGGCGAAAGACTATGGTGTTTTTACCGTGCTGCGGGAAGATCCCTTCCTTCCCTTTTTAACAGACGACGACCAGAATATTACCGAACTTACGGAAGCCACGCTGGACGTAGGAGTAGACCATATCGTTGGGAGCTACATGGGTCTTAAGGTTTCTTCACCCAGCCACTTCGAATACCTTCAACTATGGTTCAGAGAAAATGAACTGGGAGAGTTGGAGGATAAGTATAGGGCGCTTTTCTTCAAAAAGGGTAGGGTGTTTCACGGGTACCGAATAAGCTGGGACAAGTATCGCTACCCTAAACTCGAACTCATTCGCAACCGCATACTGGAATCAAAGAAGAAAACAACCTACGGGCTGTGTATGGAAGACATGGATGCGTTGTGGATAGGGGAAATATGCGAGGGGTTCCGATTCCCTCCGGTTAAGAGAAAAGGGGAGCAAAAATTTGTACCAATTGAGGGATGCGAGGGTAACTGCCGAACATGTCTAATTCAATGCACAAGCAAAACCAGACAACTAAAACTAGTAGATACCACTAATCATGCCATCTTGTAGATTCAATTAACTAATCATACGCTACTCTACAATTTTAATATCAAGTGTATTTGTAAATTTTAGCAAACCGAACTATCGAAAATTGTTAAGAAAACAAAAATAAATCAGAAAAGTACAAACATTAACTATAATACGCTTTAACAAACAGTTCTGGGTGATGTTTCAAATGAACTCTTATGATCGAGTTATGGCTGCTTTAAAGGGTGATAAGGGGGAATTGGATTATATTCCCTGTATAAATCCTTCTTCAAATTGCACCTTGGAGTTAACGGAGCGTTTTGATGTCTGGTGGCCTGATGTGCATAGGAATCCTGAGAAGATGGCTAAGATGGGCTCCGCTGCTCACCGGGTCTGCGGGTTGGAAATGATAACCATTCCCTTTGACATGGTGGTGGAGGCAGAGGTGTTCGGCGTCAGCATTGATTATCATGAGGATAAAGGAAAATCCAAGTATGGTTTTTGGCCCTCTATTAGGAAACCGTTAAGCAAGCGGGTCGTGCCCCTTATTGTTCCCGATAACATTCAAGGGCGGGGAAGAGTGGGCGTGATAGTGAAGGCGATTAAACTGCTTAAAGAAGAGTTCGGCGGCCGGGTGCCGATAAATGTCCAGATAATTCCACCTTTCACGAGCCTCAGCTATTATATTTTGGACACTGTAAGCTTCTGTCTAACTCTGGTAAGAAGACCAGAAGAAGTAAAGACGGTTCTGGATGAGGCTTTACCCGTATACCTTGAACTGGCTAAGATATACAGTGAAGCAGGCGCAGACATAATCACCCTTCACGATATGGGAGCCCATGCAAAAATGATAAACAAAATACAGTTCGAACAGCTCGTTGAACCCTACTTAAAACATATGACAGAGAGTTTGGAAACAAGTATAATAAACATCTGCGGATTGACAGTACCCTTCCTGAAAAACATGGTGGAATGCGGCGCAACAGCCATAGCCATAGACGAAACAAACCCCATGAGAGACGCCAGAAGCATAGTTGACAAGGTTAAACCCGACTACCCCATAATAGGCAACCTTTCCCCGAGAGACCTACTCGTGGAAGGAACAACCGAACAGATTAAAGAATCAGTAAAAAACGTAATTCAGGAAGGCGTAAGCCTTGTAGCTCCGGGATGCGACCTCGTATTAGAAACTTCCACAGAGAACCTATGCGCAATGGTAGAAGCGACAAGAAAATATGGAAGAATCTAACAGCATTGCGAAAGATTAAAATTGAGGTAGGCTAACTTTTATAGCAATGTAATAGTTGAATTTCAATGTCATATTTAAGGATGAGACGTTCGTAACTGGAACAGGACGAAAAAGAGCAGCCCGTAAGCAAAAAGTCGTTAATAATGGTGAGAACAGTTGAGTGGTGAGAAAAAATCTGGTAAAAAATACTTATCTATTACATTGGCCATAACGGCTATCGTTTTACCATTTCCTATTACATATCTTATAGGGTTCCCTTTCATCAATGCCAACTACATTATTAACACGGGAGAGCTACTCATGGGGTTTTACTCTCTTTTAAATATAGGCCAGTTTTTTACCTTTTGGTGGGGTCCGTTCATATTATATTTTTTTTCAGCAGTCGGCGGACTACTACTATTTGCTTTTAGGGTGGTCAATGAAGGAAAAAGCTATTGTTGATACATTAGAGATATTGATTCCAGCTTTCATAGGTATAACTATTGCTACATGGTGTTGTTTATGGGGTGCCTTTTCGATATTTCTCAAAGACTAACTTTCTATGTTTTTCTTTTTTCAGAGTAATATGAGAGAAATATCTTATCCTATTTAAGGCTCTTTGAAATGGTAAAACTTATTTTTATCATAAATTTAAGTCTCTTCACTATTGGATATGAGCAAAAGTGTGTGAGGAACTTTGGATGATTGAGATCAACCACTTTGAAGAAGTTACGCAAATTAAGTTGAGCCGAGAGATGAATGGTAAACCACTTTATTGGGCTGCAGTATACCTTGTTGATGGGCTCCTCATTGATACTGGTCCTAAGCATACTGCTGAGGAGTTGGTCAATTTTCTAGAGGGGCGAAACGTCAAGTTTGCGGTAAACACACACCATCATGAGGATCATATTGGAGCTAACTATCTTCTGCAGCAAAGGCTAGGCATCGAAATATTCGCATATACTAAGGCAGTTCCACTAATCAATCAGGTTCCCAAGTTACTCCAATATCAGGATATGGTTTGGGGCTATCCACAGCCGACTAAAGTTTCTCCTTCACCTGATAGGATAGATACTGATCATTTCCATTTTAATATAGTTGAAACCCCTGGCCATACCGTGGGTCATATAGCAGTAGTTGAACCGAAAAAGGGTTGGTGTTTTACGGGGGACCTTTTTGTTACAGAGAAGCCAAAGGCTTTCCGTCCGGCGGAGGATGTCTTGGAAATCATAAGGTCGATGAGAAAGCTCATGGAGCTCCCGACAGATAGGCTTATCCTGTTCACCGGATTAGGTAGAATCGTTCAGGATGGACGAGCAGCTCTTCAAAGCTGTGCGGATTACCTTGAAGATTTATCGCAAAGGGTAAAGAATCTTGCGAAGAAGGGGCTCTCAGTAACCGCTATTCGCGAGGAGCTTATTGGTGAGGATAGTTCTCTGGCTCTACTAACAGAGGGAGATTTCTCCGCCGAAAACTTGATCAGATCTGTTCTACGTTCAAAGAAATAAGTGTGGAACTAGGTTAACCAATGGGAGATAGTAGCTGCTTATAAATTCTCAAAAAACCTTTTTTCTAATATAAAAATATCTTTAAACATTGAATTCTTTCTAAAACAAGGTAGGGGAAATCTCAGAATCTAAAAATTAAGCTATTCGTCGCTTTTCAGATGATACTATCGGTTCGTTTATCCAGTATATGTTATTGGTGTTTATTTTTGGGGCTTTAAGAAAATCTTAAAAGAGCGCTATTCTCCTATTCTTAGGATGATTGCAAATGCCAGTTGATACTCATAGAGAAATGCGTGTTGTTGCACTGAGTTCAGTGCTAGCAGCGGTTTTTCTAGTAACTTTTAAATTTGTGGTGGGGGTATTCTCCAACAGCTTGGGCATTTTATCAGAGGCCCTGCATTCGGGTCTGGATTTGGCGGCAGCGGCTATAACTTTCTTTGCGGTGCGAGCCGCCGTCAAACCCGCGGATATTGACCATCAGTTTGGTCACGGAAAAATTGAGAATCTATCGGCACTCGCGGAAACAATACTTTTGCTTGTTACTTGTGCATGGATCGTTTACGAGGCGATAAACAGAATATTTTTCACAAAGGCGGAGGTTGAGGTGAGCATATGGACATTTCTAGTGATGAGTATATCCATTGTAATTGATTTTTCACGTTCACGAGCATTATACCGCGTGGCTAGAAAACACAACAGCCAAGCCTTGGAGGCGGACGCTTTGCACTTTCGCACAGATATCTGGAGCTCGTCCGTAGTAATTCTCGGATTAGCTCTTGTCTGGATTTCTGAAAACACAGGCTTGTACCCCTTAATCAAACAGCTTGAATACGTTACTCCAGAATTTTTCCTGTTATACGAGCATTTCCATGTTGATATACTGCTCTACGCGGACTCTTTTGCTGCTCTAGTTGTAGCCTGCATTGTGATATACGTAAGCTATAGGCTGGGAAAAAGAACCGTGGACGCCCTTCTAGATAGGGCTCCTAAGGGAGTCTCCGAAAGGGTGAAAAAGGTAGTTAGCGAAACGAATGGTGTGCAGGAATGCTCTCTGGTACGAGTGCGGCCCTCAGGACCCAAGTACTTTGTGGTATTAAACGTCTCAATAAACCAGGCGGATTCCCTAAAAAAAGCCCACGACATCGCTCTAGACGTTGAGAAAAGAGTTAAAGGAATCCTACCCACCGCAGAGGTCATAATACATACAGACCCCACCGAAATAGATGAAGTAACAACCCCCGAGAAAATTAGAGACATAGCATTGGTAAACGAATTCAAGGTTCACGGTGTTCATATCCACGAAGCACAGAAGAAAACAACCATCGATCTTCACCTCGAAGTCCCGCCCCAACTCTCGCTAAGACAAACACACAAAATGGCAGACAGACTTGAAGAGGAAATCAGAGAAAAAATACCCAAGGTGGAAGAGGTAAACATACACCTAGAACCAGCAGAAGAACCCCCAACCGAATACAGCGACGTTACGCATGAAGCAAAAGAAATGAAAAAAGAAATCAAAGAAATTGTGGAAAATATGATTGGACCGGGAAAATGCCATGAAATCCGAATCAAAAAAACAAAAGACAAATTCCACATCTACATACACTGCACCCTCGACGAAACAATGCCCATAAGAAGAGCACACGAATTAACATCAAAAATAGAACTCAAAATAAAAAAGAAAATCCCAGAAATAGAAGAAATAAACATCCACACAGAACCCCCCACTTAGAAAGAAAAATTGTAGCTACTCCAAACTATCTAAAATGGATAAAACATGTTTCTTGGAAAAATTGGCATTACTTAAACATTAAAACATTTTGGAGAATCCCTAACTATCATTAAGAAAATCAGGAAAAATTTCAGAAACAGAAAAAGGTTCAAAACAATTTATCACCTTTCAACTCCATAATTACCCCATTTTCTGGCATGACTCTTTCTTTCACCATTTTTCACAAGTCGAGACCTGTTTTTCTTTTTGGCCAGCCTACCGAAGCCATATAAATAACTGTCTCGCTGATTCCATCCACACCTATCAGCATATTAACCTGTTCATCGAAAAGCGCACCGATAGCACAAACGCCCAGCCCAAGTGCCTCCCCTGCCAGGTAAAGGTTCTGTGCAATGTGACCCGCATCAAGGTAAATGTATCGGTAAGCCCTCTGACCATATTTCCATTTTGACCTCTCCACTACCGCAGACCATACAAACGTGACCTGGGCATTCATCACCATAGCCTGCCCTAAAGCCGCCTCAGCAAGCTCCCCTGAGTAATCGCCCTTCTTCAAAAACTCAAGGTCAAAGTTTTGCGGTCTAAAATGGTATATCCCGGGTTCAAGACCATCCACCAGCCGAACATTGAGATACGTCTCCACGGGATACAGTCCACCCGCAGAGGGCGCAGTTCTAAAAAAAGTATCTCCATATACTGAGGTTACTCCCTGAGTAGCCCATAGAAGAACTGAAAGCAATTCAAGCTTAATTGTTCGCTCGGCATCATACGTCCTCCTCGATCTTCGAGTATTCAGTACTGTCCAGAGGTTGGGACCTCCGGTGATTTCGGGTTCAGGGAGAGAGATTATTGCGATAGGAGACTCATGGTTTTTGAAAGATGGGGTACGATGGCTCCAATCGAGGGAGTGCCCCCTTAGACTTTCAGGAGTGTACTTGGTTTCCTTCTGGAAGCGGTCACCCACTCCCATCTTTCCGTCATTCGCGTCTTTCTTGTCTTTGCCCATTTTCAACAGCTTACACCTTATTTCTTAGCCTTTTTTAGGAAGTTTATTATTTCCTCTATGTCGGGAAGCTTAGATATTTCATAAATCTTAACAAATACCACTTTTTGGTTCTCGTCGATAATTATGTTCGCCCTTTCTGAAACGCCGTCCTTTTCTCTGAAGATACCGTATAGTTTTGCAACATTTCCATGCGGCCAGAAATCAGACAACAATCGGGTGTCCTTTATGTTCAAATCCTTCGCCCACGCACTCTTCGACGGCACCGGGTCAACACTTAACCCAACCGCAACCGTGTTCAAACCATCAAATACTGCCTTGTTTTTCTCAAGCGACTTCATCTGCTCCGAGCAAACCGGCGTCCATGCAAGTGGATGGAACGATAACAGTACCCGTTTCCCTTTAAAGTCAGACAACCGAAACTGTTTATAATTCTGGTCATTCAAAGAAAAATCCGGGGCCTTATTCCCCAACTTTACTACCTTTTTCCCTTCCACACGTTACACCTCCTCGCCATTTTTCAGAATCTTAAATTCTACTTATTTCATTTTCATTATTTTAATTTTATACCCGCCAGTTTTATTGTCTCCAGAACCACGTGACTCTCCACTTTTTCAATTCCCTGAACCCCTGATATCTTGGAAATTAGGTCTATGGCTTCCTGCCTATTTTTGCACATTCCAAGAACCAACAGGTCACAGTCCCCAGAAACCCTCAAAACCACATAGACCCGATCGAAGCCCGCTATCTCCCGTCCAATGGTGGTAAGGTCAGCTCCAGTCTTGGCAGAAATACGGATACACAAAGAATAAGTATCCATGTATTCGGGGTCCAAGATAGTGATGTATCCTCTTATTACCTTGTCCTCCTCTAACTTTTTTATCCTGCTCGACACGTTTGCATGACTTACACCCAGCTCCTTCGCTATATCACGATAGGAAAGCCGTGAATCACTGGAAAGCATCTGCAAAATCTTGACATCAAGTTCGTCCAAACATACCACTCTCAACTAAACTAGACCTACAAGTTAATTACCCTTTGACCCTCACTAAACAGCAAATCAATGAGCCGGTCGTAATCAATCAGTTCCACATCAGATATCAGATAATCCTGAACGCCACGCCTCTCCGCATCTTTCGCTAAGACATGGAAACCGACACCCTTACCCAACAAATCCTTCACCGCCCCAGAATGCTCATTGTTTCCCAGAGCGAGGTAAACCGCATCCTGAATAAGAACAACACCAACTTCCTCTCCCTTCTCCTTCAACTTCTCAACAAGAGTCAGGGAGTCGAATTCCTTCTTGTTCAGAAAAAACAAAGTTTTCATAATTTCACCACACCACCTTTTCAGAAAACCATTGAAGCTTGCGCACTTAAGAGAAGAGCCGAAATTTTTCCTCTATCCACGACTTCGGCATCAGGAATAACATCCCCTTCGGGAAAACCCCTTTCCTTCAACGCCTCCTCTTCCACATAGAGCTTAATCTCCATACCTTGAAATATTTCAAAGAATTGACTGGTCAGAGTTTTATCCGCATTCCTCAGTGCAGCGTAGACCCCGTCACCCATCCAAACCAGTATGACACGATGCTGCGACAAAAGACCCGAAGCCGTACGAAGAGCTTCGTAATAGTTCAAACTGGAATACGGCTTCGACTTCACAACAACCATCACCGTCTTTTCAGACACTTCAGTTCCTCCCCACGAAGTTAATCACAACATCCGACTCAGCCACCATATCCGCCAAATCGTAAATGCCCCCAATTTCCACACCTTTGGGCAGCATTTCTGATTTTACCCCACGTAACTCCGCGCAAACCCTGCAGGCTGTAATTCGGACTCCCTTACCGAGCAGCTCCGCCAGTTTCTCTGAGACCGAGCGCATATGGAAGGGCTCACCGCTCTGCGATATGACGGGATTATAAACTCCATCCATCATCAGGAAAATGTTCACCTTGTGACCCTTCCTAAGGGCGGCTTGGGCTATCTCGTAAACATGGTCTGCACTATCACGTTGGAAGGGAGGATCAAACAAGAGAATCAAAAGACCCGGCAACCGTCTCACGTCCCTTTTTTTTTATTATGTAGGTGAAGACCCCGTCGCTTTCAAACGCTTCTAAAAGCTTGTTTCCAGTCTTTTTACACCAAGATGCGAAATCCCCCTTGCTCCCAGGATCCGTGGCGAGCACTTTGAGAACCTCTCCTGAATTCATCTCATCTATTTCCTTTTTTGTCTTTACAATAGGCAGAGGGCATTTCAGTCCCCGAGCATCAAGAACCTTATTAACCGATTGGTCACCATTCATATTAATTCACAACCATTTGATATTCAATAAGTAATGGAAATAACCAAATGTATATAAACTTTTCACAAACTTATAATTGTTTTTGGTTGAATGAATAAAATACTGAACACCGCATCACTTCCGCCAGAGATTCGGGGAGAACCAAAAAACTTGTGTTTGCACCAGCGCCAAGTATCCTTTTTTTACTAGAATTTAATATTTTTACTAGGAACAGAATATTTTTGGAGGAATTCGGTTGGCTAAAGTGAAAGTCACGAGGAACTACCAGATTACGATACCAGAAAGTGTTCTCAGGAAGCTTGAAATAAAAAAGGGCGACTACTATTGATAGAAGTTTCAGGCGAGTGTGAGGCTGTTTTGAAGAAGGTAATACCCGTCCAGGATTTAGCTGGCGCATGAGATTAGGAAATGAACAACATAATGAAAAGTGTGAATGAGTTGTGGAAAACATGAAACTTTAAAGGCTGTATGCGTAGACACGGAAACGATAGTAGATTACCTTATGAGCCGCAAGCCAAGAAGATCAGCCTTGCCGATCTTGCGAAAGAGATTCCTCAGCAATGAGGATTGAAAGTAAAACTTTTAAAAGAATAAGTATGTCGGTACTCCCCCCATTTAGGGCTTTAAGGGCAGAGAATAAAATAAGAGCTTGGGCATACAGGGTGCAGACGACGGATCCCGAGTTTTTCCAAAGCAAGCCAGCCATGTAGGTAGGTACACGCAATCAGCTAGCTTCATGGTGAGAAGCTGCCCAAGAAAGAACATTAGACTAACCTGTCTCGGTCTTGTGCATTTTTTTAATTCTTTTATTCTGCTCTTATTGTCTGCTTTAATCGATTAACATTTTGGTGACGCAAGTGTTGCCACTTGTTTCCACTTTAAAGTCTGAAACTTCACCGAAACCTAGGGCGCTGATGAGGCTCATTGCGAGAATGCCGGTGGCGCACAGGGGGCAGCTCGTATATCCTATGGATTTTCCGTATTCAGCCATTTTGAGATACATGCAGTTAACTACTTTTGAGTGGAGACAGTTTTCAGAGAAACTCGTTTCTGATTTTTCTGGGTCTGATGTGCCGCCGGTTTTTCCCATCTCTTTGAAATATGTTAGAAGCTCCTCCATGTTTGATGGGGGTTTTTTACCTAAAGCCTGTTTGGCGAGAGTTTCCAATAGGGGTTTTAGTATGGTGGCTGCTTGTCGTCCCAGTAACATGGGTTTTACTCCTATCTTATCCGCGGCGCAGAGTAACGTGCCGAAAATTACCGCATTATAAAAAGAATTTAATTCGGACAAATCTTAACACACCTCTTTTCATTTTTTGAAAGGGTTCAGTCAAGTTTTCAATAATGGCTACGATTTCCCCTTCAAATGCTCACTGATTACATACTGTATTGTTAAATTATAAATTTTTCCATATTTTTAAAAATATGATAAGAATATACCCGCCAATTTTGAAAAATGTAAATTAAATCTAAACTATTGATTAAAATACTTAGCAAAAAGCAAATCCATCTCTCATTAAAACGTGTGGAAAATTGGAGGCTTATTTGTTTCCCGTTACATTTCAAAAAGTTAGAAAGACTTTTCTGAAACATAAATAAGTATAATTCGCGGCTAAACTGTCGGTATGCAATGAGGTGGGTTATCCGCTAAGAAAAAATTCGGAAGCGGCGTAAATACCTACCATCAAGAGATTATCGATAGGAGTTTCTCAGCATTTTTTTCTTAATTCTATTCTGTTCCTAGTGTAATAATGGATAGTGGCGGAGTGGGACGGATTTGAACCGCCGCCTCCACATTGGGGAGAACAGATTTCTACCGAGCTTCAGCATTCCAGTCCAGTTTCCAGTTTCGATGCCATTTGAATTGGACTAAGCCAACTCAAGTTTCGACAGTTTCTCTACTTTTCTGTCGCCTTACCAGGCTCGGCTACCACTCCGCTGGTTCCTGTTATTTTTTCAGGAGATTGTTCTCATTACCTTTACTTCTAAATCACGTGTTTCATTTTGGTTTTTATTTTACTCGGATTTTATAGTGGAGGATGTGAGGAGATTTGAACTCCCGGCTTCTTGCTTTCTTCTTTCCGGATACTAACCCGACCATTTAGGAGGCAAGTACCCTTTCTGTTCGCAGGCAAGCGCCCTTAATCCAGGCTGGGCCACACATCCAACAAGTAAGGTAGTGATGGTGGACATGGCAGGATTTGAACCTGCGTACTCTTGCTATCCTCACTCTCATTGGGTTGCTTCTTACCCTTATTCTCTGATTAGAGGGCAAGCACCCGACTCCTAGCTAGGCTACATGTCCACCTTGTTAGGTGTTGTAAATTTTGACTAACCGTTAATTTTTCCATACTTCACCTCTCAAGTGTTGATTTGGTGGGATGGGAAGGATTTGAACCTCCACGTACTTGGTTCCAGGCCAAGGGCACTATCCGTGTTATGCTACCATCCCATTTTTGGTGCCTCTGACGAGATTTGAACTCGTGTCTAGGGAGCGAAAGTCCCTTATGCTTATCCAGGCTACAACACAGAGGCACGCTGATTTGGTTTGATATTTGTTGGTAGGCAGGGAAGGGATTGAACCTGCGGTCTTCACCTTATTCTTATGAAAAGCATCTTTGATTTTCGTATATGTTTCAATTCTTTAGGTTGTTAAATATGGTAGGCGGGGAGAGAGTTGAACCCCCGACTTCCAGCTCTCTTAAGAAATTTATAAGACTGACACTCTAACATCGAACTGAGTTACCCGCCTTACTTTTTCTTCAATTTCAGCCCAATTCATACCAAGATATTTCATAGCCCAATGAACTTTATTATGACAAAGATAACATAACGCTACATAATTCTCTCTATTATTCTCAATCTCTTTTTGTAATTCTTTCTTTCCCATATGTATCAATATTTTATGAGGATTTCCATTTTTTTCATGAATAACTATATTATTATTTTTGTAAGCCGTCCCCGCACATATGAAGCATACGCTACCAAAAGCCTGTTTTATCATTTCTCTTCTTCTTGCTTTATAATTTTTTGAACCTCTTCGTCCTCTTGCTCTTCTCTTTTCTTCTCTTTCCTGTTCACTCAAAGATTTTGTTGTTCTTGTTGGCAAATTTCTCTTTTTTTTTCCACATCCATATTCTTTGATATTCTCTATTTTTTTCTTTATCTTTATATGGAATTTCTCACACCTCAATTTCTTTATAATGATGGCTAATCCCTTAGTGAATTGAGTTATCCATATTTGTCTTTTTTCATTATTTAAGTGCTGCTTTCACCATGTCTAAGCTACCTGCCCACTGGATAGGAAGGGAAGGGATCGAGCCTTCGCTCTCCACATTATCAGTGCGGCGCTTTGTCACTAAGCTACCTTCCCGCTTGTTTGGATGCCTCGCAAGGGATTCGAACCCTTGTCTGTTGGGCGAGAGCCAACTATGCTTGCCGGGCTGCACCAGCGAGGCGTATTGATTTTATCCTTAGACTGGGATTGGTAGAGGGTAGCGGATTCGAACCGCTGTCCATGGATTTCTCCACGTTCCAAGCTCCAGATTGTGTTTGGGTTTGGAATTCCAAAGTCCACGATACTTGCCGCTGTACTAACCCTCTACGTTTTTGTTTTGTTTTGAGGAGGATAGAAGGGGGTTGAACCCTTGATGCTGAATTCACAGTCCAGAGTGTTTCCGTTACACCACTATCCTCATCTAACTTGTGTGAAGGCTCCGAAGAGATTCGAACTCTCATCAACGGATTGGAGGCCGGTTATGCTCGTCTTTAACACCAAAGACGCATTAGTTACCATCATTCATTCAATTTGTTTCAGTTAGATTCAGTCGGGATTGCAGGATTCGAACCTGCAACCGAGTGGTCTACGGCCACACGCTCTACCAAGTTGAGCTAAATCCCGAGTTTTTTTGTTGGATTGGCGTCCATCCAACTCTTAAAGGGTTAAGTGAAGTCTGACCCCTTCGACCACTTGTGGGAATGGAGATGGACGGATTCGAACGATCGGCCTCCTGTTTACAGGACAGGCATTCTCTACTAGGATTACATCCCCATTTTGCCTATCCTGCTTCTTTAATCTAAACTTCTTAGACTCCGTTTCCCCGTTCACCCCTCACCGACTGAAGGACTGGTGTTATGATTTGAAATAATGCGGTATAGTATAGTATGGTATGGTATTTACTGGGGGTAAAATTTGGGAACTGGTATTGAAAAAAAGCTAATCTGCTTGTGTTTGTGATTGTTGTAGAAAATTGTGAAAAAGCGTTTGTGGACAGTCTCTGAGTGATCGGTGGATGTCTAGTTCGGTTCTTGCCTATAACCGCTGAACGCTCTATTACGCCACTGCTTGGCTATGGTGCCCCTGTTATTCCATTGCCGTAACCCTGTTGGACTATCCGCTGAGTGGAAACACCTATGGGTGACTGGCGGTTTCGTTGCCAATTGTGCTTGTTTTTTCTGTGTCATTTTCTTGTGTCCACCTTTTACTCTTTTTTATCCACATCCCATTTTTCGGCATGAATAGTATATAAACTCTTCGTATAAATTGAACGCGTCCAAAAAATTGATGTTTCCAGAGTCTAAAGAGTAGACGGAACGCCTTTTGAATTAGCCGTGCGGTTCGTGAAATGGAAGCTTACCTATATTTTTATATTCCTTTGATGCATCTTAATATTGGTGTTAATATGGATGTTACCATGGATCAGATTATGGAAATTCTTTCCGAGGGACCGAAAACTCCTGATGAAGTTGCTAAAAGGTTAGGAGTTTCATGGGCTACTGCAAACGGTAAGCTTCACCGATTGGTGGGAAGCGGGAAGGCCGACTACATCAGAAAAGGTAGAGTAAATGTTTTTTACCTCAAATCTCCTCAGAGTCTGAGATTTAATGTGCCTCCATGGGTTAAACCCAAAAGCCTCAACGAGTTAGCAGAAGAGCTTGAGAAGTATTTTGAGGAAGGGATAACCGCGGCTGAAGCTGTCCGAAGGGAGCGTAGAAAATATTGAAAATCGCGCTCGATACGGGAGTGCTTGTTGCCTCTATTAAGAGGGTAGGAGAAAAATATCATCAGGAAGCTGTTCAAATCGCAGACCGCGTTAGAAATTTTAAAAGCAACTGCGTGTCTTCCTCTCTCGTACTTATCGAACTTCCCGGGGCTCTGGCTTCCTCCACCACAATGCCAGTCGAGAAAATATACACAGCAGAAGCCTCAATACAGGAAAACTTTAACCTTGTAATTCTGCCCTTCCACCCGTATGTTGACACGACTGTTAACCTGATGTTTGAATTCCGCGAATTAAAGCGAAGGCTAGGAATCGAAGCCGCCGACTTTCACCACTTAGCCACAGCTATAGACGAAAGGTGTGAAGCTTTTGTGACTGTGGACGACCACCACCTGCTAAAAGGAGAAACAAAAGATGCCCTAAACAAGTACATCAAAATACTAAACCCAAAAGAAGCCCTCGAAATTTTCAAACAGTAATCCTTCCTTCTCCTGAATCATAACCCCAAAAATGTTTAAAGATTGTTTACACGTCGAGTTTTACATTCGAGTGTGGGAAGAAAACGGGAATGTAGATGTAGAGAGAAAAACACCCTGACTGAGGGCAGAAAAATTCTTGTATGACACCGTTAAACACAGCAAGGCAACCATCTATCTTCGTGCAGGAGTGGGAGTGAAAGTTTTTATGTTAAATTTGTTTTTGTTGACGGAATGCATCCCAAATTTAGGAAGCCAATTAGGACCCGGGTCACCACAATAGGAACAAGCATATCCGCGGTAGCTAGGACAATCAAAATTAGTGAAAAATAACGCAAAAAGCTACAAACAATAGAAATCATAAAATAAACCTAAAATTCTGCAACAGACAGAAAATCGAACAGAAAAACAAAAAATAAAAGTATGGAAAACAAAAGAAAATAGTAATCCTACTACCATGGATTTACCGTAACAATAAGAAAAATGGAGGGAGAAGGAACCATGATTGACCTCTGGATCGAAATGGTTGCCACAGATAGTGGAAGAGTGAAACCCTTCACTGGACACTTAGTAAGAGGAGCATTGCTAAGCATTCTTAAGAACGCTGACCCAGACCTGGCGCAAAAACTTCACGAGCCCCACGAATCCCGGCCCTACAGTGTCACACCTGCGGTACCTGTAGCTCACCCAAAAAATATACGTCAAAGTCTTTGGTGGATAGAACCCGGAGAACACGTAATGTTCCATGCCGGCTTCCTGCAGAATCACATAGGCGAAAAAACCTTCCAAAAAATTCTGGAAAACCGGCAGGAAATCAAGCTCGGGGAAACCCCCTTTACCCCGGTGAGAATAGAACTCAGGAGGACCACCTATGAAGAGCTGGTGAAAACAGCTCAGCCAGAACCGGTAGTAACTATGAGGTTCCGGTCGCCCACTCAGCTTCCCATAATTGGGAGAGACTTTCCTCTACTCTTTCCGGATCCGAGGTATGCGTATGGGAGCTTAGCCCGGGTGTGGAATCAGAATGCGCCCCCTCAGGTGCAGGTGGATGCTCAGGAGCTACACGACTGGATAGAGCAGTATGTCTATATACGTAAGTACCGTCTTCAGACCCGGGAGATAGATGTGGGAAAACAGGTTAAGCTTGCGGGATTTGTAGGAGCCTTGGAATATCTCCTAAATAGCACAGAAGGGTATGCTCCCTGGATAAACATTCTCTCAAGGTACGCTACTACAGCTAACACTGGTGCCAAGAGAACCAGCGGAATGGGTGCCACTCAAAAAATAGAACATCACAACAAAAACCGCGGCGAAACGTGAACTGAAAACAACAAAATAGACACACCAATTAAGAAGTGTAATTGCGTGCGGCTAAAAGTTAAGGAAAGCGAAAGCGACCAAGAAAAATAGTCTATGGATTCGATAACTATTTTCTCTTAACAACAGTAAAATGAGTTTTTAGAATTTGGATTCTTATTTTCTCCTAATTAGGGGAAGCTCCCTCATTCTTATTCTTCTGTCTTCGACTACAACAATCACTCCCTTTTTAAGCGGCTCCATTATTTTGGGTAGCGTTGATAGCAATATTTGATTAACGAATGCGGGTGAAGGGTTTTTCAGGCGGAATATTATAGTTGAGGGTTTTTTAGATTTCGTGTAGGCTAATATGTTTCCAAAGTCTAGGTCTGCTGTAATCAGAATCATATCCTTTTCAATAGCGTAACCTAATATCTCTTCGTCCTTAGATTTTGCCATGTCCAGATCGCTTGCCCTCACTGCCTCGTAACCCCTTTTCTTCAGGAATTCAACGGTTTTTGGAGAAATGGACATATCAACAAGAAACTTCATGTCTTCACCGGGATTACCCTCTCTGTAGTGACCCAAGCGGCGTATTCCAAAGCCTGCTTTACGTCTTCTTCTTCAAGTTCGGGGTAGTCTTCAACTATTTCTATGAAGGTTTTTCCATTAGCAACCAACCGAACAATTAGAGCTACCGGTATCCTCAGTCCCCTCATACAGGGTCGCCCTCCCATTACATTAGGGTCTATGGTAATTCTGTCAAATTTTACATCCTCGTCTTCGAACATTACAACCGCCTCAAACACCATGTTTTTATTAGAAACTAATCTATTAAACCTTCTCCTTTGCTCAAAAACACCTAGGAACTGCATGACTGGATGGAACAGCATATCTGCATACGTAAACACCAACTACAAACCATAAAGGTAGACCCGGGAAAACGGGTAAAACTCGCAGGATTCACAGGAACCCTAAAATACCTCCTAAACAGCACAGAAGAATACGCACCATGGATAAACATACTCACACGGTACGCAACCACCGCCAACACCGGAGCCAAAAAGAACCACCGGAATGGGAGCCACACAAAAAATAGAACATCTCAAACCACAAAACCAAAAACAAACACCAAAAGAAAACCCTTAACCATTAAATCAAAAACACAAAAACACCAGACCAAGCAGTCAGGCAAAACAAGAAGCACTCTTTGCAGTGTTCGAGTGAAACCCTCGAAAAGAAGGCGTTACAAGACTCTAAATATAAAAATAAGTAATATAATATAACCCTTGCAAAAGTTCTTCAGTAACGAGGATTGAAAGAAGAAGACATGATTCCTGTTAAATTTTAATGGCGATACGTACTGTTTTTTATTCTAGAGGGAGTTTAGTAGAGGGAGTGAATGTTTGTTCTCTAAATTAGGAAATGAAAACAGAATGAGTAATGGTTTAAAAGGTTAAAATATTATTTTATGGACAGTTCCACATGCATAACTTTTTATTTGTGGATTTCTCTCAGTTTTTGGAGGGATATCGAAGATGGTAGCTGATTTGAGCTTCGCAGAAATTAGGGAGGTGGCTGTTGGCTGTTTGGTTGAGGAGCTGGGTGAGAAGCTTATTGGACTGGCTCTTTTTGGAAGTGTAGCACGGGGAGAGGGAAGCGAGAGAAGCGATCTCGACTTCTTTGTGGTTACACGGGGAATGGAGGGAGGTCGTGAGCAAAGGAGGATAAGAGTTTACAATATTCTTGCTCCAGT
>JAUQZE010000023.1 GCA_030587365.1 Candidatus Freyarchaeota archaeon | reverse complement strand
GCTTGTCAGGGGAGCAATCTTAGTTGCATTATCATGGTTCTTAGCATTTCTAATACGTGGATTTATTGCTATGAGGATGTGGGGTAATGCACTACCCGTTACTTGGACAATGTATCAGACAGGTAACGTGTTACAACCTCTGACTCCTACCGAACCTTACGACTTTTGGGTCTCAATACTATTGGCTGTAATCGTTGGAGCAACTATAATCAGTCAACTTAATCTGTTCCCGAACATGGCTCAACCCAAGAGGGGACTCGTTAACTTCATATTAGCTATTATAGCCGGACTTATCCTGTGGGGCATTATTACCTTAATTTTAGGCAATTCATCACAAAGCGTAATGATGGCAGACCCAGCACCATGGGTATTCACGTTCCCGTATGTAAATCACGGCGCCGTTTCGGCGTACTTAGCATTCCCGTTGGTAACTCTGTTAGCCGGACAGTTGACCTTCCAAATGTGGCCTTGGGCAAAATACGGCAACAAGGCTGGTCTAATTTTGGTAATCGTAGCATTCATAGTCGGTAGCATAGTCTATTGGATTATAATGGTTGGTCCGTGGGGACTTGCTGGCGCGATAACTGGTGGCAATCTGATAACAGCAATGAGTGGAATGCGAACAGAATACCTATACTACCTTGCAATACCAAGTGATATGTTGTTTTACTGGCCCGATATGCTTTGGTCTGAGGGATTTGCCACGTTCATAGGTCATGCATTAATGTTTGCATGGATTTTAACTGTTTTGATCTTCTATCTGCTGGCTTACGAAGGCTTCGAGCACTGGCCTTGGAAATAGGCTTAACATGAATTAATTCCTTATTTTTTTATTTTTTCTTTTTAATTTAACCATCTGCTAGGAGTTCACAACCAAACGGCTAAAAAAATTTAAGAGTAAGCGGCTTGTTGGGAGGCATATGCCTAGCTGGTTCACTATCGCGAAAAACGAGTACCTGTTAATCACTTCTGGCATACGTAGATTCAGAAAATTTATTATTCCGGTATTAATCATCATTCCAGCAATCTCGTTCTTGATAGTTATACAAATTTCAAGTAGTGTTTATATCGGCTATACTTCTGTGGAGCTAGCCAGATTCCTTTTAGGAGTTCCTAATATCGTTACAACCTCAATTTACCCTCAAGTTGACGTAACACTGGTGATTGGTCAGTACGTTTTCCTTATAGGACTATTCACCCCGATTATCGAGGGATTAGCGAATGTTTTGTGGGAGACGCAGACGGAGGATATGGATATTCTTTTCTCCAGCCCGATTAAGCCTAGACAACTTTTTTTAGGGGAACTCGCAATCAATCTGCTCCCCCTACCAATTTCCCTCGCGTTTCTAAGCCTCTCCCTAATTCCCATCATAATAGTGCACGGGTACACTGGTCCCCTGTTTCCAATTTCCTTCTTTATAACGGCGAGTCTGCTTTATGCTGCGGGAACTTGGATAGGGTTACTTCTGTCAACTTATTTGAAGTTGAAGAGCCGGGGTTCCTATAAATACATAGATTTGACCAAGGCGGTTATTGCTACCGGGGCGGTTATAATCACTTTAGGCTTCTTTGCTTTCACCAGCTCTCAAACCACAGTCTTCTACATCTGGTATTCACCCACAACCTGGGCCTCAAACATAATCTACTACGCCCTGACTGGGACGAACATCACCCCAATTACTTATCTGGGATTCCCCTTCTACACTGTTCTGACACCTGATCCCATAACCAGTTTGGCTCTACTCACCGCATTTTTGGCCGCGATATTCATTTCGGGTTACATCCTTATCAGTAGAATGAAACAGCTGGAGCTGCTTGGTGCACAGACATTGATTGTAAAGAAGGAGGGGAGGGTGTACAAGTTTCTACGCCGACTTATTCCCTCAAAGCTTGGTAGAATAACAGTTGCCCAGTTGAAAGAGTTTTCCAGAGACCCCGATAGCCTGATGAGGATTGTATTCGTATTCTTTTTCCCCATAATATTGTATTTCTTGTCCGCAATTGAGCTCATGCCCAACTTCACGAATACGAATGTACTGGGTCTTCTTCTCGCCCCGAGCATAGCCTTTATTTTTATCCTTACTGTTGGCACAATGATTGGGCAGACCGAGGCTGCACAGATGACTATTAAGGGGAAAGGTCTCCTCTACGCTTACAAAAAAGTTCCCCAGGGGGTGGAATTACTGGTTCGCTCAAAGTTTGTGGAAATGCTCATAGTCGGATTGCCGCTAGGACTGGCTTCGGGAATAGTCTTTCAAATGGTTTTGGGGAGTCAGAGCCCGGGCATCCAAGTGCTGGTTCCCATTATGATGTTTGTAGTTCTTGTAAGCTGTGCCATATCGGTAGGGGTTTACAGTGCACGACCCGTTCTACAATACGGTAACCGGGGGCATCTCTTGAACTCCACCATAATCGGAGTTATAGTTTCAATAGTAGGAAGCCTCATGGTGCTATTCGCCCTGTTTCCATGGATCATAAACGTGATCCTTTCTTACAATGTTCTGAATGGTATAATTCAATTCTTCCCGTACCTCTCCAATCTGATTCTGTCAATCTACTCCCAGTTTCCCATAATACCAGAGGCATTCGGAATTTTGGCGGCTATCATCATAGGCGTTGTAGCGGCGTATCTTTCCCTCAAAATAGGGGTGTCAAAACTAATCAGATATGAATAACGAACTATGAATGAACCCAAAGTTATGAGGTTTTTATTGATTTTATTTCCGTTGGACTAGCTGGTGTGTTTAGTCAACTTCCCTTAACACTGGATACGTGCATAAGGTCTTGCAAAAACAGTTCCTCAGTAACGAAAATTGAAAGATGATAGTTCTGACCAGTGTTGGTGTCCAAATAAGTGGGCTTGCAAAAGAAGTTCCTCAGTTGCCCTTGGACGCCTCTAACATTTTCGTTAGAAATAATTATTGTTCGGAAAATTTAATATGGTTAGAATATATGGTTAGTCTGGTGAATTGTAGTGTCAGAAGATGTGGTAGTTGTCGGTAAAAAGCATGTGGTGGTGATTCCCGCGAAGATCAGGAAAATTGTGGGTGTGAAGGAGGGAGATTTGCTCAAGGTGCGAGTTGAGGGTAACAGCATAGTATTGGAGCCCGTTTCTCCAGACCCCTTCAAGGTTCTAGCGGAGGTCATAGACAAACCCTACAGTGAAGAGGAGGACGAGAAGAGGGCGGAGGAGTGGCTTAAGGATGCCAGCCGCCGACACTGAGCTATTATTCGCTCTAAACCCGAACGACAGGAAGCATAGCGCAGCTCTGAAAGCCTTAACAATTAATGGCTTAAGGGTCCCTGACACCGCCATACTAGAGTTTCAAGTAGTTCTAAGGTCAAGGGGGAAGAAAGCCGGCGAGGTGGCGTCCGCAGTAGAATCGCTAAGATACATACTCGAAGGTAAGGGAGTGAAAGAAGCTCATACCATCAACACGCATCTCATAATTAAGCAAGCTGAAATAGAGGAAAAATACGGGCTAACCTATTTCGACAGTCTAATAGCAGCCTCAACCCTAAAACTAGACGGAGTGGTAGTGTCAGACGACGAAGCCTTCAACAAGGTGCCAAGCTTAAAGAGAATCCCCCTCACACCAGACACATAAACCCTAATAACCGCATCAGAAACTACCGCCGCGACCCCCCCCCAATTTAAGGGCGTCAATTTGCTTGCTTGGATAGCTGCTTCTCCAACTGCCAGCTGTAGAGAAGCGTCGTTTTTGGAGCCTGCTTAACCCCGGTATTAGGTACGTTGCCCGTTTTCTCTATTCTTAAATGTAACAGCTAGGGGTTTAACGGGGTTTTTGTACAAACATTTTTATTGAACTTCTTATCATCTTATTTTTTTAATGCGTCAAGTCTAGCTAATTTGAAAGATAGGCATAGTGAGTGAAGCTTTACGGTGAGTTGAAGAGAAAGGAAATCTGGAAATGGAATAGTCAACACACAATATGTAAGACACAAACGCAAGGATTAGCCCTTTTAATTTAAAGAAAAAGCATTCTAAACGATTCCTGTTTCTCTCAGTTTCTGCCTGCAATTGGGGCAGTACCCCTTTTTCTTGATCCATCTTAATAGGTGATCTCTGTGACTCAGGACGCCGCAGTAGGGGCATTTGATATACTTATCTCCCGAAATTATGTCCTCCTGGCAGATGGAGCACTTCGCTATGGCTTCTCCGCAGTGGGGGCAGAACTCGGCGTTTTCTGGAAGCTCGAATCCGCAGAACAGGCACTTCGACTTTGGAGCGACGCCTATTATTCTTATTTCTTTTAGTTTTCCCCCGCATTTCGGGCAGGAGCCTTTCTCCCTAATCCACTCCGCTAGATGTTCTCTGTGGCTCAGAGCTCCGCAATGGGGACACTTAACCGGTCGATCTTCTGAAAAGATATCCTCGTTGCACACGGAGCACTGCGCCCTGGCTCTACCGCATCTGGGGCAGTTTTCAGTGTTTTCGGGAATCTCTGAGCCGCAGAACAAGCATATTTGCTTCGACTTCCATAAAGCCGAATCTGGAACAACAGGTTCTAAAGCAGAAGCTCTAATCCTCTCATACTCAATATATTTAAGGTAAATCGCCAGAGAGAAACACATAATAAAAATAACGAAGAACAGAGCAAGGAGAACATAGAGTAATATATCTGATTGCATAGCTGTGTTAGCTGTGTAAATGCGATAAGCTAGTAAAGCTCGAATTAAGGCGTTTGATACAAGTGCACCTCCAATGTATGCCATGGCTATTTCAATAATATGAGTGCCGGTCTGAATTCGTTGGTACACGAACATGAAAAAGACAATAAGGATTGCTGCAAAAAGGAGAATGATTGCTTTACCTACTATTTTTATGACTTTTTTCTCTGTATCCTCCATGTTTGTTCCCCGCCCTTATAGCTTGGCTAATATTTGATTCGTTCAAGGTTAGCAATCTTTGCGTGTCTCAACTCTTTTTATAAATATGTTATATATTTTTGCAGCGAATGTTCAACTTGATTGGGAATATTGAGAACGTTATTAATAATTCTATTGTTTGAGGAAAAGAGAGCCATCTTAGGTCTTATCTTACTCAGAGATCTCCAAACGTTAAACCAGATTGGTGTGTTTGGTCAACTTCCCTTAATCTTTTGACAAATATTTTTATTGCTCTTCTTATCTTAATTTTTTAATGCGTCAAGTTTAGCTAATTTGAAAGTAGGGCATAGTGGAAGAAACTTTAAGGCGGAATCGAAGAGAAATAAAAAAGCGAGAAGGGAATAGACTGAGAGAACAAGAGTCTATGGGACGCCGTAAAACACTTATGTTCCGCTTCCCAAATTATGTATCGTGTTTCTGATAATCTGGTCTGAAACCCGCTATAGAATCCGCCGTTTAAAGGCTCCTTTTCGGTAAAGAAGCCGAAAAAAAGCCTTTTTCCCAAAAACCCAATAAGATAAAAATTCCTAGAATCACTAGAACAGCATAAATGGGTGAATAAAAATGGTGTATGTGGATAAACCGAAGCCTGGCAACGGTTATCTCTCATTTTTTATAATAGTAGCTTTAATTTTGCCGGCCGAATTCTTAATACTTTTTACCTTTTTGAGACCAGTAGCTTTAGAAGTTACTTCTATTTTTTTCCCTTGGGAACAAGATTTAAGAAATCTGTTTATTGTATTTCTTATTTATTACCTTCCGCTGCTTTTACTTGTTGTAATAGCTATTCATGCAGCGTATAATACGGAGTACCGGATTGAGAACGGAGAACTTTGGATGAAACATGGATACATAGGCAAGAGAAGTGTATCACTGGACGAAATAAAGAGTATCGAAAAATTGGAATTTATTAGAGGAAAACCGGGGCATTTCATTGCCAATAGGTTTTACAGTAACAGATTCAAAAATGGAATACGCATAATCACAGAGAATAGAATAATATTGGTCAGTCCCGGAAACATTGAAAGATTCATATCGGAATTAGGATTAAAGACTGGTAGATAAGTCTCACGTCTAAATGTGGCTCTGAGGTTTAACGGGGGAGATCCGCTGTTTAAAGGGCTCCCTTAGGGTAAGGAGGAGAAAAAGCCTTTTTCCAAAAACTGGAAAAGACATAACAAAATTTCTGTAGTCACTCTAGCAATATAAATGGGTGAACGAAAATGGTGTATGTGGATAAACCGAAGCCTAGCAAATTTTTAGTCTCATTGTATATATTTGTGCTAGGAGCTATTTTTTTGTTGTTTTTATTCATTTCGGAGGAGCGTGGCTTTTATTCTCTCTTTGGAGCAAGGTTTAATTTTGGTTATTTATTTATTTTTTACCCTCCATTTGTTTTACTTTTGGGAATGGTTATCCATGCAGCTTATGATACGGAGTATCGGATTGAGAATGGGAAACTTTGGATGAGACTTGGATATCTAAGCAAGGGAAGTGTGTCACTGGACGAAGTAAAGGGTGTCGAAAAAGTTGAATCTATTCCAGGAGTAGTTTTTCGAAAGTACTCCCCCAATAATTACTGTAACAGATTCAGAAAGGGAATACGCATAATCACCGAGAAGAGAGTAATATGGGTCAGTCCTGAAGACATTGAAAGATTCATATCGGAATTAGGATTTACTGGTAGATAAATTAAAAACGACTAACGACTAAATGCGGCTCCGAGATTTAACGGGAGTTTTCGTACGACGGAAACGTCTCCGTGAAGCTGAAGCGTCTCCGGACGCATGAGGCAGAGATAGGAGGGATGCCCCCGCGAAAACTGGAAGTAGTTTAATAAACTTCTCATCCTATTCTATTCTTTAGTATGTCTCTGAGGCTGTCTAATTTGGGAGAGAAAAATTATGAAAACCTTGCAGCTTTTTATTGAGGCTTCTCATTCTATTTCTAATTCTTGGATTAATTCGTGGAAGGATAAGGGCTATATTCTGGGCTATTTTTGTACTCATGTTCCAGAGGAGGTTGTTTATGCTGCTGACATTCTCCCTGTGAGGATTAGAGCGGTAGGTTGTAGGGAGACTTCTCTGGCTGATGCTTATCTTTCGAGTTTTAACTGCTCCTTTGTGCGTTGCAGTCTGGAATTGGCTTTGGAGAAGCAGTATCATTTTCTTGACGGTATCATTTCCTGTAATAGTTGCGACCATATTCGGAGAGGCTACGATGTTTGGAAGCACAAGGTGGGGACACCCTTTAAGCACTTCCTTCAGGTTCCCCGAATGATTAGCGATGAAGCGTTGGAAGCCTTTAAACACGAGATAACAGTACTAAAAAAGAGTTTGGAGAATTACTTTAAAATTGACATTTCGGAAGAAAAGCTCCGGGATTCAATAATGGTCTACAATGATACCCGTAAACTCTTGAAGGAACTCTACGATATGAGAAAGAACGGTAGCCCCAAGATTAGCGGTTCGGAGTTCCTGTCGGTTATAACAGCGGGCACCGCTATTCCGAAACATCAACTCAAGCTGCTTTTAAACCAGCTTCTCAATGAGCTGCTGGAGAGGGAAGGATACTCCGACTACCGGGCGAGACTTATGATAGTGGGAAGTCTTCTAGATGCCCCCCAATACATACAGACGATAGAGGACATGGGGGGATTGGTGGTGGCGGATGCCCTGTGCTTCGGTTCCCGATATTTCTGGGATTTGGTTAAGGAGAAGGGCGACCCCATTTCTAACCTGGCGGAGAAGTATCTTAAGAAGGTGCCCTGCGCTCGAATGATAGGTGAGCATGATACAAGACTCCGATATGTTCTCGACACCGTTAAGGAGTTTGATGTGGAGGGAGTGATTTTTCAGAGGATGAAGTTCTGCGATTTTTGGGGAGGAGAGTGCTTCATGTTTAGGAGGGAGTTGAGGGAGCGGGGGGTTCCCTTTCTGGAGCTTGAGAGAGAGTATATTTTGAGTGGTGCGGAGGCTATGAAAACCCGTGTTCAAGCCTTCCTAGAAAGTATTGAATCGAGGCGAACATAATATGAGTGAACAAAAACAAAAACAAAAAGGATCCGCAATGATTGAAACTCTGATGCAGCTGTTCAACTTTATTAAGGATAACCCGATTCCAAACATTTATCACCCGGAGGCGGTGAAGTGTTTATCCTCATATCTGGGTGACTACTTTAATTACCAAAACCAGGGAAAGAAGACTCTTTTGTACAATTTCTGCTTCACACCCGAAATATTTTACGCCATGGATGTCTTCCCCCTCTGTCAGGAAGCTCTATCGGTTGGACTGGCAGCCACCGGATTGGCTATGAATGAGCCCTACATAGACATTGCGGAGGAAGCGGGAATCCCCAAAGAACTGTGCAACGCTCAGAAGCCCCTGATTGGAAGCTACCTTAAGGGCGACGCTCCCAAACCCGACTACATAGTTTATGCTGCTCAGCCGTGCGACTCCCTCAACATCGAGTACCAGATATACGATAACCTGTTCAGAGTTCCATCCTTTCCCATCGATGTCCCCTACTGGCACTATGATCCCCAATCACAATTCTACGACGAGAAAACATTACCATACCTCACAAAACAAATAGAGAACATGGTTACATGGCTTGAGAAACAGACCGGCCGAGAACTGAACCCGGAAAAACTTAAAGAGGTGGTGGAGCTATCAAACGAGGCTCAGGAGAACATTCTAGAAGTCAACGAGTTGATGAAAGCGGTTCCCTGTCCTCTCCCAAGTTTGATGCCCTTCAATAACTACATAGTGGAGCTAACTAGCGCCGGAAAGCCCGAGTGCGTCGAATACGCCAAATACATAAGGAACCAAGCAGCCGAAAAGGTGAAGAGAAAAGAGGGAGCGATTCCCAACGAAAAAATACGAGCGGTGTGGCTGTACACGCATGTCTTCTTCACACCCGACCTATTTCTCTGGATGGCTGAAAAGTTCGGCGCAGTAGTGGTTATGGATATGCTGGGCTACTTCATCACCAAACCCATAAACACTTCCAGCACCGAGAAAATATACGAAGGCCTAGCAGAAAAGGTTCTGGATATGCCCATGGCAAGGCAGTGCCGGGGACCCGCCGAGTACTACATAGACGATTACATAAAAATGTGTAAAGAGTACAAAGCGGACTGCGCCATTTTCTCGGGGCACATGTCCTGTAAACACAGCTGGGGCCTAATAAAGCTCTTAGCAGAGGCGCTACGTAAAGAACTGGGAATTTCCACCCTCGCTTTCGAGGTAGACACCATGGACTCCAGACCAGTACCCCGCGGAAACATACAAGCCCGAATCGAGCAATTCTTCACAACCATAATGTAATGTGAAGGCTGGGTGGGTGTAACCAATGATAGTTGCGGGATGCGACATCGGCTCTCTAACCGGCAAAGCACTAATCATGAAAGAAAACAAAATCCTCTCCTACAGTATAGTACCCTCAACCATTAAGCCCGAAAAAACTTCACAGAACGCTATGGACTCCGCACTCGAAAAAGCCGGTTTAAAATCAAAGGATATAGGCTTCATTGTTGGCACGGGCTATGGGAGGATGAAGGTTCCATTCGCGAATCTAAACGTCTCGGAACTCAGCTGCCACGGGAAGGGAGCGTACTGGCTGCTTCCATCAATTAGAACCGTGATAGATGTGGGGGGACAGGACTGCAAGGTAATCCGAATAGACGATGAGGGAAGAATCCTCGACTTTGCAATGAACGACAAGTGCGCCGCAGGAACTGGAAGATTCCTTGAAGTCATGGCCGAAGCCTTAGAGGTAAACCTCGACAAACTTGGAGAACTCTCCAGCAAATCCAAAAACCCCGCAGTAATAACTAGTCAGTGCAGCGTATTCGCAGAGACGGAGGTCATAAGCCTCATCGCTCAGGGAGTGGAAGTGATAGACATAATAGCGGGAATCCATGAAGGTATAGCCAGCAGAATAGTATCCCTCGTCCACAAAGTGGGGCTGAAGGAAGACATCACCCTAACGGGAGGAGTGGCCAAAAACACTGGAGTAATAGAGGCGATAAAAAAGAAGCTGGGAATAGAAGTAAAGAAACTACCAATCGATCCTCAGGTTGTCGGAGCTCTTGGTGCGGCTCTAATCGCAGGGGAAAAGTATGGTTCCGAAAAGTAGCTTTTTAAATTGAACGTTCGGGGGGCATCTTTAATAGTTGAATTTTAAAAAAATGCTCATAGAAAATCTTAAAGACTTCGAGGAGTTCAAAAGAGAAGTCACACTCTTCTTTAAAAAAGCAGAAAAAATAGACAGGTATTAACCTGACATGCAACGCATTAAATTATTTTTAAAAAAATTATTTTTTTGTCGACTTCTTGGTTTTCTTTTTCGGTTTTCCTATGTCTATGCTGGCTTCTTTTAGTTCGGCTTCTATTTTTCGCTCTGTTTTTTTAATCTGCTTTTGGATCTTTTTGACGGTTTCTTTGCAGGATTCCGAGAGTGAGGTTTTGGTGTACCATCCGGAGTACAAGCTGGTTATGTTTCTCATGAGGTAGTCTCTGTAGTGTTGGAGATATTTTCCGGAGCTCTGCACACTGTGGGGTTTATCCTTTATCCATTTGGCGAATCGTTCATAGGCTTTCTTCAGTTCTACTTCTCCCTCAGCGTTGGGAGAGGAGTGTTCCAGTTTATTTTTAAACAGCATGTACCTATTGCAGTTTTCAGCGGAGTCTTGCATTACCGCAATGTCGGTTTCCGTGAAGGGCATCTGTACAAAGGCTCTGAAGTACAAATTCGCCTGGATTCTCTCGTCTTTCAAATTGCGCATAAGGTATCCTCCCCCGCTTTGAACGTAGCGGAGAACATACATCTGAAAACGGGACAGAGTGTAAAAAACGTACTGGGGTTCCGGCTTTTTCGGCGCGGCGAGTTGTCTTAACAGTCGCCCGGCTCTACCGCCTTCAACTGCCATAGGCAGATAGTACTGGGCTGTTAGATCAGAGAAGCGTTCAAATGTCCTCTTAAATACCTCAGCCTGTCGCGATTTACGGTCAAAATACCATTTAAGAGCTGAACCGACCGCTGCTGAAAGCAGTGAGCCCAGTCCCAGCAGACTGGCATAATCCAACACAGATGGTGCAGATGACATACATAACCTCCAGCTTAACTCGAAAGGGTTGCGCAGACCGTCCTTCTTCTCCTACCGGCCTCGACTTCCAACCAGTAAAAACAGCTCTAAACACTGTTTATTGGTCGTCAAGGAGATGTGCCCAAATCCTTCCACAGAAGAAGAATCGCGGAATTAATAAAATTTTCCATAAAACTCATGGGCACAATGTAAGGAGTAAATGTTTTTGGTATTTTAAAACCGTTTTTCCTCAACTCCTCTCGTAAGTCTTGGAATTAAGAAAGAATACGTACGAAGCCTTGTTGATACGCGGTCAATGAACAAAAAACACATACACATTGTTCAAAAACTACACCTCTCACTTCACGCCAAGCTCATGATACACACCACAAACTTAATATAGAAGATGAACGAAAACTAGGCAAAATAAAATATTGGGATAAAAGGTGAGAGGAAATTGTCTAGAGGAGCGCTGCTAACCGGTACAGCTGGAGGAATAATAGGAACCATAACCGCAGGCATAGGGGTAATATGGTGCATAATAGACATACTACTATATGCTGCATTAATGACGTACATTAATTTCGCAATACAATTTTATGAATTTGGCTTTATTTTCTTACTCATGCATAATTACTTAGGGTATTATTTGTTAATGATTCTGATGGTGGCGGCTACGCCGACTAGTTCCTTGGCGTTATTCTTTGTGTTTTCACTATTACTGGGTGTACTTCTCATTGTGAGTTGCATTCTCACCGGTGTGGGTTTCTACGGCGTGTACAAAGCGGGTGGAGGAGCCATGGGCGTAGTGGGCCTCATATTCGGAATCATTGGAGGCGTGCTTGGAGGCTTACTTATACTTCTGGGAAATATGCTAATGACACCAGTAACAATAGGAGCTTCTGAGCCGAATTATCTCTTTATCTGGATAGGTTTTATAATTCTAGCGCTTGCCTTCATCCTGATGGGTACAGCCAGTATCGTTGTAAGAGATGCGACCGCCAATTCTTCGGCTTCCGTAGCCGCAGGAATCCTGAGCATTATAGGTGCCTGCCTTTTCTTCCCATACATCTTAGGGATACTCGGAGACATAATGGCTCTCATTGGATTCGGACTGATATTCGTGGCTTTCATACTCTGGGCCGTAGTCTTCTACTCCTCCAGAAACATATAATCTCCTAGATTAACGTTAGCAAACCATACACTCTTTTCTTATTTTTTTTATTGTTATGAAGCTCCTTTCTCCAGAAGCTCCGAATGCTTAATGAGTCTTTGACGTTTCTACGAATGTGAATCGAACGTTTGGCGGCTGTAAAAAATAATCCTATAAAGATGAAAAAATTGGCTGTGTCACCCTCAAAACTGGTGCAAAACCAGGGATTTACCGATTAATGCCAAACCCTTCAATTGTTCAAATAGCATCAGCCAGAACAACTTATCATTTAAATTTTGGATTGCCTTTATGCTATGTTATGCGAGCGGTTTGGTTTCGCATTAAAGGCTTCCAGAAAATGATCGCATCGAAAAAAAGGGCAAATATTCGGAGAAAATTTTTTCTAGAACCAGAAAATAGTTTACGTGACATGTAAAGGTAGTACGCAGAGCCAACTGCTAGGAAAAACTATTTTAAAAATCTTAGAAAATGCTTGTTGTTTGTATCAATACGAGATAGTGGTAGCAATCAAGCTAGTTGAAAGGCATTGGATTCCCGTGATTTGTGTCAAAATTTTTGCATTATAATTTCCCTTTTTGATCATTTTCTTTTATGGGTGTTCCGCGGGCGATTATTACGTCTCCCATCATGGGAAACCGTTTCGCGAGGTTATCCACGAATTGTAGTATGGTCCAGGAAACTTTCTTGGGAAGAACGTTTAAGGTTCTACCCCAGTAATGAAGGTTCCAAAACATGGACAAACCCCTCATTCCGCTTCTTTTTAGAACCCCGTCCATGTACGCTTTTATAACTAAGTAGTCAAATCGGACTGTGTGATCTTTCGGGACATCCCAGGGTGTTGGGCCGTCGCCCACGAGCTTCAGTTTCCTTCTTAGGGCGTGTATTCTTCTTGCCATTTTGAAGCCTAGGCTCTCAAAGTTTGCCAGGGATACTACCGCTTTTCCCTTAGGCTTGAGGACTCGCGCGAATTCTCTCATGGTTGCCCTGGGGCTGGCGAAGTGGTCCATGGCTCCCTTGCAGGTTACCACGTCAAGCGAGTTAGTTCTAAATGGCAGGTACTCACCCGTCCCCCGTACGAGGCTTACTTCTTGATTGTTTGACCGCAACCAGTCCTTTGCCTTTTTAACCATAATCTTGGAGGGGTCGATTCCCACCGCTCTCGCCCCTCTGTCAGCTATTATACCAGCTTCTTTTCCTATCCCGCACCCCACATCCAGTGCCAAGTCCTTTTGGTGCAAAAGAGCCATGTCGATTGTTGCTACCCCCATCTTCTGGAACAGGTAATCTGTGTCGGGATAATAATAAACGGGAATCACACCTGAATCGTCGTACTCGATAACCTGCTTCTTGTCGGGTAACTTTTCGAACATACAAGCTACCTCAAAAGACGCGGACTTGTTTTAACCACTTTCACTTAAAACAATCTTATAAATTTACTCTACCCACTCAGATGAGTTATGCTTGTGGAAAAGTTAATAATATGGTCAAAAGCTAAGTACTATTATTTTCAAATTGACCCCTTCATTTGTGGATTCCTAATAGTATTTACTCTTTCGTAGGGTTAGAATAGTGGTTCGCCTCTTGACTGGAAAGTCAGGTTTTAAGGAGATGTTTCTGTGGAAGAGGAAAGAGTGGAACTGGAGAGGAAGCTTACTCTTTTCGACGTTACAAATCTGGTTATTGGAGCAATGATTGGTGCGGATATCTTCATCGCGGCTTCTTTCGGGGCTAATCTTGTAGGACCAGCTTCTCTGCTGGTTTGGGTTGCTTCCGGAGTTATTATATTGATTATTGCTCTAAATTTTGCGCAGTGTGTTACGCTCTCTCCCGTGGTTGGCGGCCCTTACGCTTTTGCGAAAAATGCTTTGGGAAAATTCGCCGGATTTACTGTGGGATGGTCGTTTTGGCTTGCGGAGTGGTTCTCGCTGGCGGTTTTCCCCGTGGCTTTCGTAAAATATCTGGAATATTTTATCCCTTTAACAAATCTTGAACAAATAATAGTAAAGATAGTTTTTGTAGCGTTTTTAACCCTAACCAATATTTTGGGGACAAAGGTCGCCGGCAGGGTTAATGATATTCTGACTATTGGGAAACTTGGCCCCTTACTGCTCTTTATAGCACTAGGACTGGTTTACAGTATATCGAATTTTTCTATGACTGTTTTTAATCTCACTCCTTTCGCTCCTCTGGGCTACTCCCAATTCGGCAGCGCTTTGATTTTAATTATTTGGGCTTTCGCCGGGTTTGAGCATTCTACCATTCCCGCGAATGAGATAGAGAAGCCTGAAAAAACTATTCCCAGAGCAATCATTTCGGGTGTGCTTATAGTTTCGGTATTCTATTTTGCTATAAACTTCATAATTCTAAGTGTCGTTCCCTGGTACCAGCTGGGAAACATCTCGACACCCCTCACAGAAGCGACTAAAATCATATCGGGAACCAATCCCTACCTGACAGTAATCGCGAGTGGAGACAGCCTCTATCAAGCATTACTGCAAAGTATTCCACCGCCATGGACGGTTGCCTTAGCAACGGGGATTATAGGTGTAGGTGCGCTGCTTGCTATCTCAGGTGCTAATGAAACGGGAATGCTGGGCACCTCCCGGATTAGCTACGCTATGGCTCTGGACGGACTTTTTCCCAAGGCTTTCGCTAAACTCCACCGACGTTTTAAAACTCCCTACATTGCGCTAATCATCCAGAGTGCAACCGCTATTATAGCTTCTATTTTAGGGAACCTAAACCAATTGATCTCCTCAGCGGTTTTCTTCCTAGCATTAGCTTATCTGGTAACCTGCATTTCCTCACCGATTCTCCGTAAAAAGAGTCCCAAAGCTACTAAAGGATTTCGCGGAAGTTTAATATTAGCGATACTCGGAGCCGCTTGCTGCGTATACCTCTTAACCCAGATTAAACTCTTGGAAATAATTATCGGGCTCATACTCTTGGCAATCGGTATCCCCGTATACGTAATCCTTACTCCAAAGAAGGAACTCTCTGAACTAAGAGCATACCTCTCCAGACAGCAAATATTGAGGCGTACCTGGGAAGCAGAACAGGTATTCCTTGCAAACATAGTTAGACACATAAAACGATTGTACTGTAGAATCCGAGGAATTAAGCAAGCATATTGTAAACTAACCTAGACTAACCATTTGTTAAACCACCGAAAAAAGGAAGAATTACACTGGAAATGAGACCAAAAATTAGTCCTACGGCCGAATTTGTTTTGACCATTACGATTTAAGTTAGGCACCTTTCAAGCTCATATCACCTTTTACTCTCAGATATAAACATTTAGTCTATGATGAAGATTTGAAAGAAGATTATCTTTTTCTTAATGAGCATGTTTTACCCTTTTTATCTTCTATTTGTATTATAGGAATGTAACACGTCCCGGTTTTTAGGAAATATTCTTCCCTTTTGTGAGGATAGAACGGGTGGGTAAAGTTTACTAAAAAAAGAGTAGTATGCAGCGGGAACCGCTGCACTTTTAATATTTTGTTAAATTGTTGTTTCTTCTCGTTTTAGCAACATTTGAACCGATATTGCGAAAGCCCAGACCAGTATTATTAAGACCACCGTCCATTCCATAATTGCGCTGAAACCGGCTATGAACATTAGTGCGAAGAAAATTAAGTCCGCTACTACAAAGATTATTCCGAGCCATATGTGTACCCATGTGAAAAACGACGTTGAGCGCATAGCGTAGGTGATGAGAACAATAGAGATGGCGATGAATATGAAGAAAACGTTTGAGAAGAGGATGTGGATGGCGTAGTTGGTATATTCGGTGTAGACAGCTAGCCCGATGAGACCTATGAAAGCAACTATACCCGAAGCAACACCTATCTTAGCCACCCAAGTGTTTCCCAATGGTTTGATAAGACATATGAGCAAGGGTATAGCAAGGATGCCCGCTATGATCAAACCCGTATTAAACATGAAAGATGTGGGACCGATGCCGAGCTCGCTTACGTGTTGAACCACTATACTAATACCCGTGTTGGGCCAAGGTAAAAATATGGGAAACGGTTCGCGAATGAAAAAGGGTCTAAAGCTCGATCCTCCATAAAGGAATGCCCCACCGATTATGCCGATAAACGCAGTAATCATTCCCACAAGACCAGTTATTCCACCGATCAAAGTCATTCTTGGATTAAGACTCATATTAAAACCACCTTCATTAACCCGTATCCCTACCAATTGTTTGTGATCTCTAATAATAAGGCTTTTTATATTTACAGTATTTGAAAATGAGTTTTTTGGGGGTAGGACACACTTATCGTGGAGTAAAGGCACCTTACCCTAGGCGATAAAAAATGATAGAAATACTTCTCAAAAGCATAATAATCTTTCTCCTGATCACCCTGATAATCACACACACAGAGAGAACCCCGAAACCTCAACCACCAGCAGCCCTCGAGGAGAGCTCTCTCTCGGGAAAGCCCTAGAAACCATAATCGACGCTGGGCTTCTCCCAAAAGGAGCGGTTGAAGTACTACGCTACCTGTCCCCGAAAAGACAAAAGGACAAGCACCCCGGATGGATCGTCTCTCTCCACATAGCAGTCCAGTGCGCCTCAACCACCTTCGCCTCCTCCGTGAAAGGCACAATCACCAGCCGCTGGAAGAAAACCAGCCTCGAAAACATACTCGAGGACTTCCTAAACCGCCTACTCACACCCCAAACAATCACCGGCAGAATAAGAAGAGAGGGACTTAGACATGTGTGTGAATGCGATGGTGAGTCGGTGGAGGACCTCGATTGTAATCTTGTTTCCATGGCACTATGTAAAACAAAAATCAGGGATTATCAAAAGAAGAATTCCCTAATTGGTTCGCGAACGACAAAAGTATTTGGCTAAATCTAGTTTGAGCCTTCTTGTTCTGAATTATTTTGCCAAAATTTTCTTCGTCTCGGCAAGCTTGAGTAGATAACACATACGACCAGAGTTCCTTGTCTACTTAACACTCCCCAGCAGGATTGAACTTTGAGTAGCCTTTTGGAAGAAAAATCACCCTGAGCAGCGCCCCTTATTCTCAAGCAAAATTTACCCTTCTGTCTTTTTCGCGCTGTGGTTGACTTAGCGTATAAGTAGAATTAGAACCAAAAATTGAATTACAGAATAATATTTCTAAAAATTGAACATCCAAAATTAGAGGAAACCTCACTGAACTAAATTCCTTGCAAACTTCTAAAGATTAATTAATGAGAACGCATAAATCACAAACATAGGCAGTGACATGGATTTCCTATTACGAATCAATGGGTGTAAAAGTAATTGTGATAATTCTACTACTTTTTGCCGCGGGGAGTGTGGTTACTGCAATCGGCTATTGGTATATCCTAGCTAATTCTGCATCTTTACTTTTCAATGGAATTTTGAACATCGCGTCGGGTTTGCTGTTGGTGCCCCTTTTCAGCGGTGACTGGGCGTTTGTCTTTGGATTCATAGCTCAGATGTTTTTAGGACGGTATGTAGACTTCCAGTTAGCGATTGGGATGTTCTCAGCTCAGGTGATATTCTATCTGGTTTTAAGCGTCGTGCTCTTCTTTGTAGCTTGGGGGCTTTTTCGGATGAGGAACTGGGCACGGGTAATCACCATAATCTACTGCATACTAATCCTCGTCTCCTTCTTTATCTTCTTCTTAGCATTCCCCTCCAAATCCGGTTTCAGCTACTACCCTTTCAATATAAACATTCCTATGGTGCTATTTTCCCTCACCAGTCTACTTACTGAGGCATCGAACTACATTCCCTTCCCTTTCTTGATCTCTTCAATAGAGTTGGCGATTTCAATAATAATGGCAATAGCAATCCCCCTATACCTATTCGGAGATGTCAAGTACGAGTTCCGGTAATATAATTAACAAATGTTATCCTTTTCTTACTAAAAGCGTATTATTTATTAGGTTTAAATCCATATTTCAGGAAAAACACTGAACCTCTAAAGAGGGAGACAAAAGGCTTGTCATACATTCCTCTTAACGACAACATTATTTTCATACAGGCGGAGTCCAAGGGAAGGTACCCCTACTCCAATTCTCTTCTCATCAACGACGAAGTGAAAGCATTAATAGACACCGGTATCGAGTCCGGTCTAGCCCAAAGAACCGCCAAGGAGTACAACATAGACCTAGTTATTAATTCTCACTGCCACGAGGATCATGTGGCTTGCAACCGTTACTTTGAGGAGAGTAAGATTTGCGCACATAAACTGGACGCCCCCGCCATAAGAAACCTCGACCTATTAAAAGAAATATATGGTCTTAAGGGTTCAGGTGCAGAGGCTTTTATGGACTACATTTTAAACGATGTTCTGCACCTTCGCAATGGCAGAGTGGACTTAGAATTTGAGGATGGATACGTCTTTGACTTGGGTGAAAACAGGGTGAAGGTCATTCACGCTCCTGGGCACTCCCACGGTCACTGCTGCCTCCTGATACCCGAGGAGAAGCTGATTTTTCTTGCGGACATTGATTTTACTTCCTTCGGACCGTGGTACGGGGCTCTTGATTGTAATGTGGACGAATTCATCGCCTCCATTGAGAAGCTTAAAAAAATGAAGCTTGAAATAGCGGTCACGAGTCATAAGGGCGATGTTTTCAGAGGAGAAGACGAGATAAGAAATAAACTCGACTGGTACCTTAACATTATCTATCAGAGAGAAGAGAAACTGTTAAACTTTCTAAGAGAGGAGCACACGCTGGAAGAGATTGTGAACCAAGCAATCATATATAGAAAGTTCCCGGAACCCGTTGAGGCTTTCAAACTTATGGAAAGAATATCCATGCAAAAACAATTAGAAAGACTAATAGCGAAAGAAATGGTAGAAGAAACACCAAAGGGATTCAGAGCGATAAACAAATAAGTCAAAGAAAGTAAAACAAACCCCTAAAGAGAGAAATTCGGTTAGTTTTGTTCAATGAATAGTATGGTTATAATATTGATAGAGAGATGTATGAAGTAACAAGAACACATCAAAGGACAATTAGTGTCTAGTTATATATATCAGGGCAGCGGTCTTTTCACCAATTAAAAACTGGATTGCAATGCCCGTAAATAACTCGAACAGTTTTGCTTTTCAATCCTAGCATTTTTCTACAGAGATGGTAGTTCATGTCGGAGTTTGGGCAGGTTGTTGATGCGATGCCAATTTCCCTCGCTCCCTCTCCTTTATCCCGTACTTTCTCCTTATAGCTTCTAAATCTCTTTTCTCAGCTTCTGGATCTTTGGCATACCTTCTACTCAATTTATCTCGAATTTCTCTCATCATCCCTACTGCATCAAATTTTTTATCGTTCATGGATAATCTCCCTCGGACTTCTAATTTCTAATAGGGGATAGCCATATTTAAGGTTTACAGAATTATAAAGTCTAATCTTGACCAGGTTCACTATATGTTTAAAGTTCCAACTCACTAAAACATCAACCCTATTAACCGTTGCTATGGCTATGTGCTGTGCATCTACCATATAGCCCTCACTTACTACGCCTTCCTCGATATAATGACCCGCTAACATTTTCGCCTCATTATCCAGAGTGACATATTCTTTATGTTCTTCAGGTATTTCATCAACCAAGCTTCTAACATTTTGTGGTGCTTCCGCAAGTTCTCTTAATGTCAAATCTGAAATTACAACTATTTTTAAACCCAACTTGAACTCTTCCTTTAGTTTGTTAGACCATTCCTCAAACGCAGTATCAAAACACCCTCCAAAAACCGAAGTATCAACGTATACTCTCATCATTAAACTACACCTCTTCCTGAGATAATCTCCGATAACGTTTTTACGGATAATGCGATGTTGCTTAAATCAATATCCTCATGAGATATACAGGAAATTCAAAACAGTAAACAAATAAGTCACAGATATTAAAACATCTCCAAGTTTGGGGAAATTAGGTTATTTTGGTTCAATGAATAATAGTTACTGCTCTGCATCAAACTCCACTTTTCTCATATTTAGCCTAACTTACTATTATAAAACCTGCTTATTCACAATACCCTTTGATTAATGAAATTATTTTTGAAGAACCACTTCTTGATTTTTATATGGGGTACGCGTACTTTGCGTCGCCAGCAAGGTAGACAAGAGCTATTATTCCAATAATTAAAAAAATTAAGCTACCCAAATTGATAAAAACTTTGATTATTAAAGTAAATACGAATATGAGGAGAAGAGGAGACAATGCGATCAGAATAACAGAAGAAACTAAAGCAGTATAGTAACCCCAACGGGTCATGCTAAGGATACCCACCGCAGCAACCAAGAGCACAACATCAATAATGAACTGCAAAATGAAAGACGGAAAAATCGGATAAGTAAAGGGGAAGAGAACCATACTCAAACTCATAACATAAAATAACTGATAAAATCCGTTCAAAAAATCGAAGGCTGCAAGAAATATCATGGTAATCCCTAAACCCACCACTTCGGGCGGCCTATAAACCAAACCTACATATCCCTCCTATCCTTAAAAAGCTCTTCCTTTTTTCCTTTATCGTATTTTATCTCTTAAATACCTTTCCAAAACGGCACTAAATACCTGAATAGAGAGCCTCACCGGGCAGTATAAAAGTTTGACCACTATTTGCCGTTTATATACGTGATCGCTTTGCAGGAGAAGAATGAAACGCTGACATTTACTTATGAGGGGGTTCCACTATGCTTCAAAAAGCGTCTTTTCGTTTCCATAAGCATATTTTCCATCATTATTTTTCATATAAATCGAAAAAGTATAAATATGGTTCACGTCTCTAATAAATAAGTAGAGAACAGTTCCAGAAAATCAAACACGATTTGGACAATAAAAAGTTCTCAAAAAACGACACCTAAGGGAAAGCAAAAAGCATCACCCTAGTCTAGTCATAAACAGTTCAAACCATTATGGAGGAAACTCCATGGATAGAAGGAAAAAAGCCATAATTCTAGCTAGCCTATTCATAATCTCAGTCTTCCTCGTGGTAACAGTGATTCCACAAACATCCTTTATACCCGCACTACCGGGAACTTCAACATACTCATCGGCAATAGGAGCTAAAGCAGACCCCAACAGTGAGAACTATCCCTACTGGTGGAATACTAGTTATGCATACAGACAGGAAATCATCTTCAACAACACAGCAAGCCCATTCGCCGTGGTAAATCGCCCAGTAGACATTTTTATGACATTCGCCAGTGGAAGATGCAACAATGGTACAGTGAGGGTGCAGTACTGGAACAGCAACAGTAGCACCTGGAGTCCTGGCGATGCAGACGGAATCCCTTACCAAATCTGGAACGCTACATACTATCCCAGCACAACTTATTACAGCAGCTTCACAATCACTTTCTACGTTAACGTATCCGCCTACAGTGCGGTTTCATACTTCGTCTATTATGATAGCGGCTCAGGCACCACACCCAGTTTCCCATTAGATGTTAGTGTTACTGGCAGTACGGGAAATTGGACTTTTTATGGACAGTATTACCAAGCATATACGAATACATCACTTAACGGTGGCAAGATATACACTAGCTACAATAACGTTAGCGGTTCGAATCAGTGGGCGTATGACGATCAATTCCATTGGGATACCGAGTACATTATAGATATCCTCGTCACGAAGGGAATAAAAAAGTGGTTTGATACATGGGTATACGATACTTCAAACCACTCCGCCAATAGCACCCCCATCTTACAGCAGCAAGGTCCACTGTTCATCATGTACTCCACAGTTACCATCTTGAACTTGACTAACGCGGGCACAGTAGCACCAGGCTATGCACCATCCAGTGTTGGCTATGCCAATATTACCTACAGGTTCTTCAAATGGGGATGGATTGTCGAAACCAACATAACCTTCACCCAAACCTTAACCTATGGCGGTGAAGGGCAGAGTATTCCTGGCGGGAAAAAGCTCTTTCTAATAGGTGGAACTCTTATTGGTAATAGTTGGAGATTTAATCCCTACCTGAATAAGTTAACATACAAATACGGCGTCAGTAATACTACAATAGATCCCTTTACTGGTCAGGAGTCCTTAGGAGAACCGTACTGGTTTACTATTTATAATTCTACCAGTGGTCAAGCGGTAGGCGTCGTAGACCTAATGATACTTACTCTTAATGGTAGCCCGAATAGAAACTGGAACTATTTACTGAGCGGCACAAATTACTCCCCAGAAAAATGGGAGAGGACATTGACAGCCAACCTGACAATAAATGATAATGTAAATGAAAAATACGCGCTTTATATCTGGGATGCTTCAGGAGGAGATATTTCCTCTTTTGAAGCCTTTGCCGACGGCATAAGCTTTATTGAGCGAGAAAGCGCACCGCTAACTATTAGCATTCAAAATGAGGAATACATCCACTACACGGTGTATGTCCATGTAACTGACTATGACGGTAGCAATTTAGCGAATGCAAATGTAACCGTGTACAACGGCTCAAACTATGTTGGAAGCAAGATTACTAACGCCACTGGTTACGCAAGATTCTACCTAGAGCCGGAAACTTACAATTTTAATGGAACTTGGAACGGAACAACAAGTTACGAAAGAAACTATAAAAACTCTACAAGCAGCGCAATTAGTGCAGACACAACCATCGAACTGGTGTTCAGTAACATTACTACTCTATGGTGCCGAACACAGTACGATGCACCCGACTATAACCCAATACAAAACGCCTACATTAACTTGACTTTAAATCAAACAGGACAACTGGTTGACTCAAGCCACGCCAACTTGACCGGATGGGCGGAGTTTCACATAAACAGGTCAAGCGTCTTTGGAAACTACAGTATTGAAGCTTTTTACGACGACAACACACCTTTTGTAACATCCTACCTAAACATATCGATAGATAGTATCGGGGATTCCCCACTCAATTTCACAGAATCCATTGGTAGCAAAATATACACTTATATAGTTACTAATGAGACAACTTCCTTGAGTCCTACTTGGGGAACGCCTGTGTATCTTAAAATCTGGTGGAGAGACCAGGATGGAAATAACCTCAGTACATCATCCGTCGGGGGCTCACTGAACTGGACTCTGAACTTTATTAACGGAACACCGGTGACTGGCCCTACTACTCTATCTCCACAAGGTTCAGCCCCAGACATATACTATCTTTTAACTGTTCCTTCATCGCTACTTTTCGGCGGCGTAACATACCAAGTTTATATTAACGCGGAGGCTCCGTCCACCAATTACTTACCTGCGGCTAATCAGACAATCGTAGCCGTTCAGACAGCCACTCTTAATGTAACGTTCACTTCGCTTACAGGTCCCTACTATTGGAAACATTCAGATATCCTTCTTTGGGCCTATGTTACCAATAACGATACGGGTCAGCCGATCACTTCCGCAACGGTGACCTTTTCCATAACTGGTACATCAGTTTCGGGCCAGTTGGTTCCTTCGTCTCCTTCTGGGAATTATACCTACACCATTCCTGCCAGTGTGGTCGGATCGAGTCTTAATGCTGCTAGTTATGGTTTGCGTTTCGCTGTTTCGAATACTAATTATACTTCTACTGAGACCATAAAGCAGTTAGTGGTCACTCCAGCACTGACGGAATTTCTATTTTCTTCGCTGGTAATTGGTTACTATGGCGATGTTTTGTCCATATCTGTGATTTACAGAGATGCGGTGGATAAGACTCCCATATCTACGGGTTCTGTTACTTATTCTGTTGTGAATCGCAATCTTTTTGGCAGTCTGAGTCCGTCTGCTCAGGGTAATTGGACTGGAACTTTTGATACTACATTGCTTTATTCCGGTTACTATGTAATGAACTTAACAGCGTATAGTACTAACTATCAGGGTCATACTGATTATATTCCTCTTGTTATTCAGGCGCTTCCAATTGAAATAATGGCCGCAAACATAATTTCGAGCAGGGTTTATCAAAATCTTAGTATCAGTATTAGACTAATTGATACTTTTGATGAGAATATTACCAACGCGACTGCTTGGTACGTTATCAGGGATAGCAACGGTACTCCTGTTGTGTCAGCATATCTTAATGAAGACCCGATTAACAATGGAACATATTATAATTGGTTGATCCTAGAACCGGGTCTTATTCCTCCAGGAAGTTATGTTATAGATATCTCAGCCTTCAAGGAGAATTACACCACGTCTGAAAAATTAATTCAATTGTCTGTTCTGGGTGCCCCAACTGTTTTATCCGCTTCCAGCTTGTATTTCTCGTCTTTAAACAATCCCGCGGTATTTTTCTTCGGTAACTTTGGCCAAACTGAAAACAGTATGCCTTTTGTAATCTTTACCTTTAGATTTGCGGACAACAGCGGATCAGAGATTCCCAATGCTTCTGTGTCCGCCTTTGGATGGCCTGTGATTCCTATAGGCAACGGATACTATCTTGTGATGGTTCCTACTTTTGGTTTGCCCCCCTCAACCTATCCCATAGCGGTTAGTGCAAGTGCCAACCTCTACGAGCCCCAGCAGACCATCTTCCTCTTGACGATAAAAGAGAAAACAGTTCTGATTCCACTATTCAATGTCCGCGTGCCCTATACCATGTTCCTGATTGTATTTTTCTCTGTGGCTATACCTGTGAGCCTGTTTACAGGATACGTGTATGTCAAGAGAGCGAAGATTCCAGCCATTATTCGGAGAATCGACCAGTTGATTTTGGCTATGAACCGCGGCGAGAAGGTTGAAGTGAAACTGGTTCCACGTGTGAGTGTAACATCCAGAATCTTGGCTGAGGCACTGTCTATCGTAGGCGTGGAGCCCAGAGTTGCAGTACGCGTTTCCGTCGAACTCTTGGATCGCTTGACACCATTATTGGTGGAGTCCGGAATGGCACAAAATGAAGCCTACACATTAGCAGTGGAATTGAAGAAGGCAACCCCTGCTGAACGGGAAAGGCTCCTAGAATCTGTCGGCGTACCCGGTGAAACCAGTGCCAGAATTATAAAGATCATCGAAGAGGAAGAAGACAAAGCAAAGGTTTTCATAAAACCACCAGCAGAGACACCCAAACCAGAAACAGAAAAGGAAACAGAAACAGAGAAGGAAGGAAAAGCCAGAACCAGAGGAAAGCAAAAACAGAGGAAACCAAAACCAGAGGGAAGCTCAGAGCAAGCACAAGTGGAGGAAAAACCAGAGTCAACTGAAGAACGGAAAGAACCAGAAGGATTTGATACATTTTTTGACGACTCAAACGAGTGAAATAGGCAGAAAAACAAGGAGTACTAGCTTGAATTTCAAGCAGAAAAGGAAAAAGGAAAATCACCCCCCTCTATTTTTTTAAATTTTTCCACCATCGTTGACACTTGTCAAATGTCGATTGTCATATCCAATTATTGTGTTTGCTTGATGCGACTTTCTCCATATTCACGCACGCAGATTTACCACAATACATTGAGGTCAACTAGTAATGGAAAGTTTCCATTAACAATCTAATTCGTTATTTGTTTTGGATTTCTTCAAGCATCTCTTAGGAGCACTAATATTTTATGTTTCTAACTACTGTTTCTTTGCCGCCTACCTCTTTCAGAGTGATTTTCATGGATTTGTCCTTTATGTTTATAATGAAGTAGGCTTGCTGTATTCTGGCTCTAACATATCCAGTGCAAGCGGTTCCCGAGGTTATCACCATCAGGTTCTCTAATTTCCAAGTGTAGGGCACATGCCTGTGACCGCAGAGTGCGAGGTTTACTTTGTTGCCTATAAGAGCTGATAAAACGTCCCCTGCGTCTATTAACTCGTTTCTTTCCATGCCTGTTCCCGGAACCGGAATCAGATGGTGGTGCACAAGGACAACCCGGAAATCTTTCTCTTCCACCTTCCTCAGATTCTCACCAAGCCACAGTACTCTTTCCCTTCCCAGGTAACCCTCATCATTGTCTGGAAGAGTGCTGTCCACACTTACCACGGTTACGTTACCCAGATCCGCAAACTGGTTTCCTTCTCCGAAATACTCCTCATAATAAGTGTAACCAGTGGATCTGGTGTCATGGTTACCGGGAATCACAATGGTCTTGGCTTTGAACGTGTCAACGTATTCCTTCGCCTTCTTGTACTCTTTCTCAAAACCAGAACTGGTAAGGTCTCCGGTTAATGCGACCAAGTCTGGTGATAAACTGTTCACTTCATCAATGCAGGTTTCAAGTTTATCGGGTATAAACTCAGCCGAGCCGATATGCAAATCAGAAACATGAGCAATCAAAAACTCCAATACCAAACACCTCTTAACCATTCTTCTTTCTATTCATCACACCTTTATCTTTATTGATTTCTTATTTAATTTAATTTCTATACCAATTACTGAACATAGAAAAAATAGTTGTATCTTGAGTTGTGTTAAATTTTAATGCGTTGCATTGACACTGGAAATTTCTCAGAATAAGACCTAACCGGCTCTTTTCCCTAAACAACATATTTATTAGTAATGTTCTCAATACTCCCAATCATATCGAGTATTTATTCATGAAATATATAACATGTTCATAAAAAGAGTTGAAACACTCCCGAGGAACGCTAAGATAAACCAAACCAAAACATTAACGCATTATAAGAGCGGAGGACAAAAATGAGAGGTATAAAGACAAGAAAGAAAGCCCTAAAAATACTATTTATAGCAGCTATTCTCCTCGCAGCAACAATCCTCACAGCGGTTACCACAAACCAAAGCCAAAACCAGAACGTGTATCCGCTCATCAACTTATACCTGCAAGGCGTCTCTCCAAGCCCTAACACAGTCATTCGACCAAAGATGGACATCGGGGATAACTTCGATTTTACAGAAAACATCACTGAGCCGATAATTGTGACTGCGGACAACATAGTGGTAGATGGACACGGCTACTACCTGCTGGGCCCTGGATCAGGGTACGGCTTCAACTTAACTGGCAGAAGCAACGTAACCATCTTTAACGTCACAGTCACAGGGTGGGATTTCGGCTTTCTCCTGTTCAATAGCTCGAATAACAATTTTACAGGTAACACTGTTACAGACAACAACAACTGGGGCTTCTACCTAACCAATAGTTCTAACAACAACACTTTTTCGGGTAACATCGTAAACAACAATGGATATGGCTTCTTCTCAATGTTTAGCTCTGAAGACCTCTCATTGTATAGTTCTAACAACAACACTTTTTCGGGTAACACAGCAAACAACAACAGCGGGTATGGTTTCTGGCTGTGGGATAGCTATTACAATACTCTTTCGGATAACACCGCAAACAACAACAACTACGGCTTCTACCTATACTATAGCTCGTACAATACTCTTTTGGGTAATACTGCAAACAACAACGACGAGAGCGGCTTCTACCTATCTGGCTCCTACAATAATTTTACTGGTAACACCGCTGCAAACAACCACAACGGCTTCCGCCTAGGCGGTAGCTCTTACAATAATTTTACTGGTAACACCGCTGCAAACAACGGTGGGGACGGCTTCTGGCTTCAGGATTGCTCTTACAATAATTTTACCGGTAATACCGCAAACAACAACGGCGGGTACGGCTTCCACCTGTATCAAAGCTCGTACAATACCATTACGGGTAACACTATTGTAACCTTCTTGGGCTTCAGTTTCTACCTAAATCCTGGCTCGCATGACAACATTATTGAAAATAACACAGTCACTATAACTGGCTTACCCCTTTTGTATATTCTATTTTATAGCCTTGATCAGCAAATTAAACAGCCTAATTTAACTTTTTGGATAACCTCTTTGGTTGCTTGGGGTACGGTTGTGCTGATAGGATTAGCGTATGCCTATTATAAGAGGAGAAAGAACTCCGCCGCAACTCACGGTAAGCTTGGACCCGAAAGATATGAGCCAACATAGTGGCGCATCCACCAAGGTCAAAAGCGTGCCTGGCGAAACGTATTTTTTACACGCCTTATGTGTTGCTGGTCTCCTATTCACTTTTCACTTTTTTTCTATGACCCGCCGCAAATCTTCTTCCGCTGTGCCCCGCTTTCAAATTAGCTAAAATTGACACATAAAAAATTAAGATATAAAGTGCTCCGTGTGTCAGCTGGACATTGCTTCAGGAGACCAGTTTGTTAAGTGCCCCCAACGCGGTACCCAGAGTCACAGAGACCACCTGTTGGAGTTGATCAAAATAAGGGGACTCTGCCCGAATTGCAGGCAAAGACTAAAAGAAACAGACATCGGTTAGAATTCCTTTTCTTCAAACGAACAATATTTTTCTCTTTCTTTGTTTGCGCTGTTTTTCTTAAGTGAGAGTTAGCAATGTGTCAGCCGATTGTCTAGTGAGCCGAAATTAGTTTGTATCAGTATAAAGAGGAAAACGTTGCCAAACCAACATTTGGAAGGGTGTCCATCTATATGGGGAAGGGTTTCGATGGGCTCTAAAGCCTTCAGGATTGGGAGTATTTCAGAGAGATAAACAAATTCGGTTTGATGAGAATAATTTGGGATACAAGATGATGGAGCGCAAAAAAATAGGGAGTACGAAACTTCAACTTAGTTTACGGTTTATTTCCTTTTGGAGAATAATGGATTATATTCTAGTATTTTCTCCACAGCCCACCTTGCAAGGTCTCCGGATAATTTTTGGCATTCAAAGTCCTGTTGGGTTTTCATCCACCTTTTGGCGAATTCCGATCTCCCATTTGGATTGGTGAATCTGTAAGATATTCCCCAGTGGTGGAACTGAACTTCTTGACATGTTATGTGACCGTACTTCTCCTGCATCTCTTTGCCCACTTCAGCCACCGCACCATTAATTTTGAAAATCTTCATGCGGTCCTTTTCGAGATCCTCTTTTGTGACACCAAAACTGTAACTTATCGCTGCTGCGGCACCAGCGAAGGCACCACAGGTTCCAATCGCCATCTCGCCTGTTCCACCAACCAGACCTAGGGTAGTTTTCCAAGCCTCATTAATCACGTGGTCATTTTCGTAACCCAGGGTATCCATGACTGCAGCGAAAACAGCGGGAGCGCAGCCTAGCCACTTCACCATGTAATCATGGGCACGCTGGTAGGCCTCATCCATAAGTTTATTTTTCATTTCAAATTTTTCTGTCATCAAATAATCTCCTTGTGTGTTGGTTAGTTGTGTTTTATTCTTTTTTGATATTCTTTTTCAATGTTTTCTATGAACTCTAATATGTTGGGATTCAGAGGGGAGTTGGCTTCTTTTAAGCTTGAAATTAGAGCTCTGATGTGGATGATTCCGGACAATTCTTTATCGCAGGTTCTTCCGAATCTGGGGGCTCTGCATTCATGGCACACGTTTAGGGCGAAATCTTGGAGAATAGGTATTGTAATGGATTTGTTTTGAATGAATTTCGAACCGGCTTCTGATGAGCCGCAGGGTGAGCTTCTTAGGACTTCTAATTCTTCGACTTTTCCATTCTCTAAATGGGCTTTGTAGCACGGTCGTCCAAATTGGCGGGTGAACTCGTCTATTTCGGGGACGTTGGTTACGGGTTCTGCTGAGCACATTGTGGGAAAGGCAAACACTTTCGAATTTATTTCTCGGACTTGGTGTAAGAATCCGTCGCCGAAACTTATTCCCAGTAGTATGGGTTTTCCGAGTTCGGCTGCTGCGAGGACCTGGTCGGGGTGTCTCAGGTAGGATATGTAAAGGTCGCATTCGGGTGCGTCAATTTTGTAATCGTCTAGAATGGCACTCTGGGGAACTTCTTCTAATTGGATCCATTCGCAGGGGAAAACTTTGCTTATGTTTTCGAACGCTCGGTCACCGTATTTTCCATCGGTGAGAATCCCAATTTTCATAAATTTCCTCCTAAATCAACTTCTGGGGTGAAATAATAAAAAAATGGTAATAGAAATTTTATCTACAGCCGCAGCCACAATTTACATCGCTACTACTTTCTGAGAGGCTTTCTGCATCTACTTGCTCAGGAGTAGTTTCCTCTTCTTTTATTTCTTCGTTTAGTAGCTTTTTGGCAAATTCAGCTAGGACCTTGGCGGCATTTGTTTTTACTGCGGTCGCTATCCTCATGGTCTCATTTATTTCTTCCTTCGTTATACCAGAGTCTCTGGCAATTTTAAGGTGGTATTCCGTGCAGGGTTGGCAGTTAGCTGCTATTGACGCCCCTAATCCGACCAGTTTAACAGTTTTTTCATCCAAATTCATTTCTATCACCCAAGTAATAGTCTTTCTTTGAAGTACTTAAAGCGGCGAGTTTGATTTCAAAAATTTTTGAATTCAGGATAATGGTTTTATATGTCGGAAACCAAAAGTTAACACATGAAAGTTCCACCGTGTTGCGCCTCGGACCCATCGGTAGAGGGAGAATTAGAGGAAGAATTGAAAACAGAGTTGGACAACATACCGAAGGAGGAAAACCTGGAGAAGTATGGTGAATTATTATTCTCCCTAGCGCACCCTATTCGCTTAAAGATCGCATATCTACTTTTAATAAGAGACCACTGTGTTTGTGAGCTTACCCAACTATTGGGGAAGGAACCGAATCTGGTGTCCCATCACCTAACAGTGTTGAGGAAAAACGGCATTGTGACCTCATACATGAGCAGCAAGTGGAAATACTACAAACTAAACGAAATCGCAGCTAATATACTAAAAGAAATTGAAAAAATTTGATGACAAAGGTTATTTTATTTTTTTTATAACCGATAATTTTTTTCATTTTAGTTAAGAAAAGTATTCGAGAGATAAAATATGATAAGAGAGAGAAAGAGCCTTTTTAATGAAGCTGTCTAACCTTTAAAGAGGTGGATGGTAAAATAACTTTTAATATACTTTCATTCTTATTCAGAATATTAAGAAAATCAAATTGGTGGAAAAGAAGGAAAAAATGAAAAATTGAAACTAGGGTAGGGTCCAAACCGGCACAACTATTATCCACAACAAATAGGATTCTAACTACCCCTAGAAACCATTTTCTATTTGGGTTTTACTCCTTTAACCTTTATACTGCTGATAGAGCCTGCGTATTCTCTCAACTTCTCTGGTGATATGTTGAAAATCTTGGAGTATCCTTCCGCCGCTGGATCACCTATGTCTTTTGGAGTAAGAAGTGTCTCGTTTATAATTTTAACATCCTGGAACCCTGCGTTCTTAATGCTTTCTATGTAGTCGTTCTTTGGGATTGCGCCGGCAATGCAGCCAATGTACGCTTCAATGTTGTTCTTAATAAAGTCAGGCAGTTCCTTCAGTAACACAATATCTGAAACCATCAGCCTTCCACCGGGTCTAAGCACCCTGAATGCTTCCCTAAAAACTCTTTCTTTGTCCGGTGAGAGATTAATAACGCAGTTTGAGATAATGACATCAACGGAATTATCGGCAGCTGGCAAATTCTCTATCTCGCCAAGCCGGAATTCTACGTTTTTGTAGTTTGCTTTTCTAGCGTTTTCTCTTGCTTTTTCAATCATCTCCGATGTCATGTCCACGCCGATAACTTTTCCCTTCTCACCGACTTTATTAGACGCGAGGAAACTGTCGAAGCCAGCACCAGAGCCAAGGTCAAGCACAGTTTCGCCTTCTTTCAAAGAAGCGAGAGCTACAGGGTTTCCACAACCAAGACCCAAATTCGCGCCTTCAGGAACCGATTTGAGTTCTTCATCCGTATAACCTATCCTCTTACTAATATCGCGTGCGGCATCAGTACTCGTACTTCCACAGCAGGGGCTTGAACTTGCAGGAGCACAGCAAGAGCTTCCCTGTTTGGCTATTTTAGCGTAGCCCTTTCTTACTACTTTCTTTACATCTTCTTCTTCCATTTTGGTTTTTGCCTCCTATTCCTACTTTTTTATAGAATTTCTTTCATTACTGGTCCGAGCATGTTCTTTACCATCTCTGTGAGATTTTCGACTTTAATCAAGCAAATACAGTTAACCGTGCCTTTTTTTTCGAAACTTACAACGGCTAACTTGTCTAAGGCCTTAATGTTTGCTTTTTCGCGTACATCCTTGGGGAGAATCATCTGTCCTCTTTCATCTATGCTTATTACTGACTCGACTTTGCAGCAGCCTGATTCCATATCTTTTGGCGTACAATACGCTTCTTTTGCGTCTTCTTTGACCATTTTGGTAACCTCATTGAGAGGTAGTAATATTTAGAATATTTAAACTTTTCTGAAAAATCAGAATTTACTGAATATTCCCGCTATAAATAAATATAAATCACCTACGCTCTTAAATAAGATTTTTAAAAACACTCCTCAAAAGCTTCCCTAAAGTTCTCTGAAATCCTTGTTCTTAAGGCTACGTATTCCAGTAACCTCTTCCAGAGTTGCGTAGCATTTTTCAGGATCTCTGGAAAAGTAGGCTTCGATAACCATTTCTTTATGGGCTTGAAATACTCTTCGCCAGAAGTTCATCTCCTCAGAAATAAGCAGATTTTCGCTATAGCTTAGGCCTTTCATTGTGAGAATATGCTCCGTGAGGGCTTCCGTTAGGCCCTCGTATACCCAGTAGGGTGTATTTGTGGAGTGGAGGCAGGAGTTTGAGTGCAGTGTTTCGTGTAGAATTGTTTGAAGGTCTTCCTCATATCCACTTACAATGAAAATAGTATCTTTTTTAGGGTCGTAGAATCCTCTCACATAGTTCAGAATGTGGGGTTTCTCTTTGAGGTCTGGTTTCAGTTCGGGTAGCGCCTTCTTTTCCACTAAAAACAGTCGACATTCTCTAATTTCAACTCCTAGAGTCTCCCTAATTGCTGATAGAGCCGTATTGTAGGTCTTCTCAGCGGTGCTATCGATTCTCATTCTGACTTCTCCGAAAGTGAGAGGAAAATCTCTTGAATTGAGCGGGGAAACTCCTTCTCAATAATATTTCCGTAGTCTCTTGCCAGTGCTTCAAGCTCGTCTAGGAGCCTTTTTCTTGTATTTCCGTTTTTCCCAGATATTTTTATGCTGTCTGACTCCCTGATGATTTTTGTCAATTCTTCGGAGAGGCCTGTGACCATGAGCTGGTAGTAAGCTTCGCTGAAGAGTCTAGCGTTTCTATTTGAAGCTACTGTATAGACTCCACGATCCTCCCGCTCAACGAGACCAGCGTTCTCAAGAAGAGTAAGAGCATCGTAAACTGTTCTCGCGGAGAGACCTGTTTTTCTCTCCAAGTCTTTTACAGGGAGCTTCTTGAAGGCAGAGAGCATGCAGAACACTTTCTGAACAAACGGCCGCCCAAGAGCACTCAGCACGCCTTCCGTACTTGTATTTTTAATAGTTTCCAAAATAACCACGACTCTTGTGAACCTTAACTGCATAAAATGTATGGTTAAAGAACATATAAACCTAATGTTTAAACAAAAACTCTAATGCTTCCTTCTTTGAAGAACTTAGTTTCTTAAAGTAAGAATAAGGCGACCAAAAAAGCGAATATTATCGATTTTACATAAATTTGTCTTCATTTTTGGTAAATTGGTTTTTTGTTATGCTGGTTAACCTTTTTTCAACCTATTTTGGTAATCTCTTTCAAGATTATCTATGAATTCTAGAATACTAGGGTCCAAAGTTGCGCCAGCCTTTTCCAAGCTTGAGACTAAAGCTTTGAGGTGGATGATTCCGGACAATTCTTTATCGCAGGTTTTTCCAAATCGGGGGGCTCTACACTCATAGCATACATTAAGGGCGAATTCCTGAAGAACCGGGATTGAAACTGATTTGCCTTTGATGAATTTTGAGCCCGCTTCCGATGATCCACAGGGAGAGCTTCGCAGAACTTCTAGTCTTCCAATTTTTTCGTTGTCTAAATGGGCTTCGAAGACCGGTCTGCCAAAATGGCGAGCGAATTCATCAATCTCGGGGACGCCGGTTTGGGGTTCGGTGGAGCACATTGTGGGAAAGGCGAAAACTTTCGGATTTATTTTTCGTACTTGGCGTAAGAATCCTCCACCGAAACTGATACCCAGCAGCATGGGTTTTCCCAGTTCGGCTGCTGCGAGAACCTGGTCAGGATGTCTCAGGTAAGATATGTACAAATCGCACTCAGGGATGTTCAAGTTATAATCATCTAGAACAGCAGTTCGTGGGGCTTCTTCTAATTGAATCCATTCGCAGGGGAAAACCTTGCTTATGTTTTCAAAAGCTCGGTCACCGTATTTTCCGTCAGTAAGTATACCAACTTTCATAAAATCACGCGCTAACTATGGGGTAGTATCATTCCTATACAGAAAATCGCGGGGACATAAAAAGTTCTCCTTTTTGACTGAAGTTGAGGCATTGAATAATAGTCTATTCCTTTTGATTATCTTCCTAGAATCATTACTCCGTTTAGCTGCTCCGGTCCTCCCATTCCGTGAGCCAGTGCTGTTTCTGCATCTGGAATCTGGTGTTTACCAGCCTTTCCCGTGACTTGCATTGCGGCTTCTGCTACTCGCACCAAGGCTGTGGCTCCTATGGGATTGGTACATAGTACACCTCCTGAGGGATCGCAGGGTAGCTCTCCGCTTCTCATAACTACTCCATCCTTGACGAGCTTTAATGCTTCTCCCTTTCCGCAGAAGTCGAAACACTCGTAGTAGAGAAGTTCCTGAAAGGTGAATGGGTTGTAGACCTCTGCGACATCCAGTTCTTTTCTGGGATTTTTTATTCCGGCGAGCTTGTAAGCGGTTCTTGCGGCTCCTATCGCCGACTGCCAAATAACCTTGTCGCTGTCTCCCGGCCAGTACTCTTCGCCGGAGTAACCTAGTCCTTTTACCCATGCGGGGGTGTCTGATATTTTTCGGGCTTTATTCTCGGAGGCAAAAATAACTGCGCAAGCCCCATCAGATGAGGGACAGACGTCCAGAAGTCTAACCGGGTAGCAAACGATTCGGGACTTCAGCACGTCGTCCACAGTTATTTTTATTCTTATGTGAGCGTAAGGGTTGTCTAGAGCGTCGGTGTGATTTCTGACAGACACTTCCGCGGCTGCCATGCGTACCTCTTCCTCTTTTTGACCGTAACGATGCATGTACTCGTTGGATTGTATAGCGAATGTTCCCGGAGCACCCGCGGCGAAGGGTCCAAGAAACGCAATGTCACGAACGGTGCGCATAGTGCCTTGGGGTTCCCCTTCGTACTGTTTCTCAGCACCCACCGCTAAAACCACATCAAACAGTCCTGAAGCGACATGGTAGAATGCGGAGTGCGCGATGGATATTCCAGTAGACCCACAGGTGGCTATCCTAATCATGGGCTTCATAACTGCTCCGGTTGGATCGCTTCCCCAGTAGAGGTGGGGTGCATTAACACCCTCCATGGGTGCGGGCATAGAGCCGGTAACTACCGCGTCGATTTCATCTAGGGTTAGACCTGCGTCGTTCAGGGCTCTTCTGACCGCTGTGTAAACCAACTCTGGAAAACTCACATCCTGTCTTTTACCGTGTTCGGTTTGACCCGTACCAACTATCGCTACTTTGGGCGTTTCACTCACCTCCACACTATCAAAAAATAGATTTAGAAGTTCTAAAAGATTAAGTCTTATCTTTACTTGAAATTATCTAAACAAGATATAAAGCTTTACACAAATGGCACCAAAAATCCAAGAAACAAAAGAAAATTCTGCAATAAGCAAATGGCACTGATGATGAGTTTGCAGAAGAGTCTGGTTCTGACGCTTTTATTGATGTTCTCTGAGCCGCAGAACGGGCACGGCTTCTTTGAGGAGTAGAACTTGTTTTGGTAAGAAGCCAATTGATTCATGATTCCCTCGCGTAGAACGGGATTCTCCATAGGTGAGGGTAACTTCGTTACGGGTGGTCTCATAAAAACACCTTCACGCATCACTCTTAGGGCACCACAGACAACTATGAACACATTTTCCGAGACCACCAAATCTACATCACCCCCCAGACTAGACTCACCGATAACTTTTTAAACACAAATAGAGAACAAAGAAGTCATCCCAAGAATCCAGCATTAATTAGAGCTTTCTGGAGTCGGACTACCATTTAAAGGGAATCAGTGCTGAAGAAAGGTGACAGTACAGTTTTCTCCAAATGCCTTCCTTCCGTGTTCCTCACTAATCCGGATTTGATTTCTTAAGACTTGTAAAAAGGGTTAAGCAAACGAGAACAGTTGAAGCGGGAAGAGCCGCAGAGAAGTGTAGTAAGCTTCCAGAAGGACCCGCGCTGGATTCAAAACGGGAAAAAAATGAACATAAAAGTATAGAGGGAAAAAATTGAAAACTAGAACGGGAATAGCCCTAGTCTTTCTGGTTCTCGCCCTAAGCCTAACCACGGCAACACTGATACAACAGAACAGCCAAGCACCAGCTTGGACACTCATCCCGACAACAGCAGCACTCCAACAGCCAACCCCAAAGAGCATAACCGTAACATGGGGAAACGAAATACTAGCAAACACCAACACCACAAGCAATCAAATGTATTCTTCTGTTTGCTGTCGTTCTGACGGCTCCTTCGTGGTAGCCTGGTCGAGCTTGGATCAGGACGGAGACGGTTACGGTGTTTACGTTAAGATATTCAATTCTACGGGCGGCAGCATTACCGGCGACATTCAGGTGAACACCTACACCACAGGCGATCAATGGGAGCCTTCTGTCTGCTGTCGTTCTGACGGCTCCTTCGTGGTAGCCTGGATGAGCTATGGTCAGGACGCAGCCGGCGGTTTCGGTGTTTACGCTAAGCTCTTCAACTCTACGGGCGGCAACACCACCGGCGACATTCAGGTGAACACCTACACCACAAGCTATCAAATGTATCCTTCTGTCTGCTGTCGTTCTGACGGCTCCTTCGTGGTAGCCTGGGAGAGCTATGGTCAGGACGCGGCCAACAGTTGGGGTGTTTACGCTAAGCTCTTCAACTCTACGGGCGGCAACACTACCGGCGACATTCAGGTGAACACCTACACCACAAACTTTCAAATGTCTCCTTCTGTTTGCTGTCGTTCTGACGGCTCCTTCGTGGTAGCCTGGACGAGCGATGGTCAGGACGGAAGCAGTTGGGGTGTTTTCGCTAAGCTCTTCAACTCTACGGGCGGCAACACTACCGGCGACATCCAGGTGAACACCTACATCGCAAGCGATCAACAGTTTCCTTCTGTCTGCTGTCGTTCTGACGGCTCCTTCGTGGTAGCCTGGCAGAGCTATGGTCAGGACGGAGAATGGTGGGGTGTTTACGCTAAGCTCTTCAACTCTGCAGGCGGCAACACCACCGACGAAATCCAGGTGAACACCTACACCACAAGCGATCAAGCTGATCCTTCTGTTTGTTGTCGTTCTGACGGCTCCTTCGTGGTAGCCTGGTAGAGCGATGGTCAGGACGGAGAATGGTGGGGTGTTTACGCTAAACTCTTCAACTCTGCAGGCGGCAACACCACCGACGAAATCCAGGTGAACACCTACACCACAAGCGATCAAGCTGATCCTTCTGTTCGCTGTTCTGGTGGCTCCTTCGTGGTAGTCTGGCATAGCGGTGGTCAGGACGAAGTCGGCGGTTACGGTGTTTACTTCAAGGTGGGTTCGGCTCCACTCTCACTGCCTTTTGATGTTTTTTCACTGTTTGCGGTTCTTTACTTGGTGCAGTCTTTGTCTGTGTCTGGGGTTAGTTTGCCTCTGCTGGTGGGCGGTGTTCTGGGGGCTGTGGTGGTGGTGGGGGTTCTCGGCTTCTGGTTGTGGAAGCGTAGAGCCTAGGATGGCGGTGGTGAACCACTCCTCCATTTTTTTCTTTTCTTTTCTTTTTGTTGTAAGCTTGTTTTCTCTTCTTTTCTGCGTGTATTGTGGGATGTGGACTTACTTGGAGGCTGCCGTTTGTTTAGTGGTGGCTTGGTTCTTTTTCGGCGTGGTCTGTGTGTGTTTTTTGTCGAGTGCCGCATTCACCCAATCCCTTTCTTAAAGGGTATCTTCGTGAAGGCATCTAGTCCACAATCAAGAAGTTGGGGGAAATTGTAATAACTAAGCATAACATAGCCTTTCTTTTTTATCATTAACGAAACTGAGCATAGGGGAGCATATGTTAAGAGTGTGGTGGTTTGTTAAAGGTGGTGACGGATATTCCTCCTGAGGTTCTCCGATACTTGTTAGAACGCTGGTCGGAATACCTGAAGTCCTTCAGACATAGAGTCTTGGAGCTTGGCTTGGCTGGTAAGAAGTTCACTGAGAAGGACTCGGATATGCCCCTGCCTCGTTTGAATTACTCTTTTTCTGAGGATGGCGTTTTGGTGTTTGACTGGGAATCCTAAGAGGATACGGGAGACACCATGTTAAGCTACGTGGATTTTGAGAGCGGTTACCGCGTATCGTCGGACGAGAATTTCGATGCTATGACGGCGTTTCTGAATGGAGCGTTCAAAATAGAAGCGTCTCCTGAGGACGCTCTCAAAATGGCTCTCCTAATGCCCTATAGATCCAAGCGCATGTAAAGGCGATAGAGGACGCAGAGAAAAAGTTCAATATAGAACTGTCAAAGTACGATTAAGCTACCAGCGCCATAATTTTTTGGGTCTGAAAACTATTTGATAACGATTATAAGAGATTCTCTTCCCAAAAATAAGAATTTATATATTATCCTTTTGTCCCCCACGATGATTGAAAATCATTGCCATAAATATAATTCTGTATTCCTCCTTCTTTGCCCTTCTTGAGAAAAACTCTCCCATTCTCCTTTCCTAAAATTAAGTCATTGTAAAAAAGGTATCAATTACCGCTCCCTTAATATACTGATGTATGTTCCATACCTGTGAATTTTTTATCTCAGGAATACCTAATTTTAATTATGCCAATATTTTATGATGCGATTTGGGGCTTTAGAGAGGACATCTTAGAGGTGCGGGGTAGATTCAAAGAACACGTATGGTTGGCACATCTCTCTCAGCCTATGGGAATACCTCTCCATAAATATAAAGGAAAAGTAACCCTAGATGAAAATAAAATAGCATTCTCTGGCAGAGACAAAGACACGCGACAACCTATAGAATTTATTATCCCTCGTCAAAATATTTCGGAGGTTTACCTCGGGTGGGATGACAACGTCAGAAGGTGGAGGGATACGAGAGCATTGATAAAGCCCTTAAGAATCACTTTCAGGGTGGACGATGAAATCAGAATTCTTTATCTATACGCGAAAGAGGAAGACACAGCTGTGTATGGAGAAGAGAATAAGAAACTTTATGAGGAGTTAGGATGAACGATATTTCACTTGAATAATCGTTAATATGCATAGAAATATCAAATTCTGGCGAAGAACGTGAAAAGAAAAGGTCATTTTCCCGAGGGCGTAACCTTAGAATCTGAATTACATCGGGTGATGGACTTCTTAGCATCTACCGGAGTGGACTATCCGCCGGGGTATTGTGAGATGCTGATCCGCAAGTACAAGAAGCATCATGTGCAGTACCCTCGCATACTCATGCGGATGGGAGAGCCACGCATCCGGAAACACGGCCGGTACCCAGAAATCCAGGAAAAAAAAGGTAGCCTTCTCGATTACGGGTGCGGGACTGGCGACGACATTCGCGCCTTGGTGCACGACGGTTACCCTCGCGAGAAAGTCGTGGGTTACGATGTCAACTGGAGCAGCATCAACATGGGTTTCGACCTTTACCTAGACCGAGATACGTGGATGGATCGATTTGTCGTGTCCAAGAAATTTCCGTTCCCACCATCGACTTTCGATGTCGTCTATTCTGGTTCTGTGCTGCACGTCTTGGGCACCAAGCGCGCGGTCAAGATTTATGTTTACAATACATATTCCGTCTTGAAACCGACCGGCACTTTCTTCGGCTCCACGCTTGGCTTCGGGAAAGAGCACCCAAGGCCCGCTAAGAAGGGATGGAAGCTGGGGGGATGGCGGCGACGGGGATTGATGCTCCTCTCCCAGGAAGCATTGCACGAGTTATTGCGTGAAACAGGGTTCTCGGACATCGAAGTGTACCAAGAGTCCGAGGCGGATAAATTACGGCTCTGGTTTTATGCTAGAAAATCATAAAACTTCAGGGTTTTCGTGATCCGGACAGTGTTGTATTTTGTTTTCTTAACGCTTTTCACAATTTCCAAAGTTTATACTCTCGTCATATGGATTCTATGTTTTCATTTCCAAAAATTGTTTAAAAAGATATGTATCGCCACGGATAACCGTTTCCTGTTTTCAGCTTAGGTGTAGCGGAGTAGGATCCTGCCCGTTGGGTCCACCAAAACAACAGGAACATGCCCACAAACTAGCAATTTTGAAAGTTGTACACCGAAACCGTAAAATAAACCAGTTTTTAAAATACTCTATAAGTAAAAAATGATTATAGTATACGTGTACTTTTATTGACGCTGATTTTTTGGAGGTAATTTCTGCAGAAAGAAAATACAGCTTAATAAATCTTCAATTAATTTTTAGAGGCTTATTAATACTTAAAAATTTAAGCCTCCAAAAAATTTAAATATGCTTAACGTCAATGGTAAACGTAAAATAAATATGGCTAATATATGAATGGGAAGAATATTAGATAATACTCTCCCAATATTGGAAAAAAGCCGATTAGGAAAGATGAGATATGAAAGAAAGAAAACCCCGAGAATGCCCTGAATGCGGAAAAACATTCAAACCTATGACAGATAAGCAATGGATGCACGTATTAAAAATCCATCAAGACGCAAAGGCATACAACCCAAGGTTTAGAACCTCATAGATTAGTGGAAATAAGGGTTAAAGAAAAAAAAGAGGATTTTTGGTTCAAATTCTCCCCTAGTCACGTGGAACTTTGAAGTATTTGTAGAAGCCTCCTATGTAATAAAAGCTTGAAAAATCTAATTTTATGCCAAAAAACCCTGAAATGATACAAGTTGGATAGCAACTCACAATGGGTTCAAGCATATGATTAAAAATATGTAAATTGTAAATTCTGCAGAGGGGAGTAAATGAAGGTAAATTATAATTCGAGGTATGCTGGGAAATACGATCAAATTTGGGATTTACCGGAAAGCCTCTTTCAGCCTCAATTAAGATTGGTTCTGCAAAAGCTGGAAATTAAGCATAAACCCCGTATATTAGATGTGGGGTGCGGTGCTGGTCATCACACTTTGTTCTTAGAGAATTCATTTGATGGTGAAACTATTGGGCTGGATACTTCGATTGGAATGCTTAAACAAATACAGAAGAAAGGAGCTGAGATAAAACTACTCCGAGCTTGTGGAGAGAACATCCCGTTAATGAACAATGTTGTCAATCTTGTGTTCATATCTTATGTTTTGCATCAATCTGAGGAGAAAGAAAAGCTTATTTCTGAGGCGTATCGTGTGCTCAAAAGGAACGGACATACTGCTATTCTCACAAGTTCACATAACCAGCTAAGGAGTGATCTCGTACATCAATATTTTCCAAGAATTCTTGAAATCAACCTCAAACGCTTTCCACCTCTGGACGAGATAAAGGAGATGCTTAACAGAGCTGGTTTTAAAAATGTGAGTTTTTCAGAGATTTCTGTAAAACAAGAAGCTTCGGCGGAGGAAATAATAGAGAGAATAAAAGGGAAACCTATGTCTGTTTTTAACTTGCTTTCAGAGGAGGAGTTCCAAAGTGGTCTAAGAAGCTTTATAAAAAACCTTAGATCAAAATATAAAGATAAGTTGACCTATAAGGATTCATCTTCTCTTATCACTGCTAATAAACTCGCCTAAAAATGTCCACTCCGCGGCGGTGTATAACAGTGATAAAAAGGAAATCAAAGATTTTCGAACTGCTAATAGCAACTTTTTATCCGTAAGCCGTCATACGCATTCGCCTCAATCAAGAAAATTAAAAACATCCATTATTCGAAGACGTTAAGTGAAGCTTGTCTTAATAATGTTGAACAGGAGATAGGCATGGAGAAGAAACCAAAAGAAGTTATTTATGAGCACACTGATGTTAAAAAGATGCTTCATTATGTCAATGTTTGGTTTTTGCCCTTCAGATGGGGAGCCAACACCTACAGAGGATGTGAGCACAACTGTGTTTACTGCAATGCGAGATACACCCATGAATATCTGGGGCTTCCAACGGGAGAGTTTTCCCATAAAATTATCGTCAAAGACAATGCGGCAGAAGTCCTCGATAAGGAGTTCTCCAGAGAAAAATGGAACAAAAAGTTGACAGTCAATCTGGCAACCGTAACAGACCCTTATCAGCCGGCTGAAAGCCGGTTCAAAATTACAAGAAAGGTGTTGGAAGTATTTTTAAAACACCATAATTCCCTAACGCTTACCACCAAATCCGATTTGGTATTGAGAGACTTGGATATACTGAGTGAAATCGCGCAAACGGGTTTTCTTAACGTGGTTATTACTCTGCCCACTTTAAATGAAGATTTAAGGAAGAAGATAGAGCCGAGGGTTCCAAGTGTGGAAAAGAGGCTTGAAATAGTTCAGAAACTTCATGAAATAGGAATTACTGTAGGAGTCACTGCGATTCCCTTATTACCGTATATATCTGATAGCGAGAAAGATATGGAAGAACTTGTAAAAACCGTTGCTGGTGTGGGCGCGGATTTTGTAATTTTGGATACGCTTAATTTTCGAGGGGAAGCAAGGGATCGATTCATGGAATTTCTAAAAAGTTATGATCCAGATTTGGTCCCCAAATATGAGGAACTTTACCAAACTAATTACTGCGATAAGAAGTATGCAAGTGTGAAAAGAAGATACGCCAATAGATTAGTCAAAGAATATGGGGTTGATAATTACGATAAAATGTATTCTTATAGAAAAAAGGAAAAGAAATAAGCCTTTTTGAGATTTATCTCACTTCCCGCGGCCTTCATGAATATTTTTGGATTTCTTTCATTTATCCCAATCACTGCTTGTTTATGCTACACAAATTCAAGAGCTTCCCAAAAGTATATTCGGGAAAGGCTCCCGCTTCCTCTACAGGCCTTTGAATTTTTGCCAAAAAAAAAACCAAAGGTGCGTAGTGTGGAATTTGAACGCGTTGAAAAATAGCGGGTTGTTTCTATTCACCTAAAACGCAGGCAGAGCTCGCACCGTAGACCGGCGTTATCATTTCTCTTTCAAAAGTTTGAAGAAATCTTCTCGTTTTAATCCTGCCTCTTTTATTATTGCCCTAATTAGACCTGGTTTGATTTCTTTTCCTGAATGGGTTGGGACCACTATTCGTGTTCCTTTTTCATTTATCATAATTAGGTGGGAGCCTTTTTGGCGGAGGATTCTGAAGCCGGCTTTTCCAAGGATTTTAATAACTTTTTGGGGTGGTAGTGGTTTAATTTTAGGCAACGGCTTTCACTTTCTGTATTCCTACAACCCTTTGACGTAAAAGTTCCCGTTTCTCTTCTTCAGATAGGGTTTCAAGGTAAAGTTCTATAGCCTCTTTCGCGTTGTCCATAAGCTCTTGCAGGGTGTCTCCTTGCGTGTGGCAACCGGGCAACGCTGGCACAAAAGCTACATACCCACCGCTTTCATCTTCAACAATCACAACATCAAACTCATACATAAAAATCCCTTTATAATTGTTCCTTAATAAAGTGTGTGACAATTCTTATAACTTTTACCGACAATCATGAAGTTGCTCTCGCTAAATTAAACTAACAAAGACATCAAAGAATTTCCCGCAAAAATCCCCTTTTTTAACGATGGTTAAAAGAACGTTAACTTGACCTATAAAAGCCAAAAAATCATGATGACTGAGTGGGCTTAAATTCTCGGGTTCCACTCTAATTCAAGAACCTGCGGAGAGAAAAGAGACAACCTCCCTGTTTTTTCGCAAATATTGCCAAACTATGAGGTTTTCATATCAGAGCTTGTCTTGGCAGAAATTAGAGCTGCACCTGATAATGAATTCAGAAATCGATTAATGAAATCGGTGAGTCCATTCCAAGTTTTATCAGTAAGTTCAAATGCTGAAGCACTGTCCAGAGAATACCTCAAATACCTGAGTATTCCAGAAGCAGACGCTCTACATTTAGCTATCGCATCTGTAGAGGGAATAAATTATTTGGTAACTTATATGCGGCATATTGCCAGGGAGCGAACGAGAAGGATTGTTGATAACATAAACTTTTTATTAGGTTTTCCGAGAATTTACATAGTAACACCTGACGATTTTTTTGAGTAGGGTGAAAAGAAATGATACCATTAGAGGAAAAAGAGAAGATGTGGAAAAAGGCTTTGAAGGACTTCCCATCGGATCCTATGATGCGAGACCTTCATTTCATCAGAGAATTGATTTTCGCTCTGAATAAAAAGGAAGAGGGGAAAACCTGTTTGCAATTAAGTGAAATCGCTAGAGAAGAATTCATTGATTGGCTTAAAGTTCATCCAAAGGCAAAGAAATTTGAAACGAGACACGCCCTCTCGCCTAACGGCGAATAAAAGGGAAATCAAGTATTTCCACAAATTGCCTTAATAGTTCATTCATTACCGCATTCATCCGAAGTTAGCATAGCGAGGTAAAAACTATGAAGGAGAAGGACAAGCTTTGGGAAAAGGTGAAAAGAGATTTCCCCTCTGACCCGGCACTCCAAGAGGTGCATTATGCACGTTTAAAAATACACGAACAGACAAAGGGGATGACATATCAAGAATTCGTAGAATTCATTAAAATGAAAGCAAAAAAAGTCATTAGGGAAAGACAATAAAAGGCACGCCGCACTTCGACTACTACAGTGTATGGTGAAGATAAATTTGTAAATACTGAAGCTAAAAAATCCATTATGTTGAAACATGTAAAAGTAAAGAAAAGAAAAACCTGTAATAATAATTCAAATTGATTTAGCACTTTTTTTAATCTAATCTTATATAATATATTTGATATTAAAAACTAGGGCTATGGAATGCTAACAATAAACGGAGATTAGTTATGAAAATATTGTCCGATAAAATTGAAAAAAAGATACAAAAAGACATAATAAAAGTGGTCTTGAAGAAAGAATACGATTCGGCGATAAGAAACATTGCAGATATCCATGATGAACTCTACGCCAACATCCCAGATAAAAAACGCATTTCATATGGGAGAGTTCATACAATTAAAGTGTTGAGTGAATATCTATATACTCGTTTTGTTGAAATAGGTGCACCCGTATATCAAATTGCTTCAAGTATATTCGAAAGAAGCGACGATTACAAAAGCAAAAGCGTTTCATTGGGAATACTATCCTTCTATGGGGTTGAGGATTATAAAAAGGTACTTCCCTATTTTGAATCAGCCGCCACTTCTCCGACCTTTGATATGCGTGAAATGGCTCAAATGTTTTTCCGCAAACTCATAAAAAAGTATCCCGATGAGATGAAGAAATATTTACTGCAACTTGTAAAATCCGAAGATGCTAATATTCGCAGATTCGTTAGTGAAACTCTACGCCCGGTGCAGGAGAACAGATGGTTCTACGAAAATCCTGATTATCCATTATCCATATTAAAACACATGTTTAAAGAGAACTCACCATACCCACGTACTTCTGTAGGAAATAACCTAAGTGACTTAGCAAAGCGACTCCCAGACCTCGTATATGATTTAGTTAAAAAGCTGGTCGCCAGTGGGGATAAAAACTCTTACTGGATAGCGTATAGGGCGTGCAGAAATCTTGTAAAAAAGGAACCAGTTAAAGTGATGGATCTGCTAAAAGTGGATGAGTATCAATACAAGAAAAGGATACACAAAAGAAGTGACTATCAGGGAAATTAGAGCAAAGCCCGCATACGGAGCGCAGAAATAATCCTAGGATTTCTGAGAAAAAGAATTACCGTTTAAAATTGATAATGAAAAACGGCAATCCAGCATAGGAGTGTAAATGAAGGGAAATTATAATCTAGGGTATTCTAGGAAATATGTTCAACTTGGAACTTCTGGAAGCGTCTCTTATTAATGAATGATTAGATAGTAAAACACCTAACTATACAATGTGGTTTACTAAATTCTAAGATAGTATAGTCCCATTCATAACCTGTACCCGCTTTAAGCCACTGGCATACAGTCAAAGTGGAACCGCACAGCATCCTGCCATCTGACCGTTTTAACAAGCCTTGATTCAAAGACATTTGGCATCCCTCAGAAAAGAAACAACCTCTGTAGAGTAAATCTATGGATCCGTCTTCATTCTTCTTATATCCGAATTCAAGGGGAGAAGACTTCAGTTCAATGGTGGTCCTGCGACATTTTGCTAGGATCTGGTCTACATCAGCATTTTGAAGTGGTTTCGCGTCCCTATCCGATTCCATCTCTCCTTCGGCAAAACCTCTAAATACAAGTTGGGTTCCAACTGCCTGAGAGCCTTCGAACTTTTTATCAGTTACAAACTGTGCCCAAATCAATAAGAAGTAGGGGGGTAAGGGTAATTTTTCAGATATTGAGATTAGATACTCCTTCAACTGATCCAGAGTTTTGATATCTTCGGGTGGGTTTTCTCCGGTTTGTCTAGATGCCCCCATTAAAGCGTACTTTATGAACTTGACGGTGAACGCGGGGCCGTATACTTTTTCTTTATCCTTTGCCCCTCTTATGAATAGTTCCATGTTACTCCTAGTATCCATTTTTTCATATGGAGCCTTCTCAAGCATTTTAAAATCAGAAATCTTAAATTCTGACACTTTCCAGAACCTCACTTCGACATTTTCCAACTACTATATAATTAATTTTTCCGCGATATAAAAGTATTTTCAAATAATAATTGGAACACGACACGGATCTTCAGGCAACAACACTTTGGAACCTGTATATACTCGAACATCTAAGAATTAAAAAAGAAGAGTTATAAAAAAAGGTAATAATGTAAGATGTCATTTTTGATTTCTCAGTGGAAATTTCTCTTAAAATCCTCTTCAAATAGTTGATTAGAACACGTAACATCTTGTAACGCAATGCGATTTGCTGAATTCTAATAATTTGTAGTCCCATTCATAACCCGTCAGTAGTTTGAAGTAATTGCATGAGGCAACCATTTGTGCACAAAGCTGAGTGCCGTCCGACCGTTTTAACAACCCCTCATTTTGAGCTAATTGGCATAGGTCAATTAGGAAACAATTTTTCCACAGTAAATCTATACTTCCGTCTTCATTTCCTTTGTATCCCATTTCATGGTGAGCAATTTTGAGCGCAATAGTGTCCTGACGATACCTCGATAGAATGTTGTCGACATCTATTTTTCTCTCTTTACTGCTCGGGCCTTTCAAAACAACTTTAGCAGCGTCTTTCGTCCCAACCCTGGTTGCAATTTCAGATTTGCCCATAAGCTCGTTTTCAGTCTTCAATGAAGCATAAATAGCCGCACAATAGGGAGTTGGGTATTTGTTGGATATTGATACTAGATGCTCCTTAACCTGATTCATGTCTTTAATATCTTTTGGTAGTTCTTCTCCGATTTTTTGAACTAGAAATCGCGAGACGTTTTTTATGAATCTGGTGGTAAATACGGGACCATAGGTTTTTTCTATATCTTTAGTACTGCCCACAATCAATTCTAAAAAGACTCTTGCGTCGGGTAGATCATAGGGACTCTTCTCTAACATTTTAAAATCACGCATTTTCAATTCCGACACTTTCCAACACCTCACTTCGTTATTCAGGTTCCAGCTTAAGAATTGAACAATTAAGCTATAAAATGCTTATACAAGTATTTTATTGTTTTTATACTTTATATAATTAACCCTTTTTTGTAATAAAGTTAAGAACCGTTTCTAGAAATGTGTATATTTCTATACAGCGTTTCCATTCAAAGCGTTGGCCGGCTCAGTCCAACACGCTCTGGCGGCGTTCAGAGCCAATTCGAAAAAATATAACAAAGGGAAATAATTCGTTCAATTCAACTGTGCCACACATTAATGCACAATTAATAAAGCTTTTATTTTTACTTTTACTAATAATTTTCCTCGATGAAAAATGTTGATAAAGAGCAGGAAGAGGTGATTTGGTATATTTAGACCTTGGAGACGTGCTGCAAGGAGGGCTCGTTTCAGAAGATACTTAATGTTTCGGCTGCCTTGGATAATTATGAGGAGGACTTTTATAATTTTATTCTTTGGAGCCTTAGCTTACAAGCTGCACAGAGATGATGTAGGGAGAATAGAGAAAGAGGCAAGAAAACCCGCCAAAGACTTGACGGAGGAGGAACTGAAGGCAGCAATGAAAAAATTGGGCATCCAAAAAATCGAGTTAACCCCAGAGGACACCGAAGCGGTCGCCAGCTTTGAGAGAGAAAAGGGCCCATTTTGTATTTATTGTGGTGCCAAAGTGTCCCCGGAAGCAGTATACTGCCCTAACTGTGGAAGTCAAATAGAATCCAGATAAAAGCTCCTCACGTTAGGGGGCAAAAGTAGAATTAATTGATACGTTTTTCTTAATCTTGGGAACTAACGCAAAAGTATTTATTTGTCAGTAAAACGATTGTTCGGCAATTGTTACCCGGATAACCTTTTAAATTATTTCCTAAAAAATCGTTAAATGGTTGGATACGATGACGCCCCCTCGTCTAACAGGTAATACCCAGGTAAGGTCAATGCTTTTACCCATCGTGACACTGCTCATTTCAGTTAAGTCTTATATATTGTGGCCGTTTGGAGACTTAGACTGGCTGAACGTAAATTATCAAATGGACATTATTTCGATTGTGCTAATAGCGTTTGGACTAGCTATAGATTGTTTTGCCGTATCCATTTCCAGCGGAATAACCATTAAACAGGTAAGAATCAGGGACGCTGTAAAGATTGGGTTGTTTTTCGGAGGATTTCAGGTAGGTATGCCAGTACTGGGATGGTTAGCGGGAACTGGTTTAGAGGACTTCGTTTCAGGAGTAGACCATTGGATAGCCTTAGGACTCCTAGGCATCATTGGTGGCAGAATGATTTATGAAGCACTCAAAAAGGAAGAAGACGTGAGAGAAATCAACCCGCTGAGCCTTCATGTTTTGTTGATGCTCTCAATTGCCACTAGTATTGATGCCCTAGCGGTGGGCGTGAGCTTCGCATTTTTAGGAGTTTTTATTCTAAACCCAATAATAGTAATTGGAGCTGTAGCATTTCTGTTATCGTTCATAGGAGTTTTTGCAGGTGCCCGGTTTGGACAAATCTTTAAGAATAAAATCAAAATCGTGGGAGGCCTAATTTTAATCGGTATTGGACTAAAAATACTCATCCAAGATTTATTTTTTAGTACGCCATTTTAAAGCATCTATCTAAATTTAAAGACATTTTCCATACGGCTGAACCTAACTCACAATGGGTAACAATGGGTTAACAATTGAATTGTAATTATAATAAGAAATTGAAATGGGTCCAACCTGTATGCTAATGGTTTTAATAAGTATAAATTAATAATTTATGATTATGGTGATTAAAGATCCTTATGAAAAATTTGCCCAAGTTTTTGATTCATTTGTACCTAGCGAGTTGCATAGGGAGTATTATAGCTTTATTATTAGGATTCTTAAAAAATTGAAATTCAAACCGAGAAACATTTTGGATCTTGCTTGTGGAACGGGAAAGTTAGCCAGGTTTTTTCTTGATGCGGGTTACGAAGTTGAGGGGTTTGATTTATCCGAAAGTATGCTGACTATTGCAAGGAAGAAAGGTTTGAGGGTTTATCAAGGGAACATGATTAATTTTGAACTTGGAAAAAGGTACGACTTGATAATTTGTGTTTTTGATTCACTGAACTACATTCTAAAACAGTCAGATTTGCAGAAATGTTTCAATTCAGTGGAGAGGCATCTTAATTGGAATGGGTTGTTCATCTTTGATATGAATTCTGATTTTAAAATAAATGAGGTTCTTCCGACATACAAAAACGATTATCATATGGTTGACGACACCGAATTAATTTGGCTGAATTCACACAGGCGAAACACTTGGGTCGGTGAACTGGTCTTATTTCAAAAAACAGAGAATGGGAAATATCAGAGATTTTATGAAAAGCATGTTGAAAGAGCGTATAAGATAACCGCAATTGAAAAATTGTTGAAAAGATCAAAATTTGAAATCCTTAGAACCTATTCTGATTTTAAATTCAACGAAATAAAAAAGGACTCTAAAAGGTGGTTTTTCGTCTGTAAAAAACTCGGCGAGGCAAAACCCTAAAGAAAAGAAAGTAGAATAGTTATCTTGAAAGGAAGTGAGTGTGTGGTGAAATTCTTCGATGTAGGTAATAGGTGGAAAATCGTCCTAGTCGCTACGGGATTTAACCTTTTGTTCGAATATTCGATGAGAGGCATTAATAACTTTCCCAAGCAGCCGATCCTCCCACTTATACTGTTCGCAGCATATTTCACTTATTTCACCATGCTTGAGGATCTCATAGTGAGATTTAGGCTTAGAGATTACCATTTAATTGTGGCATCATTCTTTTTCGGAACAATCTACGTGTGTTTGGTGTCCGGCGCAGCGTTTACTCCTCCTCTAGCATTGGGCATTAATTGGGGTAACCTATTATTCATTAATCTAGTGTGGTGGGGAGCGCTGCAAGCCGTGCTGACCTTCTATATAGCTAATCGTCTATCCCCGAGAGAATGGAGTCATACATTGCTATCTAAAAAGGGTTGGACATTAATGCTGTTCCTGAATGGATTCGTAGTTCTATTATTTCAACTAAGCGGAGTCATCCCACAAGGTACCCTAGCGGGAATAATCGTGATGGTTATAATACTGATTGCCTCAGCTCTAATTTTCTGGAAACTCCTACCGAAACAAGAGGAGAAAGCTTCAGAATTTAAAAGGAGCAGAGTAATGGATTATCTGAGCAACGCCACTGCTGCCGTATTCTTTGTGTGTGCGGTTTTTCTTATCTTCGACCCGTCCCGTTTGGGTGCTTCAAACGTGAATCTAACTTCGGTCAGAATAGTTTCGATATGGACAACGATTCTCGCAATAATAATGCTAGTTTACAGACTGTATACTAAAAGGCCAATACCAGTTTAAAAACTGAGAAAGTACACAGCCTAGAGGAAAAGAAGAATACCAATTTTTAAGCTCTAACCAAATCTTTACATTGCCTCTTCAGGAAACTAACTAGTTAGGGTTTTTTAACCTTCTCTTGAAGAATTTTCTAATTTCTTGCCCTAGAACAACGACGCCTGCAAGGAACAACAAAAATATCTATTTGTAAACTCCCAGAGCGGTTCTTCTGCGCTGGTGAGCGGGTTGCTCGGTACTTTGCTACTTCTCAATGGATTCCCGCAATAAAACAGCCGTCCAGAGGATAGTGCCAACTTTAGGTTTACTTGAGAAGGCGCCTTAGTATGTGGGTTGTTGGGATTGTCCTAAAATAATATATGCACTCGAAACCATCTCGGCTCATTTTATAGATAACTTTTTTAGTATCTTCTTCCCCTTAATAATATTATAAAACGACTTTGCGAGTAGGAAAAGAAAGGTGTTGCTTATGTTCAGTTTGGCAGAGTTTATTATCTATGCGTATTTCTTTAACGATGTTTTTCGTCTTTCGGCTGTTTTCGGGGTCTCTTCTGGAATGTATACCAAGCTTTACCTTACAGCCATTGCCTCATTTGTGGGTTTTGTGGTGGCTGCTCTAATTTTGGTCAAGTCTCTAAAAAAAACCGAGGGTAAACTAACATATCTCTATCTCTTCGCCGCAGCTCTTACAGGAGGTTTCACAACACTGGTTGTTACGATTGCTTCGTATATCTACATAACTTGTCCAAGTCTTTTCGTCTTTATTCCGGAAACAATATCAATACTCTACCGTATCGAATATGTTTTGATCCCCATAATCGCGCTTTTCTTTTGGCTTTTCTTCGCGCAGCTAATCCAAATAAAAAGAGCTGTTGTTTATACCTTTGTCATATTCTGTTTAATAGCCCTATTTATGAACTTGATTGGCAACATAACCATGGTAGAAGAGCAACTAAGGCTTAGCGTTTACCCGAGCTTGATTACCTCTTTAATCACTATGATTAACTGGATTAGCGTTTTCCTAATTTTCGCAGTCTCATTCTATCACTACGCTACCAAACAAAAAGGTGAACTCCGAGTAAAGGCCCTATTATTCGGAACCGGTGGAGTCTCCGCAACCTTACAGCAGGTGACTTTGCTGCTCGGGACTCTTTTCCACACCGAGCTTCTAAAGGACATCATATGGGTCTTTGCAATAATAACCTTCGCATCAATGTACTTTGGATTGTTCCCCCCAAAACGCCTATTACCCAAAACCAAAGGAAAATAGAACACCAATACAAGTATACCCAATCAAGTCCCTCACCCTACTATTTTTTATTTTTAAATTACCCCAAAAAATACGCATAACAAAAAATTAAAACAAATTAATGAGGGAACAAGGTTGAAAACCCCTAGAAAGATTTGAGCGCAAACAAGTGTTAAGCTTCCTCTGGTTATTTAAAGCCTCCCTTCTGGTAAAAGTCTATCATCCTATTCAGTAGCTGATTCGACGTTTTACTTTTTTTCTCTGAACATTTGGAACGTTTCTTCGTTGCTCCGTTCACTCTTATAGTTGTTTTTGTTTTCGTCTGCTTCTCTTTTTTAGTTGTTTTCTTTCTGCTATTTATTCTAAATTTTTGAAGAATTTGCTTATTGTTTTGCTTGTCGGTGTGTCTGATTTGACTTTTTTAATTAATTTTCCAAGTATTGAAAATTGGCTTTCTACCTTTTTTCTCTCTTCTTCGTCCAAACGATAAAGATCGTGTAGTGCGGCTATCCTTCCCCATAAGTTAATTGCAGAAAGCCGCGCAAAATGCTCGTCGGATAGAACTACAACCACCGCGAAAAATTCTGTTATTTTCATCATGAAGCTGTTTTTGAAGTGTAAGCTGCTTCCTTCAGCCATATCCCTCAAAGGAAATTTGTGATAATACTCAATATGTTCTTTTGGAACATCACCCTTCGACCCAATAACTGAACCATCCAAATCTAATACAGCTATGCCCTTGGAACTCCAGTTACCCTTATTCCGTTCCACATCATCAATTACCTTTTCTAGAATTTCACCTTCTTCCGTAATACTTTCCTCCTATGAATTTATAGAGGTGTTCATAGCTCTACTATGAATATTTTCACCGTCAAATATTTTTGCAATTTCTCCAACCTCTAGCTTATCTAAAGTTACAATATACTCATATAAAACATTTAAGTAAGGTTCAGCTTTATACACTTCGCCTTTCATCAGGAGGTCCAAACATTTTTCTAACAATTTAATACAAATCTTCTGATTTTCTTTTGATATTTTTATTACCAAAGATAATATTATATATGAATGTATATGAGTATATCGGATTTGTAGCTTTGAGACAAAAATGGTAGCTTCTTAAGCACTTGCCGGTCGCCGGGGTTTACAGAACCTCTGAAAAGCAGGATGCGGCTTCTCTAAAACATCTATAAATAACAAACAAAACCCAATAAAAATAAGTCTATTTCTAATAAAAAAGTCTATAAAACTTTCTTTAATTGGTTAATTGTCTATTCACCTTGTCAAGTGACTGAACATTTCATAAATATATGTTTAAAATTAAACGCAAAATTTTGGAAGAGCATAAAAAAGACACAGATACTCAATTACGTATCAATGCGTCAAATTTAAAAGCAAGTAATAACTTGAATAATAACTCACCCAACAATAGTTTAATAAGAGTTTAAAATTGGTAAAGAATTCCGTTTTTAACTCCCTCCTTAACTGGAGAGAAATTTTATAAAAGTTTGAATATGGAAGTGATCTCTACGTGCGATAAATCTGAACTCTTCAAATATATTGAAGATAGAAAAGCACTGTTTTCAAAAATTGAAAGTTTTAGTGGTCAGTGCGAATTGGACAATTTATTGCAGAGTATAGAGGGCTTCCATGATTTGAGTAGTAAGATAATGAGCCTGAGTATGGATTGCTTCAATTTACATCTTATAACCCAGGATGTTTATTACGGAATCCGTAAGGAAACAAATGAAATGTACTCCCAGATAAAAAAGATTGTAAATAGAAGCCTAAGGGAAAAATGCCACGTTGAATGGTACGCCGTCTAAAAGTAGACACAAATACTTTAAATAAAACTTACTTTATTCCCTTGTTTTTTGTGATTAGGAATCTTGTGATTTACTTGTTCAGAATTAATTCTCCTCCGTATTCTCCCATGTCGGGGTACCATTTCGTGGTGAAGCCGAGTTTTATCCCTATGCTGGCTATTTTTCTATTTTCTGAGGATACATAAGCGTATAGTTTTTTTACACCCATTTCTTTCGCCACTTTGATGGTGTGTAAGAGTAAATTTGTTCCTATGCCCTTGTGCTGCCAATCGTTGTGAACCACAATGGCAATCTCAGCCGCCCCGGTGGACTTGTCCAGATAATATCGGGAATCAGCAACAACCTTACGCTCTCCCCCATTATCCACCACCGCCACTAGGACCATGCTTTGATCATAGTTTACGTTGGCCCACTCCTCCACAATCCATCGGGTGACCTTGCGATAACTCAGAAACCGGAAGTAGTTTTTCTCCTTTGAAAGTGTGCTATAGAACTGGTAGAGCATTTCCACATCTTCTTTGGGCTTCAGAGGACGGAAGACCACCTCGCGTCCATCATTCAACCGGTACACTGTTTCAAAACTTTTAAGAAGCTCTTCATCCACGCTCAACTGCATCCCACTTCCAATAAATAACTCGTCAACTAATATAAAAAAGAATACGCGCCCCTACTTAAAAATGTTTAAACACTTCTTGAATTAAGACATTATCATTACACTGAAGATTTTTTAACAGGCAAAAAAAGATAATAAAAAGTGGAAGGAGTGTGATTGCTTTTTTCAGGTTGCAATTGAGGTGATTAGGCCGATTAATCCACCGATAATTTCGAGTATAGCTGCAATAAGTGCTAGAAATGGGCCCCCAAACACACAAAGCAGCAGGATACCCCAGAAGAGTACAATTAGTGCATCCAACACGGCCAACTTGTCTATTAGTAATAGTAAGCTACAGATACACGCCACTACTGAGGCTACCATAACAATTAACGCATAAAATGTCCTCGGGTTAAACATGGTAATTATGTCTTTTTGTGTCAGCCAATTCCATCCGTAAAGGAGCCCTAATATTGCACCAATAATTGCAATTACGCCACTGACCACTACACCAGCTCTCGGCATTTTTTTCACCACCTTAATTATACATGGGATTTTTTCTTGTTTTTCCCCCGAACTGAATATAAATATTTTTAATGGCGTTACCGCTGTTTTCGCTAAATGACGAAAATATATCTGAGGATTCCTAGACTGTAAAGGAGACAAGGAACCCAGTGTGTTGACCATCTGGCGCGGCCTACGTTATCTCCATGACATCGCCGAAACCTGGCTATTACTCCACCCTCGCATACCCTCAAAAAATAGCGACGCCCTTGGATAATGTATGGCTGCTGCTCGCAGGCCCCCATTTTCCTAGAGCTAGCGCCGCACCCACTTAAACATCCCCGCTTTTATCCCTTAAAGCTTTTTTTAGCGGTTCTACTGCTCTTGCGTCCCTTTATCCTTCCAAGAGCCTCCGCCGCAATCCTCCGAACAGCTTCATCTTCGTCCTTTAGTGCTTGTGTTAGTGGTTCTACTGCTCTTGCATCTCCTATTCCTCCAAGAGCCTCCGCTGCCTCCCACCGAACATGCCCCGTTTGATCCTCTAATGCACGTATTAGTGGTTCTACCGCCCCTTCCCTCATCTTCACGAGAGACTCCACCGCATGCCTTCGAACATTTTCATCTTCATCTTTTAGTGCTTGTATCAGTGGTTCTACTGCTCTTGCGTCCCCTATCTCTCCAAGAGCCGCCGCTGCATACCTTCGAACATTTTCATCTTCGTCCTTTAGTGCTTCTATCAGCGGTTCTACTATTTTTTCGTCCTCTATCTTTCCAAGAGCCTTCACTGCACGCGTTCGAACATCACTATCTTCATCTTTTAGTGCTCGTGTAAGAGGTTTTATCGCAGGTTCCCCTAATTTCGCCAGCTCGTCCCATTGTCCCTTTGCAGTTAGGTAATGAGCCTTCTCTACATCCTTCACAGGCTTCCAGCCCAGTTCGTCAAGAACCTCCGCTACCCTCCGCCAAACAACCCCACTCTCTTCTTCTAACTCTCGTATTAGTGGTAATACATCCTTTTCCCCAATGTTCACAAGAGCCTCCACCGCATGCCCTCGAACCTTTTCATCTTTATCCTTTAGTGCTCGTATTACTGGTTCTACTGCTCTTGCGTCCCCTATCCATCCAAGAGACTCCACCGCCTCCCACCGAACAAACCCACTCTGATCCTCTAGTGCCCGTATCAGTGGTTCTACTGCTTTCGCTTCCCCTATCTTTCCAAGAGCTTCCGCCGCATATCCTCGAACATTTTCATCTTCGTCTTTTAGTGCTTGTATTAGTGGTTCTACTGCTCTTGCATCTCCTATTCCTCCAAGAGCCTCCGCCGCATTCCATCTAACATTTTCATCTTCATCTTTTAGTGCTTGTATCAGTGGTTCTACTGCCCTTGCGTCCCCTATCTTTCCAAGAGCTTCCGCCGCATTCCATCTAACAATTTTATTTTCATCTTTTAGTGCTTGTATTAGTGGTTCTACCGCTCTTGCGTTCCCTATCTCTCCAAGAGCCCCCGCTGCTTCCCATCGAACAAATTCGTCTTTATGTTTTAAGGCCTTTATTAAGCCTTCTGCGTTTTTCTCTTTTTCCATCTTTTTTATATTCGGCTTTTCCATACTTCTACTTCCTTAAGCTACTAAACTTGTGGCGACCGATCATATAGTATGTAATTTAGTGTGTCCGAATAAATTCGGGTATCCTCATAAATCGGGAGGTTTATTCGAACCATCGTTTCATTCCATATTTATCGATATATAGGGTATCTAGAGGATTTTTGTCTTAAATTCTTAGCGGCTGTACGAAGTGAAGCTAATACGCCCTCTAGAGATTCATTTGTGGGGTGATGAACATGACATAATATGTGTGGAACTTTTCGGTTTTTAACAAGTTTTATAAGGAAACTTCTAGATTTTGATATTATGAGTCTGGAGGAGTATAAGAAGAAGAGGGACTTCAGCAAAACCAAGGAACCACCAGGGGAAGTAAAAAAAGGTTATGGAAAGATCTACGTTATGCAGATGCATTATGCGAGCCACCTTCACTGGGATCTGAGACTGGAAAGGGAGGGTGTTCTTAAGAGTTGGGCGGTTCCCAAAGAGCCTCCAACCAAGAAGGGAGTCAGGAGGCTGATTATAAGTACCGAGGATCACCCGATTGACTACGCGGATTTTGAGGGTGAGATCGCTGAGGGAATGTACGGTGCGGGAAAAGTGGAGATATGGGACAGGGGCACGTACGATGAGGAGAAGTGGGCTGAAAATGAGATAATCATTCAATTGAAGGGTAAACTCCTGAATGGACGCTACTGCCTAATACGGTTCAAAAAGGTTGAAAACGGATGGCTGTTCTTTAGGTGTGACAAAAATGGAGGATGAGGAGAGAGCACATAAAGTACTTGAACTCCTGAGAAAGGAGTACCCAGACGTGGGGGGCACTGTCCTTAATTATAAGACTCCGCTGGATTTGCTTGTGGCAACTATACTCGCTGCACAGTGCACCGATGAGAAAGTGAACCAGGTTACTGAGCATCTTTTTAAAAAGTGTAAAACGGCGGAAGACTACGCCAACGCGGACCTTGGGGAATTGGAGCAGGAGGTTAGACCTACCGGATTTTACAGGAATAAGGCAAAGTCGATAAAAAATGCTGCTCAAATGCTTGTGGATGAGTTTAACTCTGTGGTTCCTAAGACCATGGAGGAAATGGTCAGACTTCCCGGCGTTGCTAGAAAAACAGCTAACCTAGTGCTTTCAAACGCTTACGGCGTTAGTGAGGGAATAGCCGTTGATACTCATGTTATGAGACTGGCCCAGCGCCTGGGATTTACCAAGGAGGATAAAAACAGAGACAAGATTGAGATAGATTTAATGGGCTTGTTTCCTAAGGATGATTGGTTCGAATTGACTAACCTCTTAGTTACTCACGGTAGGAGGATATGCACCGCTAAAAAAGCGAAATGCGGAGAATGTGCGGTGAATAAGTTTTGTCCTTCCGCCTTCAAAGTCTAGCGCCATACACGAAAGAGGAGAATGGTTCTTAATCAAGCATCAAGTTTAAGGAATACGATTGCTTAGATCCGCAAGATAGTCTAGTTTTCCTGAATCTTTTAACTATTTTTCATCTATTTCTGGGAAGTCTTATTTTTCTATCTTTCGAATATTGCTAACTCCTTGTAGAGATGTGGAACTAGCCGTCTAATTGTTGAGATTTTTGGTATTTAGCTCTTAAATTTTCCATTTTCGTACAATATATTCGAGAAAATTATTACTTTAATTTGGAATTTTCAGAAATTATATAGGAAGAATTATATATCGTGATTCATCTTTATAAACTTGGTATAATATGAGGTTCTAAAGGGAAAGCGAAAGAGCGAAATAAGCCTCATGAACTGAGTCGAAAGACCGTATATTTGTTTTAGCCTTTAGACATGACATAAAATGAAGAGGTGAAATAGTCGTGTCAAGATGGGATCCGATAGCCAATGTCTTGCTTTGTGGATCGTTACTGATTGCCTTGGATAAGATAGGAATAAAGCCCGCACTGGTCGGACGCCAGACTGCCAGAGTATTGACTCCGATGATGAACAGTATTGCCCAAAATTTTGCAGAACGAGGAGAGCTTGCAAAAACCATGGACCAGTTTATAATAGATTTCAAAACGGCTACAAAACACCTCAATTTTTTAGACCGAGAAAGTTTTGAAATGAATTACTCGAAAGGTGTTCTTAGCATGAAGGTGCCCGACTGTATGTGGCTCGACATGCTTAACTTCGGAAAATCCCAGGGGTACAAGACTTGCGCGTTATGTGGTGTCGGTATTATTACAACGGCTCTCATTAGCGCCCTGAATTTAGGTGAAGTTTTAGACATCCGAATAGATAACAATGAAAAAGTTTGCAATCTCAAATTTTCAATCTCTGAAAAATAATTCCCCTCTAAAAAGAGATTAATAAACTACGTATTTTTTCTCTTTTTTTTTCGAAAAATAACTACAATTCTCAATTTTACTTTCATTAACAAATGAAAATGGGTTTTAATCCTAGTTTGCATTTAAGCTAGTTATTCTCTATTTGGTGTTGAAAAAGTTCCATAATATTGCTGATTTTTCATCCTGAAATAATTAACTAACAAAAAATTTTAGATTTTCTTTGCAATTTTTCCCTTACTCGGAAAAATAAAGCCTACCCGTAAAAAGTAGCAAAAGCGGAAAGAGGTAGAAAAATCAAAACGAGTTTCTAGAAACTTATGATGAGAACTCGTAGAATAGGAAAAATTACATCCCGAGAAACACCTTATTAGACTATAACGTAGGAAATTCAGAAATTAGTCTTTGTGCGAAAAGAAAAAATCGCTTAAACCAAAAGAAAAATAGGAATGCGAAACTCGCCAAAATAACCTATTTTTTTCATTGTTATTTTTGATTTTTTTATCTTTATGCTGCATTTTTGGCAGTTTGTGGAAGGAAAAATATTAATAATTCGATAAGTTCCTTTTTTTAAAAAGAGTTTGTGGTATTAGTTTCTGGTTGCTGGTGGTTTCTTGGCTTCTGTTTTTGTGTTTGGTCTGCTGCCTGATTCGCCTGGTAAGACGCTTGTTAGTAGGGCTATTGTGCGGGGGTTGATTAACAGGGGCTTGGATGTGGGTGTTTTTAAGCCTCGTTCGGGTCACAGTTACTGGTATCAGTACGACGCGTTTCTGAAGTGCAGAGAGGAGGGTCAACTATTCTGCCAGGACATTATTGAGCTTAGGGAGGCTCGTGGTGGGGATACTCTGCCATACGTTTTAACAAATCCGGTTGATGCACTTATAAGTCCTCTCCGAGTAGACGACTATTTACTTGGAAAGGACTGGAACCAATTCTATATCAATGAGTACCAGACCTTCTTACATCTGGTGATGGAGAGATACACCATTTGCAGTTCAGATATCAGCAATATTATCTGCATAAATTCAGCCGGAATCAAAGATGTACTGTTTTCAGAGGAAACCTTCGTGAAGGAAGTTATAAGCAAAGCCTCTGAAACTATCCAAATCGACTCATTAGAAAAATGGAATCAAATATACGAGAACCTCTCATCCAAGGCAATACTAAGCTGTTACAGAAAAGTCTGCGAAGAACATGGGAATGTGCTAATTGAAGGATACAATGATGCGGTTTGCCCTAATCCGAGCCTCAGATACAATCTAGTTATTGGTGTTGCACCTGGTGTTGCGATCTTCTATGAGCCGGAGCGATTCACCCAGATTATCAAATTCATGAAAGACTCAGGGAAGGATCCCTTGGGTTTAAGGGCTGAAAACATACTAGAGTACGCTAGGGATATTAAAACTATCCGGGTACCTTCCCTAGTTTCAGAAGAAAAAAATGATACAGACACCCTCAGTCAAAAATTAAGCTCCGTAGTAGACTATGTCGAAGGAAGACTTGAAGAAGAGAATAACCGAGCCTTAGAACAGAATAAGTAAACGGAAAATAACTTTTGCAAATAGAGTCAGAAAGAAGAATTTTCAAAGCAACAACAATTACCCTTCCAAAAGATTTGCGCAGATCGGTTCCCCTATCTCTTTGAGATTTCCTTGGAAGAATTTAAGTTTCTTTGAAAATATACTAGAAAAAAAGAATGGTGGTGCGGGTTTTTTTAAGACTTGTTTACTGACATACTCCCCACCTTGAAAGGTTAGGGGGTTCTACACTTCTACGGTTAGAAGTGCAGGGTGTGTCACCACCCTGTTACTGGCTTCCGCACCCTTCTTCCGGGTGAGCATCCATGAAAAACCTCTGCGCTTTGAAGTGGAGGAGTGGCACCGGAGATGCTGCACTGCACTACACGTGGAGCTCTCTCATTTTTGGGGGAAGCTCTTCTAGGGCTATCCCTGTCCTGCTGTTGTTAGCGTTTCTAACTCTGCGTTCCAGCTTCTTAAACTTTCTCTTCACGGACTCTTCCCTTCTGAACCGGTACTGCTCTCCGCGGGTGAGCATGTGGTACATGGCGACCGCCAGCTCTCTCGCAATCGCCACGATGGCCTTCCCGTCACCCCGCCTCTTCATTATCCGGTTGTACTTCTCGGCGAAGTGGGGGTCCCAGCGAACCGCTGAGCGCGCCGCCTGGACAAGCGCCCACCTCACGCGGGGCGAGCCCTCCTTCGTTATTCCTCCCCTGCGGCTTCTCTCGCCGCTCTCCCGCAGCTCCGGTACTATGCCCAGCCAGCTTGCGAGTTTGGCGGCGCTCGGGAACCGGCTTACGTCCCCTATCTCGCTTACGAAGAGTAGGGCGGTGTAGTAGTCGACGCCGGATATGGTCATGAGCAGCTTAACGTTCTCGTCTCCGAATGATTCCTCCGCTATTTTTAGGTTAACCTCCTCTATCAGCTGGTCGAGCAACTCCACCTGTCTGAACTCGGCTCCCAGTGTGAACTGGTCGGCTTCCGAGAGTTGCCCGCCGCCGAAGCGTTTTTTGAGCCACTCCCAGCCGGCTTTGCCGAACTGGTCGCTTCCGGTGAAGTCTTCTTCTTCGTCTTCTTCGAGTTCGTACTTGCTGAGGAGGGCGTGGATCCGGTTCTTCGACCGGGTTCGGCTCCTTGTGAGGTTTATCTGGTGTCTTATGAGGGTGCGGATTTCGCGGGTCTTGGGGGGTGGGACGTAGCAGGGGGTTATCAGGTTTGTTCTGAGGAGGTCGGCTAGAGTTCTGGCGTTCCTCCTGTCGTTCTTTATCTTGGCTCCAGCTATGGCTTTGTTCTTCTTGGGGTTGGAGAGCACCACCTCCACCCCGGCCTCTTCGAGTTGGGTGTACAGTCTGATCCAAAAGTTGCCGGTGCTCTCAAGAACCGCCTTTGCTCTCTTATCCCCTATGATGCTGAGCAGTGTTTCGGTTCCAGAGCGGTTGTTCCGGACTTTGAATTCTTTTATGATGTTTCCTTCCTCATCCTTTATGCACACGTAGCAAAATTTTTTATGAACATCTATTCCTATGTATAGTACAACAATTATTCCTACACAAACCATGGAGGACACCTCCTATACACGTTGCGTCGGCTCCACGCGGCACGCATCCATACGCTCTCACCACACACGGGGTGGAGCATTTTGGTAGCCGCTCAAGATACAGGCCCAGTCAAGCCCTCGACCTCATACGGGTCATGCTCAGGACGGGCCAGCCGATGCATGTCCTCCACCAACTCATCAAGCCTAGAAGAAGTTTTTCATACCGTCAAGCCCTATTACTCTCTTTTTTCCTTTTTTCGGTATTTAAACCCGCGTAATTCATCCCCGACCTTGAAGGTGCGGGGCTTTGTTGCTTAAATCTTAGTAATCTGTTTTTGGAAATAGATTTATGATACGATTTCTCATCGTCACACTCGCATATTTTGGAGGGGTTTCATAGAATTCCTTTAGCTTTTTTTGGGGCTAACGGCTTCTAAAAGTTCTTTCATGAAATTGTCGCGGTACTCTATTATTTTGGTTGGGTCATCAACTGTTATTATGAAGCGGAAAGTCAAAATAGGACCGTCTATTTTCCATACCAGATACCATGGTGTGTATCCGAACTCTGGTTTCCATTTCTTAACGATTCTGGCAAAATTCGATTCTATTTTTCCACCAGCGTAATCATCTATTCTTACTCCCAAATCAAAGCTATAACCGTAGATTTTCATATCTCTGAAAATCGAAGCAATTGTTTCCACTTCACGCCTTCCAAATAATTGCCTTTTTATAACGCCTTTTTCTTTTTTTCGAGCTGCTTTTTCTTTTTCAAAAGCTTCTGCCCTGACTGCCTTTAAATATTCTCCTTCATGTAACCGTTCTTTTAGCTTATAGTTTAATATTGGACTGTTGATAACCGTTTGGTTGGGTAGGGTCACAAACATTTTGCTGGGAGAGTATAGTGTGGTGTAATTAATTGATATCTCCTCAATTATTCCTTCGTAAGTTCCTATAGTCACATAATCGCCTACCGCAAACGGTCTAGTGAAGAAAATGTATATTCCTGCAACAACATTGGATAGTGAAAAGGATGCGAAGAGAGCAATTGCCGTAGACAGCGAAGCAGTAATCGCCACGAGTAAGTTTTCGGGAATTAAAAAGCCAAACAAAGGAAAAGCTGCCACGATAGCTGCAATAAGTAGAATTAGTCTGACCGACACTATAAGATTGTTTGCAGCACTCTTTGGTAGGTTCACACTTGTGACCGCCCGCCTAGACACCCAGGTAATCACCCGCTCTAACAACATTAGAATCACAAGGAACACTAAGTACACCCAGAAGCCCGGGCTACTTAAGATGAGAATTATATTGTCCAAAGGTTCAGTGGGATAAAAGCCGAATAATAACAACAAATTACCTCCTAAACTTCTCTCTGAAAGACCTATCTCCAGTTTTTTCTACTAATGAAGAAGGATTACATTTAAAATATATAAATATTTACTATTCGATGCCTTGTTGCGTAATTATTTCTTCTTTCTTTTGTAGGCTTTCCGCCTCCGCCCGGTCCCAAGTTCTCCGAAGCGGTTTAGCAGAGCCGGTCTTAGACCGCGACCTTTAAACCTACTTCCCATTGGGCCACTTGGTTAAGTGCCGTCACGCATTCTCCGAACAGGGCTACGGAGGAGCCTATCGCTGGTCTCTACCGCCCACTGGAAAAGGATCAGCTCCTCATTCCTAACAATCTCATCACCAACCATTCAGGTAACCTCCATAAAAGGGGAAGAAATATAGGAGGAGGAAAGAAAACAAGTTTAACGTTCTCAAAAAAGGCGTAACAAGGAAGGAAGAAGCAATTATGCATCAAGGCATAGGATGGAAAAAGTATATCGGGAAAGGAAAATGGGTTTCACAACGTTAAAAAGGGCACAAGAAGGAGGAAGAAACAATTACGCAATGAGGAGATAATTGAAAAAGTATTTAAGTATTAAAGTTGCTTATTAAGTCTAAAATTGGAGGGTTTATAGAGAATGGCTAGAGAAATAGATTTGGAAGCCAGTGCGTCGATCATATCGATAGCCTCTAAGTACATCATAATAAGCGTTGTGCTGGTAGCTCTTGGAGCAGTAGCCGGTGTCTTTGCGATTCTCACCTACCTGGTCTATGGTACTTCAGCCTTTGCATCAAATATTGTGGTATTTTTAGGGTTATTCGTTGGACTAGCCTTCATTGCAATAGGTGGTTTTCTAACGCTGTGGGGTCTATACTGGATGCGCAGTGAGGGAAGAAGACTGAGGAAAAGGTTTGAGAAAAAATAGCAGTAAGCAGAAACCAATGGAGGAAAAAGAAATGCCTTTAGGAAGGAAGAAGGAAACTAAGGAAAAAGAGCCAAAAGAAAGGCGTCCTGCACCATCGTACGAGAAAATTACAGAACAAGTTTACAGCAGTCTCCAATGGTATGCTACACGTTTCATAATTATTTCTGTCATTGGAATGGTAATAGGAGTCGGCGGCCTGATCTACGGTGTATTATCTTATTATTTCCTAGTGAATCCTACGGAAATATTGCTTACCGGCATTTTCACAGGTAAAACGTCAGGGCTTCAGGATATTTCTGTATTCTTAGGGATCTTCATTGGTATTGGAGCTATAGCCGCATCACTTGTTCTCTTAGTCTGGGGAATATTCTGGAGAGGCAAAGTTGAAAACCGGAGCATATTCTAAACTAGTTTAATTTTTTTCTTTTTTTTAAGTTTAAACGTTTGAGTTTCTATTTATTATGCCTTGTTGCACAATAATTTCTTTTTCTTTTTGTAGGCTTTAGCCTCTGCCCGCCTGGAGTTCTCCGAAACGGTTTAGCAGAGCCGGTTGTAAACCGCGACCCTTTAAGCCTACTTCCCATTGGGCGGCTGGGGTGAGTGCCGTCACGCATTCTCAGAACAGGGCTCCGGAGGAGCCTATCGCTGGTCTCTACCGCCTATCTGGAAAAGGATCAGCTCCTCCCTCCTAACAATCTTGTCATCAACCATTCTATTAAAACCTTGGGAGGTAAAAGGATATATGATGAGGAGGAAGATAAGTTTACGTCCTCAAAAAAATGTGTAGACAAGGAAGAAAGAAATAATTACGCAACAAGTCGATGGGTAGGTGAAACTTGGCCTCGACATCTCGGGAAAATTTGATACTTTCGAAACTGATATTTCACGAAAAATTTAAGAGTAATGAAAATATTTTCTTTTTTAAAAAGTGGAGGAGGATTTAACTTGAGTGAAATACTTCCTGGCTGGTACCGTGCCTTACAAATCATTCTAGGTGTAATCGCTATCGTATTGGCAGTCGCGGTTTGGATATATTACAGCTTTGCAGTCGCCTTCATGATCTTTCTATTCTCTTTTGCACTTATGTTCATAGGATTGGCAGGAATTATCGTCGGAGCTGGCGGTAAGACGCTCCCCTCTTGGCGACGAGGCTTAGACCTCGTATTAGGCTTATTATCAATTTTGATCGCTATATTGGTTATAATATTCCCCTTAACTGGTATCTCAATTTTGATAATATTGCTAGGCATAGGTCTGTTGATTAACGGAGTGTTAGGAATTACTTCGGGCGTGTCTAACACGAATCTTCCTGACTGGCATCGAGCGCTATACATCATCTTTGGTGCTGTACTTGTCATATTTTCAGTACTTATCCTAATCAATCCAACACTAGGTACCATAATGTGGAACGGAATTTTACCACTTACGGGTAATTACATTCCACCTTTTGGCTTCTACTACGTGATGCCATCACCTGGTTATTTGCTACTGGTCTTATTACTCTCCATAGGCTTAATAATTCGAGGAATCCAGGCAATTATCTCAGGTACAAGAGGAACAGAATAAATAACACATTGCACGGTTTGATACTACAAAATTCGTTCTTTTTTTATTTTCCAACCCTTCTATTATTTCTAGTAATACTGCCCTAGCTTTCTGGTGCGTATGATAGAGAGTGTTTATAGAGGTGTAACAGATACACCACTATAACAGAATAAAACATGCCCATAGTTTCCGAAAAATAAATCTTTGAGCCTATTTCCTTTTTTCCAACCATTTTTTAACTATTAAAAAGTTTAAACTTATTAAAATTTAGAGCCCTAAACCGCTATTTAAATGGATTAACTGACAAACTAATTCTGGCACATTTCCAAAATTCTGATTGCGAGAATGTCGGTTAGTTTTAGATATTTCTAATTATGAGCATTAATCTTCGAAGTAGTCTTCTTCGGCCGTTTGTACGGATGTGGTGTCGGTGTGTGGTTTGTATTTTCTTTTCCAGGGTCTTTCTTCTCTGCCTTCCATGAAAGCTGCCTCTGCCCAAGTGATTTCATCTTCTTCTACCATTTTCTCCCGTTGCTCATCGTCGTAAATATTCTCCGTGTCTTCCTTGGATTTCCAAGGTGTTTCCCTATCCTCATCGTCTTCTGATGTCGGTCTTTTCTCTCTTTTTGGCAAATTATATCACCCTAAGTAGAGTCTGGGGTTTGTTATTTAAAAATATATTTCATAAAAGGTTTTTTGCTGCGGATTTTAACAGAAGAGCTAGGAAGTTTAAGCCTTCAGCTTACGGTTATTATTTTAAGATATATGATTGTCTCCAATACGCTGGGAGTTAGATCGAATCGCCCAATCTTTTTAATAGGATCTTGAACGAAAGTTATGTAAAACTTCCTACACCAGATGCTCTTATTCTCGAACTAGTGATAGCGTATAGAACATCTCACTGTACAATGTGATTCATAATGTTCTAAGAAGTCGTAGTCCCATACGTAACCCGTAGCTAGTTTAAAATAGCCGCATATGAAATGGGTTAGGCCGCATCTCATCTTGCCGTCTCGCCGTTTTAACAAGTTCTCATTGTAGGCCATTCGGCATCCGTCTCTAAAGAAGCATTTTGGAATGGCAAAGTCTACACTTCCATCTCTATTTATTCTGTATCCCCATTCTTTAGGACTATATTTCATTGCAGTTAAAAACTGGCTCAACTTTAATATTATATCGTCCATATTCATATTTTTGCCTTCGATGTTTGAGCCTTTCGCTGCATCTTTAGAAAGAGCCATTGTTTCCATAGTTGTTCCTGCTCCGGTGTGACCCTGTAACTCATTTTCAGTCTTGGCTTGGGCATACGGAATCATAGCGTAGGGTGTGGGGTACTTATCGGATTTTGAGATTATATATTCTGTCAGCTGGTCTAAATTTTCAATATCTTTGGGGGTTTCCTCTCCGATTTTTTGAGCCATATACTCTAGAGCATACTTTATGAACCGGCTGGTGAACACGTAACCGTACATCATTTCTTCTTGTTTTATCCCCTTCATAAGAAACTCTGTGAGAGGTCTGGGGGGTGGTAGTTCATACGGAGCCTTGTCACTCATTTTAAAATCAGGAAATTCTGGTTCTGCCAATTTCCAAAGCCTCGCTTGTTGCCATTTACGTTGGTATGTGTTTTATACTTTTGTAATATAAAAATGCTGTTATTATTTCCATATTTAAAAATGTAGAGCATTTAAAAAATTGAAGGTTTTTTGATAATTTTTTTATAGTTATTAGTGTTATATATAGAGTGGAGCCACTAATTGGAGGGTTTTGTAGAAATGATGAGTGAAGAGAAAAGAAAAGCTGTCGCCAAGTTGATGTTTGGAAAAAACGCAGACATAGCCGTCAATATTTTACCTTTCCTATTAGGAATGTGGGGCGTGCCCCCGCCTGCACCGCCACCAGCACCTCAGAAAGGAGAGTCGAAAGATGAGCGGAAAAAATAGTGAATTAGTGGACGCTTTGGTGAATCTTGAGGAGAAGCGTGTGCTTGAAATGGTACTGAAGCATTTAGACGCGGGAAAACCAGCCCGGAAAATTTTAAACGATTTAAAGAAGGGCATGGACATGGTGGGTGAAAAATATTCCTCTAAGGTATACTTTCTTTCAGACTTGGTTATGGCTGCTGAAATATTCAAATTGGCAATGGATCTCATCGAACCCAAGCTCGAGATCTCAAAAGAAAGGGAAATGGGAACGATAGTGATAGGAACTGTGAAGGGCGATTTGCACGATATTGGAAAAAACATAATGGTAGCTCTGCTAAAAAACGACGGATTCACGGTATATGATTTGGGTACTGATGTTCCACCGGAGGACTTTATCAGAGTGGTGAAGCGGGAAAAAGCCCAAGTGTTAGGGCTATCTGGAATTTTGACTATGGCTGTTGAGCCGATGAAAGAAACTGTGGAAGTCCTAAAGAAAGAGGGTCTAAGGAACAAAGTTAAGGTGATTATAGGAGGTCTTCCTGTCGACGAAAAATGGAGAGAAATTGTGGGAGCAGATGCTTTCACCCAAGATGCCTATGAGGGACTAAGAATCATAAAGGGGTTTTTGGGGGTGAAATAAAAGATGGGCAAATCTACTTCTACTGAAGAAGCTATGACGCCTCTGGAAAGAATTAATGCCGCCATGGATTTAAAAGAGCCTGACCGAGTACCGGTCGCTCCACTTCTAGACACATTCCCAGCAAGAGTAGCGGGTATCACGTTAGCCGAGTACCTTTTTGATTTTGAGAAATTTGAAAAAGCTTACGAAGAAACGTACCTCAAAATTGGCAAGGTTGATATGATCGATGTTGCTCCGATGGGCCTAATGTACTTTGACCCATTCCCGGGTATGTTCTCCACATTTTACTTTGAATGGTATCTTCCAGGGAGAGAACTTCCACCAGATCGGATGGCGGAGATTAATGAGCACTCCAGGGAAAACCCAATAATGGATGAAAACGGTTACGACCTTATAATCAATGAGGGGTTGTATCGTTTCTTCAATTTCAAACGCGGAAGCTTACTAGACATCGCCAAGATACCGGAGTTCGGAATGAAATCCGTTATGCTGAAGGCAAAGTGGATGGAGAAATATCAAGCACCACCTATGCTCGAAGGACAAGTTGCCGCTCCATACGACCTCTTAAACAAGCTGAGGGGTACTACAAACTTTCTACTCGACCTACATAGACGACCAGAAAAGATTATTGAAGCCTGCGACTGGATGGTAGACGGCCTCATAGCAATCGCGCTGTACATGATAGAGATGGCGGGAGCAGAATACATACTCTGTGGATCTGGAGGGCTAAGCGCGGACTTTGTGAGTCCAAAAACTTTTGAGAAGTTCGGCTTACCTTATCTCAAAAAGGTTCTCCACGCGGTAAAGGATAAGGTTAAGAGGATACAGTGCCACTTCGACACGAACTGGACTCCACTTCTAGAATATCTCAGAGAATTGCCGTCAAAAAAGTGTTACTTACATCTAGATGAACGCACCGATATTTTCAAGGCAAAAGAAATCTTGGGCGACCACATGTGTCTCTTCGGCAACCTGAAACCATCACTTCTATCGTTCGGAACACCCAAAGAAGTGGAAAAAGAAGTAAAGAAAATAATTGATGGGTGCGCTGAGGGCGGGGGACTAATTGTAAGTGCAGAAGTTCCCGACGACGCCAAATTCGAGAACGTAAAAGCCATAGTAGACACAACCAAAAAGTACGGAGTCTATCGAAGATGATACTTACAATTCTCTCTCAAAAAAATGACTAGATAACAACTTTTCCCTCCTTTTTTTTAAGCTAAGTCTGTAGGAATTAGTAAAAAAGTTCCGATTGTTTTAGGAATCGAAAATTATAAAACAGTTTTAATTATATTTTAAGAAAGCGTTGTGTCTTCCTAAATGATCTTCTTGGAGGAATAATTTTGGAGGAGCTTGTCAGGGCTATTTCTGACCTCGATGAGGATTCTGCGTTTAAGATTGTCAAGGAGAAGCTGCAGGCGGGTGAGGACCCATTGCAGATTGTTGAGCTGTGCCGGAAAGGATTAGAGATTGCTGGGCACGCTACGAGGCGAAAGAGTACTATCTGAGTGAACTGGTACTGGCAGCAGATATTTTCCTGAATGTCTTGAATCTGGTTAAACCCAAGTTGGTGAAGCGGAAAGGGTCTGTTCGTGGAAGGGTTGTGCTCGGAACCGTTGAGGGTGATATCCACGATATGGGTAAGAATCTGGTTGCAATTCTTCTTGTCTTACGAATAATGTTGAGTGTCTTAAAAAAATTGAGGTGTCAAACTAAGAATTATGTTCCATTAATTTAAAAAAATAAAAAGGGATAAATAATATATGAAGAGCCGCTTGATGTGAACCGAAAGATATAACCAAAAGAGAATAGAGTATAATTGCAGTAATCACTTAAATAGATGGTTTAAATGGATGTATCAACTATTGTCAAAGAGGTTTTATCCCCTCGTGAAGAGGTCATCGTAGCCTACCTGTACGGCTCAACGGTTAAGGGATATGCGGGTGAAAAAAGCGATATCGACATAGGGCTTGTGCTGAGGAGGAAGTTTGAACCAGACGCACTATACCCCGCAAGACTCGCTGGGGAGATTGAGAAAAAGCCAAGCGTAGGGCGGGAGGTTGACTTAAGAATACTGAATAACCAATCGCCGAGATTCGTCTACCAGGTAATCAAGGAGGGAAAGGTGGTCTTCTGTAGGGACGAAGAGGAAAGAGTAGAGTTCGAAACTTCGATAACAAAAGAATACTTGGACTTTAAACCCTTCTACGAAGAATATGATAAAGTAAGGAGAAAGCGGATATTAACCTCAACTTGAAGGGGGAAACTCTTTGGATGTGAACCGAAAGGTCGTAGAAGGAAAAATTGACGTAATTGAGAGAAATCTCAGATTCTTGGAGCAGTACAAAGAGATGGGACTCAAAGAGTTTGAAAAGAGCTACAAAGACATTCAAGCCGTGAAGTATTCCTTGCTTGAAATAGTTGAGTCCTGCGTAGACATAGCCAACCACATAATCTCGGTCAGAGGATATAGAAGAGCGGAAAAATACAGTGAAATATTTCAAATTCTAGGCGAGGAGAAAGTGATTAGTCCAAAGCTTTCAGAAAAAATGCAAGAAATGGCAAAATTCAGAAACCTGCTAGCCCACAGATATGGGGAAGTTGAAAACAAGAAAATTCTGGAGATAGTGAAAAGCAACCTCAAAGATGTGAAGGAATTCGAAAAAGAAATGGAGAAAAACATACTAAAAGCATCATCCCCAGAGTAGCGTGTGAGCAGATTGCTTTTACTAATTGAAATACTGCGAACCAAAACGTTTTCTTTATATGGAAAGTCTGTGAGTAAAATTTGACTTATTTCGAAATTTGGAGCGATCTTATGGAGGAAGTTTTAATTGGATGAAAGAATTATGTGGAGATATTTGGAGAGAAATTCGAAGGAGTATCCTGACCTTGAAGCCTATAGGTATATTGGCAAGAGCGGAACCTATAAAGAATTAGATGAAATCTCCGACATATTAGCAAAGCACCTGATAAAAATGGGGGTAAAAAAGGGTGACCGAGCGGCCGCTTATATTCCTCCCATCCCTGAGTTCTTATTGTTTTTTATGGCTACGGCGAAAATAGGAGCGATACTAACCCCACTAGACACCCGGTTCAAAAAAACCGAGCTGAGCTACACGAACAACATCGCGCAGCCAAACGTATTCATTTATCAACCCTTCCTGGAATCCACGAAATCCGACTTCGAGGAACAGGTAAAAGAGATGTTGCCCGAATTCGAAAAAAACGTCAAACACTACATTAGTATCGGGGAATCCAAAATCCCCAAAGCGGTTACCGTGGAAAGTCTGCTTAAAGACCCGCTAAACAAACTAGACAAGGAGCTTGAGAAAAGAAAGAAAGCAGCCCGCGAAGAGGATCCCATCCTTATCATTTTCACCACCGGCACCACCGGTCCTCCAAAAGCAACACTTCTAACCAACAAGAGCATATCGTCCATGTGTTTAAACGAAATCAAAACCTGTGAAGCCACCCCAGAAGACCGCGTGCTGATGCACTTCACACCATCACACGTCGCAGGCTCATGCGAAATAGCATCCACCGTCATACTTACTCCGGCAACAACGGTAATCCTAGACCATTTCAATCCCACAGACACTCTGAACACCGTTCAGAACGAAAAGGTCACCATGTGGGGCCAGATACCAACAATGTTTCAGTTAGAATTTATACTACCAAACTTTAACGACTACGACTTTTCCTCAGTTAGACTCTGCATAATAGCCGGAGAACCACCAACCAAAGACCTAATAGAACGCCTACAAAAAATCGGACAAGGACACGTAGTAACAGGCTGGGGGCTAACAGAGAACTCGGGTTTCGCAACATGGACCAAAGTGGACGACACATTCGACAACCTGTGCAACACCGTGGGCAAAGCAGCTGGCGATTACAAGCTCAAAATTGTGGACATAGACGATCCTAAAAAGGAACTAAAAACAGGTGAAATCGGAGAAATCGCACTCAAGGGAGACTGCATCATGGCCGGTTACTTTGGCAACCCCGAAGAAACAGCAAAGGCACTAATCAAAGATGGCTGGCTGCTAACCGGCGACGTAGGCTACCTGCGACCGGACGGCTACCTCATCCTCACAGCCAGAAAAAAAGAAATCATAAGATACGCAGCATACAACATTTACCCGCCAGAGGTGGAAGACTACCTCACCAAGTACCCGGGTGTAGTCCAAGCTGCGGTTGTGGGAGTCCCAGACCCCACATACACAGAGGTTCCTTGGGCTATTATACGCCCAAACCCATGGGTGGAAAAAAAGCCTACAGCAGAAGAGCTCAAAGAGTACTGTAAGAAGGGACTGGCGGATTACAAAATTCCGAGACGCTTCATCTTCAAGGACAATCTACCATTGACCCGTGTTGCCAAGATAGACAAAAAAGTTCTAAAAGCCGAAGCTATAGAGATAGCAAAGAAGGAAGGAAAAATTTAGAATCCTTCCTCACCAAAATCACTCTCTCCTCTTTTTATTTTTTTAACATTAACACTTCCACACCGACCCTGTGCACCTGCACTTGATATCAACTAATTTTACTAGTCGTTTAACCCACGTACAAAAGCTAAGAGCAAATTCTGACCTTCCCCAGAACCAATAAGAAAACCACACACAATTAATTCAAAGAAGGGGGTAGTAAAGGGGAGATGAAAGAAAAAGTATATGACTCTGTTTCAAAAGATGTGGTCGGTAAAGAAATTACTCTCTTGGGTTTGCCCCTCAAATCAATTTTTTAGAAGAAATGTCGCAAGCGTCTAGAAATGTAAAGGAAAAAAGTTTTTTTGAATTATATTCTCTTTCTTGGTTTCGGGGGACAATAGTAGACAGATGGGTTTGTTCCCGCGTCAGGTTTGAGTTGAAATGTTTCTTTCTCGGCAATTATTTTTGAAATCTCACTTTTGGGATCATTTAAGTCGCCGAAGTGCATGGCCTGTCCCTCACAGCAGATAACGCAGAAGGGTTCCAGACCCTGATCGATTCTATGGACGCAAAGGTTGCATTTTTCAATCAAATTTTTTTCTGGAATGTAACTTATAATGTTGTAAGGACAGACAGGCACGCATGCTTGGCACCCGTCACACTTGTTTTCATCCAGAATCACTGGGCCGTCTTCTCTTTTTACGAGAGCCTCATTGGGACAGGCATCCACGCAGGGCGGTTGGGAACAGTGGTTGCAGAGGCGGGGCAGAAAGTCCATCCTCAGCTCTGGAAATCGCCCGGAGGGAGTATCCTTTTGAGCCGCATTTTGGGTTTCGACTTGAATCCACGGAGCTGTTGCGTTGTTCTCTATCATGCAGGCTACGGTGCACGCTTCACACCCGATACATCTTTCTTGGTCTATTACCAAGCCTAGTCGTTTGTTCATTTTTTAGCCTCCTTGTACTTTACTACCTCAACAGCCACATCGTTCATGCTCATGTTGGGCTCATAGACAAACATGTGAACCGGGTTAATGACATCGTGGGTGAGATGATTGCCGCTTCCTTCTTTGAACTGTTCGAGCCACCATCCCTCGGTGATGTTAACCACTCCCGGTCTGACGCCTTCCGTTACCTTCGCTCTTAAAGTGGTGTGGCCTCGGTCGTTGAAGACGGTTACCAAATCATTGTTGGAAATTTTTCGCTTTTTTGCGTCAATCGGGTTAATTTCCACTACGGGCTCGGGGTTCATCTGGAGAAGAGGTGACACGTTGGCAAACATGGAGTGTGTGCGAAACCGGCTATGTCCCTGAATGTATGCTAGGGGATACTTTTTGCCCGCGAGCTTGACCGGTGATTCTAATGGAGGTAGGTAAACTGGTAGGGCTTGACCGAACTCTACGAGGTTTTCTGCGTATATTTCGATTTTTCCAGAGGGTGTGGAGAATTGTACGTCAAACTTTTGACCAGTATCGGGAATAAATGGTAGATTCATGGCTCCCTGTGTTTTGAGTTTTTCTCGGGTGATTCCGCTCAGCGAAGGATGCTGCATAATGAGGTCTACGAAGCCGTCTTCCCCTCCTTCAAAGTATTCACCGAATCCGAGCCTTTTAGCCAGCCCAGCGGCGATGTCCACATCAGACTTGGATTCATAGAGAGGTTCTATGACTTTCTGCTGGAGCTGTACGTAGGGGTAGGGGTGGGGCAGGAAATCGGAAAACTCCAAGTAGCTGCAGGCGGGAAGCAAAATATCCGCATAACGGGCAGAGGGTGTCATAAACATGTCAGCTGTTACAATGAATTCCAAATTTGGGAATACTTCGTTGATGATCTTACCGCTGTGGGCGCACTGGTTCACAAAGTTAATGAAGGAAAACCAGACCGCTTTGATTGGGAAGGGGTTCCCGGAAATAACCGCATCATAGAGCTGCAGTATCCCGAGCCGATGGTAGGATGGCTTTTCCGGAATGGTGTGTAGGAAAGGTTCCCAGTTAAGTACTGCGGGAAGATGCCCCGAACCGAAGGAGGTATTGACATTGCCAGTGACGGCGGCGACTGTTCCCATAGCCCTCGCGGAGATGTCTCCATGGTAGGTTCTCGCCAACCCCATATGGGTGACGAAGGCGGTGGTCTTAACGGTGCCAATTTTCTCGGCTAACTTGGTGATGAACTCAGCGGATATCCCGGTAATCTCAGACGCTTTCTTAGGCGGGTACCGCTCAGCCAAATCCACTAGAAGTTGAAAAGAGGGCTTGCACTCTACGCCGTTAATAGTATAGGTACCAGTGAGTGTGGATTTAACTTCAGTGGGTGCAGCAGTTCTGGGAGAATTTGAAACGGTGTCCCAGACAACATATTTTTCAGCCTCCTTCTCACCCAAATCTTTTCCGCGGAGAAACTTCCCGGTATCAGTTCTCACCAGATAAGGTCCATTGGTGTACCTTCGGATAAAATCATCATGTTGGAGTCCTTTATTGAAAAGGACATGCATTAGTCCCAGGGCTAGAGCGGCATCGGTGCCCGGTTTAATGCCCAAGTATTCGTCAGCCTTGGACGCGGTCACGGTATAACGAGGATCAATGACCACCAGTTGCGCACCCTTTTCCTTGGCATCCATAATCTTGCGCATCATAAAAAGAGGTTGAGACTCGGCAGGGTTTGAACCCCAAACAAGCACTAATTCGGGTTCTGAGGGTGGCAAAAGCGAGGGCAAAAAGAAAGTAAATGGCAAGTGGGCACCAAAAAGGACACGGCTACCGCATGGTAGACCCGCATCACCATAGCCCCAAGAACTGACACGAGTGCTCTGAGTCAGACTCGCAAGCCTAAGATAAGCCCCAAACTTGGTTGTACCAGCTCCAGGTCCACCCAGTACCCAACCAATTGCCCTCCAACCATATTTGTTGGCAATTTCCTTAAATTTATTAGCAATCGTGTCGAATGCTTCATCCCACGAGATTCGCTCGAATTTACCTTCACCTCGCTCTCCAACGCGTTTCAATGGATATTTTAAGCGATCGGGATGGTACGTGATTTCCAAACTGGAAAGACCACGTAAGCAGATTCTCCGGTCTTTAGGATCTGGAAAGTCGCCCGGCTCCACCTTGATAACGCGGTCTCCCTTTACATGGGCCAGAATGCCGCAGCAATCTATACCGCAATGTGCTGGGCAAGCCGTCCTCACCAACCTGATTTCACTTTTTTCTTTCATGGCGTTTGAACCTCTGTTAAAGTATTCCTATCATATTTTTAGTGTTAAATGTTTTTGTGTATTATTTGGTTTTAGCGTGATTTCAGTATGCTAGTAGCTTGGCAATTACAGAGGATTATCAAGAAAGCCCCGGTCTTTTAAAAGACGTAAATGAAATGCGTAGAGGTTAAAATACCAAAAAAAAGGATAGGAAAAAGAGAGAAAAACAGCATGCCCGCAGATAAACCACCGAACTCACCATCAAAAAAGGGGCTTGAATGTTTGAGGAGAACCAACACCTTAAAACTGGTGACTTTTTAGACAGCTTCTCAAGGCGGGGAGTATGTCAGGTATGCAGAGCTGATTTTCTTCCATGATATTTTTGCTGCCGGCTAGGATTTCAGCATACTTTCCGAATAGGACATAGTTATAGAGTGTTCAATATCATAGGAAAGCGGAGCTGTGTAGGATAGCGTAGCTGAAAGGCATGTAATCGCAGTAGCAATCAATTATTCTTTAAAAATTCCGAAAAAATTGGGAAAATAAACGGTTAAAAAAATTTTTTTTAATTTCCGTATAGAAATTTCTTTGAACCTCTCTTCCAATGAATGATTAGAACACAACATACCTGACTATACAGTGTGGTTTATCGAATTCTAGGCATTCAAAATCCCACTCATAACTGGTAACCACTTTAAGATACTGGCTCACGGTTGAACCGAGGTCGCAATGCATCCTGCCGTCTGGCCTTTTTATCAAGCCCTCACTGAAAGCTTGCCGGCACATGTCTCTAAAAAAGCAGTTTGGGAAGAGGAAGTCTACACCTCCTTCCAAATTGTGTTTATATCCGAATTCCTTGGGACTGAGTCTCATCTCAACTGATATCTTGCGTACATTGTGTACAATATCGTCTAAATTAATATCCTTTTCTTCAACTCTTTTTCCAAAGCCTCTGTAGAAACTCATCTCCCCAACCCGAGTTAATGCTCCAGTTTTGCCTTGTAACTCGTTTTCAGTCTTGAACTGGCCGTACATAAGTGCGCAGTAGGGTGTGGGGTATTTATCGGTTTTTGAGAGTAGATACTCTGCTAACTGGTCTAAATTTTTAATGTCGTCGGGTGGTTTCTCTCCAATTCTTTTAGCTACAAACTGCAAGGTGTGTTTTATCAATAGGGTGGAGAATACGGGACCAAATAACTTTTCTTGTGCTTTCAACCCAACTACATTTGCGTCTACAAAAGTCTTAGCGTCTGGTAGTTCATAAGGAGCATTCTCAAACATTTTAAAATCAGAAATTTTTAATTCGGTCATTTCATAGTCCCTCGATTATATATATTATTTGTTTGTCGTTGTTGTACTTATATAATATAAGCCTGTTATAAAACTACACAATTTAAATATATAAACCTTTTTTAATTTAATAGTTTTGAGACAAAATTTATGTCATGTTCCGTGACGCGCATCAAACAAGATGTAATGAAAAGTATTGTTTTTCGCCCCAGATACGAGCCCCAACGACGCGAAAAGCGCTAAGAAAAAAACCAAAACTAATTTTGCAAGCCTATATTCGCATAACTAGTTAATAAATTATTAAACTGCAAATGCCGCAAAAGGAAAAAGAAAAAATAAGAAAGTATCGGATATGTTTGGAAGTGTGAACGGACATAATTGTTGATCGAAAAGTGAAAAGGCTGGAGCTGAAAGGTGGGGAAGTCATGGTAACTTTTAATTCTATGTCATTGCCAATAGGGTTAATCCGAGTTCTTTCTCGAGTTTTTGAATCTTTTTTAGTTGTTCGGATGATAAATCCGCGAAAGTGGTTGGCTTTTTGAAGGCAACCAGCACTGCATTGAGTTGCTTTTCCAGTTCTATAATTTTTTTGATCTGGTCCTTATCCAGCTCAGCTACATCCGGCCAGACTTTCATTTAAAACTCTCCCTATGTTGTATTTTTTTTAACCACTAAAAGTAAAATTCAATTATAACTTATAATTGCTTCTAAGGATAACTTATCCTACACCCTCCAACTTGAGTAAAAATATCTTTAGTTGAATTGTGTCAATTTAAAAATTACTTAACTAGTGCTATATTCTCATCTAATGAAAAGTCGCGTATATGTCAAAACTAGAGTTATCTTCCTTTAACTTTGGGAGTTATCTCAATCTCATCAAACTTTACTTCTATGTTTCTTTTTTTCAACTCGTCTTTCAGTAACCTAATAAATTCACCCTCGCCCTCTGTTGTTATACGCTCCAAATTGGAATTGAAATTTTTCCTATTCAAACTATTGACATCAATACCAGAAATGAATTCAAGAGATTTCGCAGTGTCCATTGTTTTGTTAACGCCGCAGGTGGGTGACCCCGCCACCCCAACAATGCCAATAACCTCAAACCCCGAGTTTTTATAATCCTTTATCTCCTCAGCAGCCTCCCTCGCAATTTTTCTTAATGCTCTTCTAACTCTCCAATGCCAGAAGGGCAAGTACACACTTCTCAACCTGTAGGGAAGCGTACCCTTAGCACCGAAGGCGCGAAGCATATCTCTCTTTAAAACACCACCCCAAGCCTTCCGCTCTGGACACACCATCTGACATATTCCGATACCCTTACTTTGCAATTCATCTAAGAATTCGTCTACGGATCCCTTCCTGAAGGCTCCACCTAAATATCTTGTATTCTGATTCAGAATGCAATGGGATACAAAAACCACTTTCTTGCCTCTCTCATCCTTTAAACGCTCCATAATAATTTCAAGTTTCTTTTCCATTCACAACCGCTCCAAAAAGCGTGTTCCACCTTTTGTATAGTTCATTTTTTTTTTGGTGAAATCCGTTATGGCTTTTTTATAGAATGAATGTATGTTGTCTAGTGAAGACTCTAATTCAGGGGATTGCAGTCTTGGAACTTGGGTGTTAGGTTTTTGAAGGGCTTCTGGCCAGTTCAATGCTTATCTTGAAGTCTATTAATTCAGAGAAGGATTCTGAGATAAGCCTCTCAAGCAGTTGCCTGGTCATGATGACCGGCACCCCGTGCCTGAGGATTTTCAGCCTAAACGCTGGACTCAGGCCCCGGAGCTGGACGAGGTCTACGGGAACCCTCAGCTCCAACTCGATCCTAGTTCCTAATATCAGAAACTCCCTGAAACTGAGAGGGGGGCACTGTAAAGATCGCGAGGTCAACATCCCGCACCTTGCTCTTCCGAGTTATGCTTCCAAAAAGGTAGGTGAGAACCATCCCCTCCATCAGCCAAAAGCGACCTAAGCTTCTCAACAAGTCTCTCTTTCTCCTCCTCACTAAACGTGTAGTATCTTATCTAGTCATAGTCCATACCTGTTGCTCACACTCCTCAGTAATTCATTAACACACCTGAAGTTCTCCGCGATGGACTTGTAGACTTTAGCGTCGTCGACAGCCCGGTAGCGGTGTACCAAGGGACCTTAAACATTTTTTTAATAAAATAGAAAATTCTTGGTCAGTTGTTCCTCGTGATTGCTTGTATCTTACTTTTAACCAAATATATCGTGGAGAAGATATTCTTACGTATATCTGTGTTACTTCCTCAAACTTGTTAATAGGATAAGATAGGAATGTTCTCTTCTTAGCGTTTGTCCATCATCCACTCTTCGATGATGCGGGTAACCTTCGTGTTCTTTTTCTTCCACTGACCGTTTTCCTTGGCGTATTCATCTTCATAGTGGCCGTAACCTCTCATCTTTGTGCCTGGGTATATAATTACCAAGTCTTGTAGTACCCATATACCCTTGGCGGTCGTATCACTGGTTATTTCAATCTCGGGACTGTGACCACCGTGGGAAGTGACCATAAAGTCCTGTCCGATGCTGCCTTTCAGGAACTGTATAATCGCCTCTCTACCCTGGAACTGCAAGTTAGGCCCGTAATCCGCTGTAGCGTCCTCGGTAAAGCATTCCTCTAATTCTCTCCAAAGCTTCTTATCGCAGCAGCGCCAATACTTGGCTTTGAGCTTCTTGATCTCCTCGGTATCCTCCAAAACTTTTATTCTTGCCTCCAATTCTTCTAATTTTGATTTCTCAACTAATTCCAAATTCGTGGAAGGCAGATTTTTTTCCTTTACAGTAACCCTACCGATTTCTCTTTTTTCAGTTAACTCCTCAGAGGATTCTTTGACTCCCTTCTTTTCTAATTTCATTTAATCCCTCTAATAATCATTGTTTGTATTTTTAATTAAGTCCTTAATAAATTTTTTTATAATAATCTATTTCAATTAAAGAAGGTTAAATGATTTTCATTTCTGAAAGGAGTTAATATCCACATTAGGATTTTTTTAGCGATTTAGGGCGCAATAGTAGGTTAGGAATGATATCTCACACTCCTTCGCTCCCTTCTCTCCTCCTTTTTTCTTCTTATAATAGTTATCTCTGACTTTTCACTCATTTTTTTAATTTTTTAATAAGAAATTATCTGACGAAAAATTAAAGCTAGCAACAAAAATTTCTGTAATATTGTGCTTGGAAATTTCTCTTAAAGCCTCTAGCCCGAATGAATAATTAAACCATGGAAAATCTTGTTATGCAATGTGGTTTATCGTATTCTAAGCATTCAAAATCCCATTCACAACTAGTAACCATTTTAAGATACTGGCTCAAACTTGAGCCCAGATTGCAATAAATCTTTCCGCCCGATCGTTTCAGCAAGCCCTCATTGAAAGCTTGTTGGCATCCGTCCTTAAAGTAACAATTTGGTAGGAGGAAATCTACACTTCCATCCTCATTCTTTCTATATCCGAATTCTTTGGGGCTAAGTTTTATCGCAATTGCGGTCTGGTGAAGATTTGATATAACATTGTCTAAATCAATATTTCTCTCTTTACCGCTTGAATCCTTCCCAAATGTTCTATGAAAACCCATCTCCCCAACCCGGGTTACGGCTCCAGCTCGACCCTGGAGGTCGTTTTCAGTCTTATACTGTGCGTACATAATTGCACAGTAGGGAGTGGGATATTTATCGGATATTGAGACTAGGTACCCCACCAGTTGATCCAAGTTTTTGATATCTTCCGGTGGTTTTTCTTTGATTCTTTGAGTTACAAACTTTAAGGTGTACATTATCAATCTGGTGGAGAACACGGGACCGAGTATTTTTTCTTGTTCTTTTAATCCGACTGTAAATGCTCCTATGAGAGTTCCGGGATCAGGAAGTTCATAAGGAGCGTTCTCAAACATTTTAAAACTAGAAGTTCTAAGTTCCGACACTTTCCAACATCTCACTACGATGTTATTCTTGCTCTAACAATTTGTGTCTATATAATACTGTTATACAGTTTGTAATATTAAAATATTTTTATTAATGTGCTTTAATGTAAATTGAATATTTCTGCAAAATAATTTAATTTTATTAAAATCCAAAAGGAAGACTACATCTCTAGAATGTGGATGAACTGCGTTTAGTTGAATTACATGTTAAAAAACCATCAGAGTTTAACGCTTAGCAGAGAATTAAAATGGAAAACTCTAATGTTGAGGACGCGTATTCCATCTTCTTAAAATCGGAAAAGCGGATTGGGAGATTTAAAAAAAGAAGTCAAAGAGAAATTTAAAAAAAGGGGGGAGAAGCCCGTTCCAAAAATTCATTTGTTCTCCTTTTTTTTATTGTTTACCGTATTTCATAATCCCAGGAGTTGAACCAGAACTCGCTGGGTTGGATTTAAGAGTCCGGATCCTCCGTCTACAATGATTACCTGTCCTGTTATGTAGCCTGTTTCTTGTGATGCTAGGAAGGCTGCAACCGCAGCTACGTCTTCTGGTATTCCGAACCTTTTAACAGGTACCTCCTTGGCATAATCTGGCATTTGGTCTAATCCCTCTGACATTGGTGTTAATATCATTGCGGGGGCGATTGCGTTTACGGTGATTCCTTTGTGTGCCACCTCTAGTGCCAGTGATTTTGTGAATCCCAATATTGCTGCTTTTGTTGCAGCGTAATGGGCGGCGGAGACTTCACCGCAAAGTGCGTTTAATGAGGATATGTTAATTATTCGGTCTCCTTTCTGCATGGATTTGACAAGGGCCCTTGAGAAGTAGAATAAGCCGTCAACGTTGACTTTGAATATCTTTTGCCACTGTTCCGTTGTTAGGTCGCGAACCAGATTAAAATTAAGGATGCCCGCATTGTTTACGAGAATGTTGATACTTCCAAGTTTATTTTCAGTATCTCCAATTGCCTTGGTTACACTTTCCTCATCCGACACGTTACACTGAACCGCAATAGCTTTTCCGCCCAGATTTTTAATTTCCTTTACTACCTTCTTAGCACCTTCAAGGTTAAGGTCAACCACGGAAACCTTCGCGTCCTCATTTGCGAAGCGCAGGGCGATGGCTCTTCCAATTCCGGAAGCAGCTCCGGTAACTAAAGCAACCTTACCTGATAATCTCGGTTCCATGTTTAAAGCCTCCAAAAGTTCTTTGTATATTTAACACATTTAAAAATTATAAAATTAATGAATGGATTTAAAACAAAAAGAAGAAGTAAGGATATACTTGCCTATTTGGAAACAAGGGTAGATGCGATTTTTGATTGTACAAAGAGAATTATATATACGGAGCATATTTTCGTCCAAGGTATTTTGGCCGATGGCTAGGATTTCAGCACACTTCCCGAATAGAACATAATTAAAGTATTCAATATCATAGGAAAGCGGAGTTTTGAAGAATAGCACAGCTGAAAGGTAGGGTAGTCGCAGTAACAATTAATTATTCTCTAAAAATTCCAAAAAAATTGGTGCCGTCTTTTTATTGGTTAACTTTTTCTCCTATGTTATCGTTATCTGTATGAGGGGTTTGTTCCCTTGGCTTAAGTATTTTTCTTTGATCTCGCTGAAAAGCTGCTCGTTACAGTATCTTACCAGGAGTATGTTTAGCAGGTTTTCCAGCCCCTGGGTGCTCCAGTGCATCCACTTGTTCTTAACCCTCTTCGCTATCTCCCCCATCAGCCTCTCGATGAGGTTGTTCGTGTACGGTACCTTTATCCCCGCCGCAGCCAGTCTGGCGAAGGTTACCATGTAGTTCGCTGAGTTTCTCAAGAACTTCGCCGCGCCCATAAGACCGTCTTCAACCAGTTCCTTTGCCAGCTCCTTAAGGTCGGCGAGCGTCTTATTAATCCTCCACTGCAACCTTTCGGTGTCCCCATCCTCCAGGTGCTTAAGCGCCGAGTTTCTGCAGGTGTGCAGTATCGCCCTCAGCCTCCCGAGGATTTCTCTCCGCTCATTCTTGGGTAGGCCTGCTTTCCACAGGTGCATGCTCACCTCTTTAACCGAGTGGTTTACGCAGAGCTGGTAGTTCAGGGCTTTGTCTAGGAGGGCGCTTCTCAGGGGTTTGTCCGCATCCGCTACCAGGATCTCGGCTTGGGTTTTGACCTGTTTTGCGGTTTCCCTCCATTCCCGGTTCACGGTGAGTCCCAGAAGGCTTTTCTCGCCTGTTTTTGCGTCTTTTCCGATTATGACGTTGATTTCGTTCTTTTTCTGGTTTAGTCCGTGGGCCTTGGTGCCGTCTGCGTAGAGCAGGTCGGTTTTCGGTTTTTCCGTTTTTCTGCGTTCCTGATCTACGAAGGCTCCTACCTCTTGGACGTAGGAGTGTATTCTGCTCTTGGGAACAGTGGCTTTGGTGAGGTTCCGTATGACTGTTTGGGAGTCTCTGTAGGTGAGTAGGATTGCGGTTTCGGCGCATTCGAAGACCAGGTCGTCGACGATCCTCTTTCTGGGCTCTAATCCCAGGTAGAGGAGGAAGGGTCTCAGTATGGTTCCGTTCTCCAGCGACTTCACCTTGACCAGCTTGAACCTTATTGTGCCGTGCCTGGTTACCAGTGTTCTCTCGGCGGTTCCTGCTCTTTGGAACTTCTTGTTCTGGTTTCGGGCGTATTTCCTGCCGCACAGCTCATCGATTAGCTGGTCTTGTGCCTTCTCCAGTACTGCTCTGAGGACTTCTTTGTTCAGGTTGGCTTCGTCTAGGCTTCTGGATAGGGGGATAAGACTTAAATCGCCGGTAACCTGTATCTGGTTATTTAGGGATATTATTGGGCTCCACCTCCTTGTTTGTTTTCTGATAACCTATAACATAGGAGGGACCCAATTAATCCCTAAAAGTTAACCGATTAGCAGACACAACCAACTTTTTATGAATGCGGCTCCGAGAAAGTTAAAAGTTTTAAATTTTACATTTTATAATGGTATTGTAATTTGAGGTGGGTTGAATGGTTGAAGCTAAAGTGAATAAAACAGTATTGGAGTTGGTTCAGGGCGATATAACGGAGCAGGATACTGACGCCATAGTGAATGCTGCAAATGCGGCGCTTCAGATGGGCGGGGGAGTTGCTGGTGCTATAAGAAGGAAGGGCGGCCCCAAAATTCAGGAGGAGTGCAATAAGATAGGCGGAACTTTTGTCGGAGGTGCGGTAATCACTACTGGGGGTAACCTTAAAGCGAGATACGTAATTCATGCGGTAGGGCCTCGCTGGGGAGAAGGTAACGAGGATGAGAAGCTCAAAAACGCCACACTCAACAGCTTGAAGATCGCCGACCAAAATAATCTAAAGAGTATATCATTCCCCGCGATAAGCACCGGCATCTTCGGATTCCCCATGAAAAGAGCTTCAGAAATAATGCTTAAAACAACAATCGAATACCTAAAAGGTAAAACTGGTCTAAAAAAAGTCGCATTCGTTCTCTATGACACAGACTCTTTTAAAACGTTCAGTGACTCATTGAAAAGCATTAAAATATAAGACTCAGGAAAGTCTATTTTTTTAATGCAAACCTGTTTTCCAATAAAACCTTAAAGGCGGGATAAGTCTTAAAAAAACGTTAGAAGAGTGAAGAAGCGAATAAGAATGGTAGGAAGGAAACTTAAAACAAGGGATAAAGCAATGAATGATGAAGTTAAGCGATATTATGTTTCAGCTCCCGACAAAGAGATAAGTTCAGATATATCTGCAAAAACTTTTGACATTTGGGGTATAATAGAAAGTTGGAGAAAAAAACTGGGCATAGGAAATAGATTATTGGATGTCGGAGTAGGTACAGGTCATTTCGCCTATCAAGCCTTTAAAAAGGGTTACAATGTGATGGGGGTCGATCTTTTAGAGGAAATTGTGGAAAAAGTCGCATTCAAATTTCCCGAACTAAAAAACAAGTTGCAGATAGTGAATGTTCTCGATGAAAAATCTGTATCGGAATTTGTAAGAAAATTTAACCAATTCGACGTCGTAACCATTTTAGGATTAGTTCCGAATCATGCGGAGAACAAGCAACAATTGATGACTACGATTTACAATATCACGAAATTTGCGGGAGTAAACTCATTGATTGTGGAGGATCTTCTACTTGAAGAAATGTTTCCCGGCAAACCAGAAATCTATTGGAGCGAATTCACACACACCCTAACTTCTCTCTCCGAATTGGGCGAATTCTTCAGGAAGCATGGTCTCAGACTTCTTGATGCTTACACTATCCATGAAATTTATCCTGCGGAAGGAGAATTTGACCAAGAACTTGACGAACACTACATCAGACTATTTATTCATAAACCACCGAGAAAGTAATCAAAAAATTGAGTCTATTTTCTTGAAACGAACTTGTTTCCCTTTATATAAAATCTCAAGGGAATATCCTTACCCTGTTTTATTCCGATCCTGCTTGTGGTAGTAATCTCGTGAGTTTCTTCCGTGTCCTCAAAATAAATATCTTCCTCTTCAGTGATGTCTTTACCGTTATAGGAGCCGTTTATGTCAAAGGCTCTGGTCAGTTTTCCGGGACCGTTGGTGAGTTCGTCGTTCTTCTTCACTTTTCGATACTTTTTCATTATATCTATTCCATCCATTGGTTCTAAGGCTCTGATTAGAACGCCACCACTTTTATCCTCCCCCTTTGCCAAGACATTAAACATCCAGTGATTGCCGTAAGTGAAATAGACGTAAATTGTTCCTGACGGTTTTTCCCTAAAAAAATCTCTGGTGCTAGGCCGTATTTGAAAGTGGCTTGCAGGATCATTCATAGAATAATATGCCTCAGTTTCAACTACTTTTCCTTTCAATATTCCCTTAGAGGATTTTTTCACCAAAATTTTGCCTAGGAGTTCCTGTGCAACTTGGGAAGGATCCTTAGAGAAAAAACTTCTATCAAGTTTCATAATTCTAAACTTTCCGCATATCAAAAAAATTTTTTGGGATACTGGTCAAGGCAAACCATAAAAAAAGAATAAAGAGAGATTGAAGAGCAGTTACCACCCATTTTTTAATGGGTTTTAAGGGGCATAACTTTTGGTATTTTAAGGCATAAAAAATGTTTGTGTTTATAATTGAGAGTTTATGCAGATTACGCGGAGTACATTTTGGATGGGCTCAACGTTTTAGTTTAGCTTCCTGTTTTTCAGCGTATTTATTTATTATTGTATCCATCTCTAGTTTTATTTCTTCTCTCTTTTTCTCGAGTTCATTTAACCGGGTTTCTATCTCTTGTATTCTGTCTTCCTGGGCAGAGAGGGTGGAAATGTATCTCTCCTTGAGTTCGGCTTCCTGTCTGCTGTTTCCCAGAACCTTCAGGTTCTCTCTGAGTCTTGCTTGGTAGTCGAATATCCCTTGTTTCTCTCTTTGTAGGTTGTTCATTTCTAGTTCTATTTCGTTGACTTGGCTTTGGAGTTCTGCGATTCTTTTCAGGAAACTGTTTTCTTCGTCGGTGATCAGTCCCCTGTTGAAGTAGTCTTCAATAATAGCTGTGTTTAATCCTATTACGCTGAGGTGTGAGCTGAGGAGTCTGCGTAGCTTTACGGTGAATTCTTGACTCTTTCGCGGTTCTAGGGCTACTTTCCATCGGTAGTAGTTTGGGGTTTCTTCGTCGAATTTCTCCGTTTTCCACGGTTCGAATCCGTACTCTTTAGGATGTTCAATTATAACCTCCTTTTCTGCGTCGCCCTTGTTCTTAAGATTATACTTTGTTTCGTTTATCTGATAGTAATAAGTTTCAATGACCGGGCCTCTTACTATGACCTCGTGTACCGATTCGTATTGACTTTTAATTTCCTTATTAACTGCAACATCCTGATCAACCGCGTAGGCTAAGAGGCGCTTCTCTCCATCGACCATGAAAGGCAGCATGCACTCCCCGACATAGGAGTTCTCCTCATACACGGTAACCGGTCCTTCTTCCAAGGTTAAGCCACTGTTGTTCTTCACTTCTATACAGGATACAGGATTTCCCACACGAGCACTCTCATTATAAACCAGTATCTTTTTACCCTCAATCTCGGTATAAATGAAAGGCACCAGAGCAGAGTGGTTCCTCCTAATGGTCACAGGAGTAGAAATACTGTAGAAAAAGAACTCACCCGCCTTAGCTGCTTCCGTTGAAACCGAAGCCGCCGCTGTAGTAGCCGCCGCAAAAGAATCATACGCACCAGCTCTAGGAGCTGTCTCAGCAGCGAGCATGGGTGCGGGAGCTGCCATTGGGCGAGCGGCTCGTTCAGGGCGAGCTTTCTCCTTCGCGGCATATTTTTGTTTTTTATTATCGATGTCTTTTTCGAGTTCTAATTCCATCTCCTCTTCTTCTAGGCTGATTGGCGTTACTCCTGCGGTTTCCTTAACCTTAATCTCGGGTCTCCACATGTACCGCGCAGAATATAGGTTGTGTCTGAACGATATGGGTAATCCTGCCATTAGGGTAAGGTTGATGTCAACCCAGTCCTCATCGGACATATTATCAACAAGCGCCCAACCCTGTATCCATAGGTTCTCCTCGGAATAGTTGAGTCGGTAGCTGGTTTTCCAAACCGGGACTTCTACGGTGTAACTTATTGCTACTTCTCTTTCTCCCGCTCCCCTAAATTGCAGATTTAGGGTTTTCTTATTTTTTCTCCGTGAATCGTAAACCGTGTCGATAAAGTAGTTTATATCTTTGTTAACGTCTTCATCTAGGGTTTGAAGCTTCTTAATGTCTACAAGGTTAACTGTTTTAATGGCGTCTTCCTGTAGTAGGACTAGAAACCTTTTTTCTCTCTCGACGTTATTCTCTTTCTCCTTTGTGGTTTCAACTCCGAGGATTCTTCCTGTTAATTCCTCTGTTCCTGCTTTCAGGCTTATTTTGACTCCCATCATCTGTTTAAGCAGTCTGGTTAAGGAATCCTCCACGGGAATTTGGATTCCCACTTTTTCGAGCAGTCTACTTGTTTCCTGGGCCGCTTCGTAATCTACCGCGGAGACTTTTCCGCCACTGTAATCTATTACTGAAAGACTCTTCAGCACGTCGTTGATTTCCTTTTCGTCAAAGGAAAGCTTAAAATCGTCGTCACCTTTCACTCTTCCTCTGCGTTCAAAGTATCCTAAGCCATGCTTGAAAAGCACTACTCTTTTCAAAGGAATAGAAGTTGTCATAGGTAAAACCTCGCTCGCGAAAAATATTAACCTAACCCTAAATATACTAATCTCTGATTGGTTAACCCCTAATACTTGCTAAAAGAAAAAAGGTTTCCAACAAGGACGACAATTTCTCATAGAAATAATTATAAAAAGAAGTATACAAAAGTGACTTAAATCTCTCCCGTTTCGGAGAAGGGGTAAAACTATGTCAGAATGGATTTCCAAAAATGTGGACACCACTGAGAAAACGCTGAATACTAATCTTAAAAGGGGATTGTCTTCCAAAGAGGCAGAGAAGCGACTGGAAAAGTATGGGCCAAATGTACTAGTAAAAGAGTATAAAGTCCACTTTTGGGCAATCTTTAAGGAAGAGGTCACAGAACCCCTAATACTTCTACTTATAGGAGTTGGCGTTCTCTACAGCTTCTGGGGCGAACTGAGGGACGCTATAACCATTATTATAATCGTATCAGTCTTGGTTATTGTGGAAGTGTGGAATGAGTACCGGGCCAAGCGTTCAATAAATTCACTGCAAAGACTAGCGTCACCCACAGTACTGGTACTAAGAGATGGAAAATTAACTGAAATTCGCACAACTGAAATAGTTCCAGGCGACGTTATACCAATTGTAGCGGGGCAGCGTGTTCCGGCAGACCTTAGACTGGTTGAAGCTTACGGAGTATCCGCGGACGAATCATCACTCACCGGAGAATCGGTTCCCGTCTACAAAGACGCGAGCCAAGTACTACCGAAAGAAACCGAGCTCCCGGAAAGAACTAATATGGTTTTCGCTGGGACAATCATTACTGGTGGTGAGGGTAAAGGCGCTGTTGTTGCCACGAGCGTAAACACTGAAATAGGTAAAATCGCCGGAATCTTGGAGTCGGTGAAACCGCCTAAAACACCTCTTCAGCTTGCCATGAAGAGTCTTAGTAAATGGTTAATCTGGGTGGCATTATTCTTCAGCGCTCTAATACCAATTCTAGCATTTCTAAGAGGTCAACCGTTACAGAACATCTTAATCAACTTTATACTATTTGGGGCTTTTCAGGGATGGGTCCCCTACTGGTTTGTACTAATTTTGTATAATCCCTTAGGATATATTGACCTGACCACGATTCAAACAGCGATTAATTCATTTTTCGGATTTAATTCATTTTTCGGGTTAATTCCTTATCAACGAATAGAACAGCTTATTTTAACCGGCTTATCATTGGCTTTCGTCACGGTACCAGAGGAGTTACCCATAATAATTACCATGGTTTTGGGTTTGGGAGCCTACGCTTTGTCCCGAAAGAATTCACTTGTGAAGAGACTAAAGGCAGCCGAAACGTTGGGAAGCGTTACAGTGATCTGTACAGACAAAACTGGTACAATCACGCAAAATAGGATGACTTTAAAGAGCATCTATTCCGACAGTCACCTGACCGAGGAACTTGCCTCGAAAAATTCCCACCAAAAAATCTTGGAAGCAGGGTTATTATCAAGTGAGGCGTTCAGCACTGTAAAAAGCGGAAAAGCAATTTACAGAAATCCAATGAGTATAGCAATTCTTGAAGCCGCCAAGAAAAATAAAATAAACACAGACAAGTTACAGACAAAATACCAAATAAAAGATAAGTTCATTTTTGACAGAGACCGTAAGATGGAATCCTTCATCTACCAAAACCAAGAAGACAAAGAACTATACGTTTTCTCAGCCGGAGCACCAGAATCAATCATCGACAAATCCTCAAAGAAAGTAGAAAAAGGAAAAGAAACTGATTTTATAACCGCAGAAAAAATAGGCCTCAAAGAAGTCGTCTCCGAGATGGCAGGCAATGGAGAGAGACTAATCGCCGTTGCTTACAGAAAACTCTCCCGCCAAGAAAAGCTAAGTATGGAACAAGTGGAGAGGAACCTAGTATTTGTAGGTATAATAGGCTTCTTTGATCCACCGAGACCAGAGGTCAAGGACGCCATACTCTCATGCCAACAAGCGGGCATAAGAGTCATAATGATTACTGGTGACCACCCCCAGACGGCGAAGGCAATAGCCTCGAGTGTGGGAATTAATACCGATGCCGGCGTTCTCCCCGGCGCAGAGATTACTGCAATGAGCGATAAAGAACTAGGAAAAGCTGTAAAGACGATTTCTGTTTTTGCAAGAGCAACTCCCGAACACAAACTAAGAATCGTAAGGCTTCTAAGAAAACAGGGTGAGGTCGTCGCAGTAACCGGAGACGGGATCAACGACGCTCCCGCCCTCAAAGAGGCTGAAATCGGAATCACCATGGGCGTAAGAGGCACCGATGTAGCTAAGGAAACCGCAGACATGATTCTCACAGACGATAACTTCGCAACAGTTGAGACCGCAGTCAGAGAAGGGCGAAAAATGTACGACAACCTCAGAAAAGGCGTACGCTACTACCTAGGTGTAAAGATTGCACTAGTGGCGATATTCATACTACCAATTCTCTTGGGCATACCTCTGCCATTCGCCCCAATTCAAATCATAGTACTCGAACTGTTTATGGACCTTGCGGCTTCCGCGACTTTTGTAGCAGAACCCGCTGAATCCGATATAATGACAAGACCCCCGCGTGACCCCAAAGAGAAATTTATGAAAAGAAGCCTACAGGTTAGTATTTTCTTGAACGCCGCATCACTTTTCGCTGCGGTTTCGATATGCTATCTCTTTGTCTACTATCGCACATTAGATATAACTACTGCTCAAACAGTGGCTTTTGCGGCTTGGATGGTTGGACACATTTTCCTAGCGTTTAACTCGCGTTCCGAGAGAGAATCGCTACGCGGCTTAGGATTCTTCTCCAACAAGGTTATGGTCGCCTGGGCGGTCCTAGCAATAGGAGCACTAATTGCGGCAACGATGGTGCCACTAGTACAAGGAGTTCTAAAGGTAACCTCCCTGGAACCAATAAACTGGGCTATTGTATTCATTGTAACCTTTGCCTGCACGTTCTGGCTGGAAGTCAAGAAATACATTCAATCCAGATGGCGGAAAAAGAAGGGCAAATAAAACAAAAAAATAGCATCAATACTACCCCTTTTTCATTTTATTTTTTTATTTAATGTCTAAGATAAGCTAAAAACGTCTATAAATAACACAGTGATCAAAATGAATCTGAACATAGAACAACTTGTAAATAAACCCAAGCAAATTAGTGAATTGGGTGAGAAAGAGATCCGAGAGCTTATCTCCGATGCGTCAACTATTTTAGACAAGGAACCCAAACTAGTCCATTTCAACGAGAATAGGATTCTATTTGTTGGAGATACCCACGGAGACCTAGAATCAACAATACCCATTGTACGCCAATTCATCAAAGAAAAATACGACGGCGTAATCTTTCTAGGAGACTACGTTGACAGGGGGCTAATGCAGATTGAAAACATTAACTACTTACTGGCATTCAAGCTACTGCTTCCCGAAAAGGTGATACTTCTCAGAGGAAACCACGAAACTCCTTTGGCAAACCGTTACTACGGTTTCTTGAGCGAGGTTTCAAGCACATTTTCGACAGAATTTTATAATCTTTACGCAAAACTATTCTCCTATCTTCCGTACGCTTCCCTAGTCAATGGGGAAATTCTCTGTTTGCACGGCGGCTTTGCTAAAGGTCTCAACACAACCAAACAGATAGAAGACTTACCCAAGGAGGTCGAGGTTTCAAACCCTACCCTTTTTCAAATACTGTGGAACGATCCCCGCGACGGCGTAAAGGGATTTACTCCTAGCGATAGAGGCGAGGGCATATTCTTTTTCGGAAAAGATGTTTACGAAAACTTCGCAAAAAATAATAACATAAAACATTTGGTAAGAGGTCACGAAGTTTTCAGAAACGGCTTCCACTGGTATTTCGGCGGCAGCGTACTGAGCCTATTCTCCGCAAGCAACTACAGCATACCAATAGACGCAAAAATAGCCGAACTAACACCCAAAGAAGAATTGACCGTAATTCCAATATAGAGTTTAAGACTCTTTCCCAATCAACGGACCATTCCCCAGATTTTTACAAAATTTACAGAGGATTAGCAAGAAAGCCCCAGTCCCTTTAGGGCGGGGATGAATTGCGTGGAGTTTAAATAGTTAAAAGGGGAAAAAGAGGGAGTGAAAAGGGTATGCGGATAAACAGGGGTTTGAAGCCTGCTCATACAGAACTCGTTATGAAGGGTGAGGAGTTGCACACTTGAGGAGAACCAACACCTTCCGGCTTTTTCCATCAAAGGAGCAGAAACAGAGACTGCTAAACTTAGCCGACAACTGCTCCCGAATGTACAACGAGATAAACCACAAACGCCGACAATCCCTCTTCTCCGGCGGATTCGACTGGAACACCGACGAACAATACCACAAGTACAAGAAGCTGGTCGGCTCCGCCACAGCACAGCAAATCATAATTAAGAACAACGAGGCCTGGAAATCGTACTGGGCAATCCTCAAGAAGTGGAAAAAGGGAAAGCTGGAGAAGAAGCCAAAACCTCCAGGGTACTGGAAGGACCGAGAAACCGGAAAAAGACCCCTAAAAATCCTCGTAAGATGCGACAACTATAAGCTAGAAGACAGGGTCCTCAAACTCCCCTCAAAGCTCAAGATAAGGTGGAAGGGAAAAAATCGGTGGAACCGCGGCAGTAGTAGTAAGCAGGGCAGACTCGAAATAACATATGACGAACTCTCGGAGAAGTGGTACGCCCACATGCCAGTAGAGGTCGAATACCCTCTACACCAGCCAAAAGGAGAAGAAGAGAAGAAGGAGGCGTACGTGGATCTGGGAGTCAAAGTCCCCATAATGGCGAGTATAGATGGGGAAGTCTTCGGCTACCGGGCTAACTCCATGCTCTCGGACTGGTGGTACTGGACACACAAAATAGCGGAACACCAGTCAGTCCTGAAAGGTGTAAATAATCGGTCAACCTCAAAGCTGTTGAAATCCTACTACCGGAAGCGGCGTAGGAGGTTCAGAAACAATGTCAACGTGATGGTGAGGGACTTCGTTGAAAGGTGCTGGAACAGAGGAGTATCCAAGATAGTCTGCGGAGACCTCAGAAACATAAGGAGCAGCGCCAACTTCTCGAGGAAAAGCAACTCCATGATTCACAACTTCTGGTCGGTAGGATACATGGCCAGGAGGATAGAAGAAGTAGCGGAGGAGTACGGGATAAGAGTAACGAGAGTCGATGAGAGAGGAACATCATCAGAATGTCCGAGGTGCGGCTCAAGAAGAGTCATCAGAACCAAAAGAATGTTCAGGTGCAGAGACTGCGGACTGGAAGCACACCGAGACGCAGTAGGCTGCATAAATATAGGGCTTGCTCACCAAAGAGAAAAAGGAAAAGAAGGTGCGGAAGCCGTTAACAGGGCGATGGCACGCCCCACACTTCTTAATATAGAAGTGTAGAACCCCCAACCTTTCAAGGTGGGGCGTATGTCAGTCTCACTACCAATAACATTAAGCCTTTAGGATAAATGTTGCGTAGATGTTGTTACCCACAACCACCCTAGTTTCTCACTTCTGCTGTATTAATTTCAAAATCATGATACCTTTATTGGGTTGACGGTCACTTGCGTAGTGAGGTTCTCATTCTTTCCAACAACCTCAAGTGTGTAAACCCCCTCTTTAAGGTTCTTAACCTTAACAGTATGCTCAAACGGCACCATAACTGGTGAAGACACTTTCTTAGGATCCATCCTACCCACAACCCGCACCGTAATCTTATCCTGCACCACTTCAACCTCTTCACGATCAAACTTCCAAGCCAGAGACGGCCAGACCCCAACAACCTTCACCCGAAGATTCTTTCCTTCTGAAATATTTTCAAACTCAACACGATTAATATATCCAATATCATAAACAAACTTACTCATAGCAATCAACTCCCACACCCTTAGTACATTGCACACAATCATCGATGCAAATTCATTTAAACGTTTTCCCCCACAGACAGAGGCGTGATGTAATTAACCCGTCTCGCCGAAATGTTCTGGAAAGTTTTGAGAATAAAAGAAGGGTTTGTTTTGGGGTTTGGGAAGTTTTTCGATTTTTCTTTTATCCGCTTTTGGGTTAAGCTTTGGTCGCCGCCTCTTCCTCTTTCTTCTCATCTATCGTTCGCAGTCCTATTCGTTGTTCAGCGGCTCGTAAAATGGCTCCTAACATTTCGGCGTACGACATCCCCGCGTACTTTGACATTTTTGCCAAGTGTCCGTCCCAGCACCATCCGGGGTTTGGGTTTACCTCAAGGAGCTTTGGTTGCCCTTCAGCGTTAAGCCTCCAGTCGAAGCGGCCGTAATCTCGAACCTCTAAACGTTCAAAAAGCATCAAACACGCCTTTATTACGAAATTCTTTGTTTTTTCTGGCAGCTCAGCTGGGATGGATTTTATGTTCCAGTAGGGGGATTCAGAAAGCCACTTAGCCTCGTATCCACAGATTTTGGGAAGCTCCGCGGGTAGCACCGAATAATCCTCCTCCGTGATAGGCAGCACCGTGTAAGACTCTGGAGGATTTCCAATTATTCCTACACTAAGATCCTTTCCAGTGAGATATTCTTCTATGAGGATGGGTTTATTGTACCCGAACGTCTCGCGTACATATGCTATTGCATTTAAAGCCTCTTCAGAATTATGTACTACACACTTTTGCGTGATACCAAAGCTGGAATCGCCGAAATTCGGCTTAACAATTCCAGGAAATTTGAAGGTTAGCTCAAAGGCCTTGTCTTCGGGTTTGATGAAGATGGCGTCGGGAACGGGGATTCCCATTTCCTTCGCAACACCCCGTACTAGGGATTTATCGTAGCAGTGGGCGAGTGCCTGAGGGTTGGAACCTGTGTAGGGTATGTTGAGTGTCTCAAGTAAGGCTGCTATGTGTAACTCCTTTCTCGGGTCATTATAGAAACCTTCATCACATAGGTTAAAGACGTAGTCTATCTTACCCCTCATTTTCATCAAGTCTTGAATGAGAGTTTCGTGGTTGTTCAGATATGTAAACTGATAGCCTTTAAGCTCCCTTAGGGCATCCTTCAACTGATCAATAGTATAAAGGTCATCTTCGTCGAACATTTTTCCCGGTTTCACAGCATCCGATTTGGTGGAATCGCCCATGACCACCACTATGTGTTTCAATTCTTCTTTCGGCTTCTTCCTGACTGGAGTCCACTCCTTTCTAACCACGGATGTGACGATGATTCGCCTTTCCATCATACCCAGATCTTGATGGCGTTGAGAATCTGTAAGAATTTCACCGTGGAAGGCGATGTCGCTTAAGCCCGCCTGCTGCAAAAGACTGGTTAGACTCTCCTTAGTATACAGTCTCTCTGCGTAGAACTGATCTGCGATCGATCCCTTCTCTATGTTTGTGATTATTTCCCTTGATATAAGACGCTGTTCATCGGCTGAGAGGGAGCGTTCCCTGACGACGAAGTGTTTTTTGTCTACCCACTCCCATGATCGAGGCTGGAAATTTTTTTTCATGTACTCACCGTCGGCAACATCTATGAGCACTTTGCCCCATGGTTTGAGGACTCTGGACAATTCTTTTAGCACTCTCAGATCGTCATGGATGGTTTCAAAGTAGCCGAAACTGTTTCCCAGGATTATGACTACATCAAAGGTGTCTGGTGAGTAGGGGAGTTTCCGAGCATCACCCTCCCTGAATCGAATGGTTAGTCCCTCTTTTTTGGCCTGCGCTTTAGCCTTCTGAATCAAGTAGTTGGAGCGGTCCAGTCCTTCGACGAACTTGAACCCTCTTCTTGCCAGCTCTAGAGAGTGGCGTCCCTGTCCACAGCAGAGATCCAGAATTCTATCGTCCTGTGAAAGTTTCAGGATTGATGAGAAGAGATCCACTTCGTAGCGCGTTATGTTTTGGTCGTCTACCACATCTCCATCGGTTTTCAGATATAGGTAATTGAAAATTCGCCTCCACCAATCGGGGGGAACATGCTCCTCAAGGTCTTTGACGGGCCCCAATGGTTTTACTTGTTGTTTTTCACTTTTACTCGTTTGTGATGATTTAGAGGTAGGTGTTGTTTTCTCACTCATCGTTTTTCATCTTCCACTTTATCAAAAATATGCCTAAAATTCATACTCGTGTATGAAAACTTGACAGAAAAAGAATTTGACCAAGCAAAGATACTGGAGAGAGATATTAGAGTTTTATCCAACCCGATGGGCAAGCAGACAGAGAGAACATTGAACGTGTAAAATTGTTTCACGCTCTCGTATTCTCCATTATTCTCCAATAACTGAGCAGTTCTAATGTGTGAAAAATTTGCTTCTTTTCCCGTTTTTGAATATGAGAACATTGCGTTATACCCTGTGTCTTTAGTCGTATACACTACTACCCTTTTCAGTTATTCTGCCCAAATCAAATCGGGCGGATCTTCAATCTTTCTCAGTTCTCTAATTCAACAACAGAGAAATTAATTTCTATGGTTTTAAAGTTTGCCCCATCAACTATGCCTTTACATGAGTGATTCTCTCGCTCTTAGCTTGAGCTCATCCCCAAAATTATTTCAATACGTTCCGGTTTTCCTCTGTCTGGAATTCTAACCGCTACTACTTGCTTGTCTTCAAGGTAAATCCATCCGCTGGTTTTGCTCCTTAATTCATTCTCCGAGGTAACCCCTTTCACAATTTCTCCACTCCAAAGAACTTTGCTCGGTTTTTGTTTTACACCATTGAACCGGGCTTCGTACGATCTAGGTTCAGGCTTGTAGTTTCCTTCTCTCTTGCTTATTTCAAAAGTTATGCCATTCTCGGTTTTGGAGCAGGTATAATTAACTAGAAGGAACTCTCCCCTCGTATAATCAAAGCTCACGCCGTCATCTTCGTAGTATTGCACTTTTGAGGTTTCTGATGGGTAAATACTGAGAATTAATGGGTCAATGGTTTTCTCATCCGAATGCTGAACCACATCCCGCATAGGAATTATGGCACCACCTCGGACAAATATTGGGCAGACATCTAAGGTCACATTAACCATTGTGGGAAACGCCCCATCATGCTTCTCATTTGTCCAGAAGTTAAACCATTCTCCTTTAGGTAGATAGATTGTTCGGGTCTTGGCATCCTCGTAAACCACGGGCGCGATAAGTAACCAGTCTCCAAACATGAACTGCCGCTCAGCCACATTTCCCTCCAGAGAATTGCTCAGCACAAATGGATCATCTGGGAAGTCGATGAACATCGCCCGCATAACCGGAACCCCGGTTTGTGATGATTGGTAGAAGCAATTGTAGATGTAGGGAAGCAGACGGTAACGGAGTTCAATGTACTTGCGGCTGATATTCTCCACCTCTTCTCCATAAGACCAGGGCTCTTGGTCGGCTGTGCCAATCATGGTGTGGGTTCTGCAGAGGGGGTAGAACACGCCCAACTGAATCCAGCGAGCGTAAAGCTCTGGTGAAGGATCTCTCCTGAATCCTCCGATGTCCGCACCTACGAAGGGCTCCCCGGAAACTCCTATGTTCAGGCACATAGGTATGCTTAGACGTAGGTGTTCCCAGCTACTCTCGTTGTCACCTGTCCATACCGCGGCGTAGCTCTGAATTCCCGAAAAGGCGGACCTAGTTAAAACAAACGGACGAATATTTGGTCTTAGGCGACGCAATCCCTCATGAACCGCTCGAGCCATCTCCAAGCCATAAACGTTATGAATCTCACGGTGATCAGTCCTCCTGCCATCAACGTCGTGAACCGCATCCAGCGACATGGTGTTCGTGGCGGTTTGTACCGAGGGTTCGTTCATATCCACCCAAAAACCTGCAACCTCCATGTCCACCAGTTCTTTGTAGAGGGTTCCCCACCATTCCCGGGTTTTGGAGTTGGCGAAATCTGGAAAGTGGCAATCTCCGGGCCAGACCACACCACTAAACAGTTGTCCGTTTGGTACGCGGATAAAGTGGTTCCCTGATATGCCCTGCTTATAAACATGATACTGCCGGTCGACTTTGATTCCCGGGTCAGTAATCACCGTCATTTTGAACCCCTGCTTCCTGAATTCAGAAATCAGCTTCTTGGGGTCGGGGAATCGGTTCTTATCCCAGGTGAAGCAGCGGTAGCCGTCCATATAGTCTATGTCTAACCAGAGAACATCGCAGGGTATTCTGCGTTTTCTGAATTCATCGGCTATTTGGCGGACCTTGCTCTCCGGGTAGTAACTCCAGCGGCTCTGATGATAAGCTATAGACCACAGAGGCGGAAGAGGCATCCTACCGGTCAACTCGGTGTAACGGGAAATAACCTGCTTCGGTTCAGGGCCGTAAATGAAATAGTAGTCTAGAGGCTCACTGGAGGCTCCAAAGGAATAGTAATCTGCAGACTCTTTACCCATGTCAAATGAGGAGCGATAGGTGTTGTCCAAAAATATACCGTAACTTCTTCCCTCTCTCAAACCCAGAAAAAAGGGAAAGGATTCGTAGAGGGGATCTGTTGGTGTGTAGTGACCAATGTTATCGGTATTCCACATGGTGAGTGCCTGGTCACGCTTGCCGAGTGGACCGGCTTTCTCCCCGAAGCCAAAGTAGTGCTCTCCCTGCGGCATCTCCTTCCAGCAGCGCACCTGTTCACCATCCCAACCCATACCCTTAGCGGCATCATCACGGTTAATTAACCACCTATCAGATGAGAGGAACTCCAATCTGCAGGGATTCTTACCAATCCGTAAAACCAACTCCTTAGTGGAAATCTCAAGGAATTCCTGCTCCTCACTAAATTCGAACTTGGGAATTGGGAGTTCTTGATTAATAATCGCCCAAGATTCTCTAGTAATCTGATCTGGTGTTGTGAGGTGCACGCGGATGATGCCCGGGCTTATAATCGTGATTTCAACTCCCAGCTCTCCACACTTAATCTCTAAAACATTCTCTTTCAGATTATAATTTTGTATTGATCCAACGGATATCCATTGTTTTCTCGCCATATTTCCACACCTTTAGTAAAAAAATCTGAAGCGGGTATTTGGATGTCGAGCATCCTCAGAGCTTTGTAAAGTACACAGCTGTATTAACTTTATGGGATTCATATACTTTAATTTCAATTAGTTATGGTCCTATTTTTTCACAGTTATCTTCTACAGCAAAGCTGAAAACTGAGAGAAAGAACGGAATGGGAATCAGATTAACCACAAGCCCTCCAAAAAATATATGCCTAGGCTGAACGGGGCTAGACCACAGAATGTCCATATTCTCTTGCCCTACTTTCCTCAGAACATTCGGAAAACCTCCAATAATGGGAAAGAAGAAGCTAAGAAGCAAAATAAACTAACCAACAATAAGTGTTACACCAATCTGCGGATAAAAAGAGGGTATAACCACACGGGGAAATCCCAAAAAATGTCTAAACAGTTCCATGGAAGTATTATACACAAAAATACTATTTGAAACACATATAACAAATGAGAACGCAATCACTGGAGCGATAATTAAACGCAGGAGAACAATTTTTCTAATTTACGCATCCCAGAAGTAATCAACCCATACTCATTTTATCAATGGTAAATCAATAAGGCATGCTTCCCAAGCACTACTGGTTCTTAACTCTTTAATCCACCAATTAAAATCACCATCATCGACCGAGCTGAGCAAAAACTATATTTCACCTTGCGACTTAAAGATAAGCATCAGATATATCCATTATTTTATTTATTCTTGGTGGTGTATTTTGATGGATTCTAGGGAGAGAGTTTTAACAGCGTTAGAAATAAAGGAACCGGATAGAGTTCCCACTCACGTGATAGCTCTTGACGCCAATAATGTAGACAAAGTCCTGGGAAAACCGGAAATTAACGACTTCCAATTGATAGAGGCTATAAAACAACAGTACCCTGATAACTACGCCGAGAAGCTCACGGAAGGATTGGCCGCGCTGGAAACCGAAATATTTTCTAGAATGGCTGAAGCATCATGGAAGTTGGGTTTTGACGCAATTCAGGTTGGTATCATCCCTTATACCTTCAGGAACGATAAGGAGTTCATAGACCCTTGGGGAAGAATCTGGGAGATAAGAAACAACGAGGGAAACGCCTTCCCCTTCTATAGGGAGGGACTCATAACCAGCCCCGAGGTTTGGGAGGAGTGGAATAAACCGGATGCGGAAAAACTAGCCGAAGAAATGCATGAATTTACCAGCCAAATTTACAAAAAGTACAATGACAAAATATTCCTAATAGGTGTTGACGATTTTATTGGAATCTTTGAATCAACTTGGCAGAGTATGGGTATAGTGGAGTTCTCGAGACAGATAATGAAGAATCCCTCCTACATAAAGGAACGCTTCGAGTTCCAAACCAACATTATTTGTGAGCTAATTAAAGCCAGCTTCGACGCGGGGCTAGAAGTGTGGACCGAGTCAGGAGACCTAGCTTGGAAGTCGGGAACCTTTATGCGCCCCGAAGACATGAGAAAATATCTTCTTCCCTGCTACAAGAGGATGACCAAGATCGCACACGACTTGGGTGGAAAGTGCATTCTGCACAGCGACGGAAACCTGATGGGGGTACTGGATTTTATAGTGGATGCTGGTTTCGACGGACTGCACAGTCTCGACCCCATGGCAGGAATGGATCTAGCAAAAATTAAGCAGCAGGTGGGAGACAAGCTCTGCCTTCTTGGAAACATTGATGTCTCTTATACCCTATCTCGGGGAAGCCAGAAAGAAGTGGAGGCAGCAGTCAAAAAGGCTATACAAATAGCCGGTTCCGGAGGCGGATTCATAGTATCCCCGACAAACATTCACCCCGCCGTAAAACCAGAGAACCTGCGATGGATGGTTGAAGCCACCAAAAAGTATGGAGCTTACCCCATAAAACGAGGAGGCTGAAATAAACATGGCAGACCAGTTCGAATTAATTAAAAAGAGCATAATCGAATTCGAAACCGATAAAATAGAGGACTACATCAAAAAAGCACTAAAGTCGGGAGCAGCACCCACAGAAATCATAGAAAAGGGAATAAGACCTGGCGCCGAACTCGCCGGAGAAAAATTTGACAAAAACGAGTTTTACCTTCCAGAACTCGTAATGGCCGGCGAAGTAATCAAGAAGGGAATCACCGTTCTCGAACCCCTACTTATAAAAGAAAAAAGCGCATACAAAGGCACCGTAATCGCAGCCACCGTACAGGGCGACCTCCATGACATCGGAAAAGACCTAGTTTCAGTGATGTTGAAAGGAAACGGTTTCAAAGTAATCGATCTCGGTGTCGACGTCCCACCCGAAAAGGTAGTCAAAGCAGTAAAAGAAAACAACGCCAAAATCATCTGCTTATCCATCCTATTAACTCCCGCGTATGATGGACTATCCGCAACCATAAAAGCTCTGGAGGAAAATGGCCTAAGAAAAAAGGTAAAAATAGTCTTAGGGGGAGCAGCGGTTTCATCAGAAACAGTAAAGCGTTACGGTGCTGACTACTACGGACGCGACGCCAACGAAGCGGTGGAAATCTGTAAACGACTAGTAAGTGCCTGATAAAAATTTCAAAACTAGCACAAAAAGAGTGTGGCATAATTATTTATTTTAAATTACTCTTTTTCTTTTTCTAAATTAAATACACTTCAAAGGAACATAGGAGCACATAAAAAATAGAGCATACTCCTAACAACCAATTATTTTTTTAACAAATTCTTCAACCACAAAAGCTTTTAACCCGATTCTATACATAATTAGCATTAATTAGAGTGAAGTGGGTGAAACGTTATGAGTAAGAAAAAAGATTGGAAATCAGCACTTTCTGCTCCAGTTAAGGACAAAAGAATCATCGGTCTTATGGTTGTGAGAGGTTTTGGAATGTTTCTGCTAGTCGCAGGTATGATAGGCATAGCAATCATCGCAGGCCCCCTAAATCATATCCTAGGAATCGAATACTGTAAGATTTTTGGGAATAGATTACTAGATTTTCTACTGAGTTTCCTACTTACTGTTGCAGGAGGCGCTATAGAATTCGTGGCAGATGCGTTTATCAAACATTTATCTGCCTAAATCGGCTGCTGAGAGAATTTGCAATATTCTTAACACGATTTTTTTTTAATTACAAAATTTGGAGCAAGAAAGCCCTCTCTCTAGAAGAAGGGACGAATTGCATAGAATTTAAATGCTGAAAAAAAGGGCAAAAAAGAATAATAGAGCCTGCTTACCCAAACAAAATGGTGCGGAAGCCATTAACAGGGCGAGAACACGCTCCACACTTCCAAAAACAGAAGTGCATAACCACCAACTCTTCAAGGGAGGAGTATGTCAGATCTCCAAATCTGAAAAAGGCGAACTGATCTCGAAAATGAGAGAAAACGTATTAAAAGGTTTGTATAAAAAGGCTAAATTCCAAAAAAGAAATTGGTGCAAGTTCTAAGCGTTCTAGATTTGTGTTACTTTCCTTTTGAGTAACATCTGTAATCCAACGGCGTAGACCCAGATTATAAACAGGATAGTTGTACCCCATTCCGATAGGGGATTTCCTAGAATTCCTAAAATTATGTCACCTATAATTACCGCTATACCCAGCTTAGCGATACACCTTATGAAGAATTCGCTCTTATACATGGCGATGCTTGCGGTAATTATTGCTAAACCTGTTAGAGCAAAGAAGGCGAACGAGAATAAGCCATGTGGTCCCGAAATATACATGGGATAGATTCCGACGCCTATGAGGGCAATGCAACCTGCGATTCCAATTATTGCTGCGATTCTTGCAATGATGGTTTTCCTCAGAAGTCGGCAAATTATTGGAAATATGGGAATGCACAGTATTCCGGTTATCATTAAGCCGTAATTGTAAATCGCTGCGGTGGGTCCTACTCCCAATTCGCTTAGAAACTGGTTAGGTATACTATAACCAGTGTTTGGAATGGGGAATATGTAGTACCAGAAAAATAGGGGTCTCCAAGGGGATATGGTGTAGAAGATTACACAGGTCGATATGAAAATGACAGTAAAAGTCATAGCTACAATTGCCAGTACACCACCAACCAGTGTCATCCTAGGATTTATCTCTACAGTTTTCTTCACTTCAAAAGCACCTTTCATTTTATTATTAAAACTAGATTCTACAATAACACCTTTCACTTAAATTATTATCCTAGCAATAAATTTGGAATTATAAAAAATGGATGCGAATTGCATTCTTAATTCTAATAAAAAAATGAAAATAATTTATTTAGTACAACAATTTAATTTGGGGATTATTGTACGGTTTTTTGTTTAGACTTCTGTTACGTTGCGTCTTATAAGCATGTGTATTCCTGCTGCTGCGAGCCATACCACTACCATAAAGAAAACTGACCACTCTGTAACCGAGTTTCCAATAAGTAGAAAGCTCAGGTCAACTCCAACAAAGATAACTCCCAGTGCCACATTCACCTTTGAGAAAAACTTGCCTCGAAACATCTCATAACTCAGAAGAACAATGGAAATCCCTATGGATACAAAGAAAACCATAGCAAAGATGCCGTGCTCCGCGGAATGAACATACAGAGGATAAACACTACTCATGCTCATGCCGATTGAAGCAACCACACCCGCTACGACTCCAATCTTCGCTATAACAGTACTTCTCAAGAGCCTCAACATACAAGGAAAAACGGGAATAGCAAGAATACCCGAAACAATTACACCCACATTATACAAGAACGCGGAAGGCCCAGCACTCATTTCACTCACGTACTGATACCAAAAATTGTACCCCGTGTTAATCACCGGTATGATAAAAGGAAGCCCCATAATACCCATGGGTCTAAAAGGAAACACAGTGTAAGTAACTACAGCACCCAGTATAGAAACAGCACCGACCACCGTAGAAATTACCGCAAACAGTCCACCAATAAGAGCCGCACTCAGACTCACTGCCATCTTTTTAGACTTCGCCATTAACCTCACCTCTTTTTACATAATAAAAACAAAATTGTATCTACTATTAACTCACTTAATAATTAAGTATTACCCAAATTTGTAGAAAAATTCAGCGCTAATCCTATAAAATAAAGAATAGAAATCGCCCCCCTATTATATAAAAAAGAAAAAAGTGTATTGGATGATTCGGTTGTGGTAATCTTTGGCTTACACTTTTTTGGAATTTGCTTAGACCTATATCTCTTTGCGTTTTATAAGCACCCATACACCCACTGCTATGATCCAGGTCGTCACTACGAAGAAGACCGCCCACTCCATGATCCAGGTTCCCAGAAGTAGGAAAATTGAGTCAACCGCTGCGAAGAAAAATCCGTATATCGCAAGCGCTTTAGTGAAAAATTCGATCTGATACATTTTCACGCTCAGTAGAATAATTGCAATAACTGCGGATATGAAGAAAATCATAGCAAAGAGGCCGTGATACGGGGACACAACCATGGGGCAGAGGCCAACACCAATCGAGCCTGCAGCAGCAACCACACCGAATACTGTTCCAATCCTTGCAATGTTAGAACCTCTAAAGAGCCCTAGCAAACCAGGGAATACTGGAAGCGTTAGAATACCTCCGATAATCAAACCCGTATTAAACAAGAAAGCACTAGGACCGACACCAAGCTCACTTATGGCCTGATCCATCATAGAGTACCCCGTATTGGGAATCAACATGGGGAAATAAGTAGTCCAAAGCATTCTAAAAGGAATACTGGAATACGTAAACACTGCGCCCAGCACACAAATAAGGTCGACAGACATCGAAACAACTGCAAATATTGCCCCAATCAGAACCATCCTCGGATGCCCAAGCGTCTCTTTAGACTTCGTCACTACTTTCACCTCAAATCACGTTATAAATATGAACTCTGTTCGTTAAACTTCATCTAATAATTAAGTCTTTCTAAACGGTAGGAAATTTAATTACTAACTCCCATAAAATAAAGAATAGAAACTGCTCCTATATCAAAAAAGAAAAGATGGTACTGGGAATTTAATTGGAAAAAATGGGTTAATTTTTGAAAGATTGTTACACGTTTTGGGCTTTTAAGCCTCTATTTCTTTTCGTTTTATAAGCACCCATACTCCTACTGCTAAGATCCAAGTCACTATTACGAAGAAGACCGCCCATTCTGGAAGCGGGTCTCCGAAAATTAAGAAAATCAAGTCAACCACTACAAATGCAAATCCGTACACCGCAATCGCCTTCGGGAAAAACGTAACCTTAAGCATCATATAACTCAGCAGAACAATTGCAATTCCAATAGATATGAAGAAAATTATGGAAACCAATCCGTGATACGAGGATACAACCATGGGGAAAAGACCAACACCGATCAAGGCAACAGCAGCAACCACGCCTAACACTATTGCAATTTTCGCGATAACAGAATCTCTGAAGCGTCCTAACAAACCAGGAAATATGGGAAGCGACAGAATACCGGTAATAATCAAACCGATATTAAACATGGAAGCACTAGGACCGATTCCAAGCTCACTTATGTACTGAGACAACATGGAGTATCCTGTGTTCAACCATGGTATGGGACCAGGAAGCCAACGAACCGCTAAGAATCTAAAAGGAAGCCCGCTGTATGTAACCACGGCACCCAGAATACAGAAAATAGCGACAGCCATTGAAACAACCGCAAACACTCCACCAATAAGAATAATCCTCGAAGTTCCGCCTATCTTTTCAAGCCTAGCCATTAATCGTCACCTCTCTTACCGCCATAAACTAAGTTTTTTTAGCTAGTGTAATAAAAACTAGTATTTAAATCATAGGATTAATCGCCAGAAAAGAATAAAAATAAAGAAAATAGATTTATTTAATCTTATTTAATTAGTTTTCTTTGTATTCTGAATTCTCCCTATCATGCCTCATCTCTTCTAACCTAAGAATCACCTCCCCACCACTAGGATGCCAATTTCAACCGCCTATAGAAAACCAAAGACCCCCCTTTATCTATATACCCATTAGAAAAGGCTCCTGCATTCACTCTACCGCCGCAGAAACGCACATCTTCCATTTCCAGCGCCAAAAAAGGGGTAATTTTACCGAAAAATATATATAATCATTATCTATAACACTATTATTCGTGGGTGACGTGGGAATTGATTTTTTATCCTCTTTTCATCCTAATCCCCCCTCCCCCTCGCATGGCATACCACGCCACCCACACTAATTATATTCTCACCAAATAAGTTATGTCAGAAATATTTGAATCGCTTGATTTTAGTGTTCTTGTCTTTTCTTTTTGTGTTTGCTGAATTTGGGAGTGACGCCCTTTTCGACAATATTTTTATCTATAAATACACACTAATTACCAATATGCCACCAAAAGCAGTTAGAACCGTAAAAGATTTAATTTACTGGCAATATGCTAAGCTTATTGCTGAGTCGGCGGGGTATGGGAAAACCAAGAACTACGGCTTTATTATGGACAGATTCAAGCAGCTAAAAAATGGAGAAATTCAATGGTCCGGGTCGATAAGAGAGTACATAAAAGAGCGTGAAAGACCTAGTGAATGTATTTATTGCGGAAGTAAAGAATCTTTAAGCACAGATCATCTCATACCTAAAAGCCGGGGAGGACCAGACACTGGAGACAATGCAGTTACTGCATGCAAGAGATGTAATTCCTCTAAGGGAGATAGAGGCGTATATGAAAGGTATGGAGTCGAAAGTAGGAATGAACTTCCCAGAATAGTGGAAGAAAAATATTTGAAGTTGATTTACACGCTTCATGAAAAAGAAGGAACACTAGACTTGGATGTCAAGAATCTGGATAAACTATGCAAAATATGCAGTTTAGGAAGTTTGTGCGAAGAAACCGCACTGACCGTGTACTGCTTGGAAAGCATTTTAAAGTAGATGCATAGATTAGTGGTTAAATTCAAGAAGAGTAGGTTCATAGTTCCATAAACACCGACTTTTTGAGGGACAAGTATTAGCTGGATATACTTGTATTTTGTTAAGTTTTATAGGTTTGTCAGCTGATTTTAGCAATACCGGGTCTTTCTGTGAGATTCGGTTTAATTTCCGTAATCCTTATTTGTTATACCTCTATTGTTTTTTATAATCTTATGGTGGATTACTCACATTGTTAATATTTTGTTAGAGTGAATTTGTTGTTTTGGAGCGTTTTAATATGTGTGATTTTTGTGCCAAACACAGTACTGGAAAGTACTGGTATAAGTGGGCCAGACGCTACGCTCGTCAAATGTACCACAGGAATAGAGTTGGTCGCCAACCTGAGGGAGCAGGAACAAACCTAGAAGCACAGTTCGGTATCCTTGCACTGCAGGCGTTGCAAGCAAAGAATCTGGAACCGGAGAAATTCCCTGAACTCGTCGCTACCGTTAACAGGATGGCTAGGGACATTCACTGCGGACAGGTAATCACCATAGAAGATGCGCAAAACATGATTGATCTCGCGAGTCCCATTGCGTTCATAGCCTGTGACTGTCGCAGGCAGCTTCACGGCTACATTGAGCGCGACCGTTCAAGAATGACCTGCCTCGGACTGGGGGTGGGAATGTTTCGATGGGAAAGAATTCCCTCAAGGTATGCCGCGGGAGCGGAGTTTGTCAGCGACAAGGAAGCCAAAGAATGGTTAAAGACATGGAACAAGAAGGGTATGGTTCACACTTTGATGACATTCGGGTTGAGGGATGGGGCTCCCTACATTGGGGGACTGTGCAATTGCACTTATGGTGATTGTCTCAGTATCCGTTGGAGACTGGACTATGGAATAGAACAACTGTTAAAGGGAGAGAGGGCTGCGGTTCTCACCTATCCCGAGAAGTGCACCGGCTGTTTTCAGTGTGTCACCCGTTGCCAGTTTGGTGCCATCACAGCAAATATACGAGATGAGAAGCCCTACATTGACTTGACCAAGTGTTTCGGCTGCGGATTATGCCAAACTGGGTGCAAACAGGGCGCTATTGAACTAGTCGACCGCCGCAAATTTGAAGTGCTCAAAAATTCTTGGTGATGCATATGGGCTCAAAAGTAATAATAGCAGTAGATTTCCAGAAATGTACCAAACCCTTCGCTTGCAAGAAATGTATTGATATCTGCCCCGGGCAAGTATTCTTAGTTACACCCAATCCCATGATGTTCCGTAAGTACCAACCCGTAGACGAAAACCAACCGGGATCCTACCTACTTCTGGCACCAATGATTCTCAAGTGTGTGGGATGCATGGAGTGTGTAAAGGTATGCCCCAATGACGCCCTGAAAGTGATGATCGAACAACCGAAACCAGAAACACAAGCTCCACAAAGATTAGGGTGAGGATGAAACAAATGGGTGAAAAATATCAATACTACATCGCCGATGAATTGTTTAATACTATAGAAAAGGAATTCGACGCTGAAACCATAGCGAAAAAGTACGCCAAGAGCAAGTCCATCAAAGACTTTGAGGAGTACGGAAAACAACTCATGAAGAGAACCATGGAACTAAGCGACCAGGAAAAATATCGCGACCATACATACGAAGTCCTCCTTGAGGCTACCAAAAAAACCGGCGAACTCGTCTTCCCCCATGTAGCCCAGAGATACATTGAAATAGCATATCTATCAGTCCAACTTATGCCTATTCTTCGGGTGGAGGCGAACAACTCTCAGGAATTAAGCTTCAAGGTATTAGAGGATGAATGTAAAATCTACCAATCGCTCAAAAACCTGATAAGCGAAAAAGAACTAAAAAAACTCCCCTGCCAAGACGCCTGCCTCTCCTGCCTAAAAACAGTATTCGACGACATGAGGTTCAAAGTCGAATTAACTATGCCCGAAAAGATGCCGGAGAACGGAGACTGCTATTTCCGAGCAGTGAAGAAATAGTATAAAAATCAAACCCCCCCTTTTTCCATATACTCTTTTCAATACAAGAAGATTAGCAAAAAGTTACCAAATAAGATACCTTTTATGAAGATTATTAGACCTAGAAGAGCATTCCATATTCTTGGATTATCGGAAAATTTTAATTAAAAAACAGTTCTTATCTTCAAACAAGAACAAAGAGAAAACTTTTAAACCCACCACTCATTTCCCAAAAACAGCTGAAAACAGAACAAAAAGCCGGTGAAAAAATGCAAGAAACCCCAAAAGAGAAAAACAAAGAAAACACAAGCCAGACAACCCCACTAGATTTCAAAATAGACACCAGCGGAATAGGATCAGACATGCTCTATCCCTGCTGCATCGGAGGAAACTGCGCGCTGTACTTCTATTATGAGGACCTATGGAGAGAGGAGCAAGAAAAAGAAAACAAAACAGCAAAACAGGAAAGCAAAACTGAGGAAGAGAAATGAAAACAACCCCCACAGAAAAAGATAACCCAAAAACAAAAACACAAACAGAAACCGAAAAAGAAAAAGAAAAAATGGAGGAGCTTGAAAACCTCTACACTTTCCGAGCAGGCGCAAGCTGCGGACTCTACTCCATGGGAGAAGAATTCTGGGAAAACCTAGGAGAAAAAATAAATCCCGCACCCGAAAAAGAAAAAGAAAAGAAACAAAACCCATAAACCAACCACAAAAACAAAAATAATAATAAAACCTACAAAAGGTCAAGTTAAGAACATTAGAACCAACTAATTTTTATAAAGTTTCTTTTAGGGGTCAAATGCAATCGCAAATCTCTAAACATTAGAAGACGGCAACAACAATATTATTTATGAATGTTGCTTGCAAAATTATTTTGTGTTAATCGAAATTTTAATACAAAGGGTGCTTGAAATTGGAAGGCGTCACTTCGAATTCTGAGGAATTTGTCGCTTACTATAGAGGTAAACCTGTGATTAAAAACATGTTTATTAATGAACTTCTCAAAATTCCTAAAAAAGTTATAATACTTGACATTGGCTGTGGTATTGGGAATTTAATTTCCTATCTGAAATTAGAGGGATACGAAAAAGTACTGGGCTTTGATATTGATGAGCGAATAATGAAAGTTGCGAGAGCTAAGGGTGTAAAAGATGTTTTCGTCGGCGATGCGCGCAGTATTCCAATTAGATCAAAAATTATTAACTATGCCCTCTGTTATAGTTTGATTGAGCATACAAATAACCCTAGGGCAGTGTTAAGAGAGATCCTGAGACTTTTGAAGGATGAGGGACTTTTGTACATTTCTGTACCCAATGGATATTCAATCAATGATATTCTACTCAGATTGGGTGGAAAAATTCTGAGAGGAAGAACCCCACACTTACAACAATTTAGTAAAGGGAATGTAATGAAACTATTAGAAACCACTGGTTTTGAGATAATTGAAATTAAAGATCGCAAAGGATTCATCTTGTTTAATCTACCTGTATGCGCTTCCTTATTACCTTCAAAAATACACAATATGTGTAAAAAGATTGCCAATATATTAGGACAGTCTATAAATCTCGGATGGGAGCTTAAAGCGAAAAAACATAGTTAAAACTTATTTTTATCATAGCTCTGAAATTGTTTCACCTTTATAAGGAGAAAGAGAATTTATTTTTGTCAAGCCATAAGGAGAAGCAATGATTGCTATTAGATTCCCATTAGCGGGCAGTTTTATTCTTAACAGACATCCACCATTTCTTGTTTTCACTTAGATGAATTTTGATCGCATATGGTAGCATGTCCGCGTTCCTGCCAAGTATAATTCCCGCTAACTTGAAAAATTCATATATGAAGGCATACGGTATCCACATAAAATACCCACTTTTCATCAGATATTTAAACTCATTAATTAAATATACAATGGTTGTTCTTGGCCCGTATTTTCCCTTATCTCCTTTACATATTAGTTGCATTGCGGCGCCATCGTCAAAACGTCTTTTAAAAGCAGATATTAACGAGTAATTATGTGAATGATAAACACAAGCATCAGGCGCGTATGATATATTATATCCTGCTTTTAGAACATCTATAGCCCATTTTTTGTCTATTGAAAAGGCTATTGATTCATCAAACTTGATTTTCGTCCAGATGCTTTTCTTCATGGCTGCGTTTACATTAGAGATAAACGCGTTAGACAGGTAAAAGTCTTCTAAATTCTGCTCAATACTTTTAGTAGTAATAGTTCTTGGTACTTTTGGATAAAAAAATTTATAAAAGAATTTTTCCATTAGATTTGCGTTTTTGTGAGCAATTTGACGCCCATACACTGCTACAATTTTCTCATCTTTCAAGGGCATTACTAATTCTTCAAGCCACCGTCTATCTATGGGTATAGCGTCTTGTGATATGTAGACAATAATATTGTTTTTAGCAAGATTCCCGCCAAGATTTCTCGTTTTGCCACGCTGAAATTCTTCAGGTTTTATGGTGTATATCCTTACTGGATAATTTTTAGCTATAGTCAGTGTATTGTCCCTAGACCCGGAGTCTATAACAAGTACTTCGAATTCTCCACTAAATTCTTGTTTGAAAATTCTATTTAATAAGGCATCAAAAATGTCCCCAGCATTTTTAGTTAATATGATTACACTTACCGAATGTGCATTTTTCACAGCAAATCCCTTTTTGGTAATAACCTTATTTAAGTAATAATTATTAGGGAACTTCAGAAATTCTTACCACGAAACCCGAGACCCTTTGGGATACCATCTACGAGAAGGAAGGCTTAAACTTATCCGAGAGGAGCAAAGAGTTCAACTCCAAGCTTGGAACACGTTATCGAAAAATATTAAACGTAACAAAAAATTTTAAAGAGACTGTCAAAAATATGTTAACAAATTATGTAACTGATCGAGTAATTGTAAAGAGCATATACAAATTATGAGGAGCGTGTTAACCTTAATTCGTGTTGCTGTTGTGGGAATCGGTGCAATGGGAAGAGGCATTGTACAAGTACTTCAAAAAAGCGAAGACATGGATGTCGTGGCAATCTCTGACATTAACCTCCTCGCACTAGAAAAGGCAAAACCTTTCCTATCTGAGGAAACCCTAGTTACAACCAAACCAGTAGAAGTTCTCGACGCAAAACCAGATGTCTTAGTTGAAGCATCCACAGCAATTCTTGAGGCTGCCCGCCTAGTCAGACTTGCCCTTAAGCAGAAAACACACGTGGTTCTGATGAACAGTGAAGTCGACCAAGTCTTCGGCCGTCTACTTGCTAAAGAAGCCAGAGCTAACGGAGTCATCGTTACTTCTGATGCCGGAGACCAGCACGGGGTCTTAGTTCGCATGATAGAGGAAATCACATCCATGGGATTTGAAACCATCATGGCAGGAAATAATAAGGGATTCCTAGACAGATACGCTAACCCAGACTCGATCAAGGAAGAAGCTACGAAACGAAGGCTTGCCCTGAAACAATGCGCATCCTATACCGACGGAACCAAGATGGCAATCGAAATGGCGCTAGTCGCAAACGCACTGGATTTAGACCTTTTAAAGACAGGCATGGTCGGACCGAAAGTTGAATATGTAGAAGAAGCTTTAAACGCATTCAATCTTGAACAAGCCCGCGAACTCGGAGGCGTCGTGGACTACGTTATGGGAGCTAAACCGGGCGGCAGCGTTTTTGCAATAGGTTACTCAGACGACCCAGAAGACCGCTTCTTCATGAACTACTACAAGATGGGTGAAGGCCCATACTACCTTTTTCTGAGACCTTATCATCTCTGCCACTACGAGACACCACTAGCGATTAGAAGAATTATGAAACATAACGAAACCATACTGGTTCAAAAAAAGAGAGCTCTAGAGGTCGGCGCACGCGCAAAAACCGATCTTAAACCAGGCACAAAACTGGATGGAATTGGCGGTTATCACCTTTATGGTATTCTAGAAAAACCAGACACTACACTACCTATCGGGCTGGCTGAAGACACAGTTCTTACTAAAAGAAAAAAGAGGAACGAACCTATAAAGTGGGACGATGTGGAATTTCCAAAAGACGACCCCCGTGTAGATCTTTGGGAAGAGCAAGCCGAATGACAATATTTAGCATACACCATAATGTGTCAGGCATTCGCTATCTCTGCTTCAGAAAAATGAAAAAACCACTTATTTGGAGCAGAGAAAGGTGATGCTTGGTGGTGTTTCGTATAATTGAAAAAGCGGGGCCGCCTTAAAGTTTCACCAAACGCCTTCTCACAAATTATTGCCTGACAAAAACCATTAAAAATATCTTCCTATGAAACACGGGACCATCTTAGGTGATACTGTACAAAAGAAGGAAGGTTCTTAAACTTGTCCGACAAGAGCATAGAGTTCAATGCTCAGTTTGGGGATCACATCATCAAAAAATATAAATTAAGTCCTCCCCGAAAAACAGCTTATCTAAATCATTAACTTCAAAACCTCTATTGAGGAGGCGCTCAATCAATATGACGCCCATCTATCCTGCGCCCCCAGTACCAAAATCTTCATTTCGAAACCTCACTTATGCAGCGGCTTATCCCAGTCGAAAGGCTTGCCTGTTTTGGGGTCTATTATGGTTGGGTCATTCCAAGGTCTGCGTCCCTCATCCGGATTCTTATAGTCATAAAGCCTATTGGAAAAGTAAACTGTTAAAGAAGGCTCGCTACTAACCGTTTTAGTACCATGCCAGTAGAAGCCGGGAATTCTAACTAATTGCAATTTCTTTTCACTGGACATTATTTCCACGAGTTTACCCCTGCTTGGAGAACCCTCCCTATCATCATAAGCACAGATTTTCTGTGCTCCCTTTAAAACTAAGAAATAATCCACCTGATCCCTCAAGTGGAGATGCCACGCTCTAATTATTCCGGGATAGCTAAAACTAACATTTACCTGTATTATCTCGTCCTCACCCAGAAGCTCTTTCCAGTCTCTCCTCAACGCCTCTAAGAAGAAGCCTCTTTCATCGGGGAGTATCCTTAAGTCGTAAGTTTTCACACCAAGTAGACCATACTCTTTAACTTTATTCATCCATTCATCTCCTTTTTATCCATATTTATTCTTGACCGGCTTAACATAAGAATCTCATGATTGTTCCTGTTTTCTTCTCCCCTTATCTTTTAAAAGCAAAAACGTATTCTATTTTATCTCTTATAATTCTATTCTCGAAAATTAGCACATCCAAATCCCGAAAAATATTCATCTTTTTATTGAGAATGCCCTACGAAACAAACTTTTACTCTAGGCATCGGTGTGAATGTTGGAAACTGGATAAACCTGTTTTGGATAATTGTGAGATAATCTATCTTGTTTTTTTATGAGGGAAAAATGTGGAATTTCCAAAAGACGACCCCGTTTAGTTATTTGGAAAAAGCAAGCTGAATAACAATATTTAGCGCGTGCCATAATGTATCAGGTCCTGCTATCTCTGCTGCAGAAACATGTAAAAAACCGTTTATCTGGAGCAGATGTAAGTCATGCTTTCCACCATCTCAAATAATTGAAAAAATGGAGCCCACCTTAACCAAGTTTCACCAAACACCTTCTAACAAGTTATTGCCCCACAAAAACCATTAAAAACAGCTCCTAGTTATGTTAATTCCTTAATGGTAGTGGAGAAGATATGAAGCGGAAAGTCTCTGAACCACAGTGTTACGTGGCCCTAGGTGACAGCATGCTAATAGACTACTACGCTGGAGGACCGGGATGGGGTGCAGCATCACTTCTCTACAAAAATCTGGACGACGTTTACCCCGACTGGAAAGGGAAAGACTTGGCCACTCTCTACCCCGGAATAAGGCACCACGACCTTACATCTGATGGAGCCACCACAGACACTGTGCTCAACTGGCAGCTTTCCAAAGTTCCCACCGGAGAAAACCAACCCACAATAATCATAATGACAGTCGGAGGAAACGACCTCCTACACCACTACGGAGTACAAGAAGAAAAAGGATTAAAACTAAGCTACGAAATGCAGAAAAACCTCCGAAAAATCATAACCATCCTGCAAGACCCAGCAAAATTTCCCAAACCCGCCCGAATATACATAGGAAACATTTACGACCCCTCAGACGGAATCGGCGGCGGCTTAGAAAAAGAAGGCTACTCACCCTGGCCCGACGGATTAAAGGTACTCGACCACTGGAACAAAAGAATCCAAGAAGCAGCCCAAGAAAAAGGCTTAACACTGGTAGACATTCATAAACACTTTCTGGGTCACGGAGTAAACTACGACGACCCAAAAGATAAATACTACAATCCTGAGGATAATTTGACATGGCTGAGGCTAGTCATCGAACCTAATTCATGTGGTGCACACGAGATAAGGAAACTGTTTTGGGAGAAAATCTACAAGGATTACATAAAGTGAAAGTTCCTATCTGGTTTCAACCAAATATACGACAGCATTTTAATTCATGTTTGGGTCTCTCAAATAAGCACCAAAGAATACTCCAAACCACAACACATCTTTTTTCCACACAAAAAGTATACAAAAAAAGAAAGAAGGGAAGCAAAGCGGTTCAGACGATGGTTTTGATGATTTTCCCGTAGGGTAGAGTCATATCGTATTCCACGTAGACGCTCGCCGCCAACTTCTTAGGCTGTAGAATGTGAACTGGATCCTCTTTAGATTTGCCAAATTTGATTTTTCCCTCACCCGCCATCATCTTCTTAATTTCCAGCGGATTGATGGTCAGAAGAACCTTCTTCACATCCAGCCCAGAACCGTCACCCCGAAGCATCTGCTTAAACGTCATAATCGAGGCTTCAAAAGGCATCTCCAAAGGCCCCGAAGGCTCCACCACGGCTTCAATAATTTTAACACCTTTGCGCTCAACCACACCCGTAACCCTCTCCTCCTCCTGCAACACCTTGATGTCCGCCATCTTCTTCGGAAAACCCCAAATCTCCCTACCTGCAGTCAAAGCCTCCTCGGTGGTCACCCACATGAAGGGGTCAAACCACGCACTCACATCACCACACTTAGCCTGTACCATAAGGTAAGCCTCATTGTAGGGTCCAAGAGGAATACACTCCGGATACTCCATAACACCCAGAAACGCCAGAGGCATGTCACCGACTTCAAGAACATCCGGCAAAATCTTCCTGATATTATTCGGCTCTGTCTCGTAGATAATCAAAACGCCGCGAGCACCAGGATACTTGTACGGTGGTTCGGGATACAAAGGAGCCTGAATAGGAATACTCTTCAAAACACACAAACCTCCATCAAAAAACACATTCCTCCTTAAAGAATTAAGAATCAAACATAATTAAGCTTTCGAAAGAGCTTCCTCAAAAGGGTTTTTCCATCCCCCGTAAATCGAGTCAATCTCCACAAAAACACGAAGAATCATTCTCTCTGCAAACAATAAATCCCAAATATTCCAAAGTACTCCGGGGTTGGGAGTCCATGCAAGCCTTTATTATTTCAGGAATATTTCTCATTGTTGGTGTTATAATACTTATTTTGATGAGGTCTTTAATCCACTCTATATTTTAAAGATTGCTGGTAATTCTCCAGATTTCTTTTTAATGTTTCTTCTATCTTCGGTAATTTTAACTTCTCTTCCTCTAATAACGGGTTCCCCTCAAGTTCTAAATCAAAAAGTTTGGAATCTTCATTTTCTGTATTTAATCCTTCTATCTTCGTGATTTGGTTATTGGAGAGGCACAATATTTGTAATCGAGAGAGGTTCTCCAGTCCACTTATCCTATCAATTTGATTATCGTGAAGATCTAATACTTGTAAACGGCTTAGTTTCTCTAATTCTTCGATTTTGGAAATTTGGTTATTGCCAAGATGTAATTCTCTTAAAACCCTAAAGTTCTCTAAACCCTTTATCTTCTTGATCCGATTTTGACTTAGGTTTAAACTTTCTAGCCGTTTTAATTCTTCTATTCCTTCAATCTCTTCGATCTGATTACCTCCGAGACCCAATGTTTCTAATTTGTTAAGTTTATTTAAGCCCTCTATCTTTGTAATCTGATTATCATTAAGCTCCAACGCCATTAATTCATAAAAGCCTTCTAAGCCCTCTATTTTAGTAATTTGGTTATTACTTAGATTTAATACAACGCAACCTGTGCTGTCTGAATACGACTCATTTTCTGCATGGGCTTTAAACCGCTGAAGATGCTCCAAACCCTCAATTTTCAGGATTTGATTATGGTCAAGGTGTAATTGTATTAATCTGGAAAGATTTTCCAAACCCTCTATTTTCGATATTTGATTATTACCAAGAAACAGTTCACGTAAATCAAGTTTTTCTAAACCCTCTATTTTTCTGATTTTATTGTTTGACAAAATTAAACGAAAAAGGTTGGACAAGTTTTCTAATCCCTCAATCTTTGTAATTTCATTATTATATAATGCCAAGTCCCACAAACTAGAGAGATTATCTAATCCCTCAATCTTTTGAATTTGATTATCACCAAGGCTTAACACTGTTAATTGAGTCAGATTTTCCAAGCCCTCTATCTTTTTAATCTGATTATCATTAAGATGTAACCATTTTAATCGTGTAAGATTCTCTAACCCCTCTATCTTCGCTATTTTATTATTATCAAGGTACAAATATTCTAATTTTAAGTTTTCCAATCCCTCTATTTTCATGATTTCGTTTTTGGTAAGACTTAGACTCCGCAATTTTGTAAACCTATTAACAAACTCGGGAATCTCCTTTAATTTCCTGTCAAATAAATAAATTCCTCTAACACAACATTCGTCTGGTGCTGTTACCCACTCCCACTTAAAATCCTCAAACTTTATGATCGGATACTCTTCTATTATCTCCTTGATCACTTTTTTTTCTGACTCCATTTATTACTTCTCCTGAAAAATTTCAAAATTAAAGCAGATACACTATATACAATTCGTCCGCATTATAAAAAAAGGATGTGCTAGTTTTTCCCATTCACGTATTGATTATGTACCCTTAGGAATACTCGGCTCAAAAATATGGAAACACAGCAATAGGATTGTTGAGCTGGTAGACATGACCAAATCGGGGGTAATTCCGCTTTAGAAAGGAATCTTCAAAAAGAAATTATTTATTTCTCATTAAATCTTAAAGATACCTTTCACCGAAGTATAAAAAATTATTACACTAGACAATATTACAAATCAAACAAAAAAGAAGGGAAAATTGGGTTAGCTCTTTATGTTGCGCTACTAAACCCTTGTAATTTTTAGGATTGCCTATTTTCTTCCGAGAACAGTTACTGAGGCAACCGAAGCCGGACCACCTAGATTGTGACCAAGCCCCAAGACGGGGTCTTTTACCTGTCTTCCGTCCGCCCTACCCTGCAGCTGCTTTGTGGCTTCAACTAGCATACGGCATCCCGATGCTCCGATTGGGTGTCCGAAGCATTTTAGTCCTCCGCTGGGGTTCACTGGTAGTTCTCCGTCTATGGCGGTGACTCCTTCTCGGATTAGTTCTGCGCCTTCTCCTTTCTTGCAGAATCCCAAGTCTTCATAGTTCAGAAGTTCCGTGATTGTGAAGCAGTCGTGTACTTCTGCAAAACTAATTTCTTTTCGGGGGTCTTTTACTCCCGCCTGTTTGTAGGCTTCTTGTGCTGCTTTTTGTGTTGCGGGGAAGCCTAGGTAGTCGAAGCTGGGTTTGTAGAAGGGCATCACGGTTTCCACCGCGAGACCGTTTCCCTTAACCAGCACGTAGTCATCCGAGTGGTTGTACTCTTTGGCTATTTCTGGACGGGTTATTATTAGCGCTGCGGCTCCGTCACTCATGGCACAGCAGTCGTATCTGCCCAGGGGAGATGCTATCATCGGAGCTTTCATTACCTCTTCCATTGTTACTTCTTTTCGGAAGTGAGCCTTGGGGTGTTTCGCACCGTTGAAATGGTTCTTAACAGCAACTCTGGCCAAGTCTTCTTTGGTCCATTCATATTTGTGGAATGCTCTTGTGGCTGCGAGCGCAAACATTGCGGGGGCGCTTGCGGTTCCGTATACGGGGTGTCCGAAGTCTTTTAGTCCGGGTAGTCCTCTTGATCCGGCGTCCATGAGTTTTTCTACTCCGCAGGCGAGTGCGATGTCGTAGACTCCGCTGGCTACTGCGAAGCAGGCGTTTCGGAAGGCGTCCATTCCTGAGGCGCAGAAGTTTTCGACTCGGCTTGCGGGTCTGCCGAACAGTTTTAGGGGTTCTACTGCTGTGCAGCCGGATAGTCCGGTGAAGTAGTAGAAGACTCCTACCCATATTCCTTGGATGTCTTTGGGTTCTACTCCGGCGTCGTTGTAGGCTTCGTAGGCTGCGTCTACCATGAGGTCTTCTTGGCTTTTATCCCATAATTCTCCAAATTTGGTGTAGCCGACTCCCATTATGGCTACTTTATCTTTTATGGTTCCTGGCATTTTTCATTTCTCCTTTTCCATAATTATTTTTTTGTTTATTTTCCTCCTCTTATTGGTCGGCATTTCCAGTAGTAGTGTTTGAAGTATGCGGATTCGTGTAGCCATCTGAAGGTTAGTTCTACGGGCATGTCGATTTTTACTTCGTTGGGGTCGCAGTCGGTCATCTCAAGGAAGATTTTTCCTCCGCCGTCGAGGTTTACTATTATTCGGGGTACTGGTGTTACCAGGTATTCTCCTCCCACCAAGTGGTCTAGGGTGAATGTGAATACTTTTCCGGTTTTGGGTAGTCTTATTTCTTCCCAGTTGTCTTTCGCTCCGCACTCGGTGCAGACTCTCTGGATGGGGTACTGTATTGCTCCACAGCTTTTGCATTTCATTCCGTGGAGGTTTAGGATTTTGTTTTTGTCTCGGTAGTAGATTACGGTGCTGGTTCTTCTGGAGAATCTCTCCCTTTCCAAGAGTTGTTTGTTTCTTATGTATTCGTTGTAGTTTTTTAGGGGTTTCATTGAGAATATGTGTCCGGTTAATCCTCTTTTGCCCTTTGTTTGTGCAACCTTGTCTGTGGTGGTTAGTAGTAGGGCGTCGGCTCCGTCTCCTACACCGACCACAACCATTTTTTGATTGGGTTGAGCTTGTTCTAGGGCTGCTACGAGCATCATGAGGGCTAGTGGGGTTCCAGTGTTTCCTATCGCGAAGAACATTGAGTCTTGAAGTTTCCCTGCGTCGACTCCCATTCTTTTGGCTATTTCTCCGGGTGCTCGGGGGTCCGGGGAGTACATGACGAGCTTAGCTATGCCCTTAGGATCTAATTTGTACTTTTGCGCTAGTCCCATTAGAACTGTACCGACTTGGTTCGCATAACCGTATATTGCGTCGTGTTTGACCTCAAATTCTCTTATGTAGGTGTCTTTTTCTCTCCTCCAGGGTCCGGTGAACTCATCCGCGACCGAGGTGAATCCATCTATGGTGGCTCCTACATCGTCTTTTGCTAATAGTATGGCTGCGGCTCCGTCTCCAGTCTGGAACTCAAACATGCTTTCTGGTTCAGCTATTCGGCAGTCGGAGGCTACAACGAGTATGCTTTTTGCCGCTCCGCTCTGGATAGCGTTGTAGGCAGCTATTATGGCGGTGGTTCCCGCCCTTAGGGAGTCTGTGAAATCTATGGTTTGGATGTCTTTTCTCATGTCCAGTGCTGCTGCTATGAGGGCTGAGCCCTGTTTCTCAGCATAGGGTGCGGTGGTGGTGGCGAAGTAGAGTCCGTCAACCGTTTTGGGCTCTATTTTGTGTAAGCAGTCCCAGCTGGCTTCAACCGCCATAGTTATGCTATCTTCATCATTATTTGCGAGGGCTTTGGATCCGGGTACTGAGGGGAAATCCCAGGCTTTGGCAACCAGGTCTCGACCTAAACTATAGAGGGGAATGTAGGCTCCACACGCCTTAATTCCAACCATTTTTTATTTCGCCTCTCAAAAATTGAGTTCGCTGAGTTAATCATCACTATACTTTTTCTTCATATATTATATTTTTTCTTTTTGCTCAAAATTTAGTTACCCACATTGAAGTGTTTTCGAATTTAAATATTGTGTCATCATTAATTGTAACCTATCTCTAAATTAGAGCTTTCTTCTGCAACCCTTTTGATATTGTTGAATATGTGTTCTATAGCAGTCTCAAAGGCTTCGTTAAAAATTGTAGAAAAATTTAATTGGGAAAGGTTTCTCTCGAAGGGTCTTTTAGCCGAGTGGTCTTAGAGTTTTAGGGAAATTATGTATCCTTTTATGAGTTGGCCTAGTACGCTTTTTCGAATTAGTTCTGGAAAGTTTTTAACATACTCGTTATCCCCATATTTTTCCAGTAACTTGTTGTATACTTGTTCTTCGCTCTTGGTTTTTCTGTAAACATCGGATATTATTTTCTTCCAGTCTTTGGCTGTTTCCGCCGCTTTTTTCACAACCTGTTTTGCTTTGGGCTGCTTTTGGGTGCCGAAGTGTCCCATGCAAAGATACTTTAAGTCGTAGCTGAGTATTTTGTCCAGCGATTTGAGGTACGTCTCATAGTCGAAAAGTTCGGGAAAGGATGGAGGCATGTAAAATTCGTACTGCTGATTATAATTGCACACCGCATCGCCGGCAAAAAAGGTCTTTGTCTTCGACTCAAATAACCCTATGCTTCCCGGCGTGTGTCCCGGAAGCGCCACCACTTCTAGGGTAATCTCTCCCCCCAGATCTATGCTGTCTCCCTCTTCAATTACCTCCACATTTTTCACCGGGGGATACGGGCTAACGAGTCCCGCTGCCTCACCGTAATACTTTTTTGAAGTCTCTTCGAACATGCTGGGGTCTCTCAATATCTCCGCTGTTTTCTCTGAAGCTAAAACCATTGTTGTGGGCATCTTCTTTAGGAGTACAGCTGCTCCGGCTCCGTGGTCGTAGTGTTCGTGTGTTATAATCATAGTGTTTATTGTTTTGGGATTGATTTTGAATTCTTCAAGAGTCTTTAAAACCTTCTCCGTGGTTTGGCTGGTGCCCGAGTCGACGAGAAATATCTTCTCGCCTTTGACTACGTACACTGTTCCTACTCGCGGTACACCCCATTGCTGTATATCAATCTGGTAACAGTTTTCATTTATTTGGGAATCGGATTCCAACATAATATCACCCCACACAATTCATACTCGCCATATTTTTCCCTCTTCAACCCAAATTAAGATTTCTCTCCACACACAATAAAAACCAACCCTTCCCAATGTTTCAATGGATTTCAAAGACCTCAGTTCACCTTAATTGTCGAAAAAGCTTGGAATCAGACTTTTATATCCGTGAAACGGAGAATGCATTATAACTTGAGAGGTGTTTTGTTGACTTCGTACAATTTTTTTGATAGGGAGTCATGCGATCTGTGCGGTCTGTGTTTAAACCAGTGCCCCATAATGGAGATGCCCATAGACCAAGCGAGAACAGAGTTCAAAAAATTGGTTAACGGAGAGGAAACCGAGGTTTTAACAAAATGCACCAGTTGCATGTCCTGCAACAACTTCTGCCCCCACTACAGTCGCCCCTACGAACTAATACTGTACAGATGGTATAAGCGATACCAGGAGAAGGGGTTACCAAGGGCGGCGAAGTTTTTCCTGCCCTACCAGTTTCCAAACTTCGGCTCAGCGCTGCTGGAGCACCTTCCCGAGGATGAAAAGAAAACTGTGGAATCCTGGGCCAACCTTGAGAAGAACAAAGAGGTATTCTATCCCGGCTGCAATATGATTTTTCTTTCCTATCTCAGTTTTTCCAAACTCTTTGAAAATGTGACTTTCATGGGGTCGCAGGAACTGTGCTGCGGGGAGCCGTGGTACCGGATAGGTGTGCTGGAAACCTCCGAGCAGATCGCGAAAAAGCTAGAAAAGCAGTTCCGAAATCTGGGAGTGAAGAGGATGATTACCCCCTGCTTAGCCGGCTGCAACATGTACAAGAACGTTTATCCCAGATTTGGGGCAAAATTCGATTTCGAAATCATCCCCATGCTGGACTGGCTGTGGGAAAGAATCGACCAGGGAAAGCTGAAACTGAAATCCAAGTTGAATAGGACAGTAACCCTACATGATAATTGCGAAGCTAAGCCTTTCGGAAATAAATATTTTGACCTGTCGAGGCAAATTCTCCAAATCCTAGGAGTCAAGGTTGTGGAAATGGAGCATAACCGAGACAAAGCTCTCTGCTGTGGGATGGCTGCCTTTGCTGGAAGCCACCGTGTGGAGGACATACTTAACGCGGCTGCGAGAAGATATAGGGAGGCTGAGGACACCGGCGCCAGTGCTCTAGCATTGTACTGCGGCGGGTGCCAATGGGTTCTCTCAATAGCGAAAATCCTAAGCCAAGGGAAAACCCCCATCTTCCACGTACTAGAACTGGTTCAAATGGCAATAGGCGAAAAACCAGCACACAGGAACGTCGAAAGAGCTCAAAAAATCTTCGAGATAGCAATGGCCGAAGCAGCCCGGGTAGACCCCCAGGAAAGATTCTGGGCTGAAGAAATAGAGTGGAAAAATGAGGAATAAAGAGGAAAACGGTAATCAAATTTGAAGGTAGTAAACCAAGTATAAGAATGAAGTCAGGGCGTCAGCTCTACCGAATCCGTATTGAATATCCCAACCCGGAAGACCGAGATCATGTTCCTGCGCTCCAGATATCAACGCCCAACGAAGTACCACGGCACAGAGAATAGGAGGCAACCCTAGCTCAGTGCATTTTTGTATTAAGAGAAGTGAAATTCCGGCGACCATCGGAACAGAGCTACTGGTAAACATCCCGGGACCAGTTAACTCTGGTTTGGGAAGCCACCAGTGGGGCGAGGGGCCGAGTGGACTTACTGGAGACCAAGACTCGTCCAAAATATCCATAGTAGCTGCAACGGTTATACCCCAGTCCGCTATTCCGGGTGTTAACAATCCTCCGATATGGTTCTTAGTGAAATCCAAATAACCGCCAGCTGCAACAATCACTACTATGCCATTTAGAAAAGCGCGATCCACCGCATCCGTTAAGAATCCGTAAACCTGGTCCCTACTGCCTAAAGCGAGTTCAACCACAGAGATGTTAAAGCGGTCTTTGTTTCTCACGCACCAGTCGAGAGCCTCCGCCATATAGACACAGACCATATAGAAAGACTCCCCGCTTCCCGTTTTAATCTTAAGGTCTATTATATTAGCATCGGGGGCTATCCCCCTCACACCTGCAACATCTATGGCAACTAGAGTTCCGTGTATTAAAGTACCCTGGGGGGTCAATTCACCCACAATTCTTGGATCTCCCTCCTGTCCCGTGAGAAAGTTTACCTGATAAATCACTCTGCCGTTTCTCTTCTCTCTCAAATCCGCCGCGTAGTCATTCACCCCTGAATCAACCACTGCTATGGTAGTTCCCTTCCCAGTAATATTAAATGCTTGAAGTATATCCGCTCCAACAAAGTAATATACCGCATGGTGGGAGTCAATGTCGGGAGGTGTTGACGGATTCCTGTTAAACAATATATAGCTCAGGGGAAAATCAGTAACCAGTAGAATCAATTTTTGCTCAAGATCTGTACTATTATCCGCACTAATATTACCATAGATAGCATAGTAAGCCTTCACCGAATAAATCGCATAATTCCCATCATATTCTTCAAAAGTGAAATTGTAATAGGGAGTGTTATTCAGTCTATCTATGTCATCCTGTGAGATAGGCCCACTAAATCTCAATATAACCGAAACATTTTGCGTGGAGGAGATGCTAAGGTTGAGTAAATAGGGGTCGATTTTGTCTCTTGCGCTCAGGCTTTGTGATGCTAACAGGGACTGTGTTAACGGCACTGAAGTTACTCTACTACTATTTAGTAATATAATGGGTATGAGAATCGCTAATATTATGAGTAACACTATTGTAGTTCTAGAGGAGGGTTTGAACATTCTGCGTATAAAGTCTTTAACGTTCCAGTCCTTCTGTGTAACTAGTGGGATTGATATCACAGTGGCGACTATTGCTAAGCCAACGTACATTGGTAGGGGGACTGTCGGAGTTAGGGCTGGAATGTAATAATGCGAAAGCACAGATCCGTGGAATCCCGGATATTCGAATATGTAGATTAGAAATGCGATCAAAATCAGAGTTTTAATCTTCGATTTTTGGACGTAAACACATACTCCCACCGTAAAAAGTATTAGGGAGAGATAGGTGAAAAGGTTAAAATTCAAGGGAAAGATGCCGTGGAGAATGTCGAGGTCTAGGGGTGCGAGAAGTGATGAATAGAAAATATTTCTCTCTATCCAGATCTGAACAGGAAAGAAGGCTAGTGGAAAAGCTAGCAGAGTAAGAATAGACCCGCTAACCAGTTGATACCCTTTGACAAGGGGCGGGATTCTTTGAAAGCCGATGACTACACATCCTAGCACCAAAAAGAAAACACCAATCAACTCAAAGGAATCGACCGTAGATAGCAAAATGTGCTGAGTATAAAAATAACCAAGTCCAGGAAGGGCGTTGAAAGAATAACTCGGAATCCTGAAAAATATTAGAAAAATCATAGTCAATCCAAAAAGTACGGTCACTATCCCTGATGTGCGATAAAACTTTTCACTCGGCTTCTCAACCATCCTACCTCTCAGCAGAAAATCAGAGGTCAACACCAGAGACAAACTAATAATAATGGAGGTCAAAACGACACTCTGAACCAGACCCGTATACCTGTTATCCAAATATAACGAACCGTCCACCAGAGCTGAGCTAAAGGCGGTGTAACCACTACTCCTCTGCACCAGAGTCATACACGCCACTAGAAAAAACGCGGTTTTACCCATGTAAGCTGTCCATGACTCTACCATCTTCTTTTTTTCAATCAGAAGCATCAGCGATGAAAAGAAGCAAATCTCTCCAGCCGTAAAAATTAGAAATCCCGTCGAAGTCCAGACAATTTGCCCAGTAACAGAAATAAACACCGGAGGTCCAGGAAGAAGGGTGTAAGACAAGAATTGCCACTCACTCAGGGATAAACTAATCAAGGCCAGTAGGATTCCCAGAAGACAGCCCAGAAAATACTTCTCCCTCAAAACCGTTTCCTTTTTCAGATACTCTTTAACACCCTCCATGCTATACTGCTTTACATAACTGTTTATAAAAACTTTACTTTTCGGGTAAAAACAGATTTATAAAATAAAAAAATAATCGGCTTTTCATAACATTATACCGTTTTAGGGTGGAAAAAGTAAAGATTTATCGAAAAAAGAAATTTTAGAAGGTTTATCTATTTTGGAAATCATTTCCCTTTTTTCTTTTTGCTATCCTTTTTCCCTTGTTCAGACTGTTCAGACTCCATTTTTTTAACTTGTTTTTTCTGCTCAACCAGAATGTTTGTGAAGAACTGAGCTGAGGAGTAAGCACTCTCCACCTCACCCAAGGAAAGACCCTTCATTTCGCTTTTCATCGCAGGAGCTGCTGCAACTCCTTTCTCCGCGGCGTAAGCCTCTGCACTCATCTTCTGTCTTTCTGTTCTAGTTTCGCTTCTCTGCAGATAGTAGTGACTAATCATGTGAATCACCCTGCCGCCGCCCACTGTGAAAGTAATGGCTATTGGTGATTCGCCGTACTTCTTTTTCAACTCATCGCTCTTGATTAAGACCCTCACCTTTTCCTTGTCCAAAATGCGGATGGGGTAAGAACTTCCCTCGAGCCACCAAACAGGAGTATCCTTGTCTTCCACGACACCCTTAACCAGAGGATTTTCAGAATCCAACACTTCGATTTTCACAACATCGTCCCCGGTGGGTTTATTGTTGTATTCCACAAATCCGGGGAAAGCCTTTTGCAGCACGTTTAGGAGAGACCAATCCGTGGTAAAAAGGAAGCCGCCGTCCCTGACAAAGCCTTGAACCTTCTCAATCCCCTTATTATCCAGATACCCTGGACAATCAATCAGCAACAACTGCTTAGAGCTAAGAGGAATGTCACCAACCTGCTCGGGACCAATAACCGTATGAGGAACGCCTAACGCCTCGAAAACATTTTCAATATGATCATACTGACCTCTCACGACTATTATGTCCGATTCTTTAGTCTCGTCCACCAGTGCTAGTTCTTCTTTTCTTTCCTTCTTCATCTTCTCTCTTAGCAAATTCCAAGACGCTCGATACGCTTTCTCCATAGAATTATTCCACCTAACAAAATAATAAATACGCCAAACACAACGCTTTATGACTATTAAATACACATAATAATATATTAACTATTTCTTCAAGTCCAGCTCAGATAACCTATGATCCGTTATTACCTATAAAAAATTCACCCATGCAAAACCCTAGATACAGCGTTATAAAAATTAATAGTAACCTTAAGGATGAGATAGGTTTGGACTCAGCGTTCTATCAAAAGAATAGTAACAATCTCATCTTTCCATTTTTTTATTTTTTTAATCTCTCTTTTTATTAGAAAATCAGAGAAGACGCAATAGTATAGAATCAGAATCTTAAAATAAAAAAAGGGGAAGAATGGGTTAAGCCAATTCGCGTGACTGGAAGAATACTAGGGCTGCCATTATGAAGGTAACGAACAGGATAATGAATGCTATGAATGCAAGCAATACCACGAAAAATAGTACTATTCCCGCGATTATAGATAGTATCCCCGTCGCCAAACTTAGATTTGAGCTGTCCAGACCTTCTCTTACATTGATGAACGTTGCTCCAAATATGATAAGTGCAACACCAGATACTAAGAGACCTAGAGATAATAAGAGAATATTGACGTGGGGCACTCCACCTGCAAGGACAATGACGGAAATGGGATACTGTGTAATCAACCAGGGAGCGTAAATGGATGTGAGCAATGAAATAATTGTTGGTGTCCTAGAACCAGCTACCGCCCCACCTAGTAACAGTAATAGGACTATTATGGCAGCTATTACTCCGACCACTAGACTGACGACACCCATGGATTTTCCTTCTATTTTGCCGAGTCCGTAGAGTCCTACGCCGGTCAAAATTAAGGTTAAAACCAGGAGCAAGGCTAGGATAGTGGTTAAACCTTGTAAACCACTTAGCAAACTGCTTACATGGATGTTTTGAAAGAAGCCCAGATGGACCGCCAGTTCAAGGAAGCTTGGATTTATAATTGGAAGGTTTTGAATGGTAACCGCAGAGTCACGTGCTCCAATGAATTCAAAGTACCGAATACTCCACAGAATTCCTACTACAGTTGTCACTATGCCCGATACTGAGCCAAAAACCCCGGTAGTAATTGCTTTACTCATAAATCCTCACTTTTTTTTATCGTTGTTATAAGTTATTTATAAAAAATATATACATTTTACGGTGTGGACACACGGCATAGTCTAAAATATACCTGTTTTTTGGGTTGTGGGCCAAGTGGTATACTCTCTTTTTGTTGAGAATTTCCATTCTCAATCTGAGGCAGGTTCTCACATTTCCGCTCAGAAAAATAGTGGAGAGAGAATAGATGTACATATTCTTATTTTTAAAAAATGTTTGCAGAGATGTACTCTTCATTTCCTTTACACTTTTTCATTTTATTACATGTCTTGTGTATGCTACTCCTGGAGGTGTCAAGTCTACCGTGTTTCCGTCTATTATTTTAATAAAGAAGGATTGTTCTAGGACTTGAAGATGAAACCCTAATACCTTTTCTTCCAAGTTTAATTTGTCTGCTATTTCTCTTATTGTTAGAGCCTTATCTTTGAGAAGCGTCATAATCTCTCGTCTGACTGGGTTTTGCATGACTCGGAGCGACCTTCCGGCCTCAGTCGGATTTCCCACTAGCCTTGCATCTGCTGCTCTTTTCCTCCAAGCTTCAAGTTCCTCATCACTCATTTCCCTACAATTTTTCTTCTTTAACCATCTCACCTTCCAACTAATACTCAGGATATATCTTAACTTGCTATCAGCTCTCTCACAAATAACATCGGCATTAACATTCATAATTATTAGTTTGTTATTTTTTTATAAATGAGTTATACATTATCTCTGATTTTTGAAAAACATTACCTTCATCTATTTAAGATACTAGAGAAAAATATAAATATTTCATATAAGAATAAACAACAACGCGGCGTGTAATTCTCCTCAAGTGATTAAAATGAAAATCTTAAACCTAAAAAAAGCACCAAAATGGATATTGAATCCAATAATTATAGCTCATAATTGCGGTTATAAAGGCTATGGTGTAAAATGTTATTCGAAAGAGGCTACTGAGAACGCTTACAAGGACTGTGATTACCTTGAAATTGATTTGAAATCAGGAAAAAAAGAAGGAAATAACGAAAAAGAATGGTTTTATCGTCATGACCGTATTTCCGGTGGAAAAGAGTTCGAGAAATTTCTAGGGGAATTCAATGATGTCGCAAAGAAGATCTCAAAACCTAAAAAAACTGGACTATTCTTAGACCTCAAAGAACATCTTAAACACCAAAAAGACGTCGATGATTTCATGGATTATCTTGACCATAAATATAAATGTGAGATGATTCCTGCTGGTACACCTCTGATGATCTACACAGGGAGAGGTTATATTCCGTATCTTCACGCAGTATATCGACATACAACACTTTATTTTTTAAAATGGTTATACAAAAATCGAAAAAAATCACATATATTAGACCCTGAATACTGTCCAAAATTGACAATCGTGACGAGAGAAGTTAAACCTAAGGAATTAGTCGAGGGGAAGTTACTTATAGACCCTTCTAAAATGAAGGCTTTGGACGAAGAAGAACAAAGGTGGTTTGAGGCAATTTGGAATGAAAAACTCAATAGAAAATTCTGGTGGGCCTTTAACCCCTATCCCGCTTGGTTTTTTAAATATAACTTTGATCACGTCTTCGAAAATGGAATCACGATGATTTGTTGGTTTAGCGACTACATTGATTGGCAATTCAAACGCTTAGGAAAGTGGGATGAAGGGGAAAAGGGATGGATGAACGCTATTAATACAGTCTTCAAAAAATATGTGTCGTATATGAGTAAAAACTCAAATACTAAAAAGACGCTACCCGAACCTTCTTGGGGAATCATTTCCTACAAGCCAAACAAATTAAAAGATTTTTTAAAAAAAGTATCAAGCTAATGCTAATAGGTGCAATTATAAGATATAAGAAGTTAAGTAGAGTCGGAGCTGGTCTAGTGTTAACTATTGCAATTTTTTGGGAATGTTGAAACAATATTAGATAAAATCTTTAATGAGTTTTTCTTGTGTCGTCATCAATTTTTCACCCTAGACACCCTGCTTATCAAATACTAGAAAATTATGCTAGCCGTAGACTTGTCCAGAACATTCCTTCAAGTTGTAGGATATAGAGTCGTCACTTCCTCGAAACCCTCAATTTACTGATCACGAGATAATATTCTGGATTTGATATGTTAAACATGATATAGTTCCAGTTTCCAGTATCGATGGTCTTTTTAAAAACATCTTCTTAAAAATTGAAACCGCTTGAGGATGGCTACACTACTGTGCCCCAAGAGCCTGGCCTAGGTGTGGAACTAGACATGGAGTCAATTGAAAAATACAGGCCAAATAAAATCCCTTTTTTTAATTTTTCTATTATAGTTCGCATAAGATCTTTGCCGGATGGGCTTCTGTAACTTATTTTTCGAAGACCTTGGTTTTTATTCTGTTAAACTCTTTTACTGTGATTGCTCCGGCCTCTAGGGCTTCTAAAGCGACCGTGATTTCCTCTAACACCGTACGCGTTTTTTGGCAAACCTCGCTTGGGGTGTCTTCGTCTCTTTCTATTTCGTAGAACTCCTCCCAGCAGAGTTCTAAACATTTGTGTATATCGTCGTTGGTTTTTCCGTCTTCCATTAGGGATGCCAATTCCCTCAGTTTACTAATTCTAGGTTTTGACAACATCTTCCGCCCTCACGGGACTTTTCCCTGTGTTTAGAATTGAATTTGCGCCCTTATAATTCTTATGCACTCAAATTATTTAGATGTCCTCCTATATTTTTAGCTTTGGATTAATAATATGGGTTTTCCCAGCATTTTAATCTTTTTAGAAAGCATATTACTATTAAACATAGAGACTATCATGATATTAGCGAGATATATATACTAAAACAGATTTAACGCCGTTATCTACAGAAAGGCGTGAAAACAACGAGTCTATGTCTCAAAACTGAACAAAACAAGAAATTAGTGAAAGAATTCTTGGAGAAGAGAAAAAAGTAAGATTAGTTTGTGGAAAAAAAGATAAAAGAAAAAGGGATATTATCCCTTTAACTTGTCCCTATTCGAAGAGTTCCTTCTTCGTTTTTCTCATCTGTTTGGCACTTCCCACGGCAGCCTCATCTTCCGAACTGCGCTTTCTTGACATTAATTCTTTGAGTTCGCCTGTTAAAGCCTTGCTGACGCTTGCTGCCTTCGGCGGTGCCATTGGGGCTCCTGCCATTTGTTGTTGATATCCTGCGATTATTTCCTTAGCCTTTTCTTCTTCGCCTTGGTAGGCGGCTCTTCCTGCCTGCTGCACTTTCATTGCTCCTGAGATTTCTGGTTCGTATGTTTTCGCGTACTCCTCTTCGTTCTTAGCTTTCTTGACTTTCTTTGAAACTACTCGTAGGTGCTTCTTTCCTTCCGCGTCTATATACTGGATTTGTGCCTGTATGGGGACTTCGTCTTCTTTTATTTCCTTGGCTGATTCCATTTCGAAGTAAACCTCTCTGTCCGCAGTTACTCCTCCCAGTCGAATGGGCTCTTCTGGTTTCAAGGTTTCTGATGCGGTTCCAGTCGCGTCTACAAGTTTTAGGACGGGTGGAGTAAACATTTTTACCTCTACGTTCCGAGCTATGTATCCCTTGCCTCGAATGTCGGCGAATGTTTTCTCGATTTCTTCCATGGTTACGTAGTAGATGTCTCCTCCGGTTTCCAGTGCGAGATTTCCCAGAGTCTTTAAAGCTAATTGACTCTCCGCCGACTGCTCACGTACACCAACCACATCTACGATTATGTTACCCAGATTGCAGCTTCCCGCAGCTTCTTTGTAGAAGTTTTTACCCGTGGCACCTGCGCTTTCGAGGGTTCCGAACCCAGTGTTAGCCAGTCCATCGGTAAGCAAAAGTAGGCGTCCTCCGCCTCTCATCTTGAGGAGAGTGTATCCTCCGAGGAGTCCCGGTCCAAGAGCGGTCATATCCATATCCCTGAGTTTAGATACGGTTTCTATCCACTTGTTGGCGGTTTTTTCGACGGGCTCAAAATCGTACTTTGCATGGCTGAACCTTTCTGCAACCTTCTCTTGAGAATAAAGGTCATCACCCGACACCGTAAGGGCGGAAACGCCCTTAAAGTTGATTAGATAAACACTGGATTCGAAGGCGATTAAACCGAATCTGCTCTGAGGCGCATTGACCTTAAGGTCCTTGATGGTTTCCGTCAAGCTTCTCTTGACCGCCTCAATTTTTCCTCCGGCCATTGAGCCCGAAACATCTATCACTGCAACAATGTTGTCTCCGGTCAACTCCGGCTTGGTTGTCTTAATCTCCATTGCTTCTTCTATTATGAAGTCGACGTCATCGATCAGATGAGTGGGCAAATCCTTGGGATCAACCACGTTTATTGCGCCGCAAAAAGCGCATTTAAAATGAGTACCTAATTTGGGGTCTTTTTTAACACTGCTGGGATCCGTTAAGACCCCGCCGCACTTTTGACACTGAATAGGCTTTCCCACAATAACCTCTTTAGGCTTCTCCAAATCCTCAAAAGACAAGGAAGCCACGTAAGGCAAATCCGCTTTGGTAGCTTTTCTCTCCAAAATCCGGTTAAAAGATGTTTTAAACATTCCACAATTCTCCAGTCTGTTCCGATTAACCATTTTACACATACTTAAATGTAAAATCGAAACTAGATGATTAACTAATCAACTTACGAATAAAAATATGTTATGCAACCCCGGATTCTGCGGGAAAAATCAGCATCGCTTATATGAATTAGCGAGAAAGCCCACCCAAAAAGGCATCTCACTCTAACCTCTTTTTTATCAAGTGATATCCTCTTTTTGGGTTTACCACTCTTCTTAGCCATTTCCAAAAACTCATTAAATCCCCCCTACTATTATTGTCATCCTATGTATAACCCCTCTATACGGACTACCTTTCCCTCCGATGTATTATTCATGAAGTTAATTATTCCAGAATGTCGCCACTGCAACATACATCTATGGGGTAAGAACCAATACCTCATACCTATTTTGAGTTCAGTTCTCGCCTCAAAAACAATACCTTCATAAGCTTCAGCTGCATAGTAACCCAAATCTTTAAATCCCTTTGTTCTAGGATTAAGAGGACCAGTTACACACCAAACTATTACTCCAGTTTTTTTATCAACATCCCTCACAATACCACAATGAGTTATAGGACACCCACAGGACATCCCAAGCGGTCTACCTATCAATATGTCATCCTTTTCTATGTCCAATTCTCTTGTTAACATAGGATTATGAGGGAGGATAGTTTCTCTTGGTCCCGGGTCACCTTTCAATACATCAAGTATAAAATCAAACTCCCTACCTAACGAATCTTTCCAAGTACCTTCCTCATAAGTTGTACGACCTGATTTTTGTAAATGGATACATCTTTTAATTTCATCTGGGTTTTTTTCTATCTCCTTTAGGAAATCCTCACAACTTCTGCACCCGCAATCACCGCAATTCAATCCCGGCAGTTGATTCCTCATACACTCATTCACCTCTATAAAATAAACCGTCGCCAGAAAGTTGCCTCAAAACTCCAAAATGACTTTTCCATCCCACCTCTTTTTTGCCTACACAAATTGTGCAGGTTCCTACTGGTGGATTGCCACGAAGATAGAGTGGGAGAGATACATCTTTAGTATCTTTTATTTTTTTAACAAGCCCACCCAACCCAATACCATGTAAAGCATCAGTTTCTATTATAGTAACTTGATTGGTTACGCTCATTATTCGTGCCCTAAAAACCTCTCTTTCTGCCTGGGACACTAAGTCGATCTTTGTAACAACCGCCACATCGGCTAGTGATAGCATGGGTCCAATTTTTCTTGGAAGGTTCATCCCGCCGGTTTCTTCCAAAACCACTACTCCCAAACATCCATCCACATAAGGGGAACATCTAAGACACAAACCTGCTGTTTCAACCATCAAATAATCAACATTCTCTTTTTGTGCCCACTCTATAGCATCGCCAAGAACCATAACGTTACAATGGTCGGGGCATAACTCACCTGAATATACCTTTTTTGTTGGTATTCCGAACTCTTTTTTCAGAATCTCATCTTCCTCGGCATACTGCACATCTATTTTAAGATATGCTACCTTGTCGCCTTCATTAAGTAATAGTTGTATTATTCGCTTTAGAACAGTAGTCTTACCGCTCGTGGGCGGACCAGCACATATTACCAGTTTCATCTAAGCAGTTTCTCCTCTTTTTCTTTTTATTTATATACTAACATCCACATTATCAAATTTCAAATCATTTTCAGTTATAATATCCCCACTTCTGATTTTTCCTCTACAGTACGCATAAAGGTCGTCTAACTTCTTAATCTTTTCAGCTACTTCTTTTTCCTCGTCGTTAGTATAAATTACCTTTTGCATTGCTCCACACTTCATCACAATCCTAAAATCAGACAGTAACGCTATTCGTGGGTCATGGGTAACAAATACGAATATTTTACGGTATTTTCTCAGTAATTCCAATGCTTTGGTTCTGTGTATCCCTGCATTCTCTATCTCATCTAGTAGTATAATTGGAGAATTGCCTATTATCACCGCATCTGCAATCAATAATGCTCTAGTTTGCCCACCGGATAATTCAGTCATAGCCGAATCTTGTATGACGGGCTCTCCAGTTAATTGGTTAGCAAAATCAAGAGTATCATGAATTGCCTCCTCATTTTTAGTCTGTCTTATCATAGCATGGGTATACAAAAATTCGTAGACCGGCAAATCAGACAAAAAGTTAGTATGCTGGGTGATTAACGCAATCGGGTTCTTTGATGGATCAAAAATTACATCCTCTGACTGAGGTTTACCATCTATTAAAATTACCCTTCGTGAGGGAGTATTTCCGTTGGCAAACATTTCAATATCCTTAATTAAGGTTGTTTTGCCACATCCTGTGGGTCCAACAATACTAACAATATCACCCATCCGGAGTTTAACTCTATCAACACTTTCCTTTAAACCGTCCCGACCAAATCCACCTAAAATTGTTATACTATATTCTTTCATACGCCCTCATCCATCATTATTATTTTCTAGTTACTTCTCCGCTGTCGTTATAAGAATCTTTCTCCAACTATTTATTTTTTAATAATGCGGCATCGATTTCTGCTCACCTGAAGTCTGAAGCAGAAAATTCCTTTAATAAAATTTGGCATAACTCTCTCCATGCTTGGAAGATATCAGTGACTCATATACGAGTGTCTCCTTTTTTATTTATTTCTCTAACAAATTCTTTAGTCAACTCTAAAATCTCTTATCCTTTATTCCTAATTCTTTCACATCAAAGTATTGCAGTTTTAAAGCATCCGCCCAATACGAAAGAATATTTTCATGCGATAAAATAATAAACGATTTCAATTTATAGTGTGGTAGAATCTCAAAAGTAAGGAGGTTGGAATAATTGCCAGTTGTCGAATACTTGGGTAAGATTCCAAAGATTCATCCAACAGCTTATGTTAGCCCTAATGCCTTTGTTTCGGGCGGCGTGGAAGTCGGTGAGCGAGGCGCAATTTTTGACTACGCCGTGGTCAGGGGTGACTTCTCCACTATTAAAATTGGCAAGAATTCAAACGTTCAGGACTGCTGCTCGGTTCACGCAGCTACAACAGAGGCCATTATAGGTGACAACGTGACAGTGGGACACGGGGCTGTGATTCACGGTGCAAAAATTGGTAACATGGTAATAGTGGGGATAAACTCAACCGTACTTGACGGGGTTGAGATAGGTGATAACTGTATCATTGGCGCAGGAGCCGTCATCACCCCAAATACCAAAATTCCCCCCAACAGTCTAGTTGTTGGTAACCCAGGGAAAGTCGCAAAAGAAATCAGTGAAGCCCATCTTGCCACTATAAAATTTAGTGCTGAGAGTTACTCACAATTAGCGCAAAACTACAAAAAGATTATTAAAAAACCCTAACCCTAACTCTCTTTTATTTCTAGGCTTTATTTTTTGGCAAAATCGAATAGTTTGTCCAGATCTCCAGTTATCTTCTCTTTTTTATCCTTTAAAGCTTCTATCACCATATGGTACTCACTTTCGGTGATTCTTTTTTCTTCCCTAGCAACCTCCAATTCTGCCATTCTGCTGAAGAGTCTTTCGAGTTCTCGCTCCAGATCGTGTAGTGAAACTTTAGGTCTCTGACCCAGTATATCCCAAGAACTGATACGAGTAACCTCCTCTTCTCTCACTTTAACCTTGTTAACTCTCTGAGGCTGTTCCTCCAACTCGTATCTCTTTTCTTCCACATCCTGCTTAACACTAGCTTGTTGTTCTTTCATCGCAATAGTTTCTCCCGAGGAAATAAAAATCAGTTCCTGAATCAAATTCACCGCTGTTTCTAAGAGGGCTTCAATGTTTCGAACCCTCTCGTCCAATCTGCCTATTTTCTGGTGGACAGCCTCAAAGCCGTTGTCCAGTTTTTTCCTCTCCGTGACCCTCTCAAGCATTTCGTCAAGAAATATCTTCATTCTCTCAATCTCTTCCCTACCAACCAAGACCACACCCTCCACAATGGAGGCGAACTCTCCCACTGTTTTAACTTTTATTGGGCTCCCTTTTACCAAATAATTGGATTATCTTAAACATAACCCTTTTGTTAAAGCACCACAAATAGGTTTGTAATATTGTGATATTACCTTAAAAATTATCCGCTATTTCTCTATAAAAATTTTTAGTTTTTTAGAATAAGTACTCAAATTTTATTATTTACTATTAATACATCACTTAAATAAAATAATAAAATAAGATAATATGTTTAAAAATATGCTACCGACCCAGCCTTTTTAGGTCCTCCGCCTCCATTTTCGCTATTTTCCCATTTTTGTCAATAATACCTACTTGGCGTGCAGGCACCCCAGCCCAAACCGTGTTAGGCGGAATCTTTGTATCCTTAGGAACTAGCGACATCGCTGCGACGAATGCATGGTCTCCAATGGTAACCCCTGGAAGGATCATCGATTGCCCTCCAACCACTGCGTTGTTTCCGATTCTTATCTTTGCCATATAGAATCGGTTTCCTTCAATCAAATGTGTTGCTAGAATGGAGCCAACTCCGCAGATAGCGTTGTCACCCATCTCAACCATGTACGGCTCACCCAGTATGGAGAAGATAGCATTTTTACCCAATTTTGCACCGAGGAATCTGATAATTCTGCTCTGGAGACCTGGCTGCCCCCAAGGGAAGGTACCCACAGTTACCGTGGAGAAAGCGGTCATAGCGGCATTAGTAACCCAGCTTCTAACAGTCTTATCACGCATATCGAAGTCATGGTACCCCTCTTCCAGAGGTTTTACCGTAAAGTGTGCACAAAGGAGCAACGTTAGTTTGAACGTCCACTTGACAGCGAAGTACAGAAATGGAGTGAGGGCAATCCAAAGATAAATCGGCATTACAATACGAAACATGTTAAAAAGCAGGTTAGAAAGCAGGTACACACCGTAACAAATTCCTAAAGACGCTAAACCCGCAGCTACAAAACTTATGAACGTCGCACTACCCAAAAGAAGGCCAGTCTTCGGCGGTCTACGTGTTTTTAACTCCTCTATTTTTTCTTTCTTCTTTTTAGGCATTTTATAACCACCTCTCTAAAATATTTCTACTACATTTAACTTTAAGGGAATAAAACGTTTACGTATTATAAATCATTGTCCATTAGTGCAGAAAGCATTTTCATACGCCCAATAAATTTATTAAACTAGAATATAAAGCCTTTTAAAAAGTTAAACGATTTTCACTTGTGCGCTTCTTCGGTTAGAGTTTAAAGGATGGGACTTGTTTGAGTGATAATGTGGTTCCCGTTTTTGCCCACGCTTTCTTTAGCGTTTCACATGACGGGGAGTTCCATCAACTCCTAACCTACGATTACTACGATCCCGATGAGTACTATCTGAATCTGGAGTCTAACCCCGAGGAGTATGAGAAGGAAATAGAAAAACTCTGGTTGAATATGCAGGGCTTTCTTGAAGAAGAAACAAACAAAGTTAACAGTGAGACCGTCTACCCCAAAGTCATCTACACCGATATACAGTTCCGCGGCAGCGAAAATATGCCTTTTATACTCTGGGTAATTAGTTTCAAGGGTGAATTCAAGAAAGGAGAAAATGTTTATCAAACGGTCACAGAGGAAGAGGTTCTAGAATACGATTGCGACGCCATATGGACATTTCCTGAGGACTGCGAAATTTTATCCGTCACCACCCCTATGGACTATGAGATTATGGATAATATTCTGCTCCTCTGGGCTAGGAAAGGTGATAAAATAGGGGGGCACGAGGAGATACGGTTCAAAATCAAAAGTTAGAATTTTGCTCGGTTTTTAATACTCGGTTATGTGTGATTGTGTACCAATCGAAAACTTTATTATACCACAACCATTCTTAACAATTGTAATTAAAATATTACTTTTCAAAAATGTAAAACAACAATAACTGAGTAGAGAAAACATTAAGAAAAAAAATTAGTTATAATTCTATTAATTATTATAGGATTCAAAGGGGAAGATAAATGAAGAAGGAAAAAATTCTTGTGGACGGAACCTGAAAGGGGGATACTCAACCGTAGATGAATCTATGATAACCGGAGAACCAATACCCATTGAGAAGAATATTACTCAAAAGATTCAACCCCCAAAAGAGAAAAATAAAAATAAAAAAAGAAAAAGGAGGAGAAAAAATGTCCAAAGCTAAAGCTACAGATCCCGTGTGCAAAATGGAAGTAGACCCAAAAACAGCCAAATTTAAGAGCGACTACAAAGGCAAAACCTACTATTTCTGCGCTCCAGGCTGTAAGAAATCTTTTGACGAGAACCCCAAAAAATTTGTAAAGTAAGAAACAAACTAAAAATTCCACTTTCTACCCTTACTTATTTTTTATTTTTTAGATTAAATACGTCTGGAATATACAAGATTGAACGTTTTTCAGAAAACAGGAGTGGATGGTGAGAGTTGTGATTCATATTCCTGATAAATGTATGCGCAATTCATATATGGTTTCAATTGAGGATAATAAACAGCGGAGAGGTATACGAACATATTAAGTAAATTGCGGCTCGCTTTCTCAAAAAATTCCAAAATTCATGAAGGAGAGGTAAAATGGAACATAAACAACATAACCGCCAAATGCAACAGAAAGGGCACCAAAATCACGCTCATCACATAGAAGAGTTCCGAAGGAGATTATGGGTTTCTCTCGTACTAACAATACCCGTTTTACTTCTTTCACCGACCATCCAGTCATGGTTTGGTTTCAGAATAAACATACCCTACCAGAATGTGGCTTTGCTCCTTCTATCTTCTGTTATTTACTTTTACGGTGGATGGCCCTTCATAAAAGGCATGGTTCAGGAAATAAGAGACCGACAGCCCGGAATGATGACCCTTATAAGTACAGCCATATCCGTAGCATTTTTCTACTCTGCCGGGACGGTCTTCTTCATAAGCGGTGAGGGTTTCTTCTGGGAGCTTGCTACCCTGATTGACGTTATGCTTCTTGGACACTGGATAGAGGCAAAAAGTGTCCTCGGTGCTTCAAGAGCACTGGAAGAACTGGTTAGAATAATGCCCACAACAGCACACCTAGTGAAAAACGGTGAAATTGTAGATATAGCCGTCTCCAAGTTAAAAGCTGGAGATATTGTCCTTGTTCGTCCAGGCGAAAAGGTTCCCTCCGATGGCTTAGTGGTTGATGGAGAATCCTTTCTCAATGAAGCCTTTCTGACGGGAGAATCCAAACCTGTACACAAAAAAATAGAGGACAAAGTTATAGGCGGCTCCATAAACACGGAGGGCGGTTTGAGGGTTAGAATAGAGAGGACAGGGGAAGAAACCTACCTGGCACAGGTAATAAAACTTGTGAGACAGGCTCAGGAGAGCAGGTCGAGAACTCAGGATTTAGCGAACAGAGCAGCGGCTCTTCTTTTTTACGTTGCTGTAAGTGTTGGAGCAACAACCTTTCTGGTGTGGTACCTCCTAGGGACTCCTGATTTCGCCCTTGAGAGATCAGTCACCGTTCTGGTCATCGCTTGTCCCCACGCCCTAGGCCTGGCGATACCTCTTGTTGTCGCTCTATCCACCTCAATAACTGCGAAGAGTGGAATCCTCATAAGGGATAGGAGAGCCTTTGAAGAGGCTAGAGATATAAATGCTGTCGTGTTTGACAAGACCGGAACATTAACGGAGGGCAGGTTTGGTGTTAGCGATGTGGTTTCCTTCATTCCCGAAGACGAGCTCTTAAATCTGACCGCGAGTGTGGAACTCGACTCGGAGCACATAATAGCAAAGGCTATCGTGGAATACGCAAGGGAGAAGGGTATACAAACCCCTCAGGTGCAGGAATTCAGAGCGATACCCGGTAAGGGTGCCTACGGAAAGGTTGAGGGCAGAGAAGTTTATGTGGGAAGCCCAAACCTCTTGGAAGAGATGAACATAAAGACAAAGGATAAGAGGATAAAAAAACTCATGGAGCAAGGGAAAACGGTCGTTTTTACAGTAGTTGATGAAAAACTCGCTGGTGCCTTCGCCCTCTCCGATAGGATAAGGAAGGAATCCTACGAAGCGGTTAAAAAACTAAAGGAACTAGGGGTAAAGGTTTACATGCTAACAGGGGACTCCGAAGAGGTCGCTCAGTGGGTTGCAAAGGAACTCGGTATAGACGACTACTTTGCCCAAGTTCTACCCCATCAAAAGTCAGAAAAAGTCGAACTCTTGAAGAATCAAGGCTATAGGGTCGCTATGGTAGGCGACGGCGTAAATGATGCCCCCGCCCTAGTTACGGCGGATGTTGGCATCGCCATAGGTGCTGGAACAGACGTAGCTATTGAGAGCGCAGACATAATTCTTGTGAAAAATGACCCGAGGGACGTTACAAGAGTTGTTGATATTTCAAAGAAATCATACTCAAAGATGTACCAGAATCTATGGTGGGCGGCAGGTTACAACATCTTCGCCATACCCCTAGCGGCGGGCATCCTATACAATTACGGCATACTTATAATTCCCGCTCTCGGGGCTCTGTTCATGTCTGCAAGCACCATTTTAGTCGCCTTAAACAGCCAAACTCTCAGGAAGTACGAACCAAAAGGAGTAGCGTTTTCAGAGAAGAAGCCCGTATCCGATTTGTGGGGTAAAGGTATATGTGCATCAGAAGAGGCTGCGCATAGGGCTGAGTATAAGGGGCACGTTTTATACTTCTGTTCAGAAGAGGATGAAGAGGAATTTAAGAAGAATCCTGAAAAATACTTCTCCGAGTTGAAGCAGATAAGACAAGAGAAACATATAACCACAGATCCGGTTTGCGGAATGAAGGTAGAACCAGAAGAGGCTGCAGGTAAGGTTGAGTACAAGGGGTACGTTTTCTACTTCTGTTCAGAAGAGCATGAAAGGGAATTTAGGAAAAATCCTGAAAAATACTTCTCCGAGGTTAAGCAGAAGAAACTTGAGAAACACGAAACCCATCACCACTAAGAAAACATTTTTCAGTTTATTCCTTGGCATCGGGCTCAGCAGCCCTTCACATCATATCTCACCTTTCTACCCGGTCACTCAATTGAAGGCACCACTTTAAGGGCTTGGGCTTATTGATAGTTAGGGAATAGAAAACTTTCATCACTCCACACAACAGCTCATTCTGGTTATATCCCGTCTGAAAGATTGAGCAGTAATTTTTATTGCTTCAGACAATGTCGGGAAGATATGCAATGTGTCTATTACTTCATCAATAGTCATTCTATTTTTGACAATCATAACTCCTTCATGTATTAAATCAGCAGCCCCGGACGCTAAGATGTGAATTCCTATTATCTCCTGTGTTCCTTTATCAATTACGATTTTTACCGCTCCCCTCGTATCCTTAATTGCCTGCGCTTTCGGCACCAGTTCCATAGGGACAGTGTTGCACGCACAACTTATTCCCCTTTCATTCGCCTGCGCGTCTGTTAAGCCTACCCCCGCAAGCTGAGGATCCGTGAATACTGACTGGGGAACAACCCTGTAATCCATCGTTTTCTTATTTTCAGAAAGAGCATTGTTCGCTGCAATCATTCCCTCTTTCGCCGCAACTGTTTCCAGCATCGGTTCTCCGGTAACATCTCCAGCAGCCCAAAAATTCTCCGCCGCCTGCATTTCCTCATTAACAATAACTTCTCCTCTCACACTCACTCTGATTCCGAGTTTTTCCAACCCCAAATTGGGAGTGTTTGGTTTTCTTCCAGTTGCAACTAGTAATTGTTCTCCTCTGTATGATTTTTCTTTTCCATCAACTACCGCTTTTACAATTTTTTCCTTTCCTTCCTGTCTAACTCTTTTGATTTCAGCCCCCGTGCAAATTTCTATTCCCTCCTCTTGTAAGTATCCTTGCAAAAGGTTGGTGAGTTCCGGTTCCTCTCTTTGAACAATCCTATCCACTTGCTCCAGCAAACAAACCTCGGAACCAAATCTTGAAAACATCTGAGCAAATTCTACTCCTAATGGTCCCCCACCAAGAACTATTAGGGAGTTAGGTAATTCTTTCAACTGTAACACATCAATGTTGGTGAGATAATCAACTTCGTTAATTCCCTCAATGGGAGGTACGGATGTTGAAGAACCAGTTGCAATAATGAACTTATTCGCTCTGTAAACTTCTCCATTCACCTGAACTTCAGTTTTTGAAACAAAATTAGCGTTGCCTTCAACGTACTCAACACTAGAGAACTTCCTTAACACGCCCTCGTACTTTTCTCTTCTGAATTTCTCAACAAGTTTATCTTTCTCCTCGATAATGGTTTTGAAGTCGAAAGAAGCGGATGCACTAAACCCTTCAAGACTGTGTGCTTTCATTTTGTGAATAACTTCTCCCACGTACAATAAATGTTTAGTTGGTAAACAACCAACATTTACACAGGTTCCACCAATTCCAAGCACAGTATTGTTTACCATCAACGCCTTGGCTTCAAATTCGTTTGCCTTCATAGCTGCAGCAAATCCCGCCGATCCACCACCCAAAATAATCAGGTCGAATCGTTTCATATTACCATCCCCTTTTTGCCCAGCAAAATTCTACTCTGCTCAATGAGTACTAAATAAAACTTTGTTTAATCTATAAAATTATAAAAATTATAAGTCTTTGGTACGTAGGGATTGGTGGCTCATTTATCATTCGCACGAGCCATTAGTTAGACTAGCTGCGATGCGATTTCATAGATATGGTTCGGCTCTGGTGACGCCGAGAGTTTTGTTCGCCTTCCATCATCTCTTATGTATTACTCGTTAAGACAGAACAGTCAGCTCTGTTATATTTCTCCTCTTTAACTCTTGGCGATATAACTATCTAGTTGGAATCTCAGACAAGGTAGAAGAATCAAAATCCTTCAAGCTGATTTAAGATAATAATATTACATTTATGGTGGGCAGTACTGTACGACATACATTTGAATTGGTTTTTAACCTGTAAGATATTTGGTACGAATTCCGAGGAAGTAAACAAAATGTAGGCAATCCCAAGTCTAATCATTAGAAACAGCTCTAACTATTGTTTGTTGGTCACCTAGGAAATACGTGAATTCTCTACTGAAGAGGTATTATTATTAAAATAATAAGATTTTACAAAAAAGTATTATTTTATAAATATTATTAGAAAATCCTTAAATAATTTCGTGTTGTTGTGTTGTATCAGATTCTTGGAATAATTCTGATAACAAAAAGAATCCAAAGATTTACTGAAAATGAGAAAGAATAATCCACATAAACTTGGCTTAGGAGTCTGGGCAACTCAATGAGGCTTCTAATCAAGAGTTCTGTTCAAAAATCTTATGAACGCGACATGCCAAACCCTATCAGTTCGAAGAGAAAGAAGGATGTTGTCCGATTGAGTCTAATGGGCGTGGCTGTCCTCGTTAGCTGGCTTGGACTCTGGCGTCCTTTCATGACAATTGACTGGATAGCCATAATTGCCACTATTTTAGGCGGCTACCCCATTTACAAAGAAGTTTTTCAATCGCTCAGGCACAAGCGCATCAGCATGGAAGTCTCAATGACCTTCGCCATAGGAGCAGCTTTGGCGATAAGAGATTTCACGGTTGCAGTGTTGATAGCTTTCTTTGTCGTCTTTGCCGAGTTTATAGAAACCTATTCAACTGACAAGGCCAGAGGGACTATAGAAATGCTTGAAAAAGCCTCTCCGAGAAAAGCCTTAGTCGAGAGAAACGGAGCAGAAATCGAAGTTGACTTGCAAGCACTCGCCCTTGAGGATGTTGTCATCGTAAGGGAGGGAGAGAGGATACCTGTAGACGGCGTCGTGGTGAAGGGTTCAGCCTTCATTAACCAAGCATCAATTACAGGGGAAGCTGCGGGAGTAGAAAAGACCATCGGTAACAAAGTGTACGCCGGCTCCGTCAACGAATCTGGTCTTATAAGCGTTCGCACAGAAAAAGTTGGAAACGAGACCGTATTCGGCACTATCATAAAGCTTGTTAAGGAAGCAGAAGGAAGAAGAGCACGCGTTCAGAAAATCGCCGATAGGCTCGCAGCATGGATAATCGTATTTGCTCTGGGCGCATCCACCCTTACTTATTTTGTAACCGGGGATCTGACTACCACACTCTCGGTGCTCATAGTTGCTGGAGCCTGTGGCGTAGCCGCTGGAACGCCGCTTGCAATCGTTGCTACAATCGGTCGAGTCGCTAGGAGCGGTGTCATTGTAAAGGGGGGAATATACATAGAAGAAATGAGTCGCATAGATACTGCAGTTGTTGATAAAACGGGCACACTTACGTTTGGAGAACCTGCAGTTTCAGAGATCCTCACCCTTGGGGAGTGTAGTCAACTGCAGCTTCTTGGTTACGCGGCAGCGGCTGAGCGGTATTCGAATCATCCCATAGCCCGGGCTGTTCTCGAAAAAGCGCAGGAATCAGGTGTCAGTTTTCCAGAGCAGGTTTCATCAACTTCTATTCCTGGCAAGGGAATTTTGTCCGTTCTGGAGAATGGCGAGAGGATTCTTGTTGGAAACGAACTCCTGATGGAAGAAAACAGAGTTGATATCCCCAGAGAAATAAGCGCTGTGTCTTCGGAAGGAAAGACTGTTGTCTTTATCGCTTATCATGAACGCCTTTGCGGGGCGATTGTGCTCTCTGATAGAATTAGACTTGAGAGTAAGAAGGCGATAACGGATCTGAAGCGTATGGGTATCAAAACGATTATGCTTACTGGAGACAGCAAACAGGTTGCTGCACCTGTGGGTAGAGAGGTTGGTGTAGATGAGGTTTATGCTGAGCTTTTCCCTCAAGACAAGGTCTCTATGGTGGAAAAGTTATTAGAAGATGGATCTAAGGTGGCTATGATTGGCGATGGAGTAAATGATGCTCCGGCTTTAGCTCGTGCCAATGTAGGGATTGGTATGGGTGCGGGAACTGACGTTGCTATCGAAGAAGCGGATGTCGTCTTGATGACTAATGATTTGCACAAAATCTCAGAAACAGTGAAGGCAAGCAGGAAAGCCTATCGAACCATAATGCAAAACTTCTATGGAACGCTAATCATCGACGGCGTTGGCATTGTTCTGGCTTTCCTGGGCTTTCTTAATCCCATTTTGGCTGCAGCAATTCACATAGGTTCCGAATTACTCTTCATCTCAAACTCAGCAAGACTGATAAGGTGGTAACAATCAGAAAAAGTTTTAGCACCTTAAGCACTTTGGTCTTCTCCCAGCACTCCACAGCAAAGCTTGTAAGTGCCCACTGGGTTTTTAGGAGGATTAACTGTGCAGGTTTATGATTTCTTTGCTTCTATTAGTCTAAAAATCGTGAGGAGTAGTTTTTTTCAAGGGTCATTTTAAACCTGGCATTTTTGATGTTCTCATCAGTTTTTCTGTTAATTTCGGGGCCCATCATCCTAGCTAAGGGATTGAGAAAGTCGAAGACCGGTTGGAGAATTCTGATCCTTGGAAGCATGTGTTCAAGAAAGAGCGCTTTTCTATCGGTCTTCAGAACTCTGTTGGCTTCTTTTAATCCTTTTACTGGATTCTCCACGGAGCAGAAAACAAACGTTGAAAAAGCGGTGTCGAATGTGTTATCTTTGAACGGTAAGGATTCAACGTCAGCTAAAAGAAGAGAGACATCTTTACCATCTTCTCTCGCCCTAGCTTTGGAAAGCATTTTTTCGCTGATATCAAACGCCACGTATCTACCATCCTTGTAGAAAGGCAAGTTTTTACCGGTACCTACTCCAATTTCTAAACCAATCTGTCCCTTTGGAGGCCCGATTATATCAAATAGACGCCTTCTCCACTTCGTGAAAGAGAAAAACTCCATTGCAGATTCAAATTGGTCATAAAACCTAGCAGCCCTATCATATCTCAATTTATCTATTCCCGTTTTCCTGTCACTCATCCTACTCACGAACCTCCGCCTCCATTTAACGATATTATTTTAGAGCAGATTCAGCTTACAATCATCTAATGGTACTCACAAAAGAATGTTTTTTTAATCTTCCTTACATGATTTGAATTTGCAATTAACGCATAATTACAGAGTTGTTTTAATATCGCTGTGAGGAGTGTGGTGTTGTTTTTAACAAGGTTTTAGAGTTTTCGATTTCCCTTCATAAAATTTATGAATTCTCACATTTCTGATTGAAGGTTTTACAAGTTTTTTCGCGTTTAGTACCGGTATGAGCATCCGTGCAAGTACAGTATGTTAATGCACGAACCACATCATCCACCACATCCACCCCATCCAACCCATGCCGCCCATGGACCAACCCATACCGCCTGTCCATATCAGTGCTCCTACTAAGACCACTAATACTACTAAAACAGCTAATATACTACCCAATAATATTGTATTTGTAGATCTTTCTTCACCCATTTTGTAGCCTCCAAATGTATTATTCCCAACTTTACAATAGTTAAGTACAATTGAAAACTTCCACTTTGATATTATTAAATTTATTCCACTAAAGACAGCAATATACCTGTATGATACTCATTGCGCTATTTCCTAGAAAACTAGTCTATTCTCAAAAGAGATTGTTGCGCCCTCCGGGATGTTGATCACGACGATCTGGAGGAACCATCACGTAACTGTTGCTCGTGGAGTGTCTTATTATTTGCAAGACACTTGCTCTAAGACCCCACAAAAAGATTTTTTCATCAGGTTCAATTCGGATAAATATGGGGTCACCCAGCATCTTGGTGTGTTCCAGACTGCTTTTAAAAACTCTTGAACTCTGGAATATCCTTAGAGCAACCGGATCATCGGCTGAGAGAATTTCTGCTGTGCCCTGAAACTGAACACATGATTGTGGTATGAATCGTAGAAAATAGTGGGGAAAGGGCACAACAAACGAAACATTAGGATTCATCTTGATGTTCTTTGCTTTCCTTAGCGTTGGTCTTGTTATTAAGTAGAGAGAAAATGGCAGCTCTGGAGACGGGATACCGTAGACGACTCCAACCGAGTGGGGTCTTCCTTGAGTAGTTACAGTGCTTAGAATTCCAAAGTTTTTCTGGCGTAACTGTTTTTCAACATATGCAAATGTAAAGGGAGCTAAAATTGTAGCCCCCCTTCGACTTTTTGTTTCCGTCATTTAAGTGATCTCCTTCAGTTAGATGCGTCTAGCAACCACAACCATGATGTCCCGAATGTCCTGAGTGCCCTGATTGTCTACCAGTGCCCATGTATTTCATTGGGTTTTTGTCAAACGTTGTCTTGCATGCTTGGCTGCAGAAATAGTAGGTTTTGCCCATGTGCTCCGACTTGTACTTGGCTGTTTTTTCGTCCACATTCATACCGCAAACTGGATCTTTAGCCATATTCATTCTCACTCCTTTTCTAATTTTTATTCGATTATTACCTGTCCTTTATCAGTTTCTAGACTTCTCACATGCTTTTCAGGAATTGTTTTTTTAGCAGTGAATTTCTCGAGTTTAAATTTGGCAAATTTTAGTGTCGCTGAGTTTGTGACCACGGTTAGCGAGCTAAGCGCCATCGCTCCCGCAGCTAATATCGGATTTAGCAGCCCCAAGGCAGCTATGGGAACCATGAGTGTATTATAGATGAATGCCCAGAATAGATTAGAATTGATTTTTCTCATGGTTTTTTTGCTCAGTTCTATACCAAGAGCCACATCTCTTAAATCGTCTTTAATCAGGACTATTCCGCCAGTTTCTTTTGCGATGTCAGTTCCACTTCCAATCGCTATGCCGATATCGGATTGTGCAAGAGCGGGTGCATCATTGATGCCGTCCCCCACCATCGCCACCGTTTTGCCTTGGTCCTGCAGTTTTTTAATAGCGTCAACTTTTTCCCACGGCAACACGTTCGCTATTACATTGTCGATGCCCAATTGTTTGGCGATTGCTTCTGCGGTTCTTTCATTGTCTCCTGTGAGCATCACTACTTCCAAGCCCATGTCTTTCAGCCCTTTTATTGCTTCAACGGCATCCTCTTTGAGTGTATCCATAGCAGTGATTATTCCCGCGGGTTTTCCATTCACCGCTAAAATCATTGCTGTTTTGCCTTGTCTCTCAAGTTTCCGAAGGTCCTTTTCTAACCCTTCAATATCAATTCCTTCCTTTTTCATGAGCTTCCGATTTCCGAGGAATATTCTCTCATTCTTATACCTGCATTGCACCCCGTGTCCAGGCACTGCCTCAAAAGAGTCTGCATCGGGGATATTAAGGCCAGATTCGTGTGCTGCATTCACTATTGCTTCTGCCAACGGATGTTCAGAACTCTTTTCAGCGATTGCCGCAAATTTCAGTACATCCTTCTCTGTGTAGTTGTTATAGGTTACAATGTCTGTAACTGATGGTTCACCTTTGGTCAATGTTCCTGTTTTATCAAACACTACGGTACTGAGTTTTCTGGCTTTTTCTACATATTCGCCGCTTCTAAGTAATATACCGTATTCTGCACCTTTGCCAACACCAGCCAAAATCGCGGCAGGGGTTGCAATACCTAGCGCACATGGACACGCAATCAAGATAACAGCTAGCAGAGCAAGAAAAGCAAAGGAGAACCCCCTAGCAAAATACCAGTACGTAAACGAAATCGCTGCAGTAGCGAAGATTATGGGAACAAATTTCGAAACAACACGGTCAGCAAACTTCTGAATGGGTGCACTTGAAGCTTGAGCTTCCTCGACCAGACGCACAATTTGGGATAAAGCGGTATCCTCTCCGACTTTAGTGGCTCTGATTTTCAGTGAGCCGGTTTTGTTCATTGTGGCACCTATAACTTCGCTTCCCACGTCCTTTTCAACAGGGATGCTTTCACCCGTGATTATTTTCTCGTCGACAGAAGAGTATCCTGCAATTACTTCGCCGTCTGTCGGAATCTTCTCGCCAGGCTTGACGATAATAGTGTCGCCCAACTGAAGTTCATCTATTGGAACTTCAAATTCTTCTCCGTTCTTAAGCACTCTTGCTATAGTTGGTTGAAGCTCAAGTAACTTTCGAATCGATGCCGCTGATTTTCGTCTTATGGTTTCTTCAATGTACTTGCCCAACAGGACAAAGGCTAGTATTGCGACTGATATTTCCAAGTATCCGAATCCGCTTCCGGCAGGCAAAATTTTGTTCGCAAGTTGCGGGAGAAATGGATTGAGAAAATTATACCACCAAGCGGCTAGCTGTTCCAAGAAGCTGCTACTGTTAACTTGCAGTGCAAATTGCGGGAAAAAGGCATTTACAGCACCAAACCCCCAGCCCGCCAATACTCCAGCAGAGATCAGTACGTCCATGTTTACCGCTCTATATCTGAGAGACTTATAAGCTCCTGAGATAATGCCCCACCCAGCAATCCAGACGATAGGTGTTGCCAAAAGAAACATCCCTAAACTGTAAGCAGAAATACCAGCAATGCTGAAGTACATCAAGAAGGCCACTATGCCAAATGTCACCAGCAACCGCAAAACCCCCACGGCAATTACTCCGGCGAGTGCCATTGCAACTCGACGTTTCGTGTTTTTGAGTTCTTGTTCCGGTTGCTCATATGTTCTGGCGCATGATTCACTGCAAAAGAAATAGGTTCTGTCTCCGATCTTTCTTTTTATCGCCTTATCGGCTTCAACGGTCATTCCACAAACTGGATCTCTCGGCATTTTTCATCCTCTCCTTTTCTTCAATTAACTTTTAGAAAATATCTCTACAGCATAAAAATATATCTAATAAAGATATATCTTTTAGCACTTATAAATATATCTCTCAAATATACATCTTGAAAATAAATATTAATTTTTGATATATCTTAAAAAGTAACACTTATATCTATGCACTTCTATTAAGTAATAGGAGGGTAAGAGAATGGTAACCAAAGAAGAACCTGAAAACATCGAAGAATATTTGTCAGACTTTAGTCGCTTCTACATACTAACTTTTCTCTATGAGGGTCCAGTTCACGGCTACAGCATCATTAACCGCTTCAAGAGAAGATTAGGAAAAACAATTAGCCCAAGTCTTGTCTACCCGTTTCTTGAACAACTCGAAAAAAGGGGCTTAGTAAAGCACACGCTGGAACCTGTGGGGGATAAACCAAGAAAAGTTTTCGAACTTACCGAGGAAGGAAAAGAAGCCTGCACTCGTCTGTTCAAACGTTTCGCCAATCTTGTCTCCATCGCCATTGAGCCAAGCCTTGAAATTTGCGCCCATTGTGGCACCAGGATCTACGAAGGAGGACATCGAGAAGTCATCAACGGAAAAGAAACAGCCTTCTGTTGCGTACACTGCGCCAACGCCTACAAACAAGAAGCTGATGAGAAAAAACGCTAAAGATGAAAGGTCTAATGTGAGAAAATAGTATATGTTCCCTATCCTATAGTGATGTGTCTGCTAAGTAACTATTTTTAGATTTGATAAGACTTCTAAAAATATAAGATATATTTGTGTTGATATACTCCCAGTCCAAGGATTAAGAGGTTTTAAGGTTTGTTGCATTCTAGCAGTTGCCTCTCTAAAGGTATCAGTGCATCTTTTCAATATACTCTTTCTATATTGAATTGACCTATGCCCTGGTGACGCAATGATATCGAATGTCCTCGTTAGCGTCGGCACGGTCAACCATAGTTGCATAGCCATGTTTCAGGCTATCAAGTAATTTCCAGATTAAGAAGCAAAGTTTCTATTTTATTTAATGAATGGTAGCAATCTTTTAAGATGCTAGGTTTGTGGGAAACCCATAACCGGGAAGATTCGCTATCAAACTTTACGTCTTCTTTTCTGTGGCCCGTATTGAGGGCTCAAAGCTGGTTTAAATGGCAGATTTATTTTTAGGGATTCTCCTATTTTTATTCTATAGAGTAATAAAAAATACCGAAAAATATAAATACAGGTAATATTAACTATTGTTAATAATTTTGTTACGGAGGAATAACGTAAAAATCAAGAGGTGCATGTGAAAAATGTCGAAAAGAAGATTAGATACATTAGCCGTTCACGTCGGACAGGAAGTTTCTGATCCGGCAACGGGTGCAAGAGCGGTTCCCATATACCAGACGACGTCGTATGTCTTCAAGAACACAGAGCATGCGGCGAATCTCTTCGCTCTCAAAGAATTCGGAAACATCTACACCCGGATAATGAATCCAACAAATGATGTTTTCGAAAGAAGGATCGCTGCCCTTGAGGGCGGTACAGGCGCTTTAGCAGTGGCTTCGGGGCAGGCTGCGGAGACTCTAGCTCTACTGGCGATCACACAGATTGGTGATGAAATTGTTTCAGCCAATAATCTCTACGGTGGAACTTATGAACTGTTTCACTACACCTTTCCTAAGCTGGGAAGAAGGGTAAAGTTTGTAGATTCTACAAAGCTGAACGAATTCAAGAAAGCGATTGCCGAGAGGACGAGAGCAATATACGCCGAAACGATTGGTAATCCCAAACTGGATGTGCCGGATTTTGAAGCAATCTCCGAAATAGCACACAAAGCTGACATTCCTTTTGTTGTCGATAACACTGTCGGCGTCGGACTTGTTAGGCCCATAGATTATGGAGCGGACATAGTAGTCAACTCTGCAACCAAGTACATAGGTGGACATGGTACATCTATAGGCGGGGTAATTGTTGATTCCGGAAAATTTGATTGGAGTAATGGCAAATTTCCTGAATTTACGGAACCTGACCCAAGTTATCACGGAGTAAGATACTGGGAAAACTTTGGAGATTTTCCAGGTTTAGGGAACATAGCTTTCATTATTAAGGTGAGGGTGCAGTTGCTAAGAGATTTGGGACCGGCTTTGAGTCCATTCAATAGCTTCTTGTTTCTTCAGGGATTAGAAACCTTACCCTTGAGGCAAAGAAAACATTCTGAAAATGCTCTTGCGGTGGCTAAATTTCTGAGAGATCATCCTCTGGTCGCATGGGTTAACTATCCGGGATTGGAAGAACATTCCAGTCATAAGTTGGCAGTGAAATATCTAAGGGGCAACTACGGAGGTCTTGTGGGTTTTGGAATAAGAGGTGGATTGGAAGCTGGAAAGAGGTTTATAGAATCGGTAAAACTTCTCTCCCACCTAGCTAATATAGGGGATACAAAAAGCCTTGTTATACACCCTGCCTCAACGACGCATCAGCAGTTAACCCGAGAAGAGCAAGAGGAAACCGGGGTAACAGAAGATTACATCAGACTCTCTATCGGCTTAGAAGATATTGAAGACATCAAGGAGGACATAGACCAAGCTCTACGAGCTGCGGTAAAGAAATAAAATCACCTGCAGCAGCATCCCATAAAATTTTTTTCATATCATTCCTGTGTGGTGATAAATAATGACTGAGTGTAGTGAAAGCATAGAGACCGTGGAGACAAAGTATTTCACATTCGCAAACCCACCAAACGAATTAGCTCTTGAATCAGGAGAAAAGCTTGGGCCGATCACTCTAGCTTACGAAACATACGGCAAACCTAATAAACAAAAATCTAATGCAGTCCTCGTCCTTCACGCCCTCTCCGGAGATGCTCACGCGGCAGGATTTCATAAGGGAGATAAAAATCCTGGGTGGTGGGACGTAATGATCGGGCCTGGTAAAGGCTTGGACACAGAGAAGTATTTTGTTATATGTTCAAATGTGATCGGGGGTTGCAAGGGCTCAACAGGTCCGTCCTCAATAAATCCGAAAACGAATAAACCATACGCGCTTGAATTCCCAATCATAACCATTAAAGACATGGTAAATGCACAGCGCCACTTGATAGACCATCTGGGAATTGAAAAACTCTTGACCGTAGTCGGTGGATCAATGGGAGGAATGCAGGTTTTACAATGGATGGTTTCTTATCCGGACAAAATACTCTCCGCGATCCCCGTCGCAACAGCATTAAAACATACGCCCCAACAAATCGCCTTCGATGAAGTTGGCCGACAGGCGATTATGGCCGACCCTGATTGGAAAAATGGCAATTACTACGGAGATTTACCTCCAGCTAAAGGGTTAGCTGTCGCCAGAATGGTAGGGCACATAACTTATATGAGCGATGTTTCAATGACTGAGAAATTCGGCAGACGATTTACGGTTAACAAACAGCCGCTTAAATTTGGTGTCGACTTTGAGGTGGAACAATATCTAAGGTATAGGGGCGATAACTTCGTTAAAAGATTTGATGCCAACTCCTATCTTTATATCACCAAAGCTAATGATTACTTCAATATTTTTAATGGAAAAAATATCAATGAAATTTTTAAGGGATTAAAAGCCAAAGTTCTCGTTATAGCGTTTAAATCAGACTGGCTATATCCCGCATATCAATCCCAGGAAATCGTGAGGGCGTGCAAACTAGCAGGGGTGGACGCTACCTATTGCGAGATTAACTCCACCTACGGCCACGATGCATTCCTTTTGGAAGTCGAGGAAGAAACGCTTCTAATCAAACATTTCTTAAAAACGGTATTAAATGGTTACGAGGGATTAGACAAAAATGACGCATAATTCTAATAAATTAGAATACGGAGTTATCCTCGAATGGATTCCAAAGCATTCATACGTATTGGACCTTGGCTGTGGCGATGGAGAGTTATTATCCATTCTAATAAGAGAGAAGCAGGTGCATGCTCAGGGAATAGATATCGACGAACAAGCAATATGTAGATGTGTGAGCCGGGGTTTAAGCGTTTTTCAACAGGATATAGACACTGGTCTGTCTGAATATCCAGATAAGTCCTTTAACTACACCATACTAAACCAGAGCCTCCAACAGGTAAAAAAACCAGATTTTGTCCTAAAAGAAGCCATGCGAGTAGGCGAAAAAACCATCGTCAGTTTCCCGAACTTTTGTTACTGGGATGCAAGATTCAAAATATTTTTTAGAGGAAAGGTTCCAGTAACGCTCTCGCTTCCTTATGAATGGTATGATACACCGAACCTGCACTTTCTTAGCATTTCCGACTTTGTTGAATTTTGTAATAAGAGAAACATCAAAATCGAGAATTCGGCTTTTATAAGAAAAAACAAAACAGTAAGGATATTTCCAAATTTATTAGGAGAGATCGGAATCTTCCTGCTTTCAATGCAGACGAAGACCGTAAAATAAAAGGTGGAAAAAATTTATAGTCTAAAACTCAACAGAATATTACATTGTACTGGATTCCGTTGTCCTGAACCAGTATTCAGAACAAGAATACATAGTGTCAGGATTTTTACTAATTAACTATCGGAGATTATAGAGCACGACCCTGCTGCGGAGGAGGATATTAGTAGTCTGGTCAGAAGGCTGGGACAGGAAATAGTCGCCACCAGAAAAGATGGAACCAGCTTACACATTTTCATAAGGAAAACCAAGTAAATGGAGGTGGAAAATAATGGCGGAAAAGCAAAAAATCTTGTATGTTCAGACCAGCGGGACGGATACACCTGAGAGATTGTACGCTCCCTTCATTCTCGGGGCGACAGCTGCGGCGATGGGCATCGAAGCAACCATATACTTTGTCATCAAAGGAGTAACCGTAGTCAAAAAGGGCGAAGCGGAAAAGATAAAGCTCGGAAGCTTTCCTTCCCTCAAGGACGTAATGAATCAAGCAATAAAAGCCGGCGTGAAACTCCAAGTCTGTGAGCAAAGCTGTATGCTACTAGGAATAGACAAAGGCCAATTCATCAAAGATTCTAAAATAGTGGGTGCAGCGACACTAAACGATCTATTGTTAGACGCGGACGCTGTTCTGAGCTTCTAAAGGGATATCATAATTGTGAAACAAATACTGATGAGCCAGGCGAACTAATCCTATCCAGATACGAACTTTTTTCCCAAAAAGGGTCAGAGTATTAACCTTCGTAATGATCCAGTTAAAAAAGGGTCTCCACACAGAGACCGTGTAGAAAAAATCAAAGCTTTAACAGAAGAGCGTAGTGCTTAAATTTCTAGAAGATGAATGCCTGGGCTTCAATTATATTTTTTTGGTGTGTTCTGGATTTCTCAAAAAGATGGCATTCGAACGAGGATTTTTAAAATTCTTAAGCCTTGTTTAATGCCTGAGTTAAATCTTCTGTTAAATCTTCTATGTCTTCGATACCCACGGATATCCTTATCAAGTTGTCCTTGATCCCGATTTTTTCTCTTTCTTTCTGAGGTATGCTGGCGTGTGTCATCGATGCTGGATGCTCGATCAAGGATTCAACTCCGCCCAAACTTTCTGCTAATGCAAAAATTCTAACCCTCTTCAGGAAGGCCTTAACATCAGTCAAATTGCCGTCAATCTCAAAGGAAAGCATCCCTCCAAACCCTGACATTTGCCTTTTCGCCAGTTCGTGCTGAGGATGACTTTCTAGTCCGGGGTAATTCACCTTTTTAACCTTTGGATGAGATTCGAGATACATTGCGATTTTTTGCGCATTGAAGTTGTGTCTCTCCATTCTTATCGCCAAGGTTTTTATTCCTCTTAGAACCAGAAAACAGTCAAAGGGTGAAGGAACAGCGCCAATTGCATTCTGGCTAAACTTCAGTTTGCGGTAGAGTTCCTCGTTGGAAAGCATTATAGCACCCCCAACCACATCGCTGTGTCCACCTAGATATTTTGTGGTACTATGAAGTGCTACATCGGCTCCTAAATCAAGAGGATTCTGAAAATACGGACTCATGAAGGTGTTGTCGACAACCGTCAAAATGTTTCTTTCTCTACCGATTTCTGAAATAGCCTTTATATCGCATAATTTCATTAAGGGATTAGTTGGTGTCTCTAACCAGAACATTCTCGTGTTCTTTTGAATGGCTTTTTCAACGTTTATCGGATTTCTAGCATCCACATAGGTGAATTCTAATCCAAAATTGGAGATAACCTGGTTGAATAGTCTCCGCGTTCCTCCATATAGGTCATCAAAAGCTACGACGTGGTCACCATTTTTCAACAAGGACATTGCGAGCGTAGCCTCAGCCGCTAGACCGGAGGCAAAAGCCAAGCCGTATTTTGCGTTCTCTAAAACGGCTAGTCGTTTTTCCAGGGCATGTCTAGTGGGATTTCCAGTTCTCGAATACTCGTACCCACCAGTAGGTTTATCTACTTCTCTTCTGGCGAAAGTGGAGGACATGTGGATGGGAATAACAACATCGCCGCTGCCGCCTTCTCTAAGATCTGGTTCCTCTCCAATGTGAATGGCTTTGGTTGCAAACCTCATTTAATAGCCTCTCTTTCCACGAAATAATTTATCACATCTATTGTGGCTATTATATCAACAATTTTATTGTTGTCAAGAACGAGAAACGCGTTCTTATCTTTTAACAGAGAAAGCGGGTTCAGTATCTTGTCCGTTATGTTCACGGTTTGCAGAGGGTTATCCATTACATCGCCAATCTTTTGCTCGCGCGATACTTCCTTGCTGGCCAACTTCCTCATAACGCTAATTTCACTTACACTTCCAACTTGAACACCATCTGCGACAACAGGCAATTGAGATATGTCGTATTTTCTCAGAAGGCCTACAGCGGTTTCTAGCGTGTCCTCTGGCTTCACCGACACAACAGTTTTAATTCTCTTTGATTTGTGTTTTAAGATATCCGCGACCAGAATTTTTTCCTCTACGCTTTCAAGGAATCCATACTCTCTCATCCATTCGTCTGAGAAGATCTTACTCATGTAGTTCCTTCCCGTATCTGGAAGAATAACCGCCAAAGTTTGCCCCTTCTTCAAGTTCTTCGCTACTTGTAGAGCAGCGAATACGGCGGCTCCAGAAGAGCCCCCAGCGAAAATGCCCTCTTCCTTAGCCAGCCTTCTCGCGGTCAGGAAAGCATCTCGATCACTAACTACGATAATTTCATCTATCAATTTCAAATCCAGAGTGGATGGCATAAAGTCCTCGCCGATTCCCTCGACCTTGTAAGTGTGAATTTCTCCGGTTGTCCCATAGAATTCGTGATGAATCATTGAACCTTCTGGGTCTACTCCTATAACTCTTACATTTGGGTTCTTTTCCTTAAGATATTTTGCCGTTCCCGTAATGGTTCCTCCTGTGCCCATGCTAGCAACCAAAACATCAACCTTGCCATCAGTTTGCTCCCAGATTTCTTCTCCAGTGGTTTTATAGTGAGCTTCGGGATTTGCGGGGTTAAAATATTGATTAGGCATGAAGGCTTTTGGAGTTTCCTTGACTATTCTTTCTGCAACCTTTACATAATTAGACGGATGATCTGGGGGAACTGCGGTGGGGGTAACTATGACCTCCGCGCCGAAAGCTTTCAGAAGATCAATTTTTTCCCGGCTCATCTTGTCTGGAATTGTAAAAATGATTTTGTACCCTTTAGCAACAGCAGCTAATGCGAGTCCGATACCAGTGTTTCCACCGGTTGGTTCAACGATAACGTACCCTGGCTCTATGAGTCCTTGTTTTTCCGCAGCCTCTATCATAGAGATTCCTATCCTGTCTTTGACGCTTCCGCCTGGATTAAACATCTCCAGCTTCGCCAGAACAGTAGCCTCAATTCCTTCAGTGACCTTGTTAAGTTTCACCAGCGGGGTGTTGCCAACAGCTTCCAGAATATTGTTAAGATATTTCATTTCAGACCCTCACGATGACGAACAGTCTATTCTTCAATTTATTCATAGTAAACCTTAATCTATTCTTAACTATTGTTAAGTCAATCTATTCTTAACTATTGTTAAGTTATCTTTTTAAATTTTTTGGGGAGATTATGAGATAAGAATTGAAAGATTTCATAGACGATGATGACTCCATATACTGATGCGTGTAGCTCCCTTTATTGAAAGAAGGAATTTCCTATAAATGGCAAAGACATCAAAAATAGGCACTTAAGAAGGAAAATAAGAAAGAGCCCCATCAGTTACTATCAGTTAGCAGAGGTAAAACAACTTGAATCATGCTCATACTCTGAAAAATAAAGCTATCATTTTCGAATAATTTTCAGGAATAATTAAAATTTTGAGGGAATAAATAGATGAAAGCAGTAGCATTACTCTCAGGTGGACTGGATTCAACCCTAGCGGTGAAACTAATTCTGGATCAAGGTATTAATGTTGTGGCACTCAAGTTTTCGTCACCATTCTGCCTATGCGACCAAGGGGGAAAGTGCCATGCTCTCGAAGCTGCTAATAAATTTAACATCCCCCTGAAAACGATGTATAAGGGTGAGGACTACTTAAAGGTATTAAGGAAACCGAAATTTGGCTACGGTTCAGGGATGAACCCCTGCGTAGACTGCAGAATTTTTATGTTGAAAAAAGCAAAGGAGTATGCTGAAGAAATCGGAGCCCAGTTTATTTTTACTGGGGAAGTCCTTGATGAAAGACCGATGAGCCAGCATTATAAAACATTGAAGATTATAGAAAGGGAAGCCGGACTTGAAGGCAAAATTGTTAGACCATTATCCGCAAAATTATTGCCAGAAACAGAAGCAGAAAAAATGGGGTGGGTTGACAGAAACCAGCTCTTAGATATTAGAGGAAGAAGCAGAAAACCACAAATAGCTCTTGCAAAAAAATTAGAAATAACCGATTATCCGTGTCCCTCTGGAGGCTGCTTATTAACTTATAAAGAATTTGCAAACAAAGTCAGAGATTTGTTCAAGCACAAAAAGAGAGTTACACTAAAGGATATAGAACTTCTTAAAGTTGGAAGACATTTTAGACTCGGTGAAAATAAGTTTATTGTTGGGAGAAATGAGGCGGAAAACAAAATCCTACTCAGGTTGAAGAATAAAACAGATTATGTATTTGAAGTCCCTGATTGTGGTAGTCCCATAACAATCCTTCAGGACAAAAAGTTAAAAGAAGCAATAAAATTTGCCGCGAAGCTAACGGCAGCGTACTCTGACGCCAATGGAGATGAGGTTTTGGTAAAATATGGAAGACTGGAACTCTCGAGAAAGATAACTGTGACACCAATGAGCGAACAGGAACTCTACAAATTCAGAGTGTGAATACGCTTTAAAAATTTTGTTTGGGTTTATTCGGATTATTGAGAAAATTTTTTTAGGAAACAGGCTCCCATCTCGTGGGCTCCGTCCGTGTAAATCCATTCGTCGCAACTGTATTTTTCGGTCACTAGTTTTTTGGACAGTAATATCTCTTTTTCTGTGTAACTGGATCCGGTGAATTTGATGTTTAAAGTTTCCTTGTATCCTTTAATTATATTATTTTCAACATCGTTTTGGATGTAAGTTGGGTCAACTTGGTTTAGGTTGAGTTCTTTCATAAGTGTGGTGTAACCGTTTTCCATTTTCTTTAACAAGGAGTCGTTTATTTTTTCTTCGGGGAATTTAATCGCTCTGAGCATTGTTAAGAGGTCGTAATCAATGAGTATCGTTGAGTGGAATAACATGGCTGAGGAAGTGCTGTAAATTCCACTTCCCGCGATTTTTTTGTCATTCACCACGGTGTCAGTGGTATCGAAGCAGTATTCTGCGTCTAAATTCAAATATCTTAGTCCTAGTAGAACACCTCGGTTGAAAAGCTCGAACTTTTTTGATAGTTTGGGAGGATAGGTTCCATCATCATAGACGATTAAAGTGATTCCAATCTGAGAGTGCCAATCTGGGCAACCCATTATTATTGCTCCTCCTCCGGTCATTCGTCTGGTAAAGCTCATGTTATTTCTCTTTATGAAATCGAGGTCGACACTGTTTATGTGCTGGCTATGCCCTATGATTACAGAGGGGGGAGAGAAAAAATAGAGGCGTAAGACATTCTCGGATTCTCTGTCCTCCACACTTTTCAGCAAAGTTTCATCCAAAGCAAGCCCCTCTGGAGCCGGATAAACTTTATCCCTTATTACACGCCACTGCACTGTCACGCACTCTCCACGGTTTCTAACAATCTTATGTCTTTGAAAATTAGGGAACAGCAATGGTCACTAAACCGCAATTGGTATCCCCGTTTCTTGGCGTAATCCGCCCCTTCCTGACTGATAAACGCTATACCATTAACTCCAGATTTGATAGCCAATATGTCAGTCGAAATTTTGTGAGTACCCCTAGGACGCGCGCAACCCAGTATTATTGGTGTTTTTGGAAACTTCATCCTGCTATAAGTGATGACATTAGATATGTCAGTAGGTCTTGGTGGTGTGACAGCCTCCATAGGTGTGTTTTCCAATGGCATCAACGCCACTACAACTAAGGCTTTAAGGGGGTATTTCGCGATTATATCAACAGCTTTTAGTTCTCCAGCCGATTTTCCATAATTTAGTCCAACAATAATATGAGGAACGGTCGGAATGTTATATCGCTCAAGCAGTTTCAATGAGAGTTCAAAATCATTAGTGGTTTTTTGTAAATGGCACACGTTTATTATAGTTTCATTGTCCCCAATAATATCGAGCATCACTGCATCAACACCCACCTCAGCGAGACCCACCGCCAAGTCTTGGGCAACTAAACCAGTATGTATAACCAAGGATAAATCATACTGTTCCTTAATTTTTTTAAGCGCAGGAATGAATCTTATTAAGGGAACTGAACCATTTAATAGTGAACCACCGCTGATTAGAATTCCCTCAGTTTTTTTGTGCGCGAAATTATTGATTAAAGCTTCTAGACTATTCGGAGTCTCAGCTGGAAACATTGACTTTAAAATTTGTCCTCTGCAATGATCACATTGTAACTGGCACCTTTGACCTGTGATGCTTATGGGGATGAATCGGAAACTGTCTTCCGGTTCATGCTGATCGATGGAGTAAGTTAGCAGGGAGGGAGAATAACACCAGAGGTCTTCCCCAAAATTTCTAATTTTAATATCCAGAGCAGTTTTACGATTAGCGAAAATTGGTGCGGTCTGCAAAGTTTTCCCTCCTTCTTAGTTAATCCGAACAAGGCGTGTCATTGATAAAAATTTCAGCTCTGTCAAGGGTCGGAATTGCAGGTTTGTTGGAGTAATCAGACACTTGCCTCTTTATTATTTCGACATCTTCTCGATTGGGCTCGAAAGGAAAATTTCTTAACTCACCCATATACGCTTGAAATGGAGTGCAATTTGCGTAAGGTCTATTGCAGGCAGCATTCAGAGTTTTCCCGGGGCACCCAGTTGTCATGAAAGGTTTTCCTTCCGAAATGTAAGAGTCTAATTGTGCTTTGTTCAGACCAAAATCTATGATTTGACCCTGCTCATTAAACACTAGCTTTTCGAAGTGAGTCAGATCGTTGGAAATTAGATGCGAAACCAATTGTATACGGCGGTATTGACCGATGCTCGGTTGGGGATGAGTTTCCATGAACGAGAGAGGCTCAGGAAAGAAAGAAAAAAGGTGAACTCTTGCCCCCATGTCTATTATCCTTTGAATAACGAACGCCATTTCTGATTCGGTCTCGTCGAGGCCCACCATCAAGTGAACCCCAACATTCCCCGTTCCAAACACTTCGAGAGACCTTTCAATAATATCCCAGTAATGAGACCACTTGTGGGGTCCGTTTACTCCTCTACCCCTTAACCTGTCAAATAACTCTGGTGTGGCAGTATCGATCGCAACACCAACTTTATCGCAGCCGCATTCCTTCAAGTCACTCAGCCAATCTCCATTAATTACGGTCGGACAGATTAGCGTAGAAATTAGATGCTGAGTCCGTGTTCGAATATTTTTAACAACAGTAAGGGCATCTTCACACGCCCTTGGATTCGTTACCATCGAAACACAAACCCTCTCCACATGGGAACAAAAAGAGGAATTCAACTTGGAAACAATTTCATCCAATGGATAAATCGGCCAGTCCACACGAATGAACGATTTACTTCTAAAATCAGCACCCATCTTTCTGGCACGGCTCAAGCCACAGTACGCGCAACTGGCTCCACAACCCTTCTCATAGGTTAAAAGCAGGTTAACGCAGTAAAGTTTGGCACCGCGATAGAATGAACCGTTTTCGAAACCTAACGTCATTGCAGCTGCTAGACTCATTTGAAGGTAATCAGGGCTTTCCCTCACGGTTGAAGATTTTATTAACACTCACTACAAACCTCCCTTTGAGACTGGTTTTGACTGTTTTGACCTTTCCTCAATTATTTCCAGCGTTTTATAGAAAGCAGGCCAAAAGGGATCCTCTTTGGGATGAGTAAGCTTCATCTCTTCTCCGTCTCCCTTTACCACAGTTATTCCCTCCTCTTGAGGTACAACAGCGCCCACAATGGATGAGGGAATGTTTTCCGAGTTTAATGCAGCCACCACTTTCTCCGCCTTTTCGGGTTTAGCGGTCAGCAGAAGAGTTCCCTCACTTATGGCTTTGAAGGGATCCACATTCACGCCGGTTAACTTGGAGAAATACTCGCAAACTAATCGCACCTCTTCCAGAAGAATGATGTCATCCTGATTGATTACCATACCCGCTTTGCTTGCCTGCGATATCTCGTAGAGTCCACCCCACACCCCACACTCGGTGGCATCGTGCATAGCGGTTACTCCCCTTTCTCTAACGCCGACCCCGACGGCAACCAGAGCATCTTTAACCACGGACTGCATCCAAAACACATCCTTAGCCCGTTCTGCAAATTCTTTACCAAACTTTTCCTCAAGAATTTCGGGAAACAGCGTAGCGAAGATGCCGGTGGTCTCAATCGCGGGACCCTTAGTGACGATTACCTTATCCCCGGGTTTAGCCATTTCGGAGGTAACGTAACTATCTTTTGGGCCGATACCGATTACTGTTCCGCCTCCTACCATGGGATAGTTGCAACCCGTGTAGCGGCCGGTATGACCACAAACCACAGTTATACCCAGCTTAACACACTCCTCGTGCATAATCGTCCAGACCTTTTTCAACTCCTCCTTGGTCATCTCCATGGGCAGGTTGAGATCAATCGACAGGTAAGCGGGTTTTATACCGCTAACAGCCTCGTCGCTAGCCAGAATGTGCACCGCAAACCAAGCCGACCTCTCCCATCCGTACTCGGGAACTATGAACACGGGGTCGGTGGTAAGTATCATTACCTGTTTTCCCAAATCTACTACTCCGAAATCTACCCCGTGCCTCGGACCAACGATAACTTTCTTGTTTTTGGATCCCAAGTGGGGATAAATTATTTCGTCAAATATTTCTGGTGAAATTTTACCTATCTTGGGCAAAGAAGTATCGTGCATTGTTCTCACCATCAAGAATTGTACAATATTAACAATTGTTTAGAAAAACGTAAATAGGTAACGAAGAAAATAAACCTTTCCCCCGACATGAAGATAGTGTCTACTTATTTATTTGGATGGGTTCCCCTGTCTCTCGGTTATGATTCGGCTAATTTTTGAGAGCAGATCGACCGTGAAGCCTTTAAACTCTGCGAAACCTGGGTCAAAAACTGTCCCATGGAAGCCATGTAGTACCACTACCCACACAACGAGGATTTATCCGATGACAAAATAATGATCTTGGAAGAAAGACGCATAGGATGTAGAGTATGCTCCCACAAATGCCCCAAAGAAGCCATAACCATGATAAGAGTGCGGGAAGAAATACCCGAAGAAAAAATTAGCGGCGCAATGATAAGATTCGACAAGGAAAGAATCCACTAATTTCGTTAAATAAACCCAAAATAGTTAACCAAAACGAGGGCAAACAAAAAGCTCATTTATCACTCTAAATTTAAACAAATGCCAGTCGTAATAATGTGAAAACACACATTTCTCAGGTAGCTCGAATCGGTCGCGGTAGCTTCCACAAATGGACATCTTTGTCCGAACCACCCGAGAGCACATATCGGCCGTCAGGACTCACCGCTACAGATGTTATCACAGCCCCCTGAACTGCCATTTCGCGAATGCACCTATGGCTCGTCAGATCCCAAAGCCGAAGGACTCCGTCCCTACCACCAGAGAGACCTCGACGCGCGTCCGGGCAGATAGCGACGCATAACACTTCTCCTTGGATAGCCGGCAAAGTTTCCAGTAGTTTGCCGCTTGGAATCTCCCACAGAAGCAGTGTACCATCTCTATTACCTGCAAGGGCTACTGAGCCTTCACGTCCGAAGGCAACATATTGCCCCCCGCCTCCGCTACTGGGACCAGAGCCGCCGGCATCCTGATGCTTGCAGAACTCCCCCCCGCAATCGGGAAGGGTGAGCCGCCATTTATCGAAGTTGCCGACTCTCCACAGACGCCGACCCGTGGTAAACTCGCAGAGCGTCAGCATATCATATTGATCTGCCGACAGCACGAAGCGGCCATCTGGGCTAACGGCAACCGATGTCAACTGATTATCCAAACCGGTGATGACCGTTCTGCATTTGCCGGTTGAGAGTTCCCAGATGCGGATCTCTCCCACCGATCCCACGATAACCAGTTTTCCATCGGGAGCCCAAGCCACACAGGAAACATCCCCAAGTTGGTTCGAGAATGTACGTAAGCACTCGCCAGTTCGAATGTTCCATACGGGCGCTCCCGTTTTATCCGTCCCGACTGCGAATCTGCCGTCCGGGCTTACAGCTAGGTCTTTCACTCCTCCCTGAGTACAAATAATTCTGTCGCAGCAACCGGTCTGGATATTCCAAACACGAACCGTTCCGTCCAGCGCTCCAGAGAGGCAAGAAATCCCATCAGCGGTCCAAGCTACGGTGGTCACACATTTCTCGTGACCCTTAAAAATTTGCAGGGGTATAGTTTGTCGTTTCTTTTCGGTACGCTGTTTCATGTTTCTCACTTATTTGATAGTGGAGGTAATAAAATTAGTAAATAAATTTTGTAAATGTTCCTACCATTAAACTGTTATACTCTATTTTTATTAATTTTGTAAATATTTCCAAACAAACCGTCAACAAAGAATATTATACTACTGATGTACTTATACATCATTCTTATTTTCTTTATAACAATTAATAATTTAACTTTAAAAAAACCTAAACAAAAAAATGCAAAACTTTTCATCCAAAATTTTACCCGGTTGGCGTAAGAAAATAGTTTATTCCTCCATTCAGTGTGAAGAATCTGATGACTGCTTTTTAAGGTTGGGTAAGATTTATTTGTAAGAAAATGTAAGATATATCGGTGGTAATTATGGTTTCACTTGACCAATTATTTAAGGTTAAAGTTAGTTCTAAAGGTCAGATTGTTATTCCTAAACCCATCCGTGAAGTTTACCACATCAACGAGGGAGACGAGATACTCATAATTCCTCTTGAGAAAGGCGTTTTAATAAAGAGAGAAGAGGAAACATCTGAGTTAAGGGGATTACTTAAAGACCTCGATGTCGACGTAGAAGAGCTTGAGGGTATTCTAGCTGAAGCTAAAAAAAGCCTCACAAAGTTGAGTTAGATGAAAACATACGTATCTGATGCCGTGGCCTTTCTGCACTTTCTCCTTGGTAGGCTTCCACATGGTGCAGACGAAGTTTTTAAAGAAGCAGAAAAGGGAAGGGCTGTTGTATACCTGCCTACGATAGCCGCAGCCGAACTCTATTATCTCTTTGAGAAAAAGGATTGGCTAGAACGATGGGATAAACTTAGAAACAAAATGTCGGAAGCAGTAACATTTCGATACTACCCCTTCGATGAAAAGGTTTTAAATCTCTTTAAATCCACCAAGGCTAAAGAGCTTCACGACAAGATTATAATTTTAACAGCCAAAGCTCTCAAAGCGGATGCTCTCCTAACAAACGACAAAGAACTAGTAAATCTTCAAGAAGTAAACATCATTTGGACATAAGCAATGTTTGACTGCCATCCTAACAGTGAATAAATATGCTAATCAAAATTTCCATTTATGAAGTCTTTGAAAGGGCTAAGCTTCATTTATGTAAAATTGACTATAGCTGGACTGTTTATCCACTGTTTAAATCGGCGATCTTGTTATCGTATGTTTACTGTTCTTTTTTTAGATGAGTTCTTAAGTGCCTTCAATATTATCATTGCAGCCCTTTTATCCAATGGTTCGTTGTTATTTCCGCACTTCGGGGAGTAAATGCATGAAGGGCAACCGTCTTCGCACTCGCAGCTCTCAATTAGTTCCAAGGTGTTGCTTGCCAATTCTTGGAAGAGCTGGTAGTTTTTTTCACTTATCCCTATGCCTCCCTGGTAGCCATCGTATATGAATATGGTTGGCTTTCCAGTGTTCAGGTGCTCTTCGGTTGAAACTCCGCCGATGTCTCTGCGGTCGCAGAGCGCAAAGTAGGGTGTCATAGCAATCATGGCGTGCTCAACAGCGTGTATTCCTCCCTCAAAATCTAGGTTCTTTTCTTTAACTTCTCCTATTACGTGGTCTGGGATAATAAACCAGAGTGCGGTTGTATCGAAGACAATTGGTGGAAGCTCCAGTGGTTCGACATCTAGAACCTCGTCGTACTTCTTCAAAAAGTACTTGTTATACCGCTTGGTGACGGTAACCTCACCCACCTTCACCGTAAAATCATTGCAGCCCTTCTCTTCGAATTCTCGGATTATTTCTATGTCAGATGTTTCCGCTGCTTCTGTATAGTAATCGACATCCTCCTTCCTAACATAGGCGACTCTATTATCCAAGTCTAAATCTTCAACAAAGTACGTTTCACCCTGATGTAAAAAAATTGATCCTCTATGAGCTTCAGAATAAGCCCGGTTACGGTCTATTATCTCAAGAACTTTACCTTCACAAATAACCTTCACCTGATCGCTGGAGATACTGTCTAGGGAAACCATGTCTACAGCTCTACGGGTTCCCGCGTAAACAAATCCTTTAGGGTTCTTCATAATTATTTTTTTGTTTTCGAGAATTTTTAGAGTTGATAAAAACGGGTTAGAAGAATCTGAGTCCTCGTTTTTGATATTTGAGGGTGAGAAATATTTAGAATCAGAATTCTTTAACGGGAGTTCAGCAGCAGCGCACATCAAATGGCCGATATTAATATACGGATTCTCAAGGTCTATGATTGCGTGTTCATGAGGTTTTCCAAAAAATTTGTCCGGATGCTTCATGAAGTACTGGTCAAGCGGATTTTGAAACGCCACCAGGGTAGCAAGAGCGTCTTCCGTTCCTCTACCAGCTCTGCCTGCTTGTTGCCAGGTGGATATCATGGTTCCCGGATAACCCGAAATTATTACTGCGTCCAGTGAACCAATATCTATACCCAGTTCTAGAGCGCTGGTGGACGCCACACCTAAAAGTTGCTTTTCTCTCAGCCTCTTTTCAATTTCTCTTCTTTCGGAGGGAAGATACCCCGCCCTATAAGAGGTTATCTTCTCCTTTAGTTCGGGAATTTCCTCCCTCGTCCATCTTGCTATCAGCTCAGCCATTTTTCTAGAAATGGTGAAACAAAGAGTCTGAATACCGTTTGCCACATGCTTTGCGAGAAGATCTTTGGTTTCCTGGTGTGGAGAGTCTCGAACACCCTTGCCGATGAGGGGAGGATTCCAGAACACGAAGTATTTTTTTCCATGGGCTGATCCATCCTCAGAAACAACCTCAAACTCTTTCCCAGTGAGTCTCGATGAAAGTTCCTCGGGATTCGCTATGGTAGCCGAGGAGAGTATTATCTGAGGATTGGAACCGTAATGTTCACATATTCGAAGTAGGCGTCTCATGAGCATAGCCATGTTGGAGCCGAACACACCCCGGTAGATGTGCACCTCGTCCAGAACAATGAATGCCAAGTTGCTATAGAACCTCACCCACTTGTTATGCCACGGCAAGTAAAGGTGAACCCCGTAAGGGTTACTTAGAACAATATTAGATTCCCGTCTAATTTTCGGACGGAGATTGGACGGCGTATCACCATCATAAACATTTGAATTAAGGTTAATCCCTGTCTCCTGCTCCATTTGCCTTAAAACTTTGAGCTGGTCGTTGGTTAATGCCTTTAAAGGATACAGGTACAAGGCTGTAGCCTTGGGATTACCATAGATCCTTTCCAAAACGGGTAAATTAAAACACAGAGTTTTTCCCGAAGCTGTGGGGGTTGTGATGATAACGTTTTTGCCTTTCCTTATTTCGTTTATTGCTCTCGCCTGATGTGAGTAAAGCCTTATTCTCCATTTTTCCAGATATTTCTGCAAGGGTTCTGGGAGCTTCGTGTCAAGCTTACCGTACTTAGCCTCTCTAGCAGGAATTACTTCCACATGTTCTATCTGACCATTGTAGGAAACACTGTGCTGGATTTCGTTGATAAAATCCGCGGGACTCGCGGTCATTGTACTAATGCCTCGCTTAACTTTGAAAATAATTGGGATAGGCTGACGACGTCTTGCCGGTTATGATTAATTATTGCGACTAGGGTTCCCACATTCCCTGTTTCAAGATACTCTCTGTAGAACTCGGGAACTAGAGCCCCTGGGACCTCATTCTCGCGTCTTAATCCCAGTATGCACTCTTCCACGGTGGGGAGTCTGCAATTAGGAACCGTGTGACGCCACGCTCTTCGAATAAAATGCAGGAGGTCGAAATGCGCTTTATCAATATTTTTGTTAAGCCCATAGTAATTGAGTCGTTGTTCGATGAAAGGAATGTCAAACGTCCTGCCATTAAACGAGATAATTGCGCTGTAATGTTCCAACTCCTCAGTAAAGGCTTTTAACGCTACGTTCTCTTCCGAGACCTCTCTCACAAGATACTGATTAACTTTTAATCTTCCCTCGCAAGGGTGAGCTACTCCTAAAAGGATTATCGGTCTAGAAAAAAGACCCATGGTTTCAATATCTATTATGGCGAAATCCTCATCTCGATTCAGTCCCGCCAAACGGAAAGAAAAGGGATGCGACTTAGGAATCCGACGCCACATAGTTTCCTGAACACTTTTAAATTGGCTCATATCCAGTAAATCGAGAAACTCTTTAGCCGAATTCCTCCACTTGGGATGCCTAGTTAAATCCGCAATAGTCTGATATCCCCGCCTCTTAAGCTCGGCTTCGGTTTTTTCACCGATCCCCCGGAGAAACTTGAGATTAGAAATAATAGCCTCCCGAGCCCCCTCAGAGGGATTATAAAAATCCGACGGACAATCAGAACTAATCAAATAGCACTCTCCAACATCATTCGAAATAATCTCGCCAGGAACCGCCTTCTCCAGAGCCACTCCCTCGTACTCCTTAAGCAACTTATTTTTGAGTCTCATTACCTGTATGTAATAAGAATCTATAATCCAATTGGGAATGTATCCGGCTTCAAACTCCTCTTCCTCTTCATCCTCTTCTAAGATCTCGTACTCATGCTTCTGACTGAGCATCCTCTCTAAACTTTTAACTGCTCTGTCAAAACGCACACCGGATACCTCCTTTGAAAAACAGTAACAAGCTAAATAGTTAAAACTTACGCTAAACTACCTGATCCAAGACATCTCCAAAAACTCTATTAATAAATCCCTAGTCAACAATGATAATATACTATAGCATCATAGGAGGGTTACAACTGATTAGTAATTTTTTGAGGGTTACAAAAAACAGCGTACTCAATCGGCACATGGATATAAAAAGAACACTAGAACCTCTAGGAGAAATTGAAGATTTAGCGAAAGAAATAAGAGAACGAAATCCGAATCATGTCTTTTTAATTGGTTGTGGAGACTCGTACTTCGCCGCGGTTTCGGGAAGATACGCTGTGGAAAACACAAGTGGGTTAACCACCGAGGCGGAGGAAGCTCTGGAATTCGCAAGGTACAGGAGAGTCGATGAGAGTAGCTTGGTGGTCGCCATTTCGGCTTCTGGAAAAACTCCTCGCGTTCTCGAAGCTTGTAATTACGCTAAAAAGCAGGACGCAGTAATTATTGGAATAACAGATAATGAAAAAAGCCCTCTTACTGAAATTGCTTATAAAACAATCTTTACCAGAATAGAAGAACGGTTCGGATATCCCTCAAGCACCTCCTCCGCAGCCCTAGCAGCAATTTACGCCCTCGCCATGTACTTGGGAAGAAACCGAAAACATCTCTCTCAGGAAGAATTCAAAAGACTAGAACAGCAAATAGTTAATCTACCAAAATTAATGGAAAGCACCGTTTACCACCCGGATAATCCCCGAATTACAATGAAGGCGGCAAAGGCTTTCTCGAAATGTAGCGACTTCCACTTTGTGGGAGGAGGGCCCGGATATGGAACCGCTCTATTCGGTCAGGTATTACTGAAAGAACTTAGCTGGGTGCACAGCGAAGCGGTAGAGGTGGAGGAATTCTGCCACTACCAAATGATGATACTGGACGAAGGGAAGACCCCGGTAATAATGATAGCCCAACCCGGAAAGAGCAGAACCCGAACAATACAGATACTGAAGGAACTCAAAAACATGAACATTCCGACCTATACAGTGTGCGAGGAAAATGACTCCGAAATGTTAAACAACTCAACATACTCTGTCCAAATGCCGAAGGGTTTAGACGAAGAATTCTCAACAATTCAATACATGCAACCCCTACACTTTCTAGCTTTACACCTTGCACAAGAGAAGAAAATAAGACACGAAGGCTTCCGCTATGTTGAAACGCTTTCTCGATTAATAAATTTACCAGATACACTCTAAACTCTAAAAAGTCATACTGTAGAATTCGTTAATAGAAGCCACTTAACTAGTTATTTTAGACTTTTTATAGATTAAAATTATTTTAAAAACGCCTGAAAGGATACTTAATTTCCAAATTACTCTTCTGAATAGAGTCACCGAAAAGAAAGAATTTAAAAATAAAAAAATTCTTAATAGATTTACGATGAGACTATGATACCGAGCAGAGAACAATGCCTAGAACTATTAAGATCACATAATGTGCCAAGGAACATTATAACTCATAGCCTAATCGTTAGCAGGGTAGCGGTATTTCTCGCAAAGGAACTAAACAAAAAGGGTTTTAACCTAAACATTAACGAAATAGAAGCAGCAGCCCTTTTACATGACATTAAAAAGATTGACAGCCTAAGAAGTGGAACCGGACACGCACATGATGCATGGCTTCTGCTGAGAAAATTAGGTTATAATGAAGTTGCCGAAATTGTAAAGCAACACGTTTTTCTAGATCAGAATAACGATTCATCTAAAATAAAAGAGGAGGAAGTGGTGAACTATTCCGATAAACGAGTCCGCCACTCCGATATAGTAACCCTAAAAGAAAGATTCCAATACCTCAAAGAACGTTACGGCAAAGACGAAGAGTCCATAAAAGTAATAAACAACTTAGAACGGAAAGCCTTCGAAATAGAAAATAAAATCTTCTCAAACATCGATTTTAAACCCGAAGAAATACCAAAGCTCCTCAGAATGAGAGGTTAGCACCTAATTGAGAAACTCATCCTTCAATTTTTAATTATTTAACTTTTGCTATTTTTTAATTTTCGAAGAACACTTACCTTTGGTCCTACCTCTTCTTTGTAGGTTTCCAAAACGGCGTGGGGCGTAACCCTCTCAACTCCTTCAATTTTGGAAATACTCTCAACAAGTCTCGTCGTTTCCTTTCTATCGAGACACCTCGCCATGGCCGCAATTTCAAAATCCCCAGCAACATGGTAGATATAACATATGCCTTCAAAATGCTCGGTTCCAGCTATTTCCTCTATAACTCTCCTAACTTCATAACCCGGGCGTATCCGGATAAAGAAACAGATAGGAAAGAAATTCAACCCCACCTCTTTAGCCAACTTTTCATAGTTCAACTTGACCGAGTATCCAGAAATGATATCCATCTCCTCCATAGCCGCTATTCGCCTACTCACCGTTGAAACCCCTATACCCAGTTCCATAGCTATTTCTCTGAAAGACGCCCTAGCATTTCTCTCTAGTATTTCTAGGATTCTAAAATCCACATCATCCAAAGAGTCCATCATAAAGCCCTCCTTTTTACTTCTTTTAGTGTTAGTTTTTTATATTATTCGGTTAACATCTGGTTTTTATTTTAAGACGTATTCATACTAACATATATTTGTTCCGTTTATACAATAAAAATGAAACAAATATCCCCATTTTTTAAGAAATATTTATATATATTCAACTTGGAGGTCTATATTGGATTACGAATGATTCAACGTATAGTTTTCTCTAAAGGAACCATTAATCACTTCTCAAAATAGCTGGGCGAGCATTTTCTGGACTTATCGATCAATTAGAAGGGCAATAGAAAAAGTTTCAGAGGAGAAGGCAAAGGAGAATTTTAGAAACTGTTAGATTTCTTGGTACCTAAAAAGAAAGGGGGCTCACTATACGTTGAAGATAAATATGCGTGATAAAATTTTAGCAAAAGGATAGAAAAAGGGGTGAATTGAAAAATGGAAACTATGGCATTTATTGTTGGGAGCGACAAGTTTGAAAAACTGATGATGAGCATAATACTTTCAAGAACCGGAGTAGCCATGGATGTTGAAACTCATATGTTCTTCACATTCTGGGGACTAAACCTTCTGAGGAAGGGAAAAGCAGACAAGGCGAAAGTCCAAATGCCACCTGGAATGAGAAGCCTTGCTACGTGGATGATGAAGCGGAAAATGATGAAGTCTGGATTCAAGAAGCCATCGGAGATGTTAAGTGAACTAGTGAAAACAGGTAAAGTACATCTACATGCATGTTCAACAACTCTAGAACTTTTCGGTCTTAAGAAAGAAGATCTGATACCCGAAGTGGAAGATATCGTCGGTGCTGCTACATTTCTAGACATAGCGTCTGATGCAGACAAAGTGCTGGTTCTTGCATAATCAAAATTCGACTACCTTCTTACTCCCACTTTTTATTTTCAAAAAAATGTTGCGCGAAACCACGCAAAAGTTATTATAAAAAACGTAGCTTGTTTATTAACATAACTTAGGAGTTGAGTGATGTGGGTACAAAAAAGGAAGAAGGAAGAAAGAAATCAAAAGACCGCTACGGGAAGAATTCTAATCATGGTTATAGTGGTTGTGCTCCTGCCAGTGGTTGCGGTCCGAATTTTGAAATAGTACTAAATATTAAGGAAAGAAAAGAATCCCAAGAAAAGGAATAGAATAAAATAAAATATTTTTTGTAATTTTTATTGTTTGAAAGTGTTTTTATAGGCGAATTTTTCGAGAGGTAGTCTTTCTGGTCTTTTCGTTTCACTCTCTTTTTGTTTATCCGAAAGGACGGGGCTTATGGTTTCCGAATGTTTACCAACGATAACCAATGTGATGACTATCATATCCTCTGGAATAATATTAAGCACCTTCTTCACCCGTACCTCATCGTATCCCGCTATAGGATGAGCAACTAGTCCCAGTTCAGCGGCTCTCAGTATAATAAACGCTGTCGCCATACCCGTGTCGAATAGATAATATTCTCTTGGTTTAATGAAACAATCATTTTCTTTCCTACTGAAAACTGCTATAATCATGGAACTTGCCTTTGCCCATTCGTTGCCTTTATCCAAGCAAGAATACACTTTCTCCAGAGCTTTAGGCGCATATACAAAAACGAACCTCCCGGGTCGATTATTAAACAAGAAGGGGTCAGTTGAGCGCTTTCAGCAAGATCCTTGACTAACTGCTCTGTTATTTTTACAGGCTCCAATGAGCGATAAGCCCTTCTCTCGTTTATTGCCTGTTTTACATCCATAAAACCTTCTCCCAAAAATTTTTTCTAAATATGTTCTCTGTAAAAGGTCGGCTTATAGAAAAGCTTTTTGGAACAGTTCTACGCAATTCTGCATTTCATGGTCAAGTAGGATATTAATGTCAATTGTGTGGCGATAAATTTTTTAGACTTGTTCTCACTTTAACTCATAAAATAAAGTTTTGCGGCGATTCTAAATTTTACAGTATGGCAGCTCAATCCATGGCCTTACGAACAATTAATCCTTTACATCTTGATTTTCTCATCGCTGTAGTGTTTCAAGTGATTAAGGGTTGCGCTCTGGTGCTGTCTTTCATCGCCATCTCATATTTTTATAATTTTTTTGTGTCACTTTTTCCAGTCCCTCTAGTATGCTTTTTGTTTCTCTTTTTTTGGCGATAATCCTTAATTCGTCAATGGTAGCAATAGTTCCCTTTTTAGCAGAAAGATAAGCGAGAAGTACCACTGCGACAGCTTCCTTTGCTTGTTCAGGAGTAAATTCGGGAGTAGTATCATTCAGTATACACTCAGCAAAATGTGTGTCTTCATAGTAGGCAGAAATGGTGTAATATTTTGGATAGGGACCGTGTTCTATCTCTTTTAAGGGGCTGTAGAATTCTCCCTTTTTTTCTGCATCTTTATGTGACGATAAAATTTTGACAGGCTTTTCCCATGAATGATCTTCCAGTATTGTGCCTTTAGTTCCATGTAATTCCAGTGTATTGTTAAGTGGATGAATAGCGGTGGAGGTAACCACTACATCTATCATAGCTCCACTCTTGTAACGCAGGAGAATAATCCCGTTGTCCTCTCCCTTATTAGGGGGGCTGTCAAATGCTTTTCCCAGCCAGCACTGTGCAGAATCAACTTCACCGATAAGCCAATTCAAGAGGGAAAATTTGTGGACTCCCTGATCCGCAACCACTCCTCCGCCTCCCTTATCATAGGTAAAATGCCAAATGTTTGGATCGAGAAAATTGTTTGGGTCATCATACGCCCCTTCATAAGTTCGACCGAGAAAAATATCTCCAATAAAATCTCGTTCCACTAAATCTTTTATTAGTTTATGGGCGGGAAGGAAACGATGATTTTCCGCAATCATGAATTTTACACCGGCTTTCTTAGTGGCGGCAATCATTTCATCGCACTCTTCAAGTGTGCATGCCATAGGCTTTTCACAGAGTACGTGTTTTCCAGCTTCCGCCGCAGCCTTGGTTACTGGTGCGTGTAAATAGTGTGGAAGCAGTATAAGCACAGCGTCAATATCGCTATGAAGAAGTCCTTCTAAGCTATTATAAGGTGTCGCTTTATGCTTCTTTGCAAAATTGGTCAAAGCTTTCTCATTCACGTCATACGCGGCGACGAACTTTAGTTTGGGATTTGGAACATTCTTGAAAGCCAAAACGTGGTACATGGAAGCAATTCCGCACCCAATTATACCAAATTTTACAAAATCCATAAAATCCACCTTACACGAATACATCTTCATAAAAAATTGATAAAAATATCAATCAATGAGCCCATTGGCTAAATCTTACCCTTTTTCAGTAAGTTCAACCTCTCTCGCTAATAAAAATTTGCAACTTTTCCAAATCCGACATGGTTCCTCTAGGTTTAAGTGTGCCTTCCATGAAAGCGTCCATGGGATCAACTTCACCATTTAATATTTGTAGAAAAATGTCCGAATTAACCTCCAAACTCATTTCCGCTTTTTCATCCAAATCCTCTTCAACTCGCACTTTTTTATCCCGGAAAATTAACTGCAATTTAAAGTTAATATCTGGAAAAATAAATTGCATAGTTTTGTTATATCCCTCAAATTTCTCAGCAATTTCCGGACGCTCCAATATACTTGTCCATTTCTCCAAAGATTTTTTTATTTCTTTACCGGACGCCATAAATTTTCACCATTCCTATATCAGTCTTCCAATCTAACTACCTTTAGATTGTCGAAGTGTCTGTCAAAGGAAAATATCTCTTCTATTCCTCTTCTTAACATTATTAGGTATGCTAGCATGTCGTTTATGCTTATGTTTTTGTTTTTAGCTTCTAGGGTGGCTGAAAAGTAGTCTTCTTTGGTAACTCCTTCTATTTGAATGTTCTTTGTCTTATAAACTTCTTCAATGAAGTTTATTGAGTAGGTAAGATTCGCCGCATCTTCTAGTATATTTGCGACCTCAGAGAGGTGTACAACTGAGGTGACTACTTCCTCATTTTTGACTATTCTTTGGTAAATCATTTTGGCTTTGTTTTTAAGTTCTTCCTCCTCTTTTGTTAGCTTTCTCTTCGGTTTGAGGATGGCATAGACGAATACATTAGAGTCCACGAATCTCATTTGAACTCCCTTCTTAACTCTTTTCTTAACTTGTGATAGTCCAAAAATGATCCTTCAGGGATGTCAACCTCAACCGAATCCACAAATTTTTTGAGGTCAGATTTTAGTGGCAAAATCTCAATTCTGTCATCGAGAATAACCATATAGACCTCGTCCCCGTCTACCATATGCTTCTTTCTCCACGAAGATGGTAGTAGCAATCTCCCTTGGGAATCAACATTCCTTCTCTCCATAATTACCATATAATCACCAATAATGATAACAATTAGGAAAAATATAAATATTTTTCCATTAAATGCCTTTAAGCCCTAGGAAAAGAGAAAACCCTAGAAATTTCAGCTGACACGGCTTTTTGACATTAAAGAGACATCTTCTGCAATCTATGGGAGTATTAGTTTTGTTTCCTGACTAGTTTGTTATTATTTTTGAGCGCATATTATCCCCAGGATTGGTGGCACTATTTCTTCTATCGCTGTCACCCTGTAACCTGCTTCTTCGAAAAACTCTTTTAGTGTGTAAACATATATGGGGTGATCTGTTTTCTTGTATCTCTCCATGGTGCTTTTCAAATCTTCACCCTTTTTCTTAACCGCGTATCTCTCAGCGAGAACTGCCATTAACTTGATTGCTCTCTCCCTCTCCTTAATCGGGTCGAAGAAAAACATCATATCTCCTATAATCACTCTTCCTCCGGGTTTAAGGAGATCGTACCAGTTTCTTATTACTTTTCTTTTTTGTTCATGGGTGAGATGGTGGAAGGCGATGTTGGTTACAATAATGTCCACTTTTTCTTTGTAGTTTGGGTTCTCGAAGTCGCCGTATCTAAATTCAACATTTTGTAAATTATTCTCTTTGGCTTTTTTTCTACCGACCTTCAGCATTTTTTCCGCAATATCCATAGCCACAACCCTACTCACTTTTGGCGCAAAGGCGAATGAAACACTACCGGTTCCTGCCCCCATGTCTAGCACAATGTCACTTTCCCTGGGATTTGCTAACTCAACAATTCTTATTATTAGCTTATCATACCCGGGCCATTTTGAAGTGCGTTCATCATAGCTTTCCGCTACACCATCAAAACGCTCCACCACATCTTTATTGGACAACGTCATCACCAAAAATATTTGGAACATCACAAACTATTATTAACTAAACATTAGGCATATTATAAAAAAATTATTGCTTAGGCTTTCTTGCGATGATTATTCCCATTGCCGGCGACACTATCTCCTCTATGCCTTCCACCTTGAAACCGGCTTCTTCAAAGAAAGCCTTTAAATCGTGAACATAAGATGGGTGGTCTCTCTTCTTTTGCTCTTCTATTGCCTCCTCCAAATCTTTGCTGGGGTCTTTTAGATCCTTAACAATTCTGCGAATAAGTTTTTCTTCTCTCTCCGGATCCTTTTTGTGGTCAAAAAACCACATAAAATCCCCTACGAGTACCCTTCCTCCGGGCTTTAGAATATTATACCATGCTTTTATTGCAACCCTTTTTTCTTCGTCGAATAGGTGGTGGAAAGCTAGGTTGCTAACGATTAAATCAACCTTTTCGCTGCATTTAGGCTCGGAAAAACTACCATACCCAAATTCGATATTCTCGATATTACTCTTCAAGGCCTTTTCTCTGGCGATTTGCAGCATCGGCTCAGAAATATCCCTGGCATATACCTTCCTCACTTTGGGTGCAAGTTTGAAGCTAACTGCGCCGGTTCCAACTCCCAAGTCTAAAACAGTGTCCGTCTTTTTGGGTCTCGCTAACTCTATAATTCTATCAATTGTTTTCGAGTAACCCTCGATCTTTAGAACGTAATTATCATAATTTGGGGCTAAATTGTCAAATCTTTTAAGAACAATATCTTTATTCATGTTTCTAACCAATACAGACCAGTTTAATATATTTTTATCATTCTTTAATTTCTCAATATTATTTTTTCATCCAAAATTGGGTAAAATTGATAAGTTTGAAATCCGCTAAACTGTGTAAAAGATTAACGAGTGTATTTGGTCTAGTGAGAAGGTAAGTTCACAAAGACGTAGGTGAACCCTTATCGGCCTTTCTACTTGAGTGTTGAATGTAATTTTCATGTTAACTATTCCTGAATTGGAATATTGGAGGGTCGTTGAATGAGGGCTATTGTTACAACTCCCCCTGAAAGAAATTCCGTCCAGTTGATGGAGGTACACAAACCAGAACCTAAAGAAAATGAAGCTGTGCTCAAAATTTTGAAGGTGGGAATTGATGCAACTGATAGGGAAATAAATGACGGCTATTCTGGAGTGCCCCCGGAAGGTTCTCCATATTTAATAATCGGCCATGAAGCTGTGGGAATTGTAGATGAAATTGGAGAAAAGGTGAAGAATGTTTCGGTTGGCGATTTTGTGGTGCCGACGGTTAGGAGACCCTGCGTGCAGAACTGTTTAAACTGTAGAAAGGGTGAGACCGATATGTGCACAACGGGGGACTATCTGGAGCATGGGATTTTAAAGCTGCACGGGTTCGCTTCCGATTACGCTGTCACCGGTGCGGGTTATCTGATCAAAGTTCCCGAAGAGGTGAAGGATGAGGCGGTATTTCTAGAACCGTTAAGCATAACGGAAAAAGGAATTACCCAACTATTAAAGATTCAAGAAAGAGTGGTTTGGAAACCCGAAGACGTTCTGGTTATAGGTGCAGGACCACTGGGTTTACTGGCTACTATGGTTCTTCGATTGAAGGGTTTTAATGTGCTCAATGTTTCAAGAAACCGTGTTGAGAGTACCAAGGCTCAAATCGTCAGAGATGTCGGAGGAGAATATCTTGATGAGAGGGAAAATCCGCTTTCCACATTAGGGAAGAAATTTGACATAATTGTCGAGGCGTCGGGGGCAGCTTCAGCGGCGTTAGAGTGCTGTGAACTACTAAAATCAAATGGTGCACTGTGCTTCTTAGGACTTTACCGGGAAATACAAGAGTGTGACGATTTCGGAAAAATTTTCACTAATATGGTGATGGGGAACAAAGTATCATTCGGGTCGGTAAGCTCCAACAAAAAACACTTCGAAATGGGCCTAAAAGATCTACTTGAAATAAAGAAAAAATATCCCCAAGTGATAGGCAAACTGGTATCCCGAGAACTCACACCCGAAAAATCCTCCTTAGCCTTCAAAAGTGACTTCGAAGAAATAAAAACAATCATCAATTTCCAAAAATAGTAAAACTACCTGCTACTACGTACCTGTGTTTTCAAATAGGATAAGTCTTCATGGTGTAACCGACATCGAACCGATAAAAATGACATCCCTAAACTTTATCATACGAAGCGAATAAAATCAATATTTTTTTAATTAAACAATATCCAACCAAATGATGGATAACACGCTTCGAATTCTTAAGTTAATTAATTGTTATAAATGGGTTTACAAAGCCTTTTTATTAGCTATTGGAACATCAATATTTTTTAAGAAGAATTTAAATAATAGTGCGGAAAAAATATGTTTAAAAAGTTAAATTGCCAAAAAGATTGAAAAAAAGGGAGGATAATCTTGCCAGCCAAATGGAGGCTACTCTGGGCTCCTAGCCTTGATGGTCCGGATATAGTCGCCTACGCTATGACATCAATAGAAGGAAAAATGCTGGGAATCAGCCCCAATACTTTCCTGCTCTCAGGCTTCTCAAAGTACTCCATAAGCATCGGAAGATACCAAGATTTGGATCTAGCTATAGACTACGCCGGAGCGGAGCAAAAAGATATCGATGTTGTGCGTAGACCAATCGGTGGGGGAGTTATTCTCATCGACCCTGTGGGTAGTAGAGGATTAGGCCTTACCGTGGACAGGGGTTTTTTCCCCAAGCTCGATGACGCTTTCAGGAAGGTGGGAGAAGCCCTCACTGAGGGCTACAAAAAGTTGGGGGTTAAAGATGCTTGGTACAGGTACGCCGGTGACGTTATGGTGGGAAACCGGAAAATAACCGGATTCGGATTCACAGAAAGAGAAAACTTTGTGGTCATGCAATGCATACTTTCGTTAAAAGAACTCAACTTCAAATACTTTGAAGATGTTGTGATATTACACCCCGAGAAGTTCAGAGACAAGAGAATAAAAGACCTGTCTGAAATTATAACCAGCGTAGAGAATGAGACCGGGAGAACTCCCAGCAATGAGGAATTCAAGACAGCGTTTACAGAAGCCTTCCAAAAAGCACTGGGAGTAGAATTCGAAGAAGGGGGAATACTGGACGCCGAAAGGGAGATATACCAGAAGTGGCGAGACTACGCAAATTCACCCGAAAACAAATTCGCCTTCTCAAGTATGACGAGATTTCCCAAGAAAAAGCTAAAAAAGGGTTACAAATTCGTGTTCGCAAAAAACAAAAGAGAAAGAGAATTGGTTGTGCACATCCTAATAAATCCTGAGGGAAAAATAGAAGACCTCATGTTCTCAGGAGACTTCTACTGCAGACCAGAAAATTACCTGAAAGACCTAGAGAACTCTCTGAAGGGAGTGGACCCCACAGACGAGAGAGAAGTGAAATCAAAGATAAAGAAAATATTCAAGCGCCCGGATTGGGAAATACCTATGGTGGAACCAGAAGACTTTGTGAAACCCATTATTGAAGCCGCAAAAAGAGTATAGGGACCTATTTTGAGCCAAGAATATTGATCGCCCTCCGCCGCCTCTGTTTATTGAATATGAACAGAGGGACGTATTATAACACTCTAATCTATTGGTTCACACTCTCATTAAGCTTCTTAAACATTGAGGAGCTTAAAGGGATAAAGCTTTAAATAATGAATACAAGACAATTAAAACCAAAAATTATTTTGTGAGGTTAGTGGTTATCCATGCCGATTAAAGGTTCTCTTTTAGACAAAGTTGAAAAATGGCTGAAGAATATGGATTTAAAAGATATAAAGAGAGACGAAGCAAACTCGATGCTTTTCGTTGCCTTCGGAATATCAGGGAATTCTTTTTTGGTTCAAACACGTGTAAGTGAGGATTGGATAAATATAAAGGCGCTAGTCGCCTTACTAAAAGACATTCCAAAGGAGGAAAGGGAAAACCTCTTCTATTCCTGCTTGGTTGCAAACTTCACTCATCATGAAGTAACTTTCAGTGCAGATGCGAATGGAATATGGGTTGAAGCTGATATGCCAAAAGATACTACTGAAAGTAACTTCAAAGTAGAATTTGGGTCTGTTGTTTATGGAGTGACACATTTCATTGAACAAATTGCACCAAAAATCAAGTTTAACGTACGGAGCACAATTTTTACTTGATCAAAACTTTGAACCCTTTTCCTTACCCTCCTTTATATCCTAGTTTTTACCTCAACTCGCTCAAACCATTTCCAAGAATAATTCATTTCTAATCAATAAGAATATATAAAACATAATAGTTATACTATCAGCAATTAATGTAGTTATACCAGTACTTAGGGTGGGTAAAGATGTTTAAAACTAGGATCACTGAACTTTTCAATATTGATTACCCCATTATTGGCGGAGCTATGCATCTTCTCTCAAGAGCCGAACTTGTCGCAGCCATTTCAAACGCTGGTGGTCTCGGAATTCTGGCCTCCACCACTTTTGAGAACCCGGAAGATCTGCGTAAGGAGATTCAGAAAACAAGAAAGCTAACAAAAAAACCCTTCGGCGTAAACCTAAACCTGTTTCCCGCCATGAGGCCAAGACCAGTTGAGAAGGATATCGACCTCTTCATCGATGAAGGGATTGAAATAGTTGAGTCTTCGGGAACCAGTCCAGAGCCATACGTCCCCCGACTGAAGGAGGCGGGCATAAAGCTAATTCACAAGGTCGCAGGAGTCAGATACGCCAAGACAGCTGAGAGAATTGGCTGCGACGCCGTCTCAATTGTAGGCTTCGAGTGCGGAGGCCACCCCGGTCTTGACGATGTGACAACCCTCATACTGGTTCCAGAAACCGTTGACGCTGTTAAAATCCCCGTTTGTGCCGGAGGCGGTATTTGCGATTCAAGAAGTTTTCTTGCTGCCCTTTCCCTTGGTGCTGAAGGTGTTGTTATGGGTACACGTTTCGTAGCTACTAGAGAGTGTGATGTGCACCCGAAGATTAAGGAATGGATAGTTAATGCCAAAGACAGCGATACTCTGCTCATAGGGAAGCCCTTCAAACTGGCTTCGAGAGTTATCAAGAACAAGCCCGCCTTAACCGCACAAGAAATGGAAGCAAAAGGAGCCAGCCTTGAGGAAGTCCTGCCAATAATAAGCGGCCAGCTAGGTAAGAAAGCCTGGGAGACAGGAGATGTTGACGCAGGGATTCTTACCCTAGGTATGGCTGTTGGAAGAATCGGCAAAGTACTCACAGTAAAAGAAGTCATAGACGAGATAATAAACGGAGCAAAGCAAATTCTTGAACGCCTAAAGCGACACTAGAATAGCTCCATTGTGACTGCATATACTGGTGATACAATGGAAGCTTGGGACACGAGGAGAGAAAAAATAGTTAAAATATTGAGAACAAACGAGCCTGTGAGCCTTGACTACTTATGCCAGGAGCTTAGATTCTTCGATAGGAGATTAATTCTTGAAGACCTACACCACATAGCTCTTACTCTAAAGAAAACGGAGAGCAAGCTGATTATGGTGCCTCCAACCTGTCTAAAGTGCGGCTTTGTCTTCAAGGGTTTAAAGAAGCCAAAGATGCCTTCAAGATGCCCGAAGTGTAAGAATGAAAGAATAAGTCAACCATTATTCCAAATAAAATAAATTTAAGCATATGATAGTGAGGATTAGAGTGTTTAACTGGAAACAATATTTGATTTCATTTAAGGTTTAGAATAAAAGTTTTAACTCTCCCTCTCTCTAAATTATAAAGGCCCTTATTGCTGTGAATTTATATTTCCATTTCTTCGCGGTATTCCTGGTCAATTTTTGCAATTTTTTGAAGCTTCTCTTTTAGCTTTCCCCCTCCATGCTCCATTATTAGTTTTATTTCATGGACCTCCAGAATATCCGTCCTTGTTAATATACCAATAACATTTTTTTGCTTCTTGCGATCCACCACAATCAGTCTATCCCTTCGCTCTTCAAGCATTTTATCTAGCGCTTCATGTAGAGTTTGTTCGGGGAATATTGTAACCAAATTTCTATCGGCGACTTCTCCCACCCTTTTTGTTTCGCGCCCTTCTGCCACCTCTCTATCCACCGTATCCGCATCAATAACACCAACTAAAGTGCCATTATCCAAAACAGGGAAACCGTGATAATGATACTTGCCTATCATCTCCAGCACCTGAAAAATCTGCATCTCGGAAGACACCACTTGTGGCTTGGACATAACATCGCCTACCCTAGCTCGGTCAAGTATGTCCGCATGTCTCTCTTCTACTAGGTCAATGCCCTTTTTCAGGAGGGTCTCCGTATAGAGGTCTCCTCTCATAATGAAACGGCTTATGAGGTATGCTGTGATACAAGCAAGCATAAGCGGCAGAACCATGTCATAGTTTCTTGTGATCTCCGTGACCAAAACTATACCGGTTAAGGGAGCTCTGGCTCCAGAGGCTATAAGTGCAGCCATGCCTACCAATGCATAAGCCATAGGCTCAAAAGCTATAGCAGGTGAAAAGTATCGAAAGATAGGACTTGTTAAGCTTCCAATGTAGGGCAGTAGGAGTGGAGTGAGGGGTCCAAACGTATTTCCGAAAAGCAACCATTGCATTGTAACTCCGTAGGCACCACCGAACATCGCTCCTATGAACATCATGGGGGCGAAGGCACCCCCACTTCCTCCGCTTCCCAATGTTATCGAGGTGCCTATAATCTTTAACAAACCAAGTATAAGGAATAAGATTATGGTTACGGGAATAAAAAGTAAGTTATCAATCACATGGTAGCCTCCTCCTATTATCTGAGGGAAGAAAAATATTATAAACCTATTAGTAGTCCTCCGATTCCTGGTTTCAAATACCTTGACACCCTTAGGCGTTAGAATCGTTCAGATATATAATGAAATATTTTTATCCAAAAGATGCTCAGTAAACCGAATGCTACACCCAGAGCGAAGAACAACAAATATTCAAAGGGATTCACAACCGTAAAGATCCTGAGCCTGAGTAGAGGTTCTGTTCCTAGGATTCCTTGGCCAATAATAGTTGCGACAAATGAGGATAATACCACAGGAACCAATGCTATAGCTTCCATTCCTCCGTAAACGATTTCCAAGCCGAAGAAAACTCCACCCAGAGGAGCCTTAAATATGGCACTTATCCCCGCCGCCGCTCCACAAACTACCAGGAGTTTAACCGATTCATCATCCATTTTGAAAAGTCTTCCAACCACTGAACCGGCTCCTCCAACTATCTGAACGATTGGGCCTTCAGCTCCTGCACTTCCTCCAGAACCGATTGTTATCGCGGAGGTGACCATCTTTACTATTGGTACTCTGGCACGTATTCTCCCCCTCTTTCTAGCTATAGATTCCATAACCTCAGAAACCCCATGCCCCTCACTTTCGGGAGCAAGTTTGTAGGTGATAAGAGCAACTATAAGACCACCTATAGCAGGTACGAGGATTATTATCGGTGCCCAAAAATTTGTGGGGTAACTCAACAGAAAATTAGTGAAGAAATCTATCAAAAACAAGAAAGCCGCAGCGCCAACACCGCCCAGTGCACCGACAACAATTGAGGCAATTATAAGCTTGAGATGTCTACGTGTTAGAAAGGTAGAGTGGAATTCCTTAAAAAATACATTAAAATGGTTTATTGAGTCAGAAATAAACTTCTTTGGAGTTCTACTACCTCTTCTCCGGCTCCTTTTCTTTTCAAGATTCGCCCCATTCTTCTTTTTACGCGTTTTCTTCACCCTTATACTTGACTTTACCTCTTGGATAATAGTTTTTAAATTAAAAGATTTCCCTTGGATTGCCTTTTTTCCATTTTTTAGTATATTTATTGCTTACCCTTTTGGAAGCTTTTATTAGAAAGTTAAGCAAATATATATAACAAAAAAGTTTGCCATTAGAGTGACTTTCGGAGGAATCGATTACGGTCAAAAAATTTACGGCGTTTAAAATTCTCATCGGTCTAATAATTTTGGGCATAGCAGCCATACCAGTAACGGCTGCGCTTTCAGCAGTCTCACAGCAGATCAAAGTCACCCCAAACCCATTCGACCTTCCCGCCAGTATAGATAACAATGGGATGGTCACAAAAATCAACACAATTTTCGTAACCAATTATGGGTTTTATGACATAAACAGCATATTACTAGTTACCAATGTTCTAAACGAATCACTTCATATCTACGGTGTACCAACCATTAATCTGTGGTACGTTCCTCATGGTTCAGTAATGCCATTGTTTATTGTGACGCGTGTGAACCTTACCGCTTTAAACCAAACAGGGACCATAGGCAACTTTTTGAGCACCTCATCCTTCCTGAGCCAAAATATTTTAGATGTGAGGTACGCATTCTCACTAGCAGGCTTTTCAACCATGGTCATAACTCCAGTTGGAGCTCTGTCTCCTATGAGTAACCTTACCACTGGACCGGCAGTACGGAATCCTATTGATGATACGCAAGCCACTGTAACTTTTATTTCCTTTAATTTTCTTCAAGGATATAATTTGCACATAGAAGCCGAACTCTATGACATATCCGGACCACCAGCCTTAGTAGCTTCGGGTAGTGGCGACTATTCTGCGCCATCAGCTACACTCTTTATACCTGGTCTATTCCTAGATGACATTACAGTACAATCCGGCGCAACTATACCTCTGGGAAGTTTCTATGAACTCCACCTCACAGTAACAAGTCCATTTGGCTATATGTTCACAAACACCACCTTTAGTGTTGTTTAGGTTTAAATGGAGGTTTGAATGTTGGAACCAGTTACAAAGGCTATCCTTAAAGGTTTCATATTTGCTTTGGTTGCATTCATTGTCTACTTCTTTATTCCGTTCTTCATTTATAATCTCGTCTTAGGGTTTTTCATGGATGCGGCTATTCTTTATTTTGGGATTTATCTATTCGGACCACCGGAAGCTCAGTTTTTCACATCCTTATTACTCTCTTACTCTCCTGGATTACCCCTTTTGAACATTAATTTCGGCACAGTTATACTCCTAGGATTACCGGTCTCCGTAGCTGCTTTCTTTTTGGGCTTTTTCAAAAGTGAAACAGTGGGGCACGGACTTAGCGGTCTTGCAACGCAGATATTCTTTGGAATATGGTTTCTGTTAGGTGTCGGAACCCTCGGCGTAACATCTTTCTTCCAGAATGCGAGCATCCCTCTAAGATACGTGTTAACTCCTTCTTTCCCATATATTTCACCTGTTTATCTTAATTACACTGCACCATGGATTTTAAACATTCAGGGAATTATTAATCTCGGCGCAGCGATTATACTTCTCGTCGGCTTAATCTACTTGGTAGACTTAGGGATAGGAATAAACAATAATGACTACTGGAGATACTGGGGTAAGTAAGAATCATGGACAAAAATCGAAAACAGGCAACCCAAAGCATGCCCGAAGATTTGCAAACAGTGACTTCCCAAATTTAACCCTATTTTTTTATTTTTTTCTATTTCTGAAATGAATATCGGAGGCATGTAAAAGTGCCATCGAGCAATTTTTTTCGAGATACTTCCTATCAGCATCTATAGCTCGTCCAGATCTTTTGTAAAGTCGAAACCCAAAATTTCCAAGGCTCTTTTACTCTTGGGACCTGCAACTATCACTCTGCCAGCATTTAGTAGAATTAGAACACTCCAATAGAAGCCATAACCGCATGCGTCCCGTGATAGGCGAAACCGTTACGATACTTTCCGAATAATCCCTGTTGTTCAGACATATTTTTCTACCTTTTTGAGCTTGAAAATATCCGGCTTTCCTGTCAACACCTGCTCATAAAAATCAATGTCGAAGGATTCATAACAGAGCTTACACTGTAGGGTGAAAATTCGGCACTCCACATCCTATAATCATTTTCGATCCAAATTATGTGGAATCCTCTACTATTCTAATTTTCAGCTATCAGTTTTCCGAATTGGTAAAAATGAGAAAAATGGAGAAGCCTACAAGATAGATTTTAACAAATTGATTTGTTGGGTGTAACTTGTTTTTAATCGACCACCATTTTGACCTTACAAACGTTTTCACTGTTTTCAACTTTAATGTCTAGCACTTCACCAATACCTCTAGCCTTGAGGTAGCCTGCCATAATAAGATTGATAGGGCACAAGGGGCACGCAGGATATCCTTGGGATCTTCCGAAATCAGCCAAGCCCTTATACATGCAGTCAACTATTTTCATGAAGATGGTTTTACCCGAAAGTGATATTTCAGATTTTTCTGGGTCTAAGAATCTGAAGGTTCTCACGGTTCCGGCCCAATTTTGTACAAACTCTTCTAGGTTATTTGCGAGACTAGTAGATTTTGCTTGTCTTACGAGTTCAATTAACATGGAGCCCAGCACTCTACTTGTGTAGCGTGCGGTTAACATTGGGTTTACACCCAGCTTATCCAATGCAACCAGAATAGCCCCAAAAGCTAAAGTATTATACAAAGGATCTATTTTAGTCATCCACAGATACATCTCCAATCCATTTTTTAAAAGCGTAAATATTCCTAAAACATTTTGAAACAGTGGTCAACGCGTCTTTAAAGAGTTTCAACAATTGTCGCTTTCCAATCAAATCAATTACCTGTTATAATTAGCAGAATTTTCATACTAACAGGTAATCAAAAATTGGAACTAACAAAAATTGCAAGTTCAATTATAACTTAATCTTAATGGATATATATGTATTTTTGAATAGTAACAACTTATTCTTCAAAACAACTGTGAAAATCAAAAAAATGGGAATTGCATTTTATCCCTTTAGTGATTAGTAATTTACAATTAGTCTTCTAGGAACACAATCTCTTTCCAATCAGCCTTGTCTCAGATTCTTAAAATCTTATTAAAGAAATAGAAGTTAGAAAACTAGAAAAAATCGGGAAGATAAATTAGCTTTGCAATTCATATACTTACTTAATTGTACAGTATCCCTAATCGATTACCATTTTTACCAAACAAACGGTTTCACTTTTTTTTGAGCTGAAATCTATAACTTCACCAATACCTTGAGCTTTGATGAGGCTTAATAAAATAAGGTTTATAATGCACAAGGGACATGCAGGATAGCCTTGGGACTTTCCGAAATCAGCCATCGCTTGGTACATACAATCGGTTAATTTCATGGAGATAACTTTATCAGCTAAACTTATTTCCGACTTGTCTGGATCCACCAAACTGGTTTTTTTTATCATCACTTTCCAATTTTCTACAAACTCAGCCAAGTTTTTTGAAGGTTCTTGACCATATATTTGTTTAGCAAGATTGGCTATTATGGGTGCTAGTATTCTGGTTGCCTGTCGTGCGACAAGCATGGGTTTTAATCCCAACTTATCAAGGGAGGTTAACAGGGTTCCAAACGCTATGGCATTATACAGAGGATTAATTTCTGTCAATTCTTCTTTCACCTCATCGTTTCTCAAAGGGTATTGGTTACCCACCATAGACCTTGGTAGAAGAGATTAAACAATTTCTAAAATCGTTTTAGAATACGGGTCGACCTGGTTTTGATAGTATTTCAATAATTATTGCTTTCCAATTCTGACAGTCTCTCACTATAAATACTTACATCCTTTATAGATTATAATTTTTTCTATACTTAATTTATATAATAAACTTATTTAGTGAAATGTCTGTCTGGTATTCACCAGAATTCCAAATTCTAGTTTCCCAAAAAAATCTGAGATAAAAGTTTAAAAAAATAAACGATTTTTATTAAATTCGTATTCTAGGTTTAAGCATTATCCTTAACTGATTTTGCTATTTAATGAGAGGTTTTCAATGTTTTCAATCGAGAAGTAATCCCACAAAAGGAAAAGAAACAATCATAGAGCAAAAAATATTGAAGAAAATATTTTTAAACACTTAAAACTAGAATCAAAAGACGATTAACAAGAAGTGAAATAAAATGAGAAAGGTAGCAGTAGTAGGAATAGGATCCACAAAATATGGAAAATCAGACAAAACATGCGTAGAAATGTTTGCAGAGGCAGGAATGGATGCCATACACGACGCCAATATCGCACCGAAAGATGTCGAAGCCTTATACTTGGGAAACGTACTCGGTGACTATGAAGAAGACTCCATGAACATAGCACCATTCTGCGCGGCAGAAATAGGACTAAAAAACGTACCAGCCACCAAATTCGAAACCGCCTGCTCAAGCGCCACAGCAGCATTTAGAGACGCCTACACCGCAGTAGCCGCCGGCCTAGCCAACATAGTGATGGCCGGAGGCACAGAAAGAGCACTACTAATGGGAACTCCTCTCGCCACAAAAACCTTCGCCATGGGAACAGAAACCAGATATGAGCAAAAAACCGGACTCACATTCCCCGGAGTGTTCGCAATGATGGCACACGCCTACGCCAAAAAATACAACCTCACCATAGACAAACTAAAAGAACTATTGGCAATGGTAGCGGTCAAAAACCACCACAACGGAGCCATGAACCCCAAAGCCCACCTCCAAAAAGAAATAACTCTCGATAAAGCAATAAACGCCCCAATGATAGCCGAACCGCTGAACCTTTACTCATGCTGCCCCTTCAGCGACGGTGCTTCCGCCTGCATTTTGGCTTCGGAGGACATAGCCAAGAAGCTTACTGACACGCCCATCTGGGTAGCTGGTACCGGTATGGGGTCCTGTGGGCCTTCATACATGCAGAAGGATGTCACTAGAGTAATTGCCCGTGAAGCGGCTTCAAGGATGGCTTATAAACAGGCTAAACTCGACCCTAAGGACATTGATGTTTGTGAACTTCATGACTGTTTCACCATTGCTGAGATTGCTGCTACGGAAGGACTGGGATTCTTCAAGTTCGGTGAGGGCTGGAAGGGTGTTGAAGAAGGGGAAACGAGTCTCGACGGCAGAATACCCATCAATACATCCGGCGGATTAAAGTCTAAAGGACACCCAATTGGAGCTACTGGTGTGGGTCAGGTTTACGAGATAGTGACTCAGCTTCGCGGTGGTGCTGGCCCTAGGCAGGTTGACGGTGCGGAGATTGGCTACATAGACACTCTGGGCGGCGACCTAGCGGTGGTTGTAAACGTTATCCTAAGAAGGTGATTATGGTGGTGTCGGTTTATCCTTTGACTTATGAAAAATGGGCTGAGGCCTTGAAGCAAGGTAAACTCTTGGGTTTGAAGTGTAAGAGCTGCGGTGCGGTGTTCAGTCCACCAAGTATGCTCTGCCGAGAGTGTGACAGCGAGGACGTTGAGGTAACAGAAGTTAAAGATAAAGGCGTAATCGATACTTACACAGTTATTCACGTAGCGCCACTGGGTTACGAAAAGGAGGCTCCATACATTGTTGCCCGTGCCAAGATGGAGGAGGGCTTCATTATGGTCGGGAGGCTCATAGATGTGGCGCCGGAAAAAGTTGCTATAGGCTCAAAAATCAAAGTTAGCTTCATTGAGAGACAGAATGGATTAATGATAACGTTCAAACCCGTTTAATTTTCCTTCAAAATCCTCATTTTTTTATTTTTGCTTCTTTATTCACTTTTTATAAATTAGTTAAAGACGATAAATTTTTCCACTTTTGATTAAATATTTATCCTTTATTAAACCAAGATTTTGGCTAATTCTTTTACCCAGAAGTTCTATTGCGCGATTTGTGACTTCGACGATTCGATGCGGTGGTTGTTCCCCGACTGCCATCTGAGCTAGTTCGGTTATGTAGTATGCTTCGATGTTTTTTTCTACTGCATTCTTTGACAGTGCGAAAACACAGCCCGTGCAGATGAAGGCTATTGCGTCTGCTCCTGCTTCTTCCGCCTCGGATGCTCTTTTGTTTGCTATTCTTTCCGCTAGTTCTCTATTTCTAAATGAAACGGGAGCGCCGCAGCACAGAGATTTTTCCCGGATATGTTTCATCTCCACTACTTCGGCTCCCATAATCTCGAGAAGCTCCCTTGGGCTCTCGTAAATTTTCCTGTTCAAACCTCTCCAAGGACAGGGATCATGAAAAGTTATTCTTTGGCCGATTTTGTTTGTGAATTCTAGTTCGCCTTTGTGATACTTTTCGACTAGGTATTCGATGATGCTTTGGCTCTCGATGTTGTACTCTTCGATTATTTTTGGGTACACGCCTCTAATCATTAGGTCACAGCCGGGACAGAAGGAGATGAGCTTTTCCACCCCGAGTTCATTAAATTCCTCCAGCAATTTCTCACCCTTTATCTTTGCTTCCTCCTCGCCGAAGAGACTGTGTACGTATCCTCCGCAGCAGTATTTCATTCCACCCACTAGGGGTAAACTCTCTAATAATTTCGTTTTGACCAAGTCCGTATAAATGTATGAGAGGCTGCAGCCGATGTAGAACATACTTTTATTTTTTGGTGGATTCGTGTATTTTTTTAGGTTCTCCATCTTTTCCCCGGTTTCCAATTCTAATCCGATGGACATTAAATTCAGTGGTGCTTCCTCGGAGATTAGTAACAGGCTTCCTACACCTTCTTTACGGTTTTTCCTCAATTTTATTTCTTTTCTAAGCTCGGCTGGGTTTGATTGTGTCGGGCAAATGGTGTTGCAGTACGAGCAGCCGGCACAGTTCCTAATTATTTCCGCCGAAGTTTTCGTTTCGATCATTCTGGAAATTTCTTCCTTAGCCTTCTCTATTGGTAGTTGCAAAAATGGACACTGCGAGAGGCAAGTGCCACACCTCTCACAAGTTCCTTCATTAAACATTTTTGTTTCCCTCAAAATACTCCCATAATTTTTGAAAACATCTAGTTTACTTTTTCGGCTACATTCTTTAATAATATCCTCTTTAAATACTTGATTCTTTTTGTAAATACAATTTTTTAATGAAATTGGGTCATAAAATAGTGAAAAGATAATTCCGTAATTCGGTAATTGCAACCAATTTATATGTTAATTTTTTATAGTTGCAATGGAGAGAATTAACTATATTTTTGGGAAAAGGAAGGGAAAGTTTTGGCAGTTGATCTTGAATTCCATGTATTGGTTACGGATGTGGATGGAACTCTTACCTCTCAGGAAAACAGGTTACACCTTCCAGCTGTGGAAGTAATAAGGAAGCTGGAGAATCTGGGTATTCATGTGGTTTTCTGTTCGGGTAACATATTGTGCTCCTTATTGACTCTAGAATTTTATTTGGGGATAAGCGGGCCGGTAATCGCCGAGAACGGAGGAGTGGTTATGAAACTTGGTTGGGAAAAGCCCCTTATACTGGGTTCAAAAGAGTTACCCCTTATGGCGCTGAAAGTTCTGAAGGAAACTTTCGGAGACAGCGTTAAGGAGTCTGGCGACCAATTCTACAGGTTCACTGATGTTGCCATTAGAAGAACAATTGACCGAGAGACTCTGATGAAGACATTGGAAGATAAAGGTATAAAAATTAACGTTTTGGATTCCGGCTACGCGATTCATCTGTGTGATCCTCAGGTTCATAAAGCTATTGGCGTGAGGAAAGCGATTGAAACGCTTGGTTATCAGTCGGAGGACGCACTCGGGATAGGTGATGGACAAAACGACGTAGAGCTGCTTCAGGAAGTAGGATACGGGATAGCTCTTAATAACGCTCCAAAAATTCTCAAAGATGTAGCAGACCACGTAACAAAGAAATCCTTTGGCGAAGGATTCGTGGAAGCGGTTGAAAAAATTTTCAAAATCCAATAAGCTCAATACTCATTGTTTATGAGTCTGTATTGCCTTCAGCGTATCTTTTCTGCTCAAAAATTGGGGATGCAGAATTACTTTGGGGTTTTGCCTATTGGGCAACTGGTCATGCAGTTAAAGCAGTTGTAAATCATTCCTGTTGTCAATACTTGCAATATCTTCCATGCTTCGGGGCTTCTTGCGAATTCTTGAATTTCTTTCCAGCTAGCATTCCTTTTCGCTAGTTCATTTATAGCAGTTACGAATCCGGGAATAAAGTACTTTAGGATGTTTGGTGCACATTTAAACACGTTCACTTCTCCCTGCGTGGAAATAGCTCCAACGGGACAGGCTTTAACACAGATTGCACACTTTTCTCTCTTACACAACTTTTCCTCAAATGGTTCATCGGGGGTGAGATCCGCATTAGTTATGAGAGCTCCAAGTCTGACTCTTGGTCCGTATTCGGGCGTTATCAAAAGTCTGTTTAAACCTATTTCCCCCAAACCAGCACACTGGGCCGCGTGTCTGAGAGAGACCTCTCCCTTTAACCCCGAAGTTTCCCTACTCATGTCAACGGGAAGATAGGCTGGTATGGAAACCGCTTTAAACCCCTTCCTAGCCAAAAATTTGGCTAAGCCGTAAAGAATCCTATCAATCTCGTGATAAAGCTGATGTACATTGTACTGCATAATCTGAAGATTTTCGGAATCTAAGACTGGTTCGAAGTGCTCCAGTGCGATGACCACCAGTGCTCTCGCATCCGACATTATCTCAAAGAGGTTCCCTCTACCCTCAACCATCTTCTCAGCTGAACAAATTCCAACAAGATCCGCATTCATTTCAAGTGCTAACTTCTTAACTTCTTCAGTAAGAGACATTTCAGGTCACACTCCGAATAAATGGACACTGTCCAATTCTAAATAAACTACTGATCGCTGGGATTTGGTAACTTATATAAAATTGACGAAATTATTGTATTAAATACTGGATTTAAACCTAGAACCAAGTGCTCATATAAATATTCCCGAAAAATAGAAACTCGTATAACGTTTAAATTTAAAAAAAGAAAAAATTGAAAACCCGTTTAAAATATGCTCCGTCTTTCGACTTTGATTCTCCAGAATATTCCCAAGGCTAAAAGAACAAGTGATATGGCTAGGGATACGATACCAATGAGGGCCCCTAAGAATACAGAAACATCCTGTAACGGTGGCATTTGAAAACCGAGTATTGTCGTCAGGAGATTTACTGAGGAGTAATAAGCGAACATCCCGTAGATTAGACCATCAAATCCCACTACCATTCCAACAACAGAAATAATTATGAACCGTTTAGCATACCATTCAAGTTTGGTGTAAACTTGGTCTGTTATTTCCTCGTAACGTGTTCGAGGACGCTTTTCTTTAGGCTTTTCCTTAGGCGCTTTCTTCCTTCCAAAAGTCATTATCTTCCTTTTAAAAGAAATTATCTTCCTTCTAAGAGTCATTACTTTTCCTCCTTTGGGTCCCCTTACTTTTATCTTTCTCAAGCATTTCTCTCAATCTTATTCCTTCACTACGCATCCAGTATAGACTACGAAGAGTTAGGAAGACGCCTATGGCAATTAAGGCTAGGCCGATGAATAACACCAAAAATACCGCAATACTTGATGTAAAGGTTATAGAGGTACCATAGACCAAGTAGGTGAGAACCGCGTAGACACCGCTCGCGGCCCCGATAGATATTAGCACAACGCTTGCAATAATATACTTGGACGCTATCGATATAATCGACGCGATGGTTTTCAAATCTGTTTCTTTAGCCATTCTATAAACCCTCCACTTTTAGACTTTAATCAACTTTAATCCTTAAATATCTTCGATTATTTCTCCGTTGCGTAATTGTTTCTCTCTCTTCTTGTGCCCTTTTTAACGTCGTGAAATCTATTTTCCAATCTTAATATATTTTTCCCCTTGGAATTTACCAGAATGGTTGATGACAGGTTGATAGAGAGGGGGAAACTACTCCTACTTCTTGGAGAGGGGTGTGAATTTTTTAGACATATATGCCTTTCTAATGTAATTGTGAAAACTTGTTTCTGGATGAGTGTTATTCGTATTGTTCTTTGAAGTAGGGAATTATTTTTTTACCCCACAGTTCGTATTGATTCTTTCTGTGTTTTGTTGGAACCAGAAGTATGCACACAAAGTAATGGTTTCCAGCTTTGTAGAGTTTATCGATCCTCTCGATGCAATTTTCAGGGGCTCCGTAAATGAAGCGGTCCTCGACCGCGTCGAATGGCACTTTTTTAGTGAACTCCATAACTCTCTTTATTGATTCTGGGCTGTAAGTGAATTTATTGAGCCCAAACTCTTCTGGAACATGTATTCCTCTCTTCTTCAAGGTCTCCGGCCAGTAGGCTGAAAGCATTTTTGCTGGTAATTCTATGGGGTTCGTTCCCTCTTCTTCCTTCTTCGAAACGGATGTGTATATGGTGTTCGCCCTTACGATTGTTTCAGGGTCTCTGCCAACTTTCTTGGCATGGTTCTCTATCTCTTTCCAAAATCTTTTGTACTCGTCTGGAGTTAATGCTTGAGGTAACCATCCATCTCCCAGTTCTGCGGTTATCTTCCTTGTTCTGGGTGAGTTAGCTGCAATCCAGAAGGGCGGGTGTGGTTGCTGAAATGGCAGGGGGAGCAGAAAAGCGTTTTTTAGCTTGTAGAACTCGCCGTCATAGTTGATTGTGCCGCCTGAGAAAAGCTTCGTGACAATTTCTATTGTTTCTCTCATTATGCTTACTGGTTTATCCCACCTAATTCCAAAGGGTTTGATGGAAGGAGACTCCCCTACCCCGATACCTACTATTAGTCTTCCATTTGAAACATGGTCTACTGTTACAATGTTCTGGGCTAACGCCGCAGGGTGTCTTCTTGCCGCATCAACAACACTTATTCCCAGCTTTAGTTTCGTCCTAGAAGCTACCCCCGCTAGCGTTGGAAAAGGTTCCATTGCGTCCCAAACTTTGATTCCGACTCCTACTAGGTGATCTCCAACCCATACGGAGTCGAAGCCATTGTTATTAGCATAGGAAACGGCGTCGTAAATGTCGGAGAGAGGAGCATTAGGCAAATGAGCACCAAACTGTGGAACTGGCGGCATAAATACACCCTGAAAATATTTGTAAAAATACGACTCTTTCTCTTTATAAATCTATAGCCACAAGGCTTGGTAGGAGTCACTTCAGGAGTGCACTAACTAATTATAGTAAGACAGCATGGGTTTCCGAAAAATTACACATTATTTCTTTTTAATTGTCGGTGTTTTCAGGAATTGATGATCATAGTTCCTTGAAATAGGGAATTATCTTATCACGGTAAATTTCAAACACCCTGTTAGGATCAGGTCCCCGGTTGAGCAAAGCAAAGTGCTTGACTCCCGCCTTAACGAAAGCTTCTAACTGATCCATAACCTGGTCTACTGTGCCTATCACATTGAAATCCTGAAGTATCCTGTTTGGAACCTTATCAAGGTATTGGACCAGCTTCATAAGGTCCTCGTTTGAGGGGGTCATCTTCTGAATAACCAAATCTTTCGGTATGTCGATGTTGTACTCCTCCTTCAGCTTTTCTGGGAAAAGCAGGTGCCCACCCTTCATGAATTCAACCCTCTTATAGGCTGTCTCAAAGTCATCAGCAATCGCGGTCATACAGTTGTAGCAGATATCAATCTCGTCCATGCTTCTGCCGGCCTTCTTAGCACCTTGCCCCACATCCTTAATGTGTTTGGCAATAAGATTCGGACTCTCGTAGAATGGGAACCATCCCTCAGCAATCTCCCCGGTAAGCATTCTGGCTACGGGGCCGTTTCCCGCGACGTAAATAGGAATAGTATCCTGAACGGGTCTAATCTGCAGAAAGGCATCCTTCAATTTGAAGAATTCGCCTTCATAATTCACTCTTTCTTCTTTCCATAGAAGACGCATAACCTCAATAAACTCCCTCATCTTAGAAACCGGTTTAAGGGCATCAATATTAAACATGGCCAGATTCATAGCCTCACCTGCACCAACACCAAACATCGCCCTACCATTGGAAACCACATCCAGAGTAGCCAGAATATGAGCCGTAACCGCAGGATGCCTACGATGGGGGTCAGAAACAGCCGTACACAATGTTAAGCGGCTAGTATTCAAGGCCATTGTTGTCAAAAATACAAAGGCATCATAAATCATGCCTTGCGGAGGAATCGTAGTAAGATGATCCGCATACCACAAACTCTCAAAACCACACTGCTCCGCCTTCTTAGCGCCATCAATCGCGAACTCCAACCTATACGTAGGAACAGGAATTGAAAAACCAAACTTAACGTCCATAAACCTCACCCAGAAACGTCAAAAATATTTCAATCTAAAAACACCACACATAAAAATATTTGCACCATTTTCCCTCCCCCTTAATCCGAATATAAATAATTCCAGAGAATTATTTGGTTTGGTAAAAATGTTATTTCATTTTTTCTTTTTTTCTTGCTTGCCCATAATGAACTCTACCACACCGCTTACCATCTTTGTGCGATCCTTGCTTTTTCTCACAATTAGACCCGGTGCGAATTTTCGAATTATTCCTAAATATTCTTCGGTTGGGGGGTCTATCTTTTCGAGTACTGGTGCTATCTTCAAGTCCCAGGGAATACTCTTTCTTATGTCCTCTACTTCGACGCCTGGAAAACAACCCTTAAGATACAACTCCTTAGTTTTTTTATCAAATCCGAAAACCCCCTGAGCACTTATCAGAAGACTCGGACCAGTTCCCGGTGGAAAGCATGCCTTTTCTCGCGAGTTTCCTCCTGTTAAATATCCCGGGGAGGAGCAGTAGTCAAGCTTCTCCACGAATTCTCCGCCTCTTAGTGTGATTACGGTTTTTTTGGCATATGCAATGAAATCCGCTGCACCTCCCGCTCCCGGAAGCCGCATCTTGGGACTTTCATAATCTCCTACTACTGTGGAGTTAATGTTGCCGTATTTATCTACCTGTGCTGCTCCCAGGAAACACAGGTCCACGTATCCTCTGAACAGTATTGTGGTGAAGGTGTCAGACAAATCACACGCGTAGCTGAAGCCCTTTGTGGTGGTGCTTTCCGCTACGTGAAAGGCTGCTTTATAAGGCATAAAATCTATGATTCCCGCCTCGGTCATCAGTATACAGTTTGGTGCATGGGTCATCTTAGCCAAAAGACCCGCAGCTATAGGAATTCCCTGACCTAAGAGAACACGGTCCCCGTTCTGGATTTCCCTGGACGCAAGATACACAATAAACTCTATAGTTTCGTATTCCATTTCTTTCACCTCAGACACTGTTCTAAAAACTTTATTCGTTCCTGATTGTTTAAAACACCTCATTTCCAAAACTTTCATAGGGATTCTCTGGTAAAAGATGAGCCGTAATTGGCAGGAGCGCTAAAGTAGGGTTTGGCTTTTAATCTTTGTAAATACTTCATTCCAAACCTTTCAATGTAGTGTTCTATGTATTCCTCTCTGTTCTCCAGATTGTATATCCACTCATAGAGAAAGGCTTGCAGACTCTCAGGGTTCGCATCCATCGCAAAAAACACTCCTCTAAATGGGACGTCCATATCATAGTATCCCTGAACCTCCGCAGGGTGCGCTCCCCAAGGTTCCAAAACAACTGCGTTAACCCGAAAACCCGGAATAATAGTGAGATGTGGACTGCTATTAATAATCTCATGATCAACTATTTCTTCCGCTGAGACAACAATTTTTTTACTAGCTAAACAAGACCACTTAGCGGTTCCCAAAGCTCCCCAGAGCTGAGCGTTACCATAAGCATCCACCCTCTGAACATGGACTATGGCAACATCAGGGTTAACGCCTGGAACCAGAAGCAGCCTCTTTCCGGTAAAGGGGCAGTCTATCTCCTTGAACTTGTTTTCCCCCATAAAACTTCTCTTGTTGAAAATATCGGTGTATTTAAGGGTTATAGGAACCTGCATAAATGTTAGTCCCATAGCACCAGCCATTAACATAGCCATAATTGAATAATTTGAGTGATCTTCCACTTCTACCCGCTTCTCTTTCCAAGCCCTCTCGAATTCAGTTGGAAGAGTGGCTCCCCCCACCCTGTAGGTGAACGCGGTAACCATTCTCTTCAAACACCCAGCGCCGATCAGTATATCCGCCTCATCTATCAAGGACGTACTCCAAAGAGTTAAGTCCCTCTTCCTCTGCCTAACGATTTCGTGTATGAGAGCCAGGGGTGAGGACTGAAGAAAATTACCCAAACAGACGCTTTCACCGTCGCTTATAAATTTCTTAACCGCTTCGGACGCGGTCATTGCCTTATCATGAACTTCTTCCTCAACCATGAAATTCTCTCCAAAACTAACTAAAACAAATTTAATATAAAAAAGTAATAAATTTACCCTAAACATTTTACAAATTTTCCATAACATAAACTTAAGAGTCTCAATGTATAACAAATTCAAAACTAAAGCTATTCTGAACCCAATTAACGTATAGAATGTTTCCAGTTTATATGCTATATGTAGAATTTTAAAATTTGCAAAAAATGTTTTTTAAGAATTTTTTGTATTAATCACCAGATTAATTATATCTAATTGGTTGTTTTGCTCCAATCAAAATATTTAAGTAACTACAATACATAGTGTAAACTACTGAATGTAGTTAAATGTATCCGTTCTAAAAATAAAGAATAAAAAATTGAGGAGATACATATGGAAAGAGCATACAAAATCGCAACCATAGGAGCCATAATCAGCATAATCGCACTCATCATGATCGGGGTATCTGCAGCAGGCATTTCCGGTAGAGACCATAATTTACTAGGAATAGCTTGGCTCTCCCTATCACAAATAAGCTTACCCATAATAGGACCACTTCCACTACTACCACCTCAAGCAGTATACCTAATGGCCTTCGCGGATATTTCTGCGACAAGTAACCTTTTCCTCTCATTCGACCTAGCCTTCATAACTTCTCTAGTGTTCGCCGTAGGCGGCATAATGACCGGCATTGGATTCTACGCACTCTACAAACAAGAGCAGAGCACCATGAGCCTAATCTCCGCCTTCTGCCTGATAGTGGGCTTTGGGCTCATTGCGGTTATAATACCTCTGGGAGCGTTTCCACAAACCACAATCTCCCCCTGGACTTTCCTATTCTACTACTTCTACACACAGATTATACCTCTGACAGAGTTTACCATAGGTTGGGGATTCGGCATTTCTTTGGCGGTTTCGGCGTTAATAATAGTGGTTGTCTACATTTTACTCGGCACTACCATGATTGTGGTTCGCGGGAAGACACCTAAACCAGACCTAATGTTATCAGCTGGCATTCTGACCATAATAGGCGGTCTAATGTTCATAGGGATTATTGGAATGGTACTAATATTTGTAGCCTACATACTGCTCGCCCTAGAATTCAAAGAACTCAGAAAATAAAACATAACTCCTCTCACTCTTTTTTTAAAAAATCCAAAAAGTTTACTTATTTTTGTTACTGCAAGGAGACTTTTTACTACCAAAAATTTAAGATAGATATTAACACATATAGAAGTTACAAAATTTTGGGGAGTGTATTATTGGACTATACCGATATTCCTGTAGGGCAAATACCTAATATAAGAGAGGTGGTCCAACGCTTTTTCGAATGGAATGAATTTCGAGTAGAATGGAAGGGTGAATACCTAGGGGTAGCCAAAAAAGGTAGTCTAGTGATGAATATTGCATTTAGGTCTTTTTCCCAATACTATGAAATCGGTTTCGAAATATCCATATTACAAGACCAAACCGCTGTAATTCGTGTGTCCAAGCAATATAGTGGCGCCTGGGGTGGACTGATAGGGGTTCACATGGCAGATAAACAGTATAATGAAATAGTTGAAAAAATGTCAGCTTATTTTAATGCAATGGCAAAGTATAAAGGAAGCGGGGACGCGACTACGAAAAATTAAGTCACCCCTCAGATACAGCAGATGCGACAATGCCCCAATTGTAAAGCCCAAGTATCAGAGGATTCTGATTTCTGTCCAACTTGTGGAGGAGAATTAGAATGAATACGGGCGTTGGCGACTCATAATTTTTGGTTAGAAACGCTTATCCACAAAACGAAAGAGTGTTGTGGGAATGAACTGGAAATCGTATTCGACATCTCCTGACAAATCTATGGGAATCACAAACAACCTACAAGTGTCAAATCAAGAGCCTCAAAAAGGACATAATTAAACGCCCCTTAAAATTAATTTGGTATCCGAATATTTTTATTCTTATCTTTCAGGAAACATTACCTAAACCACTATTTTAGAAGTTATTTTTACAAAGGTTAAAAATCCGCGGGAGATGACTGAAGCAGATATTTGTATTTTTATTATCATACTTTAAATATCGAAAATTTGAATGCGCAGAAATAATGGTATCTATAAGAGAAAATGGGCATCGTCATTTAGTTGTGTGAAATTCAGAGCATACTTCTCCTCCCCTTAAAAAGGAGCTTTAGTATGACTTCTTTCCCGATAAGCCTCAAAAAAAGAGGCCTAATCAACTGACTCTATCGCCTTATTTAATGTTATAGATAGATTTATAGCTTGTTTAAAAATACTGTCACCCAGTTTTGAAGCGATTTTTACTGGTGGGATTTTATGGACGGTCTGGTTCCCAGAGAACTCCTTGAGCATCCAGCGAAACTTAAACCCCACGACATTGAAGATGGTCTCGTAAGAGTCGGCTATTTGCCAAACCAGAAGATAGTTACCACTCTTTTTCTAGCCTTCCAGCTCGACAAACCAATTCTGGTTGAGGGCCCTGCGGGTTGCGGTAAAACCTACCTAGGTGTTTGCACATCGAAACTGTTCGGTTTCCCCCTGATTCGGCTGCAGTGTTACGAGGGGCTCCTTCCCGAACAATCAATCTACGAGTGGAACTATCACAAGCAGCTCCTAAAAATCCAGATGAACCATCTCAAAGACAACGATGAATGCGAAAAGACGATATTCTCCGAGGAGTACCTTCTGGAACGCCCACTTTTAACCGCCCTAAAATCACCCGAGGCTGTGCTCCTCATAGATGAGATTGATAAGGCTGATGAACAATTCGAAGCCTTCCTCCTAGAACTGTTGGGAGAGCGGCAGATCACTATTCCCGAGCTGGGAACCGTGAGAGCACCCGAAAACCAAAAACTCATTACGGTACTAACTTCCAACAGTTCAAGAGAGCTGTCCGAACCGCTCAAAAGACGCTGCTTACACCTTTACTTGGACTATCCTCCCAAGGAACTTGAGAAGAGGATTATTCTGCTTAACTGCCCCCAGATGTATGATGAACTTGTAGATAATATTTTGGACTTCGTGGAAAATCTCAGAAACCTGAGACTGCAAAAAACTCCCTCCATAGCAGAATCCATAGACTTTGCCAGATCCCTACTCGCCGTAGGAAAGAATGATTTAGACCCGGATACTGTTAACACTCTTTTGTCAACCCTCCTCAAGGTTAAAAGCGACATCGACATGGTGAAACGAAAAGGCATAGAAAACCTTCTCGGTGTCGGAAACTGACAATTAAGGGGTAAGGTCTTGAGGAATGATTGAGGGCTTTGTAAGGCTTCTCCGCGAAAGAAACATTAGAGTAGGATTAGCAGAGACTATCGACGCCTGCAAAGCGTTTTCACTCCTAGACATAGATAAGGAAATAATGAGAGAGGGTCTGGCCTCTTGCCTCATAAAAGAAGAAATGGACAGACCCGATTTCGACTATATATTCGATCTCTATTTCTGCAACCAAATGCAGGAAAGCAAAAAGCCTTTACAGCAAACCCCAACCCGGAGAGGAGAATCTGAACTCTCCAAGGGAATTAGACAAGAACAGGTAACAGAGAGATTGCGTCAGGAAGATGCTCAGCAACCTCCGACCCCGCAACGCGACCAGCAGAGGCAGCAGCAAGGAGTATTGGCAAGATACGGAGGCATCAGAGGAATAGGAAAGGCAATCGACGAGAATGACTTGGAAGGGGCTGCGGATCAGCTCTTGGAAAGGATTCTCAGCAAAACTCAAGACCCCGACACCTTTGCCCAGATGCTCAGAAACTTCATAGAGTACATGAAACTTTATTCGGGTTGGGCGGTAGAAGACACTGCCGACTTCGAGGATTACCTGGGGAGGATTAAAGAGGTTCTAAACATAACACAGAGAAAGTATCTAGAATTATTCCGAGAAGAATACCCCCTAGAAGACCTCATCTCTAAACTCGTGAAGCTGGATTACCCAAACATAGAAGAATTAGACTTCAACAAGTATGCCGGAGACCTAGTTTTCCTAGTTAACAATGTGGATAAAGTCGAGAAGACCATAAAGAGACTGGCACAGCAGCTGGCATCCAAGCTCTCCCGAAGAGAGAAGCTAGCGGATAAGGGCAAGATAAACATTCGCAAAACCATCCGCAAATCCTTGGAGTACGGTGGAGTAATGGTGAAGCTGGAGCATAAGAGGAGGAAGGTTCAGAAACCAGAAATCATACTGCTCTGCGATGTTTCTGGAAGCTGCGAGTGGATATCGGATTTCTTCATAACCCTGATGCTGGGAATCAAAAAGGCTTTCAGCGAAGTTAAGGGCTACATTTTCACAGACTACTGCTGGGCGGTAACCAAAGCCCTAGACAAGGGAATGGTTGAGAGACTATTCCAAGAAATCAGCCACTGGTGGGACTTCTACCGGGGAGGTGGAAACAGCAACATGGAAACAGCCTTTGAAGACTTCCTCAAAAAAACCCAGAGCGACATAACCAAGAAAACCACCGTTATAATTCTCAGCGACTGCAGAGACTACCTGGGAAGAAGAGAAGTCTACGGCAGCGCCAGAGGACACCCACGCTCAGCCGACAAAATAGCCAAACTCGCCAAGATACCAAAAAGACTAATGATTCTCAACCCCGAAGACCCCAAATTCTGGAACACCGGCGACTCCGTAGTGGACTACTACGTTCAGGCAGGGGCGGAGTGCTATCCAGTTAAAAACCTCCAAGAACTAGCCAACATGGTGATTCTAGCCGCGAAAAAAGACTTAAATCCCTATATCTACACAAGATAAGTTCAATAATTATTTTTCAAGAAGGATGAACCAATATGGATATTTTTGAAGCCATAAAAAATAGGAGAAGCATCAGAGACTACAACTCAAGCAAAAGAGTTCCCAAGGACTCAATAGAAAAAATCATTGAAGCAGCAAGGTGGGCTCCCTCAGCTGGCAACCAACAACCAATAGAAGTTGTGGTGGTTTCAGAAAAAGAAAAAAGAGACAAGCTGGCTGCAGCGTCCGGAAACGCTCCCTACTTAAAGGACTCTCCAGTAGCTTTGGTAGTATGTGTTAACCATAAGAAGTACGCTAAAGGATACGATAGAGCTATATCATTTTTTATGCCCATGGACGCGTCAGCTGCAATGCAGAACATGATGCTCGCAGCCTATGCACTAGGCTTAGGAACCTGCTGGGATTCCGTTCTTAACAAAAGTGTCATAAGAGAACTGCTGAACATCCCCGAACATGTAGAACCGTTCAGCATCCTAGCCCTAGGATATCCGTCAAAGATACCAGAAAAACCGCCGACTAGGAGAAAACTCGAAGAAATGATCCATTGGGACAAATACTAGCAGCATAAACAGCCGAAAACAAACTATCCCCCAAGTTTTTTTGTTACCCAAAATTGTCTTGATATCACGATTCCTAAAATAGCCAAGCATTAAAATATTATTGAAACATAATTAATTTGAGGCCAAGTGAGCTATGACCACATTCATTCCCACTACCTCTAAGAGCATAATCCTCAAAAGAAATTATGCTGACGGCTGGTTTCTCGAGAAATACGCCATGAATATTTACCGCGGATGCCAGCACGCCTGCGAATACTGCGACGGAAGATCCCAAAGATACTACCTCGATTTAGATATCGCAAACAAAATCTACATCAAGGTTAACGCCCCAGAGCTTGTGAAAAAAGGGCTAAGAAACAAGGAGAAAGGAATAGTAGCCGTTGGAGGCGGGATAGGAGACTCCTACCAACCAGTAGAGAAAAAGTATGAATTAACAAGAAAAGTGTTAGAAGTTTTGAGAGAATTGGAATTTCCGGCTTTCATTTTAACCAAATCCAGTCTGGTAGGGAGAGATATCGATATACTTGAAAAAATAAATGAGCAAAGCTTGGCTCTGGTTGCCTTCACCATAACGACTCTCGACGACGATGTCTGGAAAACCTGGGAGCCACGAGCATCATCTCCAGAAGAAAGATTTAACGCGATAGGAAAATTTTCCAAAGCAGGAGTTCCAACAGGAGTGGTAATAATGCCTCTTCTACCATTCATCTCCGATGGCGCAGACTCCATAGAACAACTAGTTTCAAGGGCCAAGGAGGAGGGCGCGAGTTTCGTTCTCGTAGCAGGGCTAACCCTCAGAGACCGCCAGAAAGACTACTACTACCAAAAACTGAAAGAAAAGTATCCCGACCTAATCCCTAAATACGACCAAATATACAGTGAGAGCGGATACTCTCAAAATCAAGAATACGTAGAGAAATTGAACAGTACAATTCTACAAGTTTGCAGAAAGTATGAAATGCCACCCAGAATCCCACACAAACTTTTCCACGGGAAAATAGGAGTCAAAGACGAAATCTCACACGTACTCTCCCAAATAGGCTACCTAATGGACCTAATAGAAAAAAGGGGAAGCGCCTACCGAAAAGCAGCCAACCAAGTTTTCAAAACCACAGAGGATATAACCCAACTCTCAAAGGAAGGAAGAATCACCGAAATCCCCGCAGTGGGAGAAAAAATAGGAAAAATAATAGACGAAATAATACAAACTGGAGAAAGTGAATATTATCTCAAACTAATGAAACTCTAAAAATAAAAAATTTAAAAGATACGAGTAATAAAATTTCAAAGAAAAATCAAACTTTCTGGGGCGTATTACATATGATAATTAATGTTCACGCACATCTTGATCGTAAAGAATTGTATTCTGATAAATATTGGGCACATGTTGCGGATGGTTTAGCAAAAAGATTAGGTCTATCAAAGGAAATAACGATGGAAAAGATTGTAAAACCATTCTCTACTTCTAAGAATTATCATGCTGAAGGTTTTGTGGAAGTATTAGATAAACTGGGAGTAGATAAAGCTATAATTACAGCAATGGATTTTGGGTTGTCAATTGCCGGTGAACCCAAATGGTCTATAGAAGAGATTAATCATTGGATTGCAAGCCAGGCAGAAGAATATTCTGATAAGCTCGTTGCTCTTTGTGCCGTGGATCCCAGAAGAGGTGAACGAGCTATAAAACTAATCGAAAAGGCTGTCTTAGAGTGGGGTATGAAAGGTGTCAAAATGCATCCTACAGCAGGGTTCTACCCAGATAATCCTGGGTTCTTTCCATTTTACGAGAAATGCGTGGAGCTCGATGTCCCCCTTCACTCTCATGCGGCAGCGTTAACGTCTCCTCTGGTAGAATCTAAATATGCGAATCCTATTTACCTTGATAGTGTAGCCGTTAATTTTCCTGAATTGAAAATCATCATAATTCATTTTGGTGGATTAAGTTGGACTAAAAACTGCACGGAAATAATGTGTTCAAGACCTAATATTTATACGGAAATCTCAACACATCAAATAAATGCCCTTACGATGCCTCAACAATGGCTAATCCATTTGAGAGGATTTCTCGATACACCTCCAATGTTTGGAGAACCTCTTAGTGATAGAATAATGTTTGGGTCTGATTGGCCTTATCTTGAATACGCGATGAAAGACGATGTTTGGATCGACTGGATTAAAAATATTCCAGAAGAAGGTAAAAAATACGGCTTGAAGTTTGAAGAAAGAGAAATAGGTAAAATTCTTGGTGTTAATGCGAAAAAAATTCTAAAATTATGAACCATCGCTAAATTTTGTAACCAACTTTTTGGTGATCATAAAGGATTACACTGCACCGAGGGTTAAGTAGAAAGATCAAATAATGAAGCTCTAAAATAGAGTGCACCCAAAAATCAAATCTTCCACTCCCCAAAAGTATCTTTGCGCGTATCAGAATTTTAATAAGAAAAAAAGAAAAGATACAAGATTGAGTTAAGGATAACTTGTGATTAAGGAAAAATTGGACTTTACTCAAAACTTTATCAAACATTCCTTTTATTCTTGGAATAAATAGTCAAGATTTATTGGGAAAAATGAAAGGAGGTTTCACTTGAAATGGGAAAACAAGTAGTATATAAAGGCACAATTAGAGGCTCAGTGACGGGAGAATCAAAAATTAAAATGACGAGTACAATAAGGAATCCGTTGTTTAAGGGAACTTGTTTTGCTATGAAATTAGAAGAAAAAATTGGAATTGTAGGAATTCCTGATGAAATTCTAGTTTACTTTGCTGAATTCGGTTATTTTAGGATAGGTGATAAAGTAATAGTACAAGGACAAATAGTTAAAGAGGATCTTAAAAATTGGGGTAGACCCTATTATATACTTGAAGCAGACCATTACTATAATGAATCACTTCAAATTGGAGACTAAGAAGTCTTCTATCTAATTTATTCCGATAACTTTGCACTGGGAAACTATTCATCCCTTCAATGTTTTTGCATTTATCAAAAAAGATAATAATAAAATGAAAGCATTATTCACAATAGAGGGTTGTAAGATGAGTGGGAAAAAGGTTTCCGGAACAAAGTGGTGCGCTTACTGTGGCACACAAGCTCCAAGCGGTGCCGTGTTCTGTCCGCGTTGCGGTGAGCCCATCGACCCGAGTCACGTATTTGAAGAAATTAACTCTGAGGAGGCACTGGTTAAGAAGGAGAAAGAGTCTGGTGAAAGTTATGAAATACCCCCCATTCAGAGTATTTCAAGCACACCCGGCGGCTATAGAACACGAGTATTGTATGAAGGTATGATTCGAGGTTTAGTAACAGGAGAATCAAAACTAATCCGAACTCCAGTGGAGGGAGTCCGAAGTACGGTTGCTCCAAACCCTAATATGTTCCTTCCCGCGCCTTATTACGGCTTTGCTGAAGCTTATTTTGTCATGAGATTAGAAGAAAATATTGAGGGGGTTCCTGATGAAATTCTGGTTTTCACTTCCAAGTTTGGCTATTTCGGGGTAGGCGATGAAGTAACTCTACAAGGAAAAATAATTAAGGAAGATCTTGGACAATGGGGTAGACCAATGTATATAATTTTTGCAGACCATTACTATAACGAATCACTCCAGATTGGCGATGAGGAATCGAAGACGAGGAAACAAGTGTTATATAAAGGTGTGATTCGAGGTTTAGTAACTAAAGAATCAAGATTAAGGTTTGTGGGAGGTGGGCGAATTTTTGGAGCTGATTTTGTCATGAAATTAGAAGAAAATATTGAGGGGGTTCCTGAAGAAATTCTAGTTCACACTGCCGCGATAGGTTATTTCAGGAAAGACGATGAAGTAATTTTACAGGGAAGGATATTTAAAATAGTTCTTAGACAATGGGGCAGACCAATGTATGTAATTGAGGCAGACCACTTCCATAATGAATCACTCCAGATTGGCGATAAATCAGGTTGGAACGAATACGTATTATACGGAGGTACACTTCGAGGTACAGTAACAGGAGAATCAAGATCAAGCTTTACAAAAGGTAATTTTATTGGAACTTATTTTGTTTTGAAATTGGAAGAAAATATTGGAATTGGAGAAATTCCCGACGAAATTCTAGCTTACAATACCATGTTATTTCGTTTCGGGGTTGCCAAGTCAGGTTATTTCGGGATGGGCGATAAAGTAATTCTACTAGGAAAAATAATAAAAATAAAACTCAAACTATGGGACAGATTAATGTATGTAATTGAAGCAGACCATTACTATAACGAATCGCTCCAGATCGGCGATGAAGGATTCATGGAGGAAACATACGTATCAAATAGAATCATGATGCGAGGTTTAGTAACGAAAGAATCAAGATCAAACGTTAGAAATGATGGGAAAGTTATTGGAATTTATTTTGCCGTGAAATTGGAAGAAAATATCGGAATTGAGGGAATCCCCGATGAAATTCTAGTTCGCTCAGACAAGCTGGGTTATTTCAGGATAGGTGATGAAGTAACTTTACAAGGAAAAATATTTAAAATAAATCTTAAACGATGGGGCAGACCAATGTATGTAATTGAGGCAGAACATTTCTATAATGAATCACTTCAGATTGGAGATTAAGAAGTTCTATACTGAATTCATTCTGATACTTTTGAAATTTGGGGGGATTATTCATCCCTAGGCACTAGAGGTTCATTTGTAGAGGATTAGTAGTTGGACTAGTTTTTTCTGGGTGTTTTCTGGCTCTGCTGTACCTGCCCTTTTTTCTTGTTTGGCTTATTTATTGGTATCGGAACATTGTTAAAAAGATTATTCGGACTGTATATGAAATGATGCTGTCTTGCCTTTATGAAAAAGAAGAAAGAGAAAAAAATAGGAAATTTGTGGATTGTTTACGCTAATTTTGCAGCATTGTTTATGGCGGTTGCGATATCTTCTGCATCAACCATGGGAATCTGCCAGTCCGGCTTTGCATAAGTTTCCTTAATCTTCTTAACCAATGCATTTTGATCTGTGGATTTAACTCCCACAAGCGACTTCTCCATCTCTCCCAGATACGGTAACGGGGAACAGTAGAAGTCTCCCGAGATCATGACATCTTTTATCGTTTCGTCTTTACCCACTAAAACATGGGCGCATATCAGCTTTCGAGCCTTATTCCTAGCAAACTTTAGTTTGTGACCCGCTGGAATTTTCGCAAATCTTCTAGCGCTTGAAACCCTGAAATTATGTTCCTCCGATAATGCTACCTGTCTCTGGGTTTCATACGCTTTATCTTCCTCCGGCTTCAGTTCTCCCTCAACCAGTTTAATGTCCAGAACGGTTTCGAAAGCCTCCACAACAGCGTCCTTGAATTCTTCCTTCTCGGGTAATCTACCTGTTTCCGACTCTACGCTTGCGATGTACTTTTTCACATCAGTGGTCTTCTTGTCCTTCCACTTCTCTGGAGGAATCTTGGCAACCTGTAGAAACTTGTCTACGTCGGGGGGTCCCAAACTAAATATGGTGTTCTGAACCATTATGTTCCCAATATTCACAAAACCAAAACCAGTAATTTTCTCGGTACCAACTTTGATATCTCCGATATGGTCATACCAGGCGCGTCTGGCTCCCGCTAACCAGTAGGCTTGTGCAAGTGCTCCGCCGACTTGGCAGAATGCCTTGTCCATGTTTGTGTAACGGTCTTTGTTGAAGGTCATGAGCATTGCCATGGAGCCTTTGGGGTCAATGAAAATGGTTCCTCCGCCTACTCCCAATCTGCGGACGATTTCCATATCCATATCTTCGGCTTTGCTTAAGTCAACTTCGGTATCTATATCTTGGAAGTATCCGAGACTAATTCCGAGCTTTTTGAAACCACCAATAAAGAGGGTGTTGGGCGCTCCCACAAATTTTCCAGTAATAAGAGCAGCCGGCCAAGCCACAGTGTCCGTCATATCTCCAGCGGGATTGTAAATTAGTCTCCATTCCTCAACCAAAATTCTTACCTCCCATCAATACTAATAAAATCTATTAAACAGTCAGTTATTAGCTATATTTTCTCTAATAGTGCTATTAAATTATTTAAATATTTGGAAATAATAGAATACACGCTCCCATAGATGAAGTTTAGCTCCAATTCTTTCAGAATGGGTATAGCGAAAGTAATTTTAGAAGAAAAAACACTTCAATTAAATCTTATCTGATGGTTTAGACCCATGTATCTAATTTTTACAGACCATTACTATAATGAATCACTCGAGATTGACGATGAGGAATTTAATTCATACAGATAGTTTTGAATGGTGGAAATTATCCACCACTTTGGTGTTTTTGCATTTATCAAAAAGGATAATTAATAAGATGAGATATTATTCATAATAGAGGGTTTAAAGATGAGTGGGAAAAAAGTTTCCGAAAAGGGTCAATGCGTCTACTGTGGCACCCAGGCTCCGAGTGGTGCTTTGTATTGTCCACGTTGCGGTGAGCCTATCGACCCGAGTCACTTATATGATGAAAGCACCTCTTCGAGAGAAGCAGTCGTTGGGGAAGGCGAGAACCTAAATGTTGACGAAATAACCGCCACTTTCAGGCCGTTGGTAGTGCGTGAATCAATGAGCGCAAAAGTATTGTACGAAGGTATGATTCGAGGTTTAGTAATAGGAGACTCAAGAGTAGTTCAAGCCCCAGTGTTGGAAGCCCAAAATATGCTCTCTCCAATTCCTTATTACGGCTTTGCTGAAGTTTGTTTTATCGTGAGATTAGAAGAAGGTTTTGAAGGAGTTCCTGACGAAATTCTAGTCTTCACTTCCAAGTTTGGTTATTTTAGAATGGGTGATAAAGTAATTTTACAGGGAATAATACTTAAAAATCTTGAACAACGGAATAGACCAAGGTTTCTAATTTTTGCTGACAATTTCTATAATGAATCACTTCATCTTGGCGATGTAAGATCAGGTTTAGGGGTGAGCAAACAAGTATTATATAAAGGTACGATTCGAGGTTTAGTAACGGGAGAATCAAGAGAAAGACTTAGCAACCAGAGTTTTTATGGATATTATTTTGTTCTAAAATTAGAAGAAAATATTGGAATTGAAGAAATTCCTGAGGAAATTCTAGTTCGCTATATGTATGCAGTTCATTTTAGGATAGGTGATAAACTAATTTTACAAGGAAAAATAATTAAAAAAAAGCTTAAACAATGGGATAGACCAATGTATCTAATTCTCGCAGAACATTTCTATAATGAAACACTTCAATTTGGCGATAAAGTATTTACGTAACTAATTGAATTTATTCTGATACATTTGAAATGGGAAACTATTAATCCCTAGGCACTGGTTCATTTGTCGGGATCGGTAGTTTGACTAGTGTTTTCATGGATGTTTTCTGGATTTGTTGTTCGTTCACTTCTTTTCTTCCTATTCTTTTCATCTGTAAACAAAATATTTATTAGAAATACTAGTTTTACTAGTATGGGAGTGATTAGTAAATGACGCATTTCACTTTAAGTTTTTCTCTTATAGACCCTAATGGCAAAGAATTGAACAGCGGAGAATGTGAAGCCGACCTTGAGGAAGACAGTCTTTCCATTCAACCAGAATCTGGTGATGCACTGTTTATCTCACTTCGTGACATTCTTGCGATTTCGGCGGGTGATTATAAGATTAATCTTTTACTAAGCTCATACGAGAATCTTAACCTTTCTAAACTCGGCTACAGTTATGAAGATTTCCTGAGAATTTTAAACGAACAGCGCAATAATCTCTTACTGAAAGATATTCTGGTTACTGAAAAACTGGCAAAGAAGTCTGATGTAGAAGCGAACTTCGCTTACACCGACGAAAGCAACCAAAGGAAGCAGGAAGGAAAGTGTACTCTTCGCTTGTATGAAACATCTCTGGTGGTGATGCCTGAGAAGGCAGAGATTATGAGAATTCCTATCAGTGATATTTCGGGATTCTCAAAGAAGGATTATACGCTGGTTATTAATACAGAGCTCGGAGAAAAACTGGTTTTCTCAATGATGGGGGCGCAGTTGGATCCCTTTACTAAAGCGTTGTCAGACGCGGACAATAAGCTCCAGCTCAAAGTGCAGTCTCTGCTAAAAGAGATTCTGCCGGAAATGGATCCGGCGACTGTTAAAAAGGTAGCCAAATTCATGAAGGAGGGCAAGCTGGCTAGAAGAAGCGATATAGAATCAGTTTCCCCCATGCTGTGGACAGCATTGGAAAAGAGGTTAGGTACTATAGGTATAAAGGAAGAATACGATTTCCTCAAATCACTGTCACAACAAGAGAAGATTTGCATGGGTATAAAACGCGGACTTATGGGAGAATTGACAGGCGATTACTTCTGGTTTTTTGTCCCCATTTACAGTACAGATTCCAAAAAGCCTGGAAACGCTGTAGCCATGGAGGCCTCCTCTGGCACGATAACATCTGGTGAGGAAGCTTTTAGCGAGGATACCTCCGGTGAGGAAACTCCTAGTGAGGGTAATCCTGGTGGGGGCATATCTGGTGAGGAAGCTGCTAGTGAGGATACCTCTGAGGAGGGTGCCTCTGGTGAGGGTGTTGGAAGAGCGACCTACTTCTTTAGAATAGTCAGCAGAAATGATTATCCCGAATACAAGAACATAGAAGACCTGCACAGGGAATTTGACGACCTTACCAAAAAAATAAGTAGATGCATGATCGATATAAACTTCAGGCGAGAGCCAATATATTTGCCAGACGAACGATTGGATGAGCCGAAATACTTGAAGTACAAATTTGCAGTTTTGAGGTCGCCATCACTTCGAATTCTTCGCACCCGCTTCATAGGCAGAGTAATTCACACTTCCTCCGAACAGTGGAAAAAAGACGTAACAGATTTATTGAAGTTTAATGTTAGCGTGAAAGATGACTCCGTGAGATGGAAGAAAGAAACAGATCAAGGTGGAGAAAGATAAAAGATAAGCAATTACATGAAAGAAGGAGGTTAAATCATGACAATAGGGTATAAGCATGCGTGTAATTACTGCGGCAAATTAATTCCCTTGGACTCCGTTGCTTGTCCGTTTTGTGGGAAGGTAAATCCGGTGGGGCCGTTAAGGTGCCCAAAGTGTCGCAACCCGGTCGAGAGAGGTTGGATAAAGTGTAACAACTGTGGATTATCCTTGCAAATGGTTTGCCCGTTCTGCAAGCAGAAAACAGGCTTTGGAGACTACTGCGAACACTGCGGTGAACTACTGTCAGTTACTTGTGAAAAGTGTAAATTGGTACAACCACGGCTGGGTGAGAAATGTTTAAATTGCGGTAAATCACTACCAAAGATTAAGAAAGGAGGTAAGAAGTAATGGTAAAAATGCAATCATTTACCCGAAATATGAGCGACAATAGCACTGAGGCAGGTTTTCAGTTCACGTTCTACTGCGACATCTGTGACTCCGGTTACAAATCCGAATTCATAGCATCTAAAACCTACAAGAAAGGAGCATTATTGCGTGGTCTTGGAAGAGCTGCGGGTGTCGGGGCAAGTATAGGAGCAGGCATAGCTGGTTTAAAAGGTATGTCTGAAGTGGCGGAGGCGGCTAACATAGCGGAAAGAGCAGCTTACGATACTCCGGACATAATTTCCGAGAGATTCCAGGGTATGTCTCCCGCATGGCACAAAGAGCATCAAGCAGCTTTCGATGCTGCAGTAAATGAGGCTAAGGCCAAATTCCAGCGCTGCCCACGATGTCATAAGTGGGTCTGCGAAAACGATTGGAACTCGGAGGAAGGGCTTTGCACCGATGACGCGCCAAGCGTAGCCACTGAGGTGGCAGCTGCAAAGGCACAAAGAGCTAAGGATCAGATATGGGAAAAGGCTAGTAAAGCTGATATTTTCACTGGCAAAATTGAGTCAAAACAAACCCTTTGTCCTCAATGCGGCAAACCAGCTGGCTCGGGTAAGTTCTGTCAGAATTGTGGAGCATCACTTGCAATGGGTAAATGCCCAAAGTGTGGAGCATCAAACCCCGCAGGAACCAAATTCTGTGGCGAGTGTGGAGCCAAACTATAAACTCGCACAACATCCACTTTTTAACACTGTCGGAAACGAAGACCTTTTGCATCCCTCGGCGCGGTATTAGCAATAACTCAGCAACTTGCATTGAAAATATTTTTTATTTGCATTTTTTTTATCTGCAATTTTTTAGTTAATCATCATTTTATGGAATTACATTAATATATGTACTTTTGTTATATATTAAATATAGAACATTAAAATGAATAAACTAGAGGAAAGCGATTTGTTCAGCTTGGATTTCTTGTACTCGCTGATTTGGTATGGTTACTTGATTGGTTTCTTGTTTTTCGCGGTGTCGGCTTACTTTTTGCTACGTTTCCGTGCGAAAAGAGGTGCTGCTATCTTTTTTCTGTTCGCCGGCTACGTGCTGTACGGCTTGGCTGTGATTACAACGGCGTATGGCTACTACCAACACGTAGAGTACTTTGGCTTGTTGGTCTTAGACCTGTCTCCTATATTTTATGTTGCCAGTCAGGTGAGCCGATTATTCTATTTCGAGGAGCTGACTGGAATTCTCTTGCAGTACCTGGTTTCGTACACTGCTCGGCTCTTCTTCAAGTGGAATATAACTTTTATGTTAGTTGCTGTCGCAGACCTTTTCCTCTTCGCTTTTACGGAGGAGTCGTTCATTCAAAAAAGAAAATACCTTATACCCTTCGGAGTAGTCACCGCCTCTCTTGTAGTCTTCTTCTTCCTCTTTTGGGATCCTCTGATTAACTGGGCTGCTGTGATGTTTCTCAGTCTCGCAACATACGTCATCCTCGGCTACTTTTCATTCAAAGCCATGAGACTGGCGAAGAAGAGGAGCTATAAGTACGGCTTCGCAATGATAGTGTCCTCAAACATTTTCCTCTCCCTGTTCTTCGTCTTCATGACGGTCGACAGGTTGACTGGAAGATGGACGCCCTTCTTATTCGTAGCTTGGACTATATTATTCCTCGCATCGATACTAGCATTCGTGGGTTACACCACGCCACCGTGGTTCAAGAAACTCTTCAAAGAAACCTAACCCTCAGCTCTCTCTTTATTGTAGCAATCTAGGTAATAACCATCTTTTCTTTAATTTTTTTCTCCGGAAATCAAAAGCCTTGGCGGATGCTTCTCAGCCTCAACATTATTGAGAGTTTGAAAACTCTTTCTTCCTCCAATTATTATTTTTAAAAAAAGATGGTTATTTTTTGGGTTAAGTTGTGAACATTGCTGTTGGTCGTAGTTCTTTTTCCATCACTCCTATTAGTATCATGGATAGGTTTGCGCTTGCGATCATTCTTGAGGGTTCTCCCAGTGGTCCTGCTGCTTTTTCGTAGTAGAATATTGGGAGTATGGCGTCGAATCTTCCTTTTTCTCTGGTCATTGATATGAGTTGGTTGAATTCCATGAACTTTTGCGATATCTGGCTTCTTATGTAGGATGGGGGGGCTTGAACAAATGCTGCTTTTATTAGCTCCGCATTGTAGATGACCGTCTGGGCTGTATCAATCGCTGTTAGGTAGTCTTCCTCCTTGAACGCTTTCTCCATTATTGGCACTAGATAGTTTAATGTTTTTGTTAGTAGGGCTTCCTCATCGGGATTGTTGACGTGCTCGGGTTGCACGGTTTTCAGGGTGCATTCAGATTGCTGAATCATTTCGAAAGCAAAGTCTTTCATCGCTTTTTTAAGGTCGGGAGCCTTCTCTCTCTTCTCATCGAAGGTTTTTATTAATCCCACGAAATCTGTGAAAACACTGCACAGCTCTATTGCTAAACAGGCGTGAAAGAATAACTCTGAATCTTTTTCGTCTCTCGCCCTTATGAGATTGATACTCGTTTCTGCTTCTTTAAAATACGTGTAAGCGAAAATCAGCCATTCAAAACCCAAGTAGGATCTTACCCTTCCATAGATGTCATGCAGTAAAATTTTTGCTAAGGCCAGCTTTTCCTCCGCTTCTACTATTTTGTCTTCGAGGTCTTTTTTAATGACATCCGCTACTTTACTCTTTACAACATTGAGTAGAACAATGTTGGAGAGCAAAGCGGATACCGCTAACAAATCATATCCCCCATCTAAGAGGTTCTCAACCATGTCTTTGTTTCCAAGAACATCCATGTAAGAGTTAATCATACTTGTAGGAAAATTCGGTTTGATAGAATTATTAACATCATTGAATAAAAGATCGTGCTCCTTCTTCTTTTTATCAATAAGCGTATTAATAAGCTCATGCATTGTGGGTGAGTAAAAACCCAATTTTGCTTCTTTTATTTTGGTTCCCTTCTCTTTATTTTATGGGAAAAAAGATAAAACAAGCATTTAAAACTTTATCTCTTAGCACTGATTTTAAAAAATTTTAGCACTTACCGTTAAAAGGAGTTGGTTTATAGACGGCCTTTTAGTGGCTTTTCGTTTCGCTCCCCTGATTACCCTTAATATTCAGTCGCTGCTGCGGGTCTCATCCCGCTTCAAATCGTATAAAATACTTTAGCAAATGTCATTATGGAATCTACGCGCCCCTTTTAGTGGTTTATTCTTCTAGTTTTATTCGGAAGTGCTGGTCGTATGCGTTTTTAACTCTGGTTGCTGTGTTTGAGTCAAGTATTTCTAGTCTTTCAAGTAGGTTCATTCCCTTTGAGAACTCTTGGGCGATTTCTGGATTTAGAAGATAGTTGTAGTTTCTTAGTCCCACCTCAAAATTCTTGTTTCCCTTACCTCTCTCAATCTCGTTCTGGTAGTCACGCGCCAGTCTACTAATTCCTTTTAGTTTTACTATCTGCTTCTTCTCGGTTATGGTTACCGGGGACACCACTTCATAGGTTCTTCTCTGCTTCCTCCGGTACTCTGCCACGTAGAAGGGTACGAAAATTAGGAGGGTCTGGTCGCTTGGTAAGCGTTTCAGGGGGATGGTTAACCCCTCATACTCTATTACAGCTTTCTCAGTTTTTTCCTTCCAGTCTTGGAAGGCTGTGACTAACTGTTCTCTTAGGGATCTAGCTTTCTCGATGGCGTCCTCGTAATCCTCTATTTCGGAAATCAGGTTGTCAAGGTTCTCCTCAAGTTTCGACTCAATTTCATCCTCTCTCTTTTCGAAGTCGGCTTCAATCCTCCGTGTCTCTCGATCCTTATCGGAGTAGAACCGGTCTACCTCCCTTTTATAAGCTAAGTATTCTCTCTCAAGGTCTCTTAGGAAATCTCTTAGCTCATCAATCGAGTCCCTAAAATCACTTATCTCATCGAGTATTTCGTAGATATCTTCAGTTTGAACTATTGTTCTAACTGTGTCTGCGTGTTCTGAAATGTCGTTTAATAACTTGTCGATGGTGGTTCCCGGGCGGGGCATCTTTTTTTCAAGTTTAGATTCCGTAATCTTTGAAGTTAGTCTTTCTTTCTTCTCTTTCTCCTCCTCCAACTCCTGTTGGGCTTCTGATTTAAGCTCCGCTTCCTTTTCCTTGTAATCACGCTTGAGGCTTTGGTATTGCTCAGAGGCGGACTGGATTCGTGCATCTATAATTTCCAGGGTTGCCTTATGCTTCCGCTTCTCTCTTTCAATAAGACCACTGGTAGGAAACCATTCAAGGCCGCTTTCGTCTAGGAACTTCTTGTCAATCTTGTAGGAAGGCTCAATCACCTCAAACTGCTTCACATTAGTCCACTCTTCAAGTCTGGGCAGGAGATCCTTAATCTCTGAAGTGAAATCCTCGCCCAGCCACCCCCTCAACTTCACCCCACTAGGCTTCGACAGATAACCAGCCACCGCCATCTTTACATACTTTTCAAGCTTGGAAACAAAGGAGAGAAAGTCCCCCTTCTCTAGGTTCAAGGGAACATCAATATCCAAGATCTGAAGATTAATCTTTGAGGATGAAAAGTCACTCCCATCAAAAACCAGAGCATTACTCTCATCCAGTGGGTGAATCCAGAGAGGACAGGAAAACCTAGAAATCGAAATCAAGTCATCCTCCTTTTTCCTCTCCCGCTCAATCAAAACTAAAGCGATCGCCGTTTCCGCACTATCCAAATCCTTAGACGCTATCAAGCTCCCCGAGGGAGGCAGCAGAAAGGGAACCGCAAAAATCCTATCAAACTTCATAACACTTCAACTTCCAACGGAATATTAAAGACACTAAAATAACCTACATAAGCGCAAGAACCTAATAACTCTAAATCCCAACTCCAACACGGTTCTTCTGAGAAGGGAGGCTAAGGTTTCAAGTAGGAATAGGAAGAGGTTTATGTAGTGATTTCTACAGTTTTTATGTTATCGGTCAGGTCATGGTCGATGGCTATTCTCATTTTTCCTTCAGGTGAGTCAATGCTTGCCTTCTTGCCAACAAACTTGACACGGCAACCATTAACCGTCACCTGATTCGCGACCTCTTCGGTAATTATACGCTCTTCCTTCTTACCCGACTCTTCTGGGAACATTATTACCATTATCCTCCAATTAACATTTTCTAAGGTTATATCAACCCTCTGAACACCTTCATAAGTCGTCCTCTTTTTAACCATTAAACCATCTCCTAACAATTTACCATAATTTAGGGTAAAAAGCCTTGTGCCTAGCAAGAATCGACCACTCCCTCACCCCTATGAAATATGTCTCTGATAAAGCGAAACCCTGTATAAAAGACGTTTGATGGCAAGGTTCAATAGGAGGCTTTTCCTTTCTTTATTCTATAGGTTCCTTAATGTTAACAAGGAGTTGTAATCTTGCTTTTTCTGGAACTTACAGATGAAGCCAAAGTCAACGGCGGTCTGCAAAGTGAACCGGATGCCTCAAGAAGGACTGTGGGCTTCTACGTTGCTGATGCTCACACCCACATCGGCAAAGAGGAGGTCTTAGAGTATGGAAGGAAAGCCTACAGAGAAAACAGTCCAAAACTAACTATAGATTTTTATCAGAGGCTCCAGTTTGAGATTATTAATGCTATGAAGATAAATCCTAACGGATACTGTTTTTCCCCCACAAAACCTTTCACCAAACCCCCAACTTTACTGGACATGCTTTTCGAAAACACCCCCGATGCTCGAAGCATAGGCTGGACTGTTGACCAGTTTGTAGCATTCCCCTTCAACGACACCTCAGCCTTTAAGACCAGCCCAAGCTTCCAGATTCCAAACGACAGGGTTCTGAGCCGAGCAACCGTTCTCCCCTACTCTCTGAGAATGTTCGGCTTCGTGAGAGTCGACCCCCACGACGGAGACAAAGCTGTTCAGGAACTAATAAGGTGCAGTCGCCAGAGAGCGAGAGGATTAAAGCTTCACCCCATATCACAAAAGTTCCTAAACGAGATGCATTCCGACAACGTGAAAAAAGTCGTAGCCACAGCAGCCAGACTCGGCCTGCCCGTCCTCTTCGACTGCCGATACCAAAGCACAGCCGAGGACATATACCGACTAACACAAGAAGTCAGAGAAGAAATAGGAAGCAGCGACTTCGCCATAATAATAGGACACTCGGGAATGGAGTACTCAAAGGACGAACTCTACGAATTCTTCAAAGACCCCAACATCTACGCTGAAACCTCCGGAGTGAGAGCGTACGACGTTCCCCTCTTTTTCAAAAAGATGAAGAGCCATGTCCCCAACTGGTCAAGCAAAATCGTATTCGGAACAGACTACAACTACTTCAGCATCCCCCAAGCCACAGACTTCCTCACCTACCTCTTCACAAAAGAGTTCCGAGACCAAATAGGAGGAACCCCCCAGGACATACAGCGCATCCTCGCAGGAAACCTTCTATCAATAATTAAACCATTCATAGTATCACCCATCGAAGGAGGGAAAACTCCAAAAAACGGGAAACTTTACCGAGTAGGCTACGAGCACGCAGATGCGTTCCTCAAAAACTTGTCACAGAGAACATCCTCCCTGATTGGGGGAAAAAAGCTAACCTACGTTACTTACGATGTATTACTCTCCTCCGATTTCGGAGTGGACTCAGAAAGCTTCGTTATAAACCTTTCCCGCGAGAAGGTCACAGCATCACAAGTTAATGAAGTCATAGTTGTTGCCAAGAGAAAGGATGAAGCAGGAGAATATTTGAATGTCTGCAATGTTACAGGGAAATTACTCCAAGTGGAGGAAGACTACAAGGAAGGGACGCCGCAGAAAACAATACTCAACAATAAACTCTACACAAAACTAATACACGAAATCATCTTCAGCGGCAACCAAGAAAAAATCAAAACCAGAGAAGAAGCAGAAAAACTTCCAAAAGTCCTAATCCCGTAACATTCAAAGCGTCAGTAAAAGTTCTAAACCATATTTAAATTCTAATAACTACTAGGGATTAAATATAAAAAAAGAAAAAAGGAATGTTTTGTTTGCATTTTTTCCATCGATTACAGGTTACGGGAGGAATAGAAAACCACAGTCCAAAGAATGAATGCTACGAATATCAGTCCGAAGCCAATAAAGGCAATAGTGATATTGCTCACAATAATGCCAACTATACCACCTATAATGAAAGCTACCGCACCTAAAATGCTCAGAATTCCTGCAGCATATAAAGCCGAGGGCTTTTCGGTCACTTCACGTACGGATATACTAGCTACACCAAGCAGGATGAAGGTAATACAAAGCGCAATTAAACCTGTGCCGAACATTAACCAATTTGGCTTAAACGCAAGATAAAACGTCCAACTAGGAGAAGCTTCAGTCAGCCCCAACCAGGTATAGAGTTTTGTCTCAAATGTGGGTGTTAGATATCCTATAAGGATAAGCAAAGCTCCCGACGTGATTCCTAAAATGCTAAAGATAAGGCCCGCCTTACCCATAGCCCCTCCCCCAATTTTGTGTGTACCATAGAAACCAACACAGATAAGAATACAGGTCACGATGAGAAATATAGCCAGCACAAATGAGAAAATGCCGAACAAAGAACCATATGCATAAGGTTCAAACACAATTAAAAAAGGAATTAAGACGAACCCTGCATAAAGTGGTACACTTAAAATCCCCCCATAAACTGGTATTGGGAAACTACCTTTGTAAACTAAGCTCCATATTACCCCTAAAGCTGCGGTTATCGCTCCTATTATTCCTCCAACTACACCAGTTAGCAACGCTCTCCTAGACATTCTCCAACCTCCTTTACCCTAGCATTAAAACTTATTCTCGTTTTATTAGGAATCTTTAACATATTAACTTGGTTTTCGAGGCAATCATTTAAATTAGGTTCTCGCTTTATAGGCTTGAAGGGGTGGACAAATACAAAGGCACACTGAGACGAAAAAAACTTGCTCTAATGAATCACCTTGTGTTTTCCTTTACGCTAGCACCCTTAACGGAAGCGCTTCTTGCACATGATTTAGCCGTATTCTTCACCGCACCCCTAACCGCTTGCAACACTCCCTCCACCTTATCCAAAATACGCCCACTCTGAGTTCCTTAAACTTACAGTGTGGATTAATTTTCCAGAATCTTTTCCCTAGACTATTTTACGCCACTAGACCAACCACAGATAGATAGGAATGATTGCGAAACCAGAGGGGTGCGCCCTGCTACATAATTTACATTTTAAAATGTTATATAAGATAGATCATCCTCACATACCTTGGGCTTTGGCTTGAAACTAGAGTATGAATTCAGTGAATAAAGAATAATCTCTGGACGGTTTAGTTCCCTTTCCGAAAAAAGACAGGAGAATCATAAACCGAAAGATGGGAGAACTCCTCTGAATAAACTCCTAGTTAGTTGGAGCTAGCCGATGCTAACAAAAAAATAAAAAGCATAATTTAATAATGATAGATTAAGTTGGTTTCGTTTCGATTTACTAAAAACGATAAAAAAAAAGCCAATCTCCTCAACATAAAAGAAAAAAGGCTGGATTTAAGGATGACTTGTGATTAATGAAAAGATTAAATTATTCATAGCGTTATCAAATATTCCTTTTATTCTAGGAATAAATGATCAAGATTTATTGGGAAAAAATAAAGGGAGGATTCACTTGAAATGGCAAAACAGGTATCATATGAAGGTACTTTTCGAGGTTTAGTGACAGGAGACTCAGGGATACTTCAAGCCAAATTGGGGGAAACTTCAAACTCAAATATGTTCGCTCCAAATTTTTACGGCCCTGCTGAAGCTTATTTTGTCATGAAATTAGAAGAAGGTTTTGAAGGCGTTCCTGAGGAAATTCTAGTTCAGACTTCCAAGTTCGGTTATTTCGGGATAGGCGATGAGATAACTTTACAAGGAACAATATTTAAAATAAATCTTAAACGATGGAATAGACCATTGTACGTCATTCTTGCGGACCACTTCTATAATGAATCACTTCAAATTGGCGATGGGCAATTTTTGGAGAGAAAACAAGTATTATATGAAGGTACGATTCGAGGCTCAGTAACGAAAAAATCAATAATAAAGGTTCGTAGTGGTTGGGGTTTTGCTGGAACTTATTTTGCTATGAGATTAGAAGAAAATATTGGAATTAAAGGAATTCCCGACGAAATTCTAGTTCGCTCTGACAAAGCAGGTTATTTCGGGATAGGTGATAAAGTAATTATAGAAGGAAGAATAGTTAAAAAGAATCTTAAACATTGGGGTAGGCCAGATTATACGCTTGAAGCAAACCATTACTATAACGAATCGCTTCAGACCGGGGATGAAGGATTAATGGAGAGAGAACAAGTATTATATGAAGGTACGATTCGAGGCTCAGTAACGAAAGAATCAATAATAAAGGTTCCTATTGCGGAGGGTTTTGTTGGAACTTATTTTGCCATGAAATTAGAAGAAAAAATTGGAATTAAAGAAATTCCTAGTGGAATTCTTGTTCAAACTTCCAAATTTGGTTATTCAGGGATATTTGGTTATTCCGGGATGGGTGATGAAGTAATTCTACAAGGAAGAGTAGTTAAAGAAGATCTTAGTCGATGGAGAAGACCAATGTATGTAATTAAGGCGGATCATTTCTATAATGAGTCACTACAGATCGGTGATGAAAGATTTACAGATCACAAAGAAGCATTATATGAAGGTATGATTCGAGGCTTAGTAACAAGAGAATCAAGAACAGGTGTTAGTAAAAGAAGTTTGAGTTTTGCTGGAACTTATTTTGCTATGAGATTAGAAGAAAATATTGGAATTAAAGGAATTCCCGACGAAATTCTAGTTCGCTCTGACAAAGCAGGCTGTTTCAGGATAGGTGATAAAGTAATTATAGAAGGAAGAATAATTAAAGAAGACCTTAGTCAATGGAGAAGACCAATGTATACCATTCAGGCAGACCATTACTATAATGAATCACTTCAAATTGGAGATTAAGAAGTCTTTTATTTAATTTATTCTGATAACTTTGCACTGGGAAACTATTCGTCTCTTCGATGTTTTTGTTAATGATTTCTATTTTTGGTTGGACTAAGTTGGCGTGAAACGGTTTTTAAATGTGTTTAGGTTGCCTGAGTTATTCACCCGCCCTAAACCTTGCTGCACCCTCCCCAGGAGGTGTTTCGAAGATGGTTTCCACTCTTTCCGAGCACGCGTCGCCCCGGCTAGTGAAGCAGGAAATGTTGCTAAATCAACGTCTGGTAAGATGTCTACATATAATAAGGAGGAGTTTGAAGAAAATCTAATCTTTCAAGAGTTATGGAATAGTTCAATTCGTCGAACAAGATTTTATAAAGGTACGAACTTTTAAGAAAGACGAAAAAATACACAACACAAAAGATCCTAAACTAAAAAGTCTATACAAGCAACATTTAAAATGGTGTAGAATTACAAAAATCTTTCTTGAGTTAAACAAACCTCCATGGCTTGAGTCGTTTTAGGGTAAACTTAATATGCTTCACTTTTGAAAGATTAAGTGATAGGTGATTTTAAAATGTCAATGATAAAGGTTGAAGTTATTAACGCTGGATCTGCTGAAGGAAGAGCTTTCATGAATAAGAATGATATGCAGAACATTGGTGCTGATGACTTCGATGTCGTAGTTTTTATCAACCAGTACGAGGATTGGGGTGCTGCTCAGGTTATTGCGAGTAATGACTGTGCCGCTGGTTACATAATGGTGGATGGTTCGGTTCTTAACTCTGCAAACGTTTCAGAAGGGGACAATGTTACCGTGAAGAGGAAGGAAGCGGTAGGCGGAGTTACTAATGTTCAAATCGGTGTGGAGCCTATGGCTGGTCAACCGACGGAGGAAGTTGTGGTCTGGGTTGCCGACCATGTTGACGACCTCGCCCGTCTTCTAATGAAGAGACCAATATACCGGAATCTGGAGATAGACTGGAGAGATGCGGAGGTCGACCACATCAAGCTCAAAATACAGAAGACAACCCCCGAACTATACACGGAGGACGTGGCTATAATCGATCCTACAGGGAGAGAAGTGACTTTTGAGATTGTTCCCGCGGTGGACATGACCTTTAACGCTGTTCTTATGATAGATGTTTCTGGAAGTATGCAGAAGCAGGATATGCGGGTTATAAACGCTGATGGTGCGGTTGAAGGGCTTAGAAGAGGGCTTAAGGAAACCCCTCAACTGAAAGACTTCGTGATCACTATGGAAGAAGGAGCCATGGTGAGTAGAATAAAGAGTGCGGCATTAGCAACGCTTCTTTACCTTTCACTCAAAATAGGTAGAGGATGGGGCGAAAACGTCCAGGTTATAACCTTCGCAGATGGAGCTGAGTCTCTAAGAGTAACGGACGCCGATGGAAACGTAAGCACAGTAATAAAGTGTACCGGTGAGAGCAAAGACATTGGACTTGAAACCATAGCGAATTACATAATAGAAAAATGTAAAGAAGGAAGCGGACTAACGTACATGAGTGGAGCGCTCAAATTAGCCTCAGAAATCGCGCCAGGATTTCCATCAAACCCGAAAACCGGTCAGCCATCACCCGTGATGTTTGTACTGCTCAGCGACGGAATGCCCAATAAGGGAGACTCGGGACAAGGGATACCCGTAAACCCCATACCCGCAATAAAGAAGTTCATGTCGGGGCAGCCCGGCTGGGTGCTTTACTGCGTAGGACTGGGAGAAGCAGACGTTCAACTAATGCAAAAAATGGCAGAGCTGGGCAGAGGCGAGTTCCTTAGGGCTAGCGACTTTGGTCAGCTTTGGAAATGGTACGATACTCTTGCTCAAAGGTTTGCCATCGCTGTTAAAACCACTCCTTCAACTTTTGTGGCAGAAGAAGAAGAGGGTGCCGCTTAAGGTACGGCTATTATCTCCCCTTTCTCTTTTTTTATTAATCGGTCAAGAACAGGCTGACCATCCTCAGTCATCCTTACGTCCAGGAGATATCTGGTACGGTATGGAATCTCTGGAATTTTCCAAGAGTAGGAACCGTAAATCTCCGTTTCTTTTTTCTGCTTAATGTTTATGCCTGCGATTTTCACTTCTCCCTCTTGACTGATAGCGTAAACGTTTAGCTTGAGATTCTCACCCTTATAGTTTTGCTTTACCGCCACATAGAAGTTAACTTTCTCACCGCTATTCACAATGCTGGGAATACTGGGTGAACCCTTAATTTTAACTTCCAGGGGGGCGATTTGTGGTTGGAGAACTTGAAATTTTGGAGAAGCTATCCACTCCTCAGCCTTGCCTTTTTCCAAATTGTATGAAAGTCTTGCAATAAGGAAGCACTCTCTACCGGTGGTGTAAAGAGGTGGAGTAAAGATATCCTCTATCTGGCCCTGCTCTCCGGGCGTTAGCTTTAAACGAGTACTTCCGACAGACTTCTTTTTCGAATTTAGGGGTAAAAGGGTGAAATCCACATCTACCGAGAGGTTTCTCTCCGAGTTGTTTCTAACTCTGAGTAAATGTTTGACAGCTTCCCCTGCTTTAACACCTCCCTGCAGGAGGGGTGGAGTAACGTCAATAAGAGACTTTTGTTTAATTGCTTGGAAAGATGTTTCCTTTGAGCCGATTTTTATATCTCCTACACTTAGGCTGACTTCCAGAGAAGCCTTTTTCACGTCTGGGGGAATGTCCCTGATTCTCATTGGCAGCGGTAGTAGATAGGTTCCATCCTCTCCGATAGTGTGGGAGTAAACTTCTTTCTGAATATCTATCTTTTCAGAGGAAACCGCAAGGTTAATGAAAAGAGTTACAGGGTCAAGCATGTAGTTAACATCAATCTCGAGGAAGGGGACAATTCTAACTCCAGACATTGTACTTGGGGGAACGTTAAGAATTCCAAGGAGCTTCAATATTTTGTTTATGTTAGGCGACTTTACGAGAATCTCTCCTGAGTCAAGCTTTTCTATAACTATTCCTTGGTAGAGAACCTCAGCCCTGAGCTTAAATCTTCTAGACTTCGGGAGATCTTTCATCTTGAATCTGTAATTTATTTTCTTTTTGTCTGATAACCTGAACATGTTGTGGTCTACGAGAACTTCATCCGCATTCACGGGGCAGTAGTAAATATTCAACCAGTAAACTCCCGCCATATCTGGATTAAGATTCTTGACCTCGATATCAAAATCGCAGTAAGAATCAAGAACCAATTCTTTCTCTCTGGAATGAACGTAGAGAGAAACCTTCGGCGGCTCAGTAACTGAAACCTCTACAGCCTTCGACTCCCTCACTCTTTTCGCAGCCACAGGCCTACTGGCCACCGGGGTACTTGCAACACTAGTCGCTTCCGCCGCCTTCGATGTGCTCTTAGCAGGCGGTTCCCACCTCTCAGAAACTCTAGGCACGGGTTTCACAATTCGCTCCACGGTAGGCTTCGCAGTGAATGTTTCCTTCTTGGCGGCTGCCCTCCTTGAAACTCCTGCGGAAACCGCTGGCTTAACGCCCCTCTTCCCCGCTTTCACCCCCCTATAAGATGTAGGCTTCACTGTGGGCGTAACTGCCTTCAACTTTAGGGGAGACTTGGGCTTTGCCTTGACACCTTGCCTAACTTTTTGAGACTGTGGTCGCATCTGTGGTTGAGGACGTGCTTTGGGCTGTGTTCTCTGAGGTATTCTTTGAGGTAAGGTTTTCACACTTGACTGGGGTCGCATCTGCGGTTGAGGGCGTAGTTTGGGCTGTACTCGTTGGGGGATTTTCTGGGGTAGGGTTTTCACACTTGATTGTGGTCGCATCTGCGGTTGAGGACGTGCTTTGGGCTGTGTTCTCTGAGGTGTTCTTTGGGGTGGGGTTTTCACACTTGGCTGTGGTTTTACCCTTTGGGTTACTTGCTGAGGTTGGGTTTGTGTGGGGAGTTTTGTTATTACTTTAATTTCTGGTTTCTGTGGTTCTGGTTCTGGTTCCTCTGTCGGGATGATTGACATGTTCGGTGTTTCATGTTCACCTACTACCTTTCCCTTGTAGAGAACCTGGGCTCTTATTTTCAGATAAGCTTCCTTTGCGATTTCACTTGTTACTTTTAGCTTGTAAGGGATGTTTCCTGTCGTGAGGCTGGTTAGATTCTTTTCTAGCTCAAGTTTTGAAGCTCCACTCGGCAGTCTTCGGTAAATACGCAACTGGTACCTTCCAGCGAACTGGGGAGTGTTGTTTGCTACTTGAATGTTTATATCGTAACTTTCCCCTTCATCGACCTTTTTGGGGACTGGGGAAGTCTTAACTACGATGTTAGGTGTGGCAATTACCTTGAAGACATTGGTCTTTATTTCGGCTAATTCGTTTTTATTCTTGTCACGCACAGTAAATTGGAGAAGGCAGGTCTTAGTCTTGGAGAAGGCACCAAAGGGCACTACAAGAGGGATGGCGGTTCCACCAAATATCGACTCTTTACCCGGCTTAAGTAAAACGTCCTTTACTGCCGTGCTAACAACAGACTCCTCCCCACCGTCTCTGGATAAAACCTTTCCCAGAACTGTGACTCGTGTTTCAGAGTTGCTATTTGATGTAAGACTCAGCTGGAAGGGAATCCTTTGCTCAGCAACTATCAGCTTCGACTCCACGGAGCCGGAACCCCTAACAGAGAGAGTAGGAGCAAGAGCAGGAGCAGCGGCGACAGGCGCAACTGTACGAGCACGCTTAGCGGCGGCGGGTGCAGCGGTGGGTACACGCTCAGCAACAGCCGCCCTGGCGGTTACCTCGGGGATTCCGAAGAGCTTGGTTACTGGGTCTTCTGTAAGGTTTGTGCAAAAATCTTCGGTTATCTTGATAAGGTTTGAAGTAACCCGCGCAAAGTCGCCGCCTGAAGACTGGTAGAGGTAGAGGAGATAGTCCGCGGGGGAGCAGGGGGGCTCCAGTTGGCGGGTTCCCATAACAGAGGTTAAAACAGGCTTCAGGTACTCCTGAAAACCTAGCTCCTCAACCTCGTTCTGAATAAAGCTAAGCATACTTTGAACAGCTTCAAAAAGCTTCATGTTTGGCTTCCCAGAATCGGGATCAGAATTATAGTATTTGGCAAACTGCTTGTCTGAACCGCTCAGACTCTCGTCTGCGAAGAACTTGCCAAAGAGACCAAATTCAACAGCCTTTTCCCGGGTGTCCACCAGAACGTCGGATTTCACAGCTGGCAGCTTCTGACCAGACTTAACAAGCTTTGTGGCCTTGTATGCGAGGGCTTGGATAATTGCAATGAGAGCGAGTCTGCGTGCAACACTAAACTGGGTGTCAAAAACTCTCATCTCAATTGTTCCATAGTCGGTAAACGGCCACATGTCAACAAACTTGTCATCGGGAGCCTCCCGGTTTACAACCCTGTCAAAAAGCTTTCTGTCGAATCTCTCAAGGTACGGGATATAGTGATCCTTGTCTACGGGTCCCATCTGCCCCTTGTTAAAACTCAGCCTAAGGCTTCTCACACTATTCTGACTCAGAACGAAAACCTTAGGGGCCTTCTTAATCTTAACATTTCCCGTAGGTGCCTCATTTATAAACGGGGAGTCTACAGAGAGTGCAATGAGGTGGGGGATAAAACACCGCAAAAGATTATATGCAGCAAGTCTATTTCTGGTGTCAGGTAGACCAATATGGTAGTGGTCGCCGAAGGTAACTCCACTGCGGTACTCGGCTTCCTTGGGGTTAAAACCAATGGATATAATTCCAAACCCACTGGGCAGGGAATCCAGTGCAACCCGGTAAAGAGACTTTATCCACCATCCCAACTCTTCCATTGTCTCACAGGGTGGGGTTACAAGCTCTAGAATCCAAGTAACCTGACTTATGTTCGGATCTGGGCCGAAAGAATAAATCTCAATGGGCTTACCGCCAGGCATCCGGTAGCTTACGGTAATGTAGGGCAATCTCCTTCCCTGGCGTTCCTTCTCCACACGCCCCACACGAACAAGCCTTTCCCTCACGATGCTGGGAGCACCTTCAAGAACAGTTTTCTGCAAAACAGCTCCCGCACGTTTAAGTAGCTGATCCCAAATCTTTATGAGACGCTGACCCTGAAGAAGGGCACCACTCTGGTCTACAATCTGAAGCTCTATCTCGACACCCTGAGTAAAAGGAAGCCGTTTGCTACTGCTCATTTAATCACTCTCTAGTGCAAGAAGGGAGGCGTTGCAGAATTTTACACAACACAACCTTAACAACATATCTGGAAGCCGAATGATAAATTTCTTTCTTTGCCCGCAATTTCACAGATGTACTTTAACCTGGCTTTGAATTGGTTGTAGTGCGGGAATGGGGAAGTTAACCGGATTAGTTGAAGTGGAAGGGGAAGGAAATTTGTAGTTTTCTCCTTGAATTCGGGTTATTAAAACAAATGGTGTTTTATTCTTATTACGTTTTTTGCATGTATTCTACTTCTGTTTTTCCTTTGCTTTTCTTCTTTTTGTTTCCTCTTCTTGTTCTTTGAGTTCTTCGTCGGCTGTGGAGAGGGCTTTGATTCTTTTGGACACTTTCTGGACAAGTGTTTCTAGACTGCTTAATAGTTCCTCGTCCTTTGGAAGCTCATCCCATTTCTTGGAGGCAACCTCTCTTCTTTCTCTTAGAATCGCTAGGGGCTTCTGGGGAGGAAGCAGGGCACTGGTCTCCGTGATTGGTTTAGCTGAGCCTTTCTTTTTCAGTGTATCCACTAAACCGAGGACGATTCGGTCAATTAGAATCTCGAAAAGGGCTCTTGAACCCTCGTTCATGATTGCCCTTATGAAGAGGAAAAACTCGCTATCCCCAATTCTTCTGAAACGCCATTCTTCGGACCCCGCCTCATGGCTGCTGGAAAACTCCAGCTTTAAATTCGATTTATTGGGCACGCTTTTAAGCATATTTAAACAAGCGTAACGAATGCTGAGATCTGGTTTGGCTTCCTTTTCCCAGCTAGCAGATACGCCTCCCTCCAAAGAAACCAGATAGACGTTCTGAAGAATAATGTTTATCATTCGCCCCTCAGAAAGCCAACTAATCTCTTTATCTATGAAGGATTGAAGCCGCTGAGGTACAACCTTTGTTTTAATAATCTTTTCTACGCTTTTCTTTGTTACATCGTCCAGCTCGATGGTTGCCTTCAGCTCCTTTTCTAAATCCACATTTTTCTCGATTAAGCTAACTAATTCATCAAATTTAGAGTACATGATTTCCATGTTGTCAGACACATCATAGATGCAGACCCAAAGACCCTTACCAGTCTCTTTAAGCAGAAGCGTGTATAATCCGAGTTCTATCTCTCGATAAAGGTGCTCCTTACCAAAAATCTGAGTAAGAAACTTGTTCAAAGCCATCAACATGCCCGAAAACAGGGTGAAATTGATACCCAAACCATCGTCATGTACGAGGTGTCCTACACCATCCGGCGTAATAATTAGTAAGGCGTGTATCAAATATTAAAACCCCATAATCATTATCGCAAATATGGATAAAAACTCTTAAGTAACAAAAGCTATTTATTCTTAGCGGAAAATAAGAATCCCGACGACAAATCTGTAAGTGAGGTAAATCGCATGCCAGGCAAATACGTATTCAAAGTATTAATTTTAGGAGAGGGTGGAGTCGGAAAAACTACGCTAAAACAAAGATATACTGAAGGACTCGTTGACCCCATATACAAGTGCACAATTGGCGTGGATTTCGGACAAATAGACGCAAAACACGCCGAACAGGAAATATCTTTGCATTTTTGGGACATTGGGGGTCAAATCCAGTTCCGTGAGATTTCCGGCGTCTTCTATAAGGGTGCTAAGGCCGCGGTTCTGATGTTTGATGTTACCCAGCCAAGTACACTTGATGGCCTCAACGAATGGCTTAAATTGATGAAGCAGGAAAATATTTACGATATTCCCAAGATAATAGTAGGAAATAAAATAGATATTAGAAAAGTGGATAAAGGGCACATCTCCACAGAGAAATCAAAGAAATTCTGTGACAACTTAAAAATAGAATACTACGAAACCTCAGCACTTCATGGCGAGGGCACCGAGGAACTATTGAAAAATCTAGTAAAAATTGTTGCAATGACCTATCTCACTGTCAGTAAAAAAGCGGCATAAAAGGAACTCTGGGGAGATAACTGTTCATTCCAAAAATAGTTTAGAATATGTTCCCTCAGGTGGTTCCTTTGGAGATAAACTCTAAACTGGCTTTCAAAAATGTTTTCGCACAGTGCGGCTCTGGAAGGCCGCTTGGCGGGGCGGTGGTTACCGCCTCAGGGAAAATCCTATATCAAGAAAACTTCGCCGACAACGAAATATTGAAAGAACTAATTCACCTTCTCCCCCAATTGAGGGTGGGCGATTTTCTTTCAACTGGAAACCACCTAATTCTACGCGTATCAACAGGCATATCTATCATCCTAAAGTTTATCAGCGAGCAAAAGGTTGCCTTAGCCCAACTCTCCCTGGTTGGACGGTTCGCCGCCTTCGCAGGATGGTTCGACTACCTAGACGCCGATGATTATAGCATCAACTCGTTAAAATTAAACTACCCGGAAGGCCGTAAAATCTGTGACCTTCTAGGATGTGATTCCTCAACCGCGATAGGGAAAATTTTGGAGTTTATAGTTGAAAAAGTCGAAGTAACCAAGGATGATTTAATCCAAGAATTGGGAATAAACGAGAATGCTGCGGAGAATGCTTTAGGAAAACTAGTAAAATCTGAAATAATAGAAAAAAATGAGGGGAAATACAAGATACACACCCGACTGATCACCATAAAACTGGTGCAACCTTCCAGCCCTCTGCCAACCGCGTAGCAGTCTTCCGAACATCTGGAAAAAGAAATTCCATCTTAATTAATCTGGATAAAAATTTGAATCATTACTTAGAATAATCTAAATACGAATCCAATCGCTTTTACTCTTTTGTGGTTAATTGTGTAGGGTTTTTAAAGAACGGTTTAAATAACTGATTCTATAACTTTATGAGCTAAACTTTTCGGCAAAATGAAGACATTTTCGGGAAACCACCTCAATTCCTCTGACGCCAAAGACAATGGTTCCTTTGAATGGTTTAAAAGATTATTCCAAATGGGATAAAAATCATTAAACTTAAATACGCTAAATGGTAACTCAAATTCATTAGTTTATGCTTTTAACATAAATACTGGTTTGAAAATTTGTTATTATTCTCTGAGGTGTTAATATGAATTTTGAATTAACTGAAGAGCAGAAACTAATCCGAAGTACGGTAAGAGAATTCGCTGAAACTGTGCTAGCCCCTAAAGCCCGTGAGATGGATGAAAAGGCCGAGTTTCCTTGGAACGAAACAAAGAAGATGGCAGAGCAGGGCTACTTGGGTGCCCAGATTCCCAAAGAATATGGTGGTTCAGAACTGGACAGTGTCAGCTACGCGATTCTGATAGAAGAAATATCCCGAGTGGTCTGTGGGATTGGTTTAACCCTGCAGATTCACAACTCTGCTTGCGCCCAGCCAATTGTGCAATTCGGCAATGAAAAACAGAAGAAAAGATTCCTACCCAGATTAGCGAAAGGCGAAATCATAGGAGCCTTTGCACTAACAGAACCAGGAGCTGGAAGCGATGCTCAAGCCCTGAGAACCACCGCCACCCCAAAGGGAGATGAATACATACTGAACGGCAGCAAAATATTCATCACAAGTGGACCAGTAGCAGGAGTGGCTCTCGTCTTCGCTATAACACCATCAGCCGAGGAAGCCAAGAGAAAGCCCATAAGTGCTTTCCTAGTTGAGAAGGGAACCCCGGGATTCAGCGCGGGGGCAAAAGAGAATAAGATGGGTATGCGTGCCGCTATTAACTCTGAACTAATGTTTGATGAGTGCAGAATACCAAAGGAGAACCTTTTGGGAAAAGAAGGCGACGGATTCAAAATAGCTATGACCATCCTCGACTCCGCGAGAATAGGAGCATCAGCCCAAGCCGTGGGGCTCTCACAGGCAGCCCTTGAAGAAGCGTTCAAATATTCTCAGGAGAGACAGCAGTTCAACAGACCCATCGCCCAGTTCCAAGCAGTCCAATTCATGATAGCGGATATGGCGACCCAAATAGAAGCAGCCCGCCTTCTAACCTACAAAGCGGCATTCCTAAAAGACAAGGGAGCCCGGTTCACCAAAGAAGTAGCCATGGCAAAGCTCTACTCCTCAAAAATCTGCACCCAAGTCGTATCAAACGCGGTTCAGATACACGGAGGCTACGGATACATGAAAGACTACCCCGTCGAGAGATACTACAGAGACGCCAAAGTACTCGAAATATACGAAGGAACCAGCGAAGTTCAAAGAATGGTAATAGCGGGACAACTAATAAAATAAAGTCCTGAACCAATACACACAAAGCAAGCACAAAGAGGAGAATGAATGAGGATAGTGATCGACGAGGATAAGTGTACTGGTTGCGCTTTTTGCTTATTTGAATGCCCTCTTCCCAATAAGGGTATCAAAATGGTCAAGGGAAAAGCAAAGGTAAAAAATGATTGCGAAGGATGCGGAAAATGCATCGCCGTCTGTACGGCGGGAGCTATCCTCCTAGAATAAAAGGGGTATCCGAATCGCATATGTTGTGCGGTAACAGGTTGTTATTGAAGAAACTAGAGAAACTTGGATACAGTGTTTTCCAGAATATAGAGGGGGGTGAACCATACTAATAATAATTATTATGTCTGGCGTGGTTGGATTAGTTGCTTGGTTTTTTACTCTTTAAAAAATAAAAATTTATGAAATGTCTGCAATCTTTATTTTAAAGTTCAATTCTAAACCCGCTAATGGGTGGTTAAAATCGATAGTCGCTTCTTCGTCTGTTACTTCTATTATTTGACCCGGTATTTGTATTCCCTCGGGAGTTACGAACCTAAGCATCATACCTTCTTCTGCTTCTTCCGGAAGTTTGTCTCTCGGAATTTTCTTGACCAAATCGGGAACACGATATCCAAAGGCATCTTTTGGTTCTATCTTAATCTCTTTTTCTTCCCCCTTCTCCATCCCTAGAACCGCCTGATCAAGAGCCTTTATTACTCTTCCAGAGCCTGCTTCAAACTCCAATGGCTCTTTTCCCTCAGACGAGTCAAAAATAGTTCCGTCATCTAAACTTCCGATATACTCAACTTTTACTTTATTTCCTTTCATAACTGGCATCGCACCAACTCCATCTCATCAATAAAATAAGCAAAAAAGGTTTAAACGATTAGTCTACTAACCATTAAAATTATATAAGTGTTTGGCTTTGAAAATTAAAGTCTTATCATATTGATAGAGTAGTAATTTAATCGCAATAAAAGCTATATACATAATTTTCAAAATATTATCTTTACATGGATTTAGGGAGAAGAAGAATACAGCATTTTTAATGATTTATAAAAGCATTACCTATTGGAAGAAGTCATGTGAGTTGAGGTTGGAACAGGTGCGTGAAGGGTCTCTGTACTTCGGAATATACAAAAAAGTAACCTAGACGTCTCCAATTTTTTTATATCAAGAACAAGGGAGCAAAAATCAAACCATTTTTTGTAGAGGATAGTCATGATTGAGTGCGAGTGAAAACTTTCCTCCGGGTGAAACTGCGGTTTTTAAATATCGGTAGGGTTCTACTATTACCAGAAAAGTAGGAGGTAAAAAATTTGGCTGCGGATAAAAGTAAATTCAAAATCAGATATGAACAAGATGCTGGATTCAAGTACATAGTATTAGAAGCCAATGGAGTCTATAGCCAAATTCCTGATAAAATAACACAACTAATGCAATTAACCGCAGAACAGAACCTGTTTCCACAAATGAAAGGCCCAATATTCACAATGTTTTATAATGACCCAAGAGAAGCAGAGACCGAAGATGAGTATCATTGGGCCGTTGGATATCCATGCGCTGAGAACGCAAAGGTTAAGGCTCCTTTAAAGAAAAAGGAGCGCGGAGAATCATTTGTGGCCAAGATTACAGTTTACGGGCCGTACGAAGATCTCGCTGTACAGTACGAAAAGATTGAAGAAAAAATAATCGCCGATGGTCATAAAATACTTCGCTTTAGCTTAGAAATGTATCTAGATGATCCCAGACAAGTAAAACCAGAAAATACGAGAACCGAGTTATGGATTGATCTCAAAAAATAAGATAAAATTTACTCGTCATAGAATTGCCGCTTTCCCTTGTGTAAGTAATACCATAAAATCAATTTACCGACCTTTTTTATAGAAAAATATCACTATCCTTCCTTAAGGTGCTGGAATTATGTCAGAATTGTCGCAAATTTCGATTGAAAAATTTTCCATTATGACCCAATTGTCTCCCTAAGCCTATTTTTTCTCTAAATATTTCTTCAGCTGCTTCCAATAGAAATCATGCCAGCCTTTCTCGATATCTTCGTAGCATTCTTCAGGAACACCCTCTTGATTAAAGGCAAGCCTTGTTCCGCCGCTTTCCCTTTTCAGAGTAATGGTAACTGTGGAGTAATGATCCTCGGGCCAGCATTCTTCTTCAGCTCGCCAGGATTGAACAATCTTCTCATCCGGAATGAGTTCCAGATTGGTTCCCATTATGTAACCGTCCCAAGCTGTGAACTCTCCGCCTACCTTTTGGCTAATTTCTGCTTCGCTGCCCGTAAACTGAGAATGTTTACGGGAATCCATTAGTGCTTCATAAATTTCATGGGGGGTCGCCTTAAAAATTACAGACTGCTTTATAGTTTTAGTTTTCAAGAATAAATCACCTACACTAACTAGACACTCTTATTATTGTAAGATTTATTATAAATTTGTAAATAATTTTCCCATGTTCAGTAAACGTCACCGGGAACCGGCTTCGTCCAAGTGGATTTCTCCTGTTGAGTCAGAATCACTTTGTTTATTCTCTCGTAGAAAGATCTCTCCGTGTAAATGAGCTTAAAGGTCTTCTTAGAGACGTTTACTTTGATGGACTGTCCCCCATCGATTTTATTTCCGTTGCTCTCCGCCATCTGACCATCTAGAACAACATAATATTCTGAGGGCTTATATGACAATACAAAATCTACTTCGCTCTCTATGGGGACTATGAGTGGGAAAAATCTGGTTGTGTAAAACTGCGCCACGCAGGTGATGGACATTGCTTCAAGCTTCGGATGTATTATCGACCCTCCCGCTGAGAGATTATAAGCTGTCGATCCCAAGGGTGGCGCAATAATCACTCGGTCACCGCGAATAGATGAGATAAGAACATTATCCAGGAAGAGTTTTCCGTCAAGTATCCTCCCATGTTCGCCGCTGATGACCACCTCATTCACCGCAAAACCCAAGTATCTGCCGCTCAAATACACATCCAATACCCTATGCACCTCTTCTTTGCACCGTCCCTCCAAAATTTTTTCCAGCTCCGGTATCGCCTCACGAGCATCCACCTCAGTTAGAAAACCCACAGTCCCCGAGTTGAGTGGGAAAATAGGAACCTCTTTTCCACTCTCAACAACCATCCTAGCTGTTTTTAGGACGGTTCCATCTCCTCCATTCGATATTATTAAAAAAGTCTCATCCTGCACATCATCGGCACCGTCAATAAAATAAGTAGCAAATCCTTTCTCTCCCAAAAATCGTGAAACACTCTCAGTGGACGACTCCGCTATCTGAGAACCCTTCCTAACAACCATCCCAATCTTCTTGTTCATATCAATCATCCATATCAGTTATTATCTAGTAACTGAGAAAAATACCTTTATTTAAATTACCCCCAAAAAAAGGATAATTATTTCCCCTAAATTCACGCCATGACTACTACAAAAAGCAAAAATTCCATAAAAACCAAGCGATACGCAGACCTCTTTTAGCTTGTCTTTAACTATGTCCACCGCTAATTCTGGAACTCCGTTTTTAACTGAAGGTTATATTCTCCTAAAAAATGTTTGGAAAAGTTATATATCCAAACTTTTGATTTGTATTGTTAAAGATTCTGAAAAATTGGTGGTTTTTTGGAACGTGAGAAATTCGAGTACTTTGAGAGGCTGTTTCACCCCGAGTCTATTGCTATTATTGGCGCCAGTGAGGGTTCTTTCTTCTATCTTTCAGCCCCCGGAGTTACGGGTTATAAAGGAAAAGTCTACGCGGTTAATCCGAACCGAGACAGCATCCTCAACTTCAAATGTTACAAAAGCATTCTGGACATCAACGATGACATTGACTTTGCCTCAGTTACACTTCCGGCGAAGTACACTCCCGATGTTATGCGAGAATGTGTGGAGAAGGGAGTCAAAACCGTCCATTTCTTTACTTCTGGATTCAGCGAAACCGGAACCGAGGAAGGAAGAAAGCTAGAGCAGGAACTCTTAAAAATTTCAAGTAAGGGGAGCACTCGAATACTTGGACCAAACTGTATGGGTGTTTACTGCCCGGAGAGCGGCTTATCTTTCATGCCGGGTTTTCCCAAGAAGCCCGGACCGGTTGCCTTCATAGCTCAGAGCGGCGCGCTTACAGAGCAGGTGGTTTATTCCGGGAGGCTGAGGGGAGTTGGTTTCAGTAAAGTGGTCAGCTATGGGAACGCCATAGATTTGGACAACCCCGAATTTATCGAGTATCTAGCTGAGGATCCAAAGACCAAAATCATCTCCACCTACATTGAGGGAACCAAGAATGGAAGAAAATTCTATGAAACTCTAAAAGAAGCGGTTAAGAAAAAGCCGGTGATAGTATGGAAGGGCGGGCAAACCGAGAGGGGGGCTGTCGCGGTTTCATCCCACACCGGCTCCTTGGCGGGTTCAGGAAACATCTGGAAGGCGGCTCTAAATCAGATAGGGGCTGTCAACATCAGAGATCTCGAAGACCTCGTAGACACTTTTCTGGTTTTTCTGCAAAACCCACCCCCTAGAGGAAGAAGAGGTTTAATAGTTTCTTTCAGCGGCGGAGAGAGTGTCACGGAAACCGACAAGGCTGTCGAAATGGGCTTAGAAATACCCCTCCTATCAAAGGAAACCAAGGAAAAAATCGATGAGATGGTACCAGCTGCTGGGATAAGCACCAGAAACCCTCTGGACATTCCTTCAGCGTTTTTCCGCTTCGCCAACATAGCAGAAGTCGTAAAAGTTGCAGCATCTGAGGATAACATCGACTTCGTGATTTTTGAAATGCTGGACCGTTACAGATCAGTCGGTAAACATTTCCGAGGTTTTCAATGGTACGTTGACCTCCGCAAATCCATACGAGACGCGGCAAACTACATAAAAAACGAACTTGGTAAACCTTTCGTGATAGCCATTCTACCCGCGTTCAGCGAACACGAAGCCACCTACCTAAGAAAATTCTACACCACTCGCGGAATATCCGTGGTGCCCACCATGACCCGGGCGGCAAAAGCCATAAAAAGAATGATAGAATACCATGAATTCCTAGATAAACAGAAACCATAAAGATAAACTTTCGGGATGGCTGATTATCGCACTTAAATCAACCGCGAGCCTCAATCCTTTCCCTATATTTTTCTCCTTGATTTTTTCGCGGAGTGAATCAGCTTTTTCCCGCTTTTTTAGGGGGAAGAAGCCTTTAAAACACTCCATTAACAAAGCGGCACAATGTAATAATTATGTTTTTGGGAGTTAGGTTAACTAACCTCTTTTTGTCTAAATAGGGGTATGTTAGTCGAAGAAGTTTTTGAGGGACCCAACCCTGAACACCTCCACCACCTCCCCCGATTCAAGGAGATCAAAGAAACAGTATGGAGAGGACTCACGCTCCAAGAATTCAAGCTCCCCTCAATCAGCCTCTCGAGCCGCGTCCTGTTCATGGCCCGCATGATTCTGGAACCAGTCAAATCCCTGT
>JAUQZE010000042.1 GCA_030587365.1 Candidatus Freyarchaeota archaeon | reverse complement strand
CGACCCGAGCAGTGAACTCTCAGAGGTGATAGAGGATAAAAGAGATAAAATTGAGGAAAAAATCGGAGCTAACACATTCCGTGATATTAACACTCTAGCACTCTATTCTCATAACCTAGCACCAGAACATGGGAGAATGTCTTATGGAGACCCCATCCTGAGAATCCCCCGTGGGACTTAGCGGATTCCCAAAGAGCCAGCGAAGCCCTGAGCTATGCACAGCGCTCTGTGAGCATAGCCAGAGAGTTTGTTAAGGGATGGTTTTAGCTGCGCTTTGGAGCTGAATCTGTTCTAGAACTTAGCGTTATCGCTCAAAATTTTAACCCTCTATGTCTATCTTTTCCTCCCTTGTAGGGGATTGTAATAGGTGTTTGCCGTTATTGAGCATCTGCGAAAGCAGTTTCTTAGCACTCGGAAAAACACAGAAGATGTAGTTTCGTTCGATTTCGCCTTCGAAAGGAGCGTTTATAGGGATTCTTTTCCGATTTAGAGCCTCAAAATGAGGGGTAGAATCGGGCGAATCTACATCACCAACACTGAAAAAGGATAGATCTAAAAATCCTCAACAATATTTTAAAATCCATGCAACAAAAAATTAACAAACAAAACCCGTATTCTACAACAAACATACAAGCCTTAAAAACAGAAATAAACAAGAAATATAATTCTCACAAAGGAAATTCCTTAACAACGAGGATTGAAAGTTCTCAATAATGAGAAAAAGTGTTTTACCCAAAACTTGCAAAAGAAGTTCCTCAGAAAAGAGGATTGAAAAGTTTAGATGAAATAACATATAACATATATCTAGGGATTCGATGGGTTCGTTGTGTCGTCTGTGGAGATTTTATTTTAGTTACTGTTACGGTTTGGTCTTGTGGTTGACTTTTTAGAGAATCAGCATCTTTATAAGTTTTGGGATTTGAAGATTTTACTGGTGGTTTTGATGACTTCTTCGAATCGTCTCTCCGAGGTTTTTGGAAGATACTCTAATGTAGTTGCGGCTTACGTTTTCGGCTCTCGGGCTAGAGGGGATTTCAGAGAGGATAGCGACTGGGACATAGGGGTTCTTCTCCGTCAAGGATTTAGTGCTAGGGATTTCTTAGAGTTTTTGGAAGATTTGCGGGAAGCTTTGGGAGTAGACTTCAAAAAGCTAAACCTAGTCGTTTTGAACGACGCGGACATAGACCTCGCCTTCCAAGCCCTCCATGAGGGAAAACTTCTGTACGAGAAGGATCGGGATTTGAGAAGCGACCTTGAGGTTGCCATAGTTAAAAGATATCTCGACGCAAAGCCCCTGCTAGAGCTAAGAAAAAAGAGGCTGGAGGAAATATACAGACTTGGCCAAAGTGAGAGAGTACCTAGACATGCTTGAAGTTTACCTTGAGAACCTCAGAGAGGTCGTCTCACCACTTGGAAACGTTGAAGAACTCACCAGCGACCCTGCTAAGTTCTTTGCTACTCTCCACCTCCTCCAAACGTGCATTCAGATCCTCATAGATATGGCTCTAAAAATCGTCTCACTGGCAGGGTTGAAAACTCCAAAAGAGTATCGCGACCTAGCGGACATTTTCGAGAAGCAAGAAGCCCTAACAGCCGATGAGTCTAAGGTCTTCAGGGAGATGATAGGGCTTAGAAATCTTCTGGTACATATATACCCGAAGGTTAATCCAGAAATAGTGTTTCAGGTAGCTAAGAACGAAGCCGAAAGAGACCTAAGAATGGTGGCCTCTAAACTGGCACGCTTCGCAGAAAAGATCGAGTAACTCCCCGTAGCCCCAGCCGAGCATTTATTTGAATACAGTTCTTCGCTGTTACTCAATCGCTTTATTAAAGAGTGAATAAATGGAAACAAAAAAATATAAGATGAGAAAACAAAAAGGAAAGTAACCTAGTATCCACAGTTTATTGTAACAATGAGAAATGGAGGGAGAAGGAAAATAATCGACCTATGGATTGAAATGGCCGCCACCGACTCTGGAAGAGTAAAACTCTTCACCGGACACCTAGTGAGAGGAGCCCTGCTGAACCTAATCCAAAACGCCGACCCCGACCTAGCCCAAAAACTTCACGAACCCCACCAGCAGAGACCCTACAGCGTCACACCCGCCACACCAGTAGCCCACCAGAGAACCATACGCGAAAACCTCTGGTGGATACAACCCGGAGAACAGGTAAGATTCCATGCAGGATTCCTACAAGACCACATAGGAGAAAAAACCTTCCAAAAAATCCTAGAAGGCAGGCCGGAAATAAAACTCGGAGAAACCCCCTTCACCCCGGTAAGAATAGAACTCAAGAGAACAACATATGAAGAACTGGTCAAAACCGCCCAACCCGAACCGGTAATAACCATAAGATTCCACTCACCGACCCAGCTCCCCATAATAGGAAGAGACTTCCCCCTACTCTTCCCAGACCCAAGATACGTTTACGGAAGCCTAGCCCGCCTATGGAACCAGAACGCCCCACCACAAGTACAGGTGGACACCCAGCAACTGCACGACTGGATTGAAAAAAATGTCTACATACGCAAATATCAACTCCAAACCCGTGAAATAGATGTTGGAAAACAGGTAAAACTTGCAGGATTCACGGGAACTCTGGAATATCTATTAAACAGCATGGAAGAATACGCACCCTGGATAAACATCCTCACAAGATACGCCGCCACAGCCAACACCGGAGCCAAAAGAACCACCGGAATGGGAGCCACACAAAAAATAGAACACCCCAAACCACAATACCAACAGCAAACATAACTTGCAAAAGTCCCTCAGTAACGAGGATTGAAAGGCATTTACGATGCCTTCAAACAATTCCAGCCTTGCATTATCTTGCAAAAGAAGTTCCTCAGTAACGAGGAAAATGCTAAAACTCTAAAGCATATAACTAGACTATTCTTAATTTTTTATTTTTTACTATTTAGGAAACTTTTAGCCTGGTTGAAGTTCATTTCGAGTAGTTCTGGTAGGTTTATTCCCGCCTTTTCAAAATTTTTTGTTGTTTTTCTGAGGGCTTCCTCGGATTCTGAAAAGTATAGGATGAGGATGGTTTTTTCTCCTATTATTCTGGTTGCGGCTTCCCACATTTTGGTGTAGTTGAACTCGTCGTAGATGCTTTCTCCGATTTCTATGTTAGAATGGCTTGCTACCAGTTTTTGAATGTAGCGGGTTAATCCTTCCCTGACCCATCTCTTGTAGCGTGTCTTTATCCAGGTTAGGGAGTGTAGTAGTTCGTGTAGTATGGTGTCGTAATTTTTGATGTATTTCTCTTTTAGAACAATGATTCTTTCCCTGTGTATAGTTAAGGCGTTTGTCATCTCCGCGAGTATTTCCGTTGCTTGTTGAGAGTATCCCAACTTTTCAAAGTAGCTCTGAAAGTAGGGCAGGTCTGCGACTCCAAACCGGTATTTGGGGCGTTTCAGGATTTCGACACCGATTCCCTTCTCTCGCAGAAAGGATTGTATGTGGTTGAGGCAGGTTTTTGCTGCTTGGTCTAGTCTACCGTCGCTCCAGATTTTCACCCAGTTCCACCGCTAACTCCGCTATATCGTTTCCGAACCTTTCCTTAAGCTGATGAGGGTACCATTTGATTAGATTTTCCAGCGTTTTCCGAGCGTTTTCCAACTGAGCCGGTTTCTTGGTTTCCAGTAGCTTTTCAATCTCATCTAGTCTTAACAGGATATCATGATAGATAAGCTCTTCCAAGAATTGAATCAGTTTCTCCCTCACCCCGGACTCGTTGTTAACGCTGAATCGGATTTCACCAGCAATGTCCCTCCTTACCACGAGTCCCGCTTCTACAAGCATTTTCAAGTGCTGGTGTACGGTTGCGGCGTGAAGCCCAGTAATTTTTGAAAGCTGTCCCATAGTCAAGCTCTCTTGATGTCCAACCAAAGCTCTTAACAATTTTAACCTTCCCTCAGCAGAAAGACTCTTCTCAACGACAGAAATCTCCATATGCTAACACCAAAAAAACATATGCTTTCACCATATATAAATATTCACTCCCAAACAGTACCCAAAGCACCATCAAATATTTTGCCGAGGATTGAAAGAACACAGAAAGATACGATTAAATTATATTTAGAGAGAACTTGCAAAACAAGTCCTCAGCAACGAGGATTGAAAGTAAATAATTGATTGGTAAAAATAAATATTCAGTCCACTTGCAAAAGAAGTTCCTCAGTAACGAGGATTGAAAATTTAGATGAAAGAACATGGATTCACGGATTAACATGGATCCATGGTATTTTCTGTGGGGATTTTCTTTTAGTTGCTGTTGCGGGTTGGTCTTGTGGTGGATTGCTTTTTGGGTAAGCATTATCTTTATAAGTTTTGGGGTTGGAAACTTCTACTGGTGGTTTTGGTGGCTTCTTCGAATCGTCTCTCTGAGATTTTTGGGAGGTACTCTAATGTGGTTGCGGCTTATGTTTTCGGCTCTCGGGCTAGGGGAGATTTTAGGGAGGATAGTGACTGGGACATAGGGGTTCTTCTCTGTCAAGGATTTAGTGCTAGAGGTTTCTTGGAGTTTTTGGAAGATTTGCGGGAAGCTTTGGAAGTAGACTTCGAAAAATTGAACTTAGTTGTTTTGAATGATGCGGATATAGATTTCGCGTTTCAAGCTCTCTCTGAGGGGAAACTCTTGTATGAGAGTGATCGGGATTTGAGGAGTGACCTTGAGGTTGCCATAGTTGAAAGATACTTTGACGCGGAGCCCCTGCTGGAGATGAGAAAAAAGAGGCTAGAGGAGATATACGGTCTTTGCGAAAGTGAGAGAGTATCTAGACATGCTTGAAGTTTACCTTGAGAGCTTCAGGGAGGTTGTTTCACCACTAGGGAACTTTGAAGAACTCACCGGAGATTCCGCCAGGTTCTTTGCAACTCTCCACCTCCTTCAAATATGCATTCAGATACCCATAGATATGGCTCTAAAAATCGTCTCGCTGGCAAGGTTGAAAACTCCAAAGGAGTACGGAGAATTAGCGGAAATTTTTGAGAAGCAGGGGGCTCTGACAGCCGACGAGTCTAAGACCTTCAGAAAGATGATAGGGCTCAGAAACCTTCTGGTACACGTATACCCTAAGGTTAAGCCCGAAATAGTGTTTCAGGTAGCTAAGGATGAAGCTGAAAAGGACCTAAGAATGGTAGCCTCTAAACTGGCGCGCTCCGCAGAAAAGATCGAGCAACGCTCATAGCTCCCTCTTCAAGCATTTGAACTCAGTTTTTCAGTGTTATTTAATAACTATATTACAGGAGCACCTTGCAGAAGTAGCTTCTCGGTAACGGAGATTGAAATGGGAGGCATTATATGCCTAATAGGACTCGTGGGAGTGCTTGCAAAACAAGTTCTTAAGTAACGAGGATTGAGAAGAATTTATATTGTGCTTCTGCATAAAAAAATTTTTTTCCTTGTAAAAGTTCACTGAGAAGCTTCATGAAGGGGATATAGGTAAACTCTATTAGCTCCTGTCACACGTTTTGTTTCCCATTTTTTAGGAGTTCTCCTATGAGCCGTGAGCGGCATAACGAGTTTAACAGAGTGGTTATGGCTGTATTTCCCGCTTTTAGACAAACGGTTGAGGATATAATTGCTGAGAGAGATAAAGTTGCACTTCGCATGATGGGTAGAGTTACTTACTTGTACGGTAAATTTTCAGGGTATTCCGCATAACTGGGAAGCGTTTTGAAATTACGGGAGTGGCTATACGCCGAATAGTACGTGACAAAATCGTTGAAGAATGGGCGAATTCTGACCAATTAGGTTTGATGCAACAAGCTGGAGTGATTCCAAAACGGCAATAAAATAGTTAGAGCGTGACATGAAAATGTAGAGGGTGCTTATTTTTATTTTTTAATCTTGAAAATAAGTGTATGTTCTGATTCTTTTGTTTTGGGGAGAAGTTTTTATACTTCATTGTGTAACTTTTAGTATGGTTTCAGTGTCCGGTAGGCAGGCTGCGATCCGGGTTAGCTGTTTCGACCGTTTAGGATTTAGTAGTGTTGGCTTCTGTTTTTGGAGCGGTGGTCGTGTTGATGAATATTATTGATAGAGTCAAAGAGAGTTTGGAAGAGAATGATAATGTTGTCTTCGCCTATGTTTATGGATCCTACGCTAGGGGGAGAGTTACTAGGTTTAGCGACTTGGATATAGCTGTTTTTTTAAGGGATAGTGGTCATGAGGGATTTATGAAGCTGCTATCCGAGCTGCCTGTGGATGTGGATGTTGAGTTTGATGTTAGAGTGTTGAATGATGCTCCTCCGCTCTTCAGATACAATGTTGTCCGGGAGGGGAAACTGTTGTTCGTCAAGGATAAAGGGATTCATGAGAACTTTGTTTATGACACCCTTGTCTCAGCGCTAGAGTTGAGAGAGACTCTCAACAGTATGAGGGAGGAGAGGTTGAGGAGGGTTCTGGATGCTCTTTGAAACGGTTGCCGACGCTGTTAAGGTCTTAGAAGAACTCAGAGGGAAGAGCGTGGAAGAAATAGCGGGAGACACCGTTTTGCTCGGGGGCGTCCTGTGGTATCTTTACTTGGCTGTGCAGGACTGCATAGACATAGCCCTCAAAACAATCTCAAAGCTTACTCTTAGAGCACCTGAAAGCTACGCCGACGCGTTCACAGTCCTCAGAGAGGAGGAGCTGATACCGGAAGAGCTAGCCAAGAGCCTCATCGCAATGGCCCGTTTTAGACACGTTTTAGCGCACGTATACACCAAGCTTGAATTAAATAGGGTATATAATATGCTACATCATGATCTTGAGGAAATCAAAGAGTTCTTGAGGGTACTAGCTACGAAACTCCAAGAAAGAAACATAGAGATGAGCGAATTCTAACCAGTTAAAGCACAGCCCTATCTCTTTATTTAGACGTACTACTGTCACCTAAACACAAGGGATTATGTCTGCAATGTTTTCACTACCATTCTCGCAAAACAAGTTCCTCAGCAACGAGGATTGAAAGATTTAAAGCAATCTTCCCCACGAGAAATGGAAACTCTACTTGCAAAACAAGTTCCTCAGCAACGAGGATTGAAAGGTGTCATTTCTTTAGCTTTCCTATGCTTATTCTTCTGTTTCTTGTAAAAGAATTTCTTCAAGGATTGAATGTTTGTATGTTTCAATCTCTATTTTTTATGTTTTGGTGCAGTGTTAGTATTTTTTTTAAATTTTAAATGGTATATTAGATGGATATGAGGATTGAATTGATGCTCTTGGGATTTGTTAATGGAAAAAGTATTGGAGCATACTCACCAAATTAGAGGAGTGTATGATTATGAATGGTGGAAAGGGCTAGAGTTCCCAATGGTTAGAACTATTTTTAAATGATTTCGCTTTCAAACCTGGGTTCTGGAGAATTCTTAAATAGTTTAAGGCGAATAATTGTTCAGGTGTTGGTGATGGGTGAGATTACTCTCAGAATTAAAATTCCAGAAGAAATCTTAAAACAAGTGGATTTGAATAAAGTGGTTAAAAGACTGGAGAGAGAGATACTGCGTGAGTACAACCTTAAAAAGCTTCATGGAAAATTTAGGGGCATGAATCTTGAGGGTTTGCTTGAAGAGGTAGAAGACGAATGGGGGAGTTAAAAGCCTTTGTTGACACCAATGTTATCCTTAACCATCTTGAGGGTAATGTGGATCTGTCCAAGATTAGGGACAAATTCGTACTTTGTTCGAATGCTATCGTTTTCAGCGAGGCTTTCCTGGTTTATCTCAAGGCTATGACCGGGAAGAAAAGCTATGAATTAAAAAGGAATGCAAAGCTAATTGTTGAGAAAAAGGAAGAACTCGAAGAACTTTTTATGTTATTTGAAATTTTGAAGAGCTGGAGATTAACAGAGATATTAGAAATCTAGCTTTTGAGTTCATGAAAAACTACGGTTTGCTGCCAAACGATGCCTTGATTCTGGTAACATGTAAATTTTACGGGATTAGATATCTAATTTCCTTCGACGAAGATTTCAGAAGAGCTTGTGAGGAAGAGAAGATCATCCTTCTTGAAAACATTAATAAGATTGAAGAAATCAGCAATAATGACACTTAACGTTTTTTAGTAGAAGCTATTGCACGGTGGAGGAACTTTTAGTTTCGAGAAATTCGATCTAAGTCCTTATCAACATCAATTGATTTGTGAGAAGTTAATTTGAAATGATTTTTCCTTTGCTTTAAGGGCTCCAACTGGTTCGGGCAAGAACGAAGCTGTATTCATTCCCTTTCTATTACACAGGGGCGCTCTTCTTTTTCACATGATTTACGCTTTATTTATGGGGGCTCTGGTTGAGGATATTGCTTAGAGGTTGCCTCAGTGTGACGATCACCATTTCATTGCCAAACTTCTCTCTCCACTCCCTCGGAAGAACAATTCTGCCCTGATTATCCAATTTCACCACTTCAAGCAAAATATTAACCAGACTTATATTAATTTGTCAAACTAAATAGTTTATAGCGAATTACAAAAAGCGGAATCCCTCTATGATCTTTTTCGCATCTTTCTTTGCTTCCTCTTCGCTGGAAATTCTAGCTCTTAAGAAATACAGAATCGGCGGAGTCAGGGCGGAAATGTAGCCTTCGGTCATACCCGCCCTCGCAAGCCACATCATAGCAATGGGGGCCTTCCAACCGTTTCTTCTCTTCAGTACATCCACGAAAACATTTACGTCCAAAAAAACTTTCATTTAATCAACCATTCCACGGCCTCTCTGATAACTTCCCGATCCTTCTCAACGGGATTGTACGGAAGCTTACCCACAAGCTCAAGCAGCTCATCGTCAAAATCCAGCGAAGGAAACTCCTGCTTCAGCTCACTCCTAATATCCTCAACCTTAGAACACGCTGAAAAATCCCTCTCAATCCTTCTAAGTCTCATCTCAACCCTAACAAGCTCTCTTCTAAGCTCTAGAATCTCCTTCCTTATATTCTCCATCGTCGCTTCCACACCCTTTAATTTGCATTACCAACTTAAATATTTTATACAACTGTTCTATCCCCTAGTCAAAAACCACAAGAACAATTCACTTCAACCTAAAAACCCTCAACAAAATCCTAAAACCCACCTGCAACAGTAAAAAACCAAACATCTAAACTCCAACCACAACAAAAAGCCTATTCAAACTTAGTTCCCTTTTAGAAACTTACAATATGTGAGTATAGACTTCGCGACTTTAACGCAGTGAACTTTTCTAATTTTAGTGAGATAAGTGGTTTTTGGTATTGTGACTTCTTTTCGAATCGTTTTTTGATGCGGATAGCAAAGGCTTAAATCAATATAAATACAAGAATAAATAGTTACGAGTTGAGTTGCATGATGTGGGTTTTAGATGAGTTGAAAAAGATCGGCGAGATTCAACCCGAAGTTATAAACAGGCTCATCAACGAGATTCGGAGGAGCAGCCCTGAAGTATACAAGTCGTTAATCATTGGAGCATACGTTGACGGGAAGATAAACCTGAGCAAGGCAGCCGAGTTACTCGGAATAAACAGAATCGAACTCCAGAGAGAAATGAATAAAAGGGTTTACCTATAAGGGCACCATCGAAAGAAGACATTAAGGCTGAGGCAGAGGCGGTGAAACGATGGGAAAAGTGATTGCAAATAATACTGTGGGAGAGTGAATAGGTTTTTAGCGTCCATTTTAAGAAGAATCTATATTTGTGTCCAAAAGTCAAGAGGATTAATTATCTTTATGTTAAATTTTTTAAACACATCATGTTTAAAGTGTTTGTCTGCTGTGTACACGACATCAATGTACTTTTTCACTGGAACAAAACATAGAAAATCCCATATGTGAATTTCACTCTGATCGCTAAGCTGCATAGCCTCTATCAAATCCTTCTTTGTTACTTCAACCTTAACTATTTCATCAGAATCCATTATATTCTGTACATAGTTTCTAACAGCCTGTGGAGATAACCTTGAGCCTCTAAAAGATAACACATGGTATAACTCTGAAACTTGATGCAAGGACATATAAACTGTATCATTGAGTAAGGTATTCTTTACGGTGGTCGCTGCCTTCGCATGGACTTCAAGGACCTTTTTAAATTCTTCTTCGGAATCAAATTTTTCTTTCATCGGAGCCTTAAGCGAGAAACTCCAAACTTCCGTGTCTATCATCACATTCATATCGCTACCCTTCAATATCACCGTAATCATATTCTCTGAAATCCTCAGGACCCGCCCCTACAACCGGATGTTCAATCATTTCGAGTAGCTTTCTGGTAGCATAACTTAATTCCTTTTGTTTTTTCTCAGGCGAAGCTTCCTCATCAGTGGCAACATCAATTAGATGATTAATTAAATCGTCATAGGAAATTTTTTTCTCCCGCTCACTAGTTAGTTTACCAACGAGTTTCGCTAACCTGCGTGCGGTCTCTTTTCGAATTTTTATTGTGGTATACACTCCAAAACACCCAATGGATAACTTGGTATACTAAGTATATAATGTTTACTATTTCGTGGTTGAGAAAACCCTCCAATATGTGGGTCATCAGCCTCTACTCTACAAGGATTTGCCCACGTAAGGAGGTTTGCTTCGTCTCCTTGCTATGGGGAAATTTTCTTTGGTTGTGCCTGTTGTGGAGCGCAGCTTGTGTTTTTGACACTTTGAGTTAACGAGTCCGTCTTCGTCTCTTGTGTTTTGATTCCTTGCCCTTTTTTGGTTTTGATAGTTGTCGATTGTACTGCTCTACGAATTTTTGCATTTCCTCCTCGTTGGTTACGTCAACTCCCGCTTTTAAAGCAGCCATGGCGAACGTTTTTGCCATTCCCCAGTTTTCTGGTTTGGAGGCGTTCTTTACAATCTGCTTATCGATCTCTTTAACACTTTCCGCCAGGACGGGGGCGTTTCTTATTAGTCCTTTTTCTGCTAGGAAGGTGAAGAACGCGGATAGCACAGGGGCTACTGATTTAAAGAAGGATTCTTGTGCGGTAACTTTTCTCGGTAGCGTATGCATGCAGCACTCTCTGAGTTCCTTGCTGTCCCATTTTTCGGGAGGCAGTCCGCTGTGGGTATACATGTATTCGGTGAAGAACATAACTACGGATTCCGATTCTCGCTTTTGCTCCTCGGTCAATTCTTCAAAATATTTGCTTTTGGAGAACTCTACTCCCCATTCGTAGACTTTATCAAGAATCTTATTCAGTTCTTTTTCTGAATATTCTTCTACCATGTCTTTAACTCCTAGTGAAAGAAAATTTAGAATATTCTTAGTTTACCATATTTATCCTTTTACGGGTTTTGGTGAAAGGGAACTGTTAACCAAGTTCCCTATTGTAAGTTAAGTTCAGATTCATAGAGCATGCCACTAAATATAGAGAAATGTTTAGAAAAGAGGAAAATTAATGCCCATCTAGAGAGGTTTTTGACTGCTTTCCGCGATTAGAGTTTTCAGGTATTTTTCGCGCAGTTTCAGTTTCTCCTCGAAGACCTTGAAGTCCAGATACATTGAGATTGTTCTGTTTCGAAACCTCTTGTAGGATTCAAGGCTACCCGTAACAAAAATAATTAGTGCACCCACAATCTTAATCTTAAAAATTCCCCGAAAAAACTAAAGTTAGATATACTTATATATCAGTGATATCATTATATATCTAGTGATTGTATGGACGTTCTGATTAGAGGAATAGATAGCGAAGTCTACGCCAAGTTGAAAGCCCGAGCCTCGGAACGCGGCTTAAAGATTGGAGAAGCTTTGACGGATGCCATTAAAACTTGGATGAATAACTCTCCCGAAAAGAATGAGCGAGAGGGAGAACAGGACCTAAACGTTGCAACCTTCAGAAGGATGAGGAGATTTCTCGAAAAAAACCACCGAGGCAACTGGGTTCTCATAGCTAAGGGTGAAGTGGTTAAACTAGCGGATTCCCTAGAAGAAATAATTGAAGCAAAAAAGAATGAAGGGCTTTCTGGAAGACCCTCTCTTGTTTTCAAAGTGGGAGAGACAGGAGTAAGAAGAACGCTGGGACTCAACACAGGGAGGAAAGCCAGGTGATGGAAAAAACCTGGAACTACTCCTCCTCTAGTTTCAAATGTTCCCGCACCATACATAGAAATAGTCGTTTACAACCCTGAAAGAAGTTTAAAATATCCCAACAAAGGCACCCTAAACGCTATGATCGACACCGGATTCGACGGCTACCTGATCACACCCATCGACATCTTCAACGAGCTAAAACTTGATGACTACGAAATCCCACCAGAACTAATAGAAACCACAGAAACCTTTACAGGCGAAAGACTCAAGCTACGAACCTCCCTAGCAATCGCAGAAATTCCGGGACTGTTCCAAAAACAAATAGAAATAGATACTCATAAAAACTGCCAAGAACCACTCCTCGGGCGACTCTTCCTGAAAAACTTGATAACAACCCTAGACGGACCGAAACGAAAAACAACAGTTACATCGCAAAGTGAGGCCACCAAATAGGAAGACATGGAAGCAAAAGTAGTCCTTCTGCGTTTGAGGGTTGGGGTGTGTTTGGGTTTAGTGGGAGTTGAATTTTTTTGGGGGTTATAGTTGTTCTAGTATTTTTGTTGTCTTCTTTTCCATGAGTTTCTTGGCGTTGACAATTTCTATTCCTATTATTTTGCCCTTTTCACCAATTTCTAGATTAATGTCTGGAGCGAGTTCTATGAAGCCTTCCTCCTCTCCTTCCGCGATTACTACGTAGAGTATGTCGCTTTCCTCATCGTAGAGTACTCGGGGAATTCTCCTCTCTTTCATGCAACCACCTTCCAGATTTTACTCGATTAGATACCTGTTTTTCTTCAATAGGGTGGCAAGTTATTATCGTAATTCCTTAAGGGATTACGCCCTTGCAAAAGAAGTTCCTCAGTAACCAGGATTGAAAGTTTATGTTTCGACCTCTGTATGTTTATCCTCTGTTTTGGTGTGATGTTTGGTGCCAGTTCTCTTAAATAAGCAAAGATGGAAAAAGTCATCCTATAACTTTATATGAATATACGTTACTAACTAGAACAAAGGGCGTTACCAGAATTTTATTCGGATGCTGACTGTTTTGGACCCGAAAAAGATTGTAAAACTCATCGTTGAGCAGACCGGCATTTCCCGAGAGGAAGTGGAAAAACAAATAGAGAAAAAGAAGGAAATACTGGGATCCCTAGCAACGGAAGAAGGCGCAGCAGTCCTCGTAGCCACAGAACTAAACGTAGAAATAAGAGAAACTGAGGAAGAAAAACCGGAAAAGAAAACCCAAATCAAAGACCTGAAGGAAGGAATGACCAGCGTCTCGGTGGTGGAGGGAATAGTGATGGAAATCCTGAGAATAAAACGCTTCGAAAGACGAGGCGGCGCCGCGGGACAGATGGCCAGCGTAAGAATCGCAGACAAAACCGGAGAAACAAGACTAGTCCTCTGGGAAGAACAGAGCGAAGCGGTGGAAAAAGGAAAAATACACAAAGGAGACATCCTACGAATCCTACGAGGCTTCACCCGAAAAGGACGCACCGGAGAACTAGAACTACACGTAGGCCGACTCGGAAAAATCATAGCAAACCCACCCGGCATTCGACCCGAAGACTTTCCCCAGCCCGCCAAGGAACCAATCCCACTCACGGAACTAGAAGTAGGCATGCCAGATGTCACAGTCGAAGGCATAGTCGCAGAAATCTCACCGGCAAGAAGCTTCACCCGATCCGATGGCACCGAGGGGCGCATATCTACACTCAGACTCGTCGACAACGACGCCGTAATCAGAGTAGTATTCTGGGATGAGCAGGCACCCAAATCGTCCCGACATCAGGTAGGAGACCGCATACAGATAATAAGTGGATACACACGTGAAGGAACCAAGGGAGAAGTAGAAGTACACGTGGGAAAAGCCACCCAGATAAAAACCCTTGAGAAAGCCGCCGCCAAACTCGCACCCAAACCCACGCCCCTACCAGAAATCCGACCCCGAGTAGACTCCCTAGACATCCAAGCCCGAGTAGCAGACGCCACACCCCTCAGGGTTTTCACCCGCCCCACAGGAGGAGCCGGAGTAGTGGCAGACCTCTACGTGACAGACGGAGAAAACTGGGCCAGGGTCTCCCTCTGGGACAAAAACGCCGAAACCGTAGCCAAGGTGAAACCGGGTGACATAATCCGCATCCGAAACGCTTACACCAAGGAGGACCAGTACGGACTTACCATAAACGCTGGAAAAAGAGCAATCATAGAAGTAAACCCCCCGGACATCCCGCAAAACCAGTTCCCCCCACTTGACACGAGACCCAAAACCATTCAGGAAATAAAACCCCACATGACCCGCGTATCCCTAAAAGCTACGATTTCGGAACTGGGGGAGCTGAGAGAGTTTCAGAGGCAGAACGGAACAGCCTCCTCGGTGATACACTTCCAGCTCACAGATGAAACTGGAAGCATACCCGCCGTGGCCTGGGGAGAAAGGGCAGAAGAACTCAGCAAGGCGCAGAACGGACAAAAAATAAGCATCAAAGAAGCTTACACCCGACTAAGTGCAAAGGGCGAAAAGGAACTACACATAGAAAACAACACACAGATCAAAATAACATGAACCCAAAATAAAACTATAGATAGAGTATGAAAAACTTTTGTCCGAAAAAGGACACACGTCACGCTGGTTAAGATTTCTCAAGGGAAAAACCCTAAATCCAGTTCCTCTTTCCATCACTCAAAAGCTTAACGCGAAAAAAGTTCACACAGAATTTAACATTGTTGGGGAAAGGTATTTTGTACTCGGATGAGAGAAGTATTTAAAGGGCGTTTATGTTGAAGGGTATGGTAAAAAAGGAAGTTGGAATCCTGTTCACAAATCTTTATTAAACCCGAAACGTGAGATTCAAAGTTTCGTTTCCACAATTTGTGTGAGGTGTTTGTTTCTTGGATGGTATAGACTTTACCAATCTGGTTGGATTGGTGTCCCGCTACTGTACTAAGGTTTGGTTGACTCGCTTGATTGCTCAAGGTTTGGTTGAGGCTGGAGATGTTGATGGAGCCGTTAAGGTTGTTTCTGCTTTTCCTGATGCTGCTTGGCGGCTGGAACTTTTGTCAGAATTGTCTCTCTTCTTAGCGGATACGGATGATTGTAAGAGTGCTTTAAGAGTTCTTATGGATGTTAAAGATAATGATATTGTTCTTGATATTCTGCTAGACACTTACTGTGTTGATAAAGGGTTTGAGGAGGCGTTGGAGAGCTTTGGGATTAATGGGGAGAGAGTGGGACGAGCGGTCAAGGAGTCTGGAAACTGCCGGTTGCTCAATTGGCTTTACTTTCTCGCCAAGGCTGGTAGAGCGGATGAGGCATTAAAGGCTGCTCGAGAATTTGAAGAGAGTCATTATCGCTCAGAGGGCTTAATGAAAGTGGCGGTCGCGCTGGCAGAGCGGGGAAATGAGCGTTACAAGGAGGTTCTGAATGAGGCTTTGGACGCTGCTGATGGCTTGTGTAGTGCTGACTTTGATGATGTGGTGGCTAGTGCAGTTGTGGAATTAGCGTCCGTAGGGAGAGGAGAGTTGGCTCACGAGTTAGCTGGAAATATTGTTGATGACTATGTGTTTGTATCAGCCTTAATAGACGGCTTGCCGTGCCTTGAGGGAACGCTCTTAGGAAACACTGTTGATGAAATCTTGGAAGTTGCGGATGAATTATATGAAGAGGATTATGTAGAAGTTTTAATTAAGCTTTTTTTTGCTGTTTTAGACTTACCAGAGCTTAATAAACCTCTCCTAGATAGGATTGTTAAGAGAGTTTACTTTGAGCCTACTCGTAGCCTACTTCAAATTGGCTATGCATCTAGGCTTTTAGAAAATAACGATGAAGGCTTTAAGGACCTTTACAGGGAGGGGATGAATAATTTGAGGAGGCTTACGGGTAAGCAGCGATTTATTATAGCAAGAGCTTTAGTGCCCAATATGGTTCAAAGATTCACAGCCGACCTTATTAAGTTCATTAACGAGATTCCTGATGTGAGGGAACAAGCTTACCTGCTCCGGGAAATATCCATATCAAAAAACGTTATGGGGGAATATGAAGACGCTTTGAAGATAGCTAGGAGTATAAATGTGCAAGATGAGAGAGCTGCGGCCCTCTACAGTATAGTTGATAACCTTTCTGAGAAGGATTTTGAGAGGGCTTTAAACATTGCTAATGAAATACCAGATAGGAATTGGCGTGAGAGGGGCTTCTCCCTCCTTTTTGCTAACGCCTTAAGCAGGGAAGAGTTCAGGGAAGACCTGTTTAAAAATGTTCTAGCTGGCTTGGCTAAGAGGGATGAGGGAGACGCACTCCATATTCTCGAGCCGATGGTTGGGAGTCTGGCTAAGAAGGGTAGGAGAGAGTTGGAGGATGTGGTTAACTTGGTATCAAAGCTCGACTACCTGAAACCCTTAAAAAGGGTGCTAACATTTCTGGTGGCGGGGGATGCGGAGGGCGCCCTTAAAGTTGCTAGAGAGGAGAGTTTTGGGCTCGCTAAAATACTGGCGCTATCCGCGATAGTTGTGAAAACCTCTCATGCTAAGGGGTCTTCCCCTAGGAAAATTCTGGACGAAGCTAGGAGAGAGGTTAAGAAACTTGAGAATCGTTATGAACAGAGTTTTGCTTTGACTATGATAGCCTTCGCCTCAGCGGTGACAATGCAGGTAAAGGACGCTTTTGAAATTATCATTAATGAAGTTCCTTGGGAATATCATCAACCGTCTCTGTTTGAATTCCTTGTCCGTCTTCCCGTCGCTGGGCGGGTTGATGATTTAGTTAAGCTTGTTCAGAATCTCGACAGACAACTGGGGCATCCAATTATACTCCAAACGCTAGCTTACACTTACATTGGAGGTTACATGAAGGAGTTAGAAAAAATGTTAGATCCTCTAATTTCCTTTGATCCATTTATTCTCTCACATGCGATAAGCTTTTTTGCAATAAGAGGGGAACCTGAGTTGATTCAGATATTGATTGAGAAACAGAAAGATGATAAGTCTCTTAGCTTTTCTACCTCGGGTTTAGCTTACTCACTTAGAGGGAAGGCGGAGCAAGCTAGAAGGGCCTTCGAGAAAGCCTTTGAAGAACTGAGTAAAATCCCCAAGGATGATACACGTAGGTCATACGCTTTGCACTCAATTATAATGTGCATGTTGGCTTCCGCTGATGAATCCAACGTGGAATTGGGGAAAAAATTTTTACAGGGAGATGAATTAGAACTGCTTTCTGAATTTTTCAAAGCATCCAAGCACGCCTCGGAGGGACGCATGAAGGAAACGCAGACAATCCTAAGAAGTATCGAAGACAAGCACCCAGTTCTGAGCACCTTACCCTCCATGGCTATAGTGGCTGGACGCATGAAGGGTAAAAACTCACTAACCCTTTTAAAAGACGCATTGGAAATGAAGAAAGCGAAAGAACTCTCTACTCTAGAACTATCAGCCGTCTTCGTACAATTCATAGTGGCTGGCGGCGACCCCAAAATAGCGGTAGAAACTATTGAGAAAAACTGGATAGAATGCGAGGACATCCTATTTCAAACCGCAGCATACTTCGCCACGATGAAAAACTTGGAAAAATTCCAAAGCCTCACCGAAAATATGAACCCCTACAATAGGGAAGCTATTATAAGGAGAACCGCCGCCTTGATGTCATACCGCGAACCAGAGGAAATCGCACAACTATTGAAGAACCTACCCGTCCACACCAAAGACATAATTTTGGGGCGCATCACGGAGGAAAGCCTGAGAAGAGGAAGAATCGAAGACGCGCTAACCACAGCAAGCAAAATAGTCGAAAAAGAAAACTACATTCACGCCCTGAGCGATATGTTCCTAACCCTCACAGAAAAATTAGCGAGAGAATAGGAGACGCAACAAACATCCAATCCGCACTTTAACGAAGAGAACCTAAAAAAAGAGACCACCGGCAAAGTGCTGATTAACAATATCGGTTTCTGTTGATATTTTTTGTTATCCTGCCTGATTGGGGACGAAAGCAATTAACTTTTAATCCTCTTCTTTGCGGGTTTTTTTGCATTCTGGGAGGTTTTCTCGTCTAGTTCCGTTAGGACTTTGCTGATGGCTAGGTCGAGATCCTCCCTTTTTTTGATTGCTGGAAGCCCGTTCAGTTCCCTGAGTTTGTTGAAGCGTTGGAATACTTCTTCATCAAATTCCTTCTCGTAGGCCTTTTTCTGTTTCGCCTTCTTATTTTTTCCTGAGGTTTTAAAGTCTTTCCTCTCGGCGTGAAGCAAATCGTGAATCATAGCGTGCTGAACAATTTGCTTCCTCACTTCTGCATTTTCAATCTCTCTTAGCCTGCTGTTGATTTGAATTTGGCAAAACCCTCTCAATTCCACTTTAGTCTCTGACTTACTCTCCCCACGCAGTAACAAAGCTTCAACGTCAATATCCTTCGAACTCAGAGTATACATTTTAATTCTACTTAGCATTTTTTTAGACATTCTATAATACCTAGCGGTTATAACGTATTTTCCCAGTTTTGGAAACACCTTCAAACATTCATCAATCCACTCCGAACACTCATCCTCCAAATTCAAACACCTTACCCAACAACAAATACACCGCCCAAAAGGTTTCAACCCTCAACCCATTTTCACATCGAACGAGAGAGTCTAAACCCTTTATTGGTTAAACCGTTTAAAAACCTTCTTCCCCCGCCGAAAAATCACAAAAAAATACGATCAATAATCATTGATACCAGCAACATCCATCGACTTTTTTCAATTCTATCATTTCAGACTAAAATGGAAAAATTAATTTTTAATTACCCGCTGCTATGAGGCAATATTGTCACAAAAAATCCTGTCCGCTACACGGTTCAGTCAAGAACTTCCCCCCTAAATGAGACAGGCTTCGGACGGTTGCAACTAGGCAAGTTTTTGGCTTATGGGTTTCCTGACTTCTGCTCCCTGGTTCCCAGCTGCTCTGACTCAAGATTTTACTTGCAAAGCAAATTCGTCGGTAACGAGGATTGAAAGATAATTGGTCTAATTTTGGGGCTGCTGGTCAATATATACTTGCAAAAGAAGTTCCTCAGTAACGAGGATTGAAAGCATATTTCACATCTATGCATTTCTTTTGACATTTCTCCTTGCATATTTGAGATATACTTATATATCTTTGATATCATCATATATCTGGTGATTGCGTGGATGTTCTGGTTAGGGGAATAGATAGCGAGGTCTACGCCAAGTTGAAGGCCCGAGCATCAGAACTCGGCTTAAAGATTGGAGAAGCTTTGACGGATGCCATTAAAACGTGGATGAATAAATCTCCCGAAAAGAATGAGCGAGAGAGAGAACAGGACCTAAACATTGCAACCTTCAGAAGGATGAGGAGATTTCTCGAAAAAAACCACCGAGGCAACTGGGTTCTCATAGCTAAGGGTGAAGTGGTTAAACTAGCGGATTCCCTAGAAGAAATAATTGAAGCAAAAAAGAACGAAGGGCTTACTGGAAGACCCTCTCTTGTTTTCAAAGTTGGAGAAACAGAAGTGAGAAGAACTCTGGGCCTCAACACAGGGAGGAAAACCAAGTGATAGAGAAAACCTGGAACTACTCCACTCCTCCAGTTTCAAATGTTCCCGCACCATACATAGAAATAGTCGTTTACAATCCTGAAAGAAGTTTAAAATATCCTAGCAAAGGCACCCTAAACGCTATGATCGACACCGGATTTGACGGCTACCTTATTACACCCATCAACATCTTCAACGAGCTAAAACTAGATGACTACGAAATCCCACAAGAACTAATAGAAACCACCGAAATCTTTACAGGTGAAAGAATGAAGCTACGAACCTCCCTGGCAATCGTAGAAATTCCGGGTTTGCTCCAAAAACAAATAGAAATAGATACTCATAAAAACTGCCAAGAACCACTCCTCGGACGACTCTTCCTTGAAAAACTAATAACAACCCTAGACGGACTGAAACGAAAAATAACAGTTACTTCACAAAGCGACGTCTCCAAATAGGAAGCATGGAAAACAATTCCTTCGAACATCACAACCGCCTCAAACACCATGTTTTTATTAGAACTAATCACTTAAACCTTCTAATTTGCTCGAACACACCCAAGAAATACACGAACAGAGTATCGATCTTCAACAATTAACCCGATTTCAACATAGCACCGCTCTCAATTACGGAAAATTATACAGAAAAATGGAAAAAAATCTCAAGAATTTCATTCACGTTACAAACTAACACGAAGTAGGTCGAATAGAAATTTTAGAAACGGGTTCAGAAGAGAGGTTTTCACACACTAGACAGCGATTACAACCTTGTGAACTTTAACGAAGAACCCGTCACACTAAAAGCCAGAAACAAGCCAGCCGCACCACCAGATACGCTCTAGCCAATACCCTCAGCAGACTACTATACAGCAAAGACTTAAATCAATATAAATACAAGAATAAATAGTTACGAGTTGAGTTGTATGATGTGGGTTTTAGATGAGTTGAAAAAGATTGGTGAAGTTCAACCCGAAGTCATAAACCGGCTCATCAGCGAGATTCGAAGGAGCAGCCCTGAAATATACAAGTCATTAGTAATTGGAGCATACGTTGATGGGAAGATTAACCTGAGCAAAACTGCCGAGTTACTGGGGGTAACCAGAATCGAACTCCAGAGAGAGCTGAAGGAAAAGGGCGTACCAATCAGGGGGCCATCAAAAGAAGACGTTATGGCTGAGGCAGAGGCAGCGAAACAATGGGAAGAGTAATTGCAAATGCTACTCAATGGGACCAGTGTGTCTCAAACATCAAAAAGAAGCAGCGAAACAATGGGAAGAGTAATTGCAAATGCTACGGTTCTATCAAATTTTGTAATTATCAAAAGATTGGGCACCCTTCAAAAAGCCGTAGTCAACCTGTACATCACTCGCGAGGTAATCGAAGAAATAAAATTTGGAATAGAGGTGTTGAATGTGGTGGACGAGTGTTCAGAGTGGCTGGGCGAATGTATGAGGGTGTTTCCAAACCTGAAAAAACATGTTATAACCGTCGCGTATTCCCGACACCCAAAAGAGTGGTGAGCAGAGTTAAAGCGTATATCAAGAGGCTGGAGGACATTGATGCGGTAGCTCTACTGCTACACGGAGAGAGTAAAACAGAGGCTAAGGTGGAGATAGGTGGAATTTACAAAATCGAAATTAACAACAAACTTAAAGAGATTGAAAACATGGAGTTAAGAAAACAGGTTGTCCAGTACAACATGATATACTGTTTGCTCAACATCGAGAGACAGGATTTAACCACAGACAAAAACCGCAGAAGGAGGGGGAAACAGGAAAAGACCATCCCTAAAGACTTAGGAAGAAGTATTCCAACGCTTCAACAAACTCAGGGAACTAAACGGGCTCCCACCAATCAAAAAAAGGGAGGATCTCGAACTAGCCATAAGCAAAGTCCTAAGTGAACTAGTTGAAAACTCCACCACAAAAAACCGTCCCCCAGAAGCTAGAATTGACAGCCACAGGACAGCCTGCTGCAATTAGCACCTTAAGAATGGTTCTTCTCCTCTGCTACTTGGAATTCTGCTGAGGAACCAAAACGGCGCAATATAAAAACCGTGTTTGATAGGTTGGTGATTCTTATGGCGGTTGGTGGATATTGGAAACCAACTCGACGATTGCTGAAGGTTCGCATAGAAACCAATCTCAATAAAATTGAGACCATTGCGAAGAAAAGGGAGGACGAAAACTGGAAGTTTCGAACCTTCCTAAAGTGTTGCGACCTCTCACCTGAGAAAATAGACTCGATTGTGCACAAATTGTACCGACAAGTATCCTCAAAAATAGACTGCAAAACCTGCGCAAACTGTTGCAAAAAGCTACAACCCCTACTAGACCAAGAAGACATCGAGAGATTATCTAAAGCTATGGGATTAACCGCTGAGCAGTTTAAGTAGAAATATTTAGTTAAGGACGAAGAGCTTGGTGGATACACCTTCAACAGGAAACCGTGCCCACTCCTCAAGGAGAACTCATGTTCATATAAAGAGTATCGCCCCAAGGACTGCGAGTCCTACCCCCACTTACACAAAGAAGACTTCGTGTTTAGAACAATAACAGTAATACAGAACTACTCCATCTGCCCAATAGTATTCAACGTCTACGAACGCTTGAAAAGCGAGATCTTGTATCATTCAAAATTTAACAGCATATAGGAAGAGGACAATGAAGAAGAATGGGATTATTAATGCCACCTGTCAACGCTCCACTATCCTTTAAGTAGGAGGAACGAGAATGAACACTAATATTAGTTTCAAAGAGTTTATGGATCAGGTAGAGGAACGCCTCAAAGCATATTCACCTGAAACTCTGCGTGAAATAATCATGGAGTGGGCTAGGAATACCCATCCTTCGAAGCGACACGAATTTTTAGCTATGCTTATCCCTCCATCACTAAAACAACAAGCGCCGGACAGGAAACTGTTAAAAGAGATTAGTAAGCTAGCAAAGCGGGTTGAGAATGGCGATTATTGTGAGGGATGGGGATGGGACGAGGAGATTGGTGATGAGAGGGATTGGGGAGACGAAAGCTGGGCGGACGAGACTGACGAATTTTTCACTAGGGCCTGTGAAGCCATGATGGCGGGGAATTACCAATTGGCTAAGGAGGCATACGCTCAACTGTTTGACATATTGGAAATGGGTGAAGAACCAGGACACCTGCCCGGGAGCCCTGATCCAACAGAAATGTTGAAAACCGACCTTAATGATGCCAGAGCATGCTACCTTCGATCAGTTTATTTATCATCCCCTATCGATAAGCGCCCTGCCGAGTTGCTGGAAGCAATACAGAGGTTTAGTTTCTACGCTGGCGATAGTTTAAATTTGAAAAGCGTCATCAACGCCGGGCAGGAGCCACTTCCCGACTTCCCTGAATTCTTATCCCGCTGGTTTGATTTGCTAAAAGGGGCAAGTGGGCATTGGACTCATTACCTCCTCTATGAGGCAGCTATGTTATCTGGAGGAACCTCAGCTATCGAGAAGTTAGCCCGTGAGGAAAGTAAACGCTATCCAAGGGCATACGTAAAATGGATAGAAGCCTTGGAGAGGGAGGGAAATTACCACTCAATGTTCGAAGCAGCAAAAGAGGGGCTTGAGAATGTGCCAAGAGACTACGCCGTCCGAGGCGAAATTGCTGAAGGATTAGTCCGTGCAGCTGAACACCTCAATGATGTGGAGGCTCAACTGCTGGGCTGGCGTGAAGCATTTTACTCAAATCCCTCCCTCTCCCGTCTCCTATCCCTCCTTTCTGTGGCTGAACAAAGAGACCGCTACAGAGAAGAAATCGATACAGCCATCACAAGAGTAGTCTCACTGCTCAGAGGAAAGAAAAAATACCAAGATTACTCCTTCGCAGAGGACAGCGAGAAGCAAGAGTCTACAGCGTCTGAGAGTCTACTGACTCCGGCGTACCTACTGGCTGGCCAGATTGAGGACGCCTTGAACCTTTGCAAGAGTAAAGGAGCACTAGGTTGGAGTTACGGAGAAAACCCCAAAGGTCTGATAATTCCGTTTCTCCTACGGCTTCTCTCCCAAGGAAAAAATCTCTACTCCACACAAAATCTGGAGCAACTATGGGAAGAAGCAGTCACCACCACTGCTGGCAGTACTATTAGCGGTTATGGCTACGGCAGGCGGGATGTAGCGGATCGCTTCCAGCAAGCGATGGGTAAGGTTTTTCAATCCGTTCAGCTTTCAGAAGACGAAGAAATCAGATACATACGCTGGTGTACTGAAGAGATAAAACGTAGAGTGGATGCCATTGTAGGAGAGAAGCATCGAAAAAGTTACGATAAGGCGGCAAATCTACTCGTGGCTCTGGCTGAAGTGCTCGCCAATCGCGGCATGAAATCGGACGGTGCGGAATTGATAGAAAAATATCGCCAAAAATATCGCCACTATTCAGCCTTCAAACAAGAACTAAACAAAGCTCTAAGAGAATCAAATATATTCGAATAGGAATAGCAAAATATGAGCAAGTCACCCTACACCATAGAATATACTACACTTTTAATAAAGGGGGGAATATTTCGTCTACCCCATTAACTTGAAATTGATAGGACATATTACTCTTACATGCCTTTCCGTTTTTGTTTGGCGGTTTTACGATTATTGGTAGATGGTCGGTGCTTAAGCCCCCTCTCAGCGTACTCGTTGAGAGCATACTCAATGTTCACATACATGTCTTCGTCTTTCTTTTTGTCTTCGTCTTCTAGTAGTTTTACGAGTCTTGGCAGAGCAGATTCAATCGTAAGCCCCATAGAAGCATAATCGCCGAGTGTACTCGCAGCGGCGCTCCATACATCTTCGTCTTCTAGTAGTTTTACGAGTTTTGGTAAAGCGGAATTATCCGTGAGACCCAAAGAAGCGTAATCGCTGAGAGCAGCTAAAGCGTTCATCCGTACACTTTCATCTTCGTCATCTAGGCGTTCCACGAGTTTTGGCAGGGCAGATTTAATTGCAAGCCCATTATAAGCGTATACGCCGAGGTCAAATAGGGCATTAGTCCGTATGCTCGCTTCTTTGTCTTCTAGTAGTTCCACCAACTCGCCTAGAATTTTTTCCACTGCTTCAGGCATTTCCTTGCTTTGTTTATTTAATTTTTTGTCCATCTCTTTTTCCTAGTACTATATTCTCTTGAAGCACCCTAAAAGTTTTTGTGATTGAATTTAAATTTGAAGCAGTAGTACATGTTGTAAACATGATTCACCTCGCGCTACAAGGTCGATTCAAAGAGCAGATGGTGAAAGAAAATGAAAGGAAAAGTGTTCGACTCTATTTCGAAGGAAATTATGGGCGAGGAAATTACTTTGTTAGGTTGGTTGTTAACTGCAAGTGGGACCGTGTCTAAGGGTAAAAAGTGATATCGTATACATCCCAGAATTGGGAAAAACCAAAGGTTCGATTGTTTTAAGCCGAAAACCTTCACCAATCCCCGAAGTAAAACCGCAAACGAAAATTCATGGATAAAGTGTGGACACTATCCAAAAATATGAATATTAGTACTATGCTACAAAACTAAGTCTATCAAGGGAACTAGCTGAATTGTGGGACAAGCTCACCGTAAGGGAGATAAGGAAACAGGTGTGATAATCATCTGTGTGGCTTACGTCGTCTCTATGACAACGCTGAAAACATGGTTACTACTCCACTTCAGGGTATCTCCAAAATAGCGAGGCTTATGGGTAATGCGTAGCGATAAAGTTGGGGAAGGAAGATTAAGTTACGAAAGTTATCGCGGGTCAGAACGGTAGCTCACTTGCAAACTGTTATGAATTTCGCTACAATAATAGGAATGAGGAGGAATTAATACGAATACGAAGAGAAGAATGTTGAGGCTTAGGTCGGTAGATGATAATAGATGGGAATTTGAATATCCGAAGTCAACATTACACCTCTCAGGAAAATTGTATGAGGGTATAGCTTTAAAGAATGAGGGGAGACTTGCTGAGGCTGAAAAAGTTTACCGCTCCATCATTGAAGAATTTCCGGAACATATTGATGCCCTTCATCATCTGGCAATGCTCTTAAGTTTACAGGGAAAAGAGGAAGAAGCTTTTCAATTATGGAAGAATGCGGTTGATATTGGAATGCGGTGTTTTCCCAAAAATTTTGCTATGGGAAAGGATCTTCTTGAGTGGGGGTTTCTTGAAAACAGGCCCTTTCTACGCGCGTATGATGGGTTAGGACTTGCATATCTCAGGAGGGGGGATTTTGAAAAGGCTCTCTCTATTTTCAATAACATAATGGCTTTAAATCCCGATGACAATCAAGGAATTCGTGCTTTAGTAATAGAATGTAATCTTGCTTTAAATAGACCCGAAGAAAATTTGAGAATCTGCGATAAGTATCCTGGTGATATAATGCCGGATACATTGTACGGTCGCTCATTAGCACTATTCCAACTTGGCAAAAAGGGCGAAGCTGAAAAAGCTATGAAGAACGCAATCAAATACCTACCATTAGTTGCAGAAGAACTAGCAAAAACAAAACATAAGAAACCAAAAAGCGTGATGAAGGGATACCTAACAATGGGCGGAGCAGACGAAGCATATGATTACTGGCAAAGAGTCGGGAAACACTGGATAAAGATTGAAGGAGCAATCGATTTTGTTAAAAAAATGCTTAGAAAAACATCGTAAATAAACGCGGATAAATCGCGCCACCACATAACGAGTGTAACTGACCCCCACTACAAAGATTACTATGAAAAAAGAGGAGAATATCCTAGGTGACCGAACGAGCCTTGCTATTATATCGTTTCTTACGTGAATCGTTGGCGAGAAAGCCCCCGACTTTAGTCGCGGGAAGTGTCAATGTTGAAAAGTAAAACACTAATCATTCCAGTCTCAAAAAGTGAAGAGCATGTAAAAAATGCAATCCGTCTTGTTTAAGGAAGTCGTTGTAGAGCAGGGAATCGGGGCGAAGACTTTGGCAGGAGAGATTAGGGCTCCACACCAAAAGGTTCCGTGTTTATTCTTCCTGGTTGCGATCCCTCTGAATTGTTTCCCGGAGTTCCGGTGGCAACGAGTCTATACCAACAATAAACCCGTCTATCATTGCAAGTTTGGAAAACGGATTATGTTCCATCATGTGGGTTGTGGAAAACTCCCTGTCCCAGTATCTCATTTTGAACATATCACGGATGAGCTTCGACTTCTGCGTGGTGGTACTCTTAGATGTTCCGAAGTAGTTGGCTATGTCACTGAGACTGGCGTATGGTTCGAAACTCGGGTCAAAGAGAAAGTTGATGCTGCCTATGGCGTGAATGACTGCCGCAGCCCATATCTCCATTCTACCATAAAGAAATGGAACGCTCCGCTTCCGCGCCATCTTTCGAATAAGTTTCTCACACAACTCCTTATACTCTTCGTCAAGATACTTGTCGCAAAATCCCGCGGTCATCTCAATCAACTGTTGCATCTTCTCCCTGACAACGGCTTTATCTTCCATCCGCAACACCCTTTTCTAATCAATACCCCTACGTTATATATATCACATACCCATAAACAATTATATAAAACCTTCGAAGCTAATCAGATCAGAGATAGAATGCGCCTTGGGGTCAAAACCACATACCAGTTTAGTCTGTTAATTTGTGGAACTGCAAAAACTACCAACTCCGACTCCATATCAAACCCCAAAGACTAATTCATCCGCTTCACAGTCCCTACATATTATAAGCAGCTCCTCAGTAACGAGGATTGAAAGTAAGTATCAGTGCTAGAAGTGCTAGGAAGAACCGTGAAATTGCAAAAGTTCCTCAGCAACGAAGATTGAAAGCCGAGATGTTTATTTGTTCTTAGTCGACCCATCAACACAACGCAACAGAATTATGGGACAACCTCATTGATAACATAAACTTTTTATTAGGTTATTCGAGAATTTACATAGTAACACCTGACGATTTTTTTGAGTAGAGCGAAAAGAAATGATACCAGTAGAGGAAAAAGAGAAGATGTGGAAAAAGGCTTTAAAGGACTTCCCGTCTGATCCTATGATGCGAGACCTTCATTTTATCAGAGAATTGATTTTCGCTCTGAAGAAAAAGGAAGAGGGGAAAACCTATACGGAACTGAGTGAAATTGCTAGAGAAGAATTCATTGATTGGCTTAAAGTTCATCCCCAGGAAAAGAGACCTGAAACGAAACAAGCTCTCTCGTCCAGCGGCGAATAAAAGGGAAAACAGAAATCCCAAAAATATTTCTAGCACCTTTTGGAGCCTTGCAAAAGAAGTTCCTCAGTAACGAGGATTGAAGTTTTTTTACAGAAACAAATCCAAGAGTAGATGTGGTCTTACAGAAGAAATAGCAAAAAGCGTTACCTTTCTCTTTTCCCCTCCAAGGGGAACGGAGAAAAAAAATGGTGAGTTATTACTACTAGTGCACTGCACCTAAATAGTTTTTAGGCGAAATAAAAAGAGTGGAGAAAAGGAGGGATAATTAAACTTTTGATAGAGGGGCTTGTATTCTTTCGATTATCTTAGTTCCTCGTGTTTTGTTTCTTTTATACCACTGAGTGTCGCACTTTTCTGGGAGTTGCCCTAGTAAGATATTTTTATCGCTGAACATGCTGGCAAAGGCGACTACTTGTTCTAGGGAATCTATTACTGCTTTTTTGTTTACGAGAATGGTTCTGTTGTCATTGTAAAAGTCTATCAACTGTTGATAGCTTTCCGTCAGATCCTCCCTTAAATTGTACGAACAGGGAGGCATATAATGCACTAACTCTTCGTAGCTTTCGAATATCCAACAGAATTGGTTTATCAACTCTTTAAATAGTTTTATAGTTTGTCTTTTTCTGGTTGTAATGGCAAATGCTCTATGTAACAGCGTGTTAGCCCAGTACGCGATAACTCCTGAGATTGCCGCTGTTATAATTGTAATTATAAGTTCAAATGTTTCCATTTTCATTCCTTCTACCTTATTTTACCCTTTGATTATGCTTTTGACGCAATGTAAGCGGGCGTGTTCTATGCGTGTGGTGGGTGAAATTATTTTTCCTTAGCATTTTTCCTATAGCTGGGAATTGTGAAGGGAAGCTTATGGTGCTTCCTTTTCACAAGCCAATAAACAGAGAATATGCAAGTTGCTCTGTGCCTGTGTGTTTTCTAATTATTTTAGTTTTCCTTTTTCATCATTGTTTTTGTCCCAGAGAAAGGGAATTTGCTAACATGTGCTGTTTTTTTATATTGCCAGTATGGCGGAAAAAGAAAAAAAGAATCAAAAGGAAGAGGGAATATGGAGAGAAAACAGACTTAGCTCTTTGATTCTTTTAGATCTTTTTTTAGTGCTTCTTCGGCTTTCACGATGCGGTAGCCGTGGAGCAGAAGCTTTATCTGCTGGGCGACTGGGATGCCGACTTCATCTCTTAATTTTTCCATCTCTTTGTACTCTTCTTTTGGGATCTGGACTGGGACTCTCACCGAGTCGTTCTTCTTTTTCGGCATTTTGATACACCAAGTTACAATATGTAACGCCAAGATATAAATTTGTCCTTTTCTTTACAATTATATATAATCTGGAACTATTTGTGCGAATTCGATACTCTATTCCTCACCTTGTAAAGAAGTTCATTAGCAACGAGGATTGAAAGCCCCCAGAATTCAAACTCATTCCTTAGCTTAGGTTAGCATTATCTTGCAAAAACAATTCTATGATGCTGAAGATTCGTCAATGGGAATGAATTAACACAAATAGTAAAAACGAGGACAACTACTTTTCGGTATCTCCAATTAATTTTTTACGCAGGTCTTCTTTCGATATGATCCACGTAAGTTCCCTCTTCTTCTCGTACACGTAAACCAAGGGAACATGGTAGTTAACTGCTAATTTGTAGTAAGCAATGGTTGCAGGTTTGGTCGCAGAGGTGCAATCCATTACTAAAACATAATTCCTTATCAGGTCAGAGAGATTCGCTTCAACTCTCGACTCTATGATTTCAACACTGCTTATCTCCTCATCCTCAAGCAAGCACCAGCTAACATTACTAGGAGCTACACCTTTCCATTCCGCAGCGCATCCGTATGAGGTAACAACCATAACTCTGCTGAACGAGAAGCCCTCCCCTGCACAAAGGTTTAAAGCGGTTCCAGTTTCAGACGCACTCCTACCACCTCCCTCACCCAAAAAACCAAGATAGGCGCTTTATGCATAAATCTAGTTGCTATCGTTTTAGATATTGAACGTTGTTCTAGAAAAGTTAAATTATCCTAGTTGCGCTATGCGTTCTAGATAAGCGCCCCGGATTCCGAAACCATGAATGCAGAGTTGGGAGGGGGGAGCGATACACAGCAAAGACAAAACTGTATTTACAATAAAAAAAGTAGCAAAAATTGAAAAAAATCGAACATTGTTCCAAGATAAATATATATCATAATATTTGACTCTTATCTCTAAACAAGAGATTAAAGAATATGAATCTTGCAGGACATGTAACTTTTGTGAAGAAGGGAAGGGAAAGATATGGGCAAATTCAGAGCCAGTAAAATTTTCACATTGTTGCTGTTAACAACGCTAATTCTCTCAGTCGGAATACCACTGATAATGACAACAGTGCAAACTGGAAACCAGCTACAAACAACAGGAAACCTAGCAATGATAAGTATGTTAAACTCGGCATTCGGAATTCAACCAGTTAAAGCTAAGGGAACTCCAGTTGTGAATTTACAGGTGCCTTATATTCACCAATGTTGGGATACTCCTGATGACTTTGATGGTAGCTGGGCGTGTGGAGCTACTAGTGCTGTTATGGTCTTAGCCTATTATGGAAATATTGCCCCGTGGCCTTGTCAATGTTCATGGCCTTATCCTCATACAAGTAATTTTGGAAACTATATTTGCCGAATTTACACTTACAATGGCTATACCTTTAATACCATGACTCCAGATGCGAGTGATAATCCTGCTTATGGTGCCTATGGCTACATTCATTACTCTGATGGTCTAGCTAAGTTGGGGAGGATGGTGGACTACTTCCAAAAGCATGGATTCGATTCTTGGAGTATAATGAATCCCTCAGAGTCACAGGTGAAAGCTGAACTTGATGCAGGATATCCTGTGCCTGCTTCTACCAAATTGACCGCGGCTGGTCATTGGGTTGTGATTAAAGGGTATACAAATGACGGGTATTATATAGTTAATGATCCTTACGGAAAAAATTCGGCTGGGGGCTATGATGGTGCTGATGTTCTATACACTTGGAGTCAAATGAAGGTCAACGAGAAATGGATAGCAATCGTTCACCCAATAAATCATAATCCAAACCCACCAACTATGCTCTCACAACTTAGGTCTAACGGGGTAACAGTTATCCCTGAAGGAGGAACTACTCCTGAAGACACAGTTATCTTTACGGGGACAGTTAGTGATCCAGATGGTGATCAGGTTCGGCTGGAGATTGAGCTGCGTCAGATAAGTGAAGCTTTCACAGGAGTACCGACACAAGAGACTATTAGCGAATTTGTGCCCAGCGGGACTCAGGTGACTATTACTCGCTATGGTCTTGTTAACGCGGGTTATCACTGGCAGTACAGAGCAAAGGACTCTAAGGGAGCCACAAGCGCATGGCAAGAATATGGAACATCAGGAAATACAGATTTTACGGTTTCATCAAATACGCCACCAGAGCTATCCAATGGTTATGTAGAACCATCGAGTGGTGATACCTCAACCAGTTTCTATTATTATGTTACTTATTTTGATGCCGATGGAGATAGTCCCAGTGTGAAGCAGGTCTATATAGATGACACACCTTACACTATGAGCTGGTATTCTGGTTTAGATTCGTGGATTACTTATCGGTATGGCCCTAAAAATCTCCCCTCTGGAAGTCACAACTACTACTTCTACTTTGAGGACGGCAGAGGTGGCTCAGATCGGCTTCCTGACTCTGGAACGTACTCTGGACCCCCTGTATCATCACCGACGAACCAGCCTCCAACACTTCCAGATTGTTGTGTAATTCCCTCCTCGGGTGACACATCCACGACCTTCAGTTATTACGTTACCTACAGAGACCCTGATGGCGATACTCCAACAACGAGATACGTTTACGTGGACGACTCACCGCACACGATGACATGGATAAGCGGAGATTACACATCAGGAGCTACTTTCGAGTATTCAACAACCCTTTCAGCGGGAAGCCACAACTACTACTTCTACTTCGACGACGGACATGGCCACACAGTGCGAAAGCCCGATTCAGGAACATATCCGGGACCCACTGTATCATCATCAAACCAGCCTCCAACTGCGATTATTGATTATATAACTCCTAACCCGGCAGTACAGGGAAAAGATACTGTTACCTTTGCCGGTCGTGGAACTGATTCCGACGGTTCTGTGGTGGCCTATAGCTGGAGATCGAGCATTGATGGACAGCTAAGCACCTCGGCCTCTTTCACCAAACCCGCATCTGGGCTATCTGTGGGAACGCATACCATCTACTTCAAGGTTCAGGACGATGATGGTGCATGGTCAACCGAAGTTACCGCGTATTTAACGATAAATCCAGCACCGCAACCAGTATTATCCTATTCTCCGGCATATCACAATTTTGGAGACAGGTATGAGGGAGCAACAGACAGTACCACGTTTGAAATCTGGAACTCTGGAGGTCAAACCCTGACCTACTCTTTAAGTGAGAGCAGTGGTTGGGTTACCGTCCGTCCAACAAGCGGCTCCTCCACAGGAGAACATGATACCATAACAGTTGACATCGACACCACAGGCTTATCCGAAGGCTCTCACAGCTGCGACATCTCCATCAGTTCAAACGGTGGAAGTGGAACCTTCACGGTCACAGTGAATGTAGTGCCGCGCCCCGCATACGGCGTTGATCTATCCTGCAGTGATTTAGACAGGAACATCGCGCCGGGCGAAAATGCAACGTACACGATAACTGTTAAAAACATTGGCAGCAACCGAGACACGATCAATTTGGTTTGTTCTTCTTCTCCTTGGACTGTCAGTTTGGATAAAACCTCTGTGACCTTGGATCCAGGAAGTTCAACCATTGTCACTTTAACCATTACTGCCCCTTCAGACGCTCAGGATGGTGATTTAACTGCGATAACAGTTACCGGAACATCTCAAGGGGATACTGGCAAATCTGACAGCGTCACAGCCACCACAACAGTGAGCAAACCCTCAGCTCCCCCACAAAATGGCGATATTTGGAAGTGGATACTTTTATGGTTGATACTCTCGTACTTGGATAACAGCGAAAAAACGCAAACCCTCGCTCTGATTGGCATCGGTTCAGGTGCAACAATTGGGGTTGCCATAATTGCAGGTATAGCTATGCATCTCGTAAAGCGCAGAGGGATAGGTTCGGGTTCCGGAGGAATAAGCTCAGGTCCGAAAAAATGGGGAGTAACTTAAGGCTAGACAACTCACTTCTCTCTTTTTTTCTTTTTTATCTTTTATTCCGAGTTTGTGGTTAAGTCATCTCCCTATTAAATATCTAAAAAACTTATAAACGTCGGAGGGAAACACACCTGCTCCCATACAACTTAACCCAGCACTATGACCAGTATACGTATCCACGAGTCCGAAAAACAGCTGACCTTGTACAAAAAGTCCCATTCTGCAAATTGCCCCGTAAATCAAGTTGGCGCATAACTTTTACAAAATCCGCGTTTCACTCCATTTAGAATGTTGGGCAGAAACAGTTTTCTCAGTAACGAGGCTTGAGGAAAAAGATACAAATCGTTTGAAACAAAAATTAATTTTTTTGAAAGCAGTCTTTTAGAAACCGGAATTAAATTTTTAAAGTAGGAACCTATTATTTGCGAATTTTAAATGGAAAAATTTTTGAGCAATTTTTGTGGGAATAAAACTGCGTGGTTTGCCGTTAATAATTTTTCCAGGAACTCATATTACTTAACAAATCTATGGTCAGTCTGCGTTTCTTAATCTTCTTTTTCAGTTGAGGGTAATAATTCCTTCTGTAGGTCTTCCTTCGATATGATCCAGGTGAGTTCTTTTCTATCCTCATACACGTAAACAAGGGGGATTTTGTATTTTATCGCGAGTTTATAGTACGCTATGGTTGCGGGCTTAGTTAGGGAGGTGCAGTCCAAAATCAGAATATATTTTCTTAACAAATCGCGGAGAATCCCTTCGACCACGGATTTCATGGTTTCAACTATCTTTATTTCATTGTCCTTTACTAGGTGCCAGTCAGCGTTGCGTAGAGTGACTCCCTCCCACTCCGCAGCACCTTTGTGTGTCGTGACAATCCTAATCCTCTTGAACGTGAAGCCCTCCTTTTTAAGGAGTTTGAGGGCGGTTTCGGTTTCGGAATCACTCCTCCCCATCCTCTCACCCAGAAGACCGAGATAGGCGTAGGGGGTTCTGGGTGAACCGAAAATGTGGCACAGGGGAGATTTGTACCTTAATTCAACTCCGTACAGTGGGATTTTGCCCTTTATTTCAACTCCGTACTCGCGAGTTATGATTCCTTCCCTCCAAAGGTCTTCTAGGAGGGTATGAAGGGTGGACACGGGGATTTTCGATCTTCTCTCAAGTCCCCTCATCCCCATTAACCTGCCAGCATGCGCCAGTTCCTTTAGAGCCCGCCTCTTATTCTCATTTTCGAGAGCAGACTTATAATCCAGGGCCCCCTCGGTTATCTTCTCGCCCATCAGTTCCCGGTATATGTCTTCCTTTGACGCGACCCAAGCGAGTTCACCGGTCCCCTCGTACACGTAAATTAGAGGAATTTTAAATTTGCCCGCCAGCCTAAAGAACGCCAAGGTCGCGGGAACGGTGAGAGAGGTGCAATCCATAATCAGAATATAATCCCTCAACAGCTCAGGGAGAACCTCCTCAATCCGAGATTCCATCCTTTCAACACTACTTACATCCTCGCCTCCCACCCGGCACCATTCAACATAACTGGGAACCGCACCAACCCACTCCCCTATGCCCCTTTCTGTGTTAATAACCCGAACCCTCGCGAACTTGAAACCCAAGCCCTCAAGGGCTTCGACCGCTGTTTGAGTCTCGCACTTACTCCTACCCTTCCTCTCACCCAAAAGGCCGAGGTAAGCGTAAGGAGTTCCGGGAGAATCGAAAATATAGCATAGGGGCGTCTTGTACCTCAACTTAACTCTATCGTTATCAATGGTTATGATTCCGTGGGTAGACACGAGTTTGTACAGGATTTTGTCAAGAGAGCGACTGGGTACTTCCGTGATACTCTCAAGCTCGCTTTTCTGAACCTCACCCCCAGACACCGCTAACCTTTCTAAAATAGCCCTCTTCTCAACTTTTTCAAGAACAGGCTTATAATCTATAATCCGCAGGGTTCCTTCCCCTTCCAATCTTGTTCAAACCTCCAAAATGTAAATTAAACTATGATTACTGTGAGCATCCTACAGATTAACATTACGTGAACAATGTTCAAAACAACCTAATATAACTTATCACCCAAAAAATAAAGACGAAACGAAAAATCAGACCAAGAGGGGAAAGCGTTTACTTCTCCAACACAACCAAAAATCGACAGACAGAACAAGCACCAATAAAGACCTACACCACCTATTAGCGTCAATCCAAACCGAAGATTTAAAAAGGCGGACAACAAGAAATAATAATCAAAAATCAGACGGATGTCCTTCGACCCCCCGTGAAAATTGCAGCAAGAGAGGTCGAAGATAGGAACCCCCAAAAAGAAGCCCTAAAAACCCTCCAATTGGCAAAAGAAGCCAAAAAAATGAGGGTTTGGAGCCTACCTATAAGGGATTGAAACTTTTTAATGAGAGCTGCATCTTTTTCCTTCCTTTTCGTTTGGAGCCTACCTATAAGGGATTGAAACTTATTAATTTCATCTATTTGGGTGCATATGTACATTGTTTGGAGCCTACCTATAAGGGATTGAAACGACAACGGTTTCAGCCGTAAGCAGGCGATCAAAACAAGTTTGGAGCCTACCTATAAGGGATTGAAACCCTCCCGGATCTCGTTAGGGGTCCTTATCCCCATTCTTAGTTTGGAGCCTACCTATAAGGGATTGAAACACTAATAACATAGGATTCTGTTTTCAATTTTAACCACGTTTGGAGCCTACCTATAAGGGATTGAAACCTTTAACCAATTGACCCCCTGACAGCTTGAGTTCGGGTTTGGAGCCTACCTATAAGGGATTGAAACTCCGACAACTTTTTCTACAATAATAAACCTGGGCATGTTTGGAGCCTACCTATAAGGGATTGAAACCTGCTGTGTCCTTTTCTACTTCTATAGCAATGAATCGTTTGGAGCCTACCTATAAGGGATTGAAACAGTCCGCTCCGCAGTTTATCTCCACGGGGTAGCCAGTTTGGAGCCTACCTATAAGGGATTGAAACTCAGCTGAACCAGATAACGACAGAGAAGACTGCTCAGTTTGGAGCCTACCTATAAGGGATTGAAACCTATCCTACCGTTGCCATTACATCTAGCACAAACTCGTTTGGAGCCTACCTATAAGGGATTGAAACCTTTTACGAAAGCCTCGTCTCCGAAGGGATAGAAAAGTTTGGAGCCTACCTATAAGGGATTGAAACTTAAAAATTCTAATGCTTCCTCTTTTGCGGTCATCAGTTTGGAGCCTACCTATAAGGGATTGAAACGCGCACTTTGCCTCTTTTTGTGGCGGTGTGATTTCCGTTTGGAGCCTACCTATAAGGGATTGAAACCCTATCGCGCTTTGTTGCCCCTTCCTCGCCCTATCCCTGTTTGGAGCCTACCTATAAGGGATTGAAACCTTAAAATTAAGAGGAACTGTTCCCATGTTACATTTGTTTGGAGCCTACCTATAAGGGATTGAAACTTGACAATTCCGCAATGTTATGGAAAAACTGATTAGAGTTTGGAGCCTACCTATAAGGGATTGAAACCTTTTAATACCAATTAAATCTAAATCTTTTACTGTCAGTTTGGAGCCTACCTATAAGGGATTGAAACTATTTAGTCCAGGGTTTTTTCCTGTCCAGAGAAAACGTTTGGAGCCTACCTATAAGGGATTGAAACCCGGTTGTCTCCCGATATGAACCCCCGCTTTGACCGCTTGTTTGGAGCCTACCTATAAGGGATTGAAACTGGTTTTGGTGTGGATATTATCTCGCCGTACTCATCGTTTGGAGCCTACCTATAAGGGATTGAAACTGTTTTAATCATCAAATAATAAGTAAGAATAATTACGTTTGGAGCCTACCTATAAGGGATTGAAACTTCATTATCTTTGTATATTGCTCCGCTATTTTTTCAAGTTTGGAGCCTACCTATAAGGGATTGAAACACTTCTCTGAGAACCTTTTCAGGCTCCTTGTAAAGCGTTTGGAGCCTACCTATAAGGGATTGAAACTTCATCTACCAGTCGTTTATTCTCCTCTGCTAATTTCGTTTGGAGCCTACCTATAAGGGATTGAAACATTTTTTAATGCGGTATTCCGATAAGGAAATTTTCTTGTTTGGAGCCTACCTATAAGGGATCTATTAAAATAAGCTGTAGTTCTTGTGAGTGTGCTGAGTAATTACTATTTTTTGGAACAGTGTTCGAGACAAAAATATATCGTGGTATCTGTTTTTTACTCTCGACTGAAATTGTGTGAATTTTGGGATATACGAATTGTGTGAAAAAACCCACTTATCTTGGGTAGCCTCACTGAAAATTCAAGAATGGTTTCATGCTGATTATCTCCTGTTAAGGGGGTTGGGGATAGAATTTGTTAAAGGAGGTGGGTAGATGTCCGGAGGCGGGAAAAAAGAATTGGAGGAAAGTGGTATGGGTGAGTTTGAAACGGTGAATATAGAGGATATTAAGGACTCACTGGTTGTAGCGGGTGGGATTCGTGTTGTGGGGAAAAAATCTGGAGATGTTATCTTTAGTTTAAAGCTAAAGAGTGACGAAGAGGACGAGTATAGTCCCTATTGGATATTCTGCGCAAAGTGGGACAAAATGACAGAAGAAGAGAAAGAGCGCATCTCACGGGTTTTGGAGCAGCTAATAGAAACGTGTTGGATTATGGATGTTCCCATCTTTGACTGTGACCAGATGATATCGGAGGCTTTTAAGGCCGGAATGCGTCCCGACGGAGAGTATGTAACATTTTACGCCCTGGACCACGCCTCCCTCAGAATGATACCTAGGAAGATGAGAATGATTAGCGAAAAGGATTTTGAGAATTTACGGTAAGGGTACAACGAAAGAAATGGAGAAACACCCAAAAGAAACGCAAAAGAAACTACGAGAATTGAGCAACGATAATCAAAAGAAAGACTAAAAACGACCCCATCAACCCTAAAGTTGTGGGCTGCGAAATAAAGTAAACCGTAATCAAAAAGGTTCTAAGGAACCAATTCGGGCAATTGTGCGAAACAAAAATATTTTTTAGTATAGACTATTCCTACATAAGTTAAAGTCGGTGAATTTTGGGGTACACGCAAATTTCGGAAGGTGAGAGAAATTTTACTGGCTAGGATAATTTTTCTAGACAAGGGGGGTCGACCCTTTTACTTTAAGCAGTACGAGAAAATTAGGGATAAGGATAAGGAGGATCTGGTTCCGGGGCTTATTTCAGCTCTTCTTTCTGCGTCGAAGGAAATTGAGGGAGAAAAAGTTAAACAAATTCTGTTTGAAAATCGAACCCTATATTTTAAGGAAGAGGATAATGTGTTTGTCGCTGTTTCAACGGTGTATACTTTGGATCAGTCGGATGTGCAGGCTCTTCTCCACGAATTACTGAGGGGCTTTGTTGACCGTTATCAGGGGATAATAGAGAACTGGGATGGAAACACGGCTGAGTTTGCGGATGCGGATGAAGTGGTTGAACCCATTGTTCAAAAATTTGAGCAGAAATATGATCAATTTCGTAAAAGGTGTGCCATGATACTCACCCTAGGAGCCACACCAGAACCGCTCAAAAAGACTATTAATAATTTCAAACCCGAATACGTGTGTTTCTTAACCACTAAGGATATGCTTACACACCTCGCTGAGGTACTAGAGGGAACTGGTGCCAAGGAGGAGCGATACGATTACAATTACTACCAAATTGAGGACGAATACGACATTAGCCACTGCTTAAAGGTATCAGAGCAGGCTTTCAATGAACTCTTTAAAAGAGGATACTCAGCCGAGGATATACATGTCGACATCACGGGGGGAACGAAGGTAATGGCTGTGGGACTAGGTATAGGCGCCGTTAAATACCATACCAATATAGTGTACGTGGGAGGAAAAAAGCGTGACACTCAAGGCCGCGTTATTACTGGCACAGAGGAAATTTATTTCGCCTATAATCCCCAGGAATTCTTCGCCTCCAAACAGGTTGAAAGAGGACTGGAACTCTTCAACGATTATCGGTGGCGAACCGCCATAGAAGCCTTTGGAGAGGCTTATAAAAATTTTGAAGAGGGAAAAGAGAAAAGACTGGCTTCCATATTCCGAGCACTAACCATAGCTTACGTATCCTGGGATCGGTTCCGCTACAGAGCGGCGGTTCAAATATTAGATAAAGTTCGGAACCATATCCGCTACTTTTGCGGGATTCAACACTCCGATGCCCTCGAAAAGCTTTGCAACCACATTGAAATCAATCTAGGAGCACTCACCGTACTGGACTCGATGGAAAAAATAAAAGGACTAGCACCCCCCGCAATAGTCGACATGTTCAACAACGCTCTGAGAAGAGCAAAAGAACTAAACTACGAAGACGCCGTAACACGAATCCACCGCCTAACAGAGATGCTCGCACAATACAAATTACAAGAAGACTACAAAATAAAAACAACAGACGTAGACCTGAATAAAATCCCCGACGAGAAACTCGCAGACATACTAAGCCGAAAGAGAGACCAAAAAGGAAAAATCAAACTAGAACTCAGAGAATCCTACAACCTCCTAAACTCATTAGACCCCAACCCCAAAAAAAGCGATTTACGAAACGAACTCCTCAACAACATCCAGCAGATGAGAAACCATTCAATCCTAGCCCACGGAGTATCAACAATACACGCAGAATCCTTCGAACGACTAAAAAAACTAACCGAAAACCTCCTAAAAGAAGAAATCCCACACTTCGAAGACACAATACAGGACCTACAATTCCCCAGACTACACGAAGACTTCAGAGCATACCTAAGAAAAAACGAGTAACAAACCCCCAAGAAACCATCCCCACAGAAACATTAAACCCAAAACCATCCAGCACCACAGGTAAACAAATGGGTACTGGAACCCGAATACAAAGCAGTCTCCTCACTCATCGCAGACCACTGGCAACTAGAATTCCCAAAAAACTAGAAAAACGCAGTAGAACAGTAGGATACCGCCGCCCTCAAAACCATTAAAAAGGCCAAAAACAAAAACCAGAAAAAAAGAAAAACCCACTAAACCAACAGTCCCGTACGTTAATACACTCTAATTTTTTATTTTAGACTTCACCCACTTCCCCACAGTGATTTTGATAAAAAGATAATATACACCATAGAGAATCGCAGAAAATAAAGAAATCACCAGTAATAAGCCTCATTAATGAGGAACTGCTTTCGCAAGAAGTATAAGCTTCACACTGAATCCAAGCAAAACAACGGTCTTTCAATCCTCGTTACTGAGGAACTTCTTTTGCAAGAGGGGCATTGTGTTTTTCCGAGTGCTAAGAAACTGCTTTCGCAGATGCTCAATAACGGCAAACACCTATTACAATCCCCTATAAGGGAGGAAAAGATAGACATAAGGGGTTAAAATTTTGAGCGATAACGCTAAGTTCTAGAACAGATTCCGCTTCCAAAGCGCAGCTAAAACCATCTCTTAACAAACTCTCTGGCTATGCTCACAGAGCGCTGTGCATAGCTCAGGGCTTCGCTGGCTCTTTGGGAATCCGCTAAGTCCCACGGGGGATTCTCAGGATGGGGTCTCCATAAGACATTCTCCCATGTTCTGGTGCTAGGTTATGAGAATAGAGTGCTAGAGTGTTAATATCACGGAATGTGTTAGCTCCGATTTTTTCCTCAATTTTATCTCTTTTATCCTCTATCACCTCTGAGAGTTCACTGCTCGGGTCG
>JAUQZE010000039.1 GCA_030587365.1 Candidatus Freyarchaeota archaeon | reverse complement strand
GGTGAGAGAGGTGAGCATGCACCTGTGGAAAGCCGGCCTACCCAAGAATGAGCGGAGAGAAATCCTCAGGAGGCTGAAGGCGATACTGCACACCTGCCGAAACTCGGCGCTCAAGCACCTGAAGGACGGGGACATCGAAAGGTTGCGGTGGAGGATTAAAAAGACGCTCGCCGACCTTAAGGAGCTGGCAAAGGAACTGTTTGAAGACGGTCTTATGGGCGCGGCGAAGTTCTTGAGAAACTCAGCGAACTACATGGTAACCTTCGCCAGACTGGCTGCGAAGGGGATAGAGGCACCGTACACGAACAACCTCATCGAGAGGCTGATGGGGGAGATAGCGAAGAGGGTTAAGAACAAGTGGATGCACTGGAGCACTCAGGGGCTGGAAAACCTGCTAAACATACTCCTCGTGAGGTACTGCAACAAGCAGCTTTTCAGCGAGATCAAAGAAAAATACTTAAACCAGGGGAACAAGCCACTCATACAGATAACGATAACATAGGAGAAAAAGTTAACCAATAAAAAGACGGCACCGAATTATTACCTCGTTAGTGGATACGAATTCCAGTAGCTTCTTATTCAGGCTTATTTCTCCGAAGGCGTATATTTCACTTATTTCCGCTATTGGAAGAAATCTCTTCTCTTCCCCCCTTTGGTTTACGAAACACAGCGTGTTTCCTTCCCTTTTTATCTGCCCGCTGGTGAAGACGTATATCCTCTCCTTCAATCTCTCTCCCTCCCTTAAGCCCAACACAGGTCTTTGTATGCACAACCCCCGCAGAAACGAAACCTCTTGGGCGGAGGCGGCAGCGCTCCTGGTCAACCACATCTCTTATTTCTTTCAGTGATTTCAGCAGCTTTTCCTCTAATTCGTGAGTCAAGATGATTTCAATTTTCTTATTTTCACTAGGAATGAGGACTTCTCCTGTGATGTTGATGCCTGCCTCCCTAAGCCTGTAGAGATAGTACGCCATCTGCATTTTAGCAGCCTCCAAGTGTTTTGAGGATTTTTTTACCTCGCAAACCTTTTCATACCGCCCCTTCACTAGGTCAATTTTGATGCCGTCAAGAGCTACTCCTCTCCTCATTCTTTGGTAGTACACCTCGTGCAATAAGCGTCCCATATCCAAGGCTTCAAAGTCCTCATCTGGAGCAATTCCCCTCCCCACCAGCCAAACCTCCCTCATACAAATATAGTAATAACAGACCATTTTCCCAGTTATGACCTCACCAGAACGCAGCACATACGGCGCTTCCTCTGAACCCTGCTTATCAGCCATATACCTCCCCCACAGTTATATTGCCTTGAACCATTCTCCCCTGTTGGCAACCCACCTCCCTCAAAATCGAAAGCAACTTTAGTCGCATTGAGGAAAACATACCTAACAGGATATATTAACATATTTCAAACATTGTTCTAGAAATATCAGTTTTTGGGGACTCGAAACGTTTTGCTTGTGAAGATTTGAATAAAATGAATGCATAACGCAGCACAAATCATTCAATTTCCATAACAAGCTTGCCCTTCTTTTTAATCTAAATTCTTCAAAATAATGAGGATTGTCTAGGTTCTATCCCACACTTCGATTATCCCCCATTTCACTTGAGGTTAGGAATCCAACAATACCACATCTTCGGTTTGATCTGGCATGTGTGACTGCAAAGTCAAGAAAAATGATACTTTCAACCAACCATAGCTAGGCTTCGAACCGGACGAGCGGAAGAGAATATGCTGTGAAAGTACCTGTTCCAATCTTTTATGAAGGGCTTCATCTGATAGATAGCCTTGAAAATAGGGGGCTTTAAAAAAAGAGTTATGAGAGTACGAGTTTTTTCTGGAGCCGCATCCTTCCATGTCTTTTTCTTGGGTGAATTATTATTCAACCACTTCGAACATTCCGAAACCTTGCGGGTTTTTGCTTCCTAATCCCGTCTCGTAGACCGTCCTCATGAGTTCCCTGCTTCCCTTCAGCACGTATTCTCCAGACCACGCCTTAATCACTGTTCCCCTATAAAACACAATGGACTCTTTCGCCCTTACTGGTTCAACCTCCAACCTCTCTTTAACCCTCTCCCCGTGAATGATGATGTGTTTTTTCTGCGCGTTTTCACTTATTAGATTTGAGAACTCCTCCTCCTTCGGAGAGTAGTAGTAGGTTTTCTTTTTGCCCTGCGATGTGTAGAGAGTGCTATAGATGCTTATCGGGGAAAGCGTCCTTATATGCGTCTCTCCCGCGAACTCGGGACATTTTGGCACATCTACTCCTGAGATTGCAAGATTAGCATCGCCCAAAGTGATTTCCCCCTTCTGAATCAGCGCAGTCGTCAACTCCTTGATAAACCTCTCAATGGGGGAACCCACGTAAAGCTTCACAGGGCCCTCGAAAAATATTCGGTCGTCCCTTATCTGCGGCCTGCCAATAATCCTTGAGAACGTGAAAAGCTTAAACGCCCTCTTACCATGCATAAACCCCTCATCATGAAGGAAGCCGGCCAGCTCCGACGAAACGCTGCCATAAACAATGCCTTGAACCAAATAATTATAGTGTAGTGGCAAAGATACGTGCGTCGACCCAAAACCCTCAAACTCAAAACAGACACGCATAAATCAGTAACCGCTAAGAAAATAATAAACTTTCTGAAATTTGCACATCCAAAAATAATTTCCAATACTCATTAAAGCCATCAATCCCAGTCGCAGAGAGAACGGTTTTACTTCTATTGATTCTACACCTTTGACTTTCAATCCCTTATAGGTAGGCTCCAAACCCTCTGTTTTTTTGGCTTCTTTTACCAATTGGAGGGTCTTTTTCGGGGGTTCCCGTCTTCGACCCATATGTTTAGTAAAAACTCCCAGAGCATTGGTTTATTGTTGGATGATACGACTTTGACTTGCCTCCGCATTCCGTTATTCATAATTTCCACATAATGGTGTTAAAAGAGGACGGGAAATTGGGTGTTTCCAATCCTTCACCACAACAAGTTCGCACATCCGGGAGTTTTAATTAAACATATGGATGCATACACTATAGTTTGATTATTTCCCCCGCCTTTAATGGCCAGACCCACCCGTACTTCTTTTTCTCCACTCCCCTCTCTCTCAGCTCTCTTTCCAGTGTTTTCTTCGATTCTTCTATTATTTGCTCTGGGTCATAGAGGAGTATTCCTTCGGTGAGGGCGTCCATAATGTATCCTGTTCTCGCTCCTACGAGCCGAGGCAGTTCTTCGGGGGGCATCCAGAATCCCTGGACGCGGCTTCCCAGTCTCAAATCCAGTACCAGTTTGGCCTTTAGCATTAGTCTTTCGCTTATGTTTTCGGGAATTCCTCTGATTAGTACTATTAGGTCTATGTCGCTCTCATACTTTTTTAGTGGTTTCGCTTCTCCTCTGGCAACACTGCCGAAGAGTAGCACACCTACGATTTTTTCACCGAAGTTGCTGTGAAGCTTATCCAGGTACTCCTCGATTACAGGAGTATATTCTCTCTGCTTAATTTTTTCCAAGTTCTTTAGAAGCACTACGCACTTCCTCCTCAATCTCAGAAACTAGTTCACTTAGCTCCCTAGGGAGCGTTGGAATAGTTTTGAAAAAATCGCATACAGCCTCAAGAGTTCTTAAAGCGCTACGCAGAAGGGTCTCAGCCAACTGTTTGCGATAAATTTCCGACGGGGGAATGATTTCCTGCTCGGTTTCCCAACCGTACCTAGGCATCGTTCTTTGCTCCTCAAGGGGACTCGCGTACACAACTAGTCTTACTAGTAATTCGATTTGACTCCGACTCAAGTTAAGCCTCCTAACAATTTTAGCATCGCTCAAAACATTCTCAGAAATTATGTGCGAGGGAAAGTGAGTTCTCTCAAACTCTACACCGAGAATGCTGAGAACAGCCCTACAAGCGTTATCCACGGATAGCTGAGACCTGAAAACACAGTCAGAGTAGTCCCCTAACCCGTAGCTCCTAACGGAGCGACGGAGATCATCAAGAACCATACGAAGCCTACCCAGAGCCCTATCAGAATTCATCAACCAAACACACCACTTCAGAAGCAAAAACACACTCAAAAGAAATAAGCGTTACGGGAGAAAGCACACCAACACAAGCAACATAAGAAATACAGTACTCACCAAACCCTATTCGACTTCCTACTATTATAAGACGCTCTTAAATAAGATTTTTGCGGCTGGCTTTCCAATGCTCCCTTATGAATGTTTTAGAAATTATTAAGCCAACAAACCTGCTAAACTCTTCAAGGAGCTAATGTGGAAAAAACTGTGTACACTACCCAGATGTGGCTCAGGATGCAGAATCTTTCGATTTCACCTCCAAAAGAAGTGTTAACAGTTCTTATTCTTCAATTTAGACCTCAAAATAAGGAGATTAGATTCCGGCTAATCTATATCGCCGCCTCACAAAAACAATTCCTCAATAAGGAACGAAAAGTAAATAGTATAATCTTGTTCCTTCAAGTGAACGCGCCTTGGATATGTGAGTTGTTGGAATAATTTGAAAACACTACATCCAAACTTAGTAAAAATTTATCTACATATCTTTCACAATTCCTAGACGGCAGAGCATCAGTATAGCCTTATGCCACTTTGGCTCTCAATCCTCGTTACTGAGGAACTTCTTTTACAAGTTACAATGAGCATTTACGGGTCGTGGATTCTTGAGGAAAGCTTTCAATCCTCGTTACTGAGGAACTCTTTTTGCAAGACTAAAGGCGTGTATTAGAAAAACGCATTTCCAAATTAGAGGAACTTATACAACTGTTTGACAAACACAAAGTAATAGCAACCACACAACCCGAACGGGAGAGAGGGGAATACAAGTACATTATGTTCAGAATGAGCCTCGAAGCCTTCAAAAAGTCGACAAAGAAATCCTGGAAAAAACCAATATGTGAATGTGCCACATTGAATATAACAAAAATAGCATTTTTAGCGAGCTTTCTTTCTTTTAGGTTTAGACTGATCAAGAAACGTGTAATGGCTCAGTTCTGGTTCGAGTTGCAAAACGCTCCATCGATCTTTAGATCTATGAATATACCAAATACGCTTACGAACCAATCCCACCTCTTTCTCTTTAGTCACGCATATTGGAAAATCCTTTTTCTCGAGGACCTCCACCCTCTTCAAGTAGCCAATGGGCGGTTTAATCTCAAGAGGCATAAAAATCACTCGACGAGCTCGAAAACCTCAATACCCCCATCAGCCGTCCTCCGAGCAAACAATTTAGCATCAAGCGGAGTGAGCACATCCTCCCTCAAAACCAACACCTTCGGCTCTATTTTACGCTTCAACTCCTCAACCTCAGAAGGAGACAACTTCTTACTTTCACTCTGATACTTCATAAAATCACCATCTATAAATAATAGCGAAACCCGAATTTAAAAGTTTTTAACCAATTAACATATGCCACGTAGAACATAACAGGATTATAACCAGAGAAACAGTGAAAACGGCACCCACACACCAACTCATTACCAAAATAGAGAAACTAACAAGAATTCTTCCTCTCCTAACATTTCCCCTATTTCCTCAAGCTTCTTTACAACCAACTCCCCCCTTAGGAGTAAGAAAAAATCGCCTAGGCAGCATACCTATTTTTTCGTCAGTTATTAAACCGAGTTTAGTTAGAATGGAAACCGCTGGATAAAGAGCCGCTTGACTTAATTGCCCTCTCAGATCTGTTATTACTTCTGAAATTTTCATTTTCTTTTTTCATTTAAATATAATAACAGCCATATCACACCTGTTTGTTCTAATGCGATTTCTTTCATGTTTCTAATAACTTTCAATCCTCGTTACTGAGGAACTTCTTTTGCAAGCACAAGTATTGCACATTATTATTTTTCCGATTTTCTCACTTTCAATCCTCGTTGCTGCGGAACTAATTTTGCAAGGATAATGAAAGAATTGAGGCAATCAACATGTTAACTGGTGCCTTCTTAAGGATGAGGAGATAAGCGTGGTTGAAACCATAGAGTCGAGGGGGTGAAGCCAATCTACCCGATTTAATAAGGAATTACGTTTTGATAATGAACTACACCTCCTTGACCAAGCCCGTAAAAAATCATAAAAGTTTTTTGATGACTAGATTGTATTAGTGTCTGGGAAAGGGATCTTATTAACGCCTTTTTTTGGGAAAAAGAAGGCTTCTTCAGTCGTTTTCTATTCAAATCACTAGATGACAAAAAACTTTTCAAAACTATTACCCGCAACCACAGTCTACCACAAAATTGCGACAAGACACAATATCCCTCTGGTTTACGGTACGGGAAGAAAAAGGAACTCATTTATAATATCTAAGGAAGACCCGTGCAAAGAATTAGTTGAAGAAACATATTCAAAAATGCGAGATAAAGGGGGAGAAGAACACCATTTTTAGTAGGATACCTGCAACAGATATCCCTGAAAAAAGAAGCAGAAGAGTTACCCTATCAGGCGATAGTTAATACATGTTTTTGTTACTCTGATTAACCACTATTTCTTGTTTTAATCCCTTATAAGTAGGCTCCAAACCGGCGGCTAAAGTAATTGATGAATTCGAAAAATCATATTTCAATCCCCATAGGTAGGCTCCAAACAAGCAATTTGCCGTTACGGAAACACCTCGGGATTAAGGTTTCAATCCCTTATAGGTAGGCTTCAAACTTTATTATTTATAAATTTTTTTGACCTTTCTCGCTTTTGTACTGTAGCATAAATAAGTGGACTAGGTGTTTCCTTGTAGTATTTGCCAATCGCTGATATTAAAAGACATCCCCTTAGGCTTTAGGTAGAGTTCCTCAAAAGCCTCCAACGCTTCCTGTTTCGTGAGGGAAATCTGGGGGTGGAGCTGAGCCGGGCTGGCGCCGTAGAGGTGGTGCCCCTGGTTCGGAAGCCAGTTGTGGAAGAGATTAAACAGAGAGAGGAGATACCGTCCCTTGTGCAGGGGGTCTTCTG
>JAUQZE010000035.1 GCA_030587365.1 Candidatus Freyarchaeota archaeon | reverse complement strand
CTTCGAGATCTGGTATTCCTCAAGGATGCTTTTCAGGGGGTTGAGGCGCCAGCATCGTATGATCTCCAGGTTCTTTTGGGCGTATTCCGAGAGCCCTTCAAGGTCTGCGGAGGTGATCCCCACCAGACGCTTCCGAAAAAGCAAAAAGGACTGGTCACTATTATTACTACTCGTAGGCTTGGATTGTTTCATTTCAATCACCGTTTAACCAATTAAGAAACATCCAAGTCTACTTAATTTTGCTACTACACACTTTGGAAGAAGGTATAATAAAGAATTTAAGTGTAACTTCACTAATTTTAATTCAGAGAATTAATTCTACGTGGTTTACTTTCATGATTCAGGGAATCTTCATCATTGATAATAGGGGTATCTGTATTATTTCCAGAAAGTATGGTTCCATTGAAATCGATGAAAACCTTATTGGGGGATTTTTAACCGCAATTCTTAGGTTCTCCAGTAAACTTATTCAGGGTGAGGATGATGAGAGTCTTCAGGAGATTCTGCTGAGAAATTACAGAGTACTCTATGAGCCGCGTGACACCACCACTGTGGTAGCGGTTGTCGGTAGGGAAGATAAAGAAGAATTAGTGAGAGAGGTCTTAGGTAAGATACTGGATACGTTTATCAAAAATTTTGGTACCCTGCTTCAAAGCTGGGATGGAAATGTGCAACCGTTTATAGGATTCGAAATAAAAATCGATGAAATACTAGTGGAGAGCGGTGCTGGAGAATTGATTCTTTCTGAGCCAGTAGAGGCGACACCCAAAACCCCCTCGGTATCATTAAAGCAGATTTTTAGAAGATCATCAAAGGTGTTTATGTTTAAGACCATTCTGGCGGGGGATAAAAAAGTGGGGAAGACAAGTATAGTTAAAAAAGCCACTGAAAACAAATTTCCACCAGAGTACGCCCCCACCATTGGATGCAACTTTGCTGTAAAACAGTTAGAAGCCGGAAAAAACAGGGTGCGGCTGCATTTCTGGGATTTGGGGGGTTCCGCTAACTTTGAGCAAATGAGAAAGGAGCTTTACATTGATGCTGACCTAGCCATTCTAGTTTTTGACTTAACCAATCCCGAATCATTCAAAAACTTGGAGAAATGGCGTTGGGAGATATATAACTCATTTGGCAGCCTCCAACTAATGGTTGTGATTGGCAACAAAAGTGATTTAGAGAGAAAAATATCATCGGAAGACTGTTTGAAATACGCCCAAGGGATAAACGCACCCTATTTTGAAACAAGCGCCAAGCTGGGTACAAACATAGATGAAGTCTTTAAATCCGTAGCAGAACTCTTATTAAAGAAAGAGCAAGAAACAAAATAGAAAAGAAACCAAGTTCTTGACACATTTTTAAAACATTCTAAACTAAAGCTAAAGCTAAAAACGCCTAGTCTTTTAAGATAAATTACTTTTACGTATAATTGAAATTATTACAGAGAAAATATTCTGGGTGATTTATGTCAACTACCCATTCCTTAAGGAGATGAGCTTGTAACTATGTTCAGCCTCAGTTCCAATAATGGATGGCTTCGGCTTCACCGCACGCTACAATAGGCTGGTTGACGGCAGCCCTCACAGCTATGTTAATGGCTGCTACGTGGTCAGCGGGACCAGCGAATCCACACCGAACACACCTAAACTCGTTTCTGCTCGGTCTATTCCCCTTCTCATTGTGTCCACAGACTGGACAGGTGTGCGAAGTCCCCCTAGGATCCACGAGTATTATGGGCACTCCGGAAAGAGCTGCTTTGTACTCTATGAAGCTTCTCAGTTGTCTGAATGTCCAAGAATGGTGGCGGCTACGCTGAGCCTTTCTAACCGTTACTTGGCTTCGGATGCCCTCTAGATCTTCAAGGGCTACCGCTCTGCCAGTGTCTTTGGCTTTAGCCACCAGTCTCTTGGAGACACAATGGTTAACATCACGGTGGAAGAGCTTCTCTTTTCCAGAGAGTTTTTGGAGATGATGTTTAGCGCTTTTGGTTCCATGTTTCTGGAGATTGGTGCGGAGTTCCGCCTTTCTCTCTCTGATTTTATCAATTTTCTCTCCAGAATGGTTTTCGCCATCGCTGTCCACAGCGAGGTTAACGATTCCCAAATCCACGCCGAGAACACCTCCCACCGGGTCAAACTGGGACGGCTCTGGAGCATCTGCAGCTACACCCAAATAGAATGTGTTGTTGCGGTAGATGAGGTCAGCCTGCCCTCGGACTCGGTCCATTCTCGCTTTTTGGTATTCTCCGATGCGGGTGGGGATTACTTGTCTGCCTTTGAGGGTTAGTATGGAGGCTGCTTTGAGTCCGCTTCTCCAGGAGAGTATGCGTTGGTCGTAGACGATTGCGCCTTTGGGTCTGAATGTTGGTTTTATTGTTTTGTCTCTTTTGTATGCTTCGACGACTTTGGCGATTGCGCGGATGGTGAGCTGGGCGGACAGTTTGTACTTTTCGCGGATGTCGTAGTAGGCGAGTTTCTGGAGGGCTATCTTGTTGGCGCATTTTCTTTCATAGGCGATGTTTGCAATGCAGTTGCAGGCGTCGTTGAACCTATGCATAGTTTCGAGGAGTACGCCGTATTGTTCTTTTGAGGGGGCGAGTTTAATAAGCAGAGCCTGTTTCATGCTATTGAATATAAACTTCAATATTTAAGTACCTTTAGGGTATCCATAATTCCTCCCACCTCTATAAGAGGGTGGGCTTCCTTGCGGAGAGAATGAATGTGAAGGCTGAAAAGGAATTGAACGAGTTAAAGGAACTTCTAAGAGATCTCATCTGGATAAATGGAGTTGTTGCCACGGAGTTAATCCGCATTACTGAAAACACAGCAGCGATTTTAAGGGGTAAGCAAACTGTGAGTCCCTGTGGACCGCAACACACAAAAATAAACGAGCAGATAATTGAGATTTTGGAAAAGTATTTACCTGAGAAAACCTCTACCCTGAGAGAACACGTCCTAAAACACGAATAAAAGGGTACAAAAAAATACATAGGAGTGCAGCGGCAGCTGTTATAGAAACGGATAATTTAAAGTAAAATAACTATGTCCATCGCATCACATAAATAAAAAAGAATAGAATTTAATCGAATAGGGCTCTTGATATTATCATTTTGTGTATTTCTGAGGTTCCCTGGGCGTTTATGAATCCAAGAGCGTCGTGTAGATGAATCATAACTGGATAGTCTTTGCTCCATCCGTAGCCTCCCAATATTTTCACGGCGGCTTCAGCCGATTTTCTTGCTAACTCGCAGGCGTACCATTTGGCCATTGATGTCTCTGTGGTGTGGCGAACCTTCTGATTGTCCCGCCAAGCTGCTTTGTATGCTAGGAGTCGCGCGGCTTCGATTTCTGTTGCTATCTCGGCGAGTCTGAAGCTTATTGCCTGGTATTCGGATATGGGTTTCCCGAAAGCCTCTCTTTCCTGTGCGAACTTTACTGCTATGTCAAAGGAGGCTCTGGCGATTCCCACGTTGCCTGCAGCTAAAACTAGTCTGGTTCTGTCAAGAGTTTTCATGGCGTAGACGAATCCTTTATTCTCTTCACCTATCAGTCTCTCCGCGGGTACTGTGCAGTCATGGAACTCTAATTCGTTTGTGTGGTGTACTTTGATTCCCCATCCCCACAGTCTTTTTCCGACCACAAATCCTGGGGTTCCGATATCAATCAGGAAAGCACTAATGCCTCCCGCTCCTTTCGTGGGGTCTGTTTTCGCAAGGGTAAGGATACTGTGGGATATGTCGCAGTTGCTGATTAGGCGTTTCATGCCGTTTAGGACGTATTCGCCGTTTTTCTTCTCGGCTGTTAGCTTTATGTTTGCGGGGTCTGAGCCTGGTCCCTCATCGGTTAACCCGAAACCGTAAAACTTTTCTCCATTCGCTATTGGTGGTAGGAATTTCTTTTTCTGTTCCTCGGTTCCACCGATTACAATCGGTAAGCATCCTAAACCTCCTACCTCTAGAAGGGTTAGACAGGAACCACAAGCGTAGCCGACCTCTTCAGCCACAATGCATATATCAACGGTATCGGCGTCTGTTCCTCCATATTTTTTGGGAATCCACATGTTCAGAAATTTTTTCTTAAATTTGGCTACAAGACCTTTATTGAATTCTTCTTTTTCTTCCATCTCGTTCACTAAGGGAGCGATCTCTTTTTGGCACCATTCTTTAACAGAAGCTCTCAGCTTTTCTTGCTCAGGGGTAAAACCAAAATCTATAGGCAACATCTACCCTCCATTATACTGCTGTATAGTATTTCCCAATATCAACATTTAAAATTTTTAGTTAAGAATAATCATCGCCCCTTTGGGTTTTAAATAAATTAAATAAGAAATAGAGAGAAAAATGGATTGAATGTTTTTGTAGCTTAGAATGAAATAAAAAAAGAAGTTCTCGCTAATTCCTTTTGCTTTTTCTATTCTGCGGCTTTTTTGCTGTTTTTTCTTGGTATTCTTCGTTTTTATGCTCTGGGTTCAAACAGCTTCCCCAGACTTCGAGGCTAAGTGAAGCGACAAATCCTAGCCCGAAAACTGTTATAGCCTGGGCGTTCGGATAAACAAAGGCTAGAACTAGGCCTGTGAAGGACAATGCAATGAGGCATATGTTGCATAAGTGCAGCCAGGTTGGTGGATTTGTTTTTAGTAATCGTAGACGCTCGAGCCTTGATTCCTTTTTCATTTTGGCTTCACCTTGCAATTGTGTAGCTATAATATATAATTCGATATGTCTGTTTATAATACTTTCGAAAGAGGAAAAAAGAGGGGTAGTTTTCCGCATATCAATGGTTGGTTTCACTTACAAGATTTTCTCAGCCCTCGAAATCACCGAAAAACACTATGGACAGCGAGTCCCTTTACTTCGAATCCCTCCTAACAGAAACCGCTGCCTACTATGAGCGTATAGACCTCATGCCTGCCTACAACGCCTACCTCTCATGGTGGAACGGCAGCCTTATGGCAGGCTTGGGAGCTACACCGCTGGATAAAACTGAAGCAGGGGATAACTCTTATAAGAGGAAGGGTTGCAGAGCATGGGCTGAGATGTTTCTCGGCTTGATAGACGACTCGCAGAAATGGCTCAAGGGACTACTACTTACGCTCTATGTGGGAGACTGGCGTGCCAGTTGTAATTGTAGTAAAGTTTATAGGCTAAGTTTGCAAAGTGAGTTCTGTTTGGAGGAGTTAAATGCGTTTTCCAGCATTACTTGTGACCTTATCAGTACTTGGCGATGTTAACAAGTTCTTTCAGAACCTTTTCTATAATGTTTTGTGGTGGATTATTGGCTATGGGCCTTTAGGATTCTTTACCGCGATGATTGTGCAAACAATACTTGTGCCTATTCCCAGCGAATTGATTTTGATGCTTGGTGGAATGGCCTTCTCCGTTCAATACAATGTATTTTCTCTTATTCCATTAATGGTTTTATTCTTCCTTCAGTCTAGTGAATTTTCTTTTATTCTATTCCTGTTTCTACCCCCTGAGTTTTTTAGTTACTTTGCTTTGATGTTTTACCTTCCTTTACTTACTTCGCCGTACAACCTTGATTACGGAATTATATTGGCGGGTTTAGTTGGAGGTACTGGAGAAGTCGCAGGTTGCATTATAGCGTTTTACATCGCAAGATTTGTTGGGAGACCGGTTATTGATCGATGGGAAAAAGAAGCTATTGATATAAGGAAAGGAGTATATCAAACAAGTGGAGGAAGAATGAGGAGAGCTTTCGATAAGGCTATTATTTACAATCTAGGTGACGCAGTTCTAGTAGCAGACAGATGGTTTACCAAATGGGGTGGCTGGGCAATCCTCGCTACGAGATTAATCCCATTTGTGCCCTTTGATCTTGTATCCTATGGTTCGGGCTTAACTAAAATAAAGTTTAAAACTTTTTTCATTCCGTCTGTAATTGGAGGATACCCACGAGCCTTTATGTACTGCTTCTTTGGAGCCAAACTTTTACAATACCTTACTTATACAACCTTCGGTAATCCTTACACTTTGTTCTTCCTTATAGTAGGATTAGTGGTTGTGCTTGTAGCAATCATATACGAGTTTGTGATTAAGAGAAAATTCCTAGTTGCTAGAAGCAACACAAAGAAATAGATAGGTTCTGTACCTGGCATACCGTTTACCTAAAGCAACTTACGCGATTGCCCATTTTCTTCTTTTTAGTCAACTTATAGACGAAATTCGCAGCAGCTATGTCTTGTACTGCCTGCCCAGTGGAACCAAGCAGAGTAATCTCTTCTGTATCCCGGCCCGGCTTCTTTCCAATTAAGATCTCTCCCATCTCTACTTGAACTTCGCTTTCCTGAATCAATCCTTGAGCGAGAACTTGTGGGATTTCACCAATCACCCGGCATTGAGACTGACTACCGCAAATTTTGTCCATTTCACGATCATTGGATCTGGAACAAGGCAGAGGAGGCGGGAATAGTGCTTGTGATGCAGGAGGAGAACCACACCAGCAGGTGCAACTTCCTTGACCGTGAGCATCCGGACACCATAATAAGTATTTTGGCAGGAGAATAAGCAGGGAATTGTTTCGGTCGAAGAAGGGTGTGATAAGCAATGATTTGAACGCTAATAATGTGGCGAGGAAGGCATTCCTAGAAGCCTTCGCGGATGGATAGAGGGCGTCAGGCTTCAACAAGCTAGAAGGGGATGGTTTTTATCCCATTCTAGCGAAGGGAGTTTAAGAGCAATTAACCTCGAAGCCTCCGAAATACCTAGCAACGGGTCAAAAAGATAATCTTCTGACAATTATAGCAGAAAAACCGCCATAAACAATTCTAAAACTCTACTGTCAACATTTTAAATTTTCAGTAAAGATAATCATCATCCTAGTTGAATTTGAAATAAAATAAGAAGAAAAGAATAAAGAAGAATAGCTCGGAAAAATTTTATAATATTTAAAAAAATAAATGAAGACCCTTTTAATTAGTCTTCTTCTTTATCTTGTGTTTTTTCTATTGGGTCGCCTTTGTAATACTTCATATTCAGGTAACTTCTCCAAACTTCTAGACTAAGTGAAGCAATGAACCCTAATCCGAAGGCTGTTGCGACTAAGGAATTCGAGAAAATAAAGGCGCAAACTAAACCTATGAAAGACAAAGCAACGAAGAAGGGATTGTAGTAGTACAGCCAGTATAGCAGATTTAATCTCAGGGTTCGAGAAAATTCTGACCATTGCCTGTTTGCCACTTTCGCTTTCACCCCTAAAATTGTATAGCTATGATATATAATTAAAATGTAGACATATATCATTTTCGCAAAGTTAGAGGAAAAAACTGTGTTGGATATATGTTTTAGGAATATTTTATGCGAAATATTTTAGAATAATTGCGATAATCTTAAATCGCAATTCCAAGGGTTGTAAGTTTATGTCTTTTACTCTTAAGCTAGGAAAACGACACAAACCAAATCAACCGCCTGACCAAAAAGGAATACATTAAAAATAAAGAGTAAAAAGGAGAGGGAAAAATTCTAGATGATTTCTGCTTTCTTTATTTCCGGTGCTTTCTCTGCTTCCTGTGCTTTTTTTGCTTCCTCTTCTCTCAGCACTCTTCTTAGAGTCTTACCAACCAGACTCTTAGGAAGATAGTCCCTAAACTCTATATGCCTCGGATACTTGTCACCCCCCATATGCTCCTTGCACCAGTCCAGAATCTCATCCTCCTTAATCTTACCCTTAAAACCGGGCTTCAAAACCACAAACGCCTTAATCTGCTCACCCACTGTGGGGTCAGGTACACCGATAACAGTAGCGTCCATAACCGCCTCATGAGCGAATAAAACCTCTTCGATTTCCCTCGGATAGACACTGTGTGCCTTATACTTGATTATGTCCTTGGTGCGATCCACAATGTAGAAATAGCCTTTCTCATCCATTCGCGCAAGGTCGCCGGTCTTCAACCACTTCTTACCACCAGCCTTAAAGAACACCTTCTTGTCCTCCTCGGGGCGATTCCAGTAACCCTTCATAACTTGAGGACCGCTAACCGCCAGCTCACCCAGCTCACCGATAGGCAAAAACTCGTTAGTATCAGGATCCACGATACCCGCCAGAGTGTTCGGAAGAGGAGGACCAACAGAACCCAGTTCCTCGCCGAAAAGCGGAGCCCAACGAGTATGAGTAACTGGACTAGCCTCGGTTAAACCGTAACCCTCACTAAGTGGATTACCTGACAACTGCTGCCATTGCCTAGCAAGCTCCAGGGGAGATGGAGCTGCACCCATATTAACATACTTCAAACAGGAAAAATCAGTATCCCGAGAGTTGGGATGATTCAACAACAAAATCAAAAGAGTGGGAACCGCTATAAATGTGTTTGGCCTATACTTCTGAATCGCTTTAAGAATCGGGGCCGAATCAAACCCTGAAAAATGAACGCCGAACGTATTAAGCAAGGCACCACAAACAACCTCTACGGTCTGACCGTATATATGATACCAAGGTATTACCGAGATTGCTATCGTTCTTTTTATGCCTAACTTTTTGAACATATTTTCCATGCCAGGCACTAATTGCATTGCGTCGGCTACAATGTTGTGGTGGGTAAGCATTGCACCCTTAGGCAGGCCGGTTGTGCCTCCGGTGTACTGGAGCACCGCCACATCTTCTGTAGGGTTTATCTTTACCTTTGGAGGGTTTGGTGGATTTCCCTCCACTAGCTTATCGAAGTCCAATATTTTTTCTAGGTCTTCCTTTTCTACCTGAAGCTTCTCTCCCTGGATGTTGCACAAGATAATGTTTTTGAGCCGGGTTTCATCCTTAATCTGCTTCACGTTGTTATAGAAAAAATCCAACGTGATTATGGTTTCCACCCTGCTGTCATTCAACTGGTAGGCAACCTCACGGGGCACAAACAGGGGACTGATAGCGGTAACAACAGCACCTATCCGTAAAATGGCAGAGTACGAGATCTGAAACTGGATACTGTTGGGGAGGTAGATTGCCACCACGTCGCCCTTTCTCACTCCCAGGTTGTAGAGCGCTGTTGCAAACCTCTTAGACATCTCCACAATATATTTACGGGAGTATTCCTTATTATCATAAATTTGGCAAAGCTCATCACCGTACATTTTCGCCGCTTCATCGAATATATCGGGTATTGATTTGTTTTTAGGAATTTCAATCTCCTTGGGATAATCCTCTGGATAGTACTTCAGCCAGATTTTCTTCTTGACATAGTCTGGCAACTTCACAGACTTTTTTAATCTAAACATAGTGTAATCCATCCACTTGCATTGTGTTTAATACAATTTATCGCATTACAAATTTATAAACGATACTGCTTGCTAATGCAAAAATTATTTTTTTCTTTTTGGTAGGCTTTTCATCCTGTCCCCTCCGGTTTAATGAGACTGTTATGTTCCTACCTCAGGTTTTTCCAAGTCTCCTATTTCTAGACTTTTTATCTTTTTTTTATTAATTTTTCGAGATTGTAGAATTCTGACAGTACGTTGAGGCGCTCCCTGAGGTTTATTGCTGCGAGCCTAGCTGTGTGGAGGTCGCTCATAACAACTATAATTCCCGTTTTCTCTGTGACCTTCATGAGGAATGTATTTTTGTTGTGAATGCTGTCTCCTCGGTGCATATCTGATAGGGGAAACTTCTTATAATAATCGAGAGTCCCCATTGGAAAAATACCCTTTTCACCCAATACCACGTATTTTACGTCAACTATGCCCACCGCTTCAGGCTTCAAACGGCCGATATTCAGCTCAACCAGTTCAATCATCCTATCCACACTAGGAAACTTCATACAAAGGCCTCCACGCTTCTTAAGCCTTTAAGGAGGCGAGTTTCCCTTTAAAAGTGTATCTGAATCACTCAGTTATTCTAGTGTATTAGATGCTTCTGCTCTTTTTAGCATTTCATGAAGTATTTTTTTATCATTCTCTTTGATGAGTTATCTGAGTGTAGAACTCTGATAGGGCGTTAAGCCGACCCCGGAGATTTATCGCAGCGAGCCTAGATATGTGAGGATCCCCCATAACAGCTATGACACCGGTTTCCTCTGTGACCTTAATTAGAAAGGAGCCGCTGTTGTTCATGTTGTCCCCCACTTGCATTCCTGATAGGGGAAACTTCTTGTAGTAGTTAAGAACATCTTTGGGAATGCTTCCTTTTTCGCCCCAAATCTTGTAGTTTACGTCGATTATGGCTACCGCTAGGGGCTTCCAGTTACCAACGTTCAGCTCAACAAGCTCAATAAGCCTTTCTACATTACTCGCTTCACTCAAAGGATTTTCGTCTTCCTCTTTGATGAGTTTTTCTAGATTGTAGAACTCTGATAGGGCGTTAAGCCGACCCCTGAGATTTATTGCGGCGAGCCTAGATATGTGATGGTCTCCCATCATTACTATGACTCCGGTTTTCTTAGTAACCTTCATGAGGAAGGAGCCGTTATTGTTAATGCCGTCTCCCACTTGCATTCCTGATAGGGGAAACTTCTTGTAGTAGTTAAGAACATCTTTGGGAATGCTTCCTTTTTCGCCCCAAATCTTGTAGTTTATGTCTATTATGGCTACAGCTTGGGGCTTCCAGTTACCAACGTTCAGCTCAACAAGCTCAATAAGCTTGCCTACCTCACTCTTTTCACTCAAGAGGGTATACCCCTTATATGTCGTTAATTACAAATAATATATTAAGCTGTTATATTTTTTTCTGCCTATAAAATCGCTAAATAGCGAAAAAATTGGAGATTTCTGGTAATTGACGAATAGTCTAAAAGTTTGGGCCGCTTATAAATACATCTCCCGAAAATAATTAGAATATACTAAAATTGTTATACACGGTGATCTTAACCTTTAAATTTCTCCTTGGATGACAACCTCTAAAACAGTGACGCTAATTTTTCTTTAAAAAGCTTTGAAGCGAGTTTTAGGCTTTCAAAAGCTTGATGAGAGGCCTTCTCTTAACGACGCTCATTTTGAAAAGTTGGTTTTATCCCCCCCTCTTTAAAGGTTGAAAAAGTAGAGATCAGTAAAATAATCTCATCAGAGGATAAATATGTAAAAATCGAGCTGAGCTTATAAAAAGGAAAGCGAAGCAGCTTCAAATCTCCCAGAGTTTAAAGTTCTTTAGAAACACGTTAAAATGAGAAAAAGTATTGTAAGATGGTGAAAGTTTTGAAGGATAAAGAAGCGGAGAAGTGCACAGTAATTAATTGCAAGAAAATTCTAAAAGAAAGAGAGTACGTCACCATCCAAGGAAAAAAATATTGTAGAGAGTGCGCGGTCCTCATAGCTCAAGAAGAGATGAAACTGCTTTCGGCCTCCTACACTAGTCCAGCTGCACAATCAGAAGAAGAAAACATAGAATAAGGAGAAGTTACATTGGAGAAAATCGATGAAGGAATTTACAAGTTAAAAATTAATCTACCATTTCGTTGGACACCCGAGCTGAATATCTACATTATTACGGGAGATGAAATCACACTAATTGATACGGGGATGGGTGATCCGAATTCGTTTCGAGCTATTTCAGACGCTTTAAAGGGTATAAGGCTTGAACTCACAGACATTAACAAAATAATTAACACTCACGAACACGTGGAACACTTCGCTGGAGACGAGAATATAAAAAAGGCTTCAGGGGCTAACGTTTCCGCCCATAAAAAGGCGGCAAATATCATTCAAAACTTCAACAATTACGTATCCGAGTTATTCAACACAATTAAAGAAGCAGAGATAGAGCCGAGAATGAGAGCCGTAGCTGAGGGATATCTTTCCTTCCAAGCCGCAATAAGCTCCACAAATGTTGAAAAACCACTAAAAGAAGGTGATGTTGTAGACCTCGGATCAGTCATACTTAAAGCCATACACACCCCAGGGCATGCCCCGGGACATATCTGCCTTTACGATGAGGAAAGAAAAATCCTATTCTCCGGAGACCAGGTAATCGGCACAGGCACTCCGTTTGTCGGGTATGGCATCACCGACATGATCGTTGATAGGGTGGCAAACAAACTGGGGATGAAAAAAGTTGAGCATGGAAATATGACTGACTACCTCAATTCTCTTGAACGCTTATTATCCTTAGACATGAAGATTATACTACCCTCACATGGCCCAATCATCACTGAGCCTTACAAGAAAATCAGAGAGGATATGGAAAGGAAGCTCTTGAGAGAACAAATGATTTTAAAAGCCTTGGAAAGCGGTGAGGATACGCTAGATGGGTTAACGCGGAAGGCTTACGGTTCTTACCAGCTCGATTATTTACTGAAGGGATCAACAATGGCGTATATTGACAGACTCTTGGCACTGGGAAAAATTGAGAAAGTTGAGAGAGAAAATCAAAACTACTACAAGTTAAGGTGAGAAAAAAGAGTCAGAATTTGGGAAAAATCCTTATTAGCAGAGTTTTTTTAGTTTTGCTTAATTCCAACAATTTTTTGAAAAGGCTAGAGTTTTCAAGAGGAGAATCTAGTTGAAGAAAATCTTGGGCGATATTTATATGTTTACTTTGGATCTTCCCTTTCCTGCTACACCCACGTTAAGTGTTTATTTTTTAGAGGGAGGAGAGCCAGCCATAATAGACACGGGGTTAGGGGATCCGAGGTCTATGAGTGTTATTTCTTCAGAGTTGAATGAGATAAGCCGGGGTTTTGGGGATGTTTCGGTGATAATAAATACTCATGAACATATTGAACACTTTGGTGGGAATCAAAAAATTAAGGATGCCTCAGGAGCTTACGTTATTGCTTCTTCTGAGGCTGCTCTAATAATTGAGAATTATCATCGACACATTTTGGGTATTAAAAAAAGTCTACTTGGTTCTGAATTTGAACCTAAAATTAAGGAAATGGCAAGTAGGTACATGGATTTCAACCTTTTAATTGACGAGTCCAAAGTGGAAAGAAAGGTAGGGGAGGGAGACACCATTGACTTGGGAAATTTTAATCTACGTGTAATCGAAACCCCGGGACACGCTGACGGAGAGATTTGTCTATATGATGAGGATAGAAAAATTCTGTTTTCGGGAGACCACGTAATTGGAACTGGGACAACTTTTGTAGGGTATGGCTGGCGGGAGCTTGCCGTGAGAAAAGTATTTGAAATGTTGGATAGCAGCAATGATAAAAAGGATATCATGACAGTATATCTTGAATCACTGGAAAAGTTATATTCTTTAGATTTGAAACTTATTCTTTCAGCTCACGGTCCTCCAATAACTGAACCTTATAAAAAGCTGAGAGAGGATGCAGAGAGAAAGACGAACAGAGAACGCGTCTTTTTGAAAGTATTGGAAAAAAGGAAAGAAGTTACATTGGAAGATTTAACCGCCGAAGCCTATAATACGGACAGGAGTAACTATTTTCTTCAGGGAGCCGCTCTCGGATATCTTGAGAGACTTGTTAAATTGGGAAAAGTAAAAATTGATCTGAAGGGCAACAAGATAATTTTAAAATAAGTTCCTGATATGAAAATCAAATAGTCGAGCAACGAACACACTACCAAAGGCGGATGCCATACGAGGTTAGTAGTATGAGAGTTTTTTATGATAATGGCTTAATGGTTGAGACCGATGATTTCAAGTTTTTATTGGATCCTAGAGTGAATGCGGATTTTCAATCTGCTAACTTAGTGCTTGTTACTCATGGTCATGGAGATCATATTTCGGGTCTTTTGGGGGCTGAGGAGGGAAAGAGGGTTGGTGCCTCGAGGATTACTCATGAAATAACTAGATTGGTGAGGGAGAAGAGGGAAAGGAAGGTTTTAGAGAACACTGTTTATTTGGATAGGAAATTCGGAGTTAAGACTGAAAAGTTTTCTATTGAGGCTTATGATGCGGGGCACTGTATGGGGTCTTTACAGTTCAAGATGGATACTGGCGAGCAGTTGATTGGTTATACGGGGGATATTAATTTTCGTGAGAGTATGACCGAGCGGAAAGCGGATGTCATGGATTGCGACGTTCTTGTGATTGAAGCCACTTTTGGTTCTGAGGAATATGTTTTTCCGGAGAGGGAAGAGCTTAATGCTGAGATTTTGGATTATGCGGAGAAAACCGTTTCTAATGGTGTTCCCCTAGTTTTGATGGGCTACTCTCTGGGCAAGTGTCAAGAGTTAACCAGACTGATTTCTAAGGGACTGGGTTATGATATTCTGGTTTCCAAGCAGATTTTTGAGTTCAACAGAATTTTTGAACATTTTAAATATGAATTAGGAAAGTATGTTGAGGTAGACTCAGAGGAGGGGAGAGAAATAATGGAGGGAGGAAAAAGCGTAATTTTATTACCTCAATTTGGTCTGAGTAAAGACGCTCCCAGGAAGATGGCAAAAAGCCTCAACCTCACCAAGATTCCCAAGATCGCCCTTTGTACCGGCTGGGCAGTTAATCGTTCCTTCTTTTTCTCCATGCAACAGGCTTACGATATTGATGCCGCTTTTCCACTCAGCTCTCACGCAGACTTCAATCAACTCTTAGAATATGTAAGTGCTGTAGAACCGTCACGGGTGTACACCACTTTTGGAAACCCGGTTAGGCTGGCGAAGGAGATAAAAAAGAGACTGAAGATAAACGCCCAACCTGTAGTGAACAGAATGCAGCAAACCCTTGACGTATACACAGTAAATCAAGAACCCCGAATCACTATGAAATCGGAGAGCCGAAAAGGCGAAGAAACAAGTCAGGAAAAATAAATAACAAATTATGAGCCGAGCCAAATCTAGTGAATTTGAGGGAACCCAATTAACTAACATACATTTTTGTTTAATTTGTTAGAATTCCAAAAATCTTTTAGAAATGCTTTATAGTTCATAACGATATTAATTACTTATAAAAAGTGAGAAGACTTATAATTTTACGAAAGCTACTTAAAAATAATTCAAGTGAGGAAGCTTTCATGGGAAAGTTGGAAGAAGATGTTAATAGTCTCTTAAAGTCGATTTACATGATAGGATCAGAAATAGTATTTTCGATTTATTCTGTGAATAAAGATTATGCCTCAAGAGTAGGTGAATGGCTTGAAAAATTCGAGTTTGGGTATTTATTTGAAGTTTTCCAGAATTCGGCCGATGCTGTGTCAAAATTAGTATTATTCTTTGAGGATTATGTTGAGGGGATTGTTAAGGGTTTGGAATTTTTTTCTAATCTGGTTTTGGCTCTTGGCATCAAAGAATATTCGGAAATTATCAGTCAAAAAAATAAGCTAGAGGACTTTATTCAGCCGGATATGATCGACTTGGACTTTCTCAAATTTCAAATGAGAACCACAGAGGAATTAATCTACCCACAGTTTGAAAGAATTACGGCGAGTACGATCGAAAAGTCGGAGCGCCTCAGAGAAGTGCCTGCTTTTTTGAAATCGGATGTACTCAATACATTTATAGAAGAGGTTGAAAAACAGAAAAATGACTTTAATAAAACTAAGAAGAGAATAAACCTGTGCTTCTCAAGTGTGCAAAAAGAAAGAGATATTTCTACTTGTGTAAATCAAATTTCTGAGGTAATTAATGAGTTTGTTATGTTTGCAGCCAATTTAAGGAATCTGGCAAGTCATCTGAATCAAATTCTGGTCGGTAAATTAGAACTTTCAATAGATAACTTTAGACAGTTCTCGGAAACAATTAAACAGTTGAGCCGAGATTTAATTATTCTTGTTAAGTGTAGAGCGAAGGTAGCCGAGTATGTTTCAGGGTCTTTTTTTCAAATTTTAACCATGCTTTGGGGTAGCAAAGAAAATGCTCTAGAAAAACTCAAATCATTCATAAGGTCTGAAACATCATTAGAAGATTTAATTCCACCAAGCTTTTCACTTGAGGATCTTGAGTTTGGATTGGTACAGGCTCGAAACGAAATTCTCCTAGCAGACAGAGCTCATAAAAGAGTAAAAGAAAACGTTAAAGCAATGAGAGAAGCGGCAGACTACCTTAATAGTCCAGTTCTAGGAGAGTATTACGAGACTTTTGTAAAAGAAATTGAAATTATCAATAAATATTTGCCTAAATTCAACCAAAACGTAATAGAATTACAAAACCTCCTCCATAAAAAAGCAGCATGAAGACTATTGTTTAAAATTTGTTTTAGATATTGGATACATATTTACCCTGTTTATTTTTTAGGAGATTTGTTTTGATTTCACGTAACCTTTCTGAGTCTATTGCGCCGGCTTGATACACTTCAATGGCGATACATATTTCTTGCAGTATTTTTCTGTTCTCATCTATAATGTTTTGGGAAATTGATGGGTCGCGTTCTTTCTCTCTGCATTCTTCCCAGCAACTCTCTAATTTAGCAGACAGCTGATCGAGATCCTCGCTATCCAACTCGTGTAGAAGTTCCTTCAACCTTTCTAGGACGATTTTTATACTCACGCGCATACCCCATAACTTGTATTGTTCATGAAAGTTGTTTCCATTTCCACGAGAATCAATATAGGACGTTATAAATTGTTAAGCTAAGAAATCTTTGTTGAATCCAGCATATTCGTTTTGATGGAAGAGGAGTTTTTGAGTACCTCCAATAATTATAAGTTTGGAATTTTGTATAATAATTAAAGATTTATTTTTTGATATTTTTGGCAAACTTTCTTCCGAATTCAAAATTTCTTTCGTTTTTCTGATCTGGACAAGATTATGTTCACTTGATGAGCTTGTTATGCTTTGATTATGTTTAATATCACATTTTCTATATTTAAATTTTTCTACAAAATAATAAATATAAAAAATATAATATGATTTTTAATAATCATTAAAAATAAAAAAAAGAAAAAATTATAAAAATGTATTCATATGAAATAATTCTAAGAGCTAAATTTTAGCTCTTGGTCTTACATCGAACGAAGCACATCTGCAACTTTGGTAGCAGTTCTCTGCATCTCAACTAGAACCAGACCCATGTTGGCACCAGACTTCGTAATGGCAGATAGGACTGCTTCAGTACCCACACCACGAAGAATAGTGTCTCCTTTTGTTCCACTTACGATGACCTTGTCGAGATTTCCTCGATCAAGTTCGCTTACCGCTCGATTTCCAATGTTAAGCAGAGCCGCACTCATTGCAGCAATCAACCCTTCATCCGCATCTTTAGGTAGCGCGGAAGCCATAACCAAACCGTCGGTTCTGACCACAGCGGACGCCACCACATCTGGGTCTGCATCCGCCATCGACTTTAATAATCCTTCAAGTTCTTCTCTCCATTTCTTAGGCATAACATCACCAGACCTTCAATTTTTTATTTTTATAGCGTCATGAAACCTCTCGGGTTTCTCAACGACCTGTTTATTACGTCGGTTTTTTGTTTTGAGGGGGTGTTGTTTTGTTTCTTGGTTTTTTGAATATTTCTCACTTGCAACTGTTGAAATATTCGCAATGTATTATGCTTATGCTTGCGACTATAATTAGTATAGATTAATTTGTATTTAAATACGTTTCCGTTATATTTTTCCAACTTTTAAAAAAGTTAAAAAAGTGGGAAATTTCCCACAAGTGGTCTATTTTTGCAACTCTGTCTCCATCACCGCATTCATAAACATGTCCATAAGGGCGCCCCCCTTAAATGAGACTGGCGGAGGGTATTAGAAGATTGAAAGCCGATTTTTTTATTTACTCTTGTAATAATTTTAAATCATACCGAGTTTAAAACAAAAGTTACATTTGTTTTGATTATTGGGGTGTTTTGGTTGACGGTTGAAACCAAGAAAATTAGTTTTTCAACGCAAGGCGAGGTTCAGATTGTGGACATAACGGATATGGTTCAGAAGGCTGTTTCAGAGTCGGAAGTAGTGAGTGGAATTGTAACTGTTTTCATTTCGGGTGCCACCGGAGCCGTTACCACAATTGAATACGAGCCGGGGTTGCTAAAAGATTTTCCCAGAATTTTAGAGAGAATTTCTCCAAAGAACATGGATTATGAACACGAGTTAAGATGGCATGATGGAAACGGTCATAGTCACTGTAGGGCGTCAATTCTAGGTCCGAGTTTAACGGTTCCTTTTACTCAGAAGAGACTCATGTTGGGGACCTGGCAGCAGATTGTTTTTGTAGAGTTAGATGTTAAGCCCAGAAATAGAAGTGTGATTCTCCAAATTATTGGAGAATAAAAACTCTAACAATCTGCAATCATAAATATTTTTGGAAAAATGATCGTGTTTAATGTTTCGGAGGTTATTCTATTTTGATGGATCTTTTCTCCCTTGTTTCCTTCTTGGGCAGTCTTAATTCCAGTATACCATTTTTGTAGGTTGCCTTCGACTTTTCGGGGTAAACTTTCACTGGTAGTGTGAAGGAGCGATAAAATTTTTTTTGCACTCTCTCTTTACGAATGTACTCCCGTTCTTCCTCCGTTTCTTCTTCTTTTTTTGCTTCGGCGGTGATTTCCACTCTGTCTTCTGTGGAGTTAATGTTTATGTCTTCTTTTTTCACTCCTGGCAGCTCGGCTTCGATTATGATTTCGCTATCGGTTTCCTTCATGTCGGCATATATGCTTCTAGCTTCGGCGATTCTAGCTTCGGAGGATGGAGGTTCAAAGCGTAGGGATCCGAACGGAAAATCAAAGATAAACTGTTTCGGAGATCTTTTCCAATAACTTCTCATCATACGGTACATCCATCTTTCAAACTCGTCTTCCGGCTCTTTATCCCAAGACATTGCTTCACCACTTTTAATTTTGAATTAAATAAGCTCCCAACTATTCCCATCAGAAATTCATAACTAGAGATTATTTAAATTTTGTCAGCTTCAGATTATTTTTGGTTTAAAAATTTTTAGCATAAAAGGGCGGAAATAGGTTAAAAATAGGAGTTATTTTTTTCCAGTAATCTTTTCAATTATTTTTTGAAGTCCGTCATGGATTTCGGATATTTTTCTTCCGCCTTCTACCTGTGTTGAAAAGTCCATAAAATTGAATGTTTTCGGGCAACCGTCAACCTTTACTTCAATTTCAATTATTTGGTAGAAAATACCCGAGTAAGTTATGCAGCATATGTTTTCGATTGGAGAGCATAATCCAACTTCATACCGGGGTTCAAAGCTATCTCTCTTAATGAAAATAATATTACGATTTGTAAGCACAAGCAGTCCATCGTTAAAATCTTCTTCTGTTTGGCAGGAGCATGTTTCCTTGAAAAGGACCACTTCGTCGTCAGGAATTATATTATTAAGTAGTTCTGTAGTCTTCTTCCTGATTTCTACCCAGTCAGGCATCTTCCATCACTTTCGCCAAAGACTTAACAAAGAAATAAAATATATTTAACGCTTCTAAATTATTGCCTCAATCAAACCAATATAACTATAATTATGACCCCTTACTTTTGGCTTGCTTGAACAGTTTTAATTTCTAGGGCGATAAAAAGGGTTTTAGTGAGTGTGAACAATAAGTTAAAACCCACTATAAAAAAGGGGAAGACCCAGTATAAGATGTCTATATGAGATATGACAAGTATGTGTAGAGGATCATTGCTATTTCTGCCACGATTAGAACAAGTGTAAGTTGCCACAGCTTTGGTTTTTGCGGAGGAGTTTCCGGTGTTGTGAATACCTTTTTGTAAAAGATGTAACCTACAAGTAGTGCCAATAAGGCTCCCGATATTTCATCCACGATAACATGCTGCCTTACGAGTAATGTGGAAACCATTATGGTTATTGCTATGGGCCAGGATAACCAGCCGTATTTTTGTTTTTCTTGCCAGAATCCGTAAGCTATCATGGCTGACATGGCTGCGTGTAGGCTCGGGAAGCAGTTTAGAGGCGTGTCATGTGCGTAGATGTTCCAGAGTATCCAATTGAACGGCCCTGAGTTTGACTGGATGGAATTAAACAGCATCCAGTTGTAGACATATTGGGGGTTTACATAATACCAGAATATCCAATCGAAAATACTGGTCGGTGTCCAGTAGGGTCGAATCATCATGACTGGATAGAGGATATAAACCACATACGCTATCAGTTGTACAGCGATCAGTGATAAAATTAGTTGGTTGAAATAAGCTCTCTGAAGAGTTGCGTAGTAGAGTACAGCGAAGAACAGGAAGCTGTAGAACAGAAAAAGGTAAACGATTACGGATGGTGGATTCAAGGGGATTGCCCAATCAATCGATGTGAATAGGAAGTGGGGCTCGGTTATATGGATTTCAGACACGTATGTGTAAATCAGACTCACTAGAAAGAAGAGCAGTATTAACAGCGCGTTTTTAATTATCCATCTTTTTCCTTCTTTTTTATTAGCCATTTTATCCACCATATCAGAACTATCCATCATAGCTATCTTAAAACTTTATCGATAGGGCTTCCTGTTTCATTTGAAAGCTAAATAAAAAAATTAAAAAACAGATTCTTGGTTTAGGCTGCATATTATATCAAGGTATTTATCTTAACATTTATATATTGCTTTTCGGGACTGCTTTCACACTCTAATGTTTATTATTAGAGGGAATTTGAATGACTAATGTGGATAAATCTTCTCTGAGTAGTATTTTGGAACCGAATTCGGTTGCAGTGGTAGGCGCTTCTACTACACCCCTGAAGATCGGGAATGTCATTGTTTGGAATCTTGTAAACGGTTTTGAGGGGGGAATTTTTCCAGTGAACCCTAGAGCAAAAGGTGAAAAGATATACGGTTGTGAAGTTTATTCTACAGTCTCTGAAATTCCTGGGGAGGTGGATTTGGCCTGTTTGGTTGTTCCTAGAGAGCTGGTTCCAGAGGCTTTAGAAGACTGCGGGGATAAGGGAGTTAAAGGAGCTATGGTTGCTGCGGCCGGCTTTTCTGACTCGGGAGAAGAGGGGAAAAGATTAGAGGAAGAGGTGCTCCGAATCGCCCGAAAATACAATATCAGGATTATTGGTCCTAATTCTCAAGGAATTCTTAATATGAGGAAAAAATTGGATACAGCTTTCGCCCCGCATAAAGACATAATTCCAGGCGGGGTTGCCATAGTTAGTCAAACGGGAACCTTCATAGCCTGTGCCAAGTATTATTCCGAATTGGTTGGTGGAGTAAGCCACATTATCGATTTGGCAAATATGTGCGACGTAGACTTTTCTGACACCCTAGAATTCTTGGGGAGCGATCCGGATACAAAGGTAGTAGCCCTACACATAGAGGGCGTTCATGATGGTAAGAGATTTATGCGTGTGGCAAGCGAGGTTTCCCGAAAGAAACCAGTTATAATTTTGAAATCAGGGACAAGCGAGAAAGGCTCAAAGGCGATTCAGGCTCACACTGGGGCATTAGCCGGTCGAAACGAGATTAATGATGCGGCATTTAAACAGGCGGGATTAATTCAGGCAAGAGACATTGATGAATGGACAGACATATCAAAAGGATTTAATGTGCTGCCTCCTCTGAATGAAAACAGGGTAGGGATTCTAACCTTTACTGGAGGATTGGGGGCGCTGCTCGTGGATGCTTGCGAGGAGTTCGGTTTAGAATTGGCTGAACTCTCACCAGAAACCGTCGACAAAATTAGGGAGATATCGGCAAGCTGGCTCAGGGTCCAGAATCCCGTTGACATGTTTACAGCTTGTCAGAATTTGGGAATCATCCAAGCCTACAATTTGATTTTAGATTCTACTGTTAAAGACGAATCGGTGGACTGCCTAGTTTTGATAATACCTCATTTTACGGATACCATCGAACCTCATGACGCGCTCAATAATATAAAAACGGATAAGCCAATAGTCGTTATTGGAACCACAGCGGCATTGGATAACGCGGTAATGGAATGGACCAAAAGTGCTCAAAACTTGGAGAAGAGGGGAATAGCAGTTTATCCTACACCAAGAAGAGCAGCAAGAATTCTATCGGCTCTCTACAATTACTACAGAAAAATGAACCGACAAATCAATTAAAATAAATTGAGCGGGTAGTTCCATTATACCCATTAATTAGGTTTACATCTTTTTAGAAAATAATGTGGGGATACCTCTATAAAACCAACTACACAGGATATATACTCTATTAGGAGTAGAATTTTGAACCCCCACCAATTTTCTGGTAAAAAAATTATCGAAGAATTTTTATGGGAGAATGAACAAATTACGTACATTTCAAGGTGTGTCGAATGCTTAAAACGCTGCGCTCAAAACTGGACTGGGTACTGACTATTATTATAGTTGTCAACGGAATCAGAGGAGTACTTTCAGCTTTTTCTATTCCTTTATCGTGGGATGAGGCAGCATACTCTAATTTGGCAAGCGATTTGTATCATTTCGGCTTTTATTGTTTCCAACCTTTTCAGGTGATTCTAGACTTTTCAAGAGTCCCGGTATTGTATTTCACCATTTATTTGGCTTACCTGATTACAACACCGAACACAATAGTTGCCCAGATGGTTGCTTTTCTGCTTTCCCTAGGAAGTATTTATGCGATTTATCTTTTGGGAAAAGAAATGTATAGTGAGGCGGTGGGCAAATTTTCCGCTCTGGCTCTGAGTTGCGGTCTGACATTTTTCGTCATTGTTTGGGGGATTCTTAGCGAAGTACCTTTCATTTTGTTTTCATCATTATTCCTTCTGTTTATAGTTAGAGCTCAAAAAAATCTCAAGTACTATGTGCCAGCAGGAATTTCGCTGACCTTGAGTTTTCTATCTAGGTATCCGGGGGTCCTCGTTCTGTTTGTGGGTTTGTTTTATATAGTTCTTTCCAAGAATATCAAAAAAACACTCAAGTCCCCGTGGTTTTATTTGGGAATAATCTGTGCCTTCCTAACAGCCGTCCCCTGGTTATATTACAGCAAAATAAACACCGGAGATTACTTGGGAATGCTCAAACTCTTTTTCTCTTCAACACAAACTTGGAACAGAACACTATACACCAACCCATTCGTTCCCCCCACGCCGTTACAATTTATTTTATTCTATTTGGAATCAATAATATACGCCGTGATCCCAATATTCACACCCGCTTTATTATTCCCATACTTTTACTTCGCATTAAAAAATGAGAAAGGTAGCATTGGAGGTAAAACCCTAATATTCTGGATATTCTCATCCATGTTTATCTACTTTATTCTAATGACTAACTCGAGACTCGTGGACTTGTTCCGGTATAATCAGAGCTCCCTGCCCGCCTTCAGTGTTCTCACCGGGGTTGGTTTAGCTATACTCCTCACAGACAAGTTTAAAGATAAAAAATTGGTTATAAGCTCAATTACTAAAAAGATTTTAAAGAATAAGAGGAACATCGCGCTTTTATTGCTAATCCTCAACATTTCAGGAGGATTTATTGGATTATACATTGTTCGCACGAATCAGGAGGTGTACCAGCCTCTACCGGTTTATGAGTATTTAAAATGGACGAGCTATCCCTGGCAAGTAATACTCACCAATGTGTACCCGATGGCCATGCATTACACTGATAGGCTCTGCATATGGCTTCCAGATATTCCGGAAACGATTGATTACTATGCGAGAAGCGGCTACGTACGCGCGATCTTCGTAAGCCTCTTTAATTATGTGCCAGTAACTGCTCTAGCACATTTGGTAACCAGTCCCCTCTACGAAATAGAATTAATTGGTTGGTATAATGGATTTCCCGCTATGATAGTTTTCAGAGTCAAATCGTAAAGATTAGAAGAACCAGCATACTAATTGAGAAAACAGAATAACAACAAGCCTGTCCAAGAGTTCTTAGATTATTCCTGCGTCTGTGAGTATCTTTGCGTGGTCAAATGCCAATTTGATTTTTTTAATTTCTTTTACAGGTGTACAACTTACATCCTTAGCGTCTGAGCCAGCTTTGAGCTTCCCTCCTATTACCTTACAAATGTATGCTATGCTGATAACATGTCCACGGGGGTCACGCTTCGGATCGTCATAGATTCCCAAGAAACGTTCCACCTGAACCTCCAACCCGGTTTCTTCACGAGCCTCTCTCACAACCGCTTCCTCGACAAATTCTCCGATTTCTACAAAGCCTCCGGGAAGAGCGTAATGGCCCTGGAAGGGAGGATTCCTTCGTTTTACTAAGACCACAAAATCATCCATTAGTATTATCGCATCAACTGCAATCCGTGGGGTTTTTCCATTAGCGTTTGAAGCGCCCATTTCCTAACCCTTCCCATATAATTAAAATCTGAAAATAATTTTACTAAACAGTAACTTATATACTTCGCAAATTATGTACTTCACAAAATCTGTGCTGCGAGTTTTTTGAATTTTTTCAAAATATTTGTTTTTCCTGCATTATTCAATTGGAAAAGAGCATTCAAGTTTTCAAATCTTTGTTGCAATTTGGGCAATAATTTAACTCGGGCACCATGATGATTGTTCCACATGACTGACATTTTCTCATACGGGTCTTTGCTACTTTTAACATAGATTTCATCGTTTTCTTCTCTTTTTTCAGGCCGATTTCGCCGTAGAGTTTTTCTGCAGCTTTATAGTGTTCCTCTGCTTCATCGAGGCGACTCAGTTTTTCTAGTATTAATCCCATCTGTCTGTGTTCTATTGCTAACCTTTTTTTGTTCCCCCATTTTTCGAATATCTTTGCTACTTCTTCATGCTTTTCAAGAGCCTCTTCGTATCGTTTCATATCGAACAGTATTATGCCAATATTGGACAACGAGGTCGCTTGAGAGCTCTCGTAACCGGCTTTGTTGGCTAGTTCCAAAGCCTCTTTGAGTGTGTCTAACGCTTCCTCCAACTTTTTTTGCCTGAATTTGACATAGCCAATATTCGTAAGGGCTCTTGACCTTCCCGGAACGTCTCGGGCTTTTTTTGATATATCTAGAGCTTTTTGATGAAGCTCAAGAGACTTTTCAAAATCTTTGGATATTAGTAGAGTGAGATTTCCCAAGTTTGTGTAGACTCTGGAAATCCCCGGTTTATAATCCAAATCTTCGTGGAGCTTGAGAGCCTTCTCAAAGTGCTCTTTTGCCTTCTTCAACTTGTTTTGGTATTGCAAAACTATTCCGAGATAAGTTTCTGATTCGGCGACACCATTCAAATTGTTAACTTTCGTAAACTGATTTAATGCTTCCTGAAATTTCTTTTCTGCTTTTTTGTAATCTTCCTTTTTAATGTATTCTTTTCCTTCATTAAGAAGGCTGGAAGCTTCCACTTTTTCGCCCAAATGTATGACCATCCTGAGTATTCAGTTTCACTTGTTTCGCCATATCTTCGGAACATTTGGTTTAATTTCCTTTTAAATTATTCCTTGAGTACCATTGTAGCAATTTTTTGTGAGTAATTAAAGGCATGGTTCAGGTAAGTCTTTTCGTATATTTTATCCAGTTCTTATTTTTATCGAATCCCCCCTCCTCAGAAACTATGAAATCCTCCAGTCCTTCCAGCATTTTGCGAGAGGTTATATTTTCCTTCCCTACCACTGAAGTATACTCCTTAAGTCCTCTCTCACGGGCTATTTCCAATTTTTTTCTCAAAAGCATTTTGCCTATTCCTCTGTTTCTAAAATCTCTGTGAACTATTGTAGCCGGATAATTGGTTTTCGTGCTGCTAACCAGCTGAACTCCACTAAAGCCAATAACTCTGTCATCTACCACTGCCACTACAGCTATAACATCATCTGGCGGCTTTCCATCTAATGCCCTTTTGTAAAAAAAGGTGGTGGTTCTCCGTAGGTGTTTCTCGGTATGGAAGCGGAAAAGCTCTTCTACGTCATCCCCGTCCTCAACCCTGTACTCCCGTATACAGATATCAGACATAATATTACCCGTATCCAGTTAATTTTTTTAAATAGTTTCTTGTGGAAAGAAAAACAAATGGGAATGTTAAGTGTTGCGTGTAGGTTAATTTTGGGGATTAGACTTAATTATGTTAAATTATTTTAACTGTTTTCTTAAGGTTAAGTTTTTTATTTTATATATCCTAATTATTAATTAGGAGTCTGCAAAATGTTGGGATCGAGAGGTTAAAAGGTGTTTTTGTATGCGTATTCCAGCCACAATGGCGACTCAGGATTCGAGTTCTGCCACCGCCTATATAGGTTTTGATGAGGAGATAGATGAGGCGATTGACTGCTTGTCATCGCGTGAGGAAGGAGGCGTGGGAGTAGAGGAGCTGGTAATAGAATTTGCAGAGAAACTTACCCCCTTTCAACAAATAGAGAAAATAGTTAAGAGAATAATGGAGAAGGGACTGACTCCGAGTTTTAATGTTAACATTACACCGAGTGTTCCATTTGGTAATTATGAGTTTGGTTTCAGAAGGATGGCGATATTTCAAAAGATCATTGAAATAAATTATATGTTAAGAAACGAAACTAACGGAGGGGCGATCTATGAGGTCATCCATCCTTTGACGGAGTCTCCTATGGAAATGACACGTATTGAAATGAGCTTTAACATTCTTAAAAACTATATTTTGGAAACTATAGACGCAACAGCCAAACTTAAGGATGTTCAAATTATTCCCTTTATTAGGGATCTGTCGTCATTATTAAATACTTCAAATATTATTTCAGAATATCTCAAAGCCTATACCTCTTCGCGGAATCCTTTAGATTATTTGAGAGTATTTCTTGGGAGATCCGATTCCGCAGTTAATTGTGGACTCGTACCTTCAACACTCGCTAGTAAAATCGCTATATCAGATCTTGCAATAATTGGTGAAGAACTCGGCACTCCCACATTTCCTATCCTGAACGCGGGTTCTCTGCCATTTAGAGGATTTGTTAATCCTGAAAATCTTGACAAAATTCTAAACGATTATTCAGGAATAAGAACAATAACAATCCCATCAAGTCTGAGATATGACATTGATAGAAGGGAAGCTCAAAGAGTGGTTGTTCTGCTAAAAGATAAACTGCAATCTCAAAAACCACAAACTTTCTCAAAAAAAGATAAAAACGAAATTATAAACATAATTAGTCTATTTGCAGCCAATTACTACGAAAGCCTCTACGATATTCTACTCGATACCAGAATATTTGAACTCGTTCCCCTGAGACGCGACCAACCAATAAATTCTAAAAACAAAGACCACCTATCCTGTCAACTAATGATTAAACAGCTAGCTAAACTGTGTACGGATAAAGAGATATCCAAGCAGCTTCTTAAAATGGAGAGTCTTAAATTTGAGCCCCCAGTTGGAGCTATTCCCTTTACTGCTACTCTTTACAGCATAGGTCTCCCTCCAGAATTCATTGGAACCGGTAGGGGATTAAACGCGGTTAACGAATGGAAGAGCGAAGCCCTAGAACAACTAATGGACGTGTATTATTCATCTCTAAAAGACTCCTTAAAATACGCCTCCCGTTTCCTGTGCATGGACGCTTTCCAAAAAGTTCTTCCGAGAAGAGTCTCCGAGCAAGTAAAGGAGGATCTTAAACAGATTAAGGAGTATATCAATGTGGACATAAATCTTGACCCGTCCTACGAAATAGTTGTTAAGATGATTTCAGAGTATCTCTCAGCACATACTCTCTCAAAGGGAGACATCAAAAAGGAGGGCCTCTACGATATTATCCAAGGAGAGAATATGGTTGAAATCGCCCAGAAACTAATTTTATACGCAGGAAAAATTAGAGGCGCACTCGGCTAAAACCAAATTTCTATTAACATTTTGTTAATTAATTTTCTTGGGGCGATTCCCGTATAGTGTTATGTTGAGTGATTGCTGGGAAGTTTTTGTTATGGATTCTATAGAGAGTTTAATTAACTATTTGGAAAAAGAGTTGGCTCCGCATCTAGACGAAGTCGTGGTTAACGAGGTAAGAATAGGGCTTGAGTATGCGGGGGTAGTGCTTTCAACTGGAGAAGGGGGATTAGCACACGTTCTTAGAGAGGATTCCTCTGAGTGCGAGGTTTTTGAAAAGTCTGGAGAGTTGCAGGGCTCAAATGCTATTGAGATGATGAACCTAGCGACTTCCAGTAACCTGATAATGGCGGCTCTGGGCGTCGCAACTATAAACGCGGTTTCACAGATCGCCTTCAATAAAAAGCCGCACCTCTACCCTTTCACGCAAGTTGACGTATTAGACCTAGTCCAATCCGGGGACAAAATTTTAATGGTGGGTTACATGGCTCCGGTAATCCCTAAACTAATGGAAAAAACCTCAGACATAACCGTGATAGAGAGAAGAAATATTCAAAACCCTATGGTTAGAATTGTCAAAGAAGCCCAACTCAAGAAACAAAGCTCCGACGCCGATATCGCAATAATTACCGGAAGCACACTAGTCAACCGATCAGTTGACGGCATACTAAAACACTGCAAGGGGAAACGCGAACTGGTACTCATTGGGCCCACGGCTAGCTTCATTCCTCAACCCTTATTTGAAAAAGGAGCCACAGCCGTAATGGGAGTAAAAATTTACGACCCCCAAAAAATGCTACAAATCGTGAGCCAGGCAGGCGGAACAAGAAAACTGCTCAAAACGTGCGCTAAAAAAACCGCCATCCTCAAAAAAGACATGAAAATTTAATATTACAAATCATTAAACTTATGAAACTATCCTAGCACCAACTCCCAAAGAATGTGTTGGCAGAAAGTCAAAGTTAAGTTCTAAAGTTTTCGCGTTTCGAATATTGAAGACGCTTTATTTAGACGATTTTTCTTGATATTTTATGAGCTATTGTTTTGTTTCTATGGTTCTTTTGGGAAGTTGTAAATCGAAGTCTATCATAAATGTGGGCGTTTTCTTGTATAGCTCAATCGTAGGAGAACCGGGAAGTACTATTATCGATTTTCTTATCCTTTCTTCTAAAAATGGGCACTCAAGGCATTTCTCAGGATTAATAGTTATGGTGTTGTTCTCGAGATCAATTACTACTTGAATTTTTTCACAAGCATCATTTTTTAAAGAACAAATGGTTTGAATCGTTTTGTCCATCATGGTATCTATACCCTCTCATCCCTTTTTCCAAACTTTAAGAAAAATAGAAACATTAAACACTAATAAATATGTGTGAAAAACAAATAAATTGTTTAAATTTCCAACAAAAAAAGTTTCCTTTTCAATTATTTAATTTATCGAGCGCCACACGGATGACTGAGTTAAAATAGCTAGGTTAAGAATTTTACCCCTGATACTTACTAAAAAAATAAACTATAAAAATTTAATTTATAAATTAATGAATTGAATATCATTCAGCAAATTATATCATACTGATTTTTAACATATCAAACGTCTGGCATAGTGGCACGTTATGTGCAATTCGGACCCCCGCCAGAAATTATTTTTTGTAAATTGGGCGGTTTTTCAGGAACCATTATCTTTTTAGGACGAAATCATAATTATACCCCCTAACATCGACACTATAAAGTTGGTCTAAAGGCATCAATTTATATACTAATAGTGTTTTACTTGAAACAGTAGCTCTTTTTTTAAAAAAGAGTTCCAAATATAGACAAGGAGGCTTAAAATGAGCAGAGATAGTGGACAAGAAAGAAGAGGACGAAGCTATGAACGCCCATCTCGAGAGATGTTCACAGTCACTTGCGCGGACTGCGGGAAAGAAACCCAAGTTCCGTTCAAACCAGACGGCGTAAGACCAGTTTACTGTCGAGAATGTTACCAGAAACGTCGACCGAAAAGATCCTATCAAAGTAGAGAATAAAGGACGGAATAGAAGTTCAAAGTGATTTTTCCGTTTCCAAAAAATAGAAAAATAGTCCCTTTTTTTACATAAAATCTTTTTTATACAAGCTTTTAGAGTTCATCTAATAAAATATTTTTCACGCCGTAGAATCGATTTTTCTAACTTTTAGCTATGGTTGATGACGAATTTTTCAAGTTTGTAGAAGTCCGATAGAGCGTTTATTCTACCCCTCAGATTAGCCGAGGCATGTATCGATAATTTTACGTCGTTCATTTCTACAATGACTGCTGTTTTTTCGGTGACCTTCATTAAGAAGGCGGTCCCATTGTGTATACTATCACCGGGTTTCATCTCGTCAAGGGTATATTTTTCAAATAGTTTTAAAGCCTTTTCTGGAAACTCCCCCTTCAAGCCCCAAATCTTAAAAGTTTTGTCGATGATGACAACCGCTAGGGGTTTCCATTTCCCTAAATTGATCTCAATGAGTTTTATCATTGTATCTATTGGGACGCTTTCATTCATTTCCATAGCCTCAGAATAAAAATTATCTTATAAAAGGTATGCGGGTCTAATACTTCTCCCTAATAAGTTATCCATTTTAAGGGTATTAAATATTTTGTTAATGCGCTAATTCCTTTATATAAAAAATGCTAACTTTTTGTATTTTTAGTAAATAAAGTTATAAAAATTTAAAAAAAGAAGATTAAAAATTGCGAATATCTCAATTTCATGGCCAAAAAATAGTGTAAAAAGTTATAAAGAAGAAAGTTATAAAGAAAAAAGTGTAGTGTGAGAAAGATGACTACAAAAAAGGGCATTAGTAAAACAAAACCCCGAGTTGTAATTTCGACTATTAATAAAAAAGACTACAAAAGTGCGATAAAAGAGATAATTGATTATTTCGGCGGAATCGAAAATATTGTAAAAAAGTTGAAGGGTAAAATCTATCTTAAACCGAATATCACGAGTAGCGTTTTTCATGCCTATACTAATCCAGAGATAATGACCTCTTTGATAGAATTGTTGAGAGATGGGGGTTGTAGTAAAATATTCGTTATTGAAAATTGCACACAGGCGGATTTCAGCAGAAACGCGTTTATGGCAAGCGGAATGACTTTGGCTGTAGAATCTGCAGGTGGAGAATGCATATTTTTGGATGAAGTAAAGCAAATTCCAATTACTGTGAATACCGGCGAACAGCAGTACGATTTGGAATTTCCAGAACTTGTAATTAACGATCTGGTTAAAGAGAAAAAAAATAACACTTACATCAGTGTACCAAAGCTTAAAACACACGATATGACGCATGTTACACTTGGTGTTAAGAACCAGCACGGACTAATAAGCGATGCATCAAAGCAAATAGAGCACCACTATGGATTGCATGCCAAATTAGCAAGTATGCTGAAAATCATAAAACCGGATTTTACAATAATTGATGGAGAATACGCGGTCGGAGAAGGACCATGCGCACCCAAACGCAACAAAGAGTTGGTAAAAAAATATGGCATCCTAATTGGAGGCAAGGATGTCGTTGCTGTGGATACCGTTGGGGCAAAAGTATTGGGATACGATCGAAATGAAATCAAGCATCTAACAATAGCAACTAATATGGGCCTTGGATGCGGAAATCTGGACGAGATAGAAATTATAGGAGATATTCACAAATTTAAAGAAAGAGTACCATACACAAAGGAAAGAGTCTATCCCCCTGAACTTAATATTAAAATAATCGCCGGCAAAGAAATGGCCTGTAGAGAAGGCTGTCTCGGACAAGTAGAATCCATGCTAGATATGTTCCTCTTTGATGCAAATGGCCAGGGTAACTTCAGCGTAGTGGCCGGAAAAGGGTTTTCAAAGAGAGATTTAGAAAACTTGCAAGAGCCGATAGTTGTTGTAGGAGACTGTACAATAGAAGAAGTGGGCGACTATCTCCAATCCAAGTATAAAGATGTGCGAATCGTGAGAAAATGCTCTGATCTCACAGCAATATCAATTGTTCTTCTTGATGTTACCAAGCCAGACGCAAACGTTCTTGCTGATGGCATGGATATCCAAAAACGCATTGAAAACGAATTGATAGCCAAAGAAAAAGGATGCAACGCAATATTTATGAGACTAACAAATTAAAACAAAACCACAAACACATAACTCACTTCTCGTAAAAAGTGGCCCATTGAAAATAGGAAGGGATTAACGATAAATTATATAAAGAAATTTGAGGAATTTAAAAGAGAACCGAATCCCTAAAATTGAAGGAGGAAAAAGGGATGCAGAAATGGCGATGCACATCCTGTGGATATATTTATGATCCCGATGTAGGAGACCCGGATGGAGGCATATCACCAGGAACAGCCTTTGAAGACCTTCCGGACGACTGGGTTTGCCCAGTTTGTGGAGTACCAAAGGACATGTTTGAGCCTCTGGAAGATTAAAACGGAAAAATGAGTACTCAAAAATCACTCCTTTTTTTAATTTTTAAGAAAATCTATGACTTGGAAAGAAGCCTCAGTACCGAGCCCATGTCGAGTTAAGCCCTTTTATGAATTTCCTATTCACAGACCAAGAACTTGGAGTTCTATGACATCTATGCCAGAAAAATTGATTAAAGAATACCTGAGTGAATAATGAAATACTGTTAAGCAATTTACAATGGTTAGGGAAATAGTTTGGGGGTTCTTTTCTTCTGTAGATTGACGAGTTTTCGGGTGTGCTCTGCTACTTCTCTGGGTTTTAGTTTTATTCTCGCCACTCCGCTTTTCATGGCGGCTTCGGCTACTGCCGCAGCTTCCTCGGGCATAACTCGCGGGTTCAAGGGGCTTGTGATTATATTTTTTTCAGAAAGTTTCTCCTCTGGAACAATTGATGCTATGGCGTGGGCTGCGGCTATTTTCATTTCTTCATTTATTTCCGAAGACCGCACATTGAGTGCTCCTCTAAAAATTCCAGGAAATCCCAGAACGTTATTTACTTGATTCGGGAAATCTGATCTACCAGTAGCCACAACTTTTGCACCAGCCTCTAAAGCCTCGTCGGGCATTATCTCAGGCACGGGGTTAGCCATTGCGAAAACAATCGGGTCGTCTGCCATCGACTCCACCATTTGCCGAGTAACGACTCCTGCGACAGAGAGTCCGATAAATACATCAGCGTCTTTTATCAGGTCTGATAGTTTTCCCTCTATTTTCTTTTTATTCGTGACGCGTGCGATTTCTTCCTTGTAGGGATTCATGTTATGGGTTCTACCCTCATATATCGCTCCCTGACTGTCGCACAGACTCAAATCTTTCACTCCGGCTTTCAATAGAAACTTTGATACCGCTAGACCCGCTGCGCCGGCTCCATTAATCACGACATGAACTTCCTCCAGTTTTTTGCCCACAACCTTTAGAGCATTTATTAAGCCCGCCAAAACCACTACTGCGGTTCCATGCTGGTCATCATGAAGGACAGGAATATCCAGCTCTTTTTTCAAACGTGATTCCACCTCAAAGCATGAGGGTGCTCCAATGTCTTCAAGATTTATTCCGCCAAAGATGGGCGCAATAGCTTTAACTGATTCAACCACTTCTCCCGGATCACTTGTTGCTAAACAGATGGGAAAGGCGTCCACACCCGCAAGCATCTTTAACAGTATTGCTTTTCCTTCCATCACAGGCACAGCCGCATAAGGCCCAATGTTTCCCAATCCTAAAACTGATGTACCGTCGGAAACAACCGCCACGAGGTTCCCCTTAACTGTGTAATCGTAAATCTTGGATAAGTCTTTACTTATCGCCCTAGCTGGTTCGGCGACTCCGGGAGTATAAGCGAGAGCCAGATCCTGTAGGTTTCTCACCGGCGTTTTTGCGACGACTTCTAATTTACCGTTGCCAGGGGGATTATTTCTATGATAATCAAGAGCCATTTCTACTAAGGACAAAAAGATACCTCCTGTACAATAATTAAAAGCGAGTAAATATCTGGATATCGGAAACGGGAAAAACGCGAGACAGGAACATGAAGGTTTTATTAGAATTTTTTAACCTACACCCTCCTCACCCACTATATTATATAGGGTTTCTACGTCTTGGTTGGTTTTTGCAAAGACACCCATATTACCCAGTTTCACCGTCTTTAAACCGATAGACCTCACCTTAGAGTAGCTTTCTACCATTTCCCTAAGCGTGGGTGGGCGAACGTCAACCATTTTGTACTGGGGGAAAAAGGCGAGTATAATGAAGGGAATTCTGGGGTCTGCATCCCTGACGATTTCAGCGATTTTCAGTATTTGATCGCATTCCACCCATCCGGGGATATAAAGAGTTAAAACCTCAAGAACAAAATCTCGGTTAATCAACTCCTGAGGAAGTTTAAGAATCCACTTGTTAGTGGTTCCACAAAGCCTGCGGTAAATCTTCTCATCATAAGCTTTGATATCTAACCAGAAGGAGTCTACACCTGCTTCCCTGAGAGAGTCCATGTTTTTAGGGGTCAAGCCGTAACCATTAGTCTCAATAAGAACAAAAATGTTTTCACACCTCTCCTTAATTTTTCTTGTCGCCTCAGCGTAGAATTCAGAGCAGCACACCACGTCGCCACCAGTAAAAGACACAATGTTTCTAGCTGGGCCCCATCCCTGAGGACTCAAAACAACTTGTTCTGGATCGAGTTTACGAGGACAGTGCTTACTTCTCCTACCAGCAAGGACACACGAACCACAATGGCGGCAAAGATCAGTAGCTGTGGACATGAGAGCTCTTTCACGCGGCTCCTCAACTGTGACGCTTCTTTCATAATCCACGCACATCTCCGCTATTTCATCAGTGGACATCCAATGTCCAGAAAGAATCTGGCTGAATTCCCAAGAATGGCACTTAAGACAGGCATGGTTGCAGCCACTCTGATAAATCGAAAAATAATCCTCAGGACGCGAAAGATGCGCAGATTCAATAACCCTACTCCAAACTTCCCCGGATTTCTTAAGAGTAGCCATGCAGGCGGGTTTCAACCCTTCAGAAGTCTGAGTCAAACACCTACCCTTGGAGAATCCCTGATCCACCATTTTACAAGACAACAAACAGTCACCCCCAACAAAAAGCGAAGCCAATAACTAATATAAATAACTCATCAAGCTATTTTAGCATTTATCCAAAAGCACCTCCTATAAAAGAACCTCGTCACAAAAACCAAAAAATATATTAAATGCATTTTTATAATAATCAAAATTTTAATAGTGATTTCTAGTAAGAACCAAGCAACCTAAATAACCATAAACAAATACTAAACGGGCTTTCCAACAAACTTCAATAAAGAAGAAAATTAAACCAAACTCTTATAAAAAGGGTGGTTTTGTGCCTGCTAAACTGCTTCGGAAAACCCGGAGACCGAGCAGGGGAGGAAAGCCTACCAAAAGGAAAAAGAAATAATCGTGCAGCAGCAGACAATAGTATTTATAAATTCGTAAACCAAGCTTTAACTTAAAAGTACAACTTTAGGGTGGATTTTCACATGGTTGGTGTAAAAAAATCTGTGAAGTTGCCTGACTATGTTAGGAAGAAAATCTGGTTGAAGTACTATCCTGAGGGTTATCCCAAGAAAGCAAAAATTCCCGAAAACAAGTCTTTACCCGATATGTTCAATGAAGGTGTGAAAAAGTACGGAGAAGAGGTCAACCTTATTTTTTATGGTAAAGAGTACAACCGCAAACAACTTCTTGGCTGGGCTGAGAGATTAGCAACAGCTCTCTACTACCTAGGAGTGAGAAAGGGTGACGTGGTGGCGATTTACCTTCCCAACAGCGTCCAGTTTCTGGTTGCGTACTTTGGCATTCTATTAGCGGGGGCTACGGTTACTGCCATCAGTCCACTGTTTGTGCCCCGTGAGGTTGCCTACCAGTTGAAGGACAGTGGAGCAGAAACCATAATAACAATGGATCTTTTCTACAACAACGTGAAGCAGATTAAGGGTGAAACAAGGCTTAAAAACATCATCGTAGCCAACATCGGGGGAGGGAAACTCAACCTAGAAAAAGAAGACTTGGACAAAATATTGAACTACGACGAGCTAATAGAGAGAACCCCTCCCAACCCGCCGAAGGTAAAGATAAAACCCAAAGAGGACGTAGCGGTGCTCCAGTATACGGGAGGCACAACCGGCCTGCCTAAGGGTGCAATGCTTACACATTACAACGTTATTGCGAATGCTTATCAGGTGAAGCCTATTACAGAAACCTTGAACAAAATGTTGGGCCTTGATAGAACGAGGTCGATTTCGGTGTTACCGTGGTATCATATTTATGGTCAGACCTGCGAGATCGCCACCAGTGCTTTGCTGAATACTATCGCTATTTGTTTTACTCAGTTTGATCCTGTTCCAATCCTTGATGCTATTCAGAGCTTTAAGCCGAACACTTTAATTGCGGTTCCCGCTATCCTGATCTTTTTACTGAATCATCCCAAGTCTCGTGGTGTTGATTTCTCCTGTTTGAAGTATCTTAATATGGGTGCAGCTCCCACTCCAGTAGAGCTTGGTAAACAGTGGCAGCAGTTGTCGGGTAATCCTCTCAGTGAGGGTTATGGTTTGACCGAGGCTAGTCCAGTTACTCATACTCGTTGTGCTCAGATTTTCGGTGGGGAGTTTGGTTCTGTTGGTCCCCCGGTTCCGAACACTCTGGCGGGTATCGTGGATCCTGAGACTAACGAGTTTTTGCCTGTGGGTGAGCTGGGTGAGCTGGTGATCAACGGTCCTCAGGTTATGAAGGGTTACTGGAAGAAGCCCGAGGAGACTGCGAAAGTGTTCTTTAAGGCCGGCGGTATGAGGTGGTTGAAGACCGGCGACCTTGCGCGAATGGATGCAAAGGGCTACTTCTACATTGTGGATCGTACCAAGGACATAATCAAGTATAAGGGGCACAGTGTTTATCCCAGGGAGATTGAGGAGACTTTGTTCGAGCATGAGGCAGTTATGGATGCTACGGTGATTGGTGTCCCTGACCCTGAGGCGGGTGAGAATATTAAGGTGTTTATTGTCTTGAAGCCCGATTTTAAGGGTAAGGTCAGGGAGGAAGACTTTTTGTACTGGTGCCGGGAGCACATGGCGGCTTACAAGTATCCGAGATACATAGAGTTTGTGGATGCTCTTCCTAAGAGCTTGGTTGGTAAGACTCTGAGAAGGGTGCTGAGAGAGCGAGAAACACAGAAAACAAAGCCTGCCTAGCATTTCCCCTCTTTTTTTAATCTTTATTTTTATTTTATTGCTTTAGGGTATGTTGCTTGTGCTGCTTGTTAAATGTATTTGACTTTTTTGAAACATGATGAGTTATATTCGTTTTTTTTATAAAAAGATGTTATACTTCTAATTGTTAACAGAAATTGATTTAATGCGTTGATAGTGAAATATCGTTTTTGTTTTTTTATTTAAAGTATTGTTTTTTTAGTTTGTATCGGTGGCGCCCTGAAATTTTTACTGAAATTTTTGTTTAGATGTTTGTCTAAGTAAAATTTGATTTCTAATAATTTTTTATTTACCTACATTTGAAAAAAACCAAAAATTTTAATTAATATTTACGTTTTCAGCAATTTCCTTTTATTCAGATTTAATTTTTTAACAAAGGAATACTAATAAGGCACTTCAACACAAAAATATAATCACCGTGAAAAGTCGGTTGGTGAGGTGTGTATGTTTAGAAAGGTTCTGAGAAGGAAGAGGTATTGGCGTAGTAGAAACTCTGAAGACATGGTGTATTTAAACCACGATCAGAAGTGTGGGGGAGTTTACGTAACCGTAAAGTCTGGACAGGCTATTGTCCGAATTGAAGAATGGGACATGATAAAGGTTTTCACAAGCGCGAAGAAGCTTGAAGAATTTTTAGACGAGTTAAAACCAGAAGAAATAATATGAAAACAGCGGGGGCATTTCTAATTGATTGCAAGTAAGGCTATGCCAAATTTCTCATTTCTCCCCCTCACTCTTTCCTTTCCGTCAATCTCGAATCTTAGACGAATCCGAAACCAGATTCAATCTCAGAAGCCGGTAAGGTTGCTCGTTTGAGTTATTAATAATTGAATAATACTTCAATATGTCTCCTAGATATACTAGGGTATTAATTGACTATAAATATGCGATTCGCCACTTAATTCGAAAGCAGAAATGTTCTGGAGAAGAGAAAATGCCTGAAGTTTTATGTCGCATTTTAGACAGAAAAGTAGATGGGGGATACTGTGCATTCGTATGCGAGCTTCCAGAAGTGGAAAAAAGGATTGTTTTCAACCCAGTTAGGGGAATATACACTGGTTGCAGGTTCAGCACTGAAGATCTAGATAAAAGCCCTATAGTATCGTGGAAGATTGAAAGACTTTCCGTTGGAAACGCAGTAATTGAGAAAAGGAATCGGTGAAAAATCAAATTTGGGAATAAGGAAATCTGAGTGAACCACCACCAGTTAAAAAGAGATGTTTCCTTCGTCGCTCTCCGAAAATCTAGGATGTTCTCCCAATCCATAGGAGAAAAACTTTGAGTAAAAGTTCTAGTTTTAATGTAAACTTAAAAAGATACTCCTTTTCGATCAACTTAATCTCTTTCTATTTTTCTGCCTAGTTTTTATGGGAAGGCTTATAACTGCTTTATAATAAGCCGCAATAAGTTCCCACGCTGTAAAAAGGTATTCAATGCGAAGTTAAGTGGGTTTAGCTATTATCATATGCGTAGACAACCTACTCTTTTTCCCGTCAATTAGCGGTTTTTATTCACTCCCTCTAATATGTGTGCTGTTCTTACCTCTATTTTCTTGAACTGTTACATTATCTTGCCGACAACGACACGAGTTAATCATCCGCATGGACTTTGAAACTCCAGTTAAGTACGTTTCAGAGTTTTTCAAGGCTTGAAGTATTTCCACGGACGGCGGATTTGAATACTTATCAGGTGAGGTGATTAGAAAGTGAAAACCGTTCAAGAAAGAGAGGTAAGAAAAGGAGCAAATTGGCATTCCTATTTGTTTTTAATATTGGGTGGAAGTTTAGCTTTTGGTTTGAATTATGTGTACATGTTTACCATAGTTCACGAGTTTCTCCACGCCATACCTTTAAGTCTAACCGGCGTTCCCGTTATCATCGGCAGCACCTTTTGCATGAGTCCCTATTTTTTAGGTCTTATTAGAGGAGTCTCCGGGTTGTCCTGCGTTTTCCCCTATCTGGTGGAATACATTGTTACGTTTGCGCCTGTGCCCTACATGGTTTTTCGAAGAAAGCTCAGCCTGTTCTGGTTCGAATTTGTCATAGTTTCATTTGTGTTAACAATAATGTGTCATATAATTCATCTATCGGCAGAATTTCTCGTGATACCATTATAAAAATAGAAAATAGTAATAATTTTTTTTCTTTTTTAAGCCTAATTAAAGCCCTTAAAAATAATTTACTTGCTATTTTTCGTAGTTTATGGGTTAAGTTTATAAATTTCGAATGTAAGATACATTGAAATTTCTCTTTTTCAGGAGGTGAATTTTTGTCTACTGTGAAAGATATTGCTCGATTCAATGTTGTCACTTGTAAAGTAACAGATGACATTCCTCATGTTGCGAAAAAGATGGTAGACACAGAGGTAGGGTCAATTTTTGTAGAGGATCTAAGCGGAAAGATAGTCGGTCTGATTACCGACGGCCAGATTTTTAGACTTGTTGCTGATAGAGAGAATCTGGACAGAAAAACCGCTAAGGACATAATGGTTTCACCAGTTAAAGAGGTGGATAAAGACGCCACCCTAAAAGACGCATGGGAAATATTCAATAAAACTGGTTTCAAAAGATTAGCGGTGACAGACAAGGGTAAAATTGTCGGCGTTCTAAGTCGCAAATTAGTGCAGAGATTTATGCGCTATGGGAGAGCTAAAACACTAATAAAGTAAAAGAAAACCTAAACTTGAGAGCTTAAAAAGGTGGGGGAGGATTATTCTTTCCAGATACGTTTCGGTTTAACTTGGTCTTTTATTGGATACCATAAGAGTCGCGTAGCCTTCTACAACAGTTTCATCTCTCTGATTTTTTATCTTCATATTGAATTTCACTATCCCCCCATCATACTTCTGCACTGGCTTCGTTTCCGCAACTTCTAACTCTGTGTGAATGGTGTCGTTGATTTTTACTGGGGCTTTGAAATTGCATTCCGTCTCCATGAACGCTATGGCGGTTCCTGCCAGAAGCATGCCTATGAATCCAGATCCCATAGATACTGTGAGCATACCGTGAGCAATTCTTCCTTTGAAAGGCATTTTTTGCGCAAATTCCTCATTTGTGTGCAAAGGATTAAAATCCCCCGATAGCCCAGCGAAAAGGGATATGTGGGATTCCGTAACTGTTATTGGTGAAGACACCAACTTGTCTCCTAACTTAAACTCAGGAAAAGTCTTGCCTTTATAACTCATACATAGCCCACCGAAAACCTAAAGGATTCCATTTTTTACTTAAACCTTTCGGGAGTCAACCAAATCAAAAATAAACTCAGAGATACGAAAAATAAGGATTCCGATAAGGATTCCAACTTTACGAGGTAGAAATATGAAGTTAAAAATCCGCTACCTTAATGTAATAGGCTTTACCTTGGGGAAAAAAACTGAGGAAATCGAAGTCCCAGAAAAAACGAGTGTAGGGATCTTTTCGGTATTCTAACCGAGAAACATGGAGAGAAGTTCAGTAAATTTCTTTACGACCCGATAAACCGAACCATAAAAAGGTATGCTCTCGTGATAATTAATGGGGAGATAATTAGGGATCCGAACACGGTCTTAGATGTTCCTGAGGACGCAGAGTTAGCTATAGGGGTAATAGCCGCTGGAGGATAATTGGAATCCTTGACTTGGTTTGGAGAATCGATTTGGGAATCGAAAACCAATTTGATTACTTAAAAAGTTGCCTGCGGTCAGGTTATGAGACTACACAATTGGAGTTTTTCGGAAACGGTTATATACTTTTATGTGTTAGGTAAATTATTGTGCGAGGTAGAGTTCAGAGTTAGGCTCTGAAACATATATTGGGGGCGGGCCGCGACTTATACCTGATAAAAATGAGAAATTAATTGAAGTTTAGGAGAGAGAAAAAATTAAGGAAGTGATTCGGTGACTCGTGGAGATTCGGGTAAGATGCTTATTGCTAATGTTGGAAGGAGGTTTGAAGAGTTATGGAAACTCTTAGAATAGCTTTCTTTTGTTGGGAATCTCTTTACTCGGTGAGAGTCGGAGGGCTTTCAATGGCATCTACTAATCTTGCTGAAAGTTTAGTAAAAGAACAACACGAGGTTCACTTCTTCACTCCGGGTTTAAAGACCCAGAAGAAGATTACTGAAAAAAAAGGTGTTTTTTATCATCGATGTTATCCCTCTGGATCGAATATAGTCGAATACTGCAAGGATATGAGCCTACAGATGGTTGAAGATTATTTGAGGGAAGAGAAGAGTGGAAAATTTGATGCTCTTCACTTCCACGACTGGCATCCGACTGAAGCATTACACCTCCTTCAAGACCGACCGACCGCCTTAACCTTTCATTCAACAGAATATGGGAGAAACGGTAACGCGTTTGGAGACTGGTGGGAATTTAGGGAAATTTCCGGCAAGGAATGGTACGCCGCTTTGATTTGTAAAAGGATTACTACTATATCTCAATCTTTAAGGAATGAAGCAATGTGGCTTTATTATATTCCAGAATGGAAGATAAAAGTAGTTCCTAACGGCATAGATCCCGAAAAATTCCGCATAGATATCGATGCCGGGAAAGTGAAAAAAGACTATGGAGTAAATCCACTCGAACCGATTGTATTCTATATGGGTAGACTTGTTTATCAGAAAGGACCGGACTTGCTGCTTGACGCAGTACCAAAAATTCTGGAAAACCAACCGAATGCAAAATTTCTCTTTGCGGGAGACGGAGATATGCGCTCGTATCTTGATAATAGGGCAAGAAATTTTGGTGATTCTGTAAGATTTCTGGGCTATCTACCGGACATGGAGTTTGTAAGATTACTAAACGCCGTTGATTTAGTGGCTATTCCGAGCAGAAATGAGCCATTCGGCTTAGTTTTGCTGGAAGCATGGAGTGCTAAAAAAGGCGTTGTTGCAACAGAAATTGGTGGACTCGCAGAAAACATAAACAACTTTGTGGATGGAGTTAAAGTGCACGTATCCCCCGATTCAATTGCATGGGGCGTAAACTACTGCTTAAATGACCCAGTGTTTATGAAGGACATGGGCATAAAAGGATGGGAAAAACTCGGCAAATTCAGATGGGAAAACATTGCAAAAGAAATGGTCAGAGTTTATAGAAGCTTATCGGAAACCAGTGGAGATTACATAATCTAAAAATAGTTTAACAATTTCAAAGGACTTATCCCCAGTTGTATAATAAGTTCGCCCGAAACACTGTAAGTAGAAGCCCACCAGAGAAAGTTACCTTTTTTGTTTTCTCTATTTCTCCTAGAGTCGGGATTCTAATGGAATTCTACTCCTCCATCGATGTTGATCGCTTGTCCAGTCATGTAGTCTGAATCATTCGATGCCAGGAAAGTTGCGAGGGGAGCAACATCTTCTGCTTTTCCAATTCGTCCCACGAGAATTTCTGGGGATTTGAATTGCTTCATGGATTCTCTTATTACTTCTTCACTGTTAAGGTATATGCCAGTTACATGAAAACCCGGACAGATGGCGTTCACGGTTATGTCAGGAGCTAACTCCTTCGCGAACACTTGAGTTAAGCCTATCACTCCAAATTTGCTAGCTGAGTAGGCACCTATATGAGAAAATGCAGTCTTACCGGCAATCGAGGCGGTGTTTATTATTTTCCCTCTCAATGGGCCGAACTTCTTTTCCTGTTTTAGCATCCTTAAGGCGACAAACTTTGAACAAAGCCAAGTTCCCTTAAGATTGGTGTTCATAACGCGATCCCATTCCGGCTCCGGTTCCTCAATGATCAAATAGGGAATACCACTAATCCCAGCGTTGTTTACTAGAATATCTATTCTTCCCCAATCTTTGTAGGCTTTTTCAACCATTGCTTCCACTTCAGCGGATTTGCTCACGTCAGCTTTTATTACCATAGCTTTTCTACCGAGTTCCTTTATCATCTTGGCTGTCTCGTTAGCCCCTTCCAAATTAATGTCGTTCACAATAATATTTGCACCTTCCCTAGCATACCGTAAACTGATTGCCCTGCCAATCCCGGAACCGCTTCCGGTAACTAGTGCTGCTCTACCACTCAGTCTTTGTTCCGAAAACTCTTTCAAAGAACTCACCTTCTATGTTTTCTTTCTATGACTAAGAACATGTTTTAAATTAATTAGTATAAGCTCTCCACTTTAAAATAAACTATTCTGGTTGGGTATAGGAGGACTTAAAGTAGCTGCAATAACAAAAAATCATTTATGAAAAGTTAAATGATTATTACTTTTAATCGGAAACATTCTTTGGGAAAAGAATATAAAGTACTTTCATTCGTTGTTTCTCCAATTTGTGGAATGGTGACTACACTTGACGAAACTAAAGATAGAAAATCAATTAAAAATCTTGGCAAAAGGAAAAGGAGAACTAATAGGTTGGCATGATCCCGACGAGCATCGAAAATGGATTAGAGAAAACAAAACCAGAGACCTAGTGGATAAAACAATGACGGTTAAGGAAGCAGTTTCAAAATATGTTAAAGACGGAAGTTACATCGCCTCCGGCGGTTTCGGCCACATCAGAGTTTCCATGTCCATAATTTATGAAATAATAAGACAGAAGAAAAAGAACTTAATAATGGCTGGAAAAACAGCGGTCCACGACCTAGATGTTCTTGTGGGCTCTGGTGCGGTTAACAAGGTTGAAGTTGCCTACTCATTCGGCCACGAGTTAAGAGGCTTGTCCCCAGCCTCGAGGAGAATGGTTGAGACGGGAAAGTGCAAGGTTATTGGTGAAATAAGTAATGCGGGTTATCAGTGGCGTTTTCTAGGGGGAATGATGGGATTACCCTTTGTCCCCTCACGAAACCTCGTGGGTACTGACACATTTAACTATAGCTCCGCTATAGTGGTGGAAGACCCCTTCAGTGGGAAACCAATATGTTTAATTCCCTCATGTAATCCGGACGTGGTTTTCATCCACGTACCCCGGTGTGATAAGTATGGTAACGCCCAAATCGACGGCATAATGATTGAGGACTTCGAACTATCAAGATCCGCAAGGAGACTAATAATAACAACGGAGGATATAATCCCAGAGAATAGGATTCGAAACGAACCGTGGCATACAGCAATTCCATTCTACTGCGTCGACGCGGTTTGTGAAGTCCCCTATGGTGCCCACCCCTGCGAAATGCCCTACCTGTACTTCTTTGATGAGGAACACATCGCTGAGTGGCTTCAAATCTCGGAGACAGATGAAGGCGTAAAACAATATCTTGACAAGTACGTTTTCGGTGCTGAGGACTTCGAAGAGTACTTAAGCTTAGTAGGCGGAGTGAAGAAGCTAAACTACCTTAAGAAAGTCGAACAGTTAAGAGCGCCCATGGTAGCGCCCTGGCGTAAAAAGTGAGGTGAGGTTAATGAGTAAAGAAAATAAATACACAATGGGTGAACTCCTAGCAGTAGCGGCATCCAAAGTACTTGAAGACAAAAAATCCGTTTTCGTGGGAACTGGTTTGCCTATGATTGCTTCTATGCTTGCTCAAAGGACACACGCTCCTAACCTGTTGATTATTTTTGAGGCGGGTGGCATGGGACCTCAGATACCTGTTTTGCCCATTTCCGTGGGTGACTCAAGAACATTCTGGAAAGCAGTAGGAGCCTCCAGCATGCATGATGTTATGTCAGCCTGTCAGGCGGGCTATATTGATTACGGTTTTCTGGGCGGAGCACAGATAGACATGTACGGAAACCTAAATACGACATGCATCGGAGATCATGATGCTCCAAAGGTGCGCTTCCCAGGAAGCGGTGGAGCGAATGATATAGGCTCACTATCGAATAGAACTATTTACATGATGAGAAACCAGGCACCAAGAACCTTTGTAAAGAAAGTTGACTTCATAACAACTCCGGGTTACCTCACCGGACCGGGAGCAAGAGAAAAAGCAGGATTACCCGAAGGATCAGGCCCATACAGAGTAATAACACAGATGGGAATATACGAATTCGATAAAGAAACTAAGAGGATGAGACTAATATCCATACACCCCGGTGTCACGTTGCAGCAAATAAAGGAGAACTGCGGCTTCGAGTTGCTGATTGCAGATAAGCTTGAAACGACGCCCATACCCACTAAGGAAGAAGTCAAGATACTCCACGAACTCGACCCCCAAGGAGTGTCCATAGGAAAATAAGCATACCAATTTTATTTTTTTATTTCTCTATTTTCTTTTTAACATTATTTTTTATGGAAAGTTATAAAAGAAGTCGACTGTCTTTAATTTTTTAATCTAAAATTGCTAGAATTGAGGAGCGTGAGAGTTATTCCTTATCAGTATATTATTGTTGAGAAGGAAAACGGTATTGCCACCATAAAAATGAACCGCCCAGAAAAGTTAAACGCCTTAAATCTGGAGCTGCAAGAGGAAATGAAAGAGGCGTTGGATACCTTAAACATGGATGATGATGTCAAAGTTATAATTCTAACAGGAACAGGCGAAGCGTTCAGTGCTGGCGGAGACATCGGAGGCATGAAGGAGGCGCACCAATTGGACCCGCTGCTTTTAAGAAAAGGCTTGTATCACTATACCTCAGAAGTAACTAATCGAATTTGGAATATCGAAAAGCCCATTATTGCTGCGGTTAATGGTGTGGCGGCGGGTGCTGCGTGCAACTGGGCTTTAGCTAGCGACTTCGTTATAGCCTCGGAAAATGCTAGGTTCGGTGAGGTTTTTATTCACGTAGGACTAGTACCCGATGGAGGGGGAAGCTGGCTTCTGCCCAGGCTGGTTGGGTTGCAGAGGGCGAAGGAGATTATCCTGATGGGGAAGATGGTGTCGGCGAAGGAGGCGGAGCAGATAGGAATGGTGAACAAGGTTGTTCCTGAAGAAGAGTTAATGCCTACAGTGAAAGAATATGCAAAGAGGCTGGCTGATTTGCCATCGAGAACGCTCGGGGCAGCCAAAAAAACGATTAACAGAGCTATGACGACGAGCTTGAGGGAAGCGATGGATTACGAAATGACCATGCAGGCGATATGCTTCCAAACCGATGCTCATCGAGAACGGGTAAAGGCGTTTTTAGAGAAAAAGAAGTAGCGCAAATTGTGTGTATTATTTCTGTTTTCCGTGTAGAGATTTCTCTGAAAGCCTCTCGCCCGAATGAATGATTAGACCATAAAACATTTAGTTATACAATATGGTTTATCAAATTCTAAGACGACGTAGTCCCAGTCATAACCCGTAGCCAGCTTAAGGTACTGGTTTATAGTTCCGTTCATGCTACATCTAATACGACCGTCTGGTCTTTTTAACCAGCCCTCATTAAAAGCTTCTTGGCATGCTTCAAGGAAGTAACAAGTTGGGTGGAGTATTAATACGCTTCCATCTTCATTTTTCTTGTATCCGATTTTTTGGGGGCTGATTTTCATCGCAATTGAGATCTGGCGAAGCTTTATAAAAACAGCATCAAGGTCAACGTTTCTCTCTTTAATGACCAGCCTATCCGTCATACTTTTAGCAACACCTGTCGATAATAGTCGAGTCCCTGCGACTCCAGAACTACCTTCAAGTTTGCTTTCAGTCTTAACCTGAGCATACTGGATTGCGTGGCAGCAAGCGGAGGGGTATTTATCAGATACTGAGATTAGATACTCTTTCAATTGGTCTAAGGTTCTGATATCTTCAGAGGGTTCCTCTCCGTATTTTTTAGCTACAAACTGTAAGGCGTACTTTATGAATCTGGCGGTGAATACCGGACCGAACAAAAATTCTTCTCGTTTTAACGACCCCACAATTAGTTCGGTATAGGCTCTGGGTTCGGGCATTTCGTACGGAGCCTCTTCTAACATTTTAAAATCAGAGAGTTTAGATTCCATGCTTTCCGACCTCACTATAAATACCGTTATAAAGGTGAGTTATTAACTTTTTGGTTTTCTCACGCGGCAAACCGGCGGAGACTCTTGTAGTTCAGATGGAGCACTTCAGCTACGGTCTAATCATGACGGCGGTCTAAGCAAGAAGAGCCAAGAAACAAGAAGAGGGGGAGGGAAAGGAACAAAACAGGCAGACCCCCTTTCAGAAAACATCGAAAAAGTCGAGTGATTCTGCATCACCTAAGACTATTAAGGAAAAATATATAAAAAAACAAATATACAGATAATAATGACCTCATATTAACGAAGTGAGTGGGGTTACCCCTTTTTTAATGAAAAGGGTAACAAATTCAAATACAAATACAAATAAGAGAAAAAAGAGGTGTTATAGAATTGTCAGTATCCACTACGTTTACTGGTCTTTACGAGCCGTTAGCTTATCTAATAACTTCCGCCCTTTCCGCAGCCTGCGCGGCCTACCTTGTTAGACGCTATTTAAAAATGCGGGAAAAACTCACCTGGCTTTTTATCGCATTCTTCGCCGTGCTTTCAGCATTTTTCTTTTGTAACTTCTTGGTTGTTGAAGACATTCTGCAACTTAATATGCATGCAATGATAGTATTAACGTTTTTAATTGCCGCAGGAATCACATCTACCATTGGATTGGTGATGGTAGGAGTTAAGCAGCTCTACGCCCTCCCAGCATTAATTGTAGCAGTTGCATTATTCCACCAATTAACTGTAGAGTCAAGCATTGCTGAGACGAGAATTTTGTTCGAGGTTTTCTCATACGGTTTTACGGGGCAGTTCATAGGGAACCCTTGGTACATAACTCTAAAAAGCATATTCCAAAATTTCGTCCCAATAGGCCAATCAGGTAGTCTAATACCGACGAACATACTTTATGACCCACTAGTAGTGCTAATTCCAGACGAATTCCCAATATCCATCTACCTTGCTGCAATTGTAATTCCGACGACGATTCTCTTCTACATTCTAGCCTGGAAAAACAGGAGCGGCAGGTCTCTAGGATTCGCACTCGGCCTCACGACTTATATTATAATGGGCTTTGGGTTTGCTTTCCAGGGGAATGTACGTTCTTTACCAGGGATGGGTTTAATAATAATAGCAACAACATTCTTTGCTTTGGGAATCATCGGAGTTTTAGATAGGCTGATGAAAAAGAAAGAATCCCCAAAAAAACAAGTGAAGAAAGAAAAAACGTAAAAACCGCAGATACTTGTGTGAAGCTACTTACCAAAATTTTTCCTTCTTTTTATTACAATTATGAAGTACCTTTTTTACTATTATGGAATTGTTAGTTTTATGGAACCTGGTTCTTTGGAAGTGTCCTTAGCTCTATCAGGCATTGACCAATTGGGGTCCGCTAAGCATCACTCTTTACGGCTCTACCGATACAGAGGATACGTCCACGTGGGTGTGGTTCGTGAAGGTAGGAGAAGTCGCGCCTGACGGCAAGGTTAGGGTGTGGACATTAGGCAACCCCAAGGCTTCATTTAGAAAAGTGAATGAGGCTAAGTCCAAACCGGGACAGCCTTGGCATTCCTTCCAAAATCCGGTTACTCTGGAACCAAACACAATCTACGATTTTCAGATTGAAATTCAACCCCTATTCCTTACCTTCAAGGCTGGACATAAGTTTGGGTGCAGATAACAAGTGAGGACCCTACTTACGAGAACGATAGCACATTAGACTCAGTAGCCTTGATGGGGGATGTCCCTACCAAGATATCCGTTTACCATGACCTGGAACGCCGGTCCCACCTGCTCTTGCCAGTCATTCCTGATGCTCCAGAAATCCAAGATACAGGCGGTCCAACCGGTTGTATATATTGGGTGGGCCTATGATCAAGGGGGGCTATTACTCCTTTAGTAGTGGTCGTCGGCGCAAGCGGTCTAGGTAAGTGGCAGGATTGTAAGAACTCGCCCACAGATAATCCAGAATCGTCTAAACTTTCGGATTAATGCGCACATCCAACACCGCATGGACTCCGGAATCAAAAACCTTCTGCAAGGCAGGATTAATCTGATTAGGTTCTGTGACCATTTCACTGGTGGCAATCGAAAGCTTCAATTTCCGATAATTAGGTATACCACATTTAAAGAGATGGATTTTTCTCTCTCTTTTAGTTTTCCTGAGGCACTTCAAATAGTGTTGAGACGTCAGACTGGTTTAACAATAAAAAAATAAAGGGTAGGGAATTTGAAAGCAGGATGGATCACGCTAATGGCTTTACCTGCGCGCAGACTCAAACGCATAATCATACATTTTCAATTCTTCAGGTGTTAAGTACATGTTTCCTCCCGAAATCCAGGTACCAACAATGTTTCCCTTGGTAATTGGCAGAAGCAGATGGGATGGGTAATCTGCATAATGGTAAACCGTCACTGTCTTGGGCGTTTGGCTCCAAAGATGAGGCGTGAAAGTTAAATCGATAATGCTCTTTGGTTCCTCATCGTCTACGCCGCTTATCTTGAGTCCAATCCGGTGGCCCACCTTAAACAGGTTGCACGTGGGAATGACCTCAATGTTGAACTCGTAAATTTCGCCCGGTGTTAGAGGCTGCGGATCAGTGTGGGGGTGGAAAGGTTGCCACGGTTTAGACCGTTTGGGGTCCACCTCCCGATGCGAGCCCTTGAGCCAACCCCTGGTGAGCAGGGTTTCTTTTCCCTCTGGATCCATGTCCCACAGGCTGATGAAGAAGTTCGCGTCGGACGCGGTGCAGGAGGCAAAGAGGTTCAATGCTATGGGGCCGATGACTTCGGTGGGTTCCACCAGGGGTGGGGAATAGTACTTCAGGCTCCCGCGTTTGTTTGGGGAGTCCTCGAAGGAATCGTTGCTCTCGTCGGGCCAGGGCTCCATCTCGCACAGGACACTGCTAGGGTGCAGGTAGAAGGGAATCCAGATTGTACCCGGTATGGGCCAGTCATCTGTGGTCTTCCATTCGTTTGCGCCGGTTACGAAAATCCTAACGGGCGGCTCCTCCATAATGCCGGTGTCTATTCCTTTGAGCCAGTAATCGAACCACCGCAGCATCTCGTAATGGAACTGGTAGAACGGCCTATCTGCTTCTCCCCAATGCCCCCCAATAACCATTTTCTTAGGTGCGACCTTTAGATTTTCCCAACTGCGGAACGCCCCGGGCAGGTGTAATGAAAGCATTGAATAGTCCCCAGCGATATAGGTGGGTATCCTAATGGTATCGAAATTTACACTACGCTCCCTCCAGAAAGGACCGTCCGTAGGATGAAAGAGACCTTCTATGACAAAAGTCATCAGAGGATTGTCGGGGTTTTTTAAAACCTCAACAAGTCCGGATCTCGCGCTGATGTCCTTATCCTGTAGCGCTCGTTTGATTGCTTGATCGAATGCATTATTGCCCAGTTTCTCCCGGGTTATCTGAACACATGTGTGAGTAACAAGATTGGTTGCGGCCCACTGGATGGCAAACACAGGGTTCATGATTCCACCGTGATAACTCACATCTCTGTACAAATCCGTAAGACCGTGAATGGGGGCGATAGCCTTAAGGTGCGGCGGCTGCAGTGCAGCAGTCAAAAATTGATTTATGGCAAAGTAGGAGATACCCATCATACCCACATTCCCATCGCACCACGGCTGACCAGCAGCCCATTCCACAAGCTCATAATTGTCTCTAATCTCTCTAGATGAGAAAAAAGCATACGCCCCTCCTGATTTCCCTGATCCGCGCACAGAGCCAATGATGTGTACATAGCCTCGGCGCACAAAGAAATCGGTGGGACCCGCCTCTAAGATAGCGTTGACAAATCCCCCAACAAGGGATTTCCCCATAGCAGCGGGCCAGGCGCGTACCGATTGAGCTTCTTTCGAGTATGGTGACATCGACAGCAAAGCCGGAAACTTGCCCTCCGCATCCGGGCGGAACACATCCAAGTTTATATCAACACCGTCGCTCATTGTGACGTTTACGTCGCGTTCCTCAATAATATTGTACTGCCTATCCGAAACTTTCCATTTTCTACTTAATTGCATCCTCCAAAACCCCCTTTTTACTTATGCAAGAGATAGTAAATTTTCTATTTGAAGAACCTTTTTTTGCATATCTTGTACATAAATTTGTAGCCAATCGTGGCGGGCCAACACCTCCTCAATAATGAAGGCGAACCCCTACTCCTAACGTATTCTAATCTATGGCTTAACAGGTACCTTTTCGGTTAGCGGAAACATTCAAGTGAGCTACAGCTTGTAAGGGATTTGGTTCTTTCGCTTGATTTTGTTCTGTTACACCTCTAGCTTCTCCGGATAGTCCACCTTCCAATTGAGGAGATAAAGCCCATATGTATTATTTATACCATAGTTTTACGGCAGATATATATAAATTTTACTATAGCCCCATCGTGGCGCACAGACAATAATTTTCAAAGTGCAGTGTAAAATTTTTGAGGGGTTAATGTGTAATACAAAGGACTGGCTTTTCAACAATGAAACAGGGGCGATTTTAAATGACAGGAGAACTAACAGAAAGCGAGGCGAAACCAGAGCTACCCTCACCACTCATCAAGCAGCTTCAGCCCGAACCGATCCTCAAGATATGTCCAATGTGCGGAGTAGTTCTGGTAGGATACCACAAGTTATAAATATGTTTATTAGATATTCAGAGAATCGATTTCAAGGAATAATTTTTTGATGGGATGCAGTAAGCATGAGAATTTTACTCATACACTCAGACGAGTTTTCGTATAGGGTAACTCAGAAAACTCCGATTGCTGAGAAGCTGGAGGATGAATCAATCAAGCAGGGGAGTTCTAAAGAGTGCTTGGTGGTTTTTTCAGCAGTTGAGAAAGGTGACGAAATAAATAAGACCTATGTCATCGACCAAACCGCTTCAGAAATAAAAAAGGTAACTGACCAAGTGGGAGCTAAGAACATAGTGGTTTACCCCTACGCTCACCTCTCACCCAATCTTTCGGATCCAAAAACGGCAGTAGAGATTCTCAAAGGTGTTGCCGAGAAGCTGAAAGAAGAGTGCTCTGTGATGCGTGCACCCTTCGGATTCTACAAGGCTTTCAAACTAAGTTGCAAGGGTCACCCTATGTCAGAGCTTTCCCGGGAGATTCGTCCCGTGGAGAAAGAGGTTAAGGAAGAGGTTGCGAAAGAGGTACCGAAGAAAATTGCGAAGAGATTTCTGGTGCTGACCAAGGAGGGTGAGGAGTTCGGTGCCGAGGAGTATGTGAAAAATTGTGAGGATGACGAATTCAAGATCCTAGTGGAAAGAGAGGCGTTGGGCAGGGAGAGCCCCGGTTCTGGTGAGGAACCCGAATTCATCAGCGTGGTTAAGAGGTACAATATAAACTGGGAGAGTTTCTCGGATAGGGGCCACATGAAGTATGGTCCTGAGGGAAATCTACTGTTTGAACTCATAGCAGAGTATGCTGAGAGAATTATTAGAGGTCTGGGGATCCCGGTTTACTCTGTTAGGGGAACCAACATGTTTGATCTGGATATGAAGCCGGTGAGGGAGCACGCGGAACTCTACGGCGACCGATTATACCAGCTGGATGTTGAGAACAAGAAATTTGTTATGCGGTATGCGGCTTGCCACCAGCAGTTCGCCATGATAAAGGACTGGACGATCAGTTACCGGAATCTTCCCTTTGGAGCCTTTGAGGTGGCAGATAGCTACCGGCTTGAGCAGAGCGGTGAGCTGCTACTCTGCTTCAGAACCAGAAAGATGCACATGCCCGACTTCCACGTAATATGCAGAGACGAGAAGGAATCCTTGGAATGGTTCTACAAAATCCACGAAAAAATCTACGAGGCTTTAGACGAGCTTGGGCGAAACTATGAGCTGCTCATAAACCTGACCTCAGAAGATTTCTACAATAGAAACAAAGACTTCCTGCTCAAACTCGCCAAAACTAGAAAGAAGAATCTGCTCATATGTTTCTATCCTCCGGGAATAAACTATTACTGGTCGATAAACAACGAGTACCATATAGCTGACGACCTTAACAGGCCTAGAGAGATAGGCACTGTTCAGATAGACTTCGGAAACAGTAAGAGGTTCGGAATAAAATACACGGATGCTGATGGAAACGAAAAGTTCCCCTTCATACTGCACTCAGCTGTAATCGGCACCATTGAGAGATACCTATTCACTCTTTTCGACACCGCAGTAAAAATGAAGAAGGAAGGCAAACCCCCAATGCTGCCAGTCTGGGTCTCCCCCACTCAGCTACGAATAATTCCGGTTGCCGAAAGACATCTGAAATTCGCCGAAGAACTCGCAGAGAAAATCAAAGGAGTGCGCGTAGATATCGACGACCGAAGCGAAACTGTGGCAAGAAGGATAAAACAGGCGGAGGAGGAATGGATACCCTACATAATAGTGGTAGGGGACAAAGAGGTGGAGGGTGAAAAACTCAAAGTTCGGGTTCGAGAAACCAGAGAAGAAACCGAAATGACCCTGAAAGAGCTTGAGAAAGAAATTCACAAAAAGATCGGCGACAAGCCCTTTAAACAATTAACACTACCCATACATATTTCAAAAAGACCAATTTTTAATGTATAACCTTCTCCTCGACTAGACTAGAGTCGAGATTTTCACACCGCTCTCTTTACCTTCTTTTTTGACACGTTTTCTGGGATAAATGGTTTGCTGGTCGAAAGGTTTATATATATCTACTTCTAGTATACAACCAGAAATTGTATACTAATGAAAGAAGTATACTGGAGGGATAACCAGTGAGTAGAGTAGACATTGGAGACATAGTGGCTTGTGAGCCAGATGTAATTTATAGAACATACGGGTTATTTGGACCTTGGCTCGAAGTACTGCCTTCAAGAAGAATCGTGGAATTCAGATCAGTAGGTGGATGTTACCCGAGGACGAATATGGAGGACAATGGTGACAGTTACATTGTTACTGCGGAAATCCCTGGACTTTCAAAGGATGATATAAAGGTTAACGTGAGCAGTGATATTTTGCAAATCAGTGGCGAAGTGAAGGAGGAGGGGGATAAGAACTACCTATACAGAGAGCGACCCTATGAATTCAGCAGATGCATCTGCTTCCCAGAGGAGATTATTCCTGATAAGGTAGAGGCGGATCTCAAGGACGGTATTCTCACACTGAAGGTTCACAAGAAGGAGCCAACCACCGTAGAAAAGCCCGTAGAAGTCAAAGTAAAAGAGAAGTAGGGGAAATAGGGGAGGTTACCCTTACTAACTCTTCTACCTATTTTTATTTTTTTGAAGTCCATTACCTGTTTAAGCAGTAAGAATTGGAGAAGAGAATAAATTTTTCGTAAAAGAAAAAATGATGACACTTAATACTGAATATTGAGCTATTCTGTAGTTTTTCCGTCAAAATGCTCCTCACTAGCCATCGCTTCTTTTTTGGTGCGGCGCACTACCCCATCTTGGTGTTCGGGTGGCGAGTAAATCGTGTAAAGTTTGAGATTAGCGGCCTTAGAGGTATTGATCACATTATGTCTAGCACCCGCAGGGACGACGACTGCATTTCCGTCCTTTACACGGTGTTCCACACCGTCAATTATCACTTTTCCTTCCCCTTCCTCAAATCGAAAGAATTGGTCAACATCATCGTGTGTCTCTTCACCTATTTCTTCACCAGGCTTAAGGCTCATGAGTACTAGCTGACTATACTTCCCAGTGTACAGTACACGGCGGAAATCGGTGTTTTTCTTGGTTTCTTTCTCAATAACGCCTACAAATCCCTTCAAATTTATCACCTCATTTATTACAATGCTCAATATCTTATCAAGATTTCTTCACTATCTGTGTCCTTATTAAAAATAGCTAACGCTGCTTCATGCTGGTTTTTTCACGAGGAGCGCTATAATCTATGGACAAACTCATACTTTGAGTCCTGCACTGCTCAGGAGTACAACCCATCTATCTTTGGACAAGATCATCTAAGCAAAGAATAAGCTGAAAATTATAGCACATTTCCATGAATACCCAAGGGGCTCCAATAAGAGAAATCTCCCACCAGGGCCGCAAAACTCTGAAGACTTTATTTTGTTTATGAATATTTTCCAAATTTTGAAGCTTAATGTTTTTTGGGAGCATAGATTGTGGTTTTTTTGGAGTCTTTTGGAAGTTTTGTTATTTTATTTCTTTTTTTGAGTATGTTTTTTGCTCCGCTGTTTGGTTAAAAGTTATCATACGAAAAATGAGGTAGGAAAAGTATAATAGCTTAGTGTAAAGTTTGTAAGTTATTCTTAGCAGCGGTGCAGGAAGGTCATGGTGAGGATTCTTTGAAACTGAAGGCGGCTTCCATTACTTCGGCGAGAGAGGTTTTGGGAGTCGTGTTTTTATGTCTCTTTGTTGATTCCATTGGTTACGGAATAGTGGTTCCCATTCTTTCAACCTATGTTTTATCTCTAGGTGCATCAGATTTTGATTTGGCACTCATTTTCGCCGCGTTTGCTATAGTGCAGCTCTTTACGACAGTTCCCTTCGGGTTATTTTCGGATAGGTATGGGCGAAGACGTTTCATGATGGGGGGAATGATTTTATTGGCAGCGTCTTTCCTGTATTATCCCTTCGCCAAGAGCGTCTTGGCATTGGTTGCTTGCAGAGCGGTGCAGGGGTTAGCTGCTTCTGCGACTTGGTCTTCTGCCCTAGCTCTTGTAGCCGATACTTATCCGGGAAGTGATAAGGGTGAAAAGTTGGGTGTTGCAAATGGGGCTGTTGGTCTAGGCAGTATCGCTGGGCCGGTTGTGGGTGGAGTTTTGGGTGGTATTAACTTTGGTTTACCATTTTTCATTGTAGGTTCCGTAGCTTTCGCTGCCTTTTTCTATATGCTTATTAGATTGCGGTTGGCGAGAAAGGAAACTGTGGAAGCTTCTATACCTTACCGTGAGATGCTGGGCGGAGCTATCAGAATCAGAAATGTTTTGATAGTTGTGTTTATCAACAGTATGATAGCAATATTTTTTGGATTCATCGAACCACTTATGCCGCCCTATCTGCGTGGGAGATTTAATATGTCTAGTGCGGAGATTGGATTATTTTTTGGGGTGGCTTTTCTAACATTTGCTGTTTTTCAGCCGATTGTGGGTAGGATGTCAGACAGGTATGGAAGAAAGGTATTCATTGTAGGCGGACTTGTAGCCCTGTGTATATTGAGTCTACTAATTCCGTACGCTTCCAGTGTGCCCTTACTTTTCCTAATACTGGGGATTACGGGAATCTTCTGGGCATTGGCTTTTACCCCACTGATGCCCTTGGCGGTGGAATCCTTGAGGAGTAAAAATATGGAAAGCTTTGGGACGGCTTCTGGTCTTTTTAACATCGCGTACACTATGGGTTACAGCGTTGGTCCTATGCTGGGGGTGTTTATAACCTCTTACTTTGGTTTCGAATCCATCTTCTGGGTTTTTAGTGGGATGCTCGTTGTAATGATTATAGTTACTCAAACTTTGATAATCGAGAAGGGAATATTCATTAGAAAGTTTTCCAAAAAAACTCGGGAAATCGGTGAGTAATTTTAAAAAAATAAGTCAAAAATCCTTAATTGTTGAGGCTTTTAAATGGGTTAGCCTTAAAAAATCTTCAAGCCTATTCTACCATGGGCGAAAAGAAAAATTCTTCTGGGGGCGATTCATTTGCAGAGACAATTCAAGAAGAAGATGTCCCGCTCGACGGAAATACTGGTGATTGTTTGTATAAGCGCATTTATCGATTCATTGGCATACGGAATCGTAATTCCCTTTCTTCCACAGTACGCCATATCCCTTGGCGCATCTGACCTAGATGTGGGTATCATTTTCGCCTCTTACGCCTTGGTACAGTTGGTGACCGTTATTCCCTTTGGGCTGCTGTCCGACCGTTACGGTAGGAGGCCCTTCATGATTATGGGAATGCTTCTTTTGGGTGTGGCTTCGCTGCTCTATCCCTTAGCCCGAAACGTACCCTTGATGATATTGTGCAGGGCGGTACAGGGCTTAGCGGCTGCGGCGACCTGGTCTTCAGCTATAGCGTTAGTGGCAGACGTATATCCGGGAAAAGATAAGGGGGCGAAACTGGGAATTGCGTCCGGAGCCACCAATATGGGGGGTATTGCCGGGCCCTTGGTGGGAGGAGTTGTATCCGATGTAAATTTTAACTTACCTTTTCTAATAATCGCCTCGGCTTGTATAGTCATGTTCATCTATATGGGTTTCAGGCTGAAGGTTGAAAGAAGAGAAGAATCAGTGGAAAGAATTCCTTATAGAAAGATGATTGGAGAATCCCTTAGAATAAGAAATGTTCTCATAATCATAATTATTAACGTTTTAACAACAATTTTTTGGGGATTCATTGAGCCTTTAATGCCCCCATACCTGTCCGGATGTTTTAATCTCTCAAGCACGGAGATAGGTTTAATTTTTGGAGGGATGACTTTCGTCTACGCGATAATTCAACCAGTAGTCGGCAGACTATCGGATAAATACGGGAGAAAGAAGTTCATAATAAGTGGAATGATTCTCCTAGCCGTAGCAAACGTAATCATACCCTTCAGCTGGGATACCGTGAGCTTAACGATCTTCCTGATGCTCTCCTCAGCTGTAGCAGCCATAGCCTGGACACCCTTGACACCCTTAGTCATAGAGTCTCTTCAGGACCGGCGAGTCGGAGCGTACGCCACCGTCCAGGCACTCGTCGACATAGCGTTTTATGTAGGTTATAGTATCGGTCCTGTAATTGGAACTTTTACGAGTTCTTATTTTGGATTTGATTCCATGTTCATCTTTTACAGCTTGATGCTTGTAATATGTCTTATTTTCTCACAGGCCTACATGCAAGAAATAAAGAAGAAGAAAACAAAGCTAAAGAGACCACAAATCATTGAGCAGGAAATTTCCAAAAGAAGGAGGCTGAACCACAGAAAACTAGGGGAAGCAAACTGAAAAACGAAAACAACGAGACTTGAAAAGTTTCAGATTTTCAATCCGCCGATTAAACCCATTAAAACAAACCATCCTAATGATTACTATTATTTACTTTCCTCTCTTAAACCAGTTTCTTTACTTTCAGTCGAAAGAAGCAATTAATGAATCCTTTTTATAATTGTGACTGAACTTTTTTCATCAATAATATAATTTGAAAGAAGTTAAGCTTAAAAAAAGTATACAAGCTACTTGTTTGTTAGAAAAATACAAACAGGTTTTTGCGGGCGATTTTTTTGCGGTTGCCTCTGAGAAGTATCAGCCCCTCGACGGAGATACTGGTGATTGTTTGCTCAAGTGCGTTTATTGATACCCTAGGATACGGACTCATAGTTCCGTTTCTCCCCCAGTACGCAGTGTCACTAGGTGCCTCTGATCTTGATTTGGGGATTATCTTCGCCTCGTACGCTTTGGTACAGTTGGTAGCCACGATTCCCTTTGGGCTGATGTCCGACCGTTACGGTAGGAGGCCCTTCATGGTTCTGGGAATGCTTTTTTTGAGCGTATCTTCGTTGCTCTATCCCTTAGCCCGAAACGTACCATTGATTGTGGCATGTAGGGCTGTGCAGGGGTTAGCCGCTTCGGCGACCTGGTCTTCGGCTCTAGCTTTGGTGGCAGATACCTTTCCGGGAAGAGATAAGGGGGAAAAATTGGGAATCGCAGCCGGAGTAACTGGTGTGGGTGGTATTGCTGGGCCTTTGGTGGGGGGAGTCTTGGCAGATATAAATTTCAATATTCCCTTTCTAGTGATAGCGTCACTTTCGCTATTTATGTGCGTTTACATGTTTTTTAGATTGAGAGAGACCAGAAGTAAAACAGTGGTAGAGACATTACCTTACAGAAAGATACTCAGGAGAGCTCTTGGAATCAGAAATGTGCTCATACTAATACTCATAAATGTTTTAACTATGATTTTCTGGGGGTTCCTTGAGCCTTTGATGCCTCCCTACCTATCTGGGCGTTTTAATCTTTCCAGTACGCAGATAGGTTTAGTTTTTGGAGCGGCGTCTCTCAGCTACGCAGCATGTCGACCATTAGCCGGCAGACTATCTGACAGATACGGAAGAAAAAATTTTATAGTGGTGGGAATGGCTTTGCTGGCTGTGGTAAACCTGATTATACCCTTCTGCAACGACCCGGTAAGTTTAACAGCATGCATAATGGTCAACGCAGCTGTTGCAACTATAGCCTGGACACCCTTGACCCCCTTAGCTATAGAGTCTCTTCAGGAAGAAGGCGTCGAAGCATATGCAACTGTTATGTCACTCTTCGACATAGCATATTATGTAGGCTATAGCATTGGACCAGTGGCTGGAGCTCTAATAAGTTCTTATTTTGGATTCGAGTCCATGTTCTATTTCTACAGCGTAATACTGGTAATAGTGGTTCTCATCTCTCAGGTTTACATGCGGGAAATGATGAAGAAAGAGAGAAGACTGAAAAAACCGCAAAAAATATCACCCACAATTTCCAGAAAGAGAAAAACCGCTAAAAAACACGAGAGAAATGAAAAATAGAGATGCAGACAAAGCGAATCTTATTTTAAACGTTCTTAATTTCTATTTCTAGTTCGTCGACGCCATCCATGAAAACAAGTCTATCTAAAGCGTCGAATTTTTTAACGTATTTTAGAGGTTGTGAAAGTTTGCCAATTTGGTGCAGCGTGTGAGCGTCGGATCCTAGTGAGAGTTTTATTTCATCCGTTTCGAATATCTTCTCAAAGCCGTCCATCTTGTAATTCTGGTAGGTGGAGTTGAGTTCAACAAAGATGTCAGCGTCTATTAGTATTTCAATCGCTTCTTTCAGTTCCTCAACGGGTAATATGTGAAGATAAGCGTGGGCCAGACCCACTAAACATTCTTTGGGCAGGAGTTTCTTAAAGTCCCTTATGCGTTTTAACAGTACGAGCGGCTCCCGATTATCTTTATCGAGTGAGAAATTCGCACCCGCTCCAAAATTATCGGTAACGTACTCAAAAAGGTAGTAGTCGAATTTCTGGGAGGTAAGAGCGCTGCATTCCGCCGGAGAATCAAAACTGCAAGCCCGGGTATCTATCTCTATACCCTTCCTTAAAACTATTTTATCACGGCACGCCTCGGATACTGACCGCAAATCCTCAAAATACCCAGATAAGTCTTCTGTGATTTGGGAACACTTCGCAGAATTGCGCGAGTAATGGTCAGTAATTCCCACCGATTTCAAGCCCTTCTGGATACAGTAATTAATTATACTATTGATGTTGGAATAACCATCAGACCAAGTCGAATGGATATGGTGATCAGCGGTAACCAACTTCAAACCAAGAACCCCAAATAGGGAGTAGACCCTTTTTTAATCTCAACGCGGAAGACAATTATGACAAACATGTGGAGAGAATCGAAGTCCCATATTAAAGGTTTATGGAATCAAAATCAGGAATTATTTCACCGAATTATTTCAAATAAAATTGAAAACACAAATCAATTCGATTACGCAGCCAGCTACTTTTCACCATGAAAATAACTTATAAAAACCATAAAAAAACTTATATTGATAATTGAATATACCAAGAGTTCAAGAAGAGAAGAACTAGGAAAATTCTAAAAAAAGCAATTATCATTAGGCATTCTTAAAAATTATGGCAAATTTTAACAATTTAGGGTAAGCCGAAAATTTAAGGAAAGGGAGATAAGAATGGTTAGGAAAGTGGCTATAGTTGGTACGGGTCAAACGAAACACGGAAAAAGAACAGACGCAAGCTTTCCTGAACTGGTTTATGACGCGGTTAATAAAGCTCTGAACGACGCCGGGTTACAAGTAGAAGATATAGACGCGGTTGTAACCGGTTCCATGCCTGCACCCATGGAAGGAGTAAACGCCCCTCACCTCTACTGGGGCAGTGACCCCGCAGGTGCAGTTTTAAAACCCGTGATACGGGTGGCGACTTGTGGAACCACCGGAATGTCTATAGCTCACTCCGGGTACTACCATGTTGCTTCGGGTCTCTTCGATTTGGTTATGGTGGTGGGGGCGGAAAAACAGTACGAGGGGGAGCCGCAAGGAACAATGACCACTGTGGTCGACGCCTCCTTCCAGAGGCCCTTCACTGCTGGTGCTCCAAGTGTCTTCGCAACCCAGTCCAACGAGTACATGCACCGGTACAAAATTCCAGAAGATAGAGTGCGAATGGCAGCGGCTGAGATATCGGTGAGAAACCACAACGACGCACTCGACAACCCTAACGCCCACATTCAGATAAAAATCACGGTGGACGATGTTTTAAAATCAAGAATAATATGCTATCCCGTTAGACTGCTGGATGTCTGCCCATCATCCGACGGAGCCACCGCGGTAATCTTCGCCTCCGAGGAAAAGGCGAGAAAAATAACCGATACACCGGTATGGGTGAAGGGTGTGGGGTACCGGGGAGACGAGTACTGGATGGGTGATAGTGACAAGGTAATATGGGACTCGGCAATCGAAGCCGCCAAAGCCGCATACAAGATGGCTAATATAACCAAACCCTTAAAACAACTGGACATGGCGGAAGTTTATAATCCCTTCACATTCCAAGAACTACTATATTACGAGTGCTTCGGATTCTGCGAAAAGGGCGAGGCGTGCAAGCTGGTTGAGGATAAAGTAGTGATGAGGGACGGAGAACTGCCCTGCGATCCCTCAGGGGGCGTCTTATGCACCAACCCCATAGGAGCCACCGGACTCACCAGAGTCGCGGAAGCCGCAATGCAAATTCAAGGAAAAGCCGGAAAACATCAGATTCCAGATGTTGAAACAGCCTTCTCACACGCCATGGGTGGAACCGATCAGCTTAACGGAGTAATGATACTGGGAAGAACACCGTAATAGATATGCCTTGTTTTATTAATCCAAATGAACTCTTACTTTGGGGATACAAATATTGTCCTCCCAAATCTTAGAATCAGGGTCTTCTGATGTTTTGCTGCTTTTCTTGTACAATTGAGCGGTTGTTCATAGTGGTTTTGTTGATTATACGTCATTTAGCGTTAACCATTGATTTGATGGAGATTAAGTTTAAATCTTTAGTAAATGCTCATTTATGCAAGCGAGTGATGGAGATGAAAGATTGAACTTGACATACGTAAAGATTGGCATTCCATTGGCTCTTATCGGCGGCATTCTGGGTCTCATTCCTTTCTTTTGGACGCTTTTGGTTCCACCAAGCCTTTTTACTTCACTTTTCCTCTCACTGATGCCTAACGTATTATTTATTTTGGTTTTGCTTAGGTATTTGAGCTTCGCGGCTTCGGTTATTATAGTTGTTCTAATTCTAGCGCTCTTTGCCAAGAAGCTTTTAAAACACATAAACACGATTCTTACACTAGTGATTGTCCTTGGCATCTTGGAGGCATTGAACCTATTCGGTTTTCTATACCTTGGCCTTTTAGGTGGAGCAATCGCCGTAATTGGCGGGATAATGGCTAAGATTGGTCTGAGCCCGGGAGCAGCTGCAAAGCCGGAGAAAACCGCTAAGGAAGCAAAAGCCAAGAAATCCAAATAAGAATTAAATAGACCCAACTATCCTTTTCTCTTTTTATTTTCCCTAATCTCTGGATTAATTTACCTTCTTTTTCCTACGAGTATAATTTTATAAAATTCTTCAAAATACTGAAGGTTATTTGCTTTTGTGGGATGTGGGATGTTTTGTTTTTAAACCATGTTTAAAATGAAACCTTTATCTAGACAGAAGTAAAAATAATTACAGTTTTGGAGAGAGTATCTCTGCATAAACAATTCAAGGGGAGTTTGAGAAGTTGAACTCGCGTGTAAAGATAGGTGTTTCGTTGGCTCTTATCGGCGGCATTCTGGCGATTATTGCCTCTTCTTGGATGCTTTTGAACCCGCCATACTTTCTTGAATTACAGTCGATTATCATATACCAATTTGTTACGATTAACATATACCCACTTTTACTTAATAAAAAGAGAAGAGAGTAGTTGCATCTATTTAACCAGATTATTATGCTTTCTTGGCTTTCGCTTCCTTAGCAAGTTTCTCTCTCCTTAGGATAGCCCAAGTGAAAATTCCACCGTAACCGGCGAGTATTCCGCTTGCAATGGCAAGGTACAGGAAAATTTCGATAAGTGATTGGAAATGAGTAATACCTATGTTATGGACCAGAAAATGTCCGATAATAAAGATATGCGCTTCCAAGATACCAAGGATAAGCACTAGTATAGCAATCCTTTGGGATCGGGCAGAGAGCTTCCAAGCAATGAGCGCCAGCGTGAGAACAACCATAATAATCGAAACTATTAAGCCAAAATACACAACCAAAAGCCACTGTGTGTTCATCTGTGAAAATCTAGTATAATTAAGTCCATAACCTCTATGGTTAGTGATTTTCGGATTAAAAATTGTGCAGGAAGAAGTCTTTGCGATTCGGGAGGGCGGATACTATTATCCAGATTCGGGTAAAAATGTTAAGGATTTCCTAGGATAGATTCGATTGAGCAAGTGTAACATAAAAATATTTGAGGAAACACGCGGTTGGAGGATGAAAATATCTTTGATTGGTTTTGTTTTTCAGAGTTTAAAAAAGATTTATTAACACATTTTTTTATTTTAATTTCAACCATTAATAAAAAACAAAAAGGCGTAACCTATGGAGAAGGGGTTTGAAGCAATCACGAAGAAGATGGCAGAGTCCATAACGGGGAGATTCTATGTAGCGTTTCTAGATGATGATGGCAATATTCTTTATTCCTCCCTCTTGCCAGAATCAGTGGAAACTCTTAAAAAATTGATTCAAGTTTTCGCATACTGTGAGGTAGGTGACTTTCAGGTCAAAAGATTAACAAAAAGCAACCTGCTAGTCTATAAGGTTTCTCCCCATACTGTCTTAGCATTAGAAAGTTACGCGAAAGAGGGAGTTTTAATTGCTGCCGCTAAACACCTAGAGGAAAATTATGCTGACTTGTTTAGAGAACCAGAAGACCGACATCCAGCCCCACAGGTACAAGAAGTAAGCGAGAAGTCCTCAGAAGAACCAATTACAGAACTGGTACAAGAAGTTTCATCCACCGTCACTGAAGAAACTGAAAAAATTACTGAGGCAATTCCTCGAGAGGATAAAGACCTAAAAGAAATAAGAGAAAGGTTGGAGAAGATTGATAACTTAATTAAAAAGAGAAAAAGGAAGCTAACTCGTGAGTGACGAAAATTTTTATTTGGAATTTGAACCTTAGGGAATAGCGGACATTGCCCTAAGCGGTCATAACTGAATTCAGGTTGGGTTTTAAATGAATATTGGGGTGCTTGTTTCTGGTAGGGGTACTAACCTTCAAGCGATTATAGATGCTGTGGAGTCAGGATATATTAAGGCAAAGATTAGGGTCGTCATCAGCAGTCGGAAGGATGCTTTGGCACTGCAGAGGGCTAGAGATCACGGTATAGAGGCTGTCTTTATTGATCCCCAGGATTTTTGGAAAGACAAGGAGCACAGGGAGGAAAAAAGGGTTGAGTATGATAAGAAGATTATTGGGGAGCTTGAGAAGAGAAAAGTGGACTTAGTGCTTCTCGCCGGCTATATGCTTATGCTCAGCCCGTACTTCGTGAACAAATACAAGAACAGGATGATGAACATCCACCCCGCCCTACTACCATCTTTTCCGGGGGTGAACGCTCAGAAGCAGGCGCTTGAATACGGAGTCAAGTACACCGGAGCCACCGTTCACTTTTTGGATGCGGAAATGGATCATGGCCCCATCATAATTCAGGATATCGTACCTGTTTATGATGACGATACGGAGGAGACCCTCTCAGATAGAATTCTGGAAAAGGAACATAAAATATATGTAGAGGCAGTTAAGCTTTTTGTTGAAGGGAAACTAAGTGTGGAGGGGAGAAGAGTAAAAATTTTAAAATGAAAAATTCCAGTTTTTAAGTTACTCTTAAAGGGATACGAAAAACCCAATTACAAAAATATTTCTTTCCTTGGGAGTTTGTTACTTTAAATAGCTGTATCCTCTTTAATAGGATGGGGGGTTAGAGACACCTTCGACAGGCGATTGAGGATAAATTATATGGTGTAAAAAGTTTCTGGTGCAACTCATGTACAAAACAGTTCAGATAAATTTAATAAACCGAAAAATAGAAAAATTTAAAAGTGTCCTAGAAAAATCTAGAAACGAAAACCTAATATAGGAATACCTCAAAAAATATAAATCAGTTCTAAAGACATACCAAAGACATTACCAAGGTTAAAGCGAGAAACATTCAATCCTAAACCAAGAACAGCTCGCATAAATGGAGGGCGTCACATGGGTAGGAAGAAAAAAGGCATAATATTATGTAGTTTATTCCTACTATCCATCTTTCTCATAGGAACTGTTATTTCACAATCCTCCTACACACCCACACTACTAGCACCTTCAATATACTCATCAGCAATTAGTACCACACCAGGGGGAATAAGCCCCGCCGTGGAGAAATGTCACTACACAGTAATTGTTAACGTAACCGACTATGACAACTTCGCCCTAGCAGGCGCAAATGTAACCGTATACCAAGGCAATAACTATGTTACTAGTAAGCTCACCGACTCTAACGGTTTGGCATCATTCTACTTGTATCTGGGAACCTACAACTTCACCGCGACTGAGACTTATAGCGGAGAAAAAAACTCTACCTCAAAATATGTTAATAAAGATCTCACTATTAACTTGAAACTATGGAACATTGCTACACTATTGTGTCGAACACAATTCCAAGATGGGGATGACTACTATCCAATACCGAACGCCTATGTTCAAGTAACAAACAAAACTTCAGGGCAAATCGTTATCTCCAGTCATGTCAACGCGACTGGCTGGGCAGAGTTCCACATAAAAAGGTCAAATGTTCAGGGAGGAACTAATTATACTATTACCGCTTTTTGGGACAATACCACTCAGTTAGGGGAGAGCTACCCAAATTTTGCTATGCTTAGTTATACTAAGCTCAATTTTACGGTACCCTTCCCTAGTGGCGGACAATACATATACACTTATATTCTTTCTAATGCAACTTTCGTGACACCTACTTGGGGAGAAAATGTGGTTCTTAAAATATACTGGAAAGATAACGCTGAGAATAACCTCAATACTACGAAGCTTAACAGTCACTTATATTGGACTCTGAACTTCATTAACGGAACAAATGTATATGGACCTAGGGAAGAATCTCCACAAGGTTCAGGCTCGGATATATACTATGAGTTTACTGTTCCTTGGTCACTACTTTATGGAGGCGAGATGTATCTAGTTTACATAAACACAACAGAGGGCACTAACGGTAGTCACACGTTCTTACCTGCCGCTGGTCAAGTGGTTTTATCTATTAATGCGCTTTCAATGGAAATAACGTGTAGAAATATGTTTTCAGGTATAGTCAACGAACTACTGTCCATCAGTGTTCAACTAAACGATACGTCCCATAATGAGACTGTCAAAAACGCAATTGTTGAATACTCAGTCTGGGATAGTAATGACTCTCTTGTAGATAGTGGTTCTCTGATTGACGCAAACAACAGTGGTGCGTACTATGCCAATTTAAATCTCACGTTCCCCCGCGGTAACTATCTGATAGAAATCATCGCCGAGAAAGAGAATTACACTCGGGGGTCCAAGTTAGTTCTATTGGTTGTTCAGAATATTCCAAGTGTTTTATATTCTTCCACCTTCTATTTCTCGGATTTAAACAGTCCCGAGATATTCTTCTGCAGCAACTATGGCCAAACTGAAAATGATGTGCCCTTTGTAATCCTCGTCTTCAGATTCGCAGAGGCCGAGACTCCCAGTTCTTCCATTTCCACTAATGAAATTGAGGGAGCAGCGATTTCCGATGCATCCGTCTCCGCTGGTGGATTGCCTTCGATTCCTCTAGGCGGTGGGTACTATGTTGTAGTGGTTCCGACGTTTGGTTTGCCTCCGTCAGCTTATCCCATAGTGGTCAGTGCAAGTTCGGAGCTTTACGAGCCGCAGCAGTCGGTCTTCCTCTTGCAGGGGAAAGAGAGATCAGTTCTAATTCCATTAGTCAATGTTCGCGTGCCCATGACTATGCTTCTGCTTTTAATCTTCTCGATGGCTATACCGGTTAGCGGGTTTTCGGGATACGTTTATGTTAAGAGAGCACGGATACCCGCCCTTGTACGGAGAATTGACCAGATGATAGTAGCCATGAGTCGCGGGGAAAAGGTTGATGCGAAAATCTTTCCACGTGAAAGACTAACATTGAAGATTTTAGCAGAGGAAATGAGTATCATAGGTATGGAGCCTAAATTTGAGGTGCACGTGCCCCTAGAACTCGCAGGTCTTCTAGTACCATTATTAGCAGAGTCAGGAATGGGTTATCATGAAGCAAACGCTCTGGTTACAGAACTTGTGAAAGCCATTCCAGCCGACCGTGAAAAACTATTGCACTCTGTAGGAGTCCCCGGAGAAATAAGCGCAACCGTACTAAAGATAATCGAGGAACAAGAAGATAAAGAGAGAAAGAAAGGCGAACTGATCAGAAAAGCACTCATAGAAAAAGAAACTGAAAAAGAAACCAGTGAGTCAGAAAAAAAGACGGAAGAGAAAAGCGAACTAGTCAGAAAAATCAAAAGAGCCAGAAAAGCACTCATAGAAAAAGAAACTGAAAAAGAAACCAGTGAGTTAGAAAAAAAGACGGAAGAGAAAGAGGATAGAGAAGAAACAGGATATGGAAAATACGAGAGGATATAGAATTTAGAGAACCAGATTTCATCTCAAAAATATAGATATCACTTAATGAGAAAAAGCCTCATTCGGGGCTTCTCTATTTTTTATTGCTGTTAAAAAGCTTATCTTCTCCCTGCAAGAAGACTCTATATGAAAGCGGTATATTGCTTCTTAATTTTTTCTTAAGCTTTGTTAGGCAGGATGTAATAATTATGTTTTTTATGAGCTGAGCGGAATGTTTTGGGCGTGTAGGATTTCCATCCTCGATCTGAGGAAGGTTCTCACCTCACCCCTCAGAAAACAGTAGGCGGACAATTTGCCACCATTAACCGAGAGGACTAGGAGGTTTCTCAGGCTCGTTTTTCCGTTCCTGTTGGTGTACCTCACCCGAAGGAGCTGGTAGGGATGCACACAAATCTTGGGTTGCCTTTTGATGCTGGAGGTGGTGAG
>JAUQZE010000032.1 GCA_030587365.1 Candidatus Freyarchaeota archaeon | reverse complement strand
ATCACTGTCATACCGGACATCATGATGTTTCCCATGACGTTCATGATACCGTTGATTGTGCCGAGACCTCCCATGGCTGTGATGCCGTTTGTCACCATCACACCGGTCATACTCATGGGAATCATTAACACGAATGTGCCGGTCATCTTCACAGAGCCAGCGTTGGTCACTATTCCGTTAACCGTTATGGTGTCGCCTGTGATGCTGGTTGTGCTGCCGATGTGGGTCCCCGAGGAGTCCATGACTATCTTACCGCTTACCGTTACCGTTCCGTTTATTATGTTCATACTGCCGACGGTTTGCATAAAGCCATCGGATACTACAATGGTTCCGGTTCCCATCATTGTGCCGAAGTTGATGTTCAGGGATCCAGAAATGCTAACCGGTCCCTTAATGTAGCTGGTTCCACCCATCGCAAAATCGCCCTTCATGATAGTGTTGCCGGTAACCTCGGTTGTTCCCTGGGACGCTATCTGGTCGCCGGTAACCGTTATCGTGTCGCCTGTGATGTACGCTCCGGTGGAGTTCATGACTATGCTTCCGCCGGGAACGCTTATTCCGCCTTCGGTTATATTCATAGAGCCAGTGGTCTCCATGGTGCCGTCAATAGTTAGGTTTATTTTACCTATGGTTTTGCCGTTGTTTATGTTTATGTAGCCTTGAACAGTTATCAAGCCCTCCATGTAGTTGTATCCCGAGATCCCTATGTCGCCGGTCATTGTAACATCGCCGTTGACCTCCGTGGTTCCTAGAGAGTTTATCTGGTCACCGGTAACCGTTATTGTGTCGCCTGTGATGAACGAGCCTGCGTCGTTCATAACCATGCTTCCGCTTGGGATGCTTATCTCACCGTTGGTTATGGTCATGGTTCCGGTGGTCTCCATTGTGCTGCCAATAGTTAGGGTTATTGTACCCGATGTCAGACCGTTGTTTATGTTCATGTCGCCTTGAACAGTTATCAAGCCCTGCATGTAGTTGTAGCCTGAGATTCCAATTTCGCCGGTTATTGTGGCACCGCCGTTGAAGTCAACTGTTCCCTCAACAGCGATTGAATCGCCTGTGATAGACGAACCCGCGTCATCCATGACCATGTGTCCGTTCAGGATGTTTATTGCACCATCTGTTATACTCATCATTCCTGTGGTGTCCATCACTCCGCTCAGGCTAAGAAGCGGGGATCTAATACTAATGCTCCCCTGCATGTAGCTGTGTCCAACGATTCCAATGCTGCCAGTTATCGTGGCGTTACCGTTGAAGTCAACTGTTCCCTCAACAGCGATTGAGTCACCTGTAATAGACGAACCCGCATCATCCATGACCATGTGTCCATTCAGTATGTTTATTGCACCATTGGCTATGCTCATGTCTCCATCAGTCACCATCTCTCCGTCCAGGCTTAGCAGTGGGGATCTAATACTAATGCTCCCCTGCATGTAGCTGTGTCCAGAGATCCCTATGTTTCCTTGTATGGAGGGATTTCCAGTGATCTCCATTATGCCGGTAGAGGTTATGGTGCATCCTATTGTAGTGCTTGTAGCGCCATATACGTAGATTCCGGTGGAGTTCATCTCCATTGTTCCTTGGAGAATGTTCATTTCACCGTCGTCTATGTTCAATTCGCCGTTTGTCTCCATACTCCCGCTTGGAAGATTCAGAGTTAATGTACCACTCATCAGGCCGTTGTTCACATTCATCTGACCTGACACTGTTATCGGGGCTTGCAGCTTATTGTATCCTGTGATTTTTATGTCGCCTTCTATCGTTGAGGTTCCTGTTATGAGCATATTGCCTGTGAATTCAAATGTGCCTTCCGTTATCTGGTTTACGTTCCTAATATCTGAGACGCCCAACGCTGAGACGCCACCATTCGTAATGATAGAGTTGCCGAGACCAGTTATACTCTGATCTGTAGTTGAAACGTACATTGTCGCCGGCGTATAAGTGGAGCTAGCCTCAAGAGTTATTGCAGCCTGCTCATCATCGTCTAGGAACTGGTAACTTATGGACTCACTTGAGTTCATGTAGACATAGGTGTCAGTAAGATTCATCACACCGCCTGCGCCCTCGCTGCTGCCTACGGCGAACCAGGGTCCCCAAGAGTCAAAAGTAGTTCCGCTGTCAAAAGTTAAGTATCTTGCGGGAGTGTTTTTCATATCTAGGATTACATCATTGATGTCGATGAGGATGAGGTCGGGGAACTCACCGTTTAGCGCGAACTGGGTTATGTTAACTTTTCCGTTGTAATTCTCTTCGGAATACGAAGGATTCCCCCACAGGTTGATGTTGGTATCGATGTCCCCTAAAATTAGGACGTTCATGGTCATGTTGCACCAGTCGTGGTTTATCCAGACCTTTATCCAATTAGTTAGCGGTGCGGGGGGCTCTACGCTGAATATGTAGATTTGGCCGCTGTAAACCCTGATTATATCACTGTTTGGTAGTATGATGTCGTTTGACTGATCGTTCCAGTCTCCTATGTAGCCGCCTCCATAGGACTCAACGTACTGGTAATAGTTTGTTATGTTAAAGTAGACCTCGCTCCCCGTGTTTTTGTTTCCAACATAGAGGGTTCCATTAGCTTTATTCTCTGCTGGCCAGGTACTGTTTCCTTCTATTGTTATGGTTCCTCCAGATTCGCAGGGTTTGCCTAACTCGATTGTATTCCCTGTGAGGGTCATTGTTCCGCTGGCGTAGAGGGGTGAGCCGAGAATCACCTGTTGAGCGTTTGAGATATCTAGGTCTCTATTTAGTATACTGTCGCCTGTTACCGTCATACTTCCAATAACAGTAAGAGGTACGCCATTGTTGGTTGTACTGCCTAGGGTTATCGGATTTGCTAGGGTTAATATGTCTCCTTTGGAGTTTATACTGTTTGTTTGCGGTAGAGCGTTGGCTTGGATCTGACCGTATGCTAGGGGTATAGTTAGAGTTTGGTTTTGACCTGATGCTAGTGGTAAGGCTAGAATGCAGGTTAAGATTAGGACTGCTGGTATAAGTAGTAGGATGTGTTTGGTTTTGCCTCTAAAGAGCCGAAGTTTTCGTCTGTGTGCTGTGTTGTTTCTGTTGTTTCCTTCCAATTTCTCTTCTCCTTTTTTTATTTTGTAGATTTGCTACATAAGTTCATATTTTCAGGGTTCTCATCAGAGCCGATCCGATAATAGGAGTAACACGCTCCTCCTACTCCTTACTTCAAATTTTGGCGCCTTTTTTATTTAAAGGTTTTGATTAAATGACGTATTTTTACGGCATTATAACTAGTTAAATACCCAAATGAAGAAATTGTCGTTGAATTTCTCTTGAATTATGTCCCAAAAAAATGAATTAAAAATCGATTACGTCCAAAAAATTGAAGTATTTGTTCCCTTTGAAAGGTAAAAAACATCTCATCCGTCTATGTGTGGTGGGCTTTTTGAAGGCATCTATAGTAGGTGTTGCTTTAACGGAGATCAAATCAATGTGGGACGTTGACGCATCCACTCTCACTCGTAAAGCCATAGGGGAAGCTCTCAGAGACGCCAACTTAGAAATGAGAAAGAAACACTTATAGTATTATAACAACCCCGCAGGGTTACTTCACCGATAACAACGACATCGACGGGGTCGCACCCCAGAGAATGGGAGAATAACTCAATCTTATCGTTCTGAATAACTGTTTTGTGAGTGATGCGGGAATTGTAGCAGATTTTAATTTTTGGCTTTTAAGAAGATTTGGAAATTTTACTTAGTTCCATTTCTCTCAGTTTTCTTCTGAAAACTTTTCCCACCGCGGTTCTTGGAATCGAGTCTATGTATTCCACTTTTCTAGGATACTTGTAGCCCGCCATGTTTTCCTTCGCCCAATTCACGATTTCTTGTTCTTTTATTTTGCCCTTGTACTCGTCTTTTAGCACTACGAAGGCCTTAATGGTTTCTCCTATTTTGGGGTCGGGTACGCCGATTACCACACATTGCAGTATTGCGGGGTGCTTTGATAGTTCGCTTTCCACATCGTCTGGCATTACCTTGTAGCCCTTGTATTTGATTATTTCTTTGAATCGCCCTACTATGTAGAAGTAGCCATTCTCATCCATTCGGGCTAAGTCACCCGTATGGAGCCAGTCGTCCTCTGTTAGGGTTTCTTTTGTTTTTTCGGGTTGCTTCCAGTAGCCCTTCATTACCTGTGGTCCCCGGATCATGAGTTCCCCAACCTCTCCCGGTGGTAGTTCCTGAGTTCCGGTTTCCAAGTCCACGATTTTTGCATCCGTGTCTATTATTGGTATCCCTATGCTGTTTCCTATCTTGGGCAGCCATGGGGGTTGGCTGTGCGTTACTGGACCTGCCTCGGAGAGACCGTAGCCCTGACCCACATCGAGGTTTGTGACTTTTTTCCACTGCTCAGAGATTGTGGTTGGCAGGGTGTCTGCTCCAGAAATCGCCAATTTTAAAGAGGAGAGGTTGTACTTTCTGAAGTTGGGGTGGTTGACCATTACGAAGTACATGAGCGGAATTCCTATGAATGCCTCGCTCTTATACTTTTCAATGTCTCTCATCACAACATCCGCATTAAATCCCGCATACATTATCATCATGGATTTCGCATACACGTATGACTGAACCATTGTGAAACCGAATACATGACACATAGGGAGGGTAGCAATAACTACGCCCTTTCCCGCCCTTGATTTGTCGTCTCCGAACTGAGCATAAGCGCTTGCTAAGACGTCTGCAACTATGTTGTAATGGGTTAGCATTACGCCTTTGGGTAGCCCGGTGGTTCCTCCGCTGTACATTAGTGCGCAGACATCCTTCTTGGGATTTATGGTGACCTCAGGGGGTTTCGCTGGATACTTTTCAACCATTTCCCGGAAGTCTATGGTTCCCGGTATTTTCTGACCCACGACTATTACGTTTTCTAATTCCACTTCTTCCAGCGCCTGCTGTACTACAGGATAAAGGTTGGAGGTGCAGATCAGTGTTTGTATAATGCCACTGTCTCTAACGATGTGGGCGATGTCTGGGGCTTTCAGTAGGGGATTTATGGGGGTGACCGCTGCTCCGGTTTGGGTTATGCCGTAGAGGGAAAAGACGAATTCGGGAGTATTGGCCATATATATTGCTATGGAGGCGTCCTTTCCTATTCCGAGGTCTGCCAGTGCCGCTGAGAGCTTATCGCTGTGGTGCATAAGCTCTTGGTAAGTGTACTTCTTCTCCTCAGGAGTATAATAGACCGCCACATTGTTTGGATAATCTAATGCTGCCTGTCGGCCGAAATAGTGTATGGGTATTTCAGGATACTTGATAGTTTTTGGAATATTCACCTTCTTTCCCTCATAGATTGCTTCGCGGTACCATTTCTCCCACGGGCGATCCGGACGCACCCAGGAACTGGGATTCTCAAAATCTACTTCTACCTCAAACAAAGAGATCTCCTTACTCTCTCCACTCAACTCTTGACCTCCAAAAATTCATAATACTATTTGAAATATATTGCACATATAAAATAAAAATGCTTCTATTTATAAATGGCGTGAAGCATAATTTGGAGGTTTATTATTGAGGAATTCACATATCATAGCGTTGTCCGGTAAGGGAGGAGCTGGTAAAACTGTTATAACAGCACTCATGGCGATTGTTCTCAGGGAGATTCCTGGGCTTCACGTTCTCCTCATCGACGGGGATCCTTCAATGTCCCACCTTGCGAGAATATTAGGACTCCGGGTGGAACGAACCCTCGAAGATGTAAGAGAGGATATTATCAGAGTAGCGGATAAAGGTAGCGAAGAGGAAAGAGCGGAGAGGGTGAGGTCACTTGACTATTACCTGCTTGAAGCCCTCGTTGAAGAGAAAGGGTTCAATCTCCTCGCCATAGGTACTCCGGTTAGTCCCGGCTGCTTCTGTCCAGCAAACACCCTGCTCAGAGACGCTATTGAATCGTTGTCTAAAAACTTTGACGTTACTCTTGTGGACTGCGAGGCGGGACTCGAACAGATAAACAGGAAGGTTATTAGGTCTGTGAACAGCCTCCTAATAGTTGCCGACCCCACACTGAGAGGACTTCAAACCGCAGAGGTGATAAGAAAAACTGCAGAGAAGTATACGCACTGCAGCGAAACGGGTCTTGTAATCAATAGGGTAAGAAGCCCACATGAAGAAAGAGGGATAAGGGAGAAAGCTGAGAAACTTGAACTCAGGGTGCTGGGCGTAGTACCGGAAGATGAAAACATCTCCGAGCTTGACACTCTTGGAAAGCCGATCACCGAAATATCCAGTGAGGCATCAAGCTTAGAATCGGTTAGAGGAATTATTAACAACCTAAAATTAAATGTGAGAGCGGTATAATATAAGCATAATAACACTCTCCTCCCACTTGGAGGCTGAACCATTGGAAATTTTTGACATAATCATGGAACAGTTAAGACAACGTATAGAAGAATGGAAAACCAGAGGAAGGAAAACCAGAGAAATACAGTGCCCGACAAGCGTTGAAGAACTCAACCGAAGCCTCCCCCATAGCAGCGAGCCGGGAATAATTCTTAAGGAAGACACTTTCGTCGAGTTCGGAAATCCTAAAACAGCATCAGCGGCGTTTGTCCTCTGGACTGAGGATCCTGAACTTGTCAGAGACGGCAATATAACAATCGTCGGTCCCGATATCCCCGAAGCCAAAGGGGATCTGCCGTTCGCCCAAATCCTCCTTGCACAGGTTAAGGGACTGAAACCTGAAGACTACTCACTGCTTAGACGAAACCAGTACGACCTTCACCTGGAAGGCTACATGCTGAGAGCAGTTCCCCAGCGTCAAAGAGTCTGGAGCAGAGTAAGCAGAGAAGCCGTAAAGAAAGGCTTCAACCTGGAAACCCTAGGAAGAGCACTCATGGTGAGCCTTAAGAAAAACCCTCCAAGAGCAGGAGTCGTTGAGGTAATCTTAGTAACCTCAAGTGAAGAGGACGTAAGGGAACTCGGCACCATAGCCGAGAAAGCATGGAGAACAGCAACCCCAGTAAAAGCAGCCCCAGCATATGATTGCATAAACTGCGAAAACCGAGAAATATGCGACGAGATATGGAGAATGCTCCAACTCCGTAGAGGTCTAACCCCAAAGGGTAAAAGACCCCCAATCCTCTGCTCAGAGTTCCAAGAATCAGAATATTAGTATCCTGTCCTTGGTAACTTGCCCATTAAGATGAATTCTTTGCCCCGAAAACCAAAGTCACATTTCTCACGGTTGGCTGAGCTGATGAGTGTGCAAAAGCATTGTCAGAACTTTCGGTAGTAGATGAAGGGCATCCGATTAAGTCAGCGACTCCCCAGAACAAGTCAAACACAGTGTAATGAACGAACTTTCTCAACCACTTCTTAAGAAATCCAGGAATTCTCTATTGAATCTGTCTCACATTTCTATAAAGAATCAGTGTGACCCATCTTCGACCTTGACCTGCTTGGCATTTGGTAACAGGTTTGCTATCGCTTGAGAAAACTGGTAAAAAATGGAACCATGGGTTTATAATTGTGTGATTATGGGGGGTGTGTTCGTAATTTTTTGGATTCTAGGGGGAATAATGTTTGTGAATTTGTTTTAGAAATTCAGGATTGAGTAATGTTACCATTTTATTTTTATGAGCATACTTTTCTCGATTTCTAAAGTTCTAGTTAAAGATATAAATTGACGCCGGTAACTTGGTATTCATAAACGGCCGGTGCTCCCGGAGGAACTTCAATGCAGATGGAGAAACACAGCGAAATATTCAATGAAATCGATGAAATTGTACACTCTAAGTCTCTAGCTTTGATTGGTGATTCTCCAAATGGGGGACTTTATTGGTTAAAAAGTATTGTTGAGAGCGGTTTCGAAGGCGCTATTTATCCTGTTAATCCGGGTGTTGAAAGTGCTTTGGGGTTAAAGTTCTATAAGAGTCTTCTAGAGGTTCCTGGAGATGTGGATTTAGTAATTGTTCGTGTTCCGGCTGCCGTGGTTGCCGAAGTTGTGAAAGAAAGCGTTATGAAAAACGCTAAGGGTGTAGTTGTTTTCTCTTCCGGGTTTAGTGAGAATAACGAAGAAGGCGCTGAGCTTGAGAAAAAATTGGTGCAGGCAGTAAGTGGAACAAGAACAAGAATAATAGGCCCAAACTGTATGGGGATTTACTGTCCGGAGAGCAAACTATCTTTTCGCCCTGATATTTCTATGGATCCGGGACCAGTTGGTTTTATCTCACAATCCGGTGGTCATGCAATCCACTTTGCCATAGTTGGAAAGACTATTGGACTCCGTTATAGTAAAGTCTTTAGTTATGGTAATGCCTGTGACTTGGATAGCTCCGACTTTTTAGGGTATCTTGCTGAGGATGAAAAAACTAAAGTTATAGGAATGTATATTGAAGGAATAAAAAATGGAGAAAGGCTTATTTGTGCACTTAAAAAGGCTACAGAGAAAAAACCCGTAATTGTTTGGAAAGGCGGAAGATCCGAGGCAGGCGCCCGTGCTGCTGCTTCTCACACCGGTTCCCTCTCCGGCTCTGCGAAGATTTGGGATTCTGTTTTTAAACAAACGGGCGTAGTAGCAGTTAAGGGACTTGATGAGCTTCTGGACACTATTTCAGTATTTGTTTTCTGCCCTCCGACAACTAGTGAGAACATGGGACTAGTATCGATTTCAGGAGGTTCAAGTGTTTCCAATACTGATTTTTGCATAGAAGAAGGTCTTAGCGTCCCAGAACTATCCTACGAAACCAAAGAGAGGTTAAATGACTTTGTGCAAAAAATGGGAACGAGTATTAAAAACCCCTTGGATCTGGCAGGAAGTTACAACTACCCAGGGGTTTTGGAAAACGTCCTTGGAATATTAGGCGAAGACCAAAATATAGGATCAGTTATGTTTGAGGTACAAGTTCACTACCCCAGTTTAATAGAAAAACTTTTGGAAGCCCCGGTAAGTAATATCATATATGGTGGTATGGTGGAGGGCTGCAAAAAAATTCGTGATAAAAGTAATAAACCCGTTTTGATTATCCTTCCACGAACATCTTATGAAGAGGCTTTCATAGCGGTAAGGAACCTTTTTGTTAGTGCAGGTTTCCCAGTTTTCCCGAACATCGCTAGTGCCGCAAAAGCGCTCCACAATGCTATCAAATACTTTAAAAGAAAAAGGGAATAATTTGTCTTAATCAAACGGCTTAAAGTAGTAAGGGTTTCAAAATAGATCTCTAGGTGCTGTTCTTTGGAGTTGGGCTTTCAGCCTAGGTTCATAATATCGACAAAGACATGATATCTTACACTCAATATTAAAAGCGGTAAAGGAACTAATAGGGGTTGTAAATCAACTTCTATGATTATTACCCTCAGAAAAAGGGGTTTGAATGAGCAAAGCTTTTAATCAAGTTAATAAATCTGTATTTCCAAAACTCTAATTCTTGAGGATACATCGGTTTTACTTTAACAAGTTATTAGACCTTCTTGAGGAGATGTTCATGAAGAAGCGGGTTTTGATAGCTGATGACGTCCATCCCGACGCGGTTACTATGATGAAGGACGCGGGTCTGGAGGTGGTCGTAAATGACAAAATTTCACATGAGGAGCTTAAAGCCCAAATACCCGAATTTGATGCTCTTGTTGTTCGTAGTAGAACCAAAGTGAGCCGAGACATTATTGAAGCGGGAAAGAAACTAGCTCTTATTGCCCGTAGCGGCGTAGGCTTAGACAACATCGATGTGAAGGCGGCGGAAAAGAGAGGAATCGAAGTTGTTAATTCACCAGAGGCATCCAGCATCTCCGTGGCGGAGTTAACATTAGGCGCTATTATATCTCTAATGAGAAAGATTCACACAGCCGATAAGTCTATGAAGGAAGGAAAATGGCTCAAAAAAGAGTTAGAGGGGCAGGAGCTTAGTGGAAAAAAGCTGGGTATAATTGGCTTCGGGAGAATAGGACAGGAGGTCGCTCGACGGGCAACCGCATTCCAGATGAGAATTTCTGCCTACGATGTTTTAGAGGAAAGAAGAAAGGAAGCCGAGAAGTTGGGAGTAAAATTTGTTGGAACTTCAAGAGTGGCTTTGGAGAAACTGTTGAGAGAATCAGATATTATAACCCTACATGTCCCCTATCTACCAGAAACGGTGCACATGATCGGTTCCAAAGAAATATCGCTAATTAAAGATAAGGCTTATATTCTGAACCTGGCCCGTGGAGGATTAATAGACGAAAAGTCGCTCTATGAAGCGTTGAAAAGTGGCAAAATTGCAGGAGCAGCACTTGATTGTTTCGAACAGGAACCGCCTAGTAATATTCCCTTCGCAGAGCTACCAAACGTACTTTGTACACCACACATAGGTTCCTCAACTCAGGAAGCCTTAATAGCAAACAGCATAATAATAGCCCAGAAGGTTATCGATTTCTTTAAAAAGTGAACACAAAAAGTTAATTAGTAACTCTTCTTCATCATCGATTATAATTCGCAATAATGTTGAGCTTGCCCGTTGGAATGTTGCCTTACGGCTGAACCATAAATAGGGAGGCTATAGTTAATGGTTAAGAGTATGTATCGTTATATATCTGAAACTTGGAGAGAATCCGACACTGATGAAATGCGGAGCATGTGGCGTGAGAGACTCGTGCAGTGGCGCAGACAACCGGCTATTGCACGTATAGAATACCCTACGCGTTTGGACCGCGCACGAAGCTTGGGTTACAAAGCCAAGCAGGGTTACATCGTTGTGCGAACGCGTGTAAGACGCGGCGCTATGCGTAGGACCCGACCCAAGGCTGGTAGGAAACCCCGAAAAATGGGGTTTACGAGATTGACTCCAATTAAGAATTTGCAGTGGATCGCGGAGGAACGTGTCGCCAGAAAATTTCCCAACCTTGAGATTTTAAACTCGTACTACGTTGCGGAGGACGGACTCCTGAAGTGGTTTGAGGTTATACTGGTTGATCCAAATCACCCCGCCATTAAGAATGACCCCAACATAAACTGGATTTGCAACAAGTCTAATCGGAGACGTGTTTTCCGAGGCTTAACCTCAAGCGGTAAGAAGGCAAGAGGGCTCCGCCACAAGGGAATAGGCGCGGAAAAAATTCGGCCCAGTACTAATAAAGGGAGAAAAAGGTAAGAACCTTTTTTTAGGAGGGCCAGTATTTGTCTTCGGCCCGTGTGATTTGGATTGATCTGGAAACCTTTGCTCACGCAACAGAGGATCCAGAAAAAGTGCTTAAAGCACTCTTCCTTATTTTACCAGAAGGTGTAGAAAAGCAGGTTAAAAAAGAAACTGTGCTTGGTCACTATCGTAACGAGATAATTATCTACAAAGCTAGGATTACTGATAAAAAATTCATCCAGAATTTTTTGTGTTTGCTCTCAGAGAGAATGGATGAAAAGGATAAGAAACAGCTTTTTGACCTATTTGACAAGCGACTTGACGATTCGGGAACACTTTATCTCCGCTTCGACAAGCAGGAAGCGTTTAAAGGCAGTCTCAAACTGAGTGAAGACGAAGACGTTATCCGGATTCGAATTAAGTTCTCTTCTTACCCACTTAGCAGAGAGATTATTCAAGAAAGTTGTTTGAGTTACGGACTGATGAAAAAATGACTGTTTATTTAGATTTTAATGTGAGTTCAAATCAAGGTGAAGGCAAGTCGCCTCCAGAAGAGATGGCAACAATTTCACGAATTTTGGGTTTCTCAGGACTGGGGTTCGCAGACTTTTCTCAAACACAAACAGGCAACTACCAAAAACTCAGAGAAACTCTCTCCAACCTACCTTTGAAAGCCTATTCTCGTGTAAATTTAAATTTTGATAGTGTAACGAAGAATAATAAGATGTTAAACCGGGTGAGAAGATCTGTCGACATAGTAGCGGTGGAGTGTTTGAATAGGAGGGTCGCGGTTTGGGCGGCGAGGAATACGGAGGTGGATTTATTGCATTTCCCAGAAATTAAGATGTACAAGCAGGTCGACAAATCACTTGTTGGCCTAATTTACAATAGCGAAAATGCAGTGGAAATCTCCATAAGACCCATATTATTAACCAAGGGCCTCACAAGAGCTAACACTCTCGGTATACTCAGAAAGACAGCGGAAACTGTTCTTAGAGAACACGCCGCACTAGTTTTAACAAGCGACGCGCATACTAAATTTGAGTTAAGATCGCCCAGGGGTCTAGTTGCCTTGGGAACCTTGTTGGAAATATCTTATGAGAAAGCTATTGAAGCAGTATCTAAAAATCCATTAAAAATTCTGGAGCGTAGATCAGATTCAAACTAAAAAAGAAAATTATTCAAGGTTAAAGGGGAGCGGCTTTTGAAGTTATACAGAAATCGTTACATAGCCTTCAAGATTATTAGTGAGTCGGTTTTCTCAGCAGATGACATTGTTCACTGCATTTGGAGTACGCTTCTCAGCCTTTTCGGAGAAGTTGGGGGGAGCAGAACAAATTTCTGGTTAATAGAGTACTCGGAAACTGGATACGGAATTTTACGTTGCACACACACAAGTGTTGATATAATGAAATCCGTACTCGCAACAGTAATCGAGTTAAACGGATTCGCTCTAATAATGTATGTTTTAGGTGTTTCGGGAACAATTAAGGGTGCCAGAAGATTTTTCCAGGAAACAGTAAACCGAAACAGAGAAAGTAATAAGAGCTGAAAAAACACTTTTATCTTGGGAATGATGTTACCGTCCCAGACGGATTAAATATGAAGAACCCGTGACAATACTGACCCACTACTAATTATTTCCTAGGGGAGATGATGTTGAGTACGTACAGGAAAAAAGAAGACCTCGCCGAATCTCAAAAGGAGGCTCTCAGCAAGCTCGAGAGAAAGGTGGTAGAACAGGGAGAAGTTCTACGTGAGCAGAGTATTCGGATCAATGAGCTTGAAAGCCTAGTTAAACAGCGGGAAAATGAATTGGTGCATTTGAGAAAAAACTACGAATTGGAGATACAGAGACTCAATGATGCGGCAACCATGTTTCAGAGACAGTCTGATGACCAGACCAGTAAAATAAAGAACGCAGAGAATAAAATGAGAGACGAAGCGGATAGTTACAGGTACAAGGAAGAAGATTTACAGTTAAAGATACGTAGTCTTGAGAAGAAAATCAATGATTTGGAAAATGAATCCAAGAAAAATGAGGAGACAATAAAAGGATTAAATCAGGAATTGGAAATCAGTGCGGCAAGAGTTACCGATCTAGAGAAAAGACTCCAAGATAAGGAGGCAAAAATGGCTTCGATGGAATCCATGATAATGGAGGATGTTAATTACAAACCTTACTTCATAGTAAAAAAGGTTGGTTCCAGTAGCATTCAGGATATTAAAAAAACACTGGGACTACAAGAAGGAGTAGTAAGACGAGTAGTACTTGAACTTGAGAAAAAGGGATTACTCAGAGTGGACGGCGAACAAATCCACTTAGCGTAAACCTAGTATTAAACCAAAAGCAAAGGGAAAAAAGCGGTAATAAAATGCTTCCATTGATTTTTGTTTGCAAAAAATCTATTTCTTTTTAGCTTCAAAATCTTTTACTACTATTTCTACAGGATATATTGCGTTCTTAAACCATTGATAAGCAGCTATATCAGTTCTATCGCTTAGAGTTCCCACTATAACCCAGACTATTGGGTTTATTTCCATGAATGGTTGATCTATACCCGAAGGTGCAGCAACTGTGGGATGAGAGTGGAAAATCCCCACCATTTCCTTACCCTCCTCCTCAGCACGTACTAGTATCCTATAAAGCTCCTCCGCATCTATCATGAAACTCACCGATGACTCTGCTACATTTTTAGTGAACACCAGTTCCTGGGCTTTTGCGGTGCCTACCTTGAATTGCCCCAAGATAACACCGCATGCCTCTCTTGGATATTCTTTATGAGCCTCTTTAAGCATCATTCTTACATGCTCGTTCTTTAGAACAATTTTCCGAATTTTTGGAATTGTCAGCAAAACTACCTCCAAAATTTAATTCTTAAAAGAGGGGTAGAGCCAATATTAGTACTTTTTTGAGGACATAAGAACAGTATAGGAATGAGCCGAAATCTGTCAGAAAAATTGAATTTATTTGTATTTTAACATTAAAAAAGAGTGGAGCTTGGCAGATACCAAGAAAGCAAGTATTGAATACAGTATGATATCTATTTTAGGCGGCGTAACCAGTCGGTGTCAAACTTGTAAAACTACCTTCTATAAATCTAAACTACGGAGTAATGGGTGTTCCAGTCTAGACTTATTTAGAGCCCGCGGCGGAAATCAGATCATCTATTATTTTTTTGAGAAGCTCCTCGCTCTGAACCCCGACTAATTTTGAGGATTCCATTGAGAGTTCTTTCGATTCTTCTCCAGATTCTTCTCCAGTTTTTTCTCCGGATTCTTCGTTAAAAACTACCAGCTTTCCTTTAATGAAAAGGACTAGTGAGGGTACTGCGTATATATTAAATTCTCTAGCGATGTTCGGGCTTTCGTCTACATCTACCTTCGCTACTGCGATCTTATCCCCGTATTCAGCCTCGATACCTTCTAGGATCTTACCTTGCATTTTACAGGGGCCGCACCAAGTTGCTGAGAAGTCTACAAGCACTATACTGTTCGATGAGACAAATTCAGAAAATTTGTCTTCTTTTAATTCTGTTACCACTTCAAATTCCTTCTTTATTAATGGGTATTAATACCAATTAGTTAAAAATAAGCCCTACTATTTTTATCTTTTGTAAGAGCATAATTTGGATAAGATATTGGTATATTTTTTAATAAATTTTGGATATGTTTTCGTATTTTTAAACGGTTTCCTTTAGGTTACTTTTTAGAGTGTTTTTGCGGGAAAAGTTATATATGTTTATACTTCCTTATTTTGCTGCCGAAAATTTCGTTAACAAAAGGCCGGGAAAACCATTGAATCTGTTCAATTTAAAAACAGAGCTTTTATGCAAAGGAGTTAAAGCAGGAAACAGTATCGAAAAGGGAAGGAAAGACGGAGCCGGCCCGGCTGGCGGCAGATATCTAGTTTTACCTAATAATTCGGTGGTTAATGTTCCCTTATGGCCTCCCTTCGTGAATAGATCGGACATTGTTTTAAGGGGATTTGATTCTAGATGGTCTCTTTTTAAAAATGGAGACAAAATTATCGATGTAGAATTAATTACTACTCCCAAGTTTTACACTCGGAAAACTCCAAGTGGACAATCAATGTACAAGATTGCGCTTCTTCATGGCAAAGATTGTTTGGCAACTACTCTTCTTCAAAGATGCGTTCACTGGTCAAATGGTAACGGTTGTAAGTTTTGTGGAATCGAACTTTCACTAAGAAATGACTCCACAATTCTAAGAAAAACCCCCAGGGATCTGGTTGAGGTAGCGGGAGCCGCGGTTGAGGAAGGCGTTTGCAGACATATAACATTAACCACGGGTACTCCTAGTACACTGGATAGAGGAGCAAAACTTTTAGCCAAAGCAACTAAGGAAATAAAAAACCATTATGAAGTCCCCATTCATGTGCAGCTAGAGCCCCCTGAGGAGAAATATTTGGAGTTATTAGCAGATGTTGGAGTCGACACGGTTGGTATCCACATTGAAAACTTTGATAGAATAGTTTTGAAACAGGTATGTCCCGGCAAGGCTAAGGTCAGTTTTGAGGAGTATTTAAACTCTTGGAGAGAAGCCGTAGAGCTTTTTGGGGAGGCGCAGGTTAGTACGTATATTATTGCGGGTTTGGGGGAGAAAGATGAGAGTATACTCAAGGGAGTGGAAACTGTTGCCAGGTTGGGAGTGATTCCTTTTCTGGTTCCCTTTAGACCGATTATAGGAACTGAGTTTGAAAATCGCAGTCCACCAAGTGCTAGTAGAATGATACCCCTTTATGAAAAGGTTGCCGGGATTTTACGTGATTATAATCTCGATCCTTCAAAGAATCTTGCTGGATGTGTGCATTGTGGAGCATGCTCCAGCATTTTAGAAGCGTTTGTGTGTAGGGATGAAGATGAGTCTTGAATCCTTCTTTAACCCAAAAAGCATTGTTATTGTGGGGGCTTCTGGAAGTTCTGGAAAGTTTGGAAACCAGGTTTTAAAAAACATCATCGAACTTGGCTATGGTGGTAAGGTCTTCTTGGTTCACCCCACTAGGAACAGGATCTTGGGCTTTCCCGCCTTTAAGAGTATTATAGATGTTCCGGAAGTTCCGGAGACCGCGATTGTTATTCTATCCTCGGACCTAGTGGTTGATGCTGTTGAAGAGTTGGCGAGAAAAGGGGTTAGGAACATTATTTTGCAGTCATCTGGTTTCTCCGAATACGGTAGTGAGGGAAAGGAGAGGGAGGATATGCTTGTCCGAATAGCTAAGGAGAACAATCTGAGGATTATCGGGCCTAACACCATAGGTTTAATCAATTACGGGGAGCGCTTCGCTACAGCCCTAACTCCGGTTAGAAGCTTTAAAGCGGGAAAAGTGAGCTTTATTGGTCAAAGCGGCGGCCTATCTGGAGGACTTGGATGGTGGCAGCCGAATGATTTGAAGTTCAACAAGATAGTCCATTTGGGAAACACTTGTGATGTTAGCGATGCGGAGCTTCTCAGATTTTTTGCTCAGGATTCTTCAACAGAGGTTATCGCGGCTTATTTTAGAAGGGTTACCAGCGAGATAGTGGATGCCGTAAGAGAGGTTTCCAAAAGGAAGCCCGTAGTTATGCACTGCCCTGAGGAGAGGAGAGAGGAACTTGTTAAAGCGGGGGCTATTTGCGCATCTTTGTATTCTGAAATATTTGAACTAGCGAAGATTTTCGTCTATTCTCCCAAACCTAGGGGTAACCGAGTTGCAATAATTGGTCCTTCCTCTGGAGCCATTGATTTAGCCTTACGCTCATTAGAAAAAAACGGATTAAAACTCGCTGATCTCAATCCAAACACCGTTAAAACCTTAAAAGCAAAGGTGTTAAATGAGCGTGTAAAAACCCTGAATCCTGTTGACTACTGGCCTCCGAATCATCTTGATGGAGTAGAAGTTGGAAACAAACACAAAGCTGCGGTAGAAGCCCTTCTTACAGACGACAACGTAGACATTATAATTCTAGTGCTGGAACTCATGAAAGAAATCGAGTTTGACGTGAAAAGAGCCTTTCAGAAATCCGCAGAGAAGAGGTTGAAGCCGATTGTGGCAGCGTGTATTCAAATTGAAAACGAATCCTATGAGCGAGTGGTTAGCGGCTTGTACGAACTTAATATTCCCGTCTTTACGGAGGTGGAAAGGGCGGTAAAGGCTACAGGAACCTTGGTCCGCTACCATACCCGGCTGCAAAAGAGTCTTTGAAAAACCGTGTGTGTGAAGAGTGAATTGACGGTAGTTACAAGTATTAGATTTGCAGCAGGATATGGCTTACACGTTCAAGAGCCTGACTTAGTGCTTGCCAATCGGGGTTTAGGTTTACTGCTTCTTCATATTTTTCCTTAGCCTTGATTAAGAGTTCTTTAGCTTCCTTCTTTTTACGCTTTTTAAGGTACTCAAGACCCGTGCACTCGAAGTATAATCCTTCACATTTTATCTTGTCAACTTTGGCGAGTTTTTCTTCGTAGGGATTTTCAAGAGCTGCGTGGAGTTTTTCTTTACTCAAAAATTTCTCGCGGGCTTCTTTGAAATATTCCGCTGCCTTTTCTAGATTTTTATTCTGAATCGCAATTTGGGCTAGGCATTCAAGTCTTGTAGCCTCAAGCCCGTATAATCCCGCCTCCAGTTCCAAGGGAAGTTCTTCATCTTTAATCTGTTGTTCCTTTACCAATTCTTTTACAGTATTTATCGCCGTTTTTTTATCCTCTATAGCCTTAGCGTAACTACTCAAAGCTGATTCATAATCACGCATTTTGAAGTTTAGATGGTCTGCAATCGACTGGTGATAATTGGAACGAGCCTGATAGAGGTTTCCTATGGCAGTGTTTTGAAGCCGCTCCTCTAGTTCCTCTTCCCTTAACTGCTCAAAGAGTTCTGCAGCCTTCTTAAAGTGATTTGAAGCCTCTTGGTATTCCCTGCTACCGTGAGCTTCTACTCCTAAGACGAACTCTGAAACCGCTTTGTCAAATTTTGTACTCATAGCAGCTTACAACCTTTTCCTCTTTTTCATAATAAATAGTGTCAAGGAAGTATTTTTGAGTATCCATGGAAATTATGTTTAAATTTTTAAAATGGCTAATCTATGTGAAAATTCTAGGTGTCGTTTTTAAGCCAAGATATTAGTTCCTGTAAATCTCTCTCTATGGTATAAGGTTGGCTGGGGATTTTTTTAGTGGATGTCTCCATTATCTCTGTAAGGAAGGCGTTAAGGTTGCTTAGGCATCCTATAATAAGGGGGGTTCTCCATTGGCTGTTCAGCCTTTCAGCCTCCTCAAGGTCCTTATCGTGGAGAAATAGGACGGCAACTCGGTTGGATTTCAAAAATAACTTTTGAAATATGTTTTTTAGTTCATCATCTTCAGGAATGTGCGTAATTAATTTCAGAACATGGGAGTCGATTTGTCCATCTGCTCCAGTTTCCGGGTCTCTTTTTACCGTCCAGTTGATACTCTTTTTGAAGCATAGTTCTTCTAGGTTGTCTTTTAGGTATTTATCCTGTACACTCTCGTACTTGGGTCCGAATTTGGAATAGTATAATGGAATGTTGGCTTTGTTTCCAACGACCGGGACGTATATTCTTTGGATTTCCAAATCCGTGTCTAAGGCTTCGCGTATAATCTTGTTAACCATCTTAGGTGGAAGACCTGTTAGTCTAGATATGTAAATATCCGTTAGGTACACTTCACTCTCAAGCATAAGTGAAATCTTATCAACAAAAGCTGCTATCTGCTCCCGACTAAGATTGTAGGGTAACTTGGATGACGTTTTGTTTGGGTTACGGAATCCTCTAAATAATTGATCTGCGGTTATAAAGTCGTCTTTCGATAAAGAGTATGGGTTCTCTGAATCAAGGTTATCCCGAATTTCTGCTTTGGGTTTTCTAGAAATGGCTGGTGTTTTAAGCTTCCTTTTAATATGATCCTCTTGAAGTTGAGAGCTAGGTTTCTCCTTGGTTGCCAGGCTTTTGTCGTAGTCAGGATAAAGTATTACTGGGTTCTCTGCTCCAGGAATTATCATTAAAGCCTCCTCATCCGTGTTTTTTATTTTTTCTGATTTAATTCCTATCAGTTCAGCCGCATTCTCAGCCTCTCTTCCACTATCGAAAATAATTTGGTAACAAGAATCCAAATCGTAGATAGCATTAAAGTCTTGAGTGTGTGAGGCAGCCAGAATTAGACCTTCGCCCGTATTTAGTGGTGTAGATTTATCGAAAATCGCCTTGGTAAGGAAATTAATCAGCTCCGAGCCATTTTCAGGACTATTTATTACTGTTATGTGTCTAATCCCGTTTTTATCATTGGGTAAATTGTTGAATAGGCGCATCATAATGTAAGTCAAGAGAAATTTAACTTCGCTAATATCGCCTTCAGATATAATCTGAGTTAAATTTATGACTAAATGCTCATCGGTCAGTTTTCTTAAATCTGGATTAGAATCCCCACCAATGAAGACGTTGCCCAGAACGCCGTGCTGAAGACTATGAAGCATAGCTGCAAGCTTCTCGATAACGGACGGCTTCTGAGAATTATTCCAGTTTAGTATTTCATCAAAAGCTTTGTTCAGATCCATAAGTCCCTGATTACATCTATCCATATTACAGAAATGGCTTAAAATTCTGCGAAGGGGCTTCTCTACGGTATCAAAGTCGTTTTCAAAAATTTTTTTGAAAACGCTGAGCAAGAAGATTGCATGTTCATCTGGTGATTTTTCTTTAGGATCAAAGAGGTTGATCCTTAGTGGTTCCGAGTCGGAGTTGGGAGTAAAAAATGAAACTGTGCCACTGCACAAGTCTTTTAATTTATAAAATTCACCCTTAAAATCGAAAACTATCCAAGGTTTGGAAATTTTTTGAAGGAGGCTCAGTAGAAAACAAGTTTTTTGATTGGAATTACCGAAAATAACCAAGTGTTTTGAAAAATCATTGTAATCCATCCAAACGGGTACAGAGCGTCCACTTAGGTTGGTTTTACCCAACAAAACTCGGTTATTTTCAGAATTGGTGCCTTTTATTTCTCTATTAGGAATCAGCATAGGAGGCTTCACTGTTCCTCCGACACTCTGGTTAGGAATTCTCAGATAGATGCCAAGATTTTGGATGCGAAGAATTTCCCTTTCTGGAAGTAGCCGCCTGCAGATTATGCGATGCAGGAGTTTCATAGTCTCATCTGAATCCAAAAAATCTACACTTATCCTTTTTTTGATTCCAGACCAAGCCGCACTGGCGGCAACGCATACCCTCTTCGCGTGATTTTTAACACTCTCGAGAGAAGGCCCCCTCACAACTAGGTAAGGAGAGGCTTCTAAGTATTTCACGGGAAATTTACCGTTAACTTGAATACGAACTTTTAAATCCTTCTTTAACATGTGCTCAGAATCACTAGTTTTTACAAATCTGAAAGGAACTACAAAACTGACATCTACATCCAGGTTTTGAATGGAGTTCATAAAAAGATCCATGCACCCCGGATCTAATGACTCGTAATCGGGAGAACCCTTCAAAACAATGATAGCAACATAAGTAGCGCTTCCTCCAGCCTCAAGAAGTAAAATATTTTTTTCACTCTTAATCCTACGAGTGCTTGTAAAGTATTCTCCTCCTATCATACCTAAAAAAGCATCTTCCAACGCGTCATAGCGCACCCTTATAGAATCGGTATTTAGATTAAAAGAGGACAGAATAGATTGAACCTTCGCGTCCAACTTTTCTTCACTAATAGACTCCCGCGTAAAAATATAGAAGCAAGTAGAGATTTTTTTCCCATGTATTGTTACCTCGTATGCTAATTCCAACTTCTCATCCAATTCTTCGTCGAAAGGAAGAAAATTTTGGTAGGAAGGAGGTTCAGAATTCTTTTCCCTCGAGCTTGGAAGCAATTGGAAGACAGACTCCTCCGCTACGGTACTTTTTCCCTTAAGCAACTTAACCTTATCCTGCGTAAGCAGATACTGGGAAAATGATAACTTTCCGTCAGAGAAAACAATGCTGAAAAATATTATAAAAAGCAGAGAAAATGATTCCAAATGAAAGGAACAAGGTAAGCTAAAAATCTCCAAAAAAGCAACAACTACGGATAACTGGTTAACATAGAATAGGGATAAAACTGACAAATATTCAGTGAAATGTAATAAAACAGGAAGATACAGGGCATAATACATTTTCAACACAAACCTTTTCGTTAATCTAATCTACACATCCTTAACGTCGGCTTGTTTAAAGCGTTTCAATACAATTTCTACATATCCGAAAAGCGTATGTAACAGCTCTTCCCAAATAAGTATCATTAAAAGAATATTTAACATCCACAAAAAACATACAAGTTTATCCAATATCTAAAATCATAGGCAAAAATGTTATAATACGCCATTCTAATCCCTCAAACAAGATATGAAAAAATGCTTTTAAAGATAAGACAGAGACGCTGAGGATCACGGCGTGGAAGGTGTGCTCTGACCCTTATAGTTCTAATAACAGGAGTTATCGGCTGATCATCTACCTAATAGTAGGGGAATAAAAAATAAACTTGAATCAGATTCCTTTTTCTTTTCTTTAAAAACAATCACCAGAATTGATGGGAACCCGATTCAATTCAGATTTCCGCGTCTAGCTCCTTCTTTTTTTTGGGTTTGCCGCTGTGCCGTAGCCAGTCCCAAACCCAGGTCAGCATCTCAAAGAACTCCTCTAACTTTTTCTGCGACTCGGTGTTATCTCCTGCGATTGCCTTGGCTAGGCGTTCCTTCTCAAGGCTTAAGAGTTCCTGGAAATAGTCAAAGTGGCTTCCTGCGTAGGCGACGATTTCCGTCAAGAGGGTCGCGGGGTCTCTTTCATAATACTCCCT
>JAUQZE010000029.1 GCA_030587365.1 Candidatus Freyarchaeota archaeon | reverse complement strand
ATCACTGTCATACCGGACATCATGATGTTTCCCATGACGTTCATGATACCGTTGATTGTGCCGAGACCTCCCATGGCTGTGATGCCGTTTGTCACCATCACACCGGTCATACTCATGGGAATCATTAACACGAATGTGCCGGTCATCTTCACAGAGCCAGCGTTGGTCACTATTCCGTTAACCGTTATGGTGTCGCCTGTGATGCTGGTTGTGCTGCCGATGTGGGTCCCCGAGGAGTCCATGACTATCTTACCGTGGACTGTTATGGTTGCGTCAGTTATTTGCATGTTGCCGACTGTTTGCATGAAGCCATCGGATACCGTAATGGTTCCGGTTCCCATCATTGTGCCGAAGTTGATGTTCAGGGATCCAGAAATGCTAACCGGTCCCTTAATGTAGCTGGTTCCACCCATCGCAAAATCGCCCTTCATGGTGGTGTCGCCGTTAACCTCGATTGTTCCCAGGGACGCTATCTGGTCGCCGGTAACCGTGATGCCGCTGTTGCTTGTGATGTACGCTCCGGTGGAGTTCATGACTATGCTTCCGCCGGGAACGCTTATTTCACCGTTGAGTATGTTCATAGAGCCGGTGGTCTCCATTGTGCCGTCTATAGTTAGGGTTATTGTACCCGATGTCAAGCCGTTGTTTATGTTCATGTAGCCTTGAACGGTTATCAAGCCCTCCATGTAGCTGTACCCGGATATCCCGATGTCGCCGGTCATGGTTATGTCGCCGTTAACCTCCGTGGTTCCTAGGGACGCTATCTGGTCGCCGGTAACTGTGATTGTGTCGCCTGTGATGAATGAGCCTGCGTCGTTCATGACCATGCTTCCGCTTGGGATGCTTATCTCACCGTTGGTTATGGTCATGGTTCCCGTGGTCTCCATGGTGCTGGCAATAGTCAGGGTTATCGAACCTGTGGTTAGGCCGTTGTTTATGTTCATGTAGCCTTGAACGGTTATCAAGCCCTCCATGTAGCTGTAGCCTGAGATTCCTATGTCTCCGGTTATTGTTGCACCGCCGTTGAAATTAACCGTTCCCGTAACCGTTATTGTGTCGCCTGTGATGAATGAGCCTGCGTCGTTCATAACCATATGTCCGTTCTGGATGTTTATTGATGCACCATTGGTTATGCTCATATCTCCATCGGTCACCATCACACCATTTAAGCTGAGAAGCGGGTATCTAATATTGATGTTTCCCTCCATGTAGTTGTGGCCTGAGATCACTATGTCTCCGGTTATTGCGGCATCACCGTTGAAGTCAATAATACCCGTAACCGTTATAGTGTCGCCTGTGATGTACGAGTCGGTGTCCTCCATGACCATGTGTCCATTCTGGACATTTATCGCACCATTGGTTATGGTCATTGTTCCTGTGGTGTCCATCACACCGTTCAGGTTAAGAAGTGGGTATCTAATCTTAATGTTTCCCTGCATGTAGTTGTGTCCCGAGATTCCTATGTCGCCTTGTATGGTTATGTCGCCGTTAACCTCTGTGGTTCCCTGGGACGCTATCTGGTCACCTGTAACCGTGATTGTGTCACCTATAATGTATGAGCCTGAATCGTTCATAACCATGTGTCCGTTCGGGATGCTTATCTCACCGTTGGTTATGGTCATGGTTCCCGTGGTATCCATTGTGCTTGCAATAGTTAGGGTTATTGTACCCGATGTCAAACCGTTGTTTATGTTCAGGTAGCCTTGAACAGTTATCAAGCCCTCCATGTGGTTGTACCCGGATATTCCGATGTCGCCAGTCATTGAGATGTCGCCGTTAACCTCTGTGGTTCCCTGGGACGCTATCTGGTCACCTGTAACCGTGATTGTGTCACCTATAATGTATGAGCCTGAATCGTTCATAACCATGCTTCCGCTTGGGATGATTATCTCACCGTTGGTTATGGTCATGGTTCCCGTGGTCTCCATTGTGCCGTCAATAGTCAGGGTTATCGAACCTGTGGTTAGGCCGTTGTTTATGTTCATATCTCCATTCACGCTTATCAAGCCCTGCATGTAGTTGTATCCCGAGAGACTGATTTCTCCTGTTATTGTGGGATCTCCTTCAAAGGAGATGGTTCCGGTGACAGTGGTTGTGCCGTCCATTATGAATGAGCCTGAAGAGTTCATAACCATGTGGCCGCTCATGACGGTTATGTTACCATCGGTTATATTCATATCTCCATTGGTGTCCATCACACCATTCGTCAGGCTGAGCTGGGCTACGGTAATATTTCCTTGCATATAATTGCGTCCAGAGATTCTAATGTTACCAGTTATTGTGGCGTCACCAGTGAAGTCAACATTTCCGGTGACCGTTATAGTGTTGCCTGTAATGAATGAGCCAGTGTTGTTCATAACCATAGTACCAGTTGGTATGCTTATAGCACCGCCAGCTATGCTCATGGTTCCCGTGGTGTCCATCACACCATTCGTTAGACGGAGCAGTGGGGATCTAATGCTAATGTTCCCCTTCATGTAGTTGCGTCCAGTGATTCCAATGTTACCTTGGACGGTAATGTTTCCTGTTTGTGTCATATTTCCTTGGAATGTTAATTCGCAGTTAACCATTTGGCTTAGATTTTTGATGGTAGCTCCGGTAAGGGCTGTGGAACCGTTTGTAAGGTATGTGAGACCCTTTCCGTTGACGACCTGTTGCTGGGTTGTTGCATTCATCACTGCTTTGGAATAGTGTGCGCTTTTTGTTATTCTGAAGCCCGCATTGGTGGTGGAGCTGTCAAGGAACCTGAAGTTTATGGTATCATTGGATTTCATCTGAACGTAGCTGTCCTGCATGCTGACTACGCCCCGATTTAATCTGAACCAGGGACCCCACGCCTCGAAAGTGGTGGGTTCCTCCCACTCCAGATAATGAACATCTATTACATCAGTAATAAATAAGCTGAGGAGCCACCCAATGCCTACGAAGGCCCCGGAATCCTTTAGATAGCTTACGTTAGCCACGCCACCATATCTGTTTAAATTGATCGAATATGGGATGAAATCGAGTGCAACAAACAGGATTCTATCTTTTGAGATATAAATGTCTGTGGGAACAAGGGGTATACCCAATACCTCCGTCATGCCGAAGATGTGTAGTTCTCCTTTGGTTACTTTTATGGCGTCCAGGGTGTTGAGGGGTAGATCATTTGAGCCTCTGCTGGTTCCTATGTATCCTTCGCTGTTGGAGTTCACGTACTGGTAGAATTTGTCCATATTCATGAATACTTCTTTGTCTCCGGATTCGTTACCGATATTTATGTTTCCACAGAGGTTTACTATTGAGGGGTTTGACGGAGTTCCTGTCAGGGTTATTGTATCCCCTGCGGAGTATTTCTTATTTATTTCTATGAGGTCTGCGGTTATGTTCTGTGACCTGGTTGTCGTTAATGGTCCGAGAACTATTTGTCCAAATTTCGAGACATTCAAAAGTCCATTTAATGTAGTGTCGCCGATCGTCGTCATGTTTCCGACTAGGGACAAACCGTTGCTGCTTGCTGTGCCGCCCAGTGTTATCATTTGATTGTCTTTGATGGATATTCCACCACTGGGGTCTATGCTATTTGCCTGCGGTAGAGCGTAGAATCCGAATTGACCAGACGCTAAGGGTATGGCTAGAATAAAGGCTAAAATTAGGATTGCTGAGAGAGCTAACAGAACATGTTTGGTTTTGCCTCTAAGGAGCCTTGACTTTCCCTTGTGGTGTATAGTGTTATTTCTGCTGTTTCCGTCCACCTTTCTTCTTCTCCTTTCTCCATTTTTCTTTTTTTATTGGTTTTTGTGAAGTTTTAATTTATAAGTAAGGCAAAAAAATTAGATTATATGCCCTCCTTATATTTTAAGGGTTTTCTTTTATTTTCTATTTAAATTTTTCGGGAAAATGGCTTAACTTTACGGCAGTTTTCAACATTCTCAAAAAACTACGAGCAAAAATGTTATAATACGCTATTCTAATCCCCCAAACAAAATATGAAAAGATGTATTTAGGGATAAGAACCGACTTTGAAGAAACGCTCACCATCACTTTATTTTATGGAAATTGTACCATTTGTATAAGGAATCTAAATTGAGTGAAGCTGAAATTGAGTTAACCGGACACATAATAGATTCAATGATACTTCCCAAGATATTCGGAGCAGTTTACGACCTAAACGGTGAATTTGAGGTTCTCGAATTAAGAATCGGAAAAACTAAAAGCGATTACTCCTACGCCAGTATGCGTATCATGGGGCAGAGACCGCCACCACCTCGACACAATTCTAGCCTTCCTACCCAGACTGGTACAAAGAACTATGGCAGATAAAGAAGGAACCGTCTAAAGATATGGAAAAACAGAAAAGAAAAGAAGAAAAAAGTAAACTTCCACCAAAAATGAAAGGATATTGGGAGATCTATTAGATGAGCGAGAAAGTAGTTTCTTCCGAACTTGTCGAAAAAAAGAAGGAGATAATTCCTAGGCTGGCGAAAAAGTTTCTTATATCAGAAGAAAAGGCGAAGAAATTCCTCAAACTAGCCATAGAAGACTGCGCAAGATCAAAATACAGACTGAACATAATCAATGACACCATTTCTGGACAGACAGACAAAATAAAAGAAATGATAAAAGAAATAGAAGAATGGACCGACGACGAATTCGATAAGGAAGATTTCGAAATAATAGGCTACTGCAAAAACATATAAATTAAATAACAAATTAAATATTCGTTCGAAGCTCTACGATTCATGCGCCAGCTTGACTAAGGATATCCTCTACTGGTAGCTCTATGTGCTCCTTCAGAGCCTTTTCTAGCTTCTCCGCTGTTTTCTTTTTCACCTTCCTAATCCCAGGAAGATACCTGTTTTTGAAAAGAGAAAGCGATTTTTCTAAATCAATTCTAATCCAATCTTTCTCCACACGAACCGCTCCATCTTTACCCAGTTCCTCAAAGGGTTCCACGTCGAAAGACCCGTCAATTGGGAGGAAGTAATAATCATAAATCAACTTGGACAGGTCTTTCATAGAAAAACCGGGCTTATCGGGAACCACCACCATTTCAAGAACCTGAGAAACCATTTCAATAAACAACTTAAGGCTCTCATAAATCTCTTTAACATCCTTTCCAGTATAAGCTACCACTTCAAGCGGAGCCACTTCCACCGCCTCAACCTTAGACAACCCTGCAGTAGCCTTCTTAGTAACTAAACTCTCCACTGGTTCAACAATAGTAGGCTTGACAGCAACAGGCTTCTCAACCACAACAGGCTTCACAGTAACAGGCTTCTCAACCACAACAGGCTTCACAGCAACAGGCTTCTCAACTACCTCGGCGGGTTCGGCTGCAGTTTCTGCGACAGACATTTCTTCTGTAGGTGTGGTTTCCACAGTAATGGGTTCTGTTGTCTTGATCGTTTCTTCTATTTTTGTTGGCGTTATTGGAGTTGGTACTGCACTTACAGCCTCTTGTATTAAGTATTCACCTTCTATTGTGCCGATTATAAGTCCTTGGTTCAACATGTAGCTTAATCTTTGTACAACATCGTCTTCGGATATGCCTAAAACTGAGGAAATTTGAGTGATGCTCAGTTTATTATACTCTTTGATATAAGTAGATAAGGCTGTATCAATGGGGTCTAATACCTTTTTATATTCCATTTCGGCTGTTTCAGCGGTTGGCTCTTCTTTTTCAATTTCCTCGTATTCGGGTAGCTTTGGTTTAGTCACAATCCTAGGAGTACCGGCTTCACCAGTGATGCTCTTGATTTTCAATTCAATTTGGTCAACGTTTTGCTTTAAAATATCGGCTCTATCTTTATCCACACGCTCGATTTCTTTAAGAAACATATTCGTAAGCATCAAGAGACGGGTCATATTGAGACGGTACTTGCCCCGCATGTACAAAATTGCCGCCCCGCTCTCCAACTCCTCTACGAATTCCTTGTCAAGGGTGCTAACATCTATTGGTTGATGGTCACGAATATCCCTGAAGAACTCCGGCCTGTTAAAACCACCGCCCTTGTAGCTATTTACCACACCAAGAACCATATGAGCAAGCTTATCACAATTTAAGGATAAAAATCTGAAACGTTGCCTACCCCGGCTGAAATGAGGTTCCTCAATGTAAGACACGAAAAATCAGCTCCACCAATCACTTCTTTAATAGAATAATAGCAATCCGATAATAATAAAACTTTTTGAACGGTAGATGCTTATAAAAATATTTTGACTCTAAATATAACATAAGGCAATTATTCCTTAAAAAGTCAACAGTTCCAGAAAATAAGGAAAAAAGAGAAATTATTAAACTGGCAATCAATCAAAGCTGTAAAAGGATCAGAATTCCCAAAAAAATAGTAATAGCAAGTTGAATAGTACCCCATAGAAAAGAGGGAAGTAAACCATAGCCTTAATATTGGGAATTATCAATCCACATAGATTTCTTAACAAAAAATGAAGAAATATTTTATAGAACAGTGGGCTCGATGGGGGTCTTCGCTAGAGGTTCATTACCGCTCTTCGTTATTAATACTGGGTACTCCAGACGATAACCTGCGACACCAGGCTTACTTATAATACACACAGCGACTTCTACCATGTTCGGTTCCAATGTTTTCTCACTATAAGGACCGTAACCAATTATAGGAAGATACCACTCATCGCCTATTGAACCTAGTCCATGACCGAACATTTGAACCACATTATTTCCATACCCGGCTTTCTCAACAGCTTTGAATACCTTCTTAGCGATGTCCCCAACCTTGGCTCTAGGCTGCATGGAGTCCATCAGAGTAGTTACGGCATCGACATAAACCTCCGCGAGTTTCTTCTGCTCATCTGTGGGACTGCCGATAATAATGTTATGAGTTACCTGTGAGAGGTAAAGCTCATACATGCTATGTAAATCCACGATGACATTGTCTCCGTGCTGTATGATGCGCTTAGTTGCAGGAGTTGTAGCGCCCATATGGTAAGTGGCTCTATCACCGGTACCCACCTCATGCCCTCCTGTCAAAGCCCAGGCCCACTGATTCCCCGCTCTTCTCATAGCTTCTTCAATGACGCCCACAAGCTCTGTTTCATTCATACCAGGAACAATGGTTCCCCGGGCTACATCCACTCCGATATCTGCGATTGCTGCAGCTTGCCTCAAAAGTTTAATAGCACCCTTCTCTTTAATCGCAATAACTTCGTCAAGGGCCTGAACCGCATTTTTGAACCCCGCACCCGGAAGACCGCTTTTTAATTCTTCATATTCAGACGCGAATAAGTATCCCTCATTAACCCTAATCGTGTACCCCAGATTAACTCCTATAGTTGATTTGGCAAGGTTATTCTTCTTAAGATAATCAATCACCTGATTCGTCCAGGAAAGACTAGGGATAGGAGCGTAAGTCGAAACGTTTTCTATCCAGCTGTCATCCTTAATCCTCTCAGCGTCACTCAACACCGTATAAAGTTGAATTTCACCATCCAGAGGCACAACCATTACGCTTCTCCAGGGCAGAAACGCCCCAGAGATATATGTTAACTCTTTATTTCTCGTTAAAACCAGAACATCAAATCCGCCACTTTCCATCGCAGCCCTAACGTTTTCAACTCTTTTCCAGTAATTTATTGGAACATTCATAACAACACCTCAAAATAATGCCTTAACCTTTACCAATAGACGCTTTAAAATCTAATCTCAATAACATTAGGATAACGAAGAATGCTTCAAACATGGTGTGAAAAAAGCTTCTGTAACTGCTCTCAGCTTATGCAACTGATTGTAAATAAATTAATATAACGGGGTTCCTATACTATAATTAACGCAAATCAGAACAGGAGGATTACTCTCTTGGCGAAAATTTACTTGGTAAAGGAAGGCGGTTATGAGCAGATAGCACAACCTGTCTTTTCAACCGGAGACACTTACGTTGTGGACGCAGGAAACCGAATATGGATATGGCTGGGTGAAAAAACCACAGTTGATGAAAAATTCGCCGGCGCCTTCGTAAGCGACTTAATAGACAAGGAGCGACGAGGCAAACCCAAAGTAGAAACCGTCGAACAGGGCAACGAGCCCGTAGAATTCAAAAAAACAGTAGGCGCTATGCGTATAGTTGACGCAGACCTCGCAAAATCCATACTCAAAAAAACAGCGAAAAAAACACACCCAGTTGTCATGTACAGAATATCAGGAGAAAAATACGAAACGCTTGAGGACGTCCAATTTATTCAAGTTCCTCTATCCAAAAGGTCTCTGAGTTCTGATGATGTATTCTTAATAGACACCTACGATACAATTTATATTTGGCAGGGTAAAAACTGTAGCATTCGAGAAAAGGTAGTGGGCGGACGACTAGCCAGACAATTTGACGCAGAAAGGGTGGGAGTTCAAAAGGAAATCTTTGTCGATGAGGGCAAAGAGCCGGACAAGCTAAAGAAGATCTTAGGCCTCTAATTCTAGTTTTCTTTTTTATAATTCTCTATTTTTCTTTCTTTTTCGGAATATTAGAGTGAAACATTTTTATAATAAAATGCTTCTTGTTTGAGGCTAGTCTTATTTAGAGATTTGTATTATATTTAGGATTGTTTTATTCATTGGAAGTTTGAGAGAGGTATGTGTAAATGCAGGTATTAGCTGCCATAGATGCTGGTACTATTGGTTGCCGTACCATAATTTTTGATGAAAATGGAAGAGAAATAGCAAGAGATTATCAGGAGTATCCGAGTACTTACCCTCTTCCAGCTTGGGTTGAGCAAAACGCTATGGATTGGTGGAGAGCTGTCTGCAATACATCACAGAGAGTCGTTGAAAAATCAGGTATTAGTTCAGGAGATATCGTGAGTATAAGCGTTACTAACCAACGTGAAACAACAGTCCCTGTGGATGAGAATGGAAATCCATTGAGGAACGCTATTATTTGGCAGGATCGTAGGACTGTTAAACAATGCGAAGAGATAAGAAAGAAAGTTGGCGTTAGTGAGGTTTATCAAACCACGGGTCTAACAATTGACCCCTACTTTTCGGCGCCCAAGATTTTGTGGATAAAGAAGAACGAACCAAGAATTTTTGATTCCACTTACAAATTTATGCTGGTCCACGATTTTATAGAAATGAAATTGTCAGATATGTTCATAACAGACTGGTCAAACGCATCCAGAACCCTTCTTTTCGACGTCGAAAAGTTCAGTTGGTCTGAGAAAATTTGCAACGCCTTGGAAATTCCACCAGAAAAATTGAATGAAACCTACGCCTCCGGTGTGAAAATTGGAGAGGTAACAGCCAGAGCAGCCAAAGAAACTGGTTTTGCTGAGGGAACACCTGTAGTCGCAGGAGGTGGGGATCAGCAGTGCGGTGCATTAGGAGTGGGTGTAGTAAAGCCTGGTAGAATAAAGGCAACCATGGGTACAGGAACCTTTCTACTGGCATACACGGATAGACCTAAACACGACCCTAAGAAACGCGTAGTTTTTAGCTGTCATGCAGATCCCGGAAAATGGGTTGTTGAGGCTAGCATGTTCACAACTGGGAGTGTCTACAGATGGTTTAGAGACCAGTTGGGACATCCAGAAAAGAGTGTGGCGCAAATTCTGGGAAAAGACCCTTACGATATTCTGTGCGAAGTAGCGGCGCAAGCACCTTCAGGCTCCGGAGGAGTACTTTTGATACCTCACTTTGTCGGCGCAGGAGCCCCTTACTGGGATCCGGATGCGAGGGGTGTGATAGTAGGCTTAGCCTTAGGTCACACAAGGGCGCATCTTATTAGAGCCATAATGGAGGGGGCTTGCTTTGAGGTTCGTAAGAACATTGAGATAATGAAGGAATTAGGTCTGGAATTCGATGAGGTTCGAATTACCGGAGGCGCGACCCGTAGTCCACTATGGAATCAGATTCAAGCAGATATTTACAATATTCCAGTAGCTAGGGGAAATGTTGAGGAGGCTACTTCATTAGGTGCGGCTATTTTAGCGGGTGTAGGTGTAGGGGTCTACAAGAGTGTTTCGGAAGCCTCGGAGAGCATGGTGCAGATAGGTGAGAGAAGAGAGCCTGATGGAAAAAATCGAGAGGTTTACGACAAGCTATATAAAGTTCACAACGATGTTTACATGGCGTTAAAGGATAAGGGTGTTTACGCGAGCCTCTCAGAATTTTCCGTGTAGAGATTACTATGTCGAAATTCGATGTAATTATAATAGGTGGCGGCGTAGTAGGAAGCGGCGTTCTAAGAGACCTATCACTCAGAGGAGTACATACTCTGCTTGTGGATAGAGGGGACCTTGCCTCAGAGGCTACGGGTAAAAACCATGGACTCCTCCACAGCGGAGCGCGATATGTCGTTAGCGACCCCGAGTCGGCGCTGGAATGCGCTGAAGAGAATATTATTCTCAAAAAAATAGCCAAGCATACCATAGAAGACACTGGGGGACTCTTTGTAGCAACAGAGGAAAGGAACCTTGAATACTTGGATCCCTTCCTTAAGGGTTGTAGTAAATGCAAGGTTGAGAATAAGGAGATAACAGTTGAAGAAGCTCTGGAAAGGGAACCCTTTCTGAATCCTAATATTAAGGCTGCGGTTTGGGTTAACGATGCTTCCATAGATCCTTTTCTACTCGTTGTCTCTAACGTGTTATCAGCGTTAAGGAATGGGGCGGAAGTATTAACTTACACCAGTGTTAAACCGATAGTGGAGAACGGGGCGGTTTTAGGTGTCGAAACATTCAGAAACGGCAAGAGTGAAAAACACTTCTCTGAAATCGTAGTTAATGCTACTGGGGCTTGGGCGGGTAAAGTCGCTGAGCAAGCAGGAGTAAAATTGGAGATAAGACCTAACAAGGGCACACTAGTAGTTCTCAATAATCGGGTAACAAACCATGTGATTAATAATCTACGCCCACCATCTGATGGAGATATAATCGTCCCCCACTATTCCACCATGATTTTGGGAACCACTTCAACCTACGTGGAAAAACCAGATGGCATTCTCCCGGAGAAAGAGGAGATCAAAAAAATCGTGAGGGAGTGTGAGAAGATGCTCCCTATTGTTGCAGACTCCAGAATTATAAGAGCCTTCTGTGGCGCTCGTCCTCTTTTCGGTAAAGGTTCGGGCCGCGTGGTCACTCGAGGAATGTTGCTAGTCGACCATAAGGTTGACGGCGTAGAGGGATTTGTAACGATCACAGGCGGTAAACTCACTACATATAGACTTATGGCTGAAAAGGCATCAGATCTTGTTTGTGAAAAGCTGGGAGTTAGAGCCAAGTGCAGAACAGCAGAGGAACCGCTCCCCGGAAGTGAGGGAACGCCTCCATCAGCGGAGGAAATCCAAAATCGTTTTCAGGTTAACACCTTAACCTCCAATGAAATCGTAAATAAATATGGTACAATTTCATCGGAAATGCCTCAGAAACCCGGGTTGATATGCGAGTGCAGTCTAGTTTCAAGGGCGGAAATAATTCATAGTTTTGAAAAACTTTTAGCCAAAAACTTAAGAGACGTTAAAAAACGCACAAGGCTGGGTATGGGAACCTGCCAAGGCCAATTCTGTATACATCGAGCCGCAGAGGTGATGGTTGAGGATCTCAACTTCTCGGCAAAAGAGGCTTTGAATTCGCTAGCCGAGTTTTTGGACGAGCAGTGGAAGATCGCTCACATACTCGAGGGAGATCAGCTTCGACAACTCATGTTTGCCAGAGTCATGTTCGAGATTGTGGGAAACATAAGACACCGGAGTGAAAAGCGTGATTGACATTGACGTACTTATAATCGGTTGCGGCATGGCCGGTTTGGTGGCTGCCCGAAAAATCAGCGAAGCCAATCTCTCAACAATGGTAATTGCAACCGGTCTAGGCAGCACAGTACTCTCATCAGGCACCATAGATTTAATAGGATATTTTGACGGTGGGAAAGTCAGAAAACCCATGGAGACGCTGGACGAGTTTATTAGCCAGAATCCCGGTCACCCCTACGCTATTGTCGGCAGAGAGAGAATTTTGCAAGCGTTTCAAGAGTTTAATGAAAAGTACGATTCGTTCACCAGATACGAAGGCAACTTGGAAAAAAACCTGACGCTTCTAACTCCGCTTGGGCTCTTTAAACCCACTCTTTTAGCCCAGTCAAGCATGATAAGAGGAACAAGAGAGAACCTAGAAGGCTCCAAGGTTCTTGTGATTGGTTTCCGTAACCTACTGAACCACACCCCGGCTTTAATTGCTAAATCACTCAAAGAGAATTGGGAAATAGATGCGGATTACATAAAACTGGATAGGAGTGAAACCCAGCCAGTCCAACTAGCACTATTACTGGAGTCCCATAGCGAGGAGATAATCCAAAGTTTGAATGAACACAATTTGGGAAATTATGATTACTTAGCATTACCGCCAGTTCTGGGAATAAGGCGAACAAGGGAGATTTTATCCGAATTCGAGGACATTTTAGGAGCTAAGGCTTTTGAGACCATGTCCTTTCCGCCATCCGTTCCCGGTCTAAGACTACAACAGTTGCTGGAGCAACCCTGTATACAGAATGGTGTAGAAATTAGACTTGGATGGCGGGCAGTAGAAATAAAGACAACAAAAAAGGGTTGCCAAACCCAGATTGTCGAGAACGATAGCAAACAGGAAATCTCATCCAAAGCAGTCATAATAGCTACCGGACAAATAATGAGAGACGAAATAATAGCAAGTGAAAAGGACTTCCAAGGTTCCATCAATCCACAAATATTAGAATATCTGAAAACAGACAAGGAAATGAGGCTCATCTTCGGTGGGAAAAGCTTTGAAAACATTTTTGTTGCTGGCTCAGCCCTATCTGAAAAAAACATGACCGGACTGGGAACTGCTCTATCTACAGGGTACGCGTCCGCCGCCGAGGTAATAAAATATCTAAAGGGTAATTGAAATGTCGGAAAAAACAGACCTTCTTAAGAAAACGGATAAATGTATAAGATGTGGAACCTGTATTGCCTTCTGCCCTGTGGCGCGAGCTGGATTACCGGTGAACTCGAGATACTTTGCCTCAGAGGGCTTCAGAACCCCGAGAAGAGAGAAACAAACCTCCAAAGATTCCTTCAACTGTACGCTTTGTATGGCATGTGTAAATGTGTGTCCAAGAGGAGTACCTGTCCCTCTAGTTGTGGAGTATCTCAGAGGCCAAGCTGGAGAAAAAGAGCTTCCCAGCAATATAAAACAGATGGTAGAGAATATACGAGAGTCTGGGAATATTCATGGCGCGGATAAGGAAGATTGGCTGATGTGGACTTACGAACTTGAAGAGCCTGTTGAAGACCGCATAAAGGTTCCCGCAGAGGTTGGTTATTTTGTTGGTTGCAATTCTGCTTACAGTCCCTCCACAGCAAGGATTCCTGCGGCAACTGTGAAGCTGTTTCGTATGGCAAATGTGGATTTCACCATTCTGGGTCCAGATGAAACCTGCTGCGCAGCACCCCTACTCATGGCAGGGAGACTGAGAGAGGCTAAAAAACTAATTGAGGATAATGTAAAAGCTTTCAAGAATCTCAAAATAAAGACACTTGTGACCTCATGCCCCGCTTGTTTCAGAATGTGGAGAGATGTTTACCCCAAAATCACCGAAATCCCCTTCAGGGTGGAGCATATAACTCAGTTCATATCCAGACTCATTGAGGAGGGGAAATTAAAACCAGAATCCGTTGGTGACCTACGGGTAGTTTACCATGACCCTTGCGAGCTGGCTAGAGGCTGTGGAGTAATAGAAGAACCCCGTAAAGCGCTCAAAAACATCCCGGGACTAAAACTGAAGGAATACAAACAGTGTAAAGATGAAGCAATATGTTGTGGAGGAGGAGGTCTACTGAGAGCTTACAACTTAGAAACCGCTGAGAAAGCCGCAAAAAACAAAATAAGAGAAGCGGAGGAGCTAGGCGTTGACGCTATCGTCACATCATGTCCAGCCTGCCTACAAAACCTGATAAAATCCAAGAACAAAATCAAGATAATCGATATAGCAGAATTATTCCAAGGGCAGCATTCTGAAACAAACCGCTAGCGGGAATCAGGCGGGGAAACTCTGTCTAGTTTTCTAAGGCTTACTGCCAATTTTGATGACTGAGATATTAAACCGGCAATCATTATTGCGTCAAATATCTCATCCTGAGATACTCCAAGGTGCATAGCCGCCTCTATGTGGAAATCTATACAGTATTCGCATCCAATAGCAGTTGCAGCAGCAATGGCTAAAAGCTCCGCGGTCTTCTGGGAAACTGCTTTGGGCTGCTTCGTAATGAACAGGTTTTGTGATGCATTAAAAATGAATGCCTCTGGTCTCCTTTTACTCATAGATTTCGCTATGTAGGGGATAGCACCGTACTCCTCTTTCATACTTTTCAGTAACTCGTCAACGAGTTTCTTGGGGTCGTCGCCCAAAAATTTTCTTATACGGTCACCTAGCGACATCCACATCACCGTTATGAGATTGATGAGGTATTATATTACTTTTTTTCTAAGATTGTCGCTAGGTTCTGAGGTTTCAATTCTTAAAACTAGTCTTCAAGCGTGAATATGAAATCGCAGTACTTGTTTCCCTCTCCCATTTTTTTTGGCTTTTCCACCTTAATTTTGGGATTTATGGCTTCGCTCCAACTATGGTAAACAATTTCGCAAACCGGGTCGCATATTTTAGGTGCAAGCTTTTCTCTATCGGACCTTTTGAGCCCCTCAAGCCAAGGGCAAGTCAACACACGCAGGACACTCCTCTTTGGACCATATTCAACCACTTCAAATTTCCATTTTTCTATAGTCCAGCGTAAGATAATGGTATCAGCCACTGTTCGTGGATCATCTCCCTCAACGTCGAACATTCTTTTCACTCTTTTGGCTAAAATCTTGGCGAAACGCCTCCAAACCTCACCATCTAAATACAGAGCCTTATCAAAATCGTACTCGTCCTCACAGACCAGAAACCAAACTCCATCCACACCAAAATAGGCTCCATGAAGAAATTCAATCTGCTTTTCCGGAGTCAATTTCTTTAATGTTTCCTTCAGAACCACGAGCAGTCAACTCCAGCTAAACTTGAACCGCCCCGGTGAGGAAATGCCTCCATGAATTATCCGAATCAGTTTATAGCCGTAAAACAAACATAGATTGTAACTTATTTCCAATAATTCAATCACGCGGGGGGCGTAGCATCATATTCCAGCCATCTAATTATTAGCCACAATTTAAATGTTTTATCAAAAGTTTACCTTCCACCCGCCACCAACCAAATTTGAAATTCATGGTATTAGATTGAAACTATATCGCGGAGTTTTTGAGACGCAATATGTTAATTTTGGGTAAGAGAGAACTGGTGTATAAAATAAATGAATTAGAATTTCCGTTTAGATTATTTAGGGCGAGTAAAAGGAAATCGTACACTAAACCTTTATACATTGGTATGTTGTTTGTTAAGAAAGGAATCTGATACACTCACGCCTTTTCGGCGGTTTTGAGTGATTCTGTTATTTCGTGGTTTGTGTTGTGATAAAGATGCAGGTTTACTTCTTTAAAACTGAAAATAAATGGGTTTTCAAGTATTTTTTTGAGGATAAGAGTTTATTCCGGGAGCTAGCCAATTACTATGATAGAGGTAATTACCGTTTCGAAATGCGTTCAATCCCGGATAGGGATAAGGTGAAGGCGTTCTTAGAGTCCAAGGGTTTTGATGTGGAAATCGTGGAGGATACCCGCGATTTTCTTGTGAGGATCCCAAAGAACCAAAAATACGCTTCAATTCTTAAGAACTCAGTAGCGAACTGGCTGGAAAACGAATGGAGGATATTCCTCATGAAAGATAAAATCTCAGCGGAACTAGCGGAGATGGAAGAAGGAGCGGAAAAGGTTCCCAGCAAAACAACCTAATACTATTTAATCTACAAAAATATTAGCCAGTAGGGCAGAAAAATAATTATAATAAAAAAGAATTGAAGAAGAAATTACTTTCTAACGTCTTCTTCTCTCTCTACTTTCGCCTCTATCTCTACCGCCGCGATAGCCGCCTCTATCGCTTCTGTACGGTCACCGCCGCCGTATCGGGGGCGGAAGCTGCGCTCCTGTTCGTAGACCTTGTTCGATAGGTTATTATCTAGTTTGACCTCGGCGGGTGTGCTTTCGTTTATTTCCTCCATGCTTCCGTACTTTCCCAGGTTCAGTCTCAGGGAGCCTTTGAAGACGGTGGTGTAAGCGTTACTCAGCTGGTAAACGTGGTCGGGCTGCATCTTATCAATGTCGTCGTTCCACAAGGTTAAAAGTACGCTTCCCGTTTCGTCCCTCACTAGGGCTTCGGTAACCCTTAGGGTTTCCCCGGTTTTCCTTGAAACAATCTCTCTTTCCTCATTTTTCGAATTACATCTAACTTTTAGGTTAAGTCTTCTAAGACCCGGTCTCAACTCATCCACAACTTTAAATTCTTCAGATTCAGACATCTCAACTCATCTTTCTAAACAAACTTTACAAAAATAGAAAAAAACTTCGAGCAAGATATACGCCCATTTTTTCTATTTTGGGAAAAATTTACACTTCCACTTATATAAATTTTCTCAACTCTCGGAAGATATTGTCAACTTAAGGTTTTTTTCACCTCAAGCGCCTTTTGTAGTCTTTGGATGCGGGTGCCTTTTCGTGACGGTATGGGTGTGTTTTGTTTTAGGGATTGGTGGGGTCTTACATGGTTGTAGTAGTAGGCGTAGAACCTGAGGAATGTGCGGGCATTCTCAAGTCCCCGGCTGCTTTTGGAGAAGGTGCAGTTGAACACTCTTAAGCGGTCTTTTATGGTGCGGAACCAGCGCTCCACGTAGCTCCGGACTCCGCCTTTCAGCCACAGCCAGCGGGCTCCCAGACTCTCCGCCGCCCAGGGGTACCATTTCCCTCCGTCGGTCACGAACAGCACTTTTCGGCCGTATTTTTCCATGAGTTTCCTCATGAAGCTCGCTGCTACAAGCCCGTTGCGGGTCTTCGAGAGGTAGACCTCCAGAACCACCCGCCTCACCGGGTCCAGAGCTACCCACAGCCAAACCCACTCCCCGCCCACCCGAACCTTGGACTCGTCCAAGATGATCCGGCTGACCCTCTTCAGGGGCCGGGCGAAGTAGCGCCGGGTGGCGCGGTTGGTACGCTGCACCCACTGACGAACCGCCTCGTGGCTCCTCCAGAAGCCCCACTCCTCGAAAAGGTGATCCCGTACATCCCGAAGGCTCAGCTTGAACCCAAAGTATAAATTCAGGGAAAAGAGAATAATCTCCGGAGGAGTCCTCCATCTCACCAAATTGATGCATAACATAATCCAAAAATAGGAAGACCCCTCCAAATAAACCTTAAGTTGACACTATCTCTCGGAACACCTAAACAATGTATATATAACATCACGAACAGAAAATGTTCCACGTTAATGGTGTCTTAACTCTTCCTTTTCCTCAAACTGAAAAAAATTAAAAGATGGTTCTCAAGAAAGAGTGTACAAATAGTTTAAGAATACGTATTCTCTTGCATTTCCGCTTTACTCCTAGGAGGGTTTGGAACTGGTACCGGTATTGCCGATTTTTCCAATTCGGCTTTTATGCCATATTCTTTGTAAACTTCTCTTTGAATCAGGAATCTCATTATCTCCGAGGTACCGCCTCCAATCATTCCTATTCGGACATCCCTCAAGTACCGCTCAACAGGATATTCCGTGGTGTAACCGACACCGCCCAGTACTTGCAAGGCTTGGTTACAAATCTCAAACGCGTTATCAACTGCAAAAACCTTAGCCATAGCGGACTCCTTGCTCGCCCTATCACCATTATCAACCATTCTTGCTGCACGTAACGTTAAAAGCTCCGCAGCATCTAGAAGGGTAGCCATATCCGCAATTTTAAAGTTTATTCCCTCAAATGCGCTAATCGGCCTATTGAATTGTACACGCTCAGAGGAATATTTTACCGCCGTCTGAAAGGCTGCACGAGCAATTCCAATCATCTCACCTGCAATAGAAATTCTCTCAGTATTCAACTCATCCATAAGTATATTGAAGCCCATACCATCCCGATCAAGAATATTCTCAGTAGGAATCCGGCAATCCTCAAACCTCAAATGCGCAATACGCATCCCATGCATACCCATAAGACCATAAATCTTCTCAACCTTAAAACCATCCGTATCCGTGGGGAAAATGAAAGCACTCATACCACGCTTCTGCGCTACCTCAGGATTAACCGCAAAAAGAGTAATAATATCCGCATCGGCTCCATTTGTTATAAAACGTTTTTCACCGTTAATGACATACTCGCCTCCATTTCTGACCGCCGTAGTTCGCATGGCTGCAGTGTCTGACCCCACGTTCGGCTCGGTGATGCCTATGGCTCCGATTATTTCTCCCTTTATTAGGGGCGTCAAGTACTTTTTCTTTTGTTCATCGTTTCCGAATCTTGATATGGGAATTGCGCATAGTGTGGCTGATGCGGTGCGCGACATATCTGTGGGGGCACTTACCCCTGCTATTTCCTCGGCAACAATCAATTCGTGGACTACGCCCTTATTTGTTCCGCCATACTCCACGGGATGTAAATGCTTCATAAAGCCCGCTTCACCAATTTTCCTTAGGAGCGGGGCTGGATACATTCCTTTTTCAACTTCCTCGGCTTTGGGAGCAATCACTTTATCCGCGAATGCTTTAACTCTCGCTCTGAAATGCCTTTCTTCTTTATTGAAAAAGAGAAACTTCATAACATTTCAACCCTCGATAAACTCTAAGATGAACAGCACCTATTTTATATATATGTGCAAAATTTATTAACCATATCGCATTTCTACATTTAAACATTTATCATAGTTCAGAATAAAAATAAGAGGGATAACCAACCCAAAAATTGGGAAAGAATCCTCCAAAAAATGAAAAGGCTTCAAGTTATTGCTGGAAGATTCGCATCCAACCCGTTTTGCATCGCCTGTTGTAGTATTTCAACCGATTTATTCATGTCGAGTGGAATCATGCTAAGAACATTAATTTTCATCATAGCACACAGATAAGTAGTGATCTTACCAATATCGTTACACTCAGGTATAGTGTAGATTTTGCGATCGGGATACTTTTCACGAACCCGGTTCAAGTTCTCCTCAATAGTACAAGGCCCAACGATTAGAATATCTCCCGGTAGAAGGTTGTCGAGTTCACTCTCCTCAACACCCTTCCCCGCAATAATGTTGAAGCCGCCCTCACCTTTAAAATCGTACCAGAAGTAGAGGAGAGCCAATAGCGTGTTTCCGTAGCAGCCCTCAACGCAAGCCATCTCCTTTCCTGTAACGAAGCGAACCTCACTGGGGCAATTTCTACAGGGAGCACAGGGGAAGCGTTCCCTGAAACGCGAAATATCACCTATAATCTCAATATCTTTGAGGTTGCCAACCCCCAATCCCTGCTCCGCGGCGAGCTTAATGTGTTTCACCTCGTCAGCATCATAACCCAGAATCTTCGCGCCCACCGTATCACACGCAACCACATCATTCGAACCAATAAAAATATTCATGGGAACCACACACTCTGAAAGCAACGACTCAGGCGGAAAATGACCAAACCTCGTAGCAGTAATGCCCTCAATAATCGTAAAATCCGGACGAATAAACTTCACGTTATCCACAAGCTTCTGATGCAACTTATAATTATGATTCACAAGCTTATCACAATCATAAAGAAGCCCCTGAAAACACTTAATCCCCAGCGTAACAGTAGTCTCCCAATGTGTCTTAAGCTTAGGAATATTAATGAGAACATTACTCCGCTTCCTGCGAATCAGGTTATCATACAAAATCTCAGGAAACTTGGTGGAAATCCGCCCATCACCCATCTCAACCATAACCGGCTTCTGCTCATCCAAGTACAGATTCTCGCCCCCACTCTGCTCAACAATCCTAGCAATACCACTAACCTCAGCCACCATACGAGTAAAATTACCCTGAGTAGAATTCTCCATCGCATAAACCCTATCCCTAGTAATGCCCCTAGCAACACTAACCATCTCACCGATAACCCTCGGATCAGTGTACATCACCTTACCGAAGTGGACACCATTATACTTAATGAAAACCTTAGAGTTTGGCTTAACAAACTCCTCAACACCACCAAACGCATCAAAAACCCGAAGCAAAGACTCCCTAATATCCGAAATATCCTCAACAACAACCCTAGCCTTCACAAAACCACCAACCAATCAAAAATATAAGAAACCAAGCTACTTTATGACCAAACCAAAATAAAAAGTTATAGACAAGCCAACCCCCCAACAACCCACACCCTCACCAATCCCAAAAAGAAAAGTAAATTAGGAGCAAAAACACTTTAAACACATCCCAAAAAGAGGAGGCAAAAACGTGAACAGCAAACCAAACAAAAAAATTATGGACTACAAAATCAGCCAACTAGGGATAGTAGTAAAAGACATGGACAAAACCACAGCATTCCTCGAAAAACTCGGAATAGGACCCTTCCCCACAATAGAAACAGACACACCAAGCGGAAAAATAAAAATCGGCATATATCAGCAAGGAGACCTACAAATCGAACTAATACAACCCCTACAAGGAAACACACCACACGCCAAATTCCTAAAAGAAAAAGGAGAAGGACTCCACCACGTAAGCTACCATTGCAAAGACATCGAAAAAGAACTAAAAAAACTAGAAAAAACAGGCATAAAAATAATCGAAAGAGGAGACATCTTCGGAGTAAAATACGCCTACCTAGACACACAAAAACAATGCGGATTCATCCTAGAACTAGGACAATGGCCAGAAAGCTAAAAAACAAAGCCACAAGGAAACAGTGCCTAAGAATACAAATTACAAACACATTCAATTAAACAGACAATACGCCCTAAGGCAGGAAAGAAGATGATCCTAAAAACTGTTTCTAAGGATATTTAACAAGAGGGAGAACCTCCTGCATTTTCAGCAACAAAAATTGCACGCAATTCTTAAATACAATCTAAATAGATAACCAAACTAACAACACACAACCCTCAAAGGCGAATACATATGGACTGGAACCAAATAGAAAAAAAATGGCAAGACAAATGGAAAGAAGCAAAAATATTCCAAGCCAACCCCCCAACAAAGAACAAAAGAAAAGGAAAACACAAAAAAGGAGTACTATGCACCTTCCCTTTTCCGTACATGAACCTTACGCTTCATCTTGGTCATGCTTTGACCTGTCTTCGTGTTGATATTTTTGCTCGGTTTAAGCGTATGCAGGGTTTTAATGTGCTTTTTCCTTTCGCTTTCCATTATACTGGTGAGCCTATCGTTGGTGTAGCTAAGCGTGTTAGCGAGGGTGATGAGAAGCAGATTGATATTTTGGTTAGGAGTGGTGTGCCGCGGGGTGAGATCAGTAAGTTTAAGGATCCGAAATACATCGGGGATTATTATAGGGGTGAGGCGACAGAGGCTGTTGATAGGATTGGTTTTGGTGTTGATTGGCGGCGTCAGTTTACGACTGTTGATCCTCCTTATAATAAATTCATAGAATGGCAGTATTGGACTCTTCGTGATAAGGGTTATGTGGGTTTGGGTAGTCATCCTGTTGTTTGGTGTCCTCGGTGTCTTTCTCCTACGGGTGATCATGATCGTTTGGTGGGTGAGGGTGTTTCTCCCATTGAGTATGTTTTGTTGAAGTTTGAGTGTGATGGTGCTTTTCTTGTGGCTGCTACTTTGCGTCCTGAGACTGTTTTTGGTGTTACTAATATGTGGTTGAATCCGGATGCGGTTTATGCTCATGTTAGGGTTGATGGTGAAGATTGGATTGTTAGCGAGGAGGCGGTTCAGAAGCTTCGAGATCAGCTTCATGATGTTGAGGTTTTGGATGAGTTTGAGGGGCGGAAGCTTATTGGGAAGTCCTGTCGGAATGTTGTAGTGGGTAATGAGGTTCCTATTTTGCCTGCTTCTTTTGTTGATCCGCGTAATGCTTCGGGTGTGGTTATGAGTGTTCCTAGTCATGCTCCTTTTGACTGGGCGGCTATTGCTGACCTGCGTAGGAACCCTAAGGTTCTTAAGGAGTATGGTATTGACCCGAGGGTTGTTATGGAATTGGAGCCTGTTTCTTTGATCGAGACTGAGGGTTATGGTGAGAATCCTGCTGTGGAGCTTGTTGAGGCGGCGGGTATTAAGGATCAGAATGATGAGCGGTTGGAGGATATTACTAAGGAGGTTTATCGGAAGGAGTTTCATAAGGGTATTCTTAAGAAGATTACTGGTAAGTATGTGGGGCGGGGTGTTGCGGCGGTTAAGAAGGAGTTGATTGCGGATTTTGTGGGTGAGGGTAAGGCGGGTAGTTTGTGGGAGACTGCGGAGCCTGTGGTTTGTCGTTGTAATACTCGTACTATTGTTAAGATTTTGGAGAATCAGTGGTTTTTGAAGTATAGTGATGCGGAGTGGAAGGCTAGGGTTAGGGAGCTTATGAAACGCATGGTTATTGTTCCGGATGAGGCTAGGAGTGCTTTTGAGTATACTGTGGATTGGTTGGAGGATAAGGCGTGTGTGAGGAGGAGTGGTTTGGGTACTAGGCTTCCTTGGGATCCGGAGTGGATTGTGGAGACTTTGTCGGATTCTACGATTTATATGGCTTTTTACACGATTGCTAATTATATTTATGGGTTGGGGGTTCCTTCTGAGAAGTTGATTCGTGAAGTTTTTGATTATGTTTTGTTGGGTAAGGGTGGTGTGGATGAGGTTGCGGGGAGGAGTGGTTTGGATGAGGAGCTTTTGGAGAGTATGCGGGATGAGTTTGAGTATTGGTATCCGGTGACTCTCAGGAATTCGGCTAAGGAGTTGATTTTTAATCATTTGACGTTTTTCCTGTTTCAGCATGTGGCTATTTGGCCGGAGGATAAGTGGCCGCGGATGGTGGGGGCTAATGGTATGATTCAGATTGAGGGGCAGAAGATGAGTAAGTCTCGGGGGATTTTTATTACTTTGAAGGAGGCTTTGGACCAATATAATGCGGATCCTACTCGTGTGGAGTTGGCTTATTCTGCGGAGGGACTTACTGATCCGGATTGGAGGGTTCAGGAGGTTGTGAGTCTTCGTAGGAGGCTTGAGATGTTTTATGATTTTGCTACTAGGCTTCCTGAGACGAAGGCTTTGGATCGGGGTATTGATCGGTGGCTTTTGAGTAAGCTTAATAGGCGTATTAAGGCAGCTACGGAGTATTTTGAAGTTTTGAGGAATCGCTCCGCTCTTCAGGAGGGTTTTTTTGATTTGTGGAATGATATTCGCTGGTATATGAGGCGGACTGATGAGTATTCGGATGTTTTGAGGTCTGCTGTGGAGGCTATGACTCTGATGCTTGCTCCTGTGGCTCCGCATATCTGTGAGGAAATCTGGGAGAAGACGGGTCACAGAAAATTCATTGTCCAGGCATCTTGGCCGGTTTATGATGAGAAGTGTTGTGATGAGGAGTTGGAGGTTGAGGAGAATCTTATTGGTGACACCATTGAGGATGTTAAGGAGATTCTCAAGGTTGCCAAGATTGAGAAGCCTTCCAGGATTATTCTTTTTGTGGCTTCGAGTTGGAAGTATAAGATTTTGGAGGAGTCTATTAAGAGTAGGGAGGATTTGATTAAGAGGGTTATGATGGATCCTGAGGTTAAGAAGCAGGGTAAGGCGGCGGCGGATTACGCGCAGAAGCTGCTTAAGAATCCTCGCCACGAGATAATAACTCAGGAAAAGGAGTTTCAGACTCTTGCTGAGGCGCGAGATTTTCTTACTAAAGAGCTCGGAGCGAAGGTTGAGGTCTTGAAAGCTGAAGAATCAAGACATGAAAAAGCCAAAGTCGCAGAGCCCCTGAAGCCCGGGGTTCTTATCGAAACATAACCAACCCTCTCTTTTGGAAAGGCTTGTGAGCAAATCCAAGTTGCATTTGGCTCTATTTATTATTCTGGAAAAGTGCGGAAAAGTGTGAGTGGTTATTTTAGTGGTGGGTTATTTTTTTGGCCAGGTTACTGTGTGGGGGACTTCGGGTAGTTTGTCACCTATGTATTTTTTGATTTTTTGGGGCCAGTCGTCGTAGTTGAATCCGTGGCGTATTAGGTTGACGTATGCGTATCTTGAGGGTCCTATGCCTACGCAGCCGGTGTAGACGGTTTTTCTGGTTTTGTCTCGGAAGTGGAATCTTTTTGCGTAGAAGTCGGTGTGTACGTGGAAGCTGGCGATTTCTAGTTCGGCTTCGGGTCTGCTTTGGGTTTCGAAGGGTAGTATTACTGTGAGGTCGTAGGTTTTCACGAATTCTTCTTTTTCTTCTTTTTGTTCTTCAGTGATTCCCGCGTGTTCCAGGTATACGGCGGTGGTGGCGTCTATTCGGTATTCGAGGTCGAGGTCTTTGTCTATCATGGTTTTTGCTTTTTCGAGTATCTGGTCTCTGATTTCTATGGTTTTTTCGGGTGGTGCCATGTAGACAAATTCTATTCTGTGGAATTCGTTTAGGCGTTCTAGTCCTTTTAGTCCTCCTCCCTCCCATCGCCAGGTGGGTCCATTTTTGTCGTAGAATTTTATGGGGTTTTTTTCCAGTTCTTCTATGTCTACTATTTCTTGGGCGAATAGTTCGTAGAAGGGTTCGCATTGGGCGTAGGCTAGTCCGAAAGTTGGGGGTCGGAGTTTTTTCTGTAGGAGTTCTACTGGGGGGGTGCCGGTTATTTCTACGTAGTCTAGGATTTCTTCGAATTCCTTAGGATCTCGGGATATGGGGGGGCAGGCCCATATTATTTCGTTTGCTATTCCGAGATGCCCTTTTTTCATCTCCACGTCGAGGGGGATTAGTCTGGGTAGAATGACTTCTTGGAAGCCTAGGGGTTTGGCTATGTCGTCTACCACCATGTTTTCTATGGCTCTGATGAGTGCTGCGTAGGGGGGCATTATTTGCCAGATGCCCGCTCCTGGGAATTCTTTCACCCATCCTAGTTTGAGCGCTGTTTCTGTGGGGTCCTCTCGGAACTTGTATTTTTGTAGGCTCTTGTTGCTTCTTTCTATGGTGCGAGTGAATTCAGCTTTTCCGGAGATGTGTTGGGCGGCGATTTTTTCTTCAAGCCGCCGCAGTAGGCGGTCGGGGTAGTTTCTTTTAAGCTCACTTTCATCCATTTCCACCATAGTGATGTAAGCCTTTTTGTCTTCAATTTTTAATTGTTTGGTGAAGGGTAAGGTTACGGGCTCTAATGGTTCTTTTTCGAGCTCGGCTTCTATCTGGTAGTCGGTAGCAACTGCTTTTCGAACGCCAACATGGTATTTCTCTCCCAAGAGTTCGGATAGAGAGTTGGATAGTCGGAGTATGGCGGCGTGTGCCCTAACGTACCTGCCGCTGATTATTTGCAATTCTACTCTATCATCCTTCAGAGTCCATCCGGTTACTTGGGCTCCCTCGGACTCCTTTCCTCGAGGGGCTCCTTTTTTGAGCAGCTTTTCGTTAGCGTCATCAAAAAAGGCCTTTAATTCACTTTGCGCTTCCTTGGGTAGATTATCGCTAAGTTCAAGGTAACCATTCAACTTTAAAAGCAACATCTTCACCTCTTGCGTAGGAAAAATCGGACGGTTCACCCCAGCGAGAGAAAATGTAGATTGATTGATGCTTCACTAATTGTTGCATATGTGCTGCTGAAATCCCTTTTTCTTGTGGATTACGGTGTACCCACTTGAAAAGGCAGTGTATAAAAACGTTTTGGAAGAAAGCGGCTTTTTTCTGTATTTGAATTTATGGAAGCTCAGCCTCCGGTGTCATGATGGTGTATTTTACCAGCTTAACACCCTTGAGGGCGAGGAGTTCATTGTTTAGTTTTTCAACATCCTTTACGTTTCCTCTAACGGCGAGAACTATCATACATTCCCTTTCATCTAGATGCACGTGCATCGAAGACGCAATAAGGTTAATATTTTTATGCTCCAGTTCAGTGATTTCGTCCATTATTCCTGTGATTTCATGGTCTAGTATGATGGTTATGGAGCCTGCCATTGAGCCCACACTACTGTGCATCCAGGTATAGTTTACTATGAAGTCTCGCATCGCCTTGCGTATCGCATCTGATCTGCCTTGTATTCCGAGTATCTCAGTCACTTTATCAAATTCTTTGAGTAGGTCTTCTGGAAGAGAGACGCTGAAACGAATAAAATTTTCTGATTCCGTCAAGATTTTGACCGTCCTTGATGCTTCAGGAAAGTAGGTTGAGAATGGTTAAAGCGTAGACTTTTGCCGCCCCCAGCAACTCATCCACAGATATACTCTCATTAGCAGCGTGAGACTCCTTAGGATCTCCTGGTCCAAAAACCGCTGTAGGAATACCACGCAGAATGCAGTGCTTGGCCACTGTAGCACCCCCTATTCCAACAAGCTTCGGTGGACTCCCTATTATCCCCTCGACAATGTTTACAAGTGATCTAACTACGGGGTCTTCGGGGGATACTTCCGTTGGAGGGTCTGAGGCTATGGGTTCTATGGTGACATCCAATTCGGGGTTCTCTCTCTTGACACTCTTTACTAATTCACGCAGTTCGTTCACTATCTGTTTAGGTTCTTGGGAGGGCAAATATCTAATGTCCACCTTGGCTTCGGCGGAAGCGGGAACTATATTAGTGGCCACTCCTCCCTGAATGGTTCCAACGTTTATGGTTGGAGCATTAAATAATTGATGCTCAATGTATTCCATTTTTAGACTTTCTATTTGGACTAGGACTTTCGAAAGATTTACAATTGCATTCGTGCCTTTTTCCGGCATACTACCATGACCCTGTGTGCCCTTGCTCTTCAGCTTAACCCATAATCGTCCTTTCTCCGCGATCTCGATTGACTTGCACTTGGTTTGCTCAGCCACCAGAGCATAGTCGCCAGTCAGACCCACCTCGTTTAAGAGGTATTTTATGCCAAGCTCGTTTCCAGTTTCCTCATCTGCCACAGCAACAAACACTAGGCGTCCCCTAATAGGAAAATTAAACTCTTTAAGCGCCTGAAGAGCAAGAAGAACAGAAGCTGTAGGACCCTTATCATCTACGGAGCCCCTACCAGCTATTCTACCATCAGTAGGCGTTGCCTTGAAGGGATCATAAATCCATCCATCGCCTGGTGGCACTACATCAAGATGAGTTATAATCATTAAAGTAGGTGATGCTCCCTTCTCAATCCAACCCACTACGTTAGTTCTCCCACTCTCCTTCTCATAAGTCTCGGTGTGCAGCCCAATCCTATACAGTTCTCCCTGAACAACATCCGCTGCAAGCTTCTCATTACCCGGCGGGTTAACAGACCTAGCAGCAATCAAATCTCCAAGAAAGGTCAAAAGATACTCCCTACGCTGATCAATAAAGTCCAAAATCTTGCTTCTAATCTCAGGAACCATCACTCCCTTCGTCACCAAGAGTGGTTTCTCTTCAATACCTAACAAGCGCCGAGCGATACTTTGAAACGCCATACTCACCTTATCGCCAGTTTTAGCACTAGTTTCTATATAAGAAGACCCTAAACTTCTGGCAAGCCTCTCAGCCTCCTGCTGAGAAACTACACGCTCGCTAGCAAGATCATTTTTGTTACCAATAATAACAATAGGCACCTCACCACAAACATTAAACAACTCCTTCCGCCACATAGAAACATTCTTAAAGGACTTAACGTCGGTGAGGTTGAAAACAATCACACCACCCTTAGAACCAGCATAAAAGAAGGACCTAAGATGAGAAAACGAAGGCTGCCCACCAAGATCCCAAATCTGCAAAGTCACAACAGAATCACCCACACTCATAGTATGAGCAGCAAACGACGTACCCAACGTCATCTTGTAATCTTCTGAGAATCTGTTTTCTGTCAGCCTCACTATTAGACTTGTCTTACCAACGCCACCATCGCCCACCACAATAACTTTGAATGCGTACTCTTCTTGTTTGGGGTTCATCGTCCACTCCACCCTTTTCTTTTTTCTCCAATTTTTCTGTTCTTTGGTTATTTACTTCTTTTTTGTGTTTATATTGTTTGCTAGTCTTTTTGTTACGCGTGTTTTTATTTTACTGCTGGGTGAAGTGGTTTGAATGGTGCTTTTCTGGGAAGTGGGTGGAAGTATAAGGGGAATTTGTTATTGTAGAAGGGATAGGATTACTGTTTTGTTATGAAGAAACTTCGTGGTTTGTCTAAGACGTGGGGCGAAAGTGGGTTTATTTACGGGTTTAATTTTTTCTCTTTTTTATTTGTTTTAAAGCGTATCTTGCGGCTTGTCGAACATCCTTCTCCTCGTCGTTTAAAGCTTCGGTGAGGGCTTCCACCGCCCGCGCATCACCAATCTCTCCCAGAGCCCACGCCGCGCAGGTCCGAGTAACATAATCAACCTCAATGCGTAGAACATTGATGAGGGGTTCCACCGCCCGCTTATCTCCTATTTTTCCCAAAGCTGTTATTGCCTTCACTGAACTGCCGCCCCAACCCCATCAAGTGATTGTATCAGAGGCTCCACCGCACTTATTCCGGTCATGGCTACTGTGTTTGCTATCGCGCTTGTGATGACTGTGGTTACTCCTCCCATTAGTGATGCTCCTATCAATAGTTTCGCTGCGGGCCATATTTTTTCTTTGTAGAGCTGGTCTGCCTGTGGCAGCATGGATACCAGTCCGACTGCCTCTGCGCCCAGGCCTCCTATTATGGTGCCCAGGGGTCCTCCGTACTGTAATCCTGCGAGTGCTCCGAATATTCCGAGGAATGGTTTCATTAGGTCTGCGAGCGTATCCTCTGAGACGTATCCCATTCCCAGCGTCATCATTCCGGCCTGCATTCCTTGCAGTATTTCGTTTATCCAGTCCATGTCTATTCCGCACCTTACGCTCTTGAACGCGCCTTCTCCGAACTCCATGTAGTCGGTGAGGTAAACAGCAGCAGCCATCAGAATGGACATCATAATATTAGTATCAGGGTTCATCATGTTCCAAGTTATGCATCCGCCCCAGTAGTAGTTTGAGAGGTTGGAGAAGTCGTAAATGGGGCTCAGTGTGCTTCCCTCCAGTGCTGCGACCAGCGTGTATCCCACTGCTTGTAGTACTGGTGCGATTATAGTCATGAAGGGGGCGACGCTGGCTGCTCCCGTGATTCCTCCTAGTGCCATTTGTCTACCGGTGCTTATGAGGTTTATTGGAGAGAGCATGTTTTGGAGGGTTTTTAGGGTTGGTCCTTGGCAGATTTTGTCTAGGATTGTTTTAGCCTCGGCTTTGCGGGTCTAACCGCATCAAATCCAAACAAAGGTTTAAAGGGTAGATACCAAAAGATAATAAATAAAAAACAGAGAAATACCTGTTGACCCCCCGGGAAAAATGCAGCAACAGAGGCCGACAACAGGAAGCCTAAAAAAAGGAAGCCTAAAAAACCTTCTAGAGCCAAAAGAAGCAAAAACAGAGCGTGTGTAGATTACCTATAAGGGATTGAAACAAGTACTGTGTAGTCAAATGGTTTATCCCAAGTCCTTGTTTGGAGCCTACCTGGGAAATAAAGTTCTGTCCGGGATGTGGAAAGAGGTTCGGTATTGTCGGAGGGTCGAAATTAGTCGAAGTATGGAATAGGAAATTAGATGAGGCGATGTAAATGTGAAAACGAAAAAACTAATCTTATCCACTCGGGAGGATACTCTTGCAGCAAAGTCTATCAGGACTGATTTAGCGAGAGTTATTGCTATTATCTTGGTCATAATTTCTCACGTATATGTGCCTCTCACCACTCACAGCCTTAGATCCCTAGGTAACTTCGGAATAATTGGAGTTGGAATAGCTTTAGAACTCTACCTCTCCTTTGGTTTAACATTAATCTATTTCATAAACTACTTCGGAGAAATTGGAGTGGCTATATTTTTCATCTGCAGTGGCGCAAACCTCACATCGTCCTCATTCAGCTTAAAGGAGAAGTTTATTAAAATATATCCCGCGTTTATTCTCACCTACGTCGTGTGGAATTTTGTGTGGCCTGCACCATCATTAATAACTCTCGTATCTTACGTGGGATTGTTTAATGGATTCTTTGGTGTAAGTTATTCATATTTTTGGTTTATTCCAGCAATGTTCGGATTATATGTTTTATATCCGATAATACAAAAAGTAGTAGAACATAAAGTGGGAATAGTTTTTCTTATTTCAATTTCTTTGTGCTGTTTGATTTATACACAGTTAGCTGCCTCATTTTTGGGGTGGTTGAATACATACACTTCTTCTACTTTAAATGCTATTTTCCCATTCGTTTTGGGAATGATTACAAAAAAGGTAAATAGAAAATATGGTTTGTTGATTTTGTTATTTTCTGTGGTTTATTTTAGCGGTCAGAAAAATTTAGCCGGTAACATAACATACCTTATGTATGGAATAGTCCCTGTGTTAATCGCTTACGGGATATTCAGCATCTCGTCTAACACATTCAGAACTAGGTGGAGTGACACAACATATGTTCTCTATTTACTACACGTAATTGTCTTTATATTTTTGTTCACTTATTTGGGTTTATTTGGACTCGTTCTATCTGTCCCAGTATTACTATTTTCTGGATGGTATGGAACAAGATTAAATAATAAATTTACGGCCTATCTTATGAAGAGAGTAAATAGAGAAGGAAATGAGAAGAATAAAATAATTAAAAAAGCAAAAACTTTCTTAGACGGAGCCCACAATTAGCTGTTTATAGAAACCTCATATTCCGTTAATTATAATTGATTATGATGAAAATGAGGTGCGTATAGAAATATAATTGGGTTTGCGGGCTAGTTTAATAGTATTGATTGTAGTTTATGTATTGAGTAGAAAGGAGTAAATTGTGTAAGCTCTTTTTACAATTACTTTGAATGCGTATTCTTCTTGTTTGGGGCTCATTGTCCACTCCACCCTTTTTTTCTTTTTCTTTTTTCTCCAATTTTTCTGTTCTTTGGTTATTTACTTCTTTTTTTGGGTTTATATTGTTTGCTAGTTTTTTATGGCGTGTTTTTGGTGTTTTTTCAAATTTTAGAAGTTATTTTCACGAAAAATTTTCTTTTGGGACGGGGAATGAAAAATTTTTATTAATTTGGGGGTTGAAATGGATTGTAGTTTATTTTTCAAAAGGATTTGGGGTGTTTTGATTGTCGGTTGAGAAGCAGCTCTTGATTTGTGGTGCTGGGCCCGCTGGGTTGAGCGCCGCTATTTATGCGGGTAGGTTTGGTTTGGATACTGTGGTTTTGGAGGCGAAGGTTTCTGGTGGTCAGGCAGCCTTGGCTGCTATTGTTGAAAACTATCCGGGATTTACTAGTGTTAGGGGAATGGAACTGATGGATGTTATGAGAAAACAAGCTGAGCAGAGTGGGAGTGAGATTCATGATTTGGAGCCTGTTAAGAAAATGGAGAGAGACGGTGGGAAAATCAAGATTGTTTCAGAAAAGGATACCTACACGGCAGATGCTGTTATTATTGCCACCGGGCGTGAACACACCAAGCTTGGGGTGCCTGGGGAAGGAAAGCTTGTCGGAAGGGGTGTTAGTTATTGTGCGACTTGTGACGGCCCCCTCTTTAAGGGTAAGAGGGTGCTTGTTGTTGGTGGTGGGAACACCGCTTGCTCTGAGGCTTTGTATCTGAGTGAGGTTGCGGGTGAGGTGAATTTGGTTCATAGGAGGGATGATCTGAGGGCTGAAGCCTATTACAAGAGGGTCTTGAATGAGAGGGGGGTTAAGATTCATTGGAATACTGAGGTGAAGGAGATTGAAGGGGATAAAGTTGTAAAGAGGGTTCGTCTCTTCAATAATAAAACGGGAGAGGAGAGTTTGTTGGATGTTGATGCAGTGTTCATAGCGGTTGGTTATAAACCTATGAGTGAAATAGCGAGGGAAGCGGGGGTCGAAGTAGACAAGGAGGGGTACATAATAGTGGATAGAGAGCAGAAAACAAACATTGAAGGTATTTTCGCGGCTGGAGACGTTACAGGCGGTGTCTTCCAGATTGCTAAAGCAGTAGGTGAAGGAACCACGGCGGCGGTAAACGCCTACTTGTATATCAGAGGCGGGTGGTACGGTGAAGCGGTAAAGGACAAAAAATGAACCGCTTCCGCATTCCTTAAAAATTTAATTTTTTTTATAGGATATGTTAACTCATTTTGGAAATTTTTGCAAATAGAACTTATAGTTATAGATTTTTTGGTTCTTTAACGAAAACGGCACAGAATTATTTACAAGTTGTTATTAAAATTAAAAGTCTGTATTCCTAGATAAGTCTCTATTCAAACGCCGTGGCATATATGTCTTCAAGTCTGATAACCATTCCCTTCTTCTCGAATAGTTTTCTTATAATTTTTTTCTGTAAATCGTTTTTCACACTTCCGATTCGAAGAGCGCCAATGCCTAATTTTCCTGTATTCTCGATTTCTTTACAATCATCATTTGCATCAACACCTTCAATACCATAGGGAGGATAAGCATTAGCATCTGCCATAACTTCAAGATCGTTAAAATGATTCCAAGTTTCTTTTTTAACATAAGTTATCTCCGGTGGTCCTGCCGTCACAATAATATTTGGATTGAATTCTCTAAGCGCATTTATTGTGCTCTCATAATCAATTTTGTATTTATCAGTTTTTACTTCATAAGGAGTAATTTCTGCATGATAGATTTTTTCAACATTCGCAACAGCAGCAATGGCCCTCTCTATTTTTCTTGAAGTAATAGCCACCTTAACGCCCTCTCTTACGAGAAGTGTCGCTACACGCAACCCAACCGGACCGGTGCCAGCAAATATTATTGCCCTTTTTCCTTTTAGTTTTTCACCTTTAGCTTCAATTGCCTCCTTGATTTTAACAACACAACCTGTAGCGGTAGTATTTGAGCCGTCAGGATCTGCAACGATAGAAACCTTGAATGGATCGAACATTTGTTTTACTGCTGAATCCATTATCTCGTCTCCTTTAACTACATCATGACCCCCTATGAAAATCGCTGTATTTATTAAGTCCTTAGGGCGTCTAGGGAAAATCGTATCATTTATCAGTTCTGGAACATCATCCATTTCGACTCCAGTGTAAGGTATCACAATAAGATCATCCACAGCATCATATGCTTGAAACAAATCAAAAGGACTAGCGTATTTTTCCACACTCAAATATATCAGTATTTTTTTCGTTCTTTCATCTCCTTCCATTGTATTTAGGTCTTTACCCTTTATTTAACCTTGCAGAGCCAGAAACAATATCTCGAGTCGATATTTTTGCATCCTTAACTAAGGAGTTATAGAAAAGTTGTATGGGTTAATGTTAGAGATTTGTTTTTAGGTCCAGTATGGTTGTCTAATGTATTTGTATGCATTGAGGGCTGCCTTGATTCCTTCGCCTATTGAGGTTGAGATTCTCATAGCTCCACCTGCTACATCTCCGGCGGCGTATATTCCTGTTACATTTGTTTTTTGATCGCAGTCGACCTTGATTATACCATTTTGGTCGACTTCTACATGTAGGTCTTTTAACATTTCGCTGCCCGGTATTGCGCCGAAGCAGAAGATTACTTGGTCTACTCTCATTTCGGTTTTATTTTTAGTTTTGCTGTTTTGAAGAGTGACTTTTGTTACGAGATTGTTTCCTTGAATTTTTATTATTTCGGAGTTATAGATTATGTCCACTCTGCTTTTGTTTAGTTGTTCCACAAGTACCTCGTCTGCTCTGAAGGAATCTCGTCTGTGGACGAGGTGGACTTCTTTTGCTATGTCTTTCAGCGTAAGGGCGGTTTCTATGGCGGTTGCTCCTCCGCCTGCCACGAGCACTATTTTGTTCTTCAGGTCGGAAGGATTTGTAAGCTCGTAACTCACGCCCTTATTCTTGAACTCCATCTCACCTTCTATGCCTCCCACAAAGCTCTTAGAATGGGAGCCGGTGGCAATTATGACCGCCTTAGCTCTGTAGGTTTCCCCGTCCTCTGTTTCGACCAGTTTATCGCTGTTTTCAATTGAAACTTTGGAAACCCTAGAATTACACTTAATTTCCGCTCCAAATTTCTCCGCCTGCCGGAGAAGAGCTTCTCCAACCTCTTTTCCCTTCACTCCCTCAGGGAAACCGATGAAGTCGTCCACGATTTTGGTTCCATACACGTTTGCTGGTTTACCGCCCACCCTACTAGACGCCTCTAGGACGAGAGTTTTTAGTTTTCTCCTTGCGGCAAAGGCGGCAGCTGAAAGCCCTGCTGGTCCCGCTCCAACGATTACTACGTCATATTGCAAGGGTTAGCCTCTCCAAAATTACAAGATTGTAATAAAATAGGGGAATAAGAATAATAAAAGATTAACCTAATAAGTTGGATAAAATGACTTGAAAAATATCTAAACTTTTACAGAGTTGTTTAAAGATGGTTATTGTAATCGCCACTGTGGTTATGAGGGATGATGAGGGTAGAGTGCTTCTGGTGAAGGAGAACAAATTGTGGGCGATTCCTGGTGGGAAAGTGGAGAAGGGTGAAAGGGTGATAGAAGCCGCGGAGAGAGAAATTAGGGAGGAAACAGGATACCAAGTTCATATCACCGGCTTAGCGAGGGTGTACGAGTTAAGGAAGGAGGATTATAATCTGTTTTTTGTGTTTAGAGCTAAGATTGTAAAAAAAGTAGGGGAGGGCGCTTTAAGGATCAAATGGTTCGATGTGGAGGAAATTAAAGCATTGAATGCCTACCCTGAAACTTATCTATTACTTAAAGATTTGGAGAAAAAATCTCCAAAATCGGCAGGTTATCCTTTTGAGATTCATTTTTACTTTTAGAACTCGTTTTTAAGAAAACAATACTTTATCATAATTATGATAAAGGATAGCTCAAATTTAAGCCGGTTTTCAAGATTCTCTTTTGAGTAAATAATATATAGGTAGGTTAACATCGGCTACTTGAACCCTAAGGTCTTTAGCCAGAGAATAATAAATGAAATCTTGGATGGTTGTTCAATGCGCAGAGAAGATGATATACAGGAACTCGTCTCAAAGTTTTTTGAAAAGGATCGTATGGCACTGGCAAAAATTATTACAATTGTGGAGAATGAGCCGGGAAGAGCCAAGGAAATTTTTGATATTTTATATAAGAACACGGGAAACGCCTACATTGTGGGCATCACCGGATCTCCGGGCGCGGGAAAAAGCACATTGATTTGCAAGTTAGCTCAAGAGATGAGGAATAGAGGGAAGACCGTGGGTATAATTTCTATAGATCCTTCCAGTCCTTTCAGTGGAGGGGCTTTCCTAGGGGACAGAGTTAGGATGAGAGAAATTACTTCTGACCCCGAGATATTCATTCGCAGCGTAGCATCTAGAGGAATGTCGGGTGGACTCTCCAAGGCCACCTACGATATTGCCACGGTGTTTGACGCTTATGGTAAAGATTACATAATCATCGAAACTGTGGGAGCCGGGCAAGCCGAAGTCGACGTTATAAAAATCGCGGATACCATAGTTTGCGTATTTATGCCTGGGGCGGGTGATTCCATACAGGCTCAGAAAGCAGGAATTATGGAAATCGGTGACATAATGGTAGTAAACAAAGCGGATTTGGATGGCGACAAACTGGCACTCCAACTGGAGATGGCACTTGATTCTTACACTAGGCAAACCGGTTGGCGCCCACCTGTACTCAGCACAATAGCTACTGACGGCGTGGGAATCAGCGAGCTGTTGGAGGCTATTGAGGAACATAGAAAGCATATTGAGTTATCAGGTGTAATTGAAGAAAGACGCAGAAAACATATTGAGAAAAAGATTAAGGATATTGTGGAATCCCTAGTTCAGGAATACGTATACAAATACCTCAACGAAGATAAAGAGATTGAAAAGCTTGTGGATAAAGTTTACTCAAGAGAAGAGAATCTTTACTCAGCTGCCAGCAAGCTTTTAAAGCCAATTATCAAGAAATTTGAGGAGTAGAACAATAACCTTGCGGCAAAGACTAACTAAGGGAATAATTCAGGTTTACTACGGAACTGGAAAAGGTAAAACCACAGCTTCGCTGGGACTAGCCTTTCGTGCCACAGGACACGGGTTTAAGGTACACATGATCCAATTCATGAAAGGGGAAGTAAATTACGGAGAGATAAAAGCCTCTAAGAATTATCCCAACATCAAAATAACACAGTTCGGAAGACCGGAAATAATCGCCGAGCCAGAAAAAGTGGACATAGAACAGGCAAAAGAGGCATTAGAGTTAGCCAAAAAAACAATCGAAGAAGACGAGTACGACGTTCTCATTCTCGACGAGGTAGGAGTAGCCATTGATATGGGGTTAATAAACGTCAAAGATGTTGTTGAAATGTTGAAAAAAAAGCCGCCGCTTATGGAAATTATTCTTACCGGTAGATACATGCACCCCAAACTACTAGAAATAGCTGACCTAGTAACCGAGATGAGAATGGTAAAACACCCCTTTGTCACCCAAGGATTGCAAGCCAGAAAAGGCATCGACTTCTAGGGAAAAGTGGGTGGAAGCTAACTTAATAATAGTTAGACATGACTAACAAGCCAATCTACTATAGTTTTGAATGCGCTTTTTCTAATGGAGGGTAGAGTAAGGTTGTGGTCCGCTTGGAGAACTATTAGTTCTTTTGGTTCCTCAGCCTTCTCATATAAGGCTTTGACACCTTCTAGGGGGATTAATTCATCCTGAGCTCCCGCTACAATAAGAAGGGGCTTCGGAGAAATCTTATGCACGAGTTTGATAGGGTTGTACTCTTTAGCCTCCTCTCTAAGAAGAGAGAGCAAATTAGGATAAGTTAGACCTACAACTTCCCCGGGAAGAAAGTATTCCATAGAGTTGATAGTCATTTCGAACATAGGGTGATTAAACATCAGCTCTGTATCAAAAACAGGGGCTCTTACTGCCACCGCTTTAACCCGATTATCTTCAGCTGCGAAACAAATAGCCACACCACCACCCATGCTTTCCCCGTAGAGGCCTATACGGGATTTGTCCACAAAGTCGAGTTCGGTAAGATAATTTATAGCATTTCTGCAATCAGTTATCTCCCCCTTAAAACTGAATGGTCCCTCAAAACCAGGAGACATACTTTCTCGATGCCCCCGGAAATCAAAGCACAAGTAAACATAGCCCATTTTCGCTAGGTTCAAGCCAATTTCGATTTTATTCGCGTCGCCTGGGAATCCATGGAGAAAGCAGACGGCAGGAAGAGGAGGCTCATGTGGTGAGGATGGTATCAAGAGATCACCAACGAGGGTTATTCCATCACTTTTGAAGCTTATTCGTTGGTGTTTCAATTAATTCACCCAGTTAATTTGGTAATCTGACTTGACTTGTGTCGTGAAATATTGGAGAGTAATTTCTTAAATTTATTGTTTGGAGGGGGTTAATAAAAATAGAAATTTAAGAAAGAGTGAGTTAGGGTTTATTGGTGTTGTTTGTAAAGCTTGTTGAGGATTTGGGTAGGAATGGAAAATTTATCGGCTTTGGAGAGTGAGTGGTATATTCTCAACGAGATGCTCGGCGATCTGAAATCTAGAAAGATACGGGTTCCTATCATTGTCTTTGAGAATTTAAGGTATACACGTTTCATAATTACGCATTACAAGGGGTCCACGGAGGGGGAAGCGCACACACATAAGGATTATCTTGTGGATTTAGAGGTAACTCTGAATAATGTAAAAGCCGCACTGTTTGCTAGAGCTCAGGAATTGGGTGAGGACTATGTTGCTCTATGGAAGAAGAAAATTGATGAGGCCCCACTGAGTCCTCCACCCCAGCGTAAAAAGACTTTTGTTAAGGGAGTGCCTAGAGACAGCGGTTCGGACTTTGTGCGTATTAGGTTTGATAGAGTAATACCAGAATCAGAGTTGATGCGTGTCGCCAAGAAGTACAAAGTCGGCATAGAATTGGAGGAGGAGAGAGTGGCCGTTGTGTCAGGAGCTCGAGAAAATGTTAAAAAAGCAATTCAGGAGATAGCGAAAAAATATTTCTAGATTTTGATTGGTTTCTAAGTTCGATTGAAGTTAGGCTAACTCCTTTTCTAGTCTTTCTTTTATTTTTATGATTTGTTTTATGGATGCAGAGTCAGGAGAGACATCTAACGGTGATGCATCGTGCAAATCAGCTTTGATTATTTCTCGATCATAGGGGATTACGGCGATGAGTTCAAGTCCCAATTCCCTGCTCGCCTTCTGCAAAAATTTAACCTCCTCATCGTCAGAAACTTTATTTCCAACTATGAAGAGCTTTTTAACACCTAATCCCTCCGCAAGCTCTTTGATCCTTTTAGCAAGATCTAGGGAACGTGACCCAGGCTCCACAACTATTAACATGGCATCTACGCCTTTAGCTGTCCCCCGTCCCAGGTGCTCTATTCCAGCCTCCATGTCGAGAACCACTATTTCATCTCTTTTAAGCACTATATGAGACATTAGGGCTCTTATGAGGGCGTTACTCGGACACATACATCCTCCACTTGGTTGTGTGACCGTACCCATTACCAGCAACTGGACTCCATCCGGGCCTGTGACCTTGAAGCGGTCCGGGATATCAGATACCTTGGGGTTGAGTACGAAGACGCCTCCCGAGGAACCCGGCTTTGCGCCTGTACGTTCCTCAACAAGTTCATTCATCTCAGAGATGGGGGTTACCTTCTTCATGGTTTCGCGGGAAACACCCAGCGCCTTGTAAAGATTCATACTGGGATCCGCGTCGATTGCAAACACTTTTAATCCTTCTCTACCAAAAAGGCGCGCTAAACTTCCAGCCACAGTGGTTTTTCCTACTCCGCCTTTTCCACAAATAGCGACTTTTAGACCCAAGCTGTGACCTCCGAGTTGATGTGTTTCTCTTTTTATTTTTACCAGAAGGTGGGGTTTGCTTAATAACTTTTTGAGGTATGTGATAGGAGCTGTTAATCTTTGAGTCAGTTAGATTATTTTAATAGAATAATGTTAGAATTTATGGCTTTGCTGTATAGAGATTAATTGCATGGTGGTCTTATGGATCAGAAACATGGTTTTTTGAGCAGTGAGATTAGCGCTGGGATCAAAGATGTTTTGAATGGGGATTTGAGGTTATCTGAGAGTTTGAAGTTTAAGCGGAAAGAAAAAGGAAATGCGGTTATTGTTACCACCAATATTTATTTAAAAGAGAAATCAGAGCTCTACGAATTCGTTTCGCAAATCTCTAGCGTTGTAGAGTCGATTATTAAGAAGCACTTGGCTCTCAACGGTGAAATAATAAAACTTAGCATCGAGAGAGGAATGGTCAGCGATAGGGAAGAGGTTTGGTTTGAGATAGTTGAGGGAATGGTGTTTGAGGTTTATTGCTTTACCTGTAGGTCGATAAGCTTTGTGAGAGTTTTGCATGAAAAGCAACTTTATGGGGAAAAAAATGAGTGGATAAGTTTGGACATAGACGAGTATTTGGATTCGCAGTGGTTCAAGGAGTAGGCGGCTTGACTAAAGTCACAAAAAGTTTATTCTAAACTGTACTCGTGAGAGTATTATATTCTCTTTATTGGGAGAGTAGGATACTCTTCTCATGATTTCTTTTTCGGTGTTTTCGGCTCTGGTTTTGATGCTGGCTTTGGTGCAGTTTTAGGTGTTGGTTTTGGTTCTGGTTTCGGTGCTGCTTTCAGTTCTGGCTTTGCGAGTTCGTCTCCTCCTAGCTCAAAGAAGAATATTCTTTCTGGTTTGAATTGTGGTGGGCTCTTGGCTTTTTCTACTTTGATTTGTCCCTTGATTATCTCTATGTCGCCAGTGAAGGGATTCATTATGAACTCTTTCTCTTCGGTTTTTCCATCGTCAGAGGGAATTTTTATTTTTATTAGTCCGTCTTCGAATTGCCACGCGAAAGTTATTAATGGTTTCCATTTTCCTTGGTTTCCCATTACATATAGTTTGGGTATTGCTTTTGGATTTCCATGCACATCCTCTATCAGTGAGCTGAGTTTCGAGAAGGTTTTTTCATTTCCATCGGGATAGGTGGCTTTAAATGGAGGGATGTACTCCACTAGGAAAAAGTTTTGTTTCTCATCGATTATAGGATAAGCCATGTTAGTGGCTGTGATAAGCGATTTTCCCAGTTCTAATTCGAAGTTTATGAGGAAAGTTGTTTCCGCTACTTCGTACAGTTCTTCGGTAAGTTTCTGAACGTTAAATTTGAAATTGTTCCAGCTTAGTCCCAGCTTGAAGGAAGGAGCACTTCCTCGTTCTTCGGCTTCGGATAAAGTTTGGATAAAGTTTTTCTCGGGTTTATTTTTTGTAACTGTTTTTTTGTAAAAGTCCACTAGTTTTTTCTCATGCTCCTCATCACAGTAGAGTTCAAGCATGATGTCGAGGCGTTTTAATTCTCCTTTTTTACCGCTCAACATATCTTGTATATCAGTTGCTTTTAACGTGTCTCTGAGCCTCTTCACCGCGCCTCCGGTGAGAGCGAGTTTTCTGTAAAGTTTTCTGTGCGCAGCTATTGTGTTGTATAAGGAATCGGAAATTGGGGGGCGTGTTTCCTCTACGTATAATCGTTGGGTCTTTTCCATTTAACCATCTTCTCCTGAACAGGTTCTGATTTGGATGGTTTGACTGATATTATATTATGTGAACACATATTCAAAAGTATTCTTCTCTGACCTTTGCATTAATTTATAAACAGAAAAGATATAGGTACTCTTGTCCATTAATTCAGTAAAGTTCTTCAAAAAAAGGTAGGTAATTATACAATTGGATACTCAGGTTTAATAGTATCAATTTATAATTCCAATGTTCAATTTGAAAAAACAATTTTTCATGTAAAGATACTGCCCTCAATCCCAAGTTCTGATAAAAAAGGCCAAAGCAAAATAATTTGTTAAAAAACGGAGAAATTTCCATGAGTTGCCCGAGGTGTGGTGCTCTGGTGGCACCAGATGAAGAAGTTTGTCCGGAGTGTAATTACCGTATAGCCGAAGAAACCCTAGAGAGACTGCTTCCTTTACTCAAAAGGCCCGAGAAGGAACCCATTAGCGCGATGCCCTTTCCAACTCGAATAGCTAAAGCCATAATCGCCCCGAATAAAGCCTTTCACGATATTTCACGAGCCCCCGACGCTGCGGGACCTCTTATAATATATTTGCTTAACGTCCTTGGCATTACCCTCTGCTATGCCGCGGGATGGAATCATATTTATCCTTTTGGAAATTACTGGGCTCTCCGTGCTCTAGGCGAAGGTGCCCTTTTAGGCAGAATGGCGTCAAATGCAATACTGGTCTTTATTCAATTTCTATTTCTTGTTTTCATCTACTGGCTTCCCTTCCGATTAGTCGGAAAAAAGGGCAGCTTCAAGAGGGATTTATCAATAATTGGCTATGCTTACACGCCAGTACTCATAGGCAGAGCCATATCAGTTCTAGTACTCTTCACAAGCCTACCCACAATAATTATTCCAGCTGATGCCAATGTTCTCCAAGCCGGGATTTCTGTAGCCCTTGTTTTTGCGTCCTCGGTTTGGAATGTTGTGACAATTATAGAGATCGCCTGCTGGCTCTGGGCAGCATTCATAATAGCGCTGGGAATCCGGCAGGTCAACGAACTATCGACGACCGTTGCACTCATCTCATCATATGCGATAATGCTAATCTTCTTGGCAATTTACGTGTCTCTCTTAGCCTAAGCACAGAGAAGACTATTACTTCAAAATCTTACCGGTTTTCATGAACCATAGATATAGGTCCAATTCTCCAAGGGATAGACCGACCCTTTCCTTCAACTTTTCCAGTTTTTGCTCTAATTCAAGGTACTTTCTTCTAGTCAGTGTTTTAGGAATTTCACTAATTAATCCGTATTTAAACATAACTCTGATAACATGCCTATCCAGTATTGCAATATTCTTGTAGCCAACATTTCTCAGAAAGTGGCTAGCCTCTTTGTAGCCTAAACCCCTAATTCTCTCAACTAACCATTCTCTAGCCACTCTCTCATCCGAAAAACCAGTAATGATTTCCTTAATATTAGAAAAATCTCTCGCACAAACAATAAAGTCCGCTCTTCTTTCGGAAAATCTATGACCCTCTTCTCTAAGTTTGCAACAAAGATTTTCTTGGGATAGTGCTAAGAAATCTTCACAGTTTAGATCTCTTTGAATTTTTAAACCAAGCTCAGCGCTAGAATATGCGGTTAAAATACAAAAACAAAGCTCCGAAAACCATTCAGCATTACCCCTCTCATGTAGTTCCTCAAACTCCCTCATTCGCCTAGAGATTTCCCCACTCACTGGGCCAGTTTTTAGTTTATTTATTTCCCTAATTAAATCCTTTATTCCCAAGCGGGACACCGTTACCAGATGTTAGAAATCGAAACCCAATTTCATTTAAAATAAGTAAAAATGAGTAAATACTATAAACATAATTAATTTTAGAAAATTTCTTCTAGAATATACCGATTTCGGTTGCCACATCAATCGCGCTGTTTTCAGGTGAAAGTTTTACGAAAGCCTTCTTCTTACCACCAGGAAGAACTAAAGTAGTCACTTTATCAACCTTCACATTGTAGAGTTCTTCTACCGCCCTCTTTATACTCGACTTATTAGCACTCCGATACACTAAAAAAACTATCTTGTTTTCGGATTCAATCAGTTCCAATGCAGATTCCGTGGTTACAGGCCTAATTATTACCTTGTAAGCATTAAAGCCCATTTGACTTATCTCCTACCATAAACTATTGCTCTGTAAAGCAATTGCACAGTCCTTAATTAAATTTTCTTATCAACAATCCCAGGAAAAAATCAACCCTCTATATAAGAACGTAAGAAGCTGTAACCCTCTAGTCATTGAATTAATAAATTTTTAACGTTTAACGTACCAAATGAAAGGCAGAAACACAAAAAACTCTGCTTAGCCCTCATGAAGTCTCATTTTGAAGCGTTTTCACGATACATGTTCAAGACCGCTAACGCCGCTGACACCGCCTCCTCAGTTCTTATAGTTCGCGTCGCCTGGTTAGGCACAAAGTTTACCACAAAATCCCCGACCTCATGCGGACTCCTTTTCTCCTTTTCGAGCATCTCTTTTAATCCCTGATAGGGGCCCCCGAAAACCAAGAAAAGCTTTCCTGCATCCCTCCACCTCTCCAAAACCCTCTCAGAAACATCTCTGAACGCAGCGCCATACCTAGAAGTTAAAACAATCAATGCTGGACGAAGCTTCTGAAGAGTCGAACCCAGAGAATCCCTAGAAATCGTAACTAAGTAACCCCAATAATCACTAATCTCATCACGATCCGCCCTATCCAAGTACAACTCCTCATTCTTTACCACCACTTTAACCGTGACACGGCTGTTCACGGGCAAATTAACTCTCCTTAGTCTTTGAGGCTGCTCCACCCCAATATCCACTAAAGCCCCCTTGGAATCATTTGCGACAACCACACCTTCCCTAAATTCCCCATCACGTAATTCCTTTTTTCTACTCTCAAGCGGGTGATGAAGAGAGGCAAGAGGTGGAAGAACGCCCGCATACTTCAAAAGTGGCGACGGAGGAAAAAGACGTTTCCTCAAATACTGAGGTGCCTCCATATAATCCAAAATCTTCTTAATCAGAACCAAATCTCCCTCCTGCTTATCATAACTATAATCCGCATAAAGCAGAATCTCAGACACCCTAAAAATAGCAGCAAAACGCCCCACCTGCCCCAACTTCAATGTCTTAAGCCTCAAATCCGAAGCATCAGAAATCAAAGACCCAGGAAGAACAAGCTTAATATCCAAACCCTTCAACACAGCCAACTCCAACGTTTCAAAAACCAGTCTTATAACATATTATATTCACGATAAGAAAAAAGTTATATATTTGACCCAAACCAAAAAAGGAAAAATATTACTCCCACCTAGCCAGAATCATAAAATAACAGAAAAATGGTGGGGACGGAGAGACTTCCAAGGAGAAACAAAATTTCCCCTTTTGAACTCTCGACCAACAGGTTTCTCAAGCTCACTTCTCCAGAAGTTCATCATCTTCTGGTCAGCAAACCTGCTTAATCTCACAGCCTCTGGAGCCTGCCATGCTTCTTAGCCGAGTTCAGAACAACCAAACCATTGTCCCAAACCACTCTGACTACACAACGTCCCCACCGAAATGGGTAGACAACAACACACCAGAAAATGGTGTGCGTAAAATGATAAGTACAAGAATTACATAAAGTTTTTGTTCCCTCCCTTGCCCTTGCTTTCCGAACACTACATAATTATTCCCGAAAACGAATCCCAAATAGTATACAAAAAACACCAAAACAACACAACAAAAAAGTCAAAAAACCCCAAAAAACACAAAAGAAAAAAGCAACGCACAACCAGCAAAAATCAACACAAAAACCCAAAAATCAGAGAAATTAGAATTGTGGCGTCGCTGATCCGTGTTCGGTAAGAGAACGGGTGATCCCCATGCACTATGACCGGCACCGAAGCGCCAGTATTCAGTTTTTCCGCTCCCTCGCGGAGAGCAGTACTCACAGAATCATGCATGAGCTTAACTTTCACGCAGCGACGTCTACTTCCCACACACAAAACGAAAATATAAACGTTTCTAACCAAAAACAAACACCAACTTATCTTCAAACCACAAGCGCAAACACAACACCAAAACCCCAGAGCTTCAAACACACAACCAAGCAGCAGCGTATTACGGATTACATGACCTGAAATTTAGCCTCTGGGCAGACAATTTTCGAATGTTGATCCGATTTTATTCAGCTTTTACAACAGATATTATTTCCACCAATTTTAGAAATATCACCACCACAAAAACAAGTTAGACAAACACCAAACAAGTATTGGTAGCCTCATTTGAAAACAGCATTGATATTTTTACAAAAAATGCAGCTTTTTAGATACTAATACAACCTCATTCACATTTTTTCCACCAAAAATAACTAACCAGAGACGAAAGCCAACAAATGAACAGAAAAATTTATATTTTTAGACTAATTCTAATCAAACACACAAAAGCGCCCAAGTGGTGTAGCCCGGCCTATCATCGCGGCCTGTCACGTCGTGGACACAAAAACGATGGTTTTGTGGCGGAAACCCGAGGCCAAAAAACAAAGGTTTTATGGCGGGAATTCAAATCTCGGCTTGGGCGCCAATACCTTTCTTCTATGAAACAATTTCCAATTTTTGACGTGAATTTTAATTTCTCTATCCTAAGAGATGAAAACCGCCTGCCGCAAATTTTTTGAAATAATAGGGGCAAATTGCAAATAAAAATGGATTAAGCATGGAATTCAAGGCATGATGTAATAAGTATGTTTTTTGCGTGGGGTGTATGTGTTTTTGTTTATTGGCTGCGTGTAAAGGTGGCGGTGTAAGCCTTCTTTCCTAATTCCAAGACCGGTTAGAGGAGTTAAGCAAAAACATTTCCACATAACAAACACCAAAAACAAATACCTGTTACATTTTGCCGGAATTCAGAAGGAAAAAAATATAAATCTCCATAGGCTATCTTACCGTACTCTCAAAAAAGTGGGCCGTTAGCTCAGGGGCTCAACGAGAACCGTTGAACCGAGAAATTAGGTAGAGCGTCTGACTTCGGTGGACTTACCTCCGAAGGGTGAAGCTTTTAACCAGCACTGGAACGGTGCAGGAGAGTCACCAGGCGGTCGCGGGTAGCCTCTGATACTTATCGGGGCTCGCGAATTCAAATCCCGTACGGCCCGCCAAAACTCACTCAGATTCTGCTATAATAGATCGGGAATTGGATTGTTTTAGGCTGAATAATTGATGGTAAGAATAAAGAATATAAAGTGCTTTGTTTTAGTTTTTGTCAGTGTATTGTTAGTTTCTGATAGTCGTTTGGGACCTTAAAACGGGTTTATAGTTTGTGATTGGTTGATTCTTAGAAGTGGTTGTTATGTCTAACGGTGAGCAGTTGGATAATTGGCGTGTTGTAGAAGCTTTTATTGAGGAGAATGGTCTGGTTCGGCAGCACTTGGATTCTTATGACGAGTTTATTAAGCATGGGCTGCAGCAGATAGTAGACGAGACAGCAGGCATTGAACCAGAAGGGGAGAATTACTACGTTAGGCTGGGTAAGATTGAGGTTGGAAAGCCTACGGTGAAAGAGGCTGACGGTTCAACCATGCCGGTTTTCCCCAACGAGGCCCGCATCCGTAACCTGACATACGCCTCAAACTTGCACTTGGAGATGACTATCGTTTATCGTGATGAAAGGGGAGATACTGAAGAGACACCGGTTGAGGTTTACATTGGCCGTTTGCCTATCATGCTGAAATCCGAAAAGTGCCCCCTCTCCCAGTTAAGCAGGGAGGAACTCATCACTCTGGGGGAAGACCCAGATGATCCGGGAGGCTACTTTATTATTAATGGGAGTGAGAGGGTTCTGGTCACCCAGGAGGATCTCGCCCCTAACCGTATTCTTATTGAGGAGGCTAATAAGAGCAGTTCATCCACCCATGTTGCTAAGGTGTTCAGCACGGCTCAGGGTTTCAGGGCGCCCGTGACGATGGAGCGGAGGCGTGACGGTTCCCTTAGGATTTCTTTCCCCTCGGTTCCCGGGAAGATTCCAATAGTGGTTTTGATGCGCGCCCTAGGACTGGAAAGTGATAAACAAATCGCTGAAGCCATCTCTGAGGAGGATGAAGTTGTCCGCGAATTGATTCCCTCCATTGAGGCGGCGTCTACGATTATCTCCCGCGACGAAGCGCTCGACTACGTTGGCAAGCGTGTTGCTGTGGGTCAGACCAGGGACTACCGCTTGAAGAGAGCGGAGCAGGTTCTGGACCGCTACCTTCTCCCACACATCGGCACCGAAGCTAAGGACCGGTTAAGGAAAGGGTTCTATCTGGGCCAGATGGCTTCACACATCATTGAATTGGCTCTCGGTGAAAGAACCGAAGATGACAAGGACCATTACGCTAATAAGAGATTGAAGCTCGCCGGCGATCTTTTGATGAGCCTGTTCCGGGTGGCTTTCCTCAGTCTCTGCAGAGACATTAAGTACCAGCTTGAGAGGAACGCAGTCAGAGGCAGGCGTAGAAACATTAAGACCGCCGTCCGTGCAGATGTCATCACAGACCGTTTGCACCACGCGCTCGCAACCGGCAACTGGGTAGGCGGCAAAGCCGGCGTAAGCCAGCTTCTGGATAGAACCAATTACATGTCCGCTCTCAGCCACCTTAGAAGAGTTGTTTCTCCCCTGAGCAGAAGCCAGCCTCATTTCGAGGCTCGAGACCTACACCCCACCCACTGGGGCAAAATCTGCCCTAACGAAACACCAGAAGGACCCAACTGTGGACTGGTTAAAAACCTGGCGCTTCTAGCCTACATATCCGTGGGTGCAGACGAGAAAGAGATTGAAAGCGTCTTCGTGGACTTGGGTGTGCAGCCCATAGAAGAGGTGAAGAGAGAGGAGGGAGCCAAAGGCGCCCAGGTCTACCTAAACGGTCGACTAATAGGAGTACATATGCAGCCACTAGTCTTCGTGGCGGAAGTAAAGAAGCGAAGGAGAACTGGCCAGATAAACAATGAGGTAAACATAGCCTACTACTCCGACACTAACGAGATACAGACCAACTGCGACCAAGGACGCGCCAGACGCCCACTGATAATAGTGGAAAACAAAACCCAAAAATACACCAGCGAACACGCGGCGAAACTCAGAAGCAAAGAATGGAAGTTCAGCGACCTCATCCGCAGAGGAATAGTGGAATACCTAGACGCGGAAGAAGAAGAAAACACACACATAGCAATGACCTCCCAAGACATAAACGAAAAAACCACCCACCTAGAAATCGCACCCACCTCAATCCTCGGAATATCCGCCTCCATAATCCCCTACCCCGAACACAACCAAAGCCCAAGAAACACCTACGAAGCAGGAATGGTAAAACAAGCCCTCGGACTCTTCGCAGCCAACTACCGAACCAGAGCAGACACCCGCGCCCACCTACTCCACTACCCACAAACCCCAATAGTAAACACCAAAGCAACCACACCCACAGGATTCGACAAAAGACCCGCAGGACAAAACTTCATAGTAGCAGTATTATCCTACGAAGGATACAACATAGAAGACGCCATAATAATCAACAAAGCCTCCCTAGAACGCGGACTAGGAAGATCAACATTCTTCCGAAGCTACGAAGCCGAAGAAAGAAAATACCCCGGAGGACAAGAAGACAAATTCGAAATACCCGACCGAAACGTCAGAGGATACCGCGCCGCAGAAGCCTACCGCCACCTATCCGACGACGGCATAATCGAACCCGAAGCCGAAGTCCACGGCGGCGAAATAATAATCGGAAGAACAAGCCCCCCCAGATTCCTAGAAGAAAACGCAGGCTTCGAACTACCCACCCAAACCCGAAGAGAAACCTCAACCAGCATGAGACACGGCGAAACCGGAACAGTAGACACAGTATCAGTAACCGAAACCATAGACGGAAACCAACTAATCAAAGTCAAAATCAGAGACCAAAGAATACCCGAACTAGGCGACAAATTCGCAACACGCCACGGACAAAAAGGAATAATCGGACTAATAGTACCCCAAGAAGACCTACCCTTCACAGAAGACGGAGTAGTCCCCGACCTCATAGTAAACCCACACGCCATACCATCACGAATGACCCTAGGACAAGTAATAGAATCCATAGCCGGAAAAGTAGGATCACTCAGCGGAAGAAAAATCGACGGCACCGCATTCAGCGGCGAAACACCAAAAAACCTATACAAAGAACTAAAACAAAGAGGCCTAAAATACAACGGCAGAGAAGTAATGTACAACGGAATAACCGGAAGAAAATACGAAGCAGACATATTCATAGGAGTAGTATACTACCAAAAACTACACCACATGGTAGCAGACAAAATACACGCACGAGCAAGAGGACCAGTACAAATACTAACAAGACAACCAACAGAAGGAAGAGCCAGAGAAGGAGGACTCAGATTCGGAGAAATGGAAAGAGACTGTTTGATTGGGCACGGTTGTGCCCTAATCCTGAAAGAGAAGCTTGTTGAGGAGTCGGACAAGACCACCACACTGGTTTGTGAGAAATGTGGCATGCTTGCGGTTTATGATAAGAATAAGGGTCGCTACTACTGTCCTTTGTGTGGTGAGGATACTCGGGTTGCTAAGGTTAACATGAGTTATGCGTTTAAACTGTTGCTGCAAGAACTGATGTCGCTTGGCGTCGCTCCCCGTCTTAAGCTCGCTGAGAAAACCTAGGTTAATTGTTAGTTTTTTGTTTTATTTTTCTCTTATTTTCTTTTTTTGTTTTATAATTTTCCATTTTTCGCATTGGAGGATTTTTATCTTTTTGGGTTTCTCTTTCAAATGTAAGATGTGTAAAAATCGGTAGAAAATGTTGTATAAATTTTCAAACATTTATATAACCATTTTGTTATTTTTTGAAATATTTATGAAAACATGTTCAGGTTGAGAATGTCTGATAGGGCACTGGGCCGCGTTCCACTTGAAGGAGGGGCTTGTTGAAAATACTAATAATTATCATGCTTGTATGTCTGTGGGACGAGGTATCATTATTGTTTACGATAAAGACGAGAGCTGTTACTATTGACCGCTTTAGAGTGAGGATACTCGGGTGGCTAAGGTTAATATGAGCTACACGTAAGCTTTTGTTGCAGGAGCTTATGGCTTTGGGTGTTGCTCCTCGTCTTAAGCTTGGGGAGAAGACTTGAGGGGTGGGTTTTCTTCGATAAATATTTTTTATTTGGTTTTTAGATGTATTCGTCGGTTATCATTAGGTCTTTTATTTTTTCTATTTCTGGTAGTTGGTCGACTTTTTGTTTGAAGAGGGAGTAGCTTTGCATGTTTTTGCTTTTTATCATTGCTATGATTTCGTAGACTCCGCTGGTGCAGACGTATAGTTTGATGACTTCTGGGTATTTGGCGATTTTTTTGGCGACTTCCTGTGTTTTTTGGTATTTGGTTTCGATTAGTAGTATTGCTAGTATGTCGTAGCCGAGTTTTCTCCAGTCGATGGAGATTGTGAATTTTTTGATGGTTTCTAGGTCTAGTAGCTTTTTTATTCTGTTTGTGACGGTGCCGGCGCTGACTCCGGTTTTTAGTGAGATTTCTTTCACTGCGGAGCGGGAGTCATTTTCGAGTATATCTAGGATTTTCCGGTCTAGTTTGTCAAGGATCTTCAAGGCTTTAGCCCCTCGGTTTAACTAAGCAAAAATGGTTAAGGATGCATATAAGTTTGATGGTAAATTTTTTTCTGAAAATGTTTGAAAGTGCAAAAAATTTGTTTAATAAGTATAGAGGAACGTAAACCGGATTGAATCTAAATTGTATAAGTGGAAAATGCTGTTTGTTTGGGATTGAATTTGGTCGGAGTAGAAAGTGTTAGAGTAGCTTGTTAATCAGTCCCTTCTCAATAGCTTGAGAATAATTATTTTTTTGGATGGTTAACACTCCCTCAGCCTTCTTTAAACGTGCGACTGCGAGGACGAAGGCTTCCTCCACGCCGACTAGGGTTGAGTTCATGATTCGCCCTGCGTCTATGGCGATCCCTATGTCACACACGACTATGATTACGTTTAGGGTCTGTCTTAAAACTGCGAGTATTAAATCTGTGTACTCACCTTTTCCCTCGTGGAGGCTTTTTGAAGTGAAAAAGGCTATTGAAATCGTGGAGATAAAAATGCGGTTTCCCTCAGCTTTCGCTTTTCCCCAAATTTCAGTGGTTTCATTGTTTCCCTCAATGAGGCTTAGGAGGAAGGATGAATCCGCAACAAGAATCAAATTAATCACCACCTAAATAAACGCGTACTAGCGAAGATTACGGTCGGCTGAACAATAATTAAAACTCATTCACTAATAAACAATAAAAACATTGCTACGGAAACAGGAAATAGTCAGGAAAAGTAGATGCGGTTCTTAACAAAAACGCAGAAGGAGGGGGAGGAGCAAAAACGGGGAATGAGGTTATAAGTTGTCGCCGCAGCTGCAGAAGATTTCGTGGAGGAGGTCGAAGAGTTCTTCGTATCCTTCGTGGTTTATTATTGATGTTGCGATTACTCTTACGGCGGGGTGTACGTTTTTTATGATTTTGAGTGCGTCTAATGCTAGGTCTGTGATTACTCCGCTCTGCTCCGTGGTGGTTATTTTGTCTCTGAGTAATTCGGGGTTGTTGAGCATTTCCAAGAACTCTTTGGACTTCAGCATGTCTGATTTGTGTAGGACTGTTATCAGGTTGATGCCGAGTTGAATCTGTATGGCCATGCTCATTAGTAGGGCGACGACGAATCCTGTGGTGGTTGGAGAGGTGTCTGCGCCTAGGAGGAAGATTCCGCATACTCGCATATCGCGGAGTTTTTCCATAAATAGGCTTCCAGTGGGTTTGAACGCAAAGACTTCTAATTGGCCTGGGGTGTCGATTAACACGTAGTCCGCTTTGGTTTTTTTCATCCGCTCTATGATTTGGCCGGACACTTCGTATATCATTTGGCTGGCTCTTATTATGGAAGCGTTCGGACCGATGCGTTCTTTTTTCATTATTTCTGAAACTCGAAAAAAATCCCGTATATCGAAATTCGGAACGTAGGGCAGATACTCCGCTCCGGCATCCAGATTAAAAATTTTTACGTTGTAACCTTTTTCGGCTAGGAATTCGCCGAAACTCCCTGCCAGTGAGGTCTTTCCAGATCCCGCTGGTCCTAAAAAGGGAACCGCGAACACGCGTATCCTCCCACTTATTCATTTAAAAATGATGATTTAAAACCTATTTCTTTTTTGAGTGAACAGTACGTTATTTTTTATACACTATGATTGGAGGGTTGAAGAGTTTTTAATCTTTTTCTGATGTTCACTGTTTTAGACCTGAAAAATCGTTTATGTTAGGAATGAAACCCGAGTTATAGGACTAGAATAACTAAAAAGAGATTATTTTTGCCGAGTGCCGTTTAAGCTAGTTTTATTTCTGTTCCGAGAGCTTGTCCGGGCAGACCGTGTTTGAAGTGGGCGCTTACCACACCATTTTTACCGTGAACTTTAGTGATTTTTCCTCTCATCTTTTTTCCAGAAGCGGTTTGCCATATTACCGTTTTTCCTACGAATTTGGCGGCGTCTTTGTCCGATTCAATTCCCTGTATCTTGATTAACATGTACTTGTTTCTTTGGGTTCGTATTCCGTGGACGTAATTTATGATGAAACCTTTTCTACTTCCGGTAACTGTGTCATCAGACATTTTGGGCACCTTTACATTGGTTTCTAGGGTTAATTAGCCGTATTGTTTAAAAAGGATTATGGTCAAGCTAGGTACGCAACCTATAAATGTGTTATTCTTTGAGTCAAAATTTTTAAATATTTAGTTTTCGAGTTGGAATCAAAACAAAAATAAATTTGTAGCAAATTGTTAATTATGGTTTAGATCTGTTTGGAGTTTGGGTATTTGCGAAACATTTAATACCGTGTTTATGTTAAGGATGGAGTACTATTGTCAGGTGGTTTGGATTTGGTGATGCCCTGCCAATATCTATTGACTGGATGCGGATGTGGTGGTTCGGTGATGCCCTGCCAAACATGGCTTTAGGTCTACACCATACTGCTATTTTTAGTTTATATTCGATTTTTAGAGAGTGCAAATTTGAAAAGCTGTTTTTAGAGGGAATGAACGGTGAATGCAGAGGAGAGTATAATAGTTAAGTTTGAATGTTTGTGTCTAAATTTAAACGAATCTGGAGGTTAAGGATTGAAGAAGATAGATGTATCAATTTTGGGTTGTACCGGTACTGTTGGTCAAAGACTAGTGGAAATGCTGTCTAATCATCCTTGGTTCAATATTGTTTCCATCGCGGCTTCGGAGAGATCATCTGGCAAAACTTACAAGGACGCCGCTGTAAACTGGTATCTGCCAGAGGATATTCCCGAAGATTTAAGGGATATGACGGTGGTTAATACTGATCCGGGTGAGGCTGCGGCTCCTCTTGTTATTTCTGCTTTGCCTTCGGATATAGCGAAAGAAACGGAAAGGAAATTCGCTGAGGCGGGCTGCGTGGTTGAGAGTAAGGCTAGTGCCTACAGGTTGGAAAAGGATGTCCCTCTGATTATTCCTGAGGTAAACCCGGACCATATTCAATTAGTAGACGTTCAAAGAGAGAATAGGAATTGGGACGGGTGTATAGTTACTGATCCCAATTGTACAGCTATGGGTTTGATTATGGTTCTTAAGCCCATTCACGACCGTTTCAAACTTGACATGGTATACGTAAGTACGATGCAAGCCATTTCTGGAGCCGGTCTCCCCGGTGTACCCGGATTACTAATCACTGATAACATTATCCCGTATATTAAAGACGAAGAGCAAAAAGTGATAAACGAAACCCGTAAAGTTTTAGGCAAAATGGAGAATAAGCAAGTTAAGTTCGCAGATTTCAAAATAGCGGCTTCTTGCAACAGAGTCCCAGTAGTTGAGGGACACACTGAAACCGTTTTCATTAAAACCAAGGAACCAGTGAATGTTGAAGAAGTTAAAAAAGTTCTCAATGAATTTCAAGGCGAACCCGTAAAACTGGGATTACCTACTGCACCAAAAAAACCGATAATAGTTAGAGACGAAATAGATAGACCGCAGCCACGTTTAGACCGTATGGCAGGTACAGCTCCAGGAATGAGCGTAACTGTCGGAAGAATAAGACCGGGCTTCGACGAGAATTCATTACTCTTGACACTCATTAGTCACAACACCATTAGAGGCGCTGCGGGAAATGCAGTGCTTAACGCGGAACTCCTTTACGCGAAAAATCTTCTGTGAGGTGCAAAGAATTGAGAGGAAAAGAAGTTAGATTGAAACGAATAATAAAAAACGGTAAAGCCGTTATAGTTCCTATGGATCATGGAGTCACAAATGGCCCCATAAAGGGGCTTGAGAATATTAGGGAAATGGTTGAACTAGTTACAAGGGGCGGGGTGACTGCGGTTTTACTTCACAAGGGTGTACTAAGACAGCTAGAAAAGGTGCCAGACTGCGGGTTGATCATGCATCTCTCGGGAAGCACCGCCTTAGGACCAGATCCTAATTGGAAAATTATTGTCGGAACAGTTGAAGAAGCAGTTAAACTCGGCGTGGACGCGGTTTCCGTACACATTAACATAGGCAGTGAAAAGGAAAACGAGATGCTAAAGGACCTAGGTCAGTTAGCAGGAGAATGTGAGAATTGGGGAATGCCTCTAATCGCCATGATGTACCCCCGAGGAAAAAACGTTGATGCGCTAGATCCTAAAGCAATTGCCCACGCCTCCAGAATAGGTGCAGAACTCGGAGCAGACATCATAAAAACTCCATTTACCGGAAACGTTAGCACTTTCGAGAAAGTGGTTGAGGGGTGCCCGGTGCCGATTATTATTGCTGGAGGTCCTAAGACAGAAACAGACCGCGAAGCTTTACAGATGGTTAAGGATTCTATGGAAGCGGGAGCCATAGGTGTGGCTATGGGAAGGAACGCTTTTCAACATGAAAAACCAACGGCGATTGTAAGGGCGGTTTCAGAAATAGTGAAAAATGGGATTTCCGTTGAGGAAGCCTTAGAAATTTTGGAGTCTACATAGCGATGAAGAAGATAATAATACGTTTAAAGGACAGTTGGGAAGAAGCGAAAGAAATAGCGGTAACCTCAATGACCAGCGGAATAAACGCTTTCATAGCTGATGAATCAATCACACCCCAACTCAGAGAACTAGGCTCTGTAACCATTTTCTCTTTTTCAAAGAATGCTAAACCCGATGTACTACTTACCACCGAGACCAGCCCTGAAAAAATTTCGAAAGTTATGGAATACGAAAAAAGCGTCTCATGCTGGGTAAAAATTAAAACAAAGAAGGACGAACAAACAGTCTTAGAACTCTCCAAGAGAGGCGTTCCATACATTATTGTAGAAGCGGAGGATTGGAAGATAATACCCCTAGAAAACTTGATAGCAGAACTTCACAAATCTGAAACAGAATTGTATGCTGAAGCTGAAAATAGGGAGGAAGCGAAGACCCTCTTTCAAACTCTAGAACTTGGAGTAGACGGAGTAGTCTTTACGCCTCAAACGGAAAATGAAATATCGGAACTAGGGAAAATAATTGAGATGCCCGCAAAACTTGATTTGGTACCAGCAAGAGTCATAGAAGTAAGCGAAGTAGGGTCAGGAGATCGTGTCTGCATAGATACCTGTTCACTCCTAAGAAAAGGCGAAGGAATGCTAATAGGCAGCCAATCACAGGGATTGTTTCTTATCCACAGCGAAACCCTTGAAACAGAATTCGCCGCCTCTAGACCATTCAGAGTGAACGCGGGAGCTGTCCACGCATATGTATTGATGGCGGATAGGAAAACAAAATATCTCTCAGAGCTGGAGGCTGGTGATAACGTACTCGCAGTTGATTATCTGGGGATTTGCCGAGAAGTCGTGGTTGGGCGTGTAAAAATAGAAAAAAGACCCTTACTTCTCATAAAGGCCGAAGTAGATGTGGGAAAAATGATCCTAAAAACTTTGGCTCAAAACGCTGAAACGGTAAACTTGGTAAACAAGGATGGAAAGCCTGTTTCAGTCGCAAAGTTGAGACCAAGAGACGAAATCTTAGTTTACACCATTACCGGTGGACGACATTTCGGAAAAACCGTAGAGGAAACAATAATAGAAAGATAAAAGTTGACTGAAGTGGAACAGTTCTGCAGGCTCTCTTTTAAGCCTTTACCTTTTATTTTTAGGAATCAATGTAATAGGTTCGAGTTCAAGTTTTTTGTATGCTTCCTTAATGAACTCTAGATTTTTATGGGGATTTTGGCCCAGATAAAGTAAATGACTCACGCAGCTTCTTTCGCAGTCACTCGCGCCAAATTTCCTGCAAACCACTTCTGCATTCTCCTTAAGCGCACTTACCATGTCATGCTCCCTATTTTCCACGGTCTCCGCAAAAACTACACCTAAAACCTTAGAGAACTCGCTCGAGAGAAAGTAGTCAATGTGCCAAAAATTCTTCTTTTCATCCGAAAGATGCCTCATTATTCTACCCCTTAAACTGCTGGCGCCATTGCCCATAGCAGAACCAGTATATACATAAAATCCGGAGAGGAAGTGGATTCTCCCCAGTTTACCTACCTGAATCAGCGTCTCAGCCTCAAGCTCTATTAGTAAGGAGTAAACACCTTTCTGGTCAACCCTAGTAAACATTGTTGTCACTAATTTTTAATTAGTAAGAGAAAAGTGAGTATTTTTGAATCTGGTAGAGAGATTTCCCGTCTCAGCGTAACTATAATCAATCATCCCTAAAGGTCATTCTTGCCGGTTTGCTTCATCGATTTCGGGTATTCTCATAATTACGTTATCTTTCTTATATTAGAATATCCCTATGGATGATTAAACCTTTTCTGAATACACTTTTGGGTAGCTTTTAAAAAAATCAGATGGTTTCACTATTTAATATGAGATATAGCTTTAATTTTTCTATTTTTTGTAAAACTTTAAATGTTTTGAATTCTTATTTTTAATTTAACAGACATTTTTACGAGGAAAATCGGGATGCAGAAAGAAAATCGTTCTAGAGCAAGTAACACAGAATCAGTTGGTTTCTTCTCTGTCGAACTGCTACGTAAAGGCCTAGGTAATTTAGAGTCCTCTGTAGAAGATGTGAGGCTCGGATTGGACGCTTCCATTTCGGGCAGTTTGGAAGATTTAAAAGAAAATATTCTCAACATGAAAGACGCTGTGAGTGAACGTGTTGTTTCCAAGATTCACATTCAATTCGCTTCAGAACTCATTAAAAACACTTTTGTCGACACCGTAGCCGAAGTCATTGAGGAGATACGAGACCAAGCGGTGCGCAACCTCTCCGATGCCACCGAAAAAGAAATTCGTGTTTTTAGAGAAGCTATAAACAAGTTCGCTACAGACTTTCTCAGCGTCCTCCAAAAGGAGCAGGAAAGAGTAAAATCAACAATTAGCCAGTTTGATCAACAACTCGCAGAAAGAGAGTCTCTTTTAAGAAAAAACTCCACAGCCTTGGCAGAAAAAGTAAAGGAGCTCGAACAAAAAGATAAAGAATTGCAAGTAAGAAGGAAAGAATTAGATGATATTAAGGGCAGCTTGGATCAAAAAAAGATGGAATTGGTGTCTATAGAAGCTAAACTGAATTCTGCTCTGGGTCAACTTGGAACAGAGCAACAGAAATCTAAAACGTTGCTTGGAAAACTCGGGAATGCGGAACAGGAAATTAAGAAGCTTGAGAATCAAGAGAGGGAAGTTAGACGGAGAGTGGAGGAACTAAACAGTCAACTTGTTGACAAAGAAAATGCACTAAAGGAAAGGTCTCGAATTCTTTCAGAGAGGGAAAAAAACCTCGAAGCAACCAACGCCCAACTAGCAGCGAGAAGTAAAGAACTTAAAGAAAAAGAAAAAGAGTTGAATGCAAGAAGAGAAGAACTAGAAAGAGCAAGAACCGAATTAGAGTCGACAAGCAGAGAACTATCAACTCTCCAAAGAACCCTCGAACGGGAAAGAACAAGGGCCGTTGAACTAGAGGGAAAATTAGAAGGGGCACAACAAGAGTTATCCAAGTTTAATGGACAGATAAAAACTCTAGAGAGCATGGTTAAAGAAAGAGACGCCTTTATAGCCGAAGGCGCAGACAGGCTTAAACTCAAAGAGAGAGAAGTCGAAAGGCTAAAAGCCATAATTGAGGATAGACGCAAAGACTTAGAGTTTAAGGAAGAAAGACTAAGAGAAGGACGAAAACTCATTGAACAACTAGAGAATGAAGCAAGGGGATTACGATCTGAAATCGAAGAACTGAAAAGTGACGTAGAAGCTAACGCTGACCTCATAAAAGAAAAAGAAAGTAATTTACACCTGAAGGAAGCGGAAATAAGTTCTTTGAAATCTGAGATGGAGATAATTGAGAAGCAAGTATTTGCGGGGAAGGATGAACTAGAAGCGCAAGTCAAAGAGCTCGAGTCAAGGACCAACGAATTGGAAAAAATGAGAGAAGAGCTAGAAAGAGAAAAGAAAGCTCGAGAAGAACAATTAGAGAAATACCGAGGAGCCATGACACTTGACCCACGATTTAAAATATACTTCATAGTTGAGAGCATCAAGAAAATTTCTGTTGAAAACCTGATTAAATCCACGGGAATAGTTCCAGCACAGGTAAGAGCTAACCTTGCTTGGCTTGAAAGAGCGGGAATGGTAAAACTGGAAGGAAATATGGTACTCGTCGCCAAATAATATCTTTTGTACTTGAAAACTCAAGAAGCTAGAATTTAAGTTTAGTAGCAGTCTCTAATAATCACAATTCAGACACAAGTGTTTACCGCAAAATTTACAGATTGTGCTATGGGTGGCGCAAACGGGGCGTCCGCAATCTTCGCAGTAGTGTTCGGTTTTTTCGTGGCAGATATAGCACAGAGCTTTTTCAACTATTGTTTCATAGACTGCTACCATTCTTAATTCCACCTTCACTCAAATAGATTCTAAAAAACTATTTTAGAATAGTGTATCAAAAGGAACATGAGTCTTCTAGAATGATTCAAGTATAACATTAGCAACCGTAATCTTTTTTTGGGAGAGTAGAAAATATCACTTTATTGGGAAAGCCAAAAAAAAGAGAGAGATTTTTCCGAGTTTCCCTTAAAGAAAATTACTTAAGTGTTCAGTTAGTTAGTTAATTTATATGTCCTGTGAATGGTGAATTTTATGCCCATTGATATATCTCAGGTTAAGAAGATCCTTGGAACTTATATAGTTGATAATTACGGTCTTGTTTTCAAACTGCGCAAACTAGATCTGGATGGAGGTTATTGGAAAGCGATATTTGGCTATCAACATATGGCTCTTGGAAAATATATTGGAGATGTGGGAGAGATAAGGATAGACGCTAAAAGCGGTAAAGTTATAGCGGCCCCGAGCAAAGAAGAGGTTAAAAGCAAGGTTTCTGAGTATCAGAAAAAAGTAGAAAAAGCTTTAAATTTAATCAAAGATGGAAAATTATAAAAGTTGTAATTTTTTCAAAGTATTTCATAATTTTAAAACTGATAGTTACTCTTTTTTGAAATGTTTTTTTATTATGTCCTATTTTTTAAAATTTCGATTATCTGATAAAATCGATCATAAGCATTTGCATAATCAGTGTCCTGAATTAGCTTTTCTCGTACCATCTCAAAGATTTTAGAGAATTCTATTTTTTCATTTTTTTGAACTACTTCTTTTAATTCACTAAATATCCCTTCCATCTTATCCAAAAATTTTAGGAACTCTTTATTTCTCATTTGAATTTCTGAGTATAGTTCTGGTTCCTCCCTGAAAACGCATTCAGTTAAAAGAAGCTGCAATGCAAATGTGGTTCCAGAGAATTCCTTAATTCGGGGAAGTGCGTCCGGTATTTCTAATAAAGCTTTTCCAAATAAAATATTTAAAAAGTGAGGTAAACCAAGCACTGTACTAATCATTCGGTCGTGGGTTTTGCCGTCGGTTGATACTACTTTGGCTCCATCCTTGCTAAAAATCCGCCCTAGTTTTTCAGCCGCGTCCTCCGAACCCTTAATCGGTACGATTGCTATAGTATGTCCCGTTAAATTTTTGGCGCCGGGTCCAAACATTGGATGGACACTAACCGCTTTAAACCCATGTTTTAAGCTCTGTTTCTCTAAAGTTTTGATTATCTCTCCCTTTACTGACGTTATATCGAAAACAGTTGTTTTTCGATCCATATGTGGTGCTAGTTCTGTTATAATACTTGCAGTACTAGCAATCGGTACAGAAACCATTACAAAATCTGCATTTTTCACCGCTTCCTCATTGTTTTTAGCGTAGTTTACCTTCAGGCTTTCCGCTGCTGCGATTAATTTTTCACGATTCCTAGCGCTCAGAACCACCGTATAACCTTTATTTTTGAAATATTGAGCGAACCATATACCCATGCGTCCGGATCCTCCTATAATCGCAATCTTCGGAACTTTCATTTTTTATCCCTCATACTCTAAATTTAACATAGTTTTTAATTCATAACTTCAATTATCACTTTCTTCCTGTACTTTTATAGAATATTTAATTAACAATTTAGCTAACGCTTCACCGAGTTCAGGAAAAATCCTCAAATCTTCACAGGTCTTCCGCACAGTGGATAGAAGCCGCCTCTCAGCCTCCTCGTCTTTTATAGGAAGACCCTTTAAAGCTTTTATTCTCCCTATCGCCCTTGCAAGTTCCAAACGTTTCTTTATTAGCCTAAAGATATCAACTGTAATTTCATTAATTTTTAATCTTAACGTTTCGAGTTCATCCAAAGTGTTTGCCTCAAAATTTTTGATATTAAGAATCGAATTAACCTAAAATCTGGTAAAATTATCATTGTTTAAAACTTTCTGCCAATTTTTTAAGCCGAAACTCATTTCACACAACAATTAAAGCACTTTTAGTCTAAAATATGCATAGTAAAGAATCCAGACCCAATTTTTATTTTTGAAAGAAGAGAGCTGGTACTTAAACGTTTCAAATTTTTTTCTCTAAAACTCTTGGAATCAGATTAGCGGAAATTGCGTGATCCACAATAACCAGCGCAACCATAGCTTCTACAACAGGAACCGCCCTTGGTACAATGCAGGGATCGTGTCTCCCCTCAATTTCTATTGTGGTTTCTTTCATATTTCTGAGGTTCACTGTTTGCTGGGGTTTCCCAATCGATGCTGTGGGCTTTATCGTAACTCTACAGGTTATAGGCATGCCATTGCTTATTCCCCCCAGAATTCCACCCGCATAGTTTGAAGGGGTAATTACTTTTCCCTCACGAATAGCGAAAGGATCATTGTGCTGAGAACCAGTCATCTTAGCTGCGTCAACACCGCTTCCAAACTCGACACTTTTCACCGCGGGAATGGCATAGAGTGCCTTACTTAAATCTCCTTCAAGAGTGTTGAAAACGGGATCGCCTAGTCCTGCGGGTACATTTAATGCTAGGCACTCAATGGCTCCTCCCAAACTATCTTTTTCTCCTTGCACTTGTTTTATGCGTTTTATCATTTTTTTAGTAGCTTCTTGATCAGCGCACCTCACGGGATTATTCTCTGCCTGTTTTATTTCCTCCAAGTTTGTACTACCCGCTTTAATTCCTCCGATCTCTATGGTGTGTGCTAGAATTTCAATTTTAAGAATTTCGCCGAGTATTTTTTTGGCTATAGCACCCCCCATAACATAGGAGACTGTGATTCTTCCTGAAAATCTTCCTCCTCCACGATGGTCATTAAAACCGCCATATCTGACTCCCGCAGTGTAGTCAGCATGTCCGGGTCTCGGTTCATACTTGACGCATTCATATTTACTAGAATCTATGTCTTTGTTCCATACAATCATACAAATCGGTGCACCAGTGGTATAGCCCTCAAACACGCCAGAGAGTATCTCAACCTCGTCAACCTCACCCCGCATAGTGGTTAACTCACTCTGTCCCGGTCTTCGTCTATTTAGTTCTCTTTGTATATCTTTCTGAGAAAGCATCAGTCCTGCAGGGCATCCGTCAACAACGGCGCCAACACACCTACCGTGACTTTCACCAAATGACAACAAAACAAACCTATTGCCAAAAATATTACCCATCATTTTTATTCACCAATCTAAAATCCGCGTCCAGAGAAATCATATCCTGAATGAAGGAGGGATAAGAGACATCAACAGACTCCACTCCCGAGATAACCGTCTCCCCCTCCGCCGCCAGAGCAGCCACAGAAAGAGCCATAAGTACCCGGTGATCATCGTAACTCTCAACATGGGCACCTTTAATTTTCCCTCCATAAACGGTTAGGGTATCTGGTTTTTCTTCTACCCGAACACCCATTCTGAATAACTCCTTGGCCATAGTGGATATTCGGTCACTCTCTTTAAAGCGGACATGCTGCGCATTGAATATTTCTGTCTTACCTTCTGCAACAGAACCTAACACTGCAAGAACGGGGAGTAAATCGGGATTATTGCCACAATCAAATGAAATACCCTTTAATTTCTTGCCGCCTATTACTCTAACATAATTTTCCCCTACTTCAATTTCGGCTCCCATCTCTATGAGCAAATCAACGATTTTCTTATCACCCTGTGCTGTACTCATATCCAAATTCTGAATTTTTACATCAGAATCGGTTATAGCCGCGGCTGAAAGAACAAAAGATGCCGAAGAAAAATCTCCCGGAATTCTGACACTAGCCGGTAAGTATGTTTGCTGTGGAGGAATAATTAATCCTAGGTTAGGCAGGTATTCTATTTTTCCCTTAAAATAATTAAGAAACTCTAAAGTCATTTCGAGGTAGGGTTTTGACTTTAACTCAGAAGTGAAGCTTATTCTTGTTTCATTTTCAGCCAAAGGGCAAGCGATGAGTAATGCTGAAATGAACTGAGAGCTGATATGTCCGGGTATCTTGGTTTCTCCTCCTTTAATCCCACCACCCTCAACAATAATCGGAGGTTTATCATTTCCTCTTGTGGAGAAGCATTTCGCTCCTAAATCCCCTAAGGATTTAATAAGTGGCCCCATGGGTCTTTGTCTTATGGAGGAGTCTCCAGTGAGTACTGTAAATCCTGGTGCTAGGGCAGAAACAGCAGTCATAATACGAATAGTAGTCCCCGAATTATCAACATTTACAACATCCTCAGGAGTTTTGGGAGAGGAAGAACCCGAAACATACCACACCCCCCCACCTCTGCTTTCAATCACAGAACCTAAGGCCTCACAAGCCCTAATTGTTGCAAGAGTATCCCTACTAATCAAGGGATTAAGAATTTCAGACTTCCCCTCAGCAAGTGATGAAATGAAAAAAGCCCTGTGCGTGTAACTTTTGGAAGGAGGCGCAGAAACAGAACCTTCAAGACGCCCTTTACCAATAATCTTCAAAGACATTAGAATCACTCCCTAGATTACTTTAGCCTTTTCGTTATTAAATTCGGTATGAATAATTTCTCCTCCTAACGCACTCCAAGAAGCTTTGATATCACTACAAATATCCCTTGGGCATAAAGCAACCGTTGCCGGCCCCTTACCCGTTAATCCAGCCGAAACCGCTCCTGCTTCAAGAGCCCTAACAGTGGCTTCAGTATCAAACCCCAAGGCTGCGGAGTAGATTAGACCGTTAAGGGTAATTGCAGTCTTATAGTTCCCGTTTTGCGCAAGGTCAAAAACATACGCCACATAATTTTTCATAGCTTTGATTCTTTTAACGTTACTCTCTATTGTGAGGTACTTCCTCACTGGTACATGAATCATTACCGCGAGGTCTTCTTCAATCTTTTGTCTTCTAAGTAATATTCTTTTCGAGTTATTGGTGACCACGAATCCGCCAAAATAGGATGCACAAGCGTCATCAAAAGCTCCGGTAATAGTCACTTTCGCTTCCAAAGACGCATCAACACCCAAACCAATGATGTCTAAATCATCTAAATCTTCTTTCAAGGCTGCAACAGTAGCTAAAGCCACAGCGTTTGCGGCAACACTACTGCTCTTAAGCCCCCTAGAGATGGGAATATTGGAATCAGTTATTATACGCGCGCCGTATTCTTGTCCTAGTCCAAAGCGATTCAGAATATGTCTTACAGTTGTAAGCATTAGTGCGGTATTCTCGGATGGATCATTTAGAATCTTTCCCTCAAAAAGGTCTGGTTCATTTAAAAGAGTTACTTCTGCTTTTGTCCAGAGAGCGAGTCCAAAAGCAGCGCCCAAACCGGTAGCAATAGCATTCACAACCGTTCCAGCGCCGAAAGCCAAAGCCTTACCCTTCAACCCTTAATCCCTTCCAAGCAAACCTTCAATTACCGCCCTTCTCATAATATCTCTAGGAGCCTCATACCCGGTCCACATTTTAAAACCAACTGCACCTTGATTAACTAGCATTCCAACACCATTAATGGATTTTGCACCGACACTCCGAGCGTACCTTAGAAGCGAGGTTTCTAAAGGACTGTAGACAATATCGAAAACTACCAAATCTTTGCGTAGAAACTCTTTGGGAACCGGCGACTCAGTAACATTGGGATACATCCCTACAGAAGATGTGTTAATTAGAATATTTGAATCATTCAAACCGCTCTCCAATGATTTGAGTGTTAAGCCTCTTCCTTCAACTTCGAAGCCAATATTTGTTAATTCTCCAGCCAACTTCACAGCTCTAATCCTTGTACGATTCAAGATAAGCAATTTTGAGCATATGCTAGCGAGTTGGAAAGTGATAGCTCTAGACGCACCACCCGCACCTATAACTACTATTTTCTTTCCTTCTGGGTCTACTCCCTCTTCTCTCAGAGCTTCCAAAGCCCCCAGTCCATCAGTATTATACCCTAAAAGTTTCCCATCCTCATTAACTACAGTATTAACCGCCCCTATTTTTCTGGCTGTCAAATCAATCTCATCTAAAAATTTAATTATTGAAACCTTGTGCGGGATGGTCACATTAAAACCCTTTAAATTAAAGGCTTTGGCTCCTTTAACAGCATTTTTTAAATCTTTTTCCAAGACCCTGAGGGCGAGGTAGATGTAATCAAGACCCAAGTTTTCAAATGCAGCATTGTGCATTCTTGGGGATAATGAATGTTCAATAGGGTCACCAATCACCCCGACAACTTTGGTAGCTCCACCGACCACTCACGAACCTCCGAATTTATCTCTAAACTAAAACGCCGCTAGTTAAACCTTTTTTCTATAAGAGAAAAGAAAAGCGTGTATATTTTTCTCATAACTTCTAAATCAATTTGGCCTGGGGCCGTACTTGTCTCTAATGCAGCGTAGGTTAAATAAGAGCCAAATAATGGGCATAAAACTCTTGAGATTATCCCTCTTTCTCCCATACAAAAGGAGATAATCTTGATTCCCAAATTACGGGCCTCTTGGGGGAGAGAAAGTATAACTAAATTATCTGTTATATCCCTAGCGAAAGTTACAAGCTTTACTAATTCTGCGCCTTTTTGAGCCGCTTCATAGATTTTCTGCACGAGTATTTCTCTTTTTGGAGTATTTTTAAATGAATGAAAAGAAAGTATAACACCTACTGAATTCAGCTTCGCAATTTCTAACAACCGTCCTAGATTAGAACTACTCATATTTAACTCCAAGTCTATAAATCGCGGTTTAGCTTCAACGCATTTTTCTAATATCTCAACTCTTTTTTTCTCTCCGAATTTAAACAAACCTCCTTCATCTCTTTTCCTTACAGTTAATATAAGAGGAACGGATATTTTAGAAACGATATCTGAAAAATCAACGTTCATATCTTCAAGATAATCTACTCTAATTTCAATCAAATCCGGAGCACTTCTCACCGCTGATTTGACTTTTTCAAGTAATATTTCCGGATTCTTAACAGCTACAGGAACACAAACCAAAGCCACTAAATTACACCAACTCTGTCTAAGGTCTCTGAACTAACACAGTCATTTATATTTTTCAATCTATCCACCTCATCTAAGAAACCTAGAAAAACAATAGCAAGAATCCCCTTTCAGAGACTTTTTTTTGAAACCAGTTATTAAAGTATTTTAAAAAGCAGCTGTTCCCTACAACTTTAGATACTATCTTAAGCGTATGCTCGCTCTCGTTTTACCCCTTGATTGAACTCTGAGTATCCTTCCTTCTGTAAAAGGTCTCGAATCGCAAATCTTATCGCTTCGCGTAGGTTAGCGTAGAAACCTTTTTCCACTAATGAATTTAAGCCCTCTACGTATTCTTTGGGAAGTTTAACAGAAACTGGTTTCATAATTAATTATAGATGTGAACTAATATAAAAAAGATTTTATCTAAAAAAGTTGATGAAATACTTTAAAAAAATAGAAAATAGCAAAAGCAGAAACGGAAAAGAACATAAATTGGTAGAAAAGAAAAAACTTTAGGAATAAGCCACTTTATAATAATAATTTACATAATTAGTTGGCTTTAACGATATGAAAAAAAGTTTACCTGTCTATCGGTGATAAGTATGAAAGTTAGAGCCCACGTATTTGTTAGTGGAAGAGTGCAGGGTGTTTTCTTCAGATCATACACAAAGGATGAGGCAGATAGAGTAGGAGTAAACGGATGGGTCAAAAACCTCAGCGATGGAAGGGTAGAAGCGGTATTCGAAGGAGAGAAAGATAAAGTTGAAGAATTGATCCAGATCTGTAAACGAGGACCCCCCTCTGCAAAAGTGACTGATATAAAAGTTTCCTTTGAAGACTACACCGGTGGACTCAAAAATTTTAGTATTAAGTAACGATGAAAATAAATTTATTTAAATAAAACTAACTGGTGTTTATTAAAGTAAACATGTTTTTTGTTAACTTAATAATAGCAATGGAGGGGGGAGGAGCCAGGAAAACTCAAAAAATAGAGGGGTGGATGCGGTTCACACAACCCTGGCTCCTAATTAGACCCTGAACCAAACTCTTTGGAGGGGATACAATTTATTTCTAAAGTTACCTTAAAAACCCCCCTACTCATCAAGTATAGTTCTCAAATCATTTCACTCTTACTACTTAGGCACAACTAAAATCCAAGCAACAACTAGATAATTATAGAAACACATAAAAAACTCTAAACCTCTTCCTAAAAATCTTAGCGGTTCCTCTTAATCCACGAAACTTAATAAGCTTGCTTTAATTAATTAAACATTTTTAATGAGTTTTATGTTATTACAAAACAAAATAAAGTTACCAGAAAATTGGTGGTGACTGCAAATGGGAGAGCCTGAAAAGGAAAGTAATAAAGCCGAGTTTTATGGAGAAGAACTAATAAAATTTTTGGAAAAAAATGAAAACAAAGTCGTTGAATACTTGGACAATATAGCCCAGGAAAGTAAAGTTGTCAGAAGTAATATACTAAAATTCATTTGCCATAGGAAACCTGAATTAGGTCAACGCTTAATACAACACCTGATCCAGAAACATCAAGAAAAACTAGAAATAATATATATCCATGATGGAGTTGACGAAATTTTTACCAAAAATCCGAAACTATTCTTCGATATAGTAGAAGAACACATAGACAGCCCAACTAAATGGAGGCAAAAACTAGTAACAGACTTGTTAGAAATAATATCTGAAACGGTTTTGAAATTTGACAAGGAGATAGAAGAGAAAACGAGGAAGGAAACTTTATTGGGACTTAATAAGTTGTTTAACTTACTAGGTTTAAAAGACTAATCCTTTTGATACTAATAATTGATGGAAATGAAAATAGATTCTACGGTATGTTGTTGCGTGTTTGTGTAGGTTTGTTCAATAGACAATGTTTAAATATTAAAAATATTTTATATAGTTTAGCTGGGCTAAGATACTTGAGGCGAACATTACCTGGATTGTAATATGGGTCTCAATTTCTAGGAATAGGGATTGTTCTGCTTCAATTAGTCTTTCTCTATTCAGAGCCTCTGATATTGGTGGTATTAGGTGGGTTTGACTTGAAACAGTTGTATAGTACTCGAAAGGAAGCTATTGAGAAAAATGTCTTAGAAAAGAGAGATGAGTTGCCCTTAACCGCTCTTGAAGATGATAAACTTCTCAGCAGGCACAAGGTAAGGCTTAACATTTCTTGGGAGAAGGACATTAAGGGCAAGAATAAATTAAACTTTTTTAAAGGGTTCCCAGCTAAGCTTTACATAACCGAGTCACGCCTAATCATTAGTTCTGAATTTTATTCACAGGATAGAGTTTCTAGATTTGTGGGGCGTATACCTATAGGTTGGATGAGGTACAATACGGTATATGTTGAATTAGCCATTGATAAAATTAAGAAATACTCCTTTGGACTTTTTGGAAGCCATGTAGCCCTAGAGCCTCATGGGAATGTGGGCGAAACTAAAATAAACTTTTATAATCTCTCAAGAGGGGAAAGGAAATTAATTAAGGAGGATTTGGATACCGCTAGAGTTTTTAGAAAGCCAGCCCCTGAATCGGGGGTAGTGATTTTAGATAGACCTATTGCGGACGCAGTTACACAACGTTTTGCGATGCTACGCCACGAAGCTGTCATTTCAAAATATTCCCCCAAGAAACCTGAAGTTAAGAAAGTTAAGAAGATTCCAATTAAAAGAGTAAGTATAAAAGAGAAAGCTGATGTTGGTACTGCAGTAGAAACTGTGCAAAGTGTGGTCGGAAAAGTTAAAGAAAAAGCAGAGAAGCGGGGTCGGCTTTTAGAAAACGTGCTTGAGACATCCCCGCAGGAACGCGTAAGGATGACTCTTCAAGCGCAGGTAATAAAATGTAGATTTTGTGGGCAAGAGATACTGAAAAGTGCCAAAAAATGTGTTAGATGTGGGGCTATCAACTTTTAAAAGCTAAAACCTTCGTCTACTATACTAAAATACTAAAAGTACGTTTAATTCTCCTATCACCCTCGCCTCAAAAACTGAATTGGATTAAACAGGAGCTAATGTTATTTTCTTTTTTTCTTTTGAGATCATCTCATCGGATAGGAGTTCGTTGTCTTTGAAGACCTTAAAGTCGATATAAAATTCTTTTTTTTCAGAGACCTGGGGTGTGTCCCAATTTATTGCGCCGTACATTCTCTGCTCTCCCTTTTGCTGTTTAATTTGAATTGTTTTTAACTTGTTTTCACTATTTTCGCCTACTACTAGTACATCAACGCTCAGTTTGGTTGGTTCAACATTTTGGAGGATTTTCACATTAAAGTTCACCTTTTCCCCTCCTATAATCGACGTGGGAATTTGGGGAACTTCATTTATTCTTATTTTTACAACCGGCTCGGAGGACAGCTGAACCATTATTTTTTGGGCTGTGCACTGTTCAAGTTCTTGTTCTTCTTGTTTGAACTTAACGCGAACCACTACGAAACATTCTCCTATATTGTTTATGGGAATTATGCTTCTTGCCTGAATCGTTTCTGGTCTTCTAGGAGGAATATTTCGAGGCTCACCGAATATCTTGATCTCGTCTCCACCTAGGGGTATGAGCAGAACCTCTATGTAAAGTGGAATCGGGGTTTTCGAGTTATTTTTTAAATCACAAAAATAATCCTGTCTCTCTCCCGCAATAACTCTGTCTCCTCTAATGTAAGGGGCGGACAATTCAAGCATGTTCTTGTTGCGTGAAATAAATATGGAGAGTTTTTTTCCTGCTATCACTGTTTTACCTACATGTAATCCTACCCTTAATCTAACTGACTTGGCTTCGGGGGGAATTTTCTTAATCTCCAAGGGTAAGGGAAGGAGGTATTTCCCATCACTGGAAACGCTCTGAACAAGCTTCTCCTTCTGGAAAATATTTTTCTTTAAAACAAGTTCCACTTTAAAATGAAGATCAGTAGGTTTAGGTATCTTATTTACCTTCACCCTAATGTATGGTGCAATTTTTAAATTATCAACTAAGGGAGGAGAAATGTTAGTGATACTACCCAATTTAAATATCTTTTTCAAGTTCTTTTCCTTTTTCAAACAAAATTCCCCCAAAGTTAACATTTTGAATGAGCTTCGCACATAAAAAGGTTCTGATTAGTGCTAAAACAACGGCTTAAATATACGCATAATCCATCCTAATAGAAGTAACTCCCAATACTTTAGTTGTATTAGTACTATACACACGTTGATTAGCTGAAAGGTGACTCTTGACTATTCGGGCTAATCTTTAAATAATGTATGGTAGATTTTTATTTATGCTTCCTTCGGGAAGAAAAATTAATTAGGTTATTATGTTTCACAAATAGAACTTAATGGAGGAAACAAAAATGGCGGCAGCCGAACGACCAAAATTAGCAAATCTAATGTCCATAGTGTTTATACTCGCAGCCTTAGGTGTACTCGTTCTGGGATACATTTTCTTTCTTAAACCACTAACCACCGGACCATCAATTGAGAATATCTTAACACAATACTCATTACTACTACTAGTATCACTCATGTATAATCTGATCATCCCATTCTTATTGTGGGCATTCATGTCAAGCGTACTCTCGCTACTAATGATTGCAACCTACTATCTTTTACTCTTCATGGCTTCCATAATAATGGTAGTTGTACTAATTGTTTCAGCTTTTGGATTTGCCTACAGGAAAAAGTGGGGATACTACCTTTCCATTCTCAGTTCATTGTTCCTAATCATCACTCCGGTGCTCGGATACATACTAGGTTTTCCAATTATCTACATTGTCGGTAGTGTAGTCTTCGCAATACTGGGAGTATTATTCATTTTGCATCTAAGAGGAGACGTAAGAAAGGAATTCTAGTAAAAAGTACGTCTAAAAGCATTAAATCCCAAAGAAAAAAGCACCAAAAATGGGGAACTATCCCCTATCTCAACCACCCTCCTCTTTTTATTTATAAACCCTTAAAACTGAACAACAAGTACAAGCCAGTAGAATACGCAGTCAGCCCATAAACAAGTTACTAATAATAGTTAAAAAATTCCGGGATAAAAATTAAAAAAAGATAGCGACTTCGAACTTAGTTCCAAAAAATTATACCCATCAAAAACAACTCCCCAAAAAATGGAGCAAAAGGTGCTTCTATTATACGAGCACCCTAACTTACCTCAAATCTAGATTCTAATCAGAAATCTCTACCTAAACATTTGGAATATTATCCCTTCACAACTCCTAGAGGACGCAAACGTGCAACCATAGACGCAATCCCAGCATCGTGAGAAGCCCTCACCACCTCATCCACATTCTTATAAGCTTCAGGAGCCTCCTCACTCACAACCTCAGCACTAGCCGCCCTAACAAAAATCCCCCTCGACAAAAGCTTACTCTTCACACCCTCACCACTAAAACTCTTAATAGCCTGATTCCTACTCATAACCCTGCCTGCTCCGTGCGCGCTGGAGCCGAAGCTGAGTTCCATTGCTTCTTTTCGTCCTGTTAGGATGTAGCTTGCGGTTCCCATGGTTCCGGGTATGATTACGGGTTGTCCTATGTTTCTGTATTTTTGTGGGATTTCTGGGTGTTGTGGGGGGAAGGCGCGTGTGGCTCCTTTTCTGTGGACGTAGACGGGGTGGGTTTCCCCGTTTATCTTGTGTTTTTCTATCTTTGCTATGTTGTGTGCGACATCGTAAATTAGGTGCATGTCGAGGTCTTCCGCTGATCTTCCAAACACGTTTTGGAAGGATTCTCGTACCCAGTGTGTTATGCTCTGTCTGTTTGCCCAGGCGAAGTTCGCAGAGGCGGCCATAGCGGCTAGATAGTCTTGACCCTCGGGACTGTTTCCGGGAGCGGCTGCTAGCTCTCTGTCGGGTAAATTGATTTTATATTTTCTTACGGCGTTTTCCATGATTCGTAGGTAGTCGGAGCAGACTTGGTGTCCTAGGCCTCGTGAACCTGTGTGAATCATGACGGTTACCTGGTTCTCAGTTAATCCTAGGACTTTGGCTGCGTCTTGTTCGAAAATTTTTTCTACGTATTGAATCTCGAGAAAATGATTACCTGCCCCTAGTGTTCCCACTTGGGCGACGCCTCTCTCCTTTGCTTTGCTTGATACCTTTGAAGGATTCGCTCCCTCCAATTTCCCATTTGCTTCGCAGTTTAAAGCATCTTCTTCCCATCCGAAGCCATTTCTAATAGACCAGCTAACGCCTTCTGAGAGTATTCCGTCCAACTCTCCGGCTGAGAGTTTAATTTTTCTTTTGGAGCCCAAGCCGCTAGGGACGTTATCAAAGATTTCTTTTGTTAACTCCTTTATTTTGGATTCAGCGTCCTTTCTTTCGAGATTGGTTCTAATCACTCTGACGCCGCAATTGATGTCATACCCAACTCCGCCGGGACTCACGACTCCGTTTTCTTCAATGTCTGTGGCGGCTACTCCTCCTATTGGAAAACCGTAGCCCTGATGCGCTTCCCTCATGAAAGGGGTTTCCTCTCATGAATCGGGCAGGGTTACGGAGTATTTTTTTATGCCGGGGAGGCTGGATACGTTTGCGGCTTGGATTAGAGTTTGATCCTTGTAAAGGTCTTTAATCAGTACCTCGTTAGCGATAATTCTTGCTGGAACCCTCATGTAGGGCTTAAATTCTTTAGGAATCTCCCAAATGTTTTTATTAATCTGCTTGAGTGGAATATTTCTTGTACTCAAAACTATCACCTCGGTTAAAGGATAATTAAATCAATTTGGGGAGGGAATGCTAGGTATTGTATTTTAACAATTGATGACTTTACGCTTTTTAATATGGTTTATGTCCTTAACTCTATCTTAAAATTTCGGTTGTATTTATTTCTGTTGCGTTTACCTAGATTTTAAAGCCTTGAGAAACCTTTTTTCCATATTGATTGTTTTACGCTCTCCTATGATTTTTATTACTAGGTATTCCTATTTTTCTCTGTGCCACACCAAAGAGTTGTATTATATAAAATTATCTCGTTCTTATAATGAGAAGATTAAAGAGTCTTGAAGAAAGAGTATTTTGTTATTAAATCAGGGAATTTTGATATAGAATGATTAGGGTCAATGACTTCCCAATAAGAATCTAGTCGGAGAAGGCTCTTAAACTAGAGTTTCAGTTAGGGATATGTACATAGCCAAAAATCGTTTCCATATTTTTGGGTTCAAAATAAAGTAAGTATGCGAAAAATTGAAAACTGCAAACATATAACGTAAAACCTAAAGAAAAGAGGGGCAATAAAGTATGCACCTAAGGCACCCCATATGCGTAGTGTTGGGACATATAGACAGTGGAAAAACCAGCATACTGGACAAGATAAGGGGGACTGCTGTACAGAAAAGAGAGGCGAGAGGCATAACGCAACATATAGGGGCGAGTATGTTGGACACGGTGACCATCAACGCTATTGGGGGGGATCTTATCAAGACTTTTAACGTAAAGTTGACCATACCGGGTATTCTTGTTATAGACACCCCTGGGCATAGTTCGTTCTTTAATCTTAGAAAGCGTGGTGGGGCGGTTGCTGACTTTGCTATTCTTGTAGTGGATGTTTTAAGTGGTTTTCAGGCGCAGACCTATGAGTGTGTTGATATTTTGAAGTCGCGTAAAACTCCTTTTTTGATTGCCGCTAATAAGATTGATAGAGTTAATGGTTGGGTTCCTTCGGGTTCTCTTTCGGTTCTTAAGAGTTTGGGTAGTCAGCCTGATTTTGCATTACGTTTTTTGGATGAGCGTATTTATGAAGTTATGGGTGACTTGTCGCGTTTGGGTTTTTCTGCGGATCGTTTTGATAGGGTACGCGACTTTACTCGTAGCATTGCCATAATTCCCACAAGCGCTGTGACGGGTGAGGGAGTTGCTGAATTATTAGTTGTTCTGGCGGGTTTGGCTCAGCAGTATTTAGCTAAACGTTTAGAGGTTAGTGAAGGCCCTGCTAGAGGAGTGGCTTTGGAGGTAAAAGAAGAGCCGGGTTTGGGTCACACAGTGGATGCTATAATTTATGATGGTATTTTACACAGTAATGATTTGATTGTTTTCGGTGGTTTGGGAAAGGCTGTTAGTACCTCGATCCGCGCTTTATTGTTGCCCAAGCCTTTAGATGAGATGCGTGACCCGCGTCAACGTTTTGACAGCGTTGATGAAGTTGTTGCTGCTGCCGGCGTGAAGATTGTTGCACCTGGTTTAGAGGGAGTTATTGCGGGGGCTCCTTTACGCGTCGTTGATAGTTCTGCTCGGCTTGACGAGATTGTAAAGGAAGCCCAAGCTGATGTAGAGTCGGTTCGTATTGAGACTAGTAAGAGTGGTGTGGTTCTTAAGGCGGATACTTTGGGTAGTCTAGAGGCTTTGGTGAATTATTTTAGTGAACGTAAGGTTTCTGTGCGTTTGGCTGATGTGGGTGATGTGAGTAAACGTGATGTGGTTGAAGCAGCGGTGGTTGTGGATAGGGAGCCTTTGAATGCGGTGGTTTTGGCTTTTAATGTGCGTGTTTTGCCGGATGCTGAGGAAGAGGCGGAGGTTTCCGGTGTTCCGATTTTTCGTAGCGATGTTATTTATGGTTTGTTTGATGATTATGATAAGTGGGTTGCTGAGAAGAAGGAGGAGGAACGGCGGCGAGCTTTGGAGGGGGTGGTGCGTCCGTTTAAGATTAAGATTCTGCCTGGTTATGTTTTTCGGAGGAGCAAGCCTGCGGTTGTGGGTGTGGAGGTTTTGGAGGGTTCAATGATCCCTAAGGTTAGACTTGTTAATGGGAATAATCGACGGGTGGGCGAGATTATGCAGATTCAGGATGAGGGTGAGACCCGGCAGGTAGCTCATAGGGGTTCGAGTGTAGCTATTAGTATTCGTGGTTCTACAGTGGGTCGTCAGATTCACGAGGGAGATGTTTTGTATTCGGATATTCCTGAGGTTCAGCTTGAAAAGCTTTCGCGGGAACTTGAGGTGGAGCTTACTCCAGACGAATTGAAAGTTTTGAATGAAATTAAAGAATTTAAGAGAAAGGAACTTTTTGACTTTTCTGAAAATTGATTTGTGAGTTTTGCCAGTTTTTAAAAGGTTTCTGTTATGCGTGCTACTTTACTAAGTAGACTTCGATAATAAAAGGAGCTTTAATTGCGAATAGTTTAAAAGGCGTTCCTGTTAGTATTTTTTGTAATTGTTGGAGGTTGTTGTTAATGCCCGGATTCAAGTTGGTGATTTCTGATCCAGAGACTGGTCGTTCGATGCAGATTGAGGTTGATGAGGCTAAGTCTCGTTCCTTGTTTGGTTCTCGCATCGGTCAGAAGGTTGATGGTGGACCTTTAGGTTTCGGTGGGTATGAGTTTTTGGTTACCGGGGGAAGTGATAAGGATGGTTTTCCGATGCGTAAGGGTATTCACGGTCCTATGAGAAAGAGTATTCTTATGAGCAGCGGTCCTGGTTTTCATCCGCCGTATGAGGGTCAGCGGAAGAGAAAGATAGTTCGGGGGGATACGATTTCGGAGGATATGGCTCAAGTGAACTTGAAGATTGTTAAAAAGGGTGTAAAAAACATTTTTGAATGATATGGTGTTTGTTGACTTTTTTCTCTGGTTTTTGTGTTGTTTTTGTTATTTTTTGTTTTTCTGGATTTGGAGGGTTTTCTGATGAGTATGGGTAAGTCGGGATCAGGCTCCACACGGGAGGTGCGATTTGCTTGTGATGCTATGTTAGGACGTCTTACGCGTTGGCTTCGTCTTCTTGGTTATGATACCTTTTATTCTTCTGCGATTAAGGACGAAGAGCTTTTGGAGGTTTGTTTGCAGAAAGATTTGATTCTTCTTACTCGGGATGTGGAGTTTTTTAAACAGGCGGTTTCATACGGTATAAGAGCGAAGTTGCTACAGGAAAATTCTTTTGAGAATCAGTTCGCTGATGTTGTGGAGAGTTTTGGGTTAGACCTACGAATTACACCTGATGGCTCTCGCTGTCCGACCTGTAATGGGTTAATTTGCAGTGTTGATAAGGAGGATATTAAAAATAAGGTTCCTGTGAATACTGTGAATTCCTACGATTCTTTTTTTATATGTACTAATTGCGGTCAAGTGTACTGGATGGGCCGTATGTGGCGATCTATGATTCGAATCTGTGAGACGGTTAAGGAGAAGCTGAAGAAAAATTAGGTTTTTCCAGATTTATGATGTTTTCAGGCGGTTTCATCTATTTTTTAAGAAAGATTCGATTTTTTGGGTTATTGTTTTCTTTTTTATTGTTTGAGATATTTGAGGAAAAATTTTTTTATGAGTGTTGTGATGGAACTTTTAAACTAAAATTAACTTTATAAGAGATTTCTAATGTCTTATTTTTTTAAGAGGAATGGTATAATGAATCTTGAAGAAGGTCGATTTCTAGTCAAACTCGCTCGTCGGGCTGTTGAAGCTTATGTTAAAGAGAATGTGATGATTAATGTTCCTAAGGATACCCCAGCGAAGCTACTTGAGAAAAGCGGTGTTTTTGTAACTCTTAACACTGTCTCTAAAGCAGGAGATAAGCGTCTGCGTGGTTGTATAGGCTTCCCCTTCCCCCACTTTCCATTGGCTCAAGCAGTCGTCGAGTCAGCAATAAGCGCTGCCAGCACAGATCCTCGATTTCCACCAGTTGCGCCAGATGAATTGGATAGTATTGTGGTTGAGGTTACTGTTTTAACACCTCCTGCTTTAATCGAAGTTAAGGATCCGAGGGAGTACCCTAACAGGATTAAGGTTGGTAAGGATGGTTTGGTGGTGGAACGGGGGCCCTACAAGGGGTTGCTTCTCCCTCAGGTTCCTGTGGATTGGAGCTGGAATGAGGAAGAGTTTCTATGCGAATGTTGTATTAAAGCCGGTCTTCCACCCGATTCGTGGTGCGATAAGAAAACTAAGATCTATTGTTTTCAGGGAATTATTTACGAGGAGGAGAGCCCCAGTGGTGAGGTAGTTGAACGTTCATTGAAAGAGTAGGGGTGTATGGAGGCTTTTGGACATGAGAGTATACTTTTCACCAAACGGCATGGCACTAGGACACGCAGGCCGTTGTGTTCCAATTGCTAGGAAACTAATCAGTAATGGTGATGAGGTCCTCTTCTCAACTTACGGTGACGCCGTAGGCTTTGTTAAGGCGGCGGGTATGCCTGTGGTTAGGGTACCTAGAATGGGGCTTGTTGAGAGTCCGGACGGCACGATTGAGATGCTCAGAACCAGTATTCAATGGCCTACGTATGTTTGGATTTTTTTGAAGCAATTTATTTCCGAAATTAAGCTCTTGAGGATTTTCAAGCCCAGTGTGGCGGTGTCCGATTCTCGTTTATCCACGGTTTTGGCTTGCTGGTTGCTAAGAATTCCTTGTATTCTGTTACTGCATCAGATTAAGTTGCTAGTACCTCACAAGAAGAAGCTCAGCAGATTTAAGGAAGCGTTGAAGCATTTTGCGGAGTGGTTTATTCTTTACAACACTCACCTGCTTTGGAATAGGAGTACTAAGATTCTTGTTCCCGATTTCCCACCTCCGTACACCATCTTTAAATCTAATCTTGACGTCCCAGAGAAGCTCATGAATAAGGTGAAATTTATAGGGCATATAATTGAAAAGCCTCAGTCCCTGTTGCCGAGCCAGGAGGAGTTGAGGAGAAAGCTGGGGTTCGATGATCGCCCCCTTATCTATGTTGGGGTTTCAGGAACCAAGAAAGAGAGGGAGCTTCTAGCTATGAGGCTTGATGAAATTTTTAGAGAGTTTCCCGATAAGTATAATGTTGTAATGACACTGGGCAACCCGGATAAACCAGACCGCTTTGTGGAAAAGGGTAATCTACGTATCTATAATTGGATCACGGATAGATATCCTTTAATCAAAGCCTGCGACCTTTTGGTATCTAGATCGGGTCATAACACCCTAGCTGAGACCATGTATTATGGTAAGCCGTCAATTCTTATTCCAACGCCTGCCCACACAGAACATCAGGAGAACTCCAAGTCTGCAGAGCGTATGGGTATTGCAAAAGTCATACAGCAAAAGGATCTGTCGAAGAATATACTCTTGGAGAGTGTAAAGGAGATACTTAACCACTCAGAGTATAAAGCTCGTATAAGCCGAATCCAGAAAAAAATTTCAAATTTGGACGCGATTAAATTGATCACGGATTTCGTGCATCAATTTGGCTAGAATAGAATTTTGAGGAGTTTGCCCTTTTGATTGAGGATAAGTTAACGGAGAAAAAGTTACTAGAATTTTTAGAAGAAGATCTGGGGTTTGGAGATATTACCACAGATGCACTCATCCCCGAGGAAACCATAGCGGAGGCTAGGATAATTTCCAAAAGAGATGGAGTAATTGCAGGTATACACGAAGCAGATATTATTTTTAAGCCCTTAAATGTTGACTTTAAGCCGCTAGTTAAAGATGGAGACAGGGTTACACGCGGTCAAATTATAGTTGAATTGTCTGGCCCCGCTAGAACCATCCTTACGGCGGAACGCATGGTTCTAAATATTATGATGCGTATGAGCGGTATAGCCACCGAAACATCTAAACTTGTTGATGCAGCGAAAAAAATTAACCCTAAACTCAGAATAGCTTGTACCCGCAAGACTACTCCCGGTTTCAGATATTTCGAGAAGAAAGCCGTCAGCTTGGGTGGCGGTGACGCTCATCGCCTCCGACTTGATGACATGGTTCTCATTAAAGATAATCACTTAAGTATAGTTGGCAGCGTTACAGAGGCGGTGAAACGAGCCCGATCGAAATGTAGTTCCTCCAAAAAAATTGAGATAGAAGTTGAAAACGCTGACCAAGCATTGGAAGCAGCAAGAGCAGGGGCAGACATAATAATGTTTGATAACATGTCTCCAGAGGAAGCAAAAAAAACACTAGAACTATTAGAAAAGAAGGGGTTAAGAGATAAGGTATTGATTGAATTATCGGGAGGGATTACCCCAGAAAATATTGAAAAATACATGGCTCTAAATGTGAATATTATATCCATGGGCTATATTACCCACTCCATAAAGGCTTTAGATTTGAGCTTAGATTTCAAAAGAAAGAGGTAGGTCTTATTTTTTTAATCACTTCTCCGTATAGTTTAAAAAAGTAGTTGTTTTCGTTTATTATAGGTAGGTTTTTTGAGGGCTGACATTTTTCCAGAATATTCTTGGCTAGGTTTTACATAAATGAGAGTGATCAGACTATGAATCAGAAAGAACTAATTGGATCCCCCATCGAAACTCTTAATGAGTGGAAAAAAAGCGTTCTTGTACGTTACGGTGAATTGTCGCTTAAGAGCACTCCAGTTAGAAGCTTTATGGAAAATATTTTGATTAGAAACATAAAGTGGATGCTCAATAGGAAAAAAATTCCTTACAAGAGTATCACCAGAGAGAGAGGGAGAATCTTTCTGGACGGTGATTTTCCCAGAAAAGTGTGTGAGACGCTCTCAAATGTTTTTGGCATAGTTTCAACAAGCCCGGTTCTGGAAACATCCACGGACATTGATGAAATCGTACGTCTTTCGGAGCGAGTGGCCGAAATAATAATCGGACCGAAAGAGAGATTTGCAGTTAGAGCGAGAAGAGTGGGGACTCACAAATTCACTTCCATCGATGTTGAAAGAAGAGTAGGAGAAGCAATTCTTACTAAAACAAGCAACCTAAACACCAAGGTAAGCCTGAAGCAACCTGACAAGTACATTTTCATCGAGGTCAGAGAAAAAAAGGCTTACGTATACCACGAGATTTTCGACGCACCCGGAGGCTTACCATATGGAAGTGAGGGAAAAATAGTTTCCCTTTTCTCGGGAGGTATAGACAGCCCAGTTGCTACTTGGTTGATGATGAAACGTGGATGCAGAGTGATTCCCATATATTTTGATAACTCCCCATACACGGATAAATCCACCCTTAATCGAGCTCTGAGTGTAATAAAAATCCTAAGAGAATACGCTACTCACGACAGATTTTGTATGTACGTGGTTTCTCATGGTAAAACCCTAGAAAAAATAATTAATCAAGCGCCTCGTAATCTGACCTGCCTCCTATGTAAGCGAACACTTTACCGAGTAGCCACTGCTATAGCAGAAAGAGAGGGAGCGAAAGGCATTGTAACCGGCGAGAGCTTGGGTCAAGTCGCAAGCCAAACACTAGACAATCTAATGACCCTGAACGAATCTACGAATCTCCCAGTATACCGCCCTCTAATAGGATTAAACAAGTTGGAAATAGAGGAAATCGCCAGGAAAATAGGAACATACGAAACTTCCAGCATTAACGTTACGAGTTGTGGAGCTGTACCCGAGAAACCAGCAACAAAGGCAAAATTGGAAAAGGTAAGGTCTGCAGAAGAAGTTATCAACTCTATCCAAGAAGAGATAAATTCAGCCGAACTTGTTTACCTAGAATGAAGCAATATTTCAAAAAAATCGAATAACTAAAAAAGGTTTAAATACATCTTTTTACTTGGTTTTTTGCATCTATCAGTTAATTTATCTGAGGGAAACTAATGGTTGGTAAATCACCCAAAGGCGAGTTTTCTGCACGCACACTCAAGACAAAAAGTAAAAGCGCTAGATGGAAGGACAGATACTTTAAGCGTAGAATGTTACACTTGGATGTTAAGGCAGACCCCTTAGAGGGCGCGCCACAGGCTCGAGCTATTGTACTCGAAAAGGTGGGGGTAGAATGCAAACAGCCAAACTCTTCCATTCGAAAATGCGTTCGGGTTCAACTTATTAAGAACGGTAAACAGATTACAGCTTTCCTACCGGGCGATGGCGCATTAAACTTTATTGATGAGCATGACGAAGTCATTGTAGCAGGTATAGGTGGTGCTAGAGGTGGAGCCTTTGGTGATATACCTGGGGTGAGATGGAAGGTTGTTAAAGTCAACGGAGTATCTTTAGAAGCCCTCCTGATCGGAAAGAGAGAAAAACCAATAAGGTAAGTACTATTTTCAAAATTATCGAAAAGTATAATTAGCGTTAACAAAACATAGCAAGTGTCACTTTTCATAAAAAGAGGTAAGTATTCATATGAGTGAAATTAAAGTATTTGGAAAATGGAGTATAGACGATGTTGAGGTACATGATGTAGGACTTAGAGGATCTATTAGTCTCACTCCAAAGTACGTTCCTCATACAGACGGACGACATGAGCATAGAAGATTTATGAAGTCCCGGGTTTCTATAGTAGAGAGATTAATTAACAAACTGCAGAACCCCGGACGAAACGCAGGTAAAAAGATGAAGGCTCTCAACATTGTCAGACTTGCTTTTGAAATTATTAATCTAAAGACCGGGCAAAATCCGTTACAAATTCTGATTAATGCTGTAGAAAACGCGGCTCCTAGAGAGGAGACTACAAGAATCAGTTACGGCGGAATCGTTTATCATCAAGCGGTGGATGTGTCCCCCCTGCGACGTGTGGATCTTTCTTTAAGGTTTATAACGAACGCAGCAAGAAAAGCAAGCTTTGGTAACCAGAAAAACATAGAGGAATGCCTAGCAGACGAATTAATTGCAGCAGCGAACAACGAAACTAAAAGCAGCGCGATAATGAAGAAAGAAGAAAAAGAGCGAATAGCAGTATCAGTGCGGTGAACTATCCCCAACTATCCGCAGGTCCTCCCTCGTTCTCTTGAATCGCTTTACGGTCTCCTTTCGGAGCGGTGTGCTCTGGGAAGGTTTCGGACTGGTTCACTTCCCATTTTATGAGGTCACAGACCGCAAGGATCGCCCTGCTCTCAAGAATATAGCCCGAGAGCCTGTTTCCCTAAGGTCAGACGCACTGTTTTGGCTCGCATCTTTTCCTTAGCTTTCAGGGTCACAGACCCAAACTTAAATATTCAAATTCCTATTTAAGCCCCTCATATTCTTCTCCACGCTTTTGCATGAAGTCTTCTTGTGAGATATAGATAAAAATGTTTTACACTCAATAAGACAAAATACCTATGAAAGATTCCCCTTCAACCTTTTAAATTAATTGCAAATCTTTTTTGGATTAACTAATACAAACTTGATTTTTACCCATTAATTGGTTATAAGAAGGAGAAAGATTACCCATCTTATGGTGGTCATTGCTTTACGTATTGACTATAGACCTTTTTCTTAAAAGGCATGTAATAGAAATTTCGCCTTTTTAAAGAAGTAAAGTAGATTGGTTTATGGTCTGGTTCTTAACTAATTATCACATCGTCTATTTGGAAATGCCTACGTGCCAGTAAACGAGCGCGAGCAACATTACGGCCCGCCTTCCCGATAGCAATTCCTTTGTCCTTGGAGTCTGCGTTAACCACTGCTACTTTTCGTCCGTTTCTTTTTTCGGTTATGTGGATGGATTTTATGCGTGCGGGGGCAAGAGTGTTTTTGATGAAGTCTTCGGGGTTATCTGCGTATTCCACTACATCAATGGGTTTTTTGATAAAATCTCTAACCCTTTTTATGTTTGTACCATTCTTGCCGATTGCCATGCCTATGTCTCCGGATTTGATTACGAACACGATTCTTCCTTCTTCGTCGTCTATGATGCAATCTTTAACTACGGCACCTGTTATGCTCTCGAAAAGAGCAATGTATCGAAGTTCTGTCGAAGTGAGTTTTACACTATAACTAGCCATTTTATTCCTCCTTAAGTTTTAGAATTTTAGAATCTCCTGGTTGTTCAACTGCCATACATGCTACCATATGGGGTCTCCCACAAACAGCGCCGAGATCCCAGCTTGTACCCGAGTAGGTGTAGACTGAAATCTCGGAGAGTTTACCATAGTAGAGAATCTCTTCTAGAGTTTCTTTAGGGCAGTTTTTGGATATAATTACGAGTTGGGGTTTTCCCTGTTTTATTAGTCTTAGTGTTCTTTTTGTGCCTAGAACTACTTTTCCAGTTTTAACTGTAAGAGTTATTGCTTTGTCAACGTCCAATTTATGTTTCCTCCTTTTTATCTTCTTGTTTTGGGTATTGACCCATCAACAGGTCGATTGCGCCGGTACCTACGGGTATCATTTGTCCTACAATAACGTTTTCGGTTATACCGCTTAAGCTGTCTTCCTCTCCCTTTATGCTCGCCTCTATTAAATGTTTTACTGTTACCTCAAAGGCAGCTCTTGCAAGAACGCTTTCTTTCTCTCCACTTATTCCGTGGCGTCCAATTTGTCTTATGTCTCCGGAGACCGTCATTAGATCCGCTACTAGCATTATGTGTCGTATATCGACGTCAAGTCCCTGCTCGTCTAGGACCTTGCTTGCCTCTTCGATTATAGCGTTTCTAGCAGCCTCCACGCCGAGCGTTTGGGCGACCTCATGTATGTGGTTTGAACTGGTTCTTGAAACGTCAACGCCGAGAACACGGAGAACCTCAGGTAGATTTGTTCCTTCTGAATACAAAACATATTCGTTTATGTCCCTCTCTTTCTTAATCACAACGCGATCAATCCCTATAACTCCCTTTAAAGTCAGGCTCCTTGTTTTTTCAAGAAGTTTTTGTAGGTCTGCTAAGCTCTCATATTCAGGCGTTAGTAAAATAGTGTTGCCCTGGAAACTAACTTCACCTTTCTTGAGGCTTTTTACTTTTTCCAGTACCATTTCCACTGTGATGCCCTTATCCTCCATGAGTTCGGGATCCAAATTAATCACAATCTGCATTGTGGTAAGATCTATTTCAACGTTATACGCAACATTTTCTATTCTTGTAGTTTCAATCAATCTTGCTACCTCTCTTGCCTTTGCAAGATCAGATCGGTGTTCCTTATCCAAATGGATTGTCATCATGGGAGTAGCGGGGTTACGTCGGGCGTCAACAATTTCTATTAAACGTGGCAAACCTAGTGTTACGTTAAGTTCAGCTACTCCGGCGTAGTGGAATGTTTTTAGTGTCATCTGTGTGCCTGGTTCTCCCAAACTCTGAGCAGCAACTGTGCCTACTGCTTCCTCAGGTTCTACCAAAACCTGAGAATAAGCTTTTTTAACTTCGTCTATTATTTTCTTTACTTTTTTTGGGGTTAAAGTATCGTCATTACTTCTGGCTTTCAAATTCTTCTCAAGCTCATCGATTAGGGATGATGGAAGAGAAGCCTCACTTCTTAGCTTTTCTATTTGACTTAAAATTTCCTCACTTGACATTTTAACTCACTTTATACCTTTGGGGCTTCTAATAAATACTTAATGAGTGGCTGTATTTTTTATACAGCCAGTTTCTTATAGTATCCATACTTAATGTTTTCCACTCCATCAATAATTGAAATGAGTACTCAGATTGGTAGCATATTATATTTATTCTTCCTCACTAAGTATTTTTTCTATTATTACATTTATGTTTACTGATTTGCCATGATCGCTTTTAGACGGATCTACACCGTCTTCTCCATACTGGAACTGGATTATACTTCCAGCCGCATTTCTAACGGTTCTGTCATACTCCACTTTGATGTCTTGAAGGGCGTTTATCAGTCTTCTCTGCATATATCCGCTGGTGCTAGTTCTCACAGCCGTATCAACCAATCCTTCTCGGCCACCCATCGCATGGAAGAAGAATTCAATGGGAGTCAATCCCCTCTGATAACTGGAACTAACAAAACCTCTTGCTTTCGCGCTTAAGTCACCTTCCTCAAAATGTGGCAGTGTTCTATCTCTATATCCTCTCTGTACTCTACTTCCTCTCACCGATTGTTGTCCTACGCAGGCGGCCATCTGTGCAAGGTTGAGCAGTGTGCCTCTTGCGCCAGTCTTAGCCATTATTACCGCATGGTTTTGCATACCAAGGTATTCACCAGCCACATCACCAGCTTTGTCTCGAGCGTTGGAAAGCTCCTGCATAATCAGCATCTCCAAAGTTTCTTGGAGCGTTCTGCCCGGAAGACTCTCAAGTTCTCCTCGTCTATATGTTTCAACTAATTCATTAACTTTATTATTGGATTCCTGCAAAATTTCATTCACACGCGAGAGAGCTTCTTTCGTGATATCTACATCGTCAATTCCCATTGTGAAACCCTTTCCAGTTATTAGAAGTGTTAACATACGTGTGAACGAGTCAAGGAAATCACGCGCTTGATCTGCTCCGTAATCCTTTACAATTCTGTGGAACAAGCTCTCAGGTACTCCCGCTCCGAACGCAGCTTTATCAATTACACCCGAGACAAGATTTCCGTTGCGAACCATTACAAAGTAATCATTTGGACAGCTTTCTTTTTCACATGTATCGCATCGTTTACAGATTTTTGCTTTAAAAGAGAGATTGAGGTCTTTTGGTAAAAGAATGCTGAAAATTTGCTTTCCAGTCCAGAGTTCTACGGGGCTTTTAATTGCAGGAGAGGGGAGTTCAGTACGTCCTGCTACCAAGAGAAGGTCACAAGTATCCTTTCTGTTAAAGAAAGTATCTTTTTTAGTGAGCAGATAAGCCGCAGAAATAAAATCCTGAATGCCGCCTATAATCGGACCGCCGTAACGCGGACTAAGGATATTTTCCTGAACCCTCATTAACACATAGGCTTCTGCGCGAGCCTCCTCGCCCTGAGGGACGTGAAGATTCATTTCATCTCCATCAAAATCTGCGTTGTACGGAGGGCAGACACAAAGATTCAATCTAAATGTTTTAAACGGCATCACACGCACTTGATGAGCCATTATAGACATCCTGTGTAATGAGGGCTGTCTGTTAAAGAGCACAATATCCTTGTCTCGGAGATGTCGCTCTACAATAAATCCTACTTCCAGGGTATCCGCGATAGCTTTTCGATCCTTTACGAAACGAAGATCAATTCTTCTGCCATCGCTACGTATAACGTAGTTTGCACCCGGAGGATTCTCAGGGCCCCTAATAATTAGCTCTTTCATTTCATCTATGTTCCACTCGGTTATCCTCTCAGGTATTGTCAAAATTTCTGCAATTTCGAGAGGTACCCCAACTTCGTTTATGCCAAGATTAGGGTCGGGAGATATCACGGTTCTCGCAGAAAAGTCAACTCTTTTCCCAGAAAGATTACTCCTGAAGCGACCTTCCTTTCCTTTAAGCCTTTGCGCGAGGGTACGCAGAGCTCTACCGGACCGATGTCTTGCTGGTGGTATTCCCGACATTTCATTATCGAAGTAAGTAGTAATATGATACTGGAGTAGTTCCCACAAGTCCTCAACGATAAGTTGGGGTGCACCCGCCTCAATATTCTCCCTCAAACGTTGATTGATACGGATAACATCAACAAGTTTGTGTGTAAGATCATCTTCAGAACGGACCCCCGAGTCCAGAGTAATGCTGGGGCGTACCGCCACGGGGGGTACTGGCAGGACGGTGAGAACCATCCATTCTGGTCGAGCGAATTTGGGATTTATCCCCACTAAACGACAATCATCATCAGTAATTCGTTCACACCTATCCCTCACATCGCTCGGAGTTAAACGGATAGATCCTATATCGGTCTCCTCATAAAAGGTGGTAGGCTTCTCCAAGCGAATCTTAAGTTGCTTTTCTCCACAATGAGGACAGGTACTAATTCTGGAGGCTCTCTTTGTAACCTCCACCGCGATAGCGTCACTCAAAGTTCCAGTTTCTTTCTCATAAGCATCCGTTTGTTCTTTAAAAACCTTAATTTCATCATCGGGTAGAAGAAGACGCGAACAAGAGCGACAGGTGGCTCTCAAAATTTTCTGAAGAAGCTTAGCAAATCCCTCATGAATCACAGGACGCGCCAACTCAATGTGACCGAAATGACCTTGGCATTCACCTACCCTACTTCCACATGTCTTGCACCGTCTTCCTGGTTCTATTGTTCCAAGTCTGCTGTCCATCAATCCCGAGTCTATCGGTGCTCCGTCCTCGTCGTATGTGTCGGGAGTTATTATTCTAGTAACGGACATTCTTCGGATTTCGTCTGGTGATAGCAATCCAAATTTTATCGAGTCGACAACCTTAGGAAGTCTGAATGCCACCTAATCAACTCCATGTAACTTATAGGCTCATTTTACAAAACGCAAAAGTAGTCAATCCCTTACAACCAAAAGAGAACCCCGCACAACTTATAAACTTTTCTTCAATACCATCGGAAAACTCGCCTTAAGTGCCTTTTTTCCTTCGGTAATAGATATTTATCTGCTCTTATCTTTAGATTTTTGCGAAAGAAGCCTAACCGAAGCCACACCGCACTAATTAGATACAAGGATGCCGGATTAAAGTACGAAAATGACAGCTTGGGAACATTGCAGAAAATGACCCTTAGCTCATATCGAGATGTTTATAGGCGATTAGGAGTCCCATACTCTTATCTGAAATTTTTAAACGGTTTAAAGGACAGTAACGCTTTTCGCCAGATTCCTCGGCTTGTCGGGATCATAACCTCTTTTGGTGGCAGCGTAATAAGCAAATAACTGTAGGGGTATCACATAGGTGATAGGCGAGAATGGTGTTGGTGTTTGCGGTATACCAATAGTCTTATCGGATAATTTTTGTATCTCGTAATCTTGTTCGTCTGCTATACTCATTATTGTGGCTTCGCGTGCTTTCATTTCCATAATGTTTCCAATTATTTTTTCATGCGTTTCATCAGGAGGTGTGACAAAGACCACCGGAAAACCTGGCTCGATTAAAGCTATTGCGCCGTGTTTTGATTCTCCTGCAGGGTATGCCTCTGAATGGATGTATGCAACTTCTTTTAGTTTTAAAGAGCCTTCCATTGCCGTTGCGGTGCTAATCCCTCTTCCCAGAAATAGGAAATTTTGTTTGTTAGCATGTTCATAAGCAATATCTCTTATCAGACTTTCTTGTTTTTTAATGGTTTTCTCGATAATTCTGGGAGTTTGTAATAGTTCTTCTCTAAATTGTTCTATCTCACTACCGTTGAGCTTGCCTATAATGTCCGCAAGCTGCAGAGAGATTAAGGCTAGACTCGCTAGTTGTACTATGAATGTCTTTGTTGCGGCTACTCCTATTTCGGGCCCAGCTTGCGTGTATAAAGTGAGGTCGGACAGTCTAGAGATGGTGCTTCCCATTACATTGGTTATGGAAACTATTCTCGCCCCGTTACTCTTGGCAAATTTTACAGCGTTTAGGGTGTCAGCTGTTTCTCCTGATTGGCTTATTGCAAGAATTGTGGTTCCATCATCAATAAGGTTCACCGTAGATTCCTGGAATTCTGATGATGTTATCGCTTGGCTTCGCAAGGCAGATAGCTTTGATAACATATATTTTCCAGCCAATCCCGCGTGATTTGATGTTCCCGCCGCTGTGATGTATACTTTCTCTGAGTCGTTTAGAACTTTTGCGATCTGGTCAATTATTTCTGGTCTTATCATAAGAGTACCGTTAAGCGCATGAGGCTGTTCATGTATCTCTTTAAGCATAAAATGAGGATAACCACCCTTCTGAGCCATTTCGGGTGTCCAAGGTACATCAAATATTTTTGGTTCTACTGCCACTGCCCCGTTAATGGTTTCAATACTTATTTCATCGCATTGGATAGTTGCCATTTCTCCATCATTCAGTAGTACAACTTTTCTTGTAAATGGAAGAAGTGCAGGTATATCTGAGGCACAGTAATCTACTTTTTCACCAATACCTATTACCAAGGGGCTCCCGTTTCTAGCGACAACTAATTTATGTGGCTCCTTTACATAAATAATGACTAAAGCATAGTTTCCCCTTATTTTTTGCAGAGCCCTCTTAGTAGCCGTACGGAGATCACACTTGGTTTTTGTTATAATTTCTTCTATTAGGTGTGGAATAATCTCGGTGTCAGTTTCTGATACGAATGTATGTCTTTTTCCCAATTCCTCACGAAGGTCTAGAAAGTTTTCAATAATACCGTTGTGAACTACAGCGATTTTATTTGTGCAATCAACGTGAGGGTGAGCGTTGATTCTTGAGGGAAGTCCGTGTGTCGCCCATCTTGTATGACCTATTCCTGTTGTACCAGGCAACTTGTCCAAGTCCAGTTTTTCGTGAATTTCTTTTATTTTTCCCTTGTCTTTTTTCATGAAGATTGCATTTTGATAAATTGTTGCGATACCTGCAGAATCATAACCACGATATTCAAGTCTTTGGAGCGCTTCATGTATAATAGGTGAAACGGGGTGATCCTTGTCTACGATACCGACTATTCCACACATTTTTTTACCCTCAACTTCAGGATAATTAAAACTAGGTTTAGTATTGCTTTTTTATGTATTTGTTTCTACGCCACCTTGGAGTATTTGGTAACCGTTGTAGGGCTCCCGAGAAGTTATTTCTCCACATAAATTAATGGTCATTTGTTTGTATATTTCTTCCATGTTTTTTGTATGTCCTAGAACATAAATCAATTTTACATAAGCAGTTTCGGGTAACATGTTTTCGCAGGGAATTACTCCGATTTTTAGAAGGTCTCTCCCCCTTTCATATACATTCATGCCTACAAATCCGTAGAGGCATTGCGAGGTCATCGCTACGGGGATGTTTTCCTCTATGGCTCCTTTTAGAGAATCTATTAGCGTTTTTGGACAGTGACCCAAACCTGTACCAGCTAAAACAATTCCATGATATTTTGAATCTATAAGGTGATTAATAATATCGGCTTCCATCCCGGGATACGTATATACCAATGCAACTTTAGGGTCGAGTTTAGTATCCAATTCGACCTCGCCTTGCTTCTTCCTTTTTCTATAATCTTTTCTAATCATTTTTATCTCATTATTCTGCACTAACCCAAGGGGGATGTCCCCAATTGTACGAAAGGCGTCTCGTCTACTGGTATGCATTTTTCTAACTCTGGTTCCCCTGTGAATTAAGTTATAGTCGTCGCTACTATGTCCATGCATACAAACAACCACTTCGGCTATGTCGCTAAATGCTGCAACTCTAGCTGCGGAAATTAGATTTATCGCTGCGTCACTTGATGGTCTGTCACTACTCCTCTGGCTTCCGACTAGAACCACTGGAACTGGTAAATCTTTTAACATAAATGATAACGCCGAAGAAGTAAAGTGCATAGTATCGGTGCCATGGGGAATAATGATTCCGTCTACTCCCGAGTTTATTTGCTCGGCTGCCGTTTCTGCAATTTTAATCCAGTATTCTGGTCTCATATCCTCTGAAAATATTTCAAACAAAAGTTTTGTTTTTAGATTGCAGATTTCCGCAAGTTCTGGAACCGCACTAAAAAGCTCCTGAGGAGTAAAAGCAGGTATAACAGCTCCAGTTCTGTAATCGAGTCTACTTGCTACTGTACCCCCAGTGCCAATCAGGAATACGTTTGGTTTCTCAGAATCGAACTCAACTTCTATTTCGGGGATGGCGTAAAGACCAGGATTGTAGCCTATCTCTTTGATCGTTGTGTCATCTGTAATTTTTACTCCGATGTTGTAGCCTGTGTCTAGTTTGAGAACTAAGTGCTTATCATCACCCATATCGGTTCGGGGTAGTAATACCCCTTTGTATGTGGCTTCAGGCGTAACTACTTCAATAACACTCCAAATCTTGACTTTGGCGGACTCTAGCTTTTTTCTAACAAATCCCCAATATCCTTGTAACTCCTCTTTTATAGTCATTATTATCCCTCTAACCTTTGTTCTAATTTTTTGCGAAGAATTTCAGCTACTACTTTCCCGTCGATGTTCCCCCTAACCTTTTCCATCACCTTACCCATCATAGGGCTAAATGCTCTTTCCCCGCTTTTTTCTATAAAGTCACTGCTTTCATCAAGTATTTCATCGATTATTCTTTCAAGTTTTTCAGTGGTAATAGTTTCCAGCCTCAATTCTTTGAGAGCGTCCTCAACTGTAATTGAGGGAGATTTTCCAAGTACTCGAAGGACTTCCTCCACTGCCTCCTTCGCAATTTTTCCTTCAGAAAGAGACTTGAAAATCTCTTTAATTTTTTCTTGAGAAATTTCATCTGTTTGAATGCCCTCCCTATCCAGGGCTTTCATAGTTTGAAGAAGAGATACAGCAACAATTGTCGGGTCTATTTTAAGTTCTTTAACAATTTCCACGAAAAGCTCCATTTTCCCAGATGCCATCAATTCTTCTGCGAACAATTCGTTTATTTTGTATTTCTTTGCTAGGCGTTTCTGAACCACCCAGGGATATTCCGGAAGGTTCTTTCTAATTGATTCAACTCTTTCCTTTTCTATGACCAGTGGTGGTGTATCTGTATCGGGGTATAGACGCGCCCCGCCATGTAGCTCTCTTAAGAATTCGCTGTTACCATTTTCTAAAGCTCTTCTGGTTTCCCTTAGTACACCTTTTAAGGCACCCTTGGCGCGGTTAACCACGTTATCCAACGCCTTTTCTGCTTTATTTTCATCTCCGATAACAATTGCGTATGAATCCATTTCTTCCAGAGCGAGAAGGCTTCGTAGCTGTGAATTCTCCTCCATACTAATATTGTATTTGTCAAGTTTTTCATCGGAATGGATAATACCCTTTAATCCAGTAATTACCATTACCCTCTCTGCGATTTCCTTTCCAAAACTTTTTCCCGGTTGAACCTCTTTACCTAACAATCCAGCAAATTTGGGCAGCCTTACCGACAGCACCCTTTCTTCCTTTTTCCTATTTTTGATAATCTTGCATTTGGTAGAAGCGAAAATCTCAGAAACATCCCTATATTCGTATGAAAAGTCTTCTTCTCTTACCTCTCGCTCCAATAACTGCTTCTTAAGATCTAGTAGTTCAATTTGTCTTATTGCCTCATTTTCAGCTAGTCTAGGGATCCACTCTAACTTTTGAACTCCCTTGATTTCAACCCGCTCACCGCCTTCTATACTGACATTGATATCTTGTCTTATGGTTCCAAGTCCCCTCTTAACCTTCTCTGTTGATCTGATAAGCATTCCTATCCTATAAGCGGTTTTAAGAATTTCATCCGGATTTTCTATTTCAGGTAATGTAACAATTTCCACTAAAGGAATTCCCAATCGGTCTATTCTGTAATAAATTGTTTTTCCTTCTTCCCTAATTTTTCTGGCAGCATCCTCCTCTATACAAATTGTGGAGACCCCGATTTTCTTACCGTTGAGAGGTATGTAGCCGTCTGTTCCGATAATTAATGTGCGTTGAAAGCCACATGGAACCGACCCATCAAGATAGTTTTTTCGTAGGATGTGTAACTCGTCTATAATCTTCGCATTAAACAGTAGTGAAATTTCAATACCGATATCTATCGCTTCTTGAGAGATGTCAAAAGGAGGTGTTTGATGCTTGCAGGTGTTCTACATGCAAGTTTCATCTATCTCATATGTGCAGTTAACATCATTAAATCCTTCGTACAGGATAGTACGTCCTTTTTCATACTCAACTAGCATCGCTTCATCATACTTACCCATCTCTCCTAATACTGGTCTAAAATATCTCTTAACTAGAAATTCTGGTTCATCGGTCTTTAGAATTGGCTGACAGAGACAAAATAGTTTGCGATTGGTTAAAAGCTCTTGATGGATTTCAATTCCTGCCTTGAATCCTAGTTTATCATAGTCTAGCGTCAATAAAACCACCTCCAATTTCTAATTTTAACTCATTTCTAGGTGATAACAATAAGAACCAACACCTTTTTCTTCATAATAATATCGCTTTCTAAAAATCTTTTCTTTACGGCTTAAAGTTCAAAGTATTTATAACTATTTCATCACTTAGTCAGAATTGTGATTCTAACCGTAGGGGCGAAAAAATACTTGGAAACCACGATAGCTCTTAAAATTCAGCAAAAAATGGCGTGCAGGGAAATAATAGAACATTTCCTAAACAGTAAGGAAACGAAAGAGGAGCTAAGCAAAATAAAAACAAAGATTTGCCAGAAATACCACCTGAATAAGGTTCCCAGCAACTCGGAGATTCTTAGCCACGCCTCGGAACAAGAAAGACAGTGCCTACTACCTCTCCTAAGAAAGAAGAGAACACGCACCATTTCAGGCATCGCCATCGTAGCCGTAATGTCTAAGCCAGCCCCCTGCCCCGGTACTTGCATCTACTGTCCTGGGGGTAGCATTGCTCCGAAGTCCTACTCAGGCCATGAGCCCGCAGCCATGAGAGCCATTCAGAATAATTATGACCCATATTTACAGGTGAAAGCTAGGATTAAACAACTAGAAGCAATCGGTCACAGAGTCGACAGAGGCAAAATAAAGCTCGTGATAATGGGGGGAACCTTTCTTTCGCTTCCCCTAGACTATCAGCATTACTTTGTGCAAAGATGCCTTGAGGCAATAACAGACATTCCTTCAGAGACCTTGGATGAAGCAAAAATAAACGCGGAACATTCTCGTACAAGAAATGTGGGAATAACCTTTGAGACACGCCCGGATTATTGCAAAGAAAAGCATGCCGATAACATACTCTATATGGGCGGAACCAAAGTTGAAATTGGAGTTCAAACTGTTTACGACGATATTTACAAACTTGTTCGTAGAGGCCACACTGTACAAGATGTGGTAGAAGCGTTTAGGATAGCCAAGGATTCGGGCCTCAAGATAACAGCGCACCTTATGCCCAATCTTCCGGGGTCGAATTATCACAGAGATTTGGAGATGTTCAAAACTATCTTTAACGATCCCAGGTTTAAGCCCGACAGCCTCAAGATTTATCCTTGTTTAGTACTTGAAGGCACCCCTCTCTACGATTTGTATATTAAAGGTGAGTATAGTCCTTACACGACGGATGATATTATCAAACTCGTTGCCGAAGCTAAACGTATAATTCCAAAATGGATCCGTATTCAACGTATTCAAAGGGATATACCTTCGAACCTAATTGTATGCGGTGTAAAGAATGGCAATCTAAGGGAACTGGCCGCTGAGGAGCTAACAAGAAGAGGACACAAATGTCAATGCATACGGTGCAGAGAAGTAGGTCATGTATTGCAGAAAAATCCGAATCTTTTAGAGGGGGAAGAAGTGTTTTTACACACTGAAAGTTACTCCGCCTCGGAGGGGGAAGAGGTGTTTATATCCTATGAAAATAGGGATAGAAGTATTTTAGTAGGATTTTTAAGACTTAGACGACCATCAGATTTGGTTCATAGACCCGAGATTCGAAATTGTGAGTCGATGATTGTTAGAGAATTACATGTTTACGGTCCACTTGTACCCATTCATGAAAAGCCAAGGGATGAATGGCAACACCGGGGATACGGAAAAAATTTACTCAGTGAAACCGAAAAAATCGCAAGAGAAGAGTACGACGCAAAAAAGCTCTTGGTTCTCTCTGGCATCGGAGTTAAAGAGTACTACTATAAGCTGGGATACAAACCTGATGATGTCTACGTTTCAAAAAAGTTAAATTAGTTAAGTTCTCGTTTTTGTCGCGAACCGTTGATATAGCAGTAGTATTCGCTTTTCTTCAAAGAATTTTGTGTTTAAATTTTTAGCGAACGGTTTTTTCTCTGACCAAAAATGTTCACTAGGTTCACAAATAGTAGTAGCTTTTATTTTAGCTCTGACACTTTTTTAGCTATGTCATTAATTAAATCGCGTGCGTTTCCCGGTTCGATTATGCTCACGGCAGCAGATGGAACGTCTATTCCTGAGGCAGTGCCAATCTGTTCTTTACTATGCACATAGATGTATGGAATTTTCTTCTCCTCGCAGAGCAGCGGCACATGAGCCACAACTTCTGGAGGATCGACATCCTCCGCCAGTATAACTAGTTTAGCTTGCCCACGTTCTATGGTCTTAGTCGTCTCATTTGTGCCCTTTCTAACCTTACCGGTATCACGCGCAATCTCTAATGCTTGGAGAGCCTTTTTGATTAGCTCTTCTGGGACTTGAAACCTCACATAAAAGGGCTTCGACAACAATCATTCCTCCTTCAGGCAGCGCCCTCATCATTTTGTGGGGCATCGCTCTAATCAATTATTAGTAGGAAATAAGTTAACAAGTTTCGCTTATGAAATTTTTGGTAATATTAAAATTTGAAGAAGAATAGCGTAATTCCAGTGGAAATCCTTTATAGAGACAGAAAGTTAAGAACCTCAATAAGAGCACATTTAAACCATACGGTGTATTTTTCTGGATGCTTTTTTACGTTTTCTTTAATGGCATCCATGCTTACCCATTTAAAATCTTCTGCTTCTTCTGGATTTAATTTAATTTCCCCGTCATATTTTCCGATAAAAACATGGTCGAATTCATATTCAGTGAGATCATGATCAAGATTAGCTCTGTATACAAAATCGAAGGATTCATGCAAATCACAATCAAAACCCATTTCTTCAATCAATCTTCGATGAGCAGCTTGCTCTACATCTTCCCCGGGTCTCGGATGACTACAACAGGTATTTGACCATAGACCACCGGAGTGATACTTACTTTTCGCTCTTTTTTGGAGAAGCATCTCCCCTTTTGAGTTGAAAATAAATATGGAGAACGCGCGATGTAGTTTCCCCTCTTTATGTGTTTTCATCTTTTCTTCAGTGCCTATCTCTTTATCAGTCTCATCCACTAGGATTACCATTTCATTCATGTTTATTGCCTCTTTTTTGTAAACTAATAACTGTTTCGCGTACGTTGCGATGTAAACTACACTTTTGATATAAATGTTTAGCGGAGGTATACTTTTCAATATTCTTTCCGTCTCGTTTTGAGCCTCTTAGACTTGTATTGTTTCAATTATCTTTTGGTGATGCTCGTGCAACTAATCTCTTGTCAAGTTATTTCAAAGAATTATAATTAAGAGTTAAACATCGGTTAGTTTCCTAGTTCAGATTATTGGGCAGATATAAGAGTTCCTAACTCTTTATTCCCGAGCAGAGAGTGTAGAACATATCCTTCCTTTTTAGCGTTTATTATTTCTACTTGGATTCCCTTTTCCACAAGAGGTAAGAGCTCCAAGATTTTACGACGCATTCCCCCCGTAACGTCGGTTGTTTTGGAACCTGAAACATTCCTTAGAGTTTTTTCGATATTACTTGGCGTAATTAAACGGATTAACTTTGCATTTTTATTTGTGTTCGGATCAGAATCGAATACACCGTCCACGTTAGTTCCAAAAATCACTCGTTCAGAGTCTAATTTTCGAGCCAAAAAGGGTACAATGTGGTCACCAGATAATATGCTGTAGCCCTGTTTTTCATCAAAAACAGCATCTCCCCAAAGCACAGGTATACAACCCAGATTTAAAGCAGAAATTAAGGTTTTAGTGAACATATCGGATAATTTACTATCCTCCTGAATAGAAATGGCAGAAGGCTGTAGAGGAATAGCGGGTAATCCAAGGTTCTGAAGCTCCTCCACGAATATCAAATTAAGTTTACGCATAACCTGAACGGTTTTAGTAAATCCCAGTATCTGATTCCCAGATTTTAAACCTAGATGTACATTATACTTGGCCGCGATGCTGTGCCCAAAAGAGCCCCCTCCATGAACCAAAACTAGTTTCAAATTAGGAGAGCGTTCAAATGCTTCCTTGATCTCCCTAGCTATTCTCTTTATAGCTTTAAGATCAGCTAGCATATCCTTCTCTTTTTTTGTAATAACACTTCCTCCAAGCTTAAGTATAATAATGCTCATCAGAATCTCTTCCAAAAATGGTTTAATTTTCCATTTAGCTCTTCTCTATTTTCGCTCCTTGCTGGGATATGTTGGTAATAATGGGTTTTCCTTCGGCTTTTAGTATAGCATCGGCTATTTGTTTCTGTTTTGTTTTCGGTGATAGAGCTATCATGCAGCCTCCTCCGCCCGCGCCTGTTAACTTTGCGCCGTATGCCCCATTTTTTCTAGCTACGCTTATGAGTTTGTTGAGTTCAAAAGTGGAAACGCCTATTGCCTCCAATAATCCTTGATTGATGTCCATTAATTCTCCAAGTGCTGGTAAATCATTCTTATCTAGGAATTTTAGACTCTCCATGACAAGTTTTCCTATCGAATTAATGATTGGGGTTACTACCTTACTTTGCCTATCTCTCCTTAGCCTAACCTTCCTAACCCATTCCGCTGTATTTCTCTGTACACCTGTATCACCGATCACAAGAGGGATTCTGGATTTTATTTTAACTGGTTTTATGGCGCCCTTTTTATATAGTATAATACTTCCATAGGTTGCAATTGTGTTGTCGATTCCAGAGGGTGTTCCGTGAACAATTTTTTCAGCTTCAAAAGCTATGTCAGAAATTTCAGATTTCGAGAGATTTAGGTTTAGGCAAACGTTTGCAGCCGTAGCAATAGCTACAGAAACTGCCGCAGATGAACCCAGTCCAGCACCCGGAGGAATGTCCGACTTTATCGAAATATTAAAACCGTAATCAAAACCGCTCCGATATGAAATCTCTTTACAAACAGCCCATATCGGCATAAAAATACTTGGTAAATGGGGTGCTGGATCGCTTGCATTAATTTTAAACTCGGCTGCCTTTCCATATTCTTGGGAGAAGATTTGGCATTCTTTTTTATCATTCAAACTGGCAGTTACATAAACCCGTTTATCTATTGCAGCTACTAATGCGGGTTCTCCATAGACAACTGCGTGTTCACCGAAAAAAAATAACCTTACCCGGCGCCGAAGCTGTTACCATACCAATTCACCCATCGGTCAGCAGCCTGAGTCCTATAAAGCTCATTCATTTATTTTTAATTCAAACTTCTTATACTAATTCAAATCTAAAATTATCGTTTAACTTTGGCTTCAAAATCATCCACAGAAACAGGTAGTTCTCCCTCAGGCGGAATTTCTCCTCTCTCCCTTAGGACTTGCTGTGCTAATAACCAGTATATAAGGGAGAGCGCCCTACGTCCTTTATTATTACTTGGGATAACTAGATCGATATCCTCGGTAGAATTATCTGTATCACATAAAGCAACCACCGGGATTCGGGCCTTTGCAGCCTCAGTTAATGCCTGCGAATCCGCTCGAGGATCGGTGAGCATTATAACATCAGGCTCAATGTATCTGCCGAGAGACGGGTTTGTAAAAATACCAGGAATGAATCTTCCTGCGATCGTGTTAGAGTGGATTATGCTACTTAATTTACGTACGGGTCTTTGACCGTATTGTCTTGCAGATACAAGAGCTATTCTTGCTGGTTCAAATCTTGCTAGAAAACGACCAGCTATTCTTATTCTCTCATCAGTCTTTCTAATGTCGAGAACATAGAGTCCATCAGATCTTACCCTGTAGATGAAGGGTTCCATACTTTTGGTTTTAACCTGTGTTCCAATGTGGACTCCCGCGGCAAGATACTTATCCAATGGAATTAATAGTTCTGGCTCAGACATTATGTAACACGCTCAAATTCTAATTGGATTTGGATGTCTGTGAAATAACGTTTAGACCTAAAAATTTTATGGGTTAGGTGTGTTGACTAAAGGGAAGTATATCATCTATAAGGTTAATATGGCTTAGCATCATGCGCCTACAACAGTACCGTATAATTTTCAGACTAGTTAAAACGACATCCGGCGGCTCGCCCTGTCTTACTCTTCTAATAAACTCTTCCCATTTGTCAGCTACTAATTTACCACATGTAAAGCATCTTATAGGTATAATCATAGAGCTAATCTCCATCAAACATTAAAAACTGCCCAAATTTTCCCATTACACAATGTTGTATATGACTGGTGAAATAAACGTATTTTGGATTTTTAAACCGAACGTAAGGAACATTCTAAGCTCCTCTGTTATTAAATTAACTTGTTACCTGTAACTTTTTTGTACTTTTGCCCTGGCGCCTCTTCCTCCAGGTTTCTTTGGTTCCTTTTGTCTAGGATCGGAAACAAGAAATTTTCTATCGTACTCTAGAAGTTTTTGTCTTATCTGGGGGTCGTCGAAATACTGGGTTAAGGCCTTCGCTATGGTGGTTCTAGCTGCTTCTGCTTGACTTGTTATTCCTCCACCATGAACTGTAACGTCTATGTCCACTTTGCTATATAAAGCGGGGTCTATCAGAATTAAGGGTTCTAATACTTTTTGACGGGCTAAAAGTGGTTCTATTAGCTTAACGGGTGTCTTGTTAACTCTTATTCTTCCTGAGCCTGGTTTTAGAGACGCTCTGGCTATTGCATTCTTCCTTTTTCCGCTAGTTAGTATTACTACTTTTTTACTCACCATTAAACCTCCTTGGGTTCTAAGCAAAAGGCGATACCCATCCTATTTCATTAGAAAGTGTTTCTACGGTAATATAGGTAGAATCTGATTTTTTAATATGCGCATAGGAAATAGTTTGGGCGGGAGCTTGGTTCAAATATCCTGGTACGCCTATATAAACTCTGAGACGCTTGTAGGCAGCCTTTCCTTTAGGTTTCTTCCATGGAAGCATGCCTCGAATAGTACGTTTAACTATTCGGTCGGGTCTACGATAATGAAAAGGACCCTTCCAAGGTCTCGTGTGTGTTCTAATTTCTAATTTCGATTTGTATCTTGATACAATCGCTTTTTTAGTACCAGTAATTACTGCTTTCTCAGCATTAATGACCGCTACCTTTTCACCCTGCACAAGGCGGGAGGCGACCACGCTTGCTAACCTTCCGAGAATAAGGTTAGTAGCATCAATTACAACTAGGTTATCTATGGGAAAGGATCCTCTAATTTTCTTTTCTCGGGGTTGCTTTGTTTTTTCTTCTAATTTTTTCTCTATTTCCTTTCCTTCTACTAGCTCCGTTTCTGCCTCTTTTCCAGATTTTTTCGCTTTTTTTGCCATTTTGCCCACGTTTATCCTATTATTTTGACATTAGTGCCTGAGGGGTTTCTTTTCATAAGTTCTTGAATAGTTATACATTCTCCTCCAGTTTTTTTAGTTTTGTTCGCTGCTTCCTTGGAAAAAGATAACGCTGCTACACAAACTTTATGTTTTAACTCTCCTGAACCTAAAACCTTTCCTGGCACTAAAACTGTGTCATCATTAACAGTGTATCTGTTAATTTTGGACAAGTTTACAGAAACCCTATTCCTTGTAGGTCTCCTTAATTCATCTGATACTCTTTTCCATATGTTACTTTTTTCTGATTTTGATTTTTTCGCAAGTTCAGTTATCAATTTCCAGACTTCGGGATTCGCCGGTCCAGTTGGTTTAGGCAATGTTCAACCTCCGATTTTTCATGTTCTGAAGGATGCGAATTTATGAAGTTTGTGAGGCAAGGAGTGACTGTAGTTCTTTAACTTTTTTCTCAAATATTTCAATAGCTGTTTTTACTATCTCCTCTGGAGAAATCGCCTCGGTGGATTCAATGTTAAATATAAATGAGGTATCATCCGATTCGACATGGATGGCGTCGAATTCGCATTCCTCTTCGCATGCTTTGCATAGTGAACAGTTAAAAACATCCTTTATCATGATTGATTTATTCTTAAGATCCAAAACTCCTTTCGGACAAATTTCCACACAATCGCCACAAGCTTCACACTTGTCCCCTTCAAGTTGCACGATTGGCTTATATTTATAAGAACATGTGGAAACGGGTTGATATTTTGCATGATTCTTACCTCGACCAAGAGAGGCGTAAGCTTCTAGTACTATACGTTGCCCTCGTGCTAAACGAACAATAGGAATTTTATCACTAACAGGAACTACTGAGGGATCCTGAGATTTTAGTTCTCCCGAATAAACTATTACTCCTTCCTCCTCCGCTTCCCTCTCGAGAGTGAAGGTAAGTTGACACTGGGTACACCCAGCTCCTTGGCAACTGCATTCTTCAGGTAAAGTGTAACTCTGCAAATCGGTTTTGAGGGGGATAAGACCTAAACGGTGCGCAAGAACTTCATCAAATAGGGGGGACGTGTTTTCTATAATAATGACCTCATCAATAGCCATAGTCGGCACTTCAACTAGAATGATGCGCCGTAAAGCATTAGCAAATGTAACATCAACGTTTTCCAACATGAATTTCAGGCTGTTTTCATCCTTGGATAGTATGCGGATGTTCATAATTACACCAACGAGCTAGATTAACCCACATTAATTAAATAAAAACGTTTTCTTTGATGAGCACAATCAACAATATATAAAAATTATATAAAGTTACTCACCCTTTTTTTTCTAAAAATGTTGAGACTCGGGTATTATTGTGATTTTAAACCCTACGACCACGTCGTCCTCCTGGTCTGCGTGTGCCATCATGCGGATGCGGGGTTACCTCTTCAATTCGTCCAATTCTCAATCCTGCCCTAGCTAGGGCACGTATCGCTGCTTGAGCCCCTGGACCGGGTGTTTTAGGACCGTGCCCACCAGGCGCCCTGACATATATGTGTATTGCCGTGATGCCCTTGTCCATAGCTGTCTGAGCTGCCCTGTAGGCTGCTTGCATAGCCGCATAGGGAGAGGATTCATCTCGATCAGCTTTTACAATCATTCCTCCTGAATATCTCGCAACTGTTTCGGCGCCCGAAATATCTGTTATGTGAACGATGGTATCGTTATAAGAAGAATATATGCGAGCAATACCCCAGTGAATTTTTTTAGATTTTTCGCTCATTTTTTTATTCCTCTATTTCTGATTTATTATCTTTATTCTTGAACATTCGCTTTAACACGTGCAGGATGATTCGGATCACTTAATGGTGAAGAAGAAGCGAAAGATACCAGATTCTCATCTTCTCTGTTGACCAGATATCCTGGCGATGTGACACGCCTTCCGCCTACGGCTATATGTCCATGTATTATTAATTGTCTAGCATGATAAATAGAGTTTGACAAACCCTGCTTCTGAACTAAGGTCTGTAATCTTCTATTTAATACATCCTCAATGTTAAGCCTAAGCACATCATCCAGTGTAGCATCTGGAGATAAGATTCCTAAACGATTAAGTTTCCCCACTAATAGACTCCTTGCTTTTTCCTGTTCTTCATCCGGAAGAGCGAGGGAACGTCTGGCATGCTTTCTTAAACCTCTAAGCATGGTAGTAGCACGCCAGATCTCTCTCTTATTCCTCAACCCATACTTACCCAGAAGAATTAGTTCACTATGTATCCTATCCTTCGAAAAGGGATGCATTGGAGTCTTATACTTCTTTCTTTGCCTCTTAGGATCGCCCATTTAAACTACCTCGAAAATTTACCTCTTCTTCCTTCTCACTCCCACCGTTTGACCCTTACGACCTGTAGTTTTTGTATGCTGTCCTCTTGACTTAAGTCCTAAAGCGTGGCGTATACCTCTGTAGCTCTTCGTTTTTCTCAAATCATCAATATCATTTTTAATGGTTAAAGTTAGATCAGATCCAGTAAAATGTTTATCTTCACCCAAACTCACATCTTTCTGTCGATTCAACATCCAACCAGGAATACCGAATTTTATTGGATCAGCTAGAACCGCCTCAACCCTCTTAACTTCCTGATCCGAAACATAACCCATTCTAATATCAGGATTTTGACCAGTTACCCTGAGTATAGATTCCGCTAACCTAATGCCTACGCCTTTAACATCCATCAAAGCGTAAAGGAACTTTTTTGAACCATCCAAATCGGTACCTGCAACCCGAACAATATAACGATAATTTTCCGACGACAATTATGAACACTCCTTGTTAGGAAGCAAAAATAGCGAAACACCAAATAAACTTTACGTACAAACACATGATAAGCAACAATACAGAGCATAACTTTAAAAAATAAACATTTCTATTTACATTACACTGAAAACAAATAAATATAAGACCCTAAACTAAAAAACAGGCAGGGATGGCAGAGCGGTAAACGTTAAACGTATCCGCAAATGCGCAGATAATCTACGACAGTAGATAGCGTAAGCCTGGAGAACTTTCTAGGAAGCCTGTGGTCCAATTGGATCGCGCGGGTTCAAGTCCCACTCCCTGCGCCATTATTTGTTCTTTAAATATAACTTGGAAAGGAATTCTATTCCTAAATTAATATCCGCAAGTGCTTTAAAACTAGGCTTTTCTGGTATTCGTTATTCGATTTTTTCTTTGTGTTTTTTCCATAGTGGGGGGTAGGTTCCGGGTTCCATTAGGACTCGGTCTACTTCTACGGCGATTCCATGATTTGATGAGTACATTTCTTCGCTGCTCATTTTTGCGCTGCCTAGGGCTACGGCTTCATTTTTGAGTGTGAAAATAGTAACAAGGCTTCCCACTCCTATTTCGCTCTCTAGTTTTACTATTCCGGGAACTGTTAGGTTGGCGCCATGGCAGATAGAGTCTACGGCTGAGTCGCGTACGAATATTTTGGGTAGTTGTTCTAATGCTTTTTCCATTGGTTGTATTACGCTTCTTAGGAAGGATTCGTCTCCATCTTCCTTCCAAAAGTGGTAAGCATCAACAACGTCGTACAGATTTGCTAGGGTGTCCTCTTTGAAGGGCCCGGTTCGGGTGCGTCTGAGTTCTTTCATGTGTGCGCCGCAGCCCAAGACTTCGCCGATATCGTGGCAAAGCTTTCTTATGTAGGTGCCCGCCTCGGAGCCAACGCGAAATAGACCGTTTCGGCCTTCTATCTCTTTTAATTCGGTATAGTATATTTCTCTAATTCTCAGTCTTCTTTTAACGGAGGAGCGAAGCGGTGGGCGTTGATATATTGGTCCGACGAACTCGTTTACAACGTTTCTGAACTTGTCTTCAGACACATCTCCATGTAGTCGAATGGCACAAACGTATTCTTTCCCCGCTGGAAGAAGAGCCTGAACCACTTTGGTTGCGGATTCCAAGGCTACAGGGAGTACTCCGGTGACTTTGGGATTTCACTACTCCTCGCGATAGTCTGGAGGAGTTCTAGTGTCCCAGCATGACCCGCCTTTTTAACATTAAGGATTTTTTTAACCCAGCTAACCACTTCATGTGAAGTTGGGCCAGGGGGCTTATCAACGTTGATTATACCATTTTTTATGTATTCTTCTATTCGGCGCTCATTGGGCGGGGTTCCATACGCGGGGTCAGAAGCTACATTAGCCTTTTCAATTAATTCTCTTTTCTTGTCACTTGGTAAAAAGTGAACCACCATTGGACCAGCCTCATTGTAAATTTTTCAATAGTTCCTTTTGGAATTTAAATAAAAAAGAAGTGTAGATTGGGGTAGTTATGTTAATTGACATTTTTATAGATTTATTTTTACTCTTTCGTTCATCAAATCTAATAAACCGGCTTTTTTCAAGGACTCAGCGATTTCACTGTCTTCGGCTCCGCGTTTAATTTCAATTTTATTCTCTGTAACTTCTAGATGTTTAACATTTGATCTGCGTCTTCTAACCTTGTTAACCGAAGGCGGGCCGGTAATGAGGACATAGTTTTTGTCGATAACTTCTACGATTACGCATCTTTGGCCGGCTTCCCTTCCCGTTATTTTTACGCAAATTTTTCCGGGTTCAATTGCAGCCATTTTTTTAAACCTCCAGCCACTCTTGAGTCTTCCTCTAGGTCACCCTAGCAGGTTCAACCTCTTATGAGGACGAGGTGAGATACTCTTCTACAGCAGTCTTTAAAATCTTTACTACAGAATCTAGTGACCATAATTCGGTGTTTATTATTAAATCAAAAATTGAGTAATCATTAACATCAATGTTATAAATTCTTTTAAACCTCTCCTTCTCACTCTTCTCCCTCGTGGAGGTTTCTTCAAGAGCTTCCTTATATGTTTTGTTGTCTCTTTCAGCTAATCTTTTGACTCTTGTATCCAAGGGGGCGGTTAGTAATATCTTTAAGTCAGCGTAATCTCTTGCTTTCCATCCGCTTAAACGAGCGTCAATGATAACGTTTCCTTCTTTTGCAGCGCGAATGGTCTCCTTATCAATCTCACGGTCTATTTCAGGATTTTTCTCAACGTAACGACTAAACTCCTCCAAGGTCATACCCTTTTCTTTAGCCAAGCGACGGAAAATTTCTCCCGAAGAAAAGTATTTCAAATTAAAAATATTTGCTAGGAGCTTAGCACAATTAGACTTTCCAACACCGTGCAAGCCGCTGATGGTTACAACGATACCCACTACTCACTGCCCCTGATACTACTCTTGTAAAACAATTTTAAACATCGAGAACAAAGATATCCGCCATAAGGTCTTTCCGGTCGTCGCTGAGTTTTTGATTTTGCATCTAAAGTGCGTTCGCTCCAGCAACCCGGAAGAGGCGCCCCGCAAGAAGCGCAAACCGGTTTATTAGCCTTCTTTCGGCTATAATGGGTAACCGGTATCCCTCCCGGTGTTCTAACTTTCTTCCTTAGCATAGATCTGGATCTGTATTTCGGACTAGGCAATTCATCACCATCCTAAGTTTCAAAGTTCACTCCAAACAGACGCTGGAAAATACCAGCAAAAGCAAAGTTAGTAATTAAATACCACCACCAAAAGTAGACCCCGAAACCCGGAATCAGAGACCAAGTAACTGTAGCACCAGGTAACAATATGTGATTAAGCAATGCAAACACACTAAGAACCGCCTGTATCGTAGGAGATATTGCGAAGACGTAACCCCCAAACCAAAACGGCGCCCCCCCTAGCATTCCCTCCGGTATAAAGGGAATACGAGATAGGTTAATTGGAAGCACCACAGCAACGGATGAAATCCCTGCTGCAGAGTAGAGGCTGTTTAGATAGTAGAACAGAGCCATAAATGGTATGAGATAAATAAGCATTGGCCTAAAACGAGATGACGCTTGTTCTCTTGTGATCCGGTCAATAAACTTTTTTTTCCTCTCTAGTTTCAATATTAGTTTTTGGTTATTCTCCTTTTTCGCATTGGCCATGGCTTCTCGAAATTTCTTGACCTCTCTGCTATATCTACGAATCTTAGCCACAGGTAAAACTAGCCTATTAACCGCACCGGTAATAATGCTGATCAAAAGAGAAGCTCCAAGGACAATCCACATCGATTCAGGAGGAGTGTAAATACTCATTTAACCACCTTCCAGTAGACTATATACTCTATCTTTTTAAAGCCTTAAATAACTTAACGGTCTCAGCAGCGGCTTCTTCTGCTTTTCCATCATGATTCATGATTATCTTCACAGTAGCCCCCGCAATCTCCGCGCTGGTTAAAGCGGCCGCCCTACATAACTCTTGGTGTAATTTTATATCCTCGACAGATTCTACATCTCGATTTCTAGCTGCATCCTTGCTTCGTCTGCCTGCGATCTCTTCTGGAGAGGCCTCTACCAATATGATGGTGTCGGGACGGAGAGCCTCAGTGACCCAGATTGGAATGCCTGGCAGAAATCCTTCAGGTGTTTTAATCAGCATATGTGTGTCCACAATCACAATTTTATTCTTTGCGGTATTAGCGATCTTTTTAGCTGCTAAACGCTGTATTTCACGCTGCGTATCTGCGGGTAAACTTCTCATCTGATCCCTGCTCTCTACCAAGCCCTTGGATTTTGCCTCCTCAAACATTACAGTACCGTAGTTCGTTAGTACCACCTCTCCCATGCCTGAAGTCTTAGCAGCCTCGAGTGAAGCATCAAGGACTGTTGTTTTGCCGACACCAGGAATGCCAGTCACAACGAATATTCTACCGTGTCTATCGGTCAAATCAAACGCCTCCGGTTATTCAATACCAAGCAGGCCCCTCAGAGCAGGGTTCATTGTGGCAAGCTGCTCCTGCGCAATTATTTGATAGTACTGGTAAATAATACCCACAGTTAACAGCACGCCAACACCACTACCCAAAGCACCCGCGAAATCGGCCAAAGCAGCTAAAACACCAACACCCAAACCGCCAAGAATTGTAACCACAGGAATATATCTGTCCAGTACTTTTTCAACAATTTTGGGTGATCTCCTAAATCCTGGCACCATCATTCCTGCTTGTATGAGTTGGTTTGAGATGTCTCGAGAACTTAATCCGGATACGCCAATCCAGATGTACGCAAAGACACCACACAGACCAGCGAAGAGTAAAATGTAAATCCCCGCTCTTACCGGGTCGGCGAGAACATTAGCCAAACCATATGGTGTTGTGAGATAATATACCAAACCACCATGGGGTATGAACTGTCCTTGTTGACCCCATGAAGGAATAAATTGACCGAAAAGATTTACTAAAGGATTAAAGTTCCAACCAATATTATACTGTATTACCCAGTTAAACTGCCATAGCAAATTAATACTAGCCGGTACTTGTTGTGCTAAGTAATTATAAAAGTAATTACCGATAGGTACAAACCCGTAATTAGTCCATAAAACTTGAGCCAACATCAAAGCATTTGCATAGAGCGCCCAAACAAGAATAACGGGAATGTTGGAAGTGTAGAAAAATTTGATAGGATAACGGCCTCGGAAACCACGATAACGAGCATACTGAAGCGGAATCTCAACCCTTACGGACTCGATATAAATAACAACAAAGAATGTTATAACAGTGGCAATCAAACCAATCAAGTCTGGTTGACCATGACCTCTGATAAAAAGGTGCCAAATATCCGCATGGGGATATATAAGATCAAACATAAATGCACCTTGAGCCCACAACGTAGCTGTAGGAGCCCCGTTTGTAAAGTATGTGTAATCCCATATGCTTGTGGGGGGGTAAATACTTCTATAATAGCCAATAACCTGTTGGAATACAGTATAAGTGTAAGTGAAGGGAAATTGTAGGGTTTGAATAGTTGCAAGAATTATACCGCTGGCTATAAAATCGTACGGACTTGCACTTGGGTTAAAGCAGCCCCAAAAAATCTGACCCGCAACGTTTGCAGCAATAAACAAACTCACACCGCTACCAAGACCCCATCCCTTCTGAATCGATTCATCCATAAGAATCAGAAGAGTTCCTGCAACCGTTAATTGAATGAAAACCAGAAGCATTTTGTCCCCGGACAGTGATCCATAGGCGCCAGAAAACAGATAGATTGTTGCTTGCACCACTGTAACTAGAAAAGCTAGAACCTTCTGTGTTCCAGTAAATAGAGCACGGTCGTCAGGATTACTGTAATCCATCTCAATCAGGCGAGAGCCGACGAGCAGCTGCATTATTAGCCCAGCCGTCACAATTGGGCCGATGCCGAGCTCCATCAAAGTACCACGTGACGAGGCAAGGATCACACGCATCCAATACAGGTAGTCATATCCTTGCCCAGTTTGGATGCCGAATAGGGGTGTGTTGGTCATTACAAGAAATATTATGAGGATTACGCCTGTCCAAAGGAGTTTCTCTCTAAATGATACCTGTCTCTCTGGTGATCTGATTTCTGGAAAGTACTTTATTAGGGGTCTAAATGTGCTTAGGAAGAGCCCCGGCATTTTTCATTTCACTCCTCGACTTTATGGTTTAGGATTCTGGTTTGTTTGGTTTTGTGAGGGAATTTTATAATAATTTTCTTTATATTTTTTGCTATTGGATTGTATTTTTAGGTTTATACGTCTATTATCTCTTTTTAAGACACTAATTTTATTTTACTTTATATTTTGTGTTTAAAACTGATCCTTTCTGCGACATAGAAATTGAACTAGTTATTTTAGGGATGTGACTTTCTTATTTATTGAGGGTAACAGCTTTTCCGCCCGCTTCTTCTATTTTTTCTTTTGCTTTCTCACTGAAGATTTCTGCCTTCACTATGAGTGGTTTTGTTACTTTACCTGTTCCAAGAACCTTGGTATATCCTAAGCTTTTAAGGTCTATTACTAGCATTTTTTCTTGTTTTTCTGTGGAGAGTTTTTCCGCGTTCTGATCTATTTCGCCTACGTTAATTGTCTGGTGTGTTGTCACCAGTCCTTCGTATCTGGTGAATCCATGTTTTCCAAAATAGTTTGGCTCGTATTTGATGGTTTTAACCCAATGGTGTTTGTGTTTTCCGGTGTGTCCTCTTCCTCCTTTTTGACCTTTGGCCCTGTGCTGTCCTACTTGTCCCCAGCTGTGGGTTCTGGACCCACGCAATTTCCGTGACTTTTTCCTTCTTCTTATCACTGCCATCACACGCTACCTAATCTAATCTAGTGTATTGTAGTTGCAGTAAGCTTGTAGTCTTTATATTTTTTACTACCAAACTAGTAGATAGGTCAAAAAATAGGTTTTGGAAGGGCTTTGTATAGCCTGAGAACTGGCCTTTAAGAAGGAGGTTTTGTGTTTTGATTTTAAAGAATAGAGGTTGTTACTTGTGTTGTTTTTTAATTTATGCTTTTTGAGCGCGTATTTCTAGAACCCTATTTTTGTAACTTGTTTCTACAGTTTTGGGATTTATTTTGCAGGGCATTTGAATTTCCTTGTTGTACTTTTTCATATTTGCATTAACCCAGATATAGATTGTATTTTTTGTAGCATCTATCTTTATATCGTCTTTTGTTACACCGGGAATCTCAGCAATAACTATAATTTCTTTCCCCTCATCTAATACTTCAACTAGGGGTTCCTCTTCTTTTTGTTCAAATTGTACGGGGGGTTGGAATGGCTTATCGCCCTTTCCAAGTTGTTTTATTTGAGGCTTACCGTCTGGACCAATGGTTACTGAGAAACCGTAAAACAGAGGCGGTGGGTTTTGGAAAAATTTTTCTGGGTCTCGAAATATTTTTTCTGGGTTCTGATTCTGAAAAAGTTGGCGCATCATTTCTTCTATTATTTCCTGAAATTGTTCGAAGTTTTCAAAGATATCCCAGAATGGGGGACGACGCTTTCTTTTTTCATCACGGTCGGTCAAAAATAAAGCCTCCTAATTAACGTGTTCATCACCGTGATATAATAATGTATCGAAAGCGGTGGTGAGATCATAGAAAGCGAGTGATTCTTTATTATTTCTATTTATATTTAAATTTAAATTCTTAAAGTGATTTATTTGAGAAAAAGTATTATTTTAAATCATTTTCTTTAGGAGGGCATTAATCTTTTCTCCACGGTGTCCGAGTTCTCCATTTGCATGGACTGATTTTTTTATGGTTCTATGAAATCCCCCTTTCGGAGGGCGAAGTCTAAAAATAGGTTTGAGGGAAGGTAAATCGCTTAATTTAGCCTGGTTTTTATAAACTGCTTTTGCGAATTCGTCTATAGTTTTGAATTTTACATTTTCTTTGATGTATTGATCGCTTAGTCTCTTGTTACCTATGAGCCGCCCTCTTTTACTTAAGAGTAGACCCAAGGTTTCGGCGTCTATCTCTCCCCAAGTAATGTAATCCTTAGCTTTCTGTAGCATTCCAAGATAGCTCGGCGAGTTATTTATTAATGTAGCATGGTTTATATGGTATAGTTTTAGCATTTTTAGGGTGTCATTTATTTCACTTCTGATATTAACAATTCCTCGAAGTCTTATTATTGCCAAAAGTTTGTTTGATTCCATTGACCTCAGCTCCTTACCCAGTCTTTTGGATGCATGATCTCATATGTTTTTCTGAGAGCGTCAAAGGTGGCATACGCAAAGTTTACTGTAGTTTTAGTATGTCCTCGTGACCATGACCAAACGTCGGTAATGCCGGCTAATCTCAAAATTATTCTTGCAACATCTGATGCAACGAGCCCAACTCCTCGGGGTGCGGGGATAAGTTTAAGTTCCACGCTCCCAGATTTGCCAGTTACTTTGAAGGGTAGAGAGTGAGGATCACCACATCCACATTCCCAGCTTCCACATCCTCTGCGGGCGGGTATTATATTCATTTTAGCGTTTATTATTGCTTTTCTTATTGCGGGGCCTATTTCTGCAGCTTTTGCCTCGCTTAGTCCTAGATATCCGTTGTTATTACCAACGGCCACAGTAGCTTTAAATCGGTTTTTTTCTCCTGCATCTGTTTGCTTTTGGACTAGGTTGATATCTATCACTTCTTCTTCCAACCCGGGGAGAAGGATGTCTATTATTTGGGGTTCCATGATACGTAGGCTTTGCTGGAAAATTTCCTCTATGCTTGTGATTAATCCTTCTTTAACCATTAAGCCGACCCTTGTTCTTGGACTCCATTCCTCTGCGATTTCGGTTTGAGACATTTATTTTTTGCCTCCAAAACTTTCGAGAATTGCGTTTTTTACCGTGTCGAAATGTTTGGGGAGATTTTCTGGTTTAACTCCACGTTTTAACTGTTTCGAAAATTGTCTAGTATATAGTTCAGATTTTTCAGATAGTATCTTAGCGTATTCTGCTATGTGTTCACCGCGTATGCGTGAATCATCAGGGAGTATATTCTCCCCGTGTGGAATTTCAAGCTTACCATCCAGAGCGCCCTTGAGAACCGCAAATAAGCTGTTATTTTTAATAGATGGTTGTAATCCGATATCCAATATGGTTTTTTTAATTTTTTTCTTTTGTGCCTTTAGGCCAATAAGAAGGCCTGTGAGATAAGCTGCAGGAACGTTCCCGCAGTGTCCTTTCCATCCATAGTTTTTTCTAAGCTCATTTGAATGCGCTGTAACTAAAACTTTGTCACCCTCAGGTATGGATTCGATTATTTGTGCTGAAATGGTATTTATGTTCCTTCTCACAACTAACCTAGGTAGTCTTGAAACTAATAGTTTTCTTCTCAAATAGTAATCTGTTTTTTGTTCCCGTCTCCTTCTTACTGGAACTCTGTATCTTGGATTTTTGGGCATCGTCAAGACCTCTAACGAAAGATTAAATACATTTTAACAAATTATTTGGTTTGGTATGGAATTGTGAAATAATCAACAACATTTATCGTTTAAAAGATTTCTACCAAAATTGTGTTTTCCCGTACCGGTTTTAGACTAGGGCACTATTAATTTCTTAAAATTTACCGTTTTTTTGCTAATTTTTGTTCTTTTATGTAGGACTTTACATGTGCTGTGTTTCGGAACGCCCCACCCTTAGCCATTAAGTAAAGCTTTCTATACACAGTTGGCGTAATGGCTCTCCTTGCTCTCAATCCACTCAAGACTCTACGGATCGGCCGAATTTTGTGTATCCAAAGCTGTTTTCGTGACATACGTGAATATTTCGCGCCTCTTCGCTTTCCCTCGCCACGCTTCTGTCCTTTCCTTTTTTTCTCTGCAAGGCTCCGTGTTCTTCCCCGACTGGTTCCCACAACGCCTTTCGCATGTATTGCTTTGCTTTTAATTAAAGCTCGAATATCTTCTTTTCTAATAGCCATTGAGACATTATCTATATTTTCAGGGTCTATCCATACCCTATTTTCTCCGACTTTAAGAATCTTTGCCGCCATTTTTCTCTGAGCTCTAAGATTCAACTTGTTATCCCTCTTCTTTTTCTATCCTTTTTATTCGCCTTTTTTCTTTCCTTCACCCTTTTTCTTGATTATTTCTTTTGCTTCATCGACCAATTCTTTAATCTGTTTCGCAGGTACTTTAATTATCTCAGATAGCTCGTCAATTTCTGTTTCCTGAGCTAAATCCTCAACGCTGAATATACCGACTTCTTTAAGTTTCTTAACTATTGCTTTATCCATACTTTTAATAACCGTTAATTCGGTTTCTCCTGCAGTCAACTTTATTTCTTCAACTTTCTTTTTACCTTTTTTCTTTTTCCCAGCCTCTAATTCTTCTAGTTCTAGTTCCTCCAGGTCCTCTTCTTTGAGGGTTTCACCCTCTTCTAGCCCTTCCTCAAGTTCCTCCTCCTCAGCTAGAATTACTCTTGGATTCAGCAACCATATCGTCTTCTTTTCAGCTGAATCCATAATGTCAACAGCTTTACGTCTACCAACCGTGCTAGCTATACGAATGGCCTGTTTCTCTGGGTCAATCTTATCTAAATCCTGAACATTGTGGACTAATACTTCCTCAAATCCTGAGGGGTGTAAGCCTCTTATCCTCTTTGGAGCACCGTATCCGATGCTAGGAGATTTGGGTACACCCTTTCTCTTGTGTCTTACGATATTGTCAGTTCCCTTGGGTGCACGCCAACGCTTTTTTATTCTCCGATGTCGCCAACTCTCGTAAGCCACAAAGGTTGGTTTTTTTCCTTTGGTTTTTTTCCGCACTCGTAAGAGTCTCTTTTCGCTCATTGTAACTTCCCTTCTAGGAGTATCACCATAATTGATTAGCATTAAGATGAAAACGAGGTAAGATTCATTCACCTTTTTGCTTTGCAGACTAAGCGATTACTTGAACTTAAATTTTACGCATTCGAATTCTGAATATGGAACCGTAAAGCATCGTTTTATGCTAATCTTTTATTAAAATTAGTGATTATATTTCATGTAAACTGTTGAACAAATATCGCGGTAATATACAATTTATATATATACTTCAAAAGCAATAAATAAACTTAATCATTCCTCTTCAACTCAAGACGATATCTAAAAATCTTTTTAATTTAAAGTGGAGAAATTGTTTCACGTATGGATGAACTTAGTAGGATTAAAATGTTAAAGGTGGCCCAGCATGGGAGAAGAAAAAAATAATATCTCTAAAATTTACGAAGAACTTTCTGCGCTTAAAAGTATTATGGACGATTTCGCAAAGGTTGTTGCCTCTGTTTTTAATGAAATTAAAGCCAGCATTTCGGACATTCAAGCAAACACTCAAGCTATACAAAAAAGCATTCAAAACCTGCAATCCACGCTTCCACAACAATTAAGAGACTCTTTACAAACAGACCTAAACAGTTTAAAAGAGACTATCCAATCCGTCCCAGTAGGTGTTACAGCGCCTTCTTCAGCCTTTGCAACCCCAGCTGCGAGGGATACTGCTTCGTCCGGTGCCGCCTATTCTAGAGTAGGTTTAAGAGGCCCCGCTAGTCAATTTACACCGTTAATTGAGGCTTTGGAAAGGAGTGCAACAGCTGCGGAGATCGCTGACAAATTGGAAGAAGCAAGAGACACGCTGCAGTCCCGTTACCCTTCAAATCCCGCCTTCTATGAAATAACGAGGATAATAAAACAACTAAGAAGTAAGGGAAGCGCCAAACTGGATCGAAGTGCAACAAATGAGCTGATGAAAATGGCGGAAGAGTGGAGCGAGAGAATAGTCAAGTAGTCCTCAAACTCTTAAACGCAGGTAAAAAATACATTGGAACCCATCAGCCAATCGGCTAATAAACTTAAATTTTCTAGAAAAGCATAATAAGAAAAAATTTTTATTTATCTACCCCATTCTACCCGTAACAAATATTAATTTAAAAGTTGTATGCTAGATATTCATCACTACATAAATCTGATTAGGGGTTTAGCCTAGTCCAGAAAGAGTTTAATTAACAAAAGATACATCATTACGGATGAGTTCCCTTAAAAGTCTAAGGAAGGAAAAACATGGTTAAAACAGCATATTCAAAATTGGAAGTGGAAATTCCCGCAAATGTCAAAGTGCAAGTGAAAGACATGGTTGTAGATATAAGTGGACCATTAGGATCCCTCAGCAAAGATTTTTCGCACGCTAGGAAAATAAGAATCTCCAAGACAGATAGTAAGATTATTTTAGACACGCTTTATCCAGACAAAAAGAAATTAGCACTACTTGGAACAGTAAAAAGCCACGTACTAAATATGATAGATGGTGTAACGCGTAAGTTCAGATACGAAATGAAAATCGTCTACGCCCACTTCCCGATAACCGTTGAATACGAATCAGCAAAAAACACACTAATCATAAAAAATTTCCTAGGTGAAAGAAGCGCCAGAAAGGCGAGTATACCATCGGGAGTTGATGTACGAGTTGCGGGGGATACTGTTGTTCTTGAAGGAGTAGATAATGAAAAGGTTGGACAAACTGCAGCTAATATCCAACGGGCTACCAAAATTAGGAGAAAGGATCCAAGGGTTTTCAGTGACGGTATTTATACATACAGAAAATATGTTGGGGACAAGCTTAAGTGGAAAATACTTTGAATTGATTTAATTTGTTTTTGAATTTATTATTTTTAACAAGGTTTTTTATTTTCCCACCATACTGTTAAAAAGTAGTGCCCCTGCAAGGGGGTTCTATTTTGTTTTTTCTCTCTAATACACGTATGCGATTAGTCTACCGCCTGTTTTTCTGGTTTTTGCCTCGTAGTGTGACAATACTCCATATGGAGTTGAAACTATTAGTACACCAAAGTCGGGGGCGGGTAGATACTGAAATTCCATTTTTTCGAAGTCTTTGTTTTTTACGGGAAATCGCGGTTTTATTACTCCACATTTATTTATTCTTCCAAGAAGTTGCACTCGGAATTTGCCTGCACGCCCATCGTCTATGTACTCAAATTCCCCTATATATCCCTGTTTTTGCATTACTCGGAGAATGTTTCCAATAAGTTTGGAAGCGATGTTGATAGTCACTTCTCTTTTTCCTACGCCTTCACTATTATTTATGCTACAAAGGGCGCCTGCGACTGGATCATTTCTGGTCAAGTATTCCACCTCTATTATTCAATTATATTTTTTGAAGCCAATTTGTTCCGCCTTTTCTCTGAAGCATCTTCTGCATATATATAAGTTGTACCGCCTTATTACTGCTCTGTGGGTACCGCAGACTTTGCATACACGGCTGCCTCTACCAAGTTTTTTCTTTGACATGATCTAATAACTCTCCTCTTTTTCTTCTGCGAAGGATACTCCGAACTCTTCTTCCATGAAAGTTATTGTTTCTTCTTTCGTTACTTGATGTGAACGGGGAATCCTTCTACGCAAATTTCTCCTTCTCTTAACCCTATATCCTGGGCGTTCCATAGTGACACAGATGTCCATCCCGAATATACCTAGTTGTGGATCGTACCGAACTCCTGGAATCTCTATATGTTCACTGATTCCAAAAGCAAAGTTTCCCATCTCATCTATGGACTTGGGGTCAAGCTTCATTTCAACGACTTCTAAAACCCTTTTTAGGAATTCGTGGGCTTTTTCCCCCCTAAGAGTTACCTTGCATGATATGGGCTCCCCTTTCCTTATTCCCCAGTCACGAATAGTTTTCTTGGATTTACACTGGACTGGTTTTTGTCCAGTTAAGCTTTCCAATACGGTAGTGGCCTTGACTAGTTTTTCCCCACTACTACCAACAGCTAGATTGACCACTAATTTCTCGATGCGTGGTTTTCGCATCGGATATTCTTCCCAATGTTTTAAGAATTTTTCTTTATCAATCGCCTCTTCGCTCAAAGTATTAACTCTCCAGTACTTTTTCTACGAGTTGAATTTCGGGTTTGTTTTCTCCCACAGGGAATACATAATCTAATGCGGTTTCAAAAATGGTACCATCCGGTGCCTCTAATGAAACCACGCTCGCGTGGGGCCCAAAACGTGGGATTATTTCCTTTATTTTTCCCTGAAACCCCATATTTTTGCCATCAATAACAATGGCGAAGTTCTTCTCCTTAAACGGAATATGTCCGATTATTTCTTGATCTGGGATAGAAAGTTTTAGTGTGTCTTGTGTTTTATATGGGATTAAATCCTTGGGAGATGTTTTAGGATTTTCAACTCGGACTAGTATATTGCGTCCATCGTGTAAGTTTATTTGCAGATGGCCTCCCTTTACTGTGACCTTATTTTTTATTTGGCATAGTTTATAAGAGGCTTCTTCACTTTCTATGGGAATAGGTCTCAATCCCTTTTTCGGTACGGGTAGTATACGGTAAAATTTGCCTAGTTTGGAAATTTCAACCACATCCATTAGACCGACAGGAAACTTGTGGTCATGTCTGACTTTCCCATCAACCTTAATGTTTCCCTCTGAAAGGACAAGTTTCGCCTCACGAGAAGTATTACCGTACTGCAGAATTTCGCGTATCATTATCAGAAGAGGTAAACTTTCTCCGGCACTATGCGGTCCTGCCCTGGGTTTAACAGTCCACTTCGTTTCCTTTCTATGAATTGGCCAAATTTTTGGTGCGGATATTCTTTTCTGCTGTTTTCTTCCTCCGTGTTTACCCAAACTAATCGACCTCTGCGGCTCCTGTTTTTCGTCTAATAATCTCTTTTCTTCTTTTGTCGTCGAGTTTAAGTTTGCCAATCATTACCTTGGATGGATGGATGGGATAAAAAACCGTTTTGCCATCAGCCTTTTCTACGGTGGCGCCTTCTATGTGTAGTCGATAATTCTTTGTATCAATCTTTTCTATTTTGCCTTCCAAACCAGAAAATGAACCAGATATAACAACAACCTCGTCCGCTTTACGAATAGGCATAGACCTTATTTTGTACTTTGCTTTCAAATCTGGTGCCAAGGCTACACTCATAATTTTCCTCCTCTTATGTAGAGGAGCGGTATAGATTCTTTTTCTTTGGGTTCTAGGTTTTTTCGATTTCACTGCCTTTAACTTCCTATAAACTTTAAACAATCATGCTTGCAACACCGGCCAAGCGTGACCAGCGTTCCGCAGCCTCTTTAGCGATTGGCCCTCTAATTTCTGTGCCTTTAGGTTGACCATCTGGACCAGTTATTACTGCGGCGTTATCTTCGAATTGTATCCAATCACCGTTAGGCCTGCGGAATGGTTTCTTTTGTCTCACAACTATTGCTCTTAATATCTGTCGCCTCATATCAGGGGTTCCCTTCTTAACCGAAACCACTGTCATATCGCCAACCGTAGCAGAGGCTAATCTATTCAGTCGCCCCTTGTATCCAATTACGTCAATTATTTCTACTACCTTTGCGCCAGAGTTATCAGCGCAAGGTACTTTTGCGCCTACGTTCAATCCTCTAGATAGGTCCGGAATGAATAATGCGCCTACTTTTCCACGACCTCTTTTAGGCATTTATTTCTCCTCCTTTTTCTCTACAACTATAAATGAAATTGTTTTGCTAATTCGGCGACACTCCATAACTTTCACTAAATCTCCAACTTTAACATCAATACAAGGAGGCTTATGAGCGGGAGTGTGGGAATGTCTACGTTCATATCTATGGTACTTTCTAACATACCAGAGGTAATCACGTCTAACTATTACAGTGTCTTGCATCTTATCCCTGACAACTACCCCCTCAAACATCCTTCCTCGAACTGGTATTTTCCCATGGAAAGGACAATACTCATCATCGCATTTGTTTTTTGGGGGGGTAACCTCTATTCCTATATTCCTTGCCATTACAATTCCTCTATATTTTGAGCTCCTTCTTTGCAAAATCGGTAATAGCAGTAGTCTAAGTTAACATAAATTTTATGGGTGAACTGATTTTTCCAGATTATTTAAAGGTTTGCGGATTTTTAATTTTGTATATATTTTTAGTACGATCCTCAGGTCTCCCGATGATTTTTTTTCCTTCAACTTCTATTGCCGAGCCATCGGGGAGTACGAATTCAAATGTAGATACGTTTTTGGGAATTTTTTTTATTCCATTACTTTCAATAACAATTATGTTTTTTGTTTCATCAATAACTATTCCGCTGAGTAGATAACCTTTATGTGTACTCTTAACTACTCGGACTGGTAATCCTATTAATTCATGATATATTATGTTTTCTTTTGTTCTTTTTTTAGAAAGTTTCATATGCTTTGTTAATGTTTTTGCTTAATAAAAAGTAAGTGCTATTTTTCTTTTTCAGGTCTTTTCTCATTGGTTACTGTGAGAATCCTTGCTATTGTTTTTCTAATTTCTTTAATTCTACCTGGATTTTCAATTGCTCCACCTGAAGCCTGTAAAGCCCTCTGTTCTAACAGCTCTGACCTGTACCCTTCTAATTTCTTCTCTAGTTCTTCCGGAGTCCATTTTCGAATATCCTTCATTCTAACTATAGGCATTTCTATTCCTCAAGTTTATTATCTTTAGGCGCTACTCTCCGCCTTCCTCAGCTTCTCCTTCTTCCACTTTTACTTCCGCCTCTTGTTCACCCTCAGGGGACTTCTTTGGCTCCAGAATGTCTATATCATCTGGTAAACGTGAATCAGGAAGCATTATAGTGACATGTACACCAGTTATTCCTGGTTTACTCAAAGCGTGGGCGACAGCATCGTCAACAAATAGAAGTGACGGCTCCCCCGTTTTTGAAATGAAACCGTCCCTAAATTTCTGATATTTTGCACGTTGACTTGTAAGTTTTCCACTAATCTTTATTTCAACGCCCTTTGCACCAGCTGCCATTACTCTTCTGAGAATTGAATAAGCAGCTCTTCTAAAGTGTATTCCTCTTTCCAGAGCCGATGCTAGACGTGATGCCATTACACGAGCATTAAGTTCTGGTTTTTCAATTTCATTAACTTCAATTTGAGGATTCTCAACACCGAATTTGCTTTCTAAAGCTTCAGTAAGATCTCTCACAGTACGTCCCCTTCTTCCAATAACTAAACCAGGACGTGCTGCATGAATTATTACTCGAGTCCCTAGGGCAGTTTTCTGAATATCCACCTTTCCATACCCAGCCTTCTTAAGTTCATTGGCCAAGTAATCATCTATTTCCGCCTTTCTTATTCCACGTTCAATAAAATGATCCTTTGCTGGCATTATGCTCCTTCCAAGTTACTCTTCCACAGATATTCTTTCTTCTTCAAGAACAATTTCCACATGAGTTAAATTTCTATATTTGGGGGATGTTCTCCCAAAAGCACGCGGCATAGCTCGCTTAATTATACGCCCACGTTGAGCCGCCGCATGAATGATACGTAAACTATCGGTATCCAACCCTTTGTAGCTTGCAATTCCCTCAACATTATCAAGAACTTTCAATATAGCCCGGGCAGCCTTTTCGGGATAACCTCCAGCGTACCATTTGTGAAGACCACGATGATGCGCCCTTAGTTTATTATACCTCTTATAGGGGACCATCTGCTTCATGTCGATGACCGCTTCTAGAAATTCCTTAGCTTCAACTAGCATCTTACCTTTAATACTATGGCAAATTTCACGTGCATGTTTTGGTGAGATTCGAAGATCACGCCCACTGCCTTTCGCAGTACGAGCGGGGTCCAGTCCAAACACTGAATATCCAAAGTTAGGCATCCGCACACACCTAGATACTTGTGTGAGTTATATCCACACTAAGAGACGTATAAAAACGTTTTGCTTTTAAAAGAATTCGATAACGTATAATACTCAGTTTTAAAGATTAATCCAAGAATTTTTTTGCATTTTATATGAGTAAACCTTTTAGACTTTATCTACATATAAAATCAAGGAAGTTTATTTACTGATTCCAAATTAAATCAATTATTGCTTAATGTCTTGATTCTTAACTCAACGCATCTAAAATTGTTATGGAGGAAATGAATTGAGCAGTATTGCAGTTGGTGATTTCTTCAAAGAGCTTTCAGCTCTTCTCGGATCACGGGTTGAGGTTAACACAGAAATTGGAAAATCATATAATGGGATATTCAAAGGATTTGACAGAAACACACTCAGCATAGTCTTAGCGGAAGCTAAGGATAATAAAGGAACTTATTATCACCGTATATTTATTAGAGGCGAAAAAATCAATGAAATAATAAAAGCAGAGGAACCCTTTGACATAAAAGGACTTTATTTTGAACTCGGAAAAATTTTCCCCCCAGGAGAAGTAGAGTTTTTTGAAGACAACCGAATTATACGCGTTCTAAAGAAGGTAAGAGTAACCGAGGAGGGAGTTGAAGGGGAGGGCCCCCTAGCAGATAGGATAAGACAAGTATATGACAAATATATCCTAGAGAAAAAACCAGAAAAATAACCACCAATTTTGCTATTTATAAAGACTTAACCCTAAAGTGAAATTCAGTTCACAGATTCCGCGATAACCCAGTTGTTAAAAGACATACTCAAAGTGTTGTTCTACTTTACCTTAATTGGAAACGTGTAAATCCTACACAGAGCCACTGCTTTCCAGGGATCCAGCAATCCCAGCTTCTGTTGATACTCGCTTCTTGCTTTTTCTTCTCTCGCTTCAATGCAGCTTTTGCACCGAGGATGTCTCGGGTCGATTAGCCCAGCTTACAACTGTGTGGCCCTTCGCATGAAGCGCAGTGAAGCATTAAAACAGGCAAATTTTCGCCGATTTCTATGCGAAAATACTCATTCCCATCAAACTCATCCTTAAAATCTGGCCAGATTCCGTAAAGATCCTGAGCCTCGAGAACTTCTTTTAAACGGACAAATATTTTTTCGAAACTCGTCATCTACATACACCACTCATAACCTATAATTTCTCAATATTCCCGTTTTTTGAAAAAACTTTTAACAGGTAATGGGGCATAACCTTTACCCTTTTATTCCACTCGAGTTTTTCAAAAATCTCTATCCAAATACCTCCGGCAATTTACTACTATTCTTGGTTTAGAATTAGCATAATTTAAATTCTAGTAATATCTCAGATAGTCCCTTAACTATTTCTCATTATTATAGATAGTACCAAAAACTTTGGCAGTGTTAAACAGTCTCCCATCAGATAATATTAAATGATGTTTATTCTGCATAATACATAAGATATAGACATGGAGGGCGCAATAAAGCTCCAAATGGAGCAGAAAGAGTAGAGAAACAAAGATGAGAACACAGAGCCTAAAGATGGAGGCACTTTCCTCATAAGATGACCTCCGACTCGAAAGGGTCTGAGAGAAGATGCATAAGGGGGTCGACCTGACAGGGACCGGGCCCAGCGACCAGCCTTCGATAAACCCGCGAGAAGGACAAGAGTGTTGAAGCCCAAGAGTTACTTATGTCCACCAAAGACTAATTAAAGCAGAACCCGCTTTTTAGGCTAAATAAATTAAGTAGAGAGTGTTATTAACTCAAATTTTTAATTAATAATAAAAAAATTAAAAATGGAAAAATCAGCAGAAAGAATTATTTGCCAATTGACTCTCCAATCTTGTAGGCTTTTTCAAGTGATTCGGGCTGGTTTTCCACTTCACCCCTCTCGTGTGCTTTCACACAAAGGCTGTCTACTAATTGCATTTCTAGATTATTGAAAATATTGGCGAAAAGTTTTATCAAATCCTTACAGGCTTTAGGGCCTTCATCGCTAGGTATCACCAGAACCGCTCTCTTTCCCCTCAGCTTATTATTTACAGTATAAGGCCTAAGGCGGTCAACTAGTAGCTTCATCTTGGCAGTCATGCTATACCAGTAAATTGGTGTACCAAATATGACTACATCGCTGTCATCGATTTCTTGGTAAATCTTTTGCATATCATCATTTTCTTGGCATTTTAACTCCTTGAAGCATTTTCTACAGTCTGCGCAAGGCAGGATTGTTTGACCGTAGAGGTAGATCTTTTTTGTAGATGAACCAGCTTTTTTAGCTCCTTCAAGAATCTTATCAATCAACAAATCAGTGTTACCCTTCTTTCTAGGGCTTCCAACTAAGGCAATAACCTTCATCAATAATTCACCGTAATAACTCTGATTTTTTGCTATAACTATTTTTCTTCACAAAATTTTTGGACATATTCCACGGCATATTCCAGTGCTTGATCCAAATCTTTATCGCTTATTCCGGGAACCCCACAGGACATTAGGATAATTTTTTTGGTTTTTAGAGTTATTTTCGTATCGTCAGAGTCACGATAGGGATAAACCGCCACAAGCCTTCTGTCATCAGAGACCACTATTTCGCCTCCCTTAAGACTTTTGGGTTTTTCCATTCCTATACCAAGAAAAATCTCGCCCACTTTTGAAAATCTCATATGTAGCCTGCCAAAAACCGTATCCATATCAAAAGCTGCAATGGGCACCCCGCTCATTATTGATGCTAAATTGTAGGCGTCGACAGCAGTATTTATCTTTGGAATAGGGTTTTCTTGAAGAATTCTTCTAATCAGAGCCTCGGAAGCTGGGCGGATTTTTGTGGGGTCGATGCCTATTTTCCAGAAGAAATCACGGTATTTCCGCATCTTCTCGTCATTTTTTAAACTTTCAAGATCGTATTTCCCTTTTATCTCTGCAAAAACAGATTGTTTGAATTCTTCAAGTTCACTTTTATTTCTTTCTGTATGCACCCCATCAACAACCGCAGTTTTTGCGTTTAAATCGGGAAACCTTTCTTTTATCTCTTCGTCGATAACAAGCATTTTAATCCCTACAAGAAAAATATGATTTAAAAATTTCAAAGTGTTGAGTGGTGGGAAGGAGAGGATTCGAACCCCTTTAAGGAACACTTAGAGCTACGTGTTTGACCTCCTGAGCCCAAGTCAGGAATCATACCAAGTTTTCCGCTGAAGAACAGCTCTAGACTACCTTCCCGAATTTTTGTTGTATGTTTTTATTCTACGGGGAGTGTATAAAAAGGTTACTTTTATTAAAGATTGGTAAGTTCGTAAGGTTATAATATAATTAGAAATGATGCTAAACTTGCCGTTAACACCCTTGTTTCAACGAGGCGTAAAATAAATGGAACCCTTGCACTATAAAATACATCTAGAACCAAATCTTGAGAGTTTCACCTTTCAGGGAACAACAGTAATTGAGATAAAGGCTGAAAATTCAGTCGACCGGATTATTTTAAACGCCAGCGATTTATCTTTGCAAAGTTGCAAAGTTAAAAAAGGCAATAAATATAGTGAATGCACGTTTTCATTTGATTCGAAAAGTGAGGAAGTTACCATCAATCTTCCCGAAGAAATGGAGGGTGTTATCGAGCTAACAATCGATTATTTTGGGAAAATTAATGATTTAATGGTGGGCTTTTATCGAAGCAAATACGAACACCAGGGACAAGCCAAATACATAGCCGTTACACAATTCGAGGAGAGGGAAGCCCGCAGAGCATTTCCTTGCTTTGATCATCCTTCAAAAAAGGCTACTTTTGAAGTGGAGTTTATTATCGATGAATATTTGAAAGGGATTGCAAACACCCCAGTAATCGAAGAGAGAAACTTGGGTAACGGAAAGAAATTGGTGCGTTTTGAACGCACACCAAAAATGTCCACGTACCTGCTTTTCTTCGGCGTTGGAGACTTTGAATTTATAGAAGATTCTTCTGCCAGACCGGTTGTCAGAGTGGCGACGACTCCGGGAAAAACCCAATACGGTAATTTTGGGCTGCAAATGGCTCGCAAGTCTCTAAAATTCGGCGAAGAATACACCGGTATTGAATTCCCAATTTCAAAGTGTGACTATATCGCTGTCCCGGATTTCGCCTTCGGTGCCATGGAGAATTATGGGGCGGTCACATTCCGTGAAAACGCGCTCCTAGTGTATCCGGGGGTAACCTCCAAACCAGCTCTAGCAAGAGTAGCATCCGTAATTGCCCATGAAACCGCCCACATGTGGTTTGGAGACCTCGTAAGCCCCGCAGAATGGAAGTATCTCTGGTTGAACGAATCCTTTGCATCCTACTTCACTTATGCTATCACTGATAACTATTATCCAGAATGGTCAGTGTGGGACATGTTTGTTTCAGATGAAACGATCAGCGGTCTTGAAAGAGACTCACTAATTGAAACGACGCCCGTAGAGCTGCCCGGCGATGTGGAAGCAAGTATTAATGCAGCGAATACCGAAATAATTTATGACAAAGGAGCATCAATCCTCCGCATGCTAGTAGGATATCTCGGAGAAGAGCAATTCAAAAAAGGAATTCAATACTTTTTGAATAAGCACAAATTCGCCTGTGCAACGTCCCGGGAATTTTGGGCGGCGTTCGAAGAAGCCACAGGTGAACCGATAAAAGAATTCGCCGAGTGCTGGGTCTATCAGTCAGGCTACCCAATCATAGAAGTGAAAAGAAAGGGCAAAGAACTATTTCTCACACAACAAACATTTACCTTCATCCCCCACAAATCAGATAAATCCTGGTTAATTCCGATTAATATTCTATTATTCTTCGAGAATGGAAAGACAGGGATCATTAACACATTCTTTAAAGATAAATCAACACGCATCCCTATTCCAGAGAAGGTAGTTGCTTTCAAAGTAAACACCGAACAGACCGGCTTTTACCGAGTCAAATACGAAAAAGAAATGCTAAACAAACTTGGACAACTGGTCAAACAGAAAAAATTATCCGAAATGGATAGCTTCGGCTTAGAAAACGACCTCTACGCCCTAGTTCAAAGAGGAGACTACCCCCTAACAGACTATCTAAAATTCCTCGAAAAATTCTTTGAGCAAGAAGACAGATTCCTCCCCCTATTGGATATTTCCAAAAACCTAAAGGAAACGTACTTAATAGTTGAATCCAAGAGAGAACAAATAAGCAACCTTGGAAGAAAACTATTCGAAAACGCCCTCCAAAAAATTGGTTTCGAACCCAAGGACGAAGACGGACTCCAAGTTTCCACACTCAGAGACATTCTACTCTGGACCGCTTTCACCTTCGACTCCCAAAAAGCCACCCAATTCGGAGAAACCAAGTTCCAAAACCTTCTAGACGGAAAAAAGGTTCACGCAGACATCCTCCCCAGCACACTAAGAATCGGAGCAGCGACCAACGACCAAGCAATGAACTACTTGATGAAAAAAATAACAGCAGCAGACACCCCAGAGTTAGAAAAAATCTACAGTCTAAACGCACTAGGCTGCCTTAGAGACAAGCAAAAAATACTAACCGCCTTAGAGTTTAATTTGGAGAAAGTCCCAAAAAAGAACCGAAACCAAATAATCAACATGGCGGGGCAAAACCCCACCGCCACCAATTACATGTGGCAATGGTTCCTCAACAATCTAGAGAAACTGGAACCACTCCACCCAATACACTTCGAAAGAGTAATCATCAGCCTAATTCCCACATGCTGCCTGGGCAAAGAAAAAGAAGTAAAAAAATTCTTCGAAGACTATATGAAGAAAAGCGAAACCGCCAAAGACACAATAAAAATGGCACTCGAAAAACTGGAAGTAAACTCCAAACTAAGAACCACATGAACCCTTTCGATATCCTAGAAAAAAAGAGATTTAATTTTACCAATAGTCCGAACCACATTTAAACAGCTTTTCATCCTTAACGGACTCGCAAGTCAGAAAGAATTAACTAAATTCTCAGACATTTTTATCGCTAGGATACAATCCTTGTACTGTAGCATAAATAAGTGGACTAGGTGTTTCCTTGTAGTATTTGCCAATCGCTGATATTAAAAGACATCCCCTTAGGCTTTAGGTAGAGTTCCTCAAAAGCCTCCAACGCTTCCTGTTTCGTGAGGGAAATCTGGGGGTGGAGCTGAGCCGGGCTGGCGCCGTAGAGGTGGTGCCCCTGGTTCGGAAGCCAGTTGTGGAAGAGATTAAACAGAGAGAGGAGATACCGTCCCTTGTGCAGGGGGTCTTCTG
>JAUQZE010000036.1 GCA_030587365.1 Candidatus Freyarchaeota archaeon | reverse complement strand
ACAACAATTATTCCTACACAAACCATGGAGGACACCTCCTATACACGTTGCGTCGGCTCCACGCGGCACGCATCCATACGCTCTCACCACACACGGGGTGGAGCATTTTGGTAGCCGCTCAAGATACAGGCCCAGTCAAGCCCTCGACCTCATACGGGTCATGCTCAGGACGGGCCAGCCGATGCATGTCCTCCACCAACTCATCAAGCCTAGAAGAAGTTTTTCATACCGTCAAGCCCTATGTTTACGCAGCCTGCTGCGTCTCTGTGTGCTTCCAGTCCGCAGTCTCGGCACTTAAACATTCTTTTAGTTCTATTGACTCTTCTTGAGCCGCACCTCGGACATTCTGATGAGGTTCCTCTCTCATCGACTCTCGTTACTCTTATCCCGTGCTCCTCGGCTACTTCTTCTATTCTCCGGACTATGCATCCTACTGACCAGAAGTTGTGGATCATGGAGTTGCTTTTCCTTGAGAAGTTGGCGTTATTTCTTATGTCTCTCAGGTCTCCGCAGAGTATCTCGGAGACTTCCCTGTTCCGGCACTTTTCAACGAAGTCCCTCACCATCACGTTGACACTGTTTCTGAATCTTCTCCGCCTCATCCTGTAGTAGGATTTCAACAGCTTTGAGGTTGACCGATTGTTTACGTCCTTCAGGATTGACTGGTGTTCTGCTATTTTGTGTGTCCAGTACCACCAGTCCGAGAGCATGGAGTTCGCCCGGTAGCCGAACACTTCCCCCTCTATATTTGCCATTATGGGGACTTTCACTCCCAGATCCACGTACGCCTCTCTGTCTCCAATTGGCTGATGTAGAGGGAGTTCGGCCTCTACTGGCATGTAGGCGTACCATTTCTCCGAGAGTTCGTCATAGTTTATTTCGAGTCTGCCCTGTTTACCTTTCCACCTGTTTCGGCCCCTCCATTGGGTTTTTAGTCCGAGGGGGAGTTTTAGGGTTTTTTCTTCCAGATGGTAGCTGTCGCATCTTACAAGGATTTTTAAGGGTCTTTTTCCGGTTTCTCGATCCTTCCAGTATCTGGGAGGTTTGGGTTTATTCTCCACCTTTCCCATTTTCCATTTCTTGAGGAGTGCCCAGTATGATTTCCAGGCTTCGTTGTTTTTTTGTGTGATTTGCTGGGCGGTGGCGGAGCCGACCAGTCCCTTGTATTTGTGGTATTGTTCGTCGGTGTTCCAGTCGAATCTGCCGGAGAAGAATGATTGTCTGCGTTTATGGTTTATCTCGTTGTACATTCGAGAGCAGTTGTCGGCTAAGTTTATCAGTCTCTGCTTCTGCTCCTTTGTTGGAACCAGCCGGAAGGTGTTAGTTCTCCTCAAGCGCACAACTCCCCGTCATAATGAGTTTGATGTGGGCAGGATTCAAACCCCAGTTTATCCGCATACCCTTTTCACTCCCTCTTTTTTCATCCTTTTTCAGTATTTAAACTCCCCGCAATTCATCCCCGCCCTAAAGGGACTGGGCTTTCTTGCTAATCCTCTATAAATTTTTTTAAGCTTGAGCCGTGTATCTGATTTAAAAACTTGTTTATAGTTAGTCGAATAGGAGTTTGTTAGAGTTCTCTTAGTAGCTTGGCTTGAAATATGTTCTGGTGGTTGTGTTGAAATTATTGGTTTTTGAATTTTTTTCTGGTGGAGGTTTTGTTGAGGGAGAGATTTCCGGCCTTATCGGTGAAGCCTATGCTATGTTGCGTTGCGCAGTTGAGGATTTCAAAAAGGCAGGTTTTAATGTGTACACAACGCTCGACCATCGGATTGCTAGGTTTGACCTTCCCCTAAAGGCGAATCACGTCGAAGTGGTTTATGGCTCCGATTCACCTGTCTTTCCGGAAATGCTGAGCGAGGCCGACGCAGCGTTTTTAATTGCACCGGAAACTAATGGTGTTCTGTACTCATTAGCCTCAGAAGTAGTTAAATCGGGAGTTGAACTTTTTAGTCCTCTCCCCTCAGGAATAGAAATAACCACCGATAAGAGCAGACTTCTGGGAATAGCAAAAAAATTGGGATTGAAAGTCCCGGAACACAGACTTCTGGGAACCACTAGTTCCTTTGACAAAATTGAGAAAATGGTTAGCGATATAGGATATCCGGTCGTGTTTAAGGTTTTGGATGGTGCCGGTAGCGAGGGTATGAGTCTTGTAAGTAAAAGTGAGGAAATCCCGCCAGCCATAGAAAAGATTCGCAGCGTAAGTAATCGTGACGTATTTCTTTTAGAGGAATTCGTGAAGGGTGTAGACGCGAGCGCTAGCTTGATTTCGAATGGGGAAACCGCCTTTCCTCTATCTCTAAATTTCCAGTTGATGAGAATGAAATCTCCATTAGAGGAGTCCAAGTATGAGGGAGGATACGTTCCTCTAAGACACAGATTAAAGGAGTCTACATTTGAGGCTACGAAAACCCTTGTGGAAAGCATTGAAGGATTACAGGGGTACGCGGGGGTGGATCTGATACTCTCTAAAGATGAGGTAACGATTCTAGAGGTTAATCCGCGTCTCACGACCTCTTATTTGGGTTTGAGAAAGGTTCTTAGGAAAAACGCTGCAGGAATGATATCTGAGGCGGTTACCAGCAAGATTCTACCATCAAAAGTTAATCTTGAGGGGTGTGCTTACTTCAAAAAGGTTGAACTCCCGGATACCCTCAAAATCGATGAGGATAAATTCAGAATAATTGCGAGGCGTGAGGGTGTAGCGGCTCCTCCCTTCCCAGTGAAGGGAAAAAAACAGGCCGTTTTGGTAGCACACTCCGAAAACGAAGAACTCGCAAAGTTGAAGATAGAAAAAATGAAAGAGGAGATAATAAAAGAGTTAACGGGAAGAGAGGAATCCGATGTTTTAGAATAGCAAGAGTTATAGCGATTTCTGCTAATCTTTTTTTGAGAGTTTAACACCGTTGGAGGCGAACGGATGGATTTAAGTACCAAGGGAAACGCACTCTTTACGAAAACTATTCGAGAAGCAGAAGAAGCCGTGGGAAGAGGAGACTTTAAGAGCGCTTTTCAGAAGTTTACTGAAGGGCGTATTATTCAACGTAACCTGAGCGCCGGAAACATTCAGGAAATACTTGGGGCGACGAATAGTAGAGAGTGCCTTCTTATCTCAATTAGAGCCTTCACTCATGCTTGCCAAGCCCTTAACGCTACCGTAGAGTCTTTTATCGCAGCCGCTCTCTTTTCTGCCGATTTAGAGGATGCCCGCGCATTCTTTGGAAGGGCTTCAGGAGTTGCGGAAGCTTGTTTTGACTTAGTCAGTATATTGAAGTGGTCCCTTGATAAACTCACAGATAGCGAGGGGGATAGAAAAACACGCAGATTCGGTGAGGAGGCGATTAAGAATTGGAGCAGCGCTCTAATGAGAGTTACAGACATGATGGACGAAAGAGGGCTAACTGCACCAACTGGTTTAATCGAAATGGCGAAGAAGGAAGGATTAATAAAGTAAAGTAAAGCTAAAATGTAGGGTGGTTTTGTCTTGCTCTTTTTAGGATGGGATATAGGGGGCGTAAATACGAAAGCCGTGGCACTGTACACAGATTCCAGAGATACTGTGGATAGTTACGAGACTCGTTCAGTATATTTTCCGATTTGGCAACATTCCCTTTCGGAACTACCTCAACTCTTAGCCCGAGTCCGAGATGATCTGTGTAAAAATAGAAGCCCCAACTCCGTAGGGGTCACAATGACTGCGGAGCTTTCTGACGCCTACCAAACCAAGCGTGAGGGAGTAAACCATATTCTGGACTCCATAGAAGAGGCATTTCCCGAAACTAGTGTCTGGGTGGTTGATGTCGACGCCAATCTTGTAACCATTAATGAAGCTAGGGAAAAGCCTCTAAGAGTTGCCGCGGCTAATTGGGCTGCGACGGCTTGGATGGTGGGTCGCTATATTAGAGATTGTTTTCTAATAGATGCGGGAAGTACCACTACAGACATTATACCAATAGTTGACGGGAAACCGAAGACCATTGGAAAAACGGATACTGAAAGACTAATATCGGGAGAACTTGTTTACACGGGTACGCTAAGAACAGAGATACCTGCGATTGTGAGCCGCATTCCCGTTTGGGGGAAGGACTGTAGAGTTTCGTCAGAGAAGTTCGCCCTTTCTGCCGATGTGCACTTGATTCTTAATAATATCAGTGAAGAAGAGTATTCTTGTGAAACAGCGGATGGTAGATGTAAAACAGTCGAGCATAGTTTGGCACGCTTGGCTCGGGTGGTGTGCGCAGATACCGATATGCTTCAGAAAAATGAGATTTACGAAATCGCCCAGTACATTTTCCAATGCCAGTTAAGCCAGATAAGAGAAGCTCTAATCCAAGTTGCTACTAGGAACACCGATATTGAAAGAATCGTTGTAACGGGGACAGGAAGAAATTTCTTGGCTCGTAAAGCCGCTATAGAAGCGGGGTTTAGGGATATAATCGATTTGGGACAGATTATTGGCGGGAAAGGAGCGGATATGTCTCCAGCTTATGCTATGGCTTTAATGGTGGCAACACTTGAAAAGAAACCATAGAAACACAAAAATAATCTCCCCAAAAAGTTCGTGAGTGAAGGGAAGCCTTTAAATATGAAACAATAAAACCAAGAAGATGATTAACAATATCTGATTCCGTTTCCTCTATTACAATATTTAAACAAATAAATCGGATGCGTGAGAAATGCCGATTGATAGAAGAGACCTAGTATTTCTTTCACAGATTCCTTTCCAATTATCTGGTGAAGGACACCTCAGCCCGGGCAGATGGTGTTTCTACCTCTCTTTCAATTGGGGAATACATAAGGAGCTGCCTCCATCAATAGCTCAGAAAATACTTACCCTGGCTCTCGAAGAAAAAATTTTAGAAAAAGCAAATGAGACTCTAACCCTCAAAGAAAGGAGCAAAAGCCCTCCGCTCTACAAATTTGACAAAAAAGTCGACCCCAAGGAACTAATAGACGTTAAACCACACCCCATCAAAAATAAGATAGAATACAATGAGGTAGAGCTGCAAATACAAAAAAAGACCATGAAAAAAGAAAAAGAGAAAGAACCACTAACCGAGCACCTCCAAAAACCCGAAAAACCCAGTCGAACCCCCAAAGAAGTTAAAAAAGAAAAACCAAGAGAAGAAAAGCAGGCAGAAGAAAAACCCAAAGAGGAGGGTAAAGAAGAAAAACCAAAGCAAAAGAAAAAACCCATAAAAAAGCAAAAACCTAAAGAGAATGAACTAGAATTAACGCTGGACCACTTCACCAAAACTTAATTTTAGGATACCCATCCATAAAATCGATTTCTTTGGAAACATGGGCAATTTTTGGTAAGACGTTAATGGCAAAACTTGGTGAAATTTGCTTTTGGTAGGAAAGCTTGAGAAAGCAGAAGGAAGTGCTAGGTCAGCCTTAAGCCCGAACGTGTAAAAAAGGTTATTTAAAAAAGGCACAGAGTGTCCCCTAATCCTCAGCCTAATAGAAGAATTAGATATAACCTTTTTGTAGAAAATGTTCGGTTTACTCCACTGACCCAGCTTACTATATAACTTCTTTACAAGAATATATAAATTTTATTTTTTAAAAATAGTTGAAATTTCTTAATAAGTAATATCAGTTTCGAAATCTCCTAAAAAAGTTCAACCATTTAGTAAATTTGGGTATAAGACTATAATTTGAGTTTGCCTTCCAAGTAGTCTTTCACTGTCTGGAAATCGTTGAGCCCGTATCCGGTCAATACGCATACGACCCTTCCATCAAATGTTTTCCAGTTCTTTAGCACCCCCGCTATTGAAGCCGCGGCGCCGGGTTCAACAAAAACTCCTTCCCTACGGGCGAGTTCCACCAGGGATTCCATAATTTCTTTGTCAGAAACAGAAACAATTTCGCCACCACTTTCCCTTGCCGCTTCCAAAGCGAGGGGAGCGTCAAAGGCGTTCAAAACCTCTATTGCGCTAGCTAGAGTATGTGATTCCTCCCATTTCTTAAGTCTATCTCCTTTCCAAGCTCGAGTTACTGGACTGCATCCCTCAGCCTGAACCCCAACCAGGCGGGGAATCCTCTCCGTGAGCTTCAATTTTTTCAGTTCCCAAAATCCTTTATAGAGGGCGGAAAGAAGCACACCGGAACCAACAGGGACTACAACCCAATCCACATTAGCTAACTGTTCACATAATTCAAAGGCTATGCTTTTCTGGCCCTCCCGTCTCCAGTAATAGTCGCCCGCAAAGATTACGCTTGGATCCTTAGCATACTCCATCGCCGTGTCCACCGCCTCGTCAAATCCCCCGTCTACAAACTCTACTTCGGCACCATAGAGTTTCATCATGGTTATTTTGGTTACAGGCGCATTCCTAGGAACAACTATCTTACACTTTAAGCCCGCCTTAGCAGAGTAGGCGGAGACACTCGAAGCCATGTTTCCCGTTGAAGCACACACAACCGATTTTGCTTCTTTCTCCAGAGCCTTTGTGAGTTCCACAGCGCTCCCCCTATCCTTAAACGAACCTGTAGGGTTGTTCGCCTCAAGTTTAAACCACAAGTCTAAGGCTAAATCGTCTCCGATGGTATCACTTCTCTGTAGAGGCGTACCTCCTTCATTAAGTGTTACGAGGCGAGTGATTTTTTCGAAGGGAAGCAGTTCGCGGTATCTCCAGATGGTTCTGCCATGAAAATCTTCACGACTCAGCCGCATCGAATCGTAATCGTAGTAGACTTGAATGGGTCCTCCGCAGTCTGGGCATAGAATCGGGTCGTTCTCAATCCGCTTTTTACAGACAGCACACTCCAAATAATACATCAAGAATCACCCAAAGCTTCCATAACTACCGGTCATAGGGCGTAATAACTATCCTAACTATCCGTATATACCTTTGAATGGTCTTCTCGTTAATAACTATTGCATCTTATTTAGAAAATAAAAAAATGGAAGTAGGGACTCGACTGGTTATACTTGTTTTGGCGTTCTATTTTCCTTTGGTTCCTTTTGGTAATAGGCGTTTTGGAGGTAGCAATCCAAAGTACATTAGAGTGAAGGCTGCTGCTGCAAAGATCCATACGCTTGCCTCTAGAACCGTGTTGCTGAGAAGTAGTGCGAATATGTTGGACACCTGAACCATGATTGCGGAAATTCCAGCGGTTCCCAATATGGCTCCCATTATTCGACGCTCATCCTTTTGTTTGGAAGCGTAGTAGAAGAATGAAAGTGTGATAATTATGAAAGTACCAAGCCAGTAACTCAGCGTGATTAAAGAGAAAACTAAGTTCATGTTAACGGAAAGCATTAACTGTACTTCTTCCGCAGTTATGGTGGCAATCGAGTTCAGAAATACGACTATTAAGGAGACTGTGACGACGAGATAGATGACTGCTCTTTTTACTCTGAGTAGTTGTGAGAAGAAAAGCCAGAAGAAAAGACCAACTAGGGGGACTGTAACAAAATGGACACGGTAGAACATTCGAGTTGTTTCTGGAATGAAGGTGAAAAGGCTAGGATAAGTTATGTAGAAATATGAAGCAGTGGCAACAGCTAGTGTTGTGATGCCTCCTGCAAAAGCTGCGATGGATAGAAAGAGAACTGTTAGTTTACCAGTGGGTTTGTTTCGAGACTTGACCAAAATTAGAATGGCCGCCGCAAAAGCCGCGAATGAGGCAATGGCTGAAAAGTAAAGCTTGACATACATTCCGTAAGAGACGCCGAAAACATATGAAAGACGGAAAACTTCGTTAAAGAAATATGCGTAAATCATATAAATCATAAATTCTTCAAAACCGAACATAAGTAACACCTTTTCCTACTTATATAGCCGTTTATAGTATAAATAATAGAGAAAAACATGCTAAAAAGATTATTCTTAAAAACCAAAAACTATAATTATTATTTTTACGGTACTAAAAACAAGTTTTTTACCTTAAGCTGTCGAAAAACTTGTCAACCAGCCCCACAACTGATGAATCCTTCTTGTGGTGCTCTCTGATTTTTGTTTTACATGTTGCCATGGAAACGAAGTTGCAATTGCTTTCCTCAACCGGCGTTCCATCAATCTCACACACATGTTTAAGAAGACTTTTACCTATATGAGGGCAGGGAATTTGTGTTAATTCATTAATTATGGAGTCACCTACAATCGTATTGATATCTGTGGTGTCTGCAAAAAACTTTTCAAACAACTCCTTATTTTCTTCTACAATTTTCATTACACAATCTTCAACCTTTTTAACAAGCTCCGGCTTCTCCGCTTCGGATATCAAAATCAAATACCAGTTTTTCTCCCCTGTGGAAAAAGGTTTAATATAAGCGCTCATATTTTGAAAGGAAATGGATTTTGGTGCTTCCCCTGTGACCTCTCCCCAGAACTTCTGAGAAGCCGTGAAAACACCTGCCACCAATTCGGGGTCAGCCTTAATAGAACCCAGAGTTACTTCTAAGGGACAAATCCCATCAGAGTTAATAATGTAAATATTATGAATAATCAAACTTTTCCCACCCTGAGATGAAAGGCGCACTTTTCATTTTTATATTTTTTTCCTTTAAAGGTAGTGAATTTAAGATGAAGCAAGAATTAATTTCACCCTATGTGCTTAATTCTCTGAGCTTTTTAAAGGGCTATCTAAAACTGCTTATTCCCAAAACATCGCCCTAGACGCTTCTTTATAAGCTATTTTACAAACGTTTTAATATAGTAGGTTAGCTTATTTTAATTTTTTCGTTGATATATTAAATACTAAATTGTTATCTCAAGAAAAAAGAGTTGAAAGGATAGTAAATCCTTGTTAACTCTTCGAACTAGAAGCCTTAGTTGATTTTTTTCTTAAAAGCCTTCTAGGTGGGAGAATTCCTATGTAAAGAAATAATAGCATTAAGGCTCCAAAAATCCAAACGCTAGCAATTAATATCGAATTCCTAGTGAGATATGCCACAGCGTTTGATACCGACAACATAATTCCAAAAAGTCCACCAAATCCCAATAAAGCTGACTGTATTCTACGAGACCCGCTCTGCTTTATGGCATAGTACAAGAAGATAATAGTAACGTAACCAAAAAAACCAAAAAGCAGCACACCCAAAATCATGGATGGAATGAGGTACAAATCTACGGAAAGTATTCCATCGACTTCTACCTGAGCTAAAGGACTTACTGCGTTTATGGCTGTATCAATCAGAAAGGCCCCGATAACAAGACCGTTTACCAATTTTCCATGTTTGAAAAATTGATTAATTATAAGCCACAAGAATAGTGTAACCAACGGCACCATTACAAAATGAACCCTGTAAATAAGAAGCGTTGTTTCCGTTAGAAAAATGCTTGGATAGTAAATATAGAGGTATGATGCCAGCGATATTGCAAACATCATAACTGCTCCTAAAGAAGCAGCGATAACGAAGTATCTAATAGCTATTTTATCCAGAACTTGGCCCCTTGATTTACGTAATAATGAAATTGCAATAATCACTGCCACTATTGTTGCTATTGTAGAACTGAAAAACTTAACGTACATCTGCGGAGAAACTCCGATTATACCAGATAGTCGGAAAAAATTTGGAAAAAGCAATGAAAAAATGTAAAAGTCTATGTAAAAGACCCATAAATTAACCATGCCAATCACCTCTCCAACTAAACGAAAATAAATAAGTCCTTTTAAGTAATAAAGATTTTTGCAATTCAGCTTCCTGGAAAAAATTTTCAAAAGAATCGGCCTACGAAGGATTAGTTTCCTAAAAAATCAATAGACGGTGCATCCGGCCAGTTGACGGTTCTTGAAAAAATGTTTTTGGGTTACCAGCTTTTTTTTGGGTCTTCACTCAATTTTAATTTTAAGGGTTTCTATTGGGCTTGATAAAACTACTGTGGTTTTGGTGTTCAGTATGCCCTTTATTGAGTATATTTTCTTTAATAGTTTTTCTAAAGAGGTTGTGTTTTCGGTTTTTACTTTTATAAGAATATCATCATCTCCTGTGACCGTGTGAGACTCAAGGATGCTCTCGATTTTCATAAGTTCATTCAAGACCGCGTCGCCACTGGAAAGCGCATGATTTACCTTTATTCCGATAAAAGCAGTAACATCCTTGCCAAGCTTTTTACTATCGAGTATGGCAGCGTATCCCTTTATAACTCCCTCCTGCTCCAGCTTGGAGATTCTCTCATGAATGGAAGGAGATGCTAGTTTAACCTGCCTTGCTATTTCGGCTACTGGTGTTCTTCCATCCTCCTGAAGTATGCTCAGTATCTTAAAATCAATCTCATCCAACTTGGACAATTATTCACCAACTCCTGTCGCAAAGGAAGCCCACCTTCTTTAAGGGTGGGAGTTATTTGCGCCCAATAAACTATCTATGTACTAAAGGATATATAAAAACTGGTGGCTGAAGCCAAAGGCACTTGAAACACACCCTCGAAGGTATCCGAAACCAGACAACGGTTAGAAAGGCGTATGTAACCGTTATCACATGTTGATATGCGTCACTTGGTGTAATATCCTGATTTTGTCTTCAGCTTGTGATGTATGATATCGTAAATGTTAAGTAATTCATGCAAATTGTGAATGTATCAAAAAATGGTTTGTAGGTGTTTCTTTTGTGGTTTACCAAAACTTCTAGAATTAGCGAAAACGTTTATCTGGTAGATGTGGGTATGCACGGGAAGTTGGGTTCTACTTCCGTGTTTTTGGTTAAAGGAGAAAAAGCAGCCGTTCTTGACACTGGCTCCAATGGCACTGTTAAAAACTTGGTTGAGGGAGTACTGAATCTGGGAATAAAGAAGGACGAGGTTGTTTACATAATGCCCTCCCATTGTCACTTTGACCACGCGGGGGGTGCAGCTTATCTAGAAGACGAGTTTCCCAAAGCTAGAGTTCTAGTTTCAGAGAAGGATTCTAAACGCCTCTCCGTCCCCTCAATAATTGAGAAGTTGATTGATGGAGGAAAACAAACCTTCGGCGATCCCAGTATTGAAATGAAGCCTATAAAGAATTTTGATATCGTCAAAGAAGGCGACTCTGTTGATCTTGGTAACGGAGTGGAAGTTCAAATTTTGGAAACCGTAGGGCACTCAAACGATCATATAAGTTTCTATGAACCTAAAAATAGATTCATGTTCGTTGGAGACGCAGTGGGTATACACATGCCCCAAACGAAAACAATTACCCCTACGGCGTTTCCCCCTGAGTTCGATTTGGAAACCTTTGTAGCGACAATAAATAAAATCGAGTCGTACCTACCGGAGATAATAGGATTCGCCCACTTTGGAGCTAAATCAGCACGTGATGGTTACCTATCCTTAAAGGATACTGTTAAGGCTACTTACAAGTGGAAAAATGATATAATAAAAGCTTACAAAGAACAACCTGACCTAGAACATGTAACCGAATTCGTTGTTGAAACCTACGGGAAACAGCTCAATGAATTTGCTCCAAACCATGCAAGAGACCTAGCACACTCGCTAGCGCAAGGCTTTTTGTCCACCACGCATCAAAAATGAACCAAAAACTTAACCGGATTTCCTTATCCTTTTTTAAGCAAAAATATCTATTCCGCAAGATGTTAATCCAGTAGACTTTATATTAATACGAGGCTGAGTTTTAATCGTAACAAGATTCCCATCATCCTAAAAAATCCGGGTTTAAAAATCTTCAAATTAAGTAACACGGTAAAATAATCGAATATGTATGTGTTAACTTGTTTCCTAAAAGAGATGGTTTGAATTGGAAATAATCATTCTGGGAAGTGGTGATACTGTTGGGACTCCCAAATTGAATTGCAAATGTGAGACATGTACCTTGGCTCAGAAGCAGGGTATCCCGAACTCTCGGACACGTTTTGGAATACTTATACGCGACCCAGAAAAAGATAGGAACATTGCCATTGATACAGGACCCGACCTCAGAGCCCAACTTATTAGAGAAGGAATAAACAGAATCGCAGCTGTCCTTTACACACACCACCATTATGATCATATTCTAGGATTCAGTGAGTTTTACCGTGTTCAGAATTTTGTCAAGGTATTTGGATTAAAGGAAACACTGGATTTTGTATTGGAAAAAATGGGATTCAAAATAATTAATGCGAAGCGCGTAGAGATAAAACTCTACGAACCCGTTGACTATCATAATATTCAGTTTCAAGCCTTTCCGGTTTATCACCCCAGCTGGAACGAGGAGAAACCCATACAGCCGATTGGCTATAGTTTTGATATTAATGGCAAAAAGCTGGTGATTACCAGCGACACCGGGGTGGGAATTCCGGAGGAATCCATTCGAATCATGAAAAACCCCGATCTTCTAATAACAGATGCGTTCATAGACCGACCAACTCACTTCCTAAATCACCACATGACTGTAAACGAAGCTATAGAACTGGCAAATAACCTGAAAGCCAAGAAAACAGTGCTGGTTCACCTTGCGCACATGAATCCCCCACACGAAAAGTTACAGGAAAAGGTGGATATGACTAGAGAAAAAATTTTAATTGGATACGACTCGCTAAAATTAGTACTCTAAAAGTATCGTGGGTATTATAAGGTAACATGTACTGTCTAAGTGGAAAGGGTTAAGGGGGTTTAACGGTGCTTTTCCGTTGGATTATCACATCCTCCACTTTTTTGGGATGTGAGTCATTTCCAACCCCCGTGTTTTAGCATCGCCCTTGAAAGCGTACAGGATTATAATCGGTTAGGTAGAGCTTTTTAAACAGGAACCCGGAATATTCGATGTTTATTTTTTCTGGGAGGTATGGGTAAGCTACCTTTTGAATATAGAGTGGTATATTGGTTCCATTTAGGTTGCCTTTGTTTTCGAATCCTTCAGCGTTTAGAATCTCTTTTTCGGAGTATACGTCAATGTTTATCTCTATTCGGCTGCCGCCTCAGGAGTGTATTCTTTCCGCCCATATGGCTAAGGCGGGTTTATCATTTTTCTTTGCGATTATTTCCGACGCTTTGGCGATGTACTCCTGTGCCTTTTCTGTTACAATTATGTCCAAATTAATCACTACTTTTTGATTTCTAGGTTAGTTCGCTTGTTCACAGTAAGTACACTAACGCTAACATTACAAATAACTTCTCGCATATAACCTTTTCTATAAAAAAAGTAAAAAAAGATAAAAGTTCGCTCCCCAGAAAACACAAGCATCGCAAGTTTACCTAAGGACACCATTCTCATCGAATTTCTAAATTTCAGGACAGTAATCAAAACGCGGAATTCGTTTCAGATCCAAAAATTAAAAAAATTAAAAATATTGTTTTTTTTTCATTGGGTATTCAGGGGAATAATCCTCTTAGCTCTATTGCTTTTGCTATTCGTTTAATTGCTAGGATGTAGGCTGCGGTTCTAAGATCCACCTTTTCCTTCTCATGAATCGAGAATACATCATTGTAAGCTTTGAGCATTAACTCTTTAAGTCTTTCATTGACCTCCTTCTCACTCCAGAGGTAGGATTGAAGAGATTGTACCCACTCGAAGTAGGAGACCATAACGCCTCCGGCATTCGCCAGAATATCTGGTACCACGGGTATGCCGCGGTCTATTAGGATTTCATCCGCCTTTGGTGTTGTGGGACCGTTGGCGCCTTCTACTATTATCTTTGCTTCTACGTCACCTGCATTTTCAGGGGTTATCTGATTCTCCATAGCCGCGGGGATCAACGCATCCACGTCTAAACTAACGAGTCGTTTATTCGCCTTATCAAGGTCGGGTACGTATTCCGTGTTTTTATCATCGAATTCGGAAAAAGGTTTCTGCAATCTAGCATGTTCTAAAAGTTTAGGTATGTTTAAACCATAGGGATTGAATAGACCGCCATCCATGGTTGTGACGCCTACTATTTTACAACCCTTCTCGTTCAAAAACTCTGCGGCGTATGAGCCTACTTTTCCAAAACCTTGAATGGCAATCGTAGCTCCTTTTATAGGTATTTTGTAGTATTCAAGTGCCCTCCGGGTTATGAACATCACGCCCTTACCTGTTGAATATGATCTTCCCTTAGTCCCACCCAGTTCTAGAGGTTTGCCTGTAACCACGCCCGGTACGGAGTAACCTGTGATCATAGAATAGGTGTCCATCATCCAAGCCATGGTTTTTTCGTCGGTGTACATGTCGGGTGCAGGTATATCCTTTTCAGGTCCTATGATTGGCATAATCATGTAAGTGTATCTTCGAGTTAGTCTTTCCAGTTCTTTTTGGGACATTTGCTTGGTGTCACATCTAACTCCTCCTTTGGCTCCTCCATAGGGGATATCAACAACTGCGCATTTCCAGGTCATTAGTGCTGCTAAGGCTTTAACATCATCAAAGGTTACCGAGGGATGGTATCTTACTCCTCCCTTACAGGGTCCACGTGCATAATTGTATTGTACGCGGTATCCTTCGAATACTTGAATGCTTCCGTCATCCATCCTAACGGGTATGGATACTTCTAATGAGCGCTGCGGCCTACTGAGAAAGTTATGAATGTTGCGATCAAGTTTCATTATCTCAGCGGTTTTATCCAATTGATTCAACACATTTTGGAACGGGCTTTCCTCTGCCATTGAGAAACACATCCTAATGATTATTTTCTTATTATTTTTACCTTCTAGTTTTATTTAAGGATTAGTACAAAGCAAAATATTAGAACCACAAACGAGAAATAACAAGCATCTATTTGAGAACTTGAGGAATATCTTTGAAGATAAAGATGAGATATTTGATTTCAAATTCCGGAGAAACCACAAGAAATATAAAAGGCAAGTCACAAAATATTCGAAGCATATCAAGTTGTCCTAATGACCACTAACAGAATAAGTGAAAGACCAATTAGGTTTTTGGAGGACATCCCTTGAAAGCTGCATTTAGAAAAGTTTTAGCCAAAATTTTTTTGGGAATAAACTTTCTTTTGCCTGATAAACACTTCCTTATAAATTATTACGGCGGGAAAATTTACCTGAATGCAAAAGAGCCAGGTATAATGAGAGCAGTTATTGGCGTTTATGAAAATTGGAAAACCAAATTATTTTTTAGTTTAGTAAAAGAAGGCCTGACCTGTGTAGATGTAGGTGCTCATAAAGGATATTTTTCGCTTCTCTTTGCAAAATTAATGAAGGATAAAGGCAAAGTGCTTGCATTTGACCCCCTTCCAGAAAATTGCTTTTGGCTTAGCCAAAGCATTCACGTTAATAAGTATAAATGTATAAAAGTGTACCAATACGCATTATCCGATGAGGAGGGAACGGCTACACTTTATCCTGGAAAGATGTCAAGTTGGAGTTCATTATTTTTAACTGGTGGTGCATCTACGGCTGATAAACCTCTTATTGTAAAAACCCGAAGGTTAGACAATGTTTTAAATGATGCGGGTATAAATGACATCGGAGTCATCAAAATAGACGTAGAAGGAGCCGAACTATGGGTTCTTAAAGGTGCAGAAAATATTTTGAAAAAAAGCAAAAACGTAAAAATAGTTATGGAGGTACATGTGCAAAACAAAGAGATGAATAAACAAATATTTGAGTTTTTAAAAGGTTGCGGTTTTAAGATTTACAAAGTAAGTAAAAACCTAGAACCTATAAGAAGAGTAGATGAAATTACTAAGGAACTTTATTCCGTGGATATTTACGCCACTAAATAATAAAAAATTTTACAAAATTATCAGTTAAGAGTGATAAATAATTTTAATTCTTGATTGTGTTTTTAGGTGTAAATCGGTTTGCCATCGATGAATTTTCTGATTGCGTTTGCGAGGGCTTGGGTGCTTGGTGGAAGCCCTGCAAAAGTCACTACGCCGTTGATCGCAATGGTAGGGACCCCCTGAATTTGGTATAACCTAGCTTTCTCCTGACCGGTTCTTGTATTTACGTTTATTTCGTTCACTATTATATCCTCTTTGAGTGATTTTTCTACTTCTTTGACCGAATCTTCCACCATCTTTTTTGCTGCCGGGCAATATGGGCAGTTTTTTGAGTAGAAGAGTTCTATAATGATCATTTTATTACCTCGTTACACTTGCGGTTCTGCACGGTTATTGAACAACTAAACAAATAGTTTACCATATTTAAAGTTTACGATAGTCAATTTCTTCGCACACTTGAGTCAAAAAACCAAACCCAAGAAAGTAGAATTTATTCTCATTTTATATCATCAATAAAAATTTCGCACCATTTAATTTTGAAAGAAAAATTGTTTCAGAAATGTTAAAATAAAACAAACATATAAAATATATAATTAAATCATCTCATATTTTAAAAAAGCGAAAAAAGAGCGAATAAGAAAAAACTTCTAGAAGGTATTGCTAGAAAATGGCAAAAAAAACTCCCAAAATGAAGAAATTAAATAAAGAGATTCGTCCTTATGAGTCTACGGATGGAGAATATGAATCATTGCTTTCATTTTCTTTGGAAGCTGCACAATTTCTTGATAATAATTTTATCACCTCTTTAGAATCAATATCAGAAATAAAAGAATCTGAACCATACTACTATGAACGTGTTATTCGAAAATATGGAAGTAAAAAAAAGGGATTTGAGGTCAAATGGCAAGTTGATGAGGTTGAAAGAGGCTCTGTAACCCATAAGGCGGATACTGTTGTGATTAAGGCATATGGATTGCCTCGAAGACAATCCCTTATGATTACTAGTGTTCGACCGCCTAATGAGCCATCTTATAATAGAACGCTGACAATAGAAGTAGAAGGATTTGAAAACGCACCAGAGCGAATTATAGATCTCTTTGTAAGCATATTTTCATCTTCTTCACTTTCTGATAAACAGATTAAAGGATTAATAGATAGCGGAATAAGCAATATAAATTATGGCAGATGGGGCCAAGCCCTTAAAGATGGACTGCTTGTTTTAAAGCATCAACCCGATAATCCAGAAGCCTTTTTTATTGTAGGTGTCGCAAACGGTGTTTTTAATAATTTGGCCTTAGCGAAAGAATATTTAAGAAAAGCGGTTGAGAAAATGCCAGAACATTATGATGCATGGTACAATTTAGGAAACGCATATTTGGAAAGTAAAGAATATGATGAAGCTACCAAATGCTTTAAATCCGCATTAGAGGTGGATTCTGATAATCATGCGGTGTTTTATCAGTTAGGAAAAGCTTTAAAGGAATCTGGCAGAGTCGAAGAAGCTATTGAGGCTTTTCAATATTCAGTATATACATCTCCCAATCCCGATAACGCTTTTCATTATACAGGTATGGATTTCACAGAAGAAGCAAAAGAAGCTCTTGAAGAACTAGGAATGCCTTGGACTGGAAAAGAAAAACTAAAACCAATAGAAAAGAAAACTAGAACAACGAATGACACTGCTAAAACGCTAAAACCTGTGAAAGAATCTAAACAAAAAAGCGCTAAACCATCTAAAGCAACCTTAAATAATAAACTTTTAGAAGCTACTCGCAATAAAGATTTAGGAGCGATCAAAGAAGCAATACAACAAGGAGCCGAGGTAAACGCCACCGATGAAAATAGACGCACCGCCTTAGTGCAAGTCTGTGATTACGAAGGCAACGCTGAAATTGCAAGATTTCTTATAGAAAATGGTGCTGATGTAAATTATAAAGCAAAATATATCGAAACGCCTTTGAATTACGCGAGTATGTATGGTCATGTAGAAATTGTGAAGCTTCTTCTTGACGCTGGAGCGGATGTAAATAAAAAGGGAGATTATGGAAGAACCCCTATTATGTATGCTGTTAAGCGCGTTCCGGAAGATAAACGATTCTTTGAAATATCGAAACTTCTCTTGGATACTGGTGCGGACGTAAATTTAACAAATGAAGAGGGGGATAATGTTCTTTTAGAATTATTGTGGGAAAAACAAGTTGATTATAATACTGTAAAATTATTAATCGACCATGGAATTGATCTTGAATACAGAACGCAATATTATGGAGGATTAACAGCAATAATTAGAGCCGCTAATATGGGTCATTTTGAGATAGTTAAATTATTACTAAACTTTGGCAAATTTTAGGTTATCTCCATCTGGTATAGAGTTTTGAGGCCCTTCATGTCTGATAGAGTGAACTGCAATATCTGGTCAGCTGTTCTGACCCTCTGGGCGAGTTTCACCACTAGGTCGATGAAGGATCTTAAGACCTCCAGTGCGGCGTACCGGCAGCGGGAGCCAACCGTCTTAAGGCCGGCTCTCATCCATCCTATGGAACCGCCGTCCCTCGGGCTGAGCTGTAGGAGGGTGTGGGC
>JAUQZE010000007.1 GCA_030587365.1 Candidatus Freyarchaeota archaeon | reverse complement strand
GTGAGCCAGTGGTTCAGAGCCGACTGGTCGTTGTGCCCGGTGAAGCTCTCGTTTATGCCGGTGATCGTCCGGTTATTGCAGACTATGAGTCCGGTTAGGTACTGTGCGAAGTGCTTCAGCTGGGGTTTGTTGAAGACTCCCTCCAGCCGAGGCAGAAAGTTCTCAACAATGCAGGGATGACATGTAATAGGCAACATAATTAACACCTAAAGATGGTAAGGTCAGAGAAAAAATTAAAATTTGCCAAAGTTTAGTTAATTATTTTATAATAGGGCTTATTAACACTAATTTTATTCGGAAAATACAAGGGTGGGCTCGATGATTTACGGTCTTTGGTTATTTAAAAAAACAGGGGAGTGTTTAATCCATAGAGTTTACAGGGATTCAAAATTAACAAGAAAAGACTCGACCCTTTTAGGGAGCATTTTCGCCGCTATTGATCAGACAGCAAAAATACATACTGGAAAAGAATTATCCAAGATTGACACCAAAGATACCAAATTGAGCTACATCAATTTCGATGACTTTGCTGTAGTGGTTGCAACTGACAATGAGCTAGAAGGAGAAAGAATAGGAAAAGAAATTGGAGAACAGTTCAACAGAGCCTATGGGGACAAGCTCCCTATCTGGAATGGGAACACTGCGATATTTGAAAAGTTTAAAGAAAAAATCGATGAGATTGTTAAATTTCACGAAACGGGATTGGAAGATGAATTTAATGAACTTTTAGACACACTCTCACTATGCTCAGAAAACGGAAAAACTAACAAAGAATAAAAAATTATTTTATTATGTCTAAAAAAGCATATGAAATCAATATAAAGGGAAGGAAAAAAGTTCCCAATATCTTATTTGTCAGGAAACGGGTTCCAAGAAAGTTATTTCATTCTTCCAAGAAGCGTTACAAATTTTTTTAAAAAAATTCGAACTTAAATTTTGGTTATTTAGTAAATCCTGCTTACTACGAAATCCGCCAGATTTAGGAAAAATTGCTGGGGCTCATTATTCAATGGTGGTTTAGCTTTAAGTAATCTTTTCTTGGCTTCTTCCTTTAGCTGCAATGCTATTTTTTTAGAGTTTTCAAGAGCTCCGGTTTCTTGAAATATTTTTCTAACTCTTTCAACCTCACTTGGATTTGCGTTCGAATTGCCGAGTATCTTCCTGAGAACATTTAGTTCTTTAGGGGAAGCGTTGTTAAAAGTTTGAACGACTAAAACCGTTCTTTTACCCTCTTTAATATCCCCATCCGTAGGTTTTCCAGTATCCGATTCCGCCCCGAAAGTTCCTAGTACGTCATCCTGAATTTGAAAGGCTTGGCCTACTAACACCGCATATTCCTTTAACGCCTTAATTTGATTTGATGTAGCTCCTCCAAGCACTGCTCCAATTTGTATAGACTTCTCTAGTAGAGCAGAAGTTTTCATTTTTATCATTTTCAAATACTCATCCATGGTTACGTTGTCTCTTCTCTGAATCAAGCTCTCGAACATGACTCCCTCAATTAGTTCCTGGAAAACATTTTGGTAGAGGTTGATAGCCTCACAAATAAGATTATGAGGAAACTTGGAAGAAAGAAGGGCTTCAATACCTAAATTATAAGTTGTATTTCCTCCCAAAATAGCCATAGTGTTCCCAAAGTCTTCGGCTTTTCCGTCCGATGATACCTCTCTCCTATACCATTCCCTATAATTTACATGGAAAGTAGGTCCGTTCCTACGAAGCTCATCGTGGTCTATGAGGTCATCATGAATTAGTGTGGCGTTGTGAAGTAACTCCACGGAAATAGAAGGGAGAAATATCTTCTCATTAGAATCCGCTACCCCTCGATAAGCTTGAATTAGAGAAATTGGTCTGAGTTTTTTTCCCCCTCTTAAAATAAACTCTTTAATATTCGAGTAGTATATCTTGTGGTCGGGAAAAGGCGCCGTTGCAATTTTTCTGTCTAAGAACGAAGTTAAAACCTGATTGACTTTTTTTGATAGATTTTCTACTACTTGGGTGAATTCCAAATTGATCTCTTCCTAAATACTGTTGATACTGTTGTCTTAAAATTTTCTTTGGCTTTGTATCTAAAATATTTAACCTTTACTTCAAGGAAGGCTAAGCAGTTCGTCAAAATTGAAATAGAATATACTCTTTTCTTATCTTATATTGTTTCCAATTTTGATTCCAAGATGGAAAAGGTCTTAATTTTTTGGATTTATACAGCTTGACAGTATTTAAGGATAATGGAATTAAAGTCTCAATTTTTAACATGTAAATGCTAAAAAAATGCTAAAATAACGGTATAAAAGGGTGTATTTTTAAAACTTTAGTCAAATTTGCGTGCTATGACCATTATGTACGCAAATATTGATTATTGAAGATTAAATGCTAAAATTGTCGATGCGATATTGAACTAATACATAACGTTTAAATACTCTACTTCGAGGTCTTAGCTACTACTAAGACAGCACTCTTAGAATTTATTCTTCAACAGTTTTTGATCTTGAGGTTAACCAGATTGATGATACCAAAGCAGCCAGTGGGTATAATCGGTTGGGGCGCGTACCTACCCCAGTACAGAATCAAAGTGGAAACTATCGCAACAGTGTGGGGAACATACCTAGAGAGATACACTGAAGGATTAGGGGTAGAAGAAAAAGCAGTCGCGGGTCCCGACGAAGATACAACCACGATTGCTATAGAGGCTGCTCAAAACGCGATAAAAAGAGCCCAGATAGAGTCCAGTGAGCTCGGGGCTGTGCTCGCGGGATCCGAATCTCCACCGTACGCAGTCAAGCCTACAGGTTGTACTGTTGCCGAGGTTATAGGAACCACCCCAAATATACTGGCAGCGGATTTAGAGTTTGCCTGTAAAGCAGGCACTGAGGCAATCCAGTTCTGCATGGGGTTGGTTTCCTCGGGTATGATAAAGTACGGTATAGCCATTGGTGCGGATGTAGCTCAGAGCGCTCCTGGTGATGATTTAGAATACGCGACTGCGGCTGGAGGCGCTGCATTCATTATAGGTAAATTAGATGGAAAGGCCGCCGCCTCTATAAACGCCTCAAGTTCTTACGTTACAGACACACCTGATTTTTGGCGGCGTTCTGAACAACCCTATCCTAAGCATGGCGGCGTATTTACCGGACAAGCATACTTCCACCATGTGATTAATGCAGGGAAACAATTAATTAAGGAGTTGGACATGAAACCTCAAGATTTCCAGCATGCTATCTTCCACCAGCCTAATGGGAAATTCCCCGAAAAAGTAGCGAAGGAGTTAGGGTTCGTCTCTGAACAGATCAGAGTGGGAATGCTAGTAAATACGATAGGTAACACTTACTCTGGTTGCATTCCTTTAGGTTTATCAGCGGTGCTGGACAATGCTAAACCAGGGGACAACATACTAGTTGTCTCCTACGGGTCGGGTGCTGGGAGCGATGCCTTCTATATAGTCGCTCAAGATGCGATTGAAGATAAGCGTGAATTGGCTCCCACGGTTCAAGATTATATTGATAGAAAGGAGTACGTGGATTATTCGTGTTACGCTAAATGGCGTAGGATGATAATTGGATTAGAAGCAAAACGTTAAGAAAGAGGGTGTATTGGTCATGAGAAAAGTAGCAATTATCGGAGTTGGAATGACGAAAGTTGGTCATCTATTCAGCGAATCACTGCGTTCACTTTTTTCAAAAGCGGTAAGAAGCGCACTTGAAGACGCCGGAAATCCTAAAATTGACGCACTTTACGTTGGTAATATGTCTGCCGGCCAGTTTAATAATCAGGAGAACATAGCAGCTCTATTATCCGATTTTGCGGGTCTGAATGGAATTCCGGCAACCAGAATCGAGGAAGGATGCGCATCTGGGGCTGGGGCTATTTACAATGGATTTAAGGCTGTGGCTTCAGGGTCCCACGATTTTGTGTTGGTGGGGGGTGTAGAAAAAATGATGGACACCTCCACTTGTGATGCCACTTCGATTGTTTCAACGGTAACAGATCAGGAGTATGAAGCCTTTTTAGGCCTCTCTCTAGTGGGAATTAACGCAATGGTGATGAGACTTTACATGAACACATTTGACGTTGGTAGAGAGCCCTTCGCAAAATTCTCTGTTCAAATGCATGATAACGCCTCAAAAAATCCCTACGCCCAGTTTCCATTCAAAACTTCGATGGATAAAGCAATGAATTCAAACCCAGTGGCGGAACCCATACACTTAATGGATTGCGCGCCTCTTGGTGATGGTGCTGCAGCCTTAATTCTGTGCCCAGAAGAATACGCGAAAAAATTCACCTCTTCCCCCGTAGAGATTATAGGCGCAGGGCATGGTATGGATACCTTTATCTTCCACACGAGAGACGACTTTCTTTCTCTTAAGGCTATCAGAGATTCGGCAAGAGACGCTTACAGGATGGCGGGAATAACACCCGGAAAGGTGGACCTAATGGAGATACATGACTCGTTTTCAATAACAGCATTTTTAACGATTGAAGATCTGGGCTTCGTAGAAAAAGGCGCTACGGGTCAAGCAATTGATGAGGGATTAATTAGTTTGGACGGTCCTTTACCCGTGAATCCTTCTGGGGGATTAAAGGCTAGAGGGCATCCCATTGGAGCCACGGGGGTTTATCAGATGGCCGAGGTTGTACTCCAACTTCGTGGACAAGCTGGAGCCAGACAGGTTCCGGGTGCAGAAACAGGACTTACAAATAACATAAGCGGCTTCGGCGCCTCGTCTTATGTACACATTCTTAGGGGTTAAGCGGGGGACGTTTAATGCATGTTTCCAAGTTTTGGAGAGAACTCCCTCAACGTTACCGGCTGGAGGGTAAAAGGTGTTCTCAGTGTGGAAAAGTTTGCTTTCCCCCTAGAGACATCTGCCCCATCTGTAATTCGAATCAGATGACAAGTGTGACTTTGCCCAAGAGTGGAAAAATTATAACTTACACTGTTATGCATACAGTCCCATCACACTTTGAAATATTTAAACCATACATAATTGCCCTAGTACAACTAGAAGATGGAACACACATAACCACTCAGCTCACGGACTGTAAACCAGAAAACATAACCCTTGGAATGGACGTAGAAGCCGTAATTAGAAAGATAAATGAAGATGGTAGAGATGGAATAATTTATTACTCATACAAGTTCCGTCCAGTGTTAAAGAATTTAAAGAAGAATACTGACAAGAAACCGATTCTTCAATATGATTCAGTTTAAATTTTAAATACATCTTTTTTTGTTTTCTTTATGTCTAGGTGATGTGGGTCAAAAAGATTAAATGGTACATTCCTTTTATAATCGATGATGATACGTAAGGAGACTGTTATTTTTGAGAGAATTTCTAGTGGATCTTAAGGCCCACGGTATGCTCATTGAAGTTAATAAAAGGGTATCTACCTATGAAATTCCCGCCCTTTTGGAAAAATTGGACGGAAGACCCGTTATATTTAACCTGGTTGAGGGCTCATCGTACAGGGTAGTTGGAAACATTTGCTCAAGTAGAGATCTTTTAGCCCTGTCATTAAATGTGAGAAAGGAAGAGCTGTTATTCAGATTGGCTGAAGCCTTTAAGAAAAGGAGTGAACCAGAAATAGTTAAGAATGGTAGGTGCCAAGAAGTAACGGAAAAGTTGAATTTGAACAATCTACCAATACTCACTCATACTGCAGGCGACGGAGGCCCTTACATTACCGCCGGAGTGTTCATAATTCGTGACCCTGAGTTTGGAAGGAACGCTTCTTTTCACAGACTTATGAAATTGGATGATAAAAGATTCGCTACAAGGATTGTGGAAGAAAGAGATACGGATGTCTATTTGAAAAGAGCCGGGGGAGAATTGGAAGTTGCAATTTGTATTGGAAATCACCCCTCTTTACTATTAGCAGCCTCTACTTCCTTAGACATAACCGTAGATGAATTGGAGATCGCGAATAGTCTAAAAGAACTAAAACTGGTTAAGTGTAAAAAAGTAGACTTGGAGGTACCGGCGGACTGCGAAATGGTGCTTGAAGGGAGAATTACTAGTGAACTAGTGGACGAAGGACCTTTTCTCGATTTAACCAGTACTTATGATATTATTAGGAAGCAACCAGTGGTTGAGATTAAACATTTTACACACGCTAAGAATCCCATTTATCAGGCCCTACTTCCGGGAGGGCTTGATCATAAACTTCTTATGGGTATGCCGAGGGAACCCGCCATTTTTAACGAGGTGAATAAGGTTTGTGAATGTAAAAAGGTATTAATAACCCCCGGCGGCTGCTCATGGCTCCATGGAATAGTTCAAATCCGCAAGAAGAATCCGGAGGATGGAAAAAACGCAATCGAAGCCGCGTTTAGAGCGCACAAATCCATGAAACATGTGATCATAGTAGATGAGGATATAGACATTTATGATTTGAACTCCGTAGAATACGCCATCGCCACAAGATTCCAAGCATCAAAAGACCTTGTATTAAAAAAGGATAAAGGTTCGTCGCTTGATCCTTCAGCAAACCAAGTAACCCGCGAAACAACCAAAGTGGGAATCGACGCCACAATACCTTCCGATAAGGACAGATCGCATTTTATTCCCGTTAAGATCCTTGGGGAAGACACAATCAGGGTTGAGGATTATGTATCTCAGTAAGGAAGAAGAAAAAATACTTCAAGGCGAATCCGGTGAAGCAAAAAGACTTGCTATGAAAATACTTTGTGCTCTCGGAGACTTCTTCCACGCGGAGAAATTAATCAAAGTTGAATCTGCACATGTTTCGGGTGTCTCATACAAAACGGGAGGGGATGCATTAATAGAAGTTTTGGAAAATTTTGTAAAAAGCGAACCCAAAACAGAAGTAGTTTCCACCCTTAATCCCAGTGGGATGGATCGATTAAAATGGAAAGAAATGAGTATAAAAGATGACTTCGCCGCAAAACAGAACCGAATAATAAAAATGTACCAATCCATAGGTATTCTTGATTTATGCAGCTGCATCCCTTACGAGCTAGGTAATGTTGCGAAAATCGGTGATCATATATCCTTCTCAGAGTCCTCAGCTGTAACCTTCATGAACTCATTTTTCGGAACACATACAAATAGAGAAAGCGGGCTTTCCGCTCTAGCCTCAGCAATACTCGGAAAAACTCCTGAATATGGATTACATCTACCTGAAAACAGAATTCCCGAGGTTGTGGTAGAAATAGAAGCAAAACTCACCAACCCTACGGATTACGGTTTGGTGGGATACAGTATCGGAAAAAATTTTAGCTCAAAAATTCCACTTTTACAAAAAGTTTCAAGTATAGATATCCAGCAAGCCAAGCAAATGTCAGCAGCTATGGCTGCCTCTGGTTCCATAGCTCTATTCTATATTAATGAATACACAGGGGGGAAATTCGAAGAAAAAAAACTTGAGAAAATAGTAATGGATCAGAGGAATCTAAAAGAACTCAAAGAAGATTTTGCTCCAACATCCCAGCCAGATATTGTTATGATAGGTTGCCCTCATGCATCAATAAGCACTATTAAGAGGATTTCGGAACTACTCGTATCTCCAATCTCCAACAGAACCAAACTCTGGATTTTTACTTCTAGACCCATCAGACTTGTAGCAGAATCAATGGGATACGTTCAAAGAATAGAGAGGATGGGAGCTAAAATTTTTTGTGATACCTGTCCCGTTGTCTGTCCCATACCTGAATTCGATTTATCTCTAACGGATTCCCTTAAGGCAGCTCACTATCTTCCAACAATGAGTAAAATAGAATCCACAGCGGGATCCCTTGAAGACTGCTTGAAAATAGCCATGGGGGAAAAGGTCTAAATGAAGATAACAATAAAGGGAGAAGGACTAAGGGGATTAAAACAGCCCAGAGTGGAAGGAGAAGCACTCGTAACTCAGATGCCCATATCCTTCCTTGGATTTATAGACCCGAACACAGGAAGGGTTATACAAAAAGGACACGAACTAGCGGGAAAAAACATCAAAGGAAAAATACTAGTATTCAGCACCGGAGTAGGTTCAACAGTAGGCTCCTACGTGCTAATCAACCTAGCGAATAAGGGCTTAGCGCCCAAGGCAATTATTCAAAGGGAATCTGACACCGTAACACTAGTAGGAGCGGTTATCGGAGAAATCCCACTAGTCCACAGACTAGAACAGGATCCCCTTAGCATAATAAAAGACGGCGATAAAGTAGTTGTAGATAGCGAAAAGGGAATAGTTGAAATCGAAAAAAGAGAAGATTGAAGTGGATAGAAATGGTTCAAGAAAAACAAACCGAAAAAGATCTGATTGAAAAGCTAATCAAAGGAGAAATCAAATTCTACCAAGTTGAAAAATACACGGACACAGAAACAGCCACAACCATAAGAAGAAAAGCCCTAGAAAAAATAATCGGAAAAGAACTCAAACACATCGGATCCTACTCAATAGACATGAAGCAAACAGCGTCAAGAAACATCGAGGCTCCCATAGGGGTTCAACAGGTACCATTGGGAATCGCGGGTCCAATAAAGATAAAGGGAGAAATAGCTGACGGGGAATACTTTATACCTCTAGCCACCACAGAGGGAGCTCTGGTAGCAAGTGTTAACAGAGGATGCAGTATAATCACAGCGAGTGGTGGATCAAAAGCCTTGGTTCTCAAAAACGCTATTACCCGAGCACCATGCATAATAGTCCCCGACACCGAGCATGCGGCTAAACTTGTGAAATGGGTAAACGATAACTTTGAAAAAATACGCGAAGTATTTAGAGGCGAAGACCCCTTTCTGAAACTCTTGGATTTCCAATACTGGATAATCGGAAGAAACGTATTCCTTAGACTGCTCGCAGACACTGCTGACGCTATGGGGATGAATATGGTTACCAGTGCATCTCAGGCTGTGTGTGATTTTATCCAGGAGAATCTTCCCTGGGCGGAAACAATCGCACTCAGCGGTAACATGTGTGTTGACAAAAAGCCAAACGCCCTCAACTTTATTCTGGGTAGAGGCAAGACGGTACAGTCAGAAGTGGTTCTAAAAAGGAATTATATACATGATACGTTGAAGACCACCGCCGAAAAAATGGTTGAGGTAGTTTATCGTAAGATATATGTGGGTAGTGGTCAGGCAGCCTCGTATGGTTTCAACTCCCACGTAGCAAATATAATCGCTGCCATGTGGATTGCTACAGGACAAGACGCAGCCCATATAGGCGAGTCCAGCATGGGAATGGTCACAGCCGAAGTGGTCAACGACGGCGATTTATACACGTCTCTGACTCTCCCCTCAATGATATGCGGAACAATCGGAGGCGGCTGCTGGCTGAGTCAAATGCAGGAGGCTCTTTTCATAATGGACTGCGGCGGAGGCTTCATAAAGGGAAAACCTCCAGGCACCCTTGCCAAAAAATTTGCCGAAATCGCTTGTTCAGCCGCACTCGCTGGAGAGATATCATTGATTGCTGCGTTGGCGGCAGGCCACCTTGCACGCGCCCACGAAGCACTTGGAAGAGGGGCAACCGCTAGGAAAAGGGTTGAGAAGATCGAGTAAAACACTTTTTATTATGAAAAACCAAACTTTAAAAAGAGCGGCTTCCTCCACCGCTCCCAGAAAACCCGAATAGGTTACCCTCATTATATATACATTGAAAGCTATGTAGAAGATTGGTGCTGGCTCACTTCCTTTTTTCGCATAGTCACAAATCATCAGGATAGCTTCGCCCTAAAAGATATTCACAATTAAGGTAGTCTCAAAAACTATTTAAAAACAAGGTTACAATAATAAAATTAATTAAAGCTTAATGTTAAACCAAATATCCAAAATTGTATTTTTAAGTCTAAGGGGCTTTGAAATGTCTGGAAACTCGGACTTTGTCAACAGATTAAAGGGAGAGCTACGCTCATTCGGGGCGATAAGCGATAAGGGAATAGCCCTAGTCACAATGAAGGGCGAGATACTGTATTCTGACTTATCAAGCAACATCGAACAGAGACTCATGCTTTTTAAACCAAGCTTCCCGGGCTTAACCATCGGATCAAATATAACATTAGCAGCTGAAAATGAGTCCGTAATAGTTATGCGCGCATCAGAAAAAATGCTAATGGCAGTACAGACCCAACAACGCGTAGGCTTAACTCTAGTCATGCTATCATCCCTCATCAAAAGATACGCAAATGAATTCGACAAATACATGGCACCCGAAATAATCAAGCCACCAGAAATAACACCAAAAGTTGTAACTGAAGAAATTACACCTAAAGCCATAACAGAAGTCCCCGTAAAAGTAGTAGAAAAAGCAGAAGCCGCAGAAACGGTTAAGGAAGCCGAAAGAGAACTCGCTAAAGAGGAACTCGAAGCATATCAAAAATCCCTAATCTATGAGCTCATCCCTCCGTTAACACCAGAGAACGTATTAGACAAGTCAGGCGTATGGAACAGAGCCGCACGCCTCATGTTAAGAAACCTGGACCAAGACCTAACAATAGACGAACTACGAGAAGGACTAAACAACGCCGGCTTCAACATAAGCTGGCTATGGGTATACGAAACCCTACACGCACTAGAGACCCGTGGAACAGTACGAATAAAAGGCAAAAGAGAACAATAAAAACAAGCCAAAAAAACGAAGAAACCATTCTCTTCTTAAAAACCCTGTAACCACGAGATTAGATAAATAACAAAGAAAAAAGAGAAATTAAAGAAGCTTATTTTAACCCATAACAATCCTAGAACGGTAGGTTTAGTATATTAAAAGATGGCATCTGACCCGAAAGCAGGAAAATAATAACTATACAAACACCGCACATCACAAGGTTAAGCCAGTGATTATCATAATGAATAGTGGCAATACGCAAATCTCTTTCATGATTCCAGAGAAAATCCTTCAAAGACTCTTGCTTACGAGGAAGAACATAAGGGAAGGTACGCACACCAGTCGGATTAAATGAATCAATAAACCAGTGGCTAAAAATTCCTGCGGCTGATAGTGCGAACATACTGGGCGCAAAGAGTCCTATGAGTGGTGGTAGCCATATGAATGTTAGTACGCTGTGGAATAGCCCGCTTCGGTGTCCTATGCGTTGGCGTTTTAGTAGTTGATCGAGGTCGGGTAGGATGCCGAAGGCGGCTCCCGCAAGTATCGGTGGTAGTTTTTGGTTTGCTGCGCTGAGCACTGTGTTTAGTGAACCCCACTTGACTAATTGCAATGCAGCAGCGTTAAACTGGGAGGCTATACCCCAAGTGTATCCTAGAAGTACTGCTACTATGGCTCCTGCGGTTGCTCCTACCACTAAGTGAGTGTATTTCTGCATTTTTTAGTCCTCCATCATTTGTTTTAGGGCGAATTTCACCAATTTTTTGACCAGTTTTTTATCTACTCCTTTGACTTTAGCTAATTTTTTCTTGTCGGCTTTTACTAGGTCGTCTACGGTGTTGATTTTGTGTTTACTTAGTTCTTTGGCATTTTCTGTTCCTATGCCTTTTATTTTGGTTACTGGGGCTTCTCGTTTGAGCTTCACTTTTTTGGAGGGGATTTGAGCTAATCCTAACCGATCGCCGATTACTGCCATTAATGTGCCTACTGCTATGGGTGTTACGTAAATTATTATTTCCAGAAATGAAACCATAATTTCACTCCCAATTTTTTGCCCTTTTTTTAATAATGTAATTCTTATTTGTGATTATTAAGTTTTTTACCTTTTGAAAAAGGCAATAAGATTAAACGTAGATATTTCTCAGAAATTATTTTCCTATTTTTTGTTTTTCAGTATAGATGAATCCGAATAAGAATTTAATCAGTTAAGGATTCTCGATGGTAGATGAATACAAGATTAGAGAAGTGGATAAGAATTGCAAAGAAGGACTAATCTGCTGTAAAAAAAATCTATTTATACGCCCGCTGCTTTTCCGAATTTTATGGCTAGGAAGTTTAGGTTTTCGGATCAGTAAATAATTTATGTAAAGGTTTTGTTTGTGTTTTTGTTCAGGGAGCTTTGAGGCGCATTAAATCTCTGACTAGGAATTCTCTTTCTTCTTCGAGTTTTTTTTCTTTCCAGAGTTTTTTGAAGAAAATGCTAATAAGCTTGACAAAGCTGGGTTCATTCGTCCATATTCCTATCCAGGGTCCCTTATAATTTTCAACGCATCCAGAAGAAATTAGAGCTTCATTTCCGTCTACAACAAGGAGATTTGCATATACCTGATTGTCCGAAACCATTTCAATATTCCCTTTAAGAGGAAGAGCAACATTTGAATTATCTTCTTCGGCGCAGGTCCATATTTTGAGTTCTATACCCTTTTCGGATACAGCCTTGAGCGTTTTTTCTATCTCTAGAAGTATGTCTTTCGGGAAGGAAAGCATAACGTGTTGCTCTGCTCCCATAAGCATCTCTTCTATTTTGTTGATGATGTTTGATTTTCCGTGCATTGTCCATAAATCCTGTTTTGACTTTTGTAATCCGTAAAAATCGCTGAGTTCTTCTATGGCATACTCCTTGTCTCTACTAAGTGCTTTTTCAAGTCGTCTAAAGGCTGTGCGGGGTTCTATAGCCTTGTAGAGTTTGGGTCTACCCTGCTGTACTTCAACCAATCCTTTCTCCTCAAGGGCAGCAAGAATATCATAAGCTCGAGGTTGAGGTATATTGGCTATCTCACAAACCTGTTTCACAGTGGCAACACCTAAAGACACTAGGGCAATATATGCCTTAGACTCATACTCACATAGGCCAAAATTTTTTAGCGCCTCAACTGTAGTGTTGCTCACCACTCTATTTACCGCCTCCAGAATAACACTCTAAGAAATTGTTTTCCAATACAGTCTTACCTATATATATGTTACCATAAGAACAATAATCAAGAATAAATGTCAATTGAAAAAATGAAAAAAATAAACAAAAAGAAATTCTTCGCACTAAAATAATCATATTTTAAAAATGAATTAGAAACGATGCTCAATTGTCCCAAACCCCCGTCAGTAATTCTCAAATAATTTTGATTCCTAACTTAAGTTTCCTATCATAACCCTCATTTGATGCGTAGAATTGGAGTGTAAATAGTTGAAAATATGTCTAAAGAATGATTCTTTGGATAGGGAGCACCATCAAAGATGTATAAAAAAATACACGCTCTTTGATTGGTCGCAAAGGATTTCTTAGAAATCTTTTTATGCATTTTTTCTGTTGCTGTTAATGATAGCTAATGTAAAGAACTTAATTTTATCCTGCATCTTCTTATTAGGTTCATACATTTATTGATACCGAGTTTGGAGGATAAAAATTGAAAAATGCCTCAACAAAACTTGTTACAGTAACCGCAATCGGCCGCGATAAGCCTGGTCTAGTTTCCAAGTTAACTAATGTAGTGGCAGATGTTAACGCTAATATTGTTGATGTTGAGGAAACTGTGCTTAGGGGCTTATTCGCCATGTTCATGATTGTGGATATTAGTTTAGCGACTGTTTCTACTAATGAACTGAAGAATCTATTAGTAAAAAAGGGTGCAGAAGCGGGCTTACAGGTTACTTTGGAACCCTACTTAGAGGGGAGAAGAAAATCAGAAAAAGAATTGGCTCTTATAACGATTCTGGGAAAAGACAGACCCGGCATTGTTGCAAAAACTTCAACATTGTTAGGAAACTACAATATTAACATCGAGAAAATCCGTATGATTGCTAGAGGTGAAATGATTGCCATGGAGATGCTAGTGGACCTCAGCGACCTAAAATTTCCTTTAGAAAAAGTCAGAATAGAGCTTCAAAACCTATGTGAAAACTTGGGAGTAGGTGCTATTCTCCAGAGAGAAAACGTTTACCAAAAATCGAAAAAACTCATAGTATTTGATATGGATTCCACTCTAGTGGACGAAGAAACTATCGACGAGATAGCCAAGATCGCTGGAGTTGGGGAACAGGTGAGAAAAATAACCGCAAGGGCTATGAATGGAGAAATCGACTTCGTAGAAGCTGTTCGTGAACGTGTCAAGCTTTTAAAAGGATTGGATGTAGAGCACCTGGAAGAAATAGCGAGAAATATGCATCTGACACCAGGAGCGGAGGAGCTTACAAGATCCCTGAAATCGATGGGCTACAAGATAGCTCTTATCAGCGGCGGGTTTACCTACTTCACTGACCGGTTAAAAGAAAAACTAGGCCTTGATTACGCCTTTGGCAACAAACTAATCATCAAGAACGGGGTTCTCACAGGAGAAGTAGAAGAGCCAATCATTGATGGTGAAAAGAAAGCAGACATAATACACTGGATTTCCGAAATAGAGGGAATATCCAAAGACGAGGTCGTTGCAGTCGGAGATGGCGCAAATGACCAGTTTATGTTAGGCAAAGTCGGGTTGGGCATCGCTTTCAACGCTAAACAGGTTCTTAAACAGGTAGCTGATGGCGTCATCGCGCAGAAGAATCTACTCAGTATTCTCTACGCTCTCGGCCTTCCTGATAAGGAACTTAAAAAATATATCAAAACCGAGTGAACAAAATACGAAGAAATTAACCGCCCGCCAATATTTATTCCTTTTATTAAAGAAAAAATATTACAAGTATTGGCGCGTGTGAAGAGGTTCACTTCTTTTTTCTGTTAGTTACGAGGTAAGGTTGTACAAGTAGTGTGCATATGTTCATGGTTGTGCCATTTTATGCACAATATTTATTAAATATACGCATCCTTATTTTTAACGGTGATAATATTGATGGAAGAGATGAGGGCGCAGATAGCCGCAGGCAAACTGGAACCTACAGACATAATCAAGTGTGCCTTGGGAATCAGGGAATTGGAGGTAAAGACCTATTTCACTCTTTTAGATGGTCCCATGCAGGTTCAGGAAATCGCGGATAAACTGCGTAGGAATAGGAGCACCATCCAAAGATCCCTGACAAACCTGATAAGCAAGGGTTTGGCAACAAGAAGGACAAAGAGCATAGCTAGGGGAGGTTACTACTACGAATATGAAGCGGCTCCATCGTCAGAAGTTAAAAAAATGGTAAGAGCGGCTTTAGACCAATGGTATGAAAAGATGGTGCATTTCCTAGAAGAGGGTTGGAAAAAGACCAAGTAAGGCTGAACAAAAAATAGATACCATTTACAGATGTGAATACTTCCTACTATCCCATCGGCCGTTCGGCTTTTCTTAGTAACACGCTCTGTTCTACAAGGGTACCCGCTCCCCAGAACAGTTATGAAATACGTGTTTTACAAGCGTAAAATATTTAAACTAGCGGGTGTTCTCGATAATTGAACAATCATGAAATAGGTTCTCAAACTGCAAGAGGGAAAAAAATGGAGGGAGATCAAGAGCTGAAAAGAATTCGTGAAAAGAAAATCAAAGAATTGATAGAGCAACAATCTCAACCGCAAATCCCAAAGGGAGTAATACACATGGATTCAACAAAATTCGCTGAGACAATAAAAAATTCAAAGGCCCCAGTTATAATAGATTACTCAGCGCAATGGTGTGGTCCCTGCCGCATGATGACACCTATTTTTGAGCGTTTGGCAAATGATTTTGCTGGTAAAATTATCTTTGGCAAGGTGGATGTCGATGAGGAACCAGGCATTGCTCAAGCATTTGGTATCACCGCGGTTCCTACATTTATTATTTTCAAAGACGCTAAACCCGTGGAACATATTTTAGGTGCTGTCGGTTATGACCCTCTCTATAAACTTCTAAAGGAACTTGTAGAAAATACTTGAGAAACTGAGATTTTGGAAAAATAGAAGGAATTTTATCTACTAGAAGATTATTCCTTTTTCGGCACGTTCAATACAATTCTGGTGTAATTGAAAAAAATCATCGCTAGGAACAGATACAAAAATTTAAAGATTTCTAGGCTTATTCTGAATGTGTACAGAGTTTTATGGGTGTCATTTAATTGGTTAACGTTGACAACAATAGCTTGTTAGAGGGAAAGAAGGCTTTCGTTTTTGACTGTGACGGAACCCTTGTTTACTTTAAAATTGACATCATTTCCGCTCGTAGGGATGTAATAGGAATTCTCGTAAAATATGGGGCTCCAGAGTCGATACTTTCACTGGATCAGTCAATAGTCAAAATGGTTGAAAAGTCGATTCTAATTATTCGATCTCAGGACGATTCCGGCTCGAAGATTTTAAGTATGTTAAAAGAAGTTGACGAAGCCGTTGAAAAGTATGAGATTGAAGCAGCTCATAAAACTTCACCAATCCCAGGGGCGATTGAACTTCTTCGAAAACTCAAGAACAAAGGGTTTAAATTAGGGATTTTTACTTTTAATAAGAGCTCCGTTGTCAATTTTCTTCTTAATCGAATAGGAGTCCGCTCTCTTTTTGATGTTGTTGTGGCAAGGGATGATGTGGAAAGACCCAAACCAGATTCATGTCACTTAAGTAAGACTCTGTCTTTACTTGGGGTTACGGCTGAAGAAGCGATTGTGGTTGGTGACCATCCTAACGATATTATTTCTGCTCGAAGTGTGGGCGCAAAATCCATAGGAGTTCTATCTTCGGGACACTCAGTTGACGAATTGAAATCAGCAGGAGCGGATTTGGTTTTAAAAGACGTTTCTTTAATAGTTCCGGAACTGTTAGCAAAGTAATATAAACTCGGCAAAAGATAACCTTTCATATTTTCAGGTATTATTGTAATTCAGAATCCCAACAGCATAATTAAAGTTGTGATTATTATCCATATGAGGTATACTAAACCTGCACCTGCGCCGACACCGCTAAGACGGTCTTGATATTTGGAATCCTCCTTAGCATAGTCTTCTTTAGGCTTGTTTTTATTTTTTCTATAGACGTAATAATTTACACCTCCGCCAAACATTATCGAGAAACTATAAGCGGGGGGGATTAGTACGCCCACTAGGAAGGATACTGGAGAAAGATCAAATTTTGACAAAGCCAACCCTATAATTAGACCAAGGATAAAGAATATGTGGGGGAAGTATCGAAAATAGGGATCCAAATATGGTTGGGTAATATACTGATAGAATAGTTGGGAGTATTGAATTATGCTCAAACCCCCAGTTGTGAACATAGCACCGGTTTGAAGAATTGGGGTCTTGAGTTGTAATATGGTTAAGAAGAATATTCCCGTAATTGCTGCGGTGGGTGCTGGAAAATAAGAGGTACCGAATCCATAGGTTTGGTATAGTAAGAAGATGATAGCGCTTCCGACAACTGCGGCAAAAAGCGCCCCGTAAAGTACTGATAGTAATACCGTTCTATCTTTGACTTTTAGTTCGCGTCCTACTTTGAACCAGCCAATGACTCTCAGTGCCGATGTTTGCATAACAGTCATCAATGTAAAAAAGACTATGAGGCTAGAGAAATTTATGTCAAAACCCAAAATTCCGGGGACCGCGAGTAAATCAGTTAGAAATCCCGTTGGCATCCCGGTTTCACTTATAACCATAGCGCTCCACCAACTGGATGCGAGAACAGCGGGTGCACTTATAGTCATGAACAACGGATTAATTTGAACGTTAGAGAAGGGCTGGAATACATAAAACATTAGAAAGCTACCAACTAGGAAAATCGCCAAGATAACAAACACAGATTTGTATTGTGTAAAAGCCAAGCGAATCCAATCCCTGATTATGGGACGCGTCAGTTTTAGTGGCTTCTTCACTTGGCCAGGGACGCTTGAAACTGGCATTGATGTTGAAGGTGTTTTGCTCTTTTTTAATTTTATTTGTTGGTTTGCTTGTTCTTCGCTTTGAGTCTCAATCTGTTTTTCTAAAGCTTTCATTTTCCTGCGATTATTCAACTGGTCTATAGCGCCTTTAATGAAACCCCAAGCAATAAAGGCGATGAGTAGTCCCATTGCTAGATAAAATATCTGAGGCAAGCCTACATGGGTACCAAAATCAGCGTATCGACCCGGCTGGGGAAAATATCGGTTCTCAAAAAACACCCATACTAACACGGAATAAACGCCACCAAGAAGCATCATAACTGCTCTTTTCCAGCCAACAAAGTATCCTACGCTCGCTATTAGCGGATTATTCGAGATTCCCATAAAACTCGGCAAAGGATAAGGAGACATTGTCTGTCCAACAAATAGATAATAACTCTGTATATTGCTCAAATTATTGTAGAGGTTGAGATTCCAAGTGTAGGGGTCGGCATTCCAGGTTAAGACGCTGGGGTAGACGCTGAAATCCAAAGCTTTTTTGTCAAAGGCCATCATTTTTGTCCACCAATTGGGTAACGTTTGTGTTGGAGGTATCAACGTGAAATCGAAAGGAAATACATAACCCAAGCTTAATACCCCCCCAACATACGCCGCAGAAACCCCCATCCATTTTAAAAGTCTATTTTTGACGTCAGCTTCCGCTCCAAGGCCTTCAATAGTTTTGTAGAGGTTCACTAAATGCGGCCAGGGCATCTTCATAAATTGTTCCCTAAAGGGAAGTAGGAGGAATACCCCTAGGACTCCGGCAAATATTGTAATCGTAAAAATAAGTTGAAGGGTTATTGGTGTGTTAAACAGGGTAAACATGTTTCTATAAGCAAATATAACGAGGGCTGGTAAACCTGCAACAACCCCCGCGGATATAGTAGCTGTCCCGTCTACTATTGCACTTACTACTACGTTTTCCTTTGGATTATACTTCCCTCGTACTGAGAGAAGTATATATCCCAGTATGGACATTCCACCAATAAAAGCCAACCCTGTCTTAAGACTAACATACACCGCAAGAAAAATGTACAGTATACCCACCAGGCTACCGTAGAGTATGGCTCTGCGAGTTATCGGTGACCTTTTCTCGACATCCACTTCTTTAGTATCCTTCTTCATCTTTAGAATTCTCCAGAGGGCTCTGACTGTTTAGGGGGGATAATGACTACTCGCTTTCAACGTACTTAAAAACCTTACCAACCTTTTAAGTCCTCTTTTATTGCGGAATCTTGGTATTTGAATCTTTTTGCTTCTTCGATCATTGCAAGAACGTTTTCTATCTTAACTCCTCGGTGTAGACTATTGCTTGAACTGAGAATGTATCCTCCTCCGGGGGCTGCCTCGGCGATAGTTTCTCTAACTACCCTTTTAACTTCCTCCGGTTTCCCAAAGGATAGAAGAGAGCCGCAGTCAATGTTCCCCACCAAAACAAGTCTGTCTCCATACCTTTTTTTCACTTGTCCTATGTTAACCCCTGCAGAGGGTTCCAAGGAGTGTAAACCATCAATGCCCGCCTCGATCAAGTATGGGATGAGGGGTATAATATAGCCATCCGAATGGTGAATAACCTTTACACCTTTCTTCTTGAAAACGCGAACCTCTTTTTTGAGAAGGGGTAAAATGTGTTTTTCAAAGATTTTTGGAGAGAAGAAGGGACCCGATTTGTGGGCGTAGTCATCAGCAATTATTACTGCGTCAACGCCCATGTCTATTTCTATTTTTCCAACTTCAATCCAATACTCCATAACCTTCCCCATATGCCTTCTGACGAAGCTTGGGTTTTTGAAGAAATCCATTAGTATAAACTGATGTCCTCTACCCAGTGCAGCCCTCTCAAAAGGACCCCCTACAAATCCTATAACAGCAAGCTCGGTGGCAAGTTTCAACGTTTTCTCCACATCTACGTAACGCTCGGAAAGGTGGGGATTCGGCCAACTCCAAGAATTAAAGACTTCCTCTGACTCAATCACACCTCCTGCGTACCATTTAGTTCCATCCTCGGTGAACACTCGCTTCCGCCCCCACTCATCGATAAATCCTCTCCGCCCCTTATCGTCGGTGAACCAGTTTAAGGGAAATGTCTCCGGCCACGCAGTAACCATATCGAAACCAAATTTTTTATAGCATTCGATAGCCAATTCCCAAGAGTACACTTCAGCATTCATAAGCTTCAACACTATAGGGCTATCAATCCCCATGTCGTATATCGGCACTCTATCAGGAATACCGTGATCCAAAGCGATTAGTACACGTTCCTTCGAACTCAAAAAATTCACCGTCTAATAATCAATTATAAACTAGTGTGGTAACCCTAAAAAAGGATTTCAAACAATCTTCCAATGAAAAAGGGATGAGATAAAATTGAAGATCGCCGCGGTTTCGGATATCCATTCCCCAAAACATCTTGAACTGTTAAACAAAGCATTATCCAATATAGACCTTAAGAGTATCGATTTGTTTGTTCTAGCGGGAGACCTCATTTACAAGGGAGAAATAGAAGAAGTAGATAAGGTTGTTGAGGCGATCAGAGTTGACTGCCCTATTGTTGCGGTTTTCGGAAATGAAGAATACGAACACTTACACGAGGACATCCGAAAAAAGGCTTCGGGTAAAATTCGATTTCTTGAGGAAGAAACCTATGTTCTTGAGTCAGAAGGTAAAACCCTAGGCATCGTAGCCTCCAAGGGTTCGCTGGATAGACCCACTTTTTGGCAGAGAAAGAATATTCCAAACATATGGCGGATTTACAATGAAAGAAGAGAAAAGGTTGGAAAACTAGTCTCGGAACTCGAATCCGATTATAAATGTCTATTACTGCACTATCCTCCCACCTACAATACTTTGGTGGGTGAAAATTCTTCGCAGTATCCTGAGCTGGGATGCAAAAAATACGAAAAACTGATTCTTAGCAATAAGTTAGATTTCGTGATTCACGGGCATGCTCACAGGGGCAAGAGTTACGCGGAGGTCGCAACCACACCGATTTATAATGTCGCTCTTCCCCTCACAGAGAGAATAACTATTATAGATTTGCCCCTACCGAAAAAACCCACCTCTCTGGATTTCTACACTAAAGGAAAATAGCTTTAGTCTAATTTTTAGGCTAGTCTTAAACCGTGAAGTACTTTTCCCAGAGGAATGCGATTTATTAGTCCCGGATAAAGCGTGCATCCCTCGCAGAAATCTGGTAATTCTTTTTTCTTGAAGAGTTTTCGGAGTTCGTTGTATTTTTCTCCATCCCAAATTTGCCTGAAACTATGCCTCTTAATGTTTCCCATAACATCGTGGCTAAAGCAGCAGGGTAATATGTCTCCATTTGGATCAATATCAGCATAAAGCCAAGGCCAGTAGCATCGAGTATTGGGAGACGGTTTCAACCACAGCGAAAGAAAGTCTTCCACATTTATGTATATCCCATACCTTTGAGCCTTCTCATACGCCTTTTGCAGATTCTTAAGAGTTATTGACACATCCTCCTTTCTAAGAATTAACTCTTCATACTCCGGATAATACTTATCAAAAGTAACAATATTTGCTCCCACATCATGAGCCAAATCAATCATTTCATCGATAATCATAAAGTTCATATTCAGTATCACACAGTGAATGTGCAACAGCGGTTTAACTGCACAGTATTCCGCTTTAACTCTGCTCAAAGTTTTCATAGCCGAATAAACTTTATCAAAAGACCCATCAACCCCACGAATGTCATCATAAACATCGGCAACAGGTCCATCAACTGAAAACATAGCAATATCCCAATTCAGTTTAACCATTTCCCGAATCAAATCCTCACTAAACAGCGTACCGTTAGTAGTCAGAACTCCTTCCATTCCGTACTTCTTTATAGAAGTCATAATCTCCAAAATATCCTTCCGGAGAAGAGGCTCCCCACCACCAACCACGTGCACCCGTCTAGTACCCATACTCGCCAGTTCCCCTATTAAAGAAAGATACCTCTCCGTTGACAGCTCAGACCCATACATCTTCCTACGATACTCATCGGACAACTTACGCTGAAAACACATCCTACACTTTAAATTACACTTCAACGTAGGTTTGAGATCCACTTCCTCAGGAGCACAATATCCACGACAACGCCACACGGAAGGATAGAAATTCAAAGAATTAAGAAGTCGCGAAACACCTTTAGGTAGAATATTCCTGCCTCCAAAACTTCTAACTAGGAAACAAAGTATAACAATCAGTCACAAGCAAATCATTACACACACAAAAAAGCATCAAATCAATAAAAATATTTCGCGGAAATTTCGTCAAAAACAAACAAGTACACACGAAGAATTCAAAGACTTCATATTTTAAATAGCCGCTCTTCAAAGTTACAAAAAATAAGTTCAAAAAATTGAAAATAAGACCACATTTTCCACACATAATAAGGTAAAATCCAAAAAGTAATAATAGATTGCTCTGAGATTTTTCACTTCTTCTTCTTTGCCTTCTTCTTCGCCGTTTTCTCCTTCTTTGGTTTCTCCTTCTTCTTTGCCTTCTTCTTCTTTCCAGTCTCTTCTTCGGCTGCTACAGTTTCCTCTTCAGCAACTTCTTCCGCAGCTTCTTCCTCTTCTGCTACCTCTTCCTCGGCTTCTTCCTCAGCTTCTTTTCTTCTAGTCAATTCATACTCTTCGTAATCTTCTGGAAATTCCTCTTCCTCGGGAGCCACGTACTCATATTGACTGCCTTTCACTATGCTTGCAACATAGCCAGCTATTCTGTTTCGAACCCTTTTAGATTCTACATTCGTGTACTTACTTACAAGCTTCTTATCCTCATCAAAGTTACTACTGAAGACATTTGGAAACTTTTCAGTTAGAGTTTTTGCAATCCTTTTAATATAGGAAGGCCTTATTTTACCCAGAACATTGCACCTCCAAGAATAATTGCATATCTCTGCAAACCTTGGCTCAATACAATATTATCATATGAAATTCCCATCTAAATCCTAAGCTTAAAAGCATTACTAAAGACTAAGACTTAACTACAATAATTCATAATAGAAATTTTCTATCATAATCGAATATTCCCAGTATAAATATAAATATGACCCAGAAAAAACCAAAAATAACAAAAACATGACGACAACCTAAACAAACTAATTAAAAAGAATACACCGCCCAAGCACCATTCTCCACAAAATACCCCAAAACAAATCACTGGTTACCGGCTTAATAGTACCCATAACACTTGTTACACTATCCCTGCTATACCATATACAATACCACTACCATAAAAAACATGAAAGCAGAAAGAAAAAACAGACCCCCCTAAATCCTAACAAATAAAGAATATACCAAGCAAAAAGAAGATTGAATTAAGCTGCACGAATCTTGTCAAGCAACGTTTGAACCTGCGTCTTATTATCGTACAGCCCCATCCTGACAGGAGAAATACCAAGCCCCAACCCAATCAGCTGAGTAACATACACCACCGGAAGATTATAATGACCATTCTTAATCTTAGAATTGATCTCCTGCTGACCCGCATCAAACTGGAAGTGACAGAAAGCACAAGGCGTACAGACACAATCAGCACCCGCCGCCAACATATTGTCAACCTTTTCCTTCGTGAAATCCAAAGCCACATCCAGCTTCGCAGCCCTCACACCACCACCAGCACCACAACACATCAACTTATCCTTATAATCCAGCGGTAATGCATCCACAGCACTAATCAATTCTTCCAAAATCATAGAAGTTTCAGGATTCCCCTGATTCCTAACCTCACTCGGCTTCAAAAAGTGGCAACCATAATGCACCCCAACCCTAACCCCAGTCAAAGGCTGAATAGTCATATCACTAATCCTCTCAAGACCCACCTCATTCCGCAGAACATCAACCACATGCCTAACCTCAATCGTACCCTTAAACTCCCTACCAATCTTAGCCAAAACCTCATTAACCTGCGCCCTCAACTCCTTATTCTCCTTAAGCATCTCATTAGCCTCTTGAAGAGTCCCAAAGCATCCATTACAAGTAACCACAATATTCGCACCCACACCCTCAGCAATAGTGAGGTTCCTCGCAGCAATAGTTAACCAAGTAAAAAGGTCAAAAGAACCAAACACACCCGGCGCAGGACAACAAGAAGCACCACCCATCTCCAACACGTCAATATCAAAAGCATTAAGCACATCCTTAGTAACCGCTTCAATACCAGGATACCTGTTCGGAGTCAAACAACCCAAAAAGTAAGCATACCTACTTCTTTTCATCCTTCTTCTGAGCCTCCTTCTGAGCCTCATCAACCACTTTCTTAAACCCAGTCTCCTCAACTATTTTATTAACCTCTTTCAAACCCTCAGGATACTTATGAACCGTAGCAGGAAGTTCATCCAAACCAATCTTCTTCCTAACAACCCTAGTCTCATCATTAATCGGAACCGCATGACCAAACCTGAAAAGATAACCACAAACAGCCAAATGCCTCGGATTAGCAACACCACTCCTAAAAGCAAGATTACGAATAACACGAACAGCATCAGTAGTAGGCACCTTACGAGGGCAACGCTCGGCACAGGTATAACATGTCGTGCAGTCCCAAAGCCCCTCATCCTTCAGAGCATCTTCCTTCAGCCCCAGCTGAGCTCTCCTGAAAATCTTCTTGATACGCCAAGCAGTCCTCCTCCCTGAAGGGCAGCCGGCTGTGCATGTGCCGCAATTTATGCACGCTCTCAGTCTTTCCATTTCTTCTTTTGTGAAGTACTTTGATCCGTACTCTATTATTTCCTCAATGAATTTTGGATCTGTTTTTCTTACTATTTTTTGTTCTTCAACCATAGTTGGCTACCTTCTTTTGGTCATAATTAATTTAAATTGGTGGTTGTTATTTGTTGGCGTGTTTATATGGTTTTTGCGCCGTCTTACGTTAGGGTTTTTAATTTATAAATTATTTGCTCTGTTTGTCCGCTATAGTTTCTGGTGGTTTGGTGTTTTTTGGGTGTTTGGCTGTTTTGTTTTTGGGGTTTTTGGTGGTTTGGAGTTTGTTTTGTTTTTAATTTTTCGAGTTTTAAATGGGGCGTTTTGCTTTTTTTGCGACATTTTTCTACGTGAGGTAAATTTATTCTAACTATTGTTTCTTGTGTTTTTTGTGTGGGGTTTTGTGTTTATTTTCTGGTTTATTGTTTGTTTTAGTTTACGGAGAATAACCATGGTCGGTTGGGACAGAGTGGGGATTGGTGGTTTCTGGTCCTGAGCAGCGTGGGGCTTTTGATGATTTGGTTAGGGTTTGGAGTGATACTAGGGAGGCTTAGTTTTAGGAATATTTCTTCAGTTCATTTGGCTCTTCTTTTTAGTGCTGTGGTGGATGCTGGGATAGAGATTATTCTTCTCAGAAAGAGGTTGCTTGAGGAGGAGAAAGAAGTTCTTTAAAACTAGATTGTTGTGTTTGGAGTATACTTGTGGCATCTTATGCACTCGAATCCGATGGGTTTCTCCCCTTCGTTTTTGGATAAAGCGTCGCACTCACCTAGTTCTCCGTCGCCGCAAAGATGAAGAAAAGTGATATTTGACGTGTTTCCGCAATTGTAGCATTCGTAGTCATACTCCACGGAGGACACCTTTTTGCCACTGTTAAGGGATATCACGAATTTTTCTACGAGCAGCCTTCTACAAACCCCGCATGCGCAAACTATTTCATCAGGAATTATCGTTGTTGGGCAATTGCAATTGGGGCAATTTTTGTGGGGTTTCTTAATGTGGGTTCCGAAAAGAGTTTTAACCTCTAGTTTCTGATACCAGGTGCACCACTTGCATAGTTCAAATAAGGCATGACGCGTATCTGGTGAGCTAATCCCTTTAAGAACATTTACCTGCTCAGCTTTTTTGGACATTGCTTCATCCCTATTTTGTATGTGTTCTTATTCAGAGAGTAGGAGGAAAGGATTTGTTATGGATGTGTGCACCAGTGTAGCGCGCTGCCTTTAGTTTCTCTAAAGACAAGATTCTCTGGTGGCAACTGTAAGTACTATAAAATCTCTTAAAAACTCCACATAATTCCGTTCTGTTAAAAAGGGACTTGAAAAATGGTTTCTTCACAAGGGTCAAGGATTACATTTACAGGATCAGAAGATACATCGGCAAAGTCTGGATCGCTGGTCATCTGCGTTATACTTCTCTGATTCCAGTCTCTCTTGTTTCCGAGAAGACTCTTTAAAACCACCGATGACCCTTATGAATCTTCTTCCGGCGGTCCTTAGGAATATATTTGGCAAGGTCTGGTTTTGTTTTTAGTGCCTCTCTGTATTCTCGTACCGACTCATCAAGCAATCCCTTATCATAAAGGGCGTTCCCCAGGTTGTAATGGGCTTCGGCAAGGTCTGGGTTTATTCTTAGCTCCTCTCTGTATTCTCGTATCGCCTCGTCAAGCAACCCCTTATCATAAAGGGCGTTCCCCAGGTTGTTGTGGGCGTCGGCAAGGTCTGGTTCTATTCTTAGCGCCCTTTTATATTCTGGTATCGCCTCATCAGGTAACCCCTTAGACCTAAGGGCAAGCCCCAAGTTATAGTGGGCTTCGGCATAGTCTGATTTTATTTTTATTGCCTCTCTGTATTCTCGTATCGCCTCGTCAAGCAACCCCTTATTATAAAGGGCAACCCCCCGGTCGTTGTGTTCTTCAGCTTCTTCCGTTTCTTCTTCTGAGACTTCTTCCATTTCCTCATCCGAGACTTCTTCGGCTTCTTCCTCTTCTTCTTCTGGTTTTATTCTTAGTTTTACTGTGCACTTACAGTAGGGGCAGGTTAGGACGGTTTCCCCTTTGGAGTATTGCAGTGGGGCTCCGCAGTGGTCGCAAGTTATCCTCAGAGTACCCATTTAGGTAGACTCCTCTTGAAGTTCTATTATAAATTAAACGGTAATTAAATTAATTTAGGGAGATATAATTTTGTCGCTTAAAATGAAGGCTTAATTCTAATTTGTGTATAAGCCCATCTACAGAAGGAGTGCATAATAATTTCACCATCTATTTATGACTATATTTTTTGTGTGTGGTGTTGGTTTTTTGTACTGTTTTTTGAGGCTTGGGTTTTTATTTTTTTATTTTTACTTTTTGTTTTGTTTGTTGTTTTGTCTTCTTTTTAGGGTTGGTGTGTTTTATTAACTGCGGGATAACGAAAGCATTAAATATAAAAAATAACTGTAGACCACGGAAAAATTTCCCCTGAAAATACGCGTGGGAAAAATCTTTAATGATAATTTAATTTAGTATTGCCCTTTCAAAATTGAAGCTCGGAGGAAATCCGAATGGGTGAAAAAGAAGAAGTACGCATAGGAGTTTATGTGTGTCACTGCGGTACTAACATAGCTGGTATAGTTAATCCTTCAGTTCTGACTGAATACGCAAAAACTCTGCCCAATGTGGTTGTAGCGAAAGATTATCGATTCATGTGTTCGGATCCCGGTCAGGAAATGATCAAGGTAGACATTAAGGAACAGAACCTCAACCGAATAGTGGTTGCAGCCTGCAGCCCGAGGCTTCACGAGCCAACTTTCCGGAGGGTGTGTGTGGAGGCTGGATTAAATCAGTTCCTTTTTGAACAGGCAAACATTAGAGAGCATGACACCTGGGTTCACATGAGGCAACCGGAAGAAGCGCTCGAAAAGGCAAAAGACCTGATAAGGATTGCTGTGGCCAAGGCTGCGGAGTTGGAGCCGCTGGAAGTGCAGAAAGTAAAAGTGACGCCGGAGTGTCTCATAGTGGGAGGTGGTATAGCTGGAATCTCAGCCGCGCTGGATATTGCTAATGCGGGATTCAAAGTTTACCTTCTCGAAAAATCTCCCACTATAGGGGGGAGAATGGCGCAGCTCGACAAGACATTTCCCACCATGGACTGCAGTGCGTGTATTCTAACTCCAAAAATGGTGGATGTATCCCGTAACCCGAATATTGAACTCCATACCTATAGCGAAATAAAAAGTGTTGAGGGATACGTGGGCAACTTCAAAGTGAAGATAGTGGAGCATCCGAGATACGTGTTAGCCGGAAAATGCACTGGTTGTGGAAAATGTGTTGAAGTCTGCCCAGTATACGTTCCCAACGAGTTCGAAGTAGGCTTTGGTGCAAGAAGAGCCGTATACATTCCTTTCCCTCAAGCCGTCCCTAACCTTTACACCATCGATAAAGAAAAGTGTATAGAGTGCAAGCTGTGTGTGAAGGTCTGTGAGCCTGAGGCGATTGACTTTAACCAGCAGGAGAAAGAGATAGAGTTGAACGTGGGCACGGTGATAATAGCTACGGGTTATGATGTGTTTACTCCGTTTGAAGCGCCCCAGTATGGTTATGGTCGTTTGTCCAACGTTATCACTTCCCTTGAGCTGGAGAGGTTGCTGAGTTCATTTGGTCCAACGGGTGGTAAGGTGATTGTTCCATCGACCCATGAGAAGCCGAAGCGGATAGCGTTCATTCAGTGTGTGGGTTCGCGGGATCAGAGGTTGTTCCAGTACTGCTCCAGGGTCTGCTGCACTTATAGTGTGAAGCATGCGAGGCAGATTAAGGAAAAGTATCCTGATGCTGAGGTGTTCATATTTTACATGGATATGCGGACCTTTGGGAAGGGCTACGATGAATTCTACGAGATTGCGGGAAGAGAATATGGTGTAAACTTTGTTCGAGGAAGAGTGGCAGAAGTCCGACAAGTCCCCGGAACAGAAAAACTATTAGTCCGCGCGGAAGACACACTACTCGGCCAACTTATGGAGATAGAAGTGGACTTGGTGGTTCTAGCATCCGCTGTGATTCCCAGAAAGGACACCACTGAAATACAACACTTATTCCGGCTCTCCAAGAGTGCAGACGGATTCTTACTGGAGGCGCACCCCAAGCTACGTCCAGTTGACACCTTAACAGACGGCGTATTCGTATGCGGCATGGCTCAAGGACCTAAAGACATCCCTGACGCCGTAGCTCAAGGCAAGGGTGCAGCCGCAGCCGCCGTAGCGCTCATGGGCATGGGCGAGGTGGAGATCGAACCCTACTTTAGCGTGGTCGACGAAGAACTCTGCTCTGGATGCAAGGTATGCCAAGACGTATGCCCATATGGAGCGATCGGTATGACTGTAGATGGCAAATCAAATATAAACAGTGTACTGTGTAAAGGCTGTGGTGCCTGTGCCGCCGCTTGTCCAAGTGGAGCCATAGATACGCAGCACTTCAAGTTCAAGCAAGTGATGGCTGAAATAGAAGCCGCCCTGAAAAGGTAGAATTGAATCACATTTTTTTCTTTCTTCTTTTTTTAAAACACTTCCCAAGAAATCTTTCAGTAAGCGTGATAACATATCTGAGTCTGGAAGAATTCAAAAATGGTTTGATATGAGGTATCTCTGGTTTTCTTCTTTTATTCTAATTTTTTGATGATTTGGATGGTTCTTGGTAATTCCCCTTCGCGGATTCCGTAGGTGTTGGTAATCTGGAACTTCTTTTTATCTGCCGCTTTCTCGACGAGTTGAGGGTAGGGTGTGACTATGATGATTCTGCCCTGTTGTGACAGAACCTTATAGGCTAAGTCAAATATTGCATTACATAACTTCCCTACTTCGCTTTGTGTTGGTAAAGCTATCCCGTATGGTGGGTTGACTGCAATTATATCCGCCTCGACCCCTTTATCTGCAAGTTCAGTTACGTCGCTTACCATAAAATTTACTCTGTCTGCTACTTCTAATGTTTCAGCGTTTCTCTTGGCGCAGGATATATATGTACTTGAAATATCTGAACCTGTAGCCCTAAGGTTTTTCCACTCCAATGCTGCCATGCATGGTATTGTTCCACAACCGCACATTGGGTCGAGCAGTTGTTCGCCTTCATGTGGAGACGCTAATCTGACCATGCAATACGCTATTGGGGGAAGTATTGGTGTTGGGTGGGTCTCAAGTTTCTTTGGCATATTTCCTGGCTGTATTTCTAGGTTGATGGTTGCAAGCGCTACTCTCCTGAGCAGGGTTATTCTTAGGGCGGTGTCGTAATTCTTAAGGTTGCACTCGGCGTTAAGTTCCTTGACGATTCTTTTCGCAAGTGCCCCTTGTATCTCCTTTTGGCTTGGCTTTCTGTGACTTGAGTAGGCTGAAACTGTAATTCTTCGAGCGTGAGGCGCGTAAACAGGAATCTCCTTTACTACGGCGTCAGCAAAATGATCAATTGAGAATCCCTCGTCATATTCCTCCTCCCGTAAAATTACATGCGCCTCAATTATGGATCTTAATCTCTCTACATCCTTAAGTGAATAGTCCTCTATCTCACACTTAATCCATCCACGGGGGCCGTAGGGGAAAAGAATCAACTTGATAACACTTAGTTTCTCAAGAATCTCCTGTGAGGCGAGTTCTTCAAGCCCTCGTACAGTTTTAAACAAAACTCCCAAAGTTGTCACACGCAGCCACCAGCAAATTTCCAAGCGAACTCTCTAAGTTACGCTATTTTTGGACTCATCTGTAAACAAGTAAAAGACCTTACTATATCTAATAATCTTAAGGGTGTCATAGGTCTTAAAAAAGAGAACCATCATCTTATAAGCTTTGTATATGTCTACACTTTGCTTAGAGTGCCGGTATTGGAATCTCTAATTGATGAGGGGGATTGGTTTTTGTGGAAGTTGTTGAGGGGTCTGTCCTTTTAATTCTCTTGAACTAGGATATTACTTTAAACGAGTCTCTGTATCCGTTTATATGTGATTGTTTGAAATCAAAAATGTAATTATACTTGACCAAAGCAAAACAAGAGTCGACTTAACCCAAGAAGCTCTTATTTTTTTTAAAAAAACGCGTTGCATGAAAAATGTAGCTAATTCAGCTCTAGGTAGAAATAATTTCGGTCAGTTATTTTTTTTAAAAAATTAGTGATTAAAGATAACGAAAGCATTAAATATCAAAAATAACTGTAAACCACGAAAAAATCTCTCCTAAAAACACGCGTGGGAAAACTATCCCTCTAATGATAATAAAAAACATGAACAAAACAAAATAACTGTTGCAACTTCAAAAAAACATTACTGAAACAAGGTGAAAGACGATGGGTAAAAACGGAGAATTTGAACCAAGAATTGTCGGCATCTTCTGCAATGCTGCGTAGGTTTGTCTACACGGCGCAGAATTGGTGTTCGTACGCCGGCGCTGATATGGCGGGTACTAGTAGGATGCAGTATCCTCCGAATGCCAGGTTTATTCGGGTTATGTGTAGTAGTCGTGTTGATCCTCAGTTTGTTTTGAAGGCTTTTGAGTTGGGTGCTGATGGTGTGCTTATTGCGGGGTGTCATCACGGTGACTGTCACTATGTTACCGGAAACTATAGGGCGGAGGAGAGAATTAGGCTTCTTGAAAAGTTGATTGAACAGCTCGGGATTGAACCTGAGCGATTAAGGTTGGAGTGGATTTCAGCCAGTGAAGGTAATGTTTTGGTTGAAGTTATGAACGATTTTGTGAAAAAACTGAAGGAGTTGGGACCTAGTCCGCTTAGAAAAGATAAGGAGTAAGTTATTGGAGGTTTTGAACAATGCCTGTTAAAGTAGCTATGGTTTCATTGGCTAGTTGTTGGGGCTGCTACCAATCATTATTGGATAATCACGAAGCACTATTGGACATTCTGCCGGAGTTGGACATTCTCTTCTGGCATGTAGTGACCGATTTTAAGTACAAGGATTTAGAGGGTTACAAGGATGGTTCAATCGATGTCGGTATTGTTGAAGGTGTCTGTAGGACAGAGGAAGATGTCCATATCTTGAAAACTTTGAGGAAGAAGTGCAAAACTCTGATTTCACTGGGCAGCTGTTCCACCTACGGTGGAATCTATGGATTGCTTAATCTTTCCACTATGGATGAAGCTTTAAAACGTAAATTTACGGAAGCCGAAAGTCTTGAAGAACCTTCTATTCCTGATGAAGATGTTCCAAAGATGCTAGACTTCCTTATACCGAACAGGAAAATAGTGAATTTCGAAATTTTTCTCCCCGGTTGCCCAGTGACCTCACAGAACATTAAAGATGCACTAGTGGGTCTGTTAAAAGGCGAGCTGCCGCCCCCCCCAAACCGTACCCTATGTGATGAGTGTCCAAGAGAAAAGTCAGAAGTGATCACTATCAAACAGTTGAAGAGAGATTATGAAGGGATACCGGATCCAAAGAAGTGTTTATTGGAACAGGGATACATTTGTATGGGGCCCGCGACACGTGAAGGCTGCGGTGCCTTGTGTACGAAGGCGGGGATGCCCTGTAGGGGATGCTACGGTCCGGGACCGAATGTGATAGACCAAGGGGCTAAGATGATTAGCGCACTGGGCTCGATAGTAGATTATGAGGCAATAAGCCCAGAGGAACTTGTAGAAAAGGTCGGCGATGTTGCCGGAACCTTTTATAACTTCTTCCTGCCATCGGGCATAGTATCAAAAACCGTAAGGAAGGCGAAATAAAATATGAGTAAAGAAATTGTTATTGAACCAGCAACCAGACTTGAGGGACATGGAAAAATCGTAATAAAGCTTGGCAAAAATAACAGGGTAGAAGAGGCCCATTTCGGTGTAGTAGTTACGCGTTTCTTTGAAAAATTCCTAGAAGGCCGTTTGATGGAGCGGGTGGTTCGGATAGCGCCTAGGATTTGCGGTATCTGTCCGGAGGCTCACCACCTAGCCGCGATAAGTGCTGTCGAGGTTGCCTGGGATGTTACCCCACCCCTGCCCGCGTTAAAGCTTAGAGAGCTCCTCTTACAGGCAAAATACATTTCCAGCCACGCTCTACACTTTTACGCCTTAGCTGCGCCAGACTTTCTGTTAGGTCCTCTCGCTGAGCCGAAGTATCGTAACGTGGTTACAGTAATTAAGAATCTACCCGATGCGGGTAAAAAAGCGATTGAATTGATGAAAATCGGACAAGAGCTTTGCTTCCTTATAGGCGGAAGAGCTATACACCCAGTTACTTCCATTCCTGGTGGTCAGTCTAAATCTATGACTGAAGAAGAACGCGATGAGCAGTTGAAGAGGATTGACAGGGCACTGGAGCTTACTACCTTTACTGTAGACCTTGCTAAGAAGGTTGTTACTGACTATTTGGATGTTATAACAAAGCTTGGAGTTTTTGATTCATACTACGTAGGTCTCGCTAATGAAGGCACACACACCATCTTTGGGAAGGCAACGGTTAGGGTTATGAGCCCCGACGGTAAAATTGTTGCAGATTTCCCGAAGAAAGATTACTTGGAATACATAGCTGAACATGTAGCACCTTACTCCTATGCGACGCACATATTCTATAAGCCAGCGGGATATCCGGACGGAATTTGGCGCGCAGGGCCTTTGCCGCGCTTAAATGTTGTCGATAAAATGGAGACCCCTTTGGCTCAAGAAGCCCTCAAGGAATATAGAGATGCTGTTGGCAGACCATGCAACGCCACTCTCGCCTATAATTGGGCTAGGATAGTTGAACTGGTTGAAGCTGTGGAGAAGGCAAAGATTCTACTTGAAGACCCTGACATAGTGAGTACTGACGTTAAGCTCGCAGACGTGGAGCCCAAGCAGGGTAACGGTGTAGGCATAGTGGAAGCTCCTCGTGGAACACTCATACATCACTACTGGTCGGATGACAAGGGAATATGCACCAAAGCTAACCTGATTGTCGCCACCAATCATAACATAGCTACGGTGGAAAAGTCAATCTTGGTGACGGCTAAGCAAGTATTTGAGGATAAGATTCTTGAAAAATTGAAGCTACCCAAACCCATGATAAAAACTTAAGAATAAAAAATCTGGAGGATAAGGAAAATATGCCGGAAATCGACCCGAAGATTCTTAACCTTCTGGAAATGGTTATGCGATCCTACGACTGCTGACTCTCGTGTTCCGCTCATCTCATTATCCTCGATGATGAGGGTAAGGAGATCGTGAACAAAGAGATTGTGATAGGCTCTGATTGATCCGATGTCCGAAACCCGAAAGGGAAGACCTCGGGGACACCCCCCGCAGGGGGCCGCTCTTCCAATCTCTGATTACGCTTAAAATAAATTGTGGGGTTAAACTCTCCAAAAGCCATAAAATCTTTGTCTTTTTGGTAAATAAATATTAGAATTCCTTCTATCTTATCGTGTTTTTTGGGGTATTTCCTTTAATTTTAGTTCTTATTCTATATTTTGTTAATCATTTTTGCTTTATTGAGGCTCCTTCTCCTGCGAAGTACTGGCTTTTTAATATTAGCGAAAGTTATTTATTGGTGAAGGATGCTAATTAAGAACTAAAATTCAGTGTTGTTGAGGGAGTGTAATGCCGCATTTTAAGGTTGTGGTGGCGGGTCCGCGAGCTAGCGGCAAAACGGAAATGGTTTCAAAATTGGCTGAATTCGGCGGTAAGAAATCTATTCGGATGGAGTGTGAGGGGTCTACAGTTGGTATGGATTACACGTATTGTGATGTGAATGATTCGCGATTTCACTTTTTTGGAACTCCTGGTTCTGACCATTTTTCAGTAGTTCGAAAATCTTTGTCTAAGGGTATGAATGCTTTAATTCTAGTAGTGGAAAACAGTAATCCTGCATCTTTTTCGAAAGCACGTGAGATTTATGAAGAACTAGTAGAGGATAAAAAGGTGCCTACCATAGTGGTAGTGAACAAGAAGAATTCCGAAGAGAGTTCCTCGACAGATGAAATTAAGGATATTTTAAAGGTGCCCGATACGCAAGTGGTCACTATTAATGCTAAAAGTGGTGAGGGAATAGATACCCTTCTTTTAGAAACTGTCAAAACGGTTCGAGACAACCATATATAAAGATGCACCTAAAACTTTTTATTCTCCTTTGCCTAATAGCAAACCTATAATTAGACTCGATTAATCTTAAAATAACAGTGAGCATAGTAACGGATGTGAACTGAAATGAGAAAGAAAAAGCTAATTGGCGTACTACTAACTGTTATGATAGCAGCGACCTTTTCAGCGTTTGCCCTTGCAGCTTCAGGTAATCAAGTTACTTATTCCGCCATGAATCTTTGGACTTCTAACCTATACGCTTATCAAGTGAACAACCTATACGCTTCCCAAGTTAATGCTAATGACATCGAAGGCAAACAGGGTCCTTTCAGTCTTGTTACCAACCTTGATGCATATTATGTTCAGGAGAGCGGTGACATAATGATGTTTGTAGTTGTAGCTGCAACGCCATATGGCATAGTCCCTGGAATATCAATAGGTAATGGAACTACGGGGTGGCATTCCGCATGGACGGATTGGTATACACCGTTTGTTCCAATGAACAATCTCAATGGAAACGTAACATTATTCGTATACGGTGCTCTAATGAAAAACGTTTGGCCGAGTGGTTGGCGCACTGTAGATGAGTGTTTCGGATTTGTCGGATTACTTACCCCATTGAACAATAATACTGGTAGTCTCCCGTTTCGAGTAACTGCAAATGGAAACTTGCATATGATTTTAATTCTTAGTGCCACAGTTTATCCAGTTTAACAATGAGCATAACTAAAGGTCTGCAATGCAGTCGTTTGAAAACAATGGCTAGCAATCAATTGTTAGTAATTAAATTAGATTAGGAAAACAATTCGGGTAAATCTGCTATTAGTAGTAGGTTATTTTCTCTCTTTTTTCCCTTCTATTTTTCGAAGAGTCCTATCTGCCTCAGTGGTGATCCTCGTTGTTGCTTCAGCCATTTTTCTGATCGCGTCTTCAACATTACCTGCGATCACGCTTTCTCCTGCTTCATTAAATAATTTTAGTGCATTAAAAAGAAAATCGGATTTCGTAACATTGACTGCTATACTTGCTTCACGAGAAATCTCATCCAGTATCCACCAAATAACTTCCTTTGATTCTGGTTCCTTATTATCGTTCAAATAGTTTGAGTACCTTGTAAGGATAGACGAAAAAATAATTGAAAACGCCTTCATTTTCTCAGCAAAACAGTAAATTTCAAAATCCTCCATCAAAAGCACCATTCCAAATTTTTTCTACAAAAGTATACTTTTCATCGGTATTTGAATTCCTAATTATTTATTATCTTCCCGTTTGATTCAGATTTTTTGTTTTAAAACTTCGTAGATTTACTTGGTTTTTTGGGCCAGCCGCATAAACCATTCTCTCCATCTCTCAAGAACCCCCTCGTCTCCTCCCAGTGCTCCGATCATAAAACCCGTTTTGTAGGCTATAAGAGTTAAAGTTGAGAATTTGGATTTCGCAATAAACTTGAATAGGAATATTATTATGTTAGCGGTTCCGTCCAGCAGTTTCCACATATTTGAGCCAGCATAGACTTTCTCGGACAGGCCAAAGTATAGAGCACGTCTAATGAAATGCTCTTTTGATAAACGTTCTGGGAACATTTTGTGGTCTACGACCGCAGCTGGAGTATAAACCACCTTATATCCCGCAGCCCTCACTCTTAATCCTAGATCTGTATCCTCTCCGGAATAGAGGCCGCCATATTTTCTGGTAATGTCCTCATTTAGAAAGTTGATTTTCTCCATAACACTTCTAAGAACCGCCATGTTACAACCATAAGGATTCAGCGCTTCGGAACGCTTATTTTCTGTTCTTATTGCTAGTATCGGATAGATCGGAGGCTCCAACCATAGTGGAACCTTTTTATAAAATATGGGAAGTACTTTACCGGTTACAAGGCCGATTTGGGGTGATTCCTCAAACACTTTAACCAGATTTGCTATCCAGTTTTGATGCACTATACAGTCATCGTCCGTGGAAACTAGGATTTCCCCCTTAGATTCACGCATAACCATATTCCTAGAACGGGTGTTTCCCATTTCCGTATCGTTTCTAATAATGTGAAATTTTTTATTGTCTCCAAATTTCTTTTTCAAGAATTCATAAGTTCCATCTGTTGAGGCATCATCTACAACCCATACATCAAAATTGGAGTAATTCTGTTTCAGAATACTCTCCAAACACTCCGTCACATCGTTCTTTCGATTGAACGCGCACAAAACAACGGAAACGGACAACACCATTTATTATATCGCCTCATGCTACTTTTAGAGAATTACACTCTCGTACTTAACAATAAATCATTTTAAAACCTTTTTCTTAGAAAGAATTACTCTCTGAACACTTTGACCGAGATAGATAATTGATGTTTGAGATTCCCGATTGCTACTTTCTATACTCTTTTTGTGAAGGGAGGGCTTATTAATGCTTCTTTTAACTAGTAATCTAAAATTTGATAAATAGTCTCCGAAAAATAAAAAAAGAGTGTAATACTAAGTACGAAGGGTAATTTATCATGATTCTATCGGTAGTTATTCTGACCTTCAATAGGAAAGACCATGTGTTGGATTGCGTGGAGAGTGTACTTCATCAGAATTTTGAAGGTGAATATGAAATTATTGTTATTGATAATTGGTCTGAAGATGGAAGCTTTGAGGAGCTTAAATCAAAATTTTCGGGCTTTTCAAATGTTAAAATTGTAAGACCTTCCAAGAGAATAGGAATAGCTGCTGGGAGAAACTACGGACTTCAAAACGCCGCTGGGCAGATAGTGGCATTCGTTGATGATGATTGCATTGCAACTAGGTCATGGCTACGTGGAATTAGTAGTGCCTTTGAAGATAAGAGTATTGGATGTGTTGGAGGGAAAATAAGTCTACTAATGGTGGGAATCGAGAAGCCAAGATGGCTTGGAAAGGATGTCTACGGAATCTTGGGCATCATGAATTTGGGTGAAAAGAGTAAGGATGTATACTTTCCAATCGGAGGAAACTTAGCGATTAGAAAGGATCTAGCACTAAAAATCGGAGGATTTAAAGAGCAGCTGGGTCCCCTTGGTGTCAAGGTTTTTGGTGAGGAAATTAGTATAAGTAATAGGGTGCGGGACTCTGGGTATAGAGTTGTTTACGCTCCAAAAGTAGAGGTTCTCCATAAGGTTTGGAAGGATCGCATAGATATTGAAAATATGCTTAAAAGAGCCTACATGATAAGTGTGGGCGATTATTATCTCTACGGCAGAAATCTCAGTAAAGTTATAATTAATATGGGAATCATGCTTGCGTCTCTATACGGGTATTTGGCATTCTGGAGACCCAATCTCTTATGCCATTTCTTCTACGCCGCGGGATATCTTGTTCCCGCCCTCCTCGGAAAAGAACCATTGAAAACTTTAAATGATATGATAAATCTTAGAAAAACCATAAGGAGAAAGTAAAATTGACAAATCTACCTTGGATATTCAACCTTCCCTGGATATCCAACTTTCCTTGGATATCCAACTTTCTTTGGATATTCGACTTGCCTTGGATACTCATTGTGTTTTACATCATTTTAGGAATAATTCTATCGATAGTGCCTCTCATTTATCTTCTTACTGCCTTTACTTCTATTTTTAAGAAAAGGAGAAGAATAGTAACGGAAAAAAAGAATTTGCCAACAGTTACGGTAATTGTTCCCACTTACAACGAAGAAGAAAATGTTGAACGTGTTTTGGATAGTCTGAGTAACTTGAACTACCCTCAAGATAAAATCGAGTTTGTTTTTGTTGACGACTCAACCGATGCCACCTTTAAAATTATTGAGAAAAAAACAAAAAATTGGAAAAACACAAAGCGAATAAAACACAAAAAGCGGTTCACAAAGGCCTACGGTTTAAACGAAGCACTATCCATATCCAAAGGAGAAATAGTCGCAGTATATGATGCGGATTGTAGTATTAATCCAGACTCAATAATGAATCTAGTCAAGAACTTCGACAAACCAGAGGTAATGGCCGTCCAAGGAAAATATGAGGCTGAAAGGCGTAGCATTCTCAGTCGAATAATTGACCTCGAATACACACTCTGGCAGGGAGGACAACTGGTAGCCACACCCGCTCTAATCGGCTACAACTATGCTGTGAGGCGTTCCTACCTTGAGAAAACTGGAGGCTGGGATCCCGAAATGTTGGCTGAGGATCATGAATTGTGGTACAGAATCTACGTTGACGGCTATAGAATAGTATACACAGATAAGCCCGGAGTAAAGGTGCTTGAGCCAGCTTCCTTACGGGACTTTGTCCGACAGAGAAGGAGGTGGAGTAGAGGTTCAGACCAAGCCACGGCAAAGTATAGTCATCTACGCCTGAAAATGTTTCCGAAACCTCGATTACCAAACTTCCTATCTTTCTCCGCTAGATACATTGCTCCCTCCCTAAACGCAGTATGCCTAGCGCTCTTACCAATCACACTAGCTCTTGGCCTATTTTACCACGAAGTTCTGCCCTTATTCTTTCTTTGCTTAGGAACGAGTTTTTGGATCGGTCTAGGAGCTCTTCTCTTTTGTTCAAGACTTAGAAAGCTCAAAGCTTGGCTCTACTTCGTGCCCTTATCCTTTCTGGTTCTTTACCAGAACATTCTATTCTTCAGGGTAAGAAGAAAGGAAGTAGAGTGGGAAAAGACTCAAAAATAAAACGTATCCATTGAGTAGTACTCATAACAGCTCTGTAGTGGGAGCACCCTAATCACAGTCCAACAGATAGAAGTCCACTATGTTTAATCATAATATTTGGAGGATCAGTATTTGCCTAAGGTAAGTTTGTTGAAAGTGAAGGACATAGAAACCACGGTAAGAAAAGGAATTGAACTAATCGGCGGTATAGACGTAGACCGTGGCGACCAGATAGTAATCAAACCCAACATAGCGTACCACAAGGACCTTTACTGTTGCATAAACACGGATCTACGTGTTTTTGACGCTGTTATCAGAGTAGCTAAGGAGCACTCAAATAAAGTCTTAGTTGTGGAGAGCGACAGCACCTCAAACCCTGCTGAAATAAGAATGGAGCAGAGCGGAGCAATGGGCATTGTGAGAAAAAACAACGTCTCCTTCCTTAATCTCAGCCACGACGAAATAAAAGAAGTGGAAGTACATCAACAAAAGGTCCGCCTACCCAAAACTGTCCTAAGTGCTCCCTATTTTATAAATGTTCCAAAACTCAAGACGCATGAAAACACAGTAATCACAGTTGCGCTCAAAAACCTCTACGGGTTGCTCCCCGAAAAGAGCAAAGCCGCCTTTTATCACCCCATTCTGGACCACATAATTCCTCTAATAAACCTAGCCGTGAAACAAGACCTTATCGTAGTAGATGGAATCATAGGAATGGAAGGCAGAGGCCCCATAGTAGGAAACCCCGTAGAAATGAACATAATTCTATGCGGCAGAGACCCGGTCACCGTTGACTCCGTCGCAGCACACATAATGGGCTTCAAACCCGAAAAAATAAAGACCATAGTTAAGACGCACCAGGGAGGATTAGGCGAAATAGACCTCTCAAAAATCGAAATAGTAGGAGATAATCCCAAATCCGTCGCCAAAAAATTCAGAGGCCCAGAGCTTTCAGTCACAGGGATAGCAAAAGACGGCACATCAACACTGAGAATTCTATTCCTCCCCAGTAAGGGTAAAAGGGTTCCGGGAATTAAGGAAGTCGGAATAGGAGTGATTGGAACAGGAAAAATCGCTGAACTCCTACACTTTCCAGGTTACGCTAAGCTTGAAAATGTGAAACTGGTTGCTGCCGCGGATCTCAACGAAGAAAGACTTGTGGAAATCAAGAAGAAGTTTGGCGTTCAAGAGATTTACACCGATTATCACAAGCTTTTGGCTAATAAGAAAATTGACGCGGTTTCCATCTGCACACCCCCAGAACTTCACAAAGTCATGACTATAGAAGCTCTAAAGAACGGAAAACATGTTCTATGTGAAAAACCCCTCGCAACCACTGTGAACGATTGCTACGAGGTAATGAAAGCACTAGACGGAACAAAGAAATTCGTCATGCCCGCCTTCAATTATCGCTTCACACCCAGCGTAAGACTCGCAAACGAAATCTTATCACTAGGAAAACTCGGAGACCTGAAAGAAATAAAAATACACTTCAAAAGCGACCAGAGAACATGGAAATCCGTAATGCCATTCCGATTCAAAGAAAAAACCGGCGTCGTAACCGACCTAGGCCCCCACACAATCGATACGCTAAGATTCCTATGCGGAGAAATCGAAAAAGTGCAGAACGCGCACGCTCTTGCGGAGAGATACGGTGTATATGACCACGCTGATTTAAGCTTGACCATGAGAAACGGAGCCACAGCGAATATTGAATTAAGCTGGTTTGGAAGCAGCATAATCCCCTCATTCCCCTGGGAAATAATAGGAAAAAAAGCTTCCATAAGGCTAGACGTCCTACGATCCCCATTCGCCATAAAACTGAAAAGAAAGGGTGAGAAGAAAGAAAGCCGCTACCAACTTGAATCACGTTTAACCGACCTAATGAATCTCGCCACGAGTGCGATTCGCAGGACTCACGTTTCTTATTCTGCTGAGATAGATTACTTTGTGCAATGTGTGGCTAACAACACTCGTCCTCAGGTTACTGTGGAGGATGGTACTCGTTGTGTTGAAGTGTTGCAAGAAATAGCGAAAAAGCTTGGGTAAACTGAATAGGGTTTCTTCTTAGAAATTCCGCGAATCAGCCGAGTTTTACTTGTCTCTTTTCTTTCTCTTTCTCTATTTCTTCTTGTATTATGGATTTAACCTCTTTTTGGGGTTTGAATCCTATGAGAATTCTGCTTTCGTTAATTACTAGGGCTGGTACGGCGTTTATCTTGTATTCTTCGATTTTCTTCTTTTCCTTTGGGTCGTAAATGTTGATTATTCTCCATTCTACTTCTTTCATTTGTTCTCTGATTAGGGGGTTTACTACAATTTTCATGTAGTTTTTGCATTCGGTTGAATTTGGATTGAAGAAATACTCCACGATTATTCGCACCATTTAGTCCCGCTCCTTCTAGGCTAATCTATGCGTTATCTTATATGTAAATGTGACTAAACCCATAGGGTTTGTTTGAGTGTTACTGTGTACGGTTTTTTGGTTTTATCTACAGAGATGAGGTTGTTTTTTTCTAGCTCCTTAATGTATTCTCTTACTTTTGATTTGGTGAGTGAGAGTTGTTTGGAAATTTCTGCGTAATCCAATGATTTTTTTTCCTTTTCCAGTAAACTCAGGATTTTATACTTCTTATCTTGGCTTAACACTTTTCTTAACCAGTTTTTTCTGGCAATCTCGTTTTCTTCGAGGGCTTTAACGCGGGTCTCGAGGCTCACGACGTATTTGTTGAATCTGTAATCCATAGCTTCTTTCTTTGCTGCTGAAGCTGTTTTTTCAGCTAGCAGCTCGGATTCGCGGACGTCCTTTAAGTTTCCCAGTGATAGTTGAATCTGTTTTACCGCTTCAACCGAAATCTTATCCACTATTTGATTTAGGAGATCAATCATTAAATTCTGTAGGCGTGAAAGAATTCTATTCATCTCGACGTTACTGAAAACTGTTTTTTCACTTTCGAAAAGCTCTTTACGAAGCCTCTCAAAAAAAGAAGTCACCTCGAACTCAAAGCTTCCCTGAAAACCTTGAATATCCGCCACTAGGCGAATTGCGCTTCTCCTTAAGCGTTCGTCCTCCTCGCTCATAGAGCATCTCTCCGAATTCAACATTTACGATTTAATAACTTTATATCTTTCTAATAGAATATCAAGCTTATTGTTTTAGGGCTGGACGTGAGATTTTAATTCGAAATATATGATTAGTGTTAAGCCGTCTCTTATAGAAGTTAGTCAATGAAGTTTTATTTATTTCTCTTGAGTATTGTTTTAGAAGATATACCAAAGGGTGAAAACCGAATGAAAGTTAATCTGTTAATTACGGGGCTTCCCGGAGTTGGGAAAAGTAGCTTAATCAACAAAATTATTGAAGAAGTTCGGTCGCGTAGCCGGATAGTTGGAGGTGTGATTACACCTGAGGTGCGTGAAAAAAATGTCCGCGTAGGTTTTCTTATAGTCAATCTTCTAACTGGAGAACAGGATTTTTTAGCTAAGGTTGATGTAAGGAGTCGGTACAGAGTTGGTAAATATGGTGTGATTAACGAGAATATAAAAAATATTGGGGTGAAGGGCCTTATTCAGGCCGTTGAAAAAGCGGATCTAATTATAATTGATGAGATTGGAAAGATGGAGTTATTCGCACCCGAGTTTGTGATTGCAGTGCGTGAGGCGTTCGATTCCTCAAAACCGGTGCTGGGGACAATAGGAAAAAATGTTCAACATCCTTTTGTTGATGAGGTTAAGAAAAGGAAGGATGTAGAGATACTCAACTTGACCAGAAATAACAGAGATGAGGTTTATCAAAAAGTATTTACGGAAATAATGGCCGCTATCTAGCTTTCAAATAATTCCAAACCATGGGAACTCGGATATACTGTTTTTTAAATAAGTTTATGATTTGTAGTCTTCCAGCTTGGTGTACTCAGGGAGTTTTGTGTGAATTTGATATACTTCGGAAATGTGAGTTGGTAGTTCCGTAATGAAACTGTTGAGTTTAAAAAATGGAACTATGGGAACTTCGGAAAAATCTATTTCCTCGGCTAGTAGTGTGACTATTAATGGTATTATTTTTGCTTCTTTCCATTTAATTATTCTTAGTTTTGAAACCATTAAAGACAACGCTCTTGAAAGGGCTTCGATCCTCTCGATTTGCTTTTTACAATAAGTTCTTAGAACATAGCTCTTACCTGATTTTTTGTAATGCTTGGAATCAATACACAGTATCAAAGGTTCTTTTAAACCTACGACGTCTATCTCATACCGTTTTTGATTGTGTTTGAATCTAAAGTTTTGGATACACAAATAATTGTTTTTTTCTAACACACTTTTTGAAAAAGCTTCAAATTCTTTCCAGCTTAACAGTTTACAAACTTCTTCTATATCCACACCGTATTCTAAAGCGATCAGGGATATTTCAAGTCTGGACTCCAAATTAAAGGAAATCCTTTGTTCCGCTAAATCATTATATCCTTTGGTGGTCAACAAGTCAAAAAGCGCTGGGTCCCCTACCATTTTCCTGAACTCTTCAGTATCGAGAGTTTCTACTTCTCTTAGCTTCTTTAGAAGTGAAATAATGGATTCCGCTTTTTTATCCACGTAAAACTTTCTCCATTCATTCCTAAATACACCATAAGAAAAAAATTCGGTTATAATGATTTCTAAAAATGTGTCTAAACCAATAATTGATATCTGCACAATTATAAATTTTTAAAAAAAGAATTCTACTTTAAAAAGAGGTTTTTAATTTCACGTGCAGCCATATTGATTATTCCGTTATAATATCTAGTTGAAGGAGGAATAATGGCTGAGAGTATAAATGATTCATTTGGAGACACATCTACCGCTTTGAAAACAACTTTGCCTTCGGTGCATCTTATTAAAACATCTCTTAAATCTCCCAGTCCCAATTCGCTTTTTGTTCTCTTAGCTGCGGAGAATGCGAAGGAAGCTATTGCCGCGGCGATTTTTTTATCAATTTCCGGTGACTCTGCGGATGCTACGACAAAGCCTTCAATCGAGGAGACAACGCAGGCTTTTAGGGAACCTTTCTTTGTAATCCTCTCAAGAATTTTTTGAAGGGCTTCAAGTCTTGAAGTTACTTGCAAAGGGCAACCCTCACTTTTTAATCGTTTTTGGAAAGTTATCTCTAACTCTATATTAGATTGAAACCAATTAAAGTTTTTCAATAAGCTTAAATCTTTACATGAATCAATTTTTTATATTAAAACCATAAATTTAATTCAAAAGAAATAATGCTAAAACTATCTTTTTCCAAAAAATATCTAGAAATAAATACCTAAAACCAACTCGTTTATTTTCCCCAAAGCCTTAAAAGTTAATCTTATATCCCCTAACAATTAATACGATTACAGTTAACTTAGTCCTATCTGGTTAAAAATTGGTGAAAGGAGCATTTACTTTGACCTCATGGGATATCAACTTGCAAAAACCTGAAATTTACGAAGACCGCCTTAGAGAAATCGCCGTCGATGACTATGCACTATTAGTGACCGTGGCTACTAAACCTGATTTTTATAAGCAGTTCCCCCTAGTTCTTGAATGTGAGAAGCAAGGGAAACCAGTTGGAGTGGTCCACACTGGCCAACATTTTGACGAGTTTTTAGGGCATGGTTTAAAGGAATTTCATTTAGACGAACGTTTAGTAGCTAATTTAAATATTCGTGGTGACATGTCGGATAAGTTTGTTGACCTCTTTTCTAAAACGGTAAAATTAGGAAGATATCTAAAAAATAACTATCCCCAAACAGAGTTCATACCCTGCGTGCACGGCGATACATTAACCGCCGGGGTTGTGCCTTTGGCTTGGAGCTATGGTTTGGGGAGAAAATGTGTCCAAAATGAAGCGGGATTAAGAGGCATGTACCCCCGCTCCATGTTTGATTTTGTGAAGGGGGCGATTGATTTTGAAGAATTTATAAACGGTCAGTGGACTTTGGATTGGTGTATTGATAGAAATGAACCATTCCCCGAACAAATTGACACCTTCATATGCGGTTCAAGTTCCTTTTGCTTCATTGCCCCCCACGAAATTAACTACGAGAATCTAGTTCGGGAGGGATACGATCCAGAAATAATTCCCATTTGTGGTAATAGTGTCGTCGATGCTGTGGAGTACACCAAAAATCACAAGCCAGAAAATAGCATTTTTGAGATATACCCCCAGCTTGAGCAGGATAATTGGTTGAGAATTGATATGCACCGTCGAGACAACCTCACGGAAACCCGATTCAAAAACATTATTAACGCCATAAAAAAACTGGTTTTAGACTACAAAATGAACGTCTGCCTTGTGGAATTAACCGCCATGAATACAGGACTTACACATTATGGTCTAACCGACTCTATCAAAAAACTGTCCGAAGATAATAAAAACTTTTTATTTACACCCCTGTGGAAAAGTTACGGCAATGTAATTGAATTCTTCCGCTCAGGGCACTGCTGGGCAAGTCTCACTGATAGTGGATCCCAACAAGAAGAACTTAATATGATTGACGAATGTACATCATTAACCTGCCGCTTTAACACGGACAGACCAGAATCCGTCATGTCCGAATCAAACATACTCACACCTCCACTAGAAAATCTACCCGAATTCGTCAACTATATTTACAAGAATGATATCCCAAGCATAATGAAAAAAGCCCCAAAAATTTACGGTACCAACGTTTCAGAAAAAATCATCGACGCTGTAGACAAAATCTACAAGAAACACAAAACCTTCACATGGTGCCACGAAAAATTCCTGTGCAAAAAAGAAAACGGAATAGACTACCTATAAAACAAGCACACGTTATCCACCAAGTTATGCGAAAGTTCGTGCATTCCTTGGAAAAAGAGAACTCAAACCCTTTTCCCGAAAAAATGTAAAAACCAATAATCACAGAAATTCTACATTACCTATCATAGAATAATATGGAAACCTTTTTATTAACCTTCACACTTAGAAAAGTAATTCGGGGAATCTACAATGTCTGAGAGTTTGTCACGGTTTAGGGTAAAATTTATCATTGAGGGAGTAGGCGAAGCTGAGGGTGAGCTCAACAGAATTTATGCCTCCCGAACAGTAGAGGCACTCCGAGACGCCCTTCCGATTTCTAGTAGGGCAAACATCTGGAAAGAAAAGGAGGTTTATTTTCCGGTAGGCATCAAGAAGGGATTAGAAAAACCTACAAAAAAAGTTGAGAAGGGAACATTGGCTTACTGGGTCATGGGCGACTCGCTAGCTGTGTTCTTTGAGGAGATTGAACCCTATTCAGAAGTGAACATTGTCGGGAAGGTTACAAGCAATTTGGAACTATTTAGGAAAGTAAAAAGAGGTGCCAAGATCAAAATGCGGCTTGTTTAAATTTTTATTATGCTCCCCTCTGTCAGACTGCTTCGGTCATTTTTTGGTTTATGAATTTTTAGGCGATTTTTGGAGATTAAAATACTGTTTTTATCTTTGGTGTCTTTGGTTTTAGAGAATCAGTTTTTACTACCAAGCTTTCGCCGTCAGTTTCTACGACTACCTCAAATCCGTCATGATACACTCTGCAAGTTTTTAACGGGGTGTCGCAACTTATTCTCAAAGCCTTGCAATTGAATTTGAAACCTTCTTCTCCCTGTTCTCCCATAACTGATTCCAGAAGCTTCCTGTCGTCTATCAGCTTTACGGTTTCAATTTTTAAACGGTTTTTTTCTTTTTCAGGGGGCTCCCTCTTTTCTGGCTTAAGTACTGCCTCCTTTTTCCCTGACCAGCAGATTTTTGTTTTTCCTCTTTCCTTTTTTATTTCGATTAGTCCCAAGGGTTTAAGAGGATTTACTATGTCGTATACCCGTCTCTTTGGAACTTTCAGTTTCTGTGCAAGTTCGAGATTATATATTCCATTCTCGCCTGCCTCTCTCAAAAGTTCAATAGCCTTCCGAGCCGCTTCCTCTAATTTCAATATTAACGCACTCCCCAAAGTTCAAGAAGAGCAAAAATATATTGGTGAATTATGTTATTAAATATTGTCCTCAACTCTAAAAAACTAGATTCGGTTCCCACAAAATTTAATTTTTGCTACCAATCCCGCCCTTTATAGACTACCAATGTTATCTTAATTTTTCTAAACGATTATTTTTACTGGGTGCGGAAGTAAAATTTATTCCGTAATTTTGGTCTTCTCTGACTACCCAAAATATTTTGTCAAGTTGATTGAGGAGGAAGTTTTGGTTCTTCAAAAAATGTCGTCAACAGTAAAACTGGGTCTAGCTGCTCAACTTTTGCGTGATGGTTCCAAATTGAAACTATTTTCCTGTATTCCTCGAGTTCTCTAATTATTTCTTTACCCATCTTTTCTAAACTTTTCTCGGAGACTATTTCACCCTGTCCTAATCCAGGGCAAATCTCCTCTGCTTTCGCCATTAGACCCCAGGAAAGCCATCCCTCCTTAACTTCAAAAGTAAAGGGAAAACTTCGGCAAACCAGGGGTCTGGCTGCATATATTTCGCAAAGATTATCATCTCTCAAAAATAGACAGGAACCATCGCTTTTCTTTCTTAACCCCAAGAAAGCATTACCCCTGTATGTTGAAATAGCTGGAAAAACTAGTCTGTTTTCGAGTTCTTTCCTAACCTGATAAAAACCAATGTATTTCGATAAAAGTTCTTTAAGATCACATTTCAGATGATTAGCCAGTCGGATAGTATCCTTATGGGTAATCGTTATTATAAAATTCTTATCCCTACAACAATTACCGCACTGAACACACTTGAATCTAACTTTCCCCACCATGATTTCACTAGCCTATAAACGATTTTAAAGCCTCAAGTTCCTCAAGTAATTAAGTTCTTCCATCACCATGACTTAACAAGCCGCTCCACCATACTCTCCTTTTTATTATTGCTACCCTTCTTAGCCGAATTGGGTCTAGCATCGTTAACAGTATTCGCTTTAGGATCATTAGATTTCTGATTTCCTTCCAGCGGGAAACTTATTTCACAACTTTTACACTCAACTACCCGCTCATATTTATCCCCTCTCCAAAAAACATGGATTAGGAGCGGTAATCCACAGTTTCCACACTTAAAATCCTCAAGAGTCTTTGTTTCTATCGGAATTGCGTCACTATGTGCACCTAATTTCTTATCTGCTTTTTCACGGTCAATATTCGTCAATATTAATCCCCGTATTAATTTGTGTTAATTCAACTTTTATTGCTATATGCTTTTCTTAAGCAAATCGCAATTGAGGAAAATGCTTACAAACTTCGTTTTTTAAAAAAACTGGAGTAACTAATTGGCTTGAATTAATAGGACTTCCACTTGTATAGTGCCGTACTCCTAGGTAGATAATCCGATTCAGACCTTTTAAGCTTTTAGGAGTTGAATATCAATCGTGGAAACATTACGTTTCTCGTCAGCAGTGGCTCCCATGATCTCGGTGCCAGTAGTAATCTTACCCAATTTTACACCCTCAGGTAAGAAACGCTGGCGTACAATCTCCGCAACGTCAACAGCCTTGGAAATCGCTCTTCCACGCGCAACAATTCTAACTTCTTTCGCACCCTGATTAAACTGAATAACGCAAGCCAGAACATAACTCACTCGACGTAGAACACTAACGTGAATCTACTTTGTCGGTTTCCTTCCAATGAAGACCATATTCTCTTCTGCTATTAGTTCTTCCTTGTTTTTCTTTTTTGCCGGTTTTGCCATTCAAGGACCTCCCTTGTGCCCTCTTTTTCAGAAGGAGTCTTGTGTTGTTATTTATTTTTGTTTCAATTAACCCTTTAAATTTTTCTTATTTAAACTCTTTTTAAATCTTTTAGGCTCATTTTTCTTATAGAATGATTTATTTTAAAAAAATTTTTTTATACTAATAAAAAATATAATGAGTATTAAACTTGGCGATCTCCTATTTGGTTAAACAAATTATTTAATAGGGGTTTAAACAATCAAACTTAAATGTGGGAACGTCAAAAAGATAGGCAATAAGTTATGAGGGTAAAAGATGTCCGGAAGACCGCTATTTAATGTTGCACTGGTGTCTATTATTATCTTGATTCAGGGTATTGTAATGCTTATTTTTGGAATATACACATGGTTATTTTGGTCACAGCTTGGCAGCTTTTTCACAGTTATTGGTTTACTTTTACCTTTTTCGAATCCTGAGACTTATGTTTTGGTCTTGGGACCAAGCTACATGCTAAATCTTTGGGTAAATCTTAACTTTTTAAGGTTTGTTTTTCTTATAAGCTGGGGTAGTTTTAGCATCATAGTTTTTATTACATTTTCTTATCTTAAACGCTGGGCCTACTATTTAGCAATAGTGCAATCAGTTTTAGGCTTTATTATATCGGCACTGATTCTGACAGACTTAATGGCACTTCCTCTAGTTGCTGCAAACATACTGGTATTAATTTATTTACTGGTAAGTGAAGAAATAAAACGTACATTCATCGCTTAAAGACTCTTTAAAGAAGCTCCCTTTCTGCACCTTAGAGTAACATCGGTTTTAATGTTTTTTGAACCACCATTTCTTGGACTGTGCTTTAAGCATACTTTCCTATCCCTCTTCATTTAACCCTTCACATTAATTTCGTTCCTCAAAGAAGTTTGCTCTGGTTGACTTTTTTGTTAAAACTATGCCTTTTATGGTCGTGTGGAAAATATGAAAAAAATCTTCAGAGAATAAATTCAATTTTATGGTCTTCTGGCAAGTGATTATGTTTTTTGGTATAAATTGATGAATTAAAAAATTGAAGAATAATCAACGGAATTACTTTAATTTTGTATTGGAAGTAAGTATGTTTGAAAGCTTACATATTTTTCATTATCAATTATGTGGTCAAAAATTGTTTTTTAGCTAGCTTCTTCTTTGCCTTTCGCTGGTGATGTGTATATTTTCATTCTTCGATTTTGTTCTACCAGCTTTAATTTTCCTTTGTGTTCCAGCTCTCTGATTACTTCTTTCGCTGTGCTTACTCGAATCTTGTACTTTCCCGAGATGATTGAGGGAGTAATTAATTTCATTTTTGGAATTTCTTCTTCCATCGTTGATTTTAGTTCCTCGTCTAATACTACTTTTCTGATCTCTTTTTCTACCGTTTTTGGTTCCTTAGTCCATTTTTTCTTACTCACTATTCTCACCACCGATTAATTACAAACAAGCATTAGTCCCATTAAAAGTATTTCTACTATTTATGATATAGAAGGGGGAAATCTTTTACGTTTATCTTGATATTTTTGATTATAAGCAATAAGGGTTAACTATTAAGTTTATTAAATATCTGATAAATAATTTTTTAAAGGTTATTTTGTTAAAATAATTCTTTAACATTCATGGAGGAAAAATTTTTGGAGGAGAAAGTGCAGAAAAATGCTTTAGCGCATGAACTCTCGGAACAAGAAAAGGTACTGCTATTAAGAATGGAGCTGCAGGACTTAATTATAGCATTCATAACCTCAACCATTGATGAATTCGGAGATGAGGGACTTAGATTTTGCAAAGAACTGATTAAAAATAGGTTGAGTAATCTACTCATGGGTTATAAACAATTCTTTAACATATTATCTAACGACGCTGTTTCAATCGCTTCACTTATCATATCAAGACGTACGCTTCTTGGGGAAGACTACCATATTTTAGAACTCAATTCAAAAAATTGTGAAGTTGACATAAAAAACTGCCCCATTATTAAAACCAAGAATTCCACTGAAATTTGTGAAATATTCTCTGAAGGAGAAAACGCCGCAGCAAAAATGATCAATCCCAATGCGACTGCCACTTGCCGCAGATTAACAACTAAAAAGCGACCACAATGCAGACTGACAATAAAAATTGAGGACTAATTAACCACATCTTGGCAGTTACTTTGGAAAAATTTGTTGTGCGTTTCTTTCTCTTATTATGAGTTGTTTCCGATTTAGTTCATTTTTCAGAGTTAAGGCAATTGAAAATTTTCTTGTCTATTTCGCTTCTTTCCGATAGACGGATATCTCTAATTTTGCGGGCGTAATCCAAATTCAGGTTTGCAGTAATAATTTCCTCTTTACTGGATCCTTCAGTTAGTTCCAGCTTTGAAGGGCTCTCGTATCCTTCTTTAAAACCTATTATCAAACTCGAACCAGACCATACTTCGCCTCGTTCATTACTAACCGCATTAACAGAAACTATGGGAATCCTATTTTCGAGAGCCCTAGCCTTTAGATAAATATGCCAATTCTCTATACCTGATGATGCTATAAACGAAGGATTAAATATTATATCCGCACCTTTTAATGCCAATATTCTAGAAACTTCGGGGAAAGCCAAATCAAAGCATATAGTCATTCCCACCCTGCCAAATTCGGTTTTACAAGGCTCTAACCTGTCTCCTGGAGTAAAAACCGTTTTCTCAAATTTGTAAAGATGGATTTTCCTGTGCAAACCGATACAGTTTCCATTTCTATCGAATAGTCTAGATGTGTTGTAATACTTTTTACCATCTTTCTCCCAAATTGACCCGCCTAGTACATAGACCCCGTTTTCGCTTGCAATCCTTTCAAGGCATCTTATGCTGGGGGCATCCTCATACTCGGAATCTTTTAATGGATTTCCGTTCTTAATATTCCACTTTTCCGGAAAACATATGATATCTACTTCTTTATTGGCCGCTTCTTTAGCTAGTTTATACGCTTTATCAATGTTTTTTTCTTTTGCTTCTTCTTTTGAAATCTGTATTGCGGCTACACTTATTCTTGTCATTTTAAAAACCACCAGGATTCATATTAACAATTAAGCGATACGCTTATAGCCATTACTCTACACTTTAAAGTTAAAAATATCATTATCCTTTTCTTATTGTTTCAATCAAAATTCACACAAAATCATTTTAAAATTTGGAGGCTTCATCTTGAGGGACTTACTAACGGACATTGTCGATTATGGTCAAAAGCTAGGTTCTGACTTTATGGAAGTTAGATTGCAAACCTCAGATGAAACTATTTTCCATATGGAGGACGGAAGAGTAGAGTCTGTTAAACAAGGGATTGAGTCAGGTTTTGCTATCAGAGTCTTGGCTCGTGGAAGTTGGGGGTTCGCCACTGTTAACTCCGAGGCCGCATTAAGGGAGGCAACTGAAAAAGCTGTTAAAATGGCGATTACCACAAGCAGGCACATCAAAGAACCGGTAACCCTCTCCGAAAGCGAAACTGTGGAAGATCGGGTGGTGATAAAACCGGATGTGAATCCTAATGATATTCACATTGACGAAAAGTTGAAACTTTTTTTCACACTTAATGACTATGTTCTAAACTATAACAAGACTGTTCGGAGCTGTACTATAGATTACGCTGACGTAACTGGAAAAAAATGGTATGTTAACAGTGAGGGAACTGTTATTGAACAGGATGCTCTTTATGTTTGGAGTAGGATAGTGGCGACTGCGCGAAAGGGTGACGTATTCGCGTCGAGTAGAGAGGAATTGGGATCCACCAAAGGTTTTGGATTTTTGAGAAAAGATCCACCTGAGAGTATAGGTGAGCGTCTCGCTAAGCGTCTCATGAATCAGATGAAGGCTAAGTCTCCGAAAGGGGGATCGTTTACCGTTGTTCTGGGCCCAGATGTAACTGGTACTTTTGCCCATGAAGCTTTTGGCCATCTCGCGGAGGCGGATCTTACTATTTCTGGAAGTGTGCTAGCTAAAAATTTAGGGATGCAAATTGCGTCACCTCTTGTAACCATCTATGATGATGGTACAGTTGAGGGTGAATTTGGAAGCTTCAAGTATGACGATGAGGGTGTGAAGTCTCAGAAAACAGTTCTTTTAAAGGACGGCTACGTGGTAGGATTAATGTACGATAGGGAACACTCGTCCAAAATGCAGAAGCTTAAGAACTTAATGGTACCAACTGAAATGGTCGGCCAATTCAATGTAAAACCAACCGGAAATGCACGTGCAGAGGATTTTCGTGCACCCCCATTAATTAGAATGAGAAATACTTACATAGAGCCTCGAGATTATACCTTCGAAGAGCTTCTTGAAGGCATTAATTTCGGATACTATCTGGTAAGCTTTAGGGGTGGTCAAGCTAATCTGGATGGGACTTTCCAGGTAGGAATTCAAGAAGCCTATGAAATCGTAAACGGTGAACTAGGAGCACCCGTAAGAAACGTTTCGATAAGCGGGAACACTTTAGAAACGTTGAGGCAGGTGGATGCGGTAGGAAAAGATTTTGAAATGTATAGCGGCCGTTGCGGAAAGGGGCAGACCGCTTTTGTTGGGGATGGAGGTCCCCCCACTAGGGTTAAAAATCTCATTGTAGGTGGAGCGGATTAAATGAGCGAAATATTAGGTAAGGTGGAAGGTATAATTCCTTTAGCGGAACAAATGGGTGCAGATGAAGTAGAATTGTACGTTGCATCCGGTAAATCTTTTGAAATAGAAGTTAGGCTTGGACAGATAACCAGCAGTAATAGCAGCATAGACAGTGGAGTTGGGATTCGCGCCATAGTCAATAAAACCGTCGGTTTTGGCTTCTGCAATAGTTTAGACGAAAAGAAGCTAAAAGAAATCACCGAAAAAACAATACAAATCGCTAAATCCAGTAAACCAGACAATAATTGGTCTGAACTTCCCTATCCCAGTTCTTTCCCGGTAGTTAGAGGAATATACGACAAAAGAATACCCGAACTCACGGCAGAAGACGTGGTCGAAATAACTAACAGAATGCTTCAAGAAGCCAATGGGTACGATAAAAGAGTAATGCCCTACTGGGGGGGAGCAGGTTCAGGACATGGAATATACGCCATAATAAACAGCCATGGAGTAGAAGGATACGAAAAAAGCACCGTGATAGGCTGTATGATGGGAACAGTAGCCCGAGAAGGTAACACAGTTTCACCCGAATGTAGCGAGACCGATTACAAGCGTTCTTTAAACATTAGTCCTGAAAATGTTGGCCAAGAAGCAGCTCGGCTGGCAGTCGATTCACTTAAGCCTAAAACGGCGGAGACAGGGCACTATCCGGTCATTTTAGCTCAGGACGCCCTAATAGGCCTTTTAAGTTACACTCTTACCCCAACAATTAGCGGTGATAACGTTATTAGAGATAAATCGGCTTATAAAGATAAGCTGAATACCCTGGTTGCTTCCGAAATTTTGACCGTTGAAGATGATGGAACAATGGAAAAGGGTCTTAGTACCTCCGCTTTTGACGGAGAGGGTACACCAGCCCAAAAAACATTAATTATTGAAAATGGAATCCTGAAAAGTTTTATTTTTGACAACTATTTCGGGAGGAGAGCTGGAACTAAATCAACAGGAAACGCTAAAAGAAGGGGTTACGCGACAACGCCTATTATAGCCCCCACAAACTTGTGCGTCAAAAAGGGAGATAAAACTCCAGATGAAATGATATCCGAAATAGACGATGGCTTTTTTATTCGTGATGTGCAAGGTGCACATTCTAGTAATCCGGAATCTGGTGAAGTAAGCGTAGTTGCAACTCCATGTTGGGAAATTAAAAGAGGCGAAATCAAGAACGCAGTTAAAGGAGCGATGCTAGCGGGGAACATCTATAACATGCTTAAAGACCTAAAAAGTATTGGAAATAATATCCGCCAGATTGCTTATCTGGTATCGCCTTGGATTAGCTTCAACCAGGTAAGGATTGTAGGAGAAGCCTAGACTCTGTCATACTCCTCAACCTTTAAGGATAGTTTCTTGCTCAAATATCTAAAAAATGGGGGGAGATAGTAATAAGAGTTACATCATTCTTTTTTTCCACTCGCGAATCTTTGATAACAACATTGCCTTGTCGGTAGGACTTAAGGGTTGCTTGGGAGAAGTGGTTCTGAGCTTTTTAATGGTCTGATCCATCTCATAGTAAACGGGGTGATAAAGAACTAGTGATTGTAAAGATTTTTTAGTGGTTTCAATTTTGTTTGCAACTTCCTCTGCTGGTAAACTACCCCCACAGAGTTGTTCTAATTCATTTAACAGACTAACCACTTTGTTTAGCGGTATAGTGGAGGTTCCCAAATCTGAAACCGATTGCAATGGTTCAGTTTTTAGCTGCTCTATGCTAGATTTGGGAGCAGCGGTAGTTTCAGTTGCTGGTGCTTTTACGGGTTTTTGAATAGGAGCGGGAGTAGGCTCCGTTGTTGGGGGTGTAGTTATTATTTTTTCAGGAATTTTTTGATCTGTTTTTAGGGCTTCTGTTGAGGCGGGCTCAGTTATTTTAGGTAAACTAGTTATTTCTGTTACAGATTTTGCTGTTGAAATTGGAGGGGGTTTAGGAGTTGGTGGAGGGGGTAATTCGCTTATTTTTGTTTTTTCTTTTCCTGATTCGGGAGTTATCGGTAATTCTTCTAATTTTGAAGATAGGCTTAGTAAGTCTTGTCGAAGTTTACCCAGTTGAAGCATAAAATCTCGAATTGAATCAGCAACATTATTTAGCTTAATTTTTATGTTTTTTATTTCCTCTTTTGAAGACATTCTCAAACCCCAAATTACCAAAAGCTCTACTAAAGTTATAGCGCACTCCACTACTTAAAAGTTACAATAAAATAAACCATAAATCTATTTTCCACTATCTCTAAAATTTTCTCTAGAATTTAAGTAAAATTTAGAAAATTCTGTCTCCAAACTCAGGCTTGGAACATACATAAATAGAACTATAAGCTAATCAAAAATGAGGTGGATGCTTTGCCCGAGGTTCTTGCCAAAGGAATAAACTATGAGATCTATCCAGATAAAATTGTAGTTATGGATGAGAGTCAAAGTTTTGTGATTCCAATATCCAAAATCAATTGTGTATTTTTGGCACTCAATACCATTTATATCGAAGTAGAATCTCCGAAAGGTTCTGAAAAAAAGTATGCTTACTATATTCTAAAAACAGATAATCTCGCTGAACTCTGTGGCTGTTTAACAGATTTAAATATAGATATCCTAAAGCTTTATGCCTATTAACGTGTATCTTTTATAATTTTTAAGGAAGAACTTTTAAGTTTATTTTATTGATGTTTGAGATTCCTTTGCCTTGCCTCGCGGGTCTTGGATGAGCTAACAAAAAATTTTTTATTCTTTGTCATCATCAGTTCCCCACCTCTGATAGAGATTATGTTCTAATTTTAATATATCCAAAATTTTGCCCACTACAAAGTTTACCAGTTCTTCCAAATTTTTGGGTTTGTGATAGAATCCAGGCATAGCAGGAAGAATCACTGCTCCCGCCATTTTAGCCTTCGTCATATTTTCTAGACTAGTGAGGCTAAGAGGTGTTTCACGAGGAACCAGTATAAGAAGCCTGTTTTCTTTTAGTGTACAGTCCGCCGCTCTTCGAATAAGATTATCAGAGTACCCATGCGCCACTGCTGCTAGGGTGGCCATGGAACAAGGGACTATAATCATACCATCTACGGGGAAAGACCCGCTAGCTACACTCGCCGCTATATCAGAGTTATCAAAAATTCTGTGTGCAAGTTTGGAAAACTCCCTCCATGTAACACCCAACTCCACATCAATAATCTTCTTTGCAGTCTCAGAAATAATAAGGAAAATTACAATGTTCAATTTTTTCAGTTCCTTCAAAAGATTATACGCATATACTACACCGCTTGCACCAGTAACAGCTACAATAAGCCTCAAAACAGAACACCTCAAAACTCATTTAGGACAAATTATATATAAGTTTAGTACCACTCATCAAAAAAGGAATGGAGGAGTTTTTTAAAATGTCATCTAAATTGAGTGATTATAATTTGATGTCGAAAACTAAACCCAAATTTGTCGAAAAAATCAATACACTAAGTAAATTCTACTTCCCGGCAAAAGTTAGCAAGAACGATTCTGAAAGATTAGCTGAATCAAAAAAGTCAAAGGTTTTCGAAAAGGGAAAGGGTGTAGCAGAGGTTACCGCAGTGAGTTTGTTTTACGAATCATTTATTCTAGCAGAAGGAAAATCCACTTTGGATTACCTCCGGAAAAAAGATTACGAGTTTTATGTCGATGAAACGGTTCACAGTTCCAAAGTGGGCAATACCATTATCAAGCCTGTAAAAGCGGATGTGGGTAAAAAAATTAGGATACCCGGAGTGGAAAGAATCAACCTTACAAGAGTGGCAAAATGGCTCTTTAATCCTATGGGAGGAGCCCAATCCTTAGACTTCATTCCAAGAACAGGAAAATTAAAGGTCACTGCGAGCTGGTTAAAACAGCACAAAAAAGAATTAGTAGACCCTTCAATTACTTCTAGAGAAATTGTTAATATGTTGAAAAAATCTCTAACGGCAAAACCCGCAGACGCTAATAGAATGATAAGCACAGATATTAGAATCAATTTGAGTACTTATTATATGCCCGCCTATTACGTCACTTATAAAAGAGGAGAGGAAAGCAAGCCTGCGCGAGTTGATGCAGTTAGAGGTGAGATTACCCTTTAGCCTTTCCTTTATACTAGTTCGAAATTATGGAAAAATCACGTTTTAGTAACCTAAGCTTTGTTATAAAAAACTAGATTGTGAGTACTAGGGAGCAGAGGGTAAGTGTTATTGCAGCACTTATTGGGTTAAGTAAGTTATCGTTTATTGGAGGGGTAAAGTAATCTAGGGCTACAAAAACGAGCGCTACGATTAGAGATGTGACTGGGAAAAATCCTTTAAAATAAAACATTGCTCCTAATGTTATAAAAAAGGCTACCAGACCCCCCGCAATAAGCCCTTCAAAGGATTTTACGTTTCCTCTAACTTCAAAATGGTGCTTCCCATATTCATATCCCACAATTGCTGCTGCAGCATCCGCGACGGCTGCTACTGCTAATGAAATTATCATTACGTATGCGGGAAATAGAAATATGAGAATCGTTGCAGCTAAAACAAAGTAGAAGTATGCTGCCACTCTGTTTTTCTCATCCGGTTTAATTATTTTAGTAACCACAATCTTTAGAGGAAAATCTGGATCTCTCAGTCTCCATATCTCAATAATTGCAAACAGTACCAGAGTTGAAATAGAAAGTGTGGCTGCGGGTAACCAGCCGCCTAAAAGATATAGTATGGCAAAAATGAGGGCCAACATGTGAAAAATCTTTCTTCGGATATTAAGAATGTTCACTTTAAGCGCCCCACTTCACTATGGGCTTCCCTTCTCACTAAGGTATTTATGCGTATCGGAACAAATTGTTCACCCTTCACGACACATTTTTAAAGGATGTATAAAGTTCGAATTTTAACGATTATCATTTTTGAAAATTAATTAATAAATACAAAAATACCAAATTTTCATAACTTTAGAGAATTATAATTACCTATCGTATACTAATAATGTAAGAAAATAGTTAGAAGCATGAAAAGTTAAAAATATAACTTCAAATAACGCTAAAAAGATATTATACATATGAAAGATTCCCTAGACTGGAGGCAAAAAACTTGCAGAAAGAAAAGAAAAGTGGAGAACACAAAAAAGAAGAATACCTAGAAGCAAAAAAGAGCTTAACTCCCACACCCAAAGAAACTCTAAAACTCACAGAAGAAGAATTAACCGTCTTGGGTATAGTAGGAAAAGGAAGAAAAATATTCGAAAACCTTTACACTGAATTTAATGCCCCCCGCAAAGCAGTTGGAAAACTACCATTATCAAAAGAGGAACTTCACAAAATTTTAGAAGACTTGAAAAACAAAGAATTATTAAACCTCACAGAGGTGTGGAGCACCACAGAGAAAGCCGAATCCTACCTATAGGGGCATCTGAGAAAAACAAAATAAAAAAACAGAACTGAAACATTAAAACAAATATAATTATACTCTGGGCTTTTCAACTATCTCCTACTCTGACTCTCTCAATTTCCGGATTCCGGCTTGTTATTGCTCCCCTTTATTCTCATGCGATTTTTTGAGGTAATATTCCAGAATTCGGTCCGTAGCCTCTTTAGCCGATACTTTACCCTCTTTCAAATTATTCAAAATTTCCTCCGTTTCACTAAAATTAAAGATACCCTCATTTCCCTTTGAGCCGACTATTTTATCGAGTTTAACTAAAAAGCCTTCAAAACCGCTTCTTTCTCCGTTCCACCCTTGTAGAGATCCATAAGAATTAATAAAATCCTCCCTGATGTTTGCGAGCATATTTCTTACTTCATCTTCTTTGTCGCAATAGGACACAAAGATCAAGTGCTCTGAGGGAATCGAAACAAATTTTTTATCGCCCAAAATAACACTTTCTACGTCTTTTCCGCTAATGGTTTTTCCAAAACTAGTCAACGCACTCAAAAATCCGGAAACCAGGTCTTCATCAGCTTCCAAACTTCCATATTTACGGTGAAGAACACACATCCCGTCACGCTGCAGAATGTATATATTATGGATCATTTAAGTAACCTCTCTCCGCCATTACTACTAGTAATTTTTTACGAGCCGACCACCCACATTAAGTCCTCTAAGTTTTTAATGTAAAACTTCTCATTAATAACTCTTTTCTCTAACCCACATCAATATTACATATAACATAAATTAAAAAAACAAATTAATATTCACATCCAAATGACAGAAAACAATTGAAGCAGTTTTACTCCGTAAAGTTCCTTAAACTAATGGAAAAACTCAGAAAAAATTGGTAGCCAGGAGCAGATTCGAACTGCTGTCCGAGGCTCGCTCCTACTCATAAGAGTTCCAGAGGCCCCTATGCTTGACCGCTACACCACCTGGCTTCAGCATGTACCGTGTTTTGCTAATAATCCTTACTAGGTTAAATAATTTTCGTGGTTTTACACAGTGATAAAAATTTATTAAAAGGTTACCAGTAAACAAAAGTTTAAAATATCTTTCTAATTTATCTCTGATTCTGAAGGAGTGGAAAGTGTTGCAGAAGGGAGAAGAACTATCTTCTTTGGTTCAGCAGTGTGCTATATTAGCGGTACTACTGGAGGTTAGTGGTTATCCTAAACCAGGAAATGTGCATCGCATTCATGATGAGCACAAAACCCGTTATGAGCACTTTCTCGCGGGGGCGGTGGCCATCGGTCCCAGCATTAAAGGCGCCGCTTTAAATGGATGTCTAGTGGCTTCTGGTGAGATCAATCTGAATGAAACTAACGTGGGAAAACATATTCTAAGAGCGGTAAAGGATACGTCAAGTTTTCAGTGCGGGGGAAATGTTAATCTAGGAACTATTCTTCTTTTTGTTCCGTTGGCTGTAGCCGCTGGTATGACACTTTCATACGGAAGAGTTACAGCGGATGAGTTAAGAAGAAACGTTGAAAGGGTAATGGAAAAAACCACTCCCATTGACACACTAGATGTTTATGAAGCAATTGATATTGCTCATCCTGGCGGTTTAGGGAAGGTGGAGAAATTTGATGTTACAAACAAGCTATCAAAATCCCTCATCAAAGAAAATGGTGTCAGTTTGCAGGATGTTTTCAGAATAAGCGCTGGATGGGATAATATTAGTAAAGAATGGATAACCGGTATGAAAATTACCTTTGAAGTAGGCTATCCTACATTCTTAAAAGTTTACAGCGAATCCAGAGATGTAAACATAGCTACAGTGCACACTTTCTTAAGAATACTTTCAAAAAACCCTGATTCCCTAATTCAAAGAAAAATGAATAAAGAGAAAGCTGTTGAGATTAGTGAAAGGGCGGCAAAAATTCTTGAGGAAGGTGGGTTGTTAAAAGAGACGGGGAAGGCCCTGTGTTGGAAACTTGACGAAGAATTGCAAGGTTTTAAAGGTCGGCTGAACCCAGGAACCACCGCAGATCTTACCGCCTCTTCCATATTTGTGGCATTACTTGAAGGTTTCCGTTTCTAGAACATTATTTTAAAAAATTTTATAAATGGTTAATCTTTTCTCTACTAAAAGAAATGGACTTGTTCATTTCTGAGTGTCCTTAAAAAGGTTTTCGGCAGAAGTTTAAAACCATATATACCGATGCTGTGAAGCTGTAGAAGAAATACAGTTATCCTTCTCCCAATAATTTATTTATTCATCTTGTGCGTGTATTTATACAAGGATTTTCAAGGTAGATTTAGTATGCCCTTAGGAATCTTCGTTATCAGTTTTTTGGATGAAAGTGTTTCATTGGATTTTTCTATTTTTCATACTAGTGATGTAACCGAAGAGGATATTCGGCATATTTTCTCAGGCATGGAAATAGAAAAGGGAACTATACAGCATTTATTTACGAGTTCACTCAAAATTTTGTATTATGCAATTGTCAGAAACGAGAAGGAATCTTTGCTGGGTATGGTGCTACATTTAAAAGAGGAACCCGACTTATTCGAAACGCCGCTAAGGGAAGAGGCGGAGCTTCTATTGCAAAAAGATAGAGAAGAAAACTTTTCCATTAATTTAAAAGCAAGCTATCAAAGGATTGTACAAAAAGCCGTAAAAAATATTGAAGAAATAATAGCTAAGATGGACAAAAAGGAAAAGGAAGAAAAAAGTAGGAATATTAAAAATTTGGAAGAAGAATTAAAAAAGTTTTACAATGAAGAAAAAGAGCTACTAGCAAAATTAGAAAGGGAAGGGGAAACGAGTTCAATTATAGAAAAAATGGAGGCTGTAATAGCAAAACAGAAACAGCTAGAGGAACTTATTCGAATGCAAAAAAATCTTAAAGCTCCCATGGAGCTTCCCAAGGAGAAGTACTCTGACCTGAGAAATGAGCTAATTGAACTCCAAGAACTCTATAACCAGATTAATGAATTTACAGTCGTTCAATCATCAATAGAACCTGAAGAAGCGATCAAAGAAGAAATAGAAGAAAAAGAACTAAAACCCACCGAGAAGGCTGCCTCTAATTCAGAAATTTCCGATTTAATGAAACGGCTGCAAACTTTATCCTCTAAACAATTAACATCGCAAAGCAAGTTAGTTTCTAGCGAAAGTTCCAAAGCTCTAGAACCCGAAACGACAACTATGTATAATAAAAAAATTGCATCCCTTACCGAAGCACCTAGTTCAAAAATTTCAGTCTTGGAGTCCGAGAGTGAAGAGACTAGATTATCTCGTATTCTTACTGAAAAATTTGGTGAATCAAAAGGCGTAATCTTAGAATACCTGTTCTGGCTAAAAAAACCCCGAACCATTACAGAAATTTCCCAAGATCTTGAAATACCCGCTGAGAAAATAATTGAACCCGCAGAGGACTTGGCTAAAAATGGATACATTTGTGAAATGACTAAAAAGAATGTGAAAGAAATCTATTTAACCGTGTGTCCAAGTTGCCCTCTCCAACACAAGTGTGGAAAAAAACGCCCAATCGATTGGAATCAAATTCTATCTAAAACTTAAAATGTTTAAACTTACAATTATTTCTAAATACCATTACTCAAAATTACGTGCTGGTTTCACTTACCTAGACATCACTTTTTATCATTTTTTACTGGAGCATCGCAATTTTTTTTATTTATTAACTCTTTAACTGTTCATTAGACTTGGAAGAATGTAATTATGTCAAAGATTCTTGAAAAACGTAAACTATGCATAGGTTTGGTCCGAAGATTAACAGATGAGGTCGGCAGCTTCACAGTCCAAGATATCATTTTTGAAACGGGGCTTCCTAGGAGTACGGTTCAGGACTGGGTGAGAAGACTGCTGGAAGAGCAACAGATTGATCTTGTAGAAAGTGCAAGCGGTCGTAAACCCGCAAGATACGCTTTTAGATTAAAACCTAGTTTACCTTATTCCGCTTGTAAAAGAATTTTCACCACCATAGACACAGCTCGCGAAATTGGCGAGATATATCACAATTGCAGTAGCGAGGGGGCGGTTATGTTCTGTGCATTTACACATAAGAAAGCCGAAGGCGTCATAACTAGTACTAGATACGAGGGTCTTATGCTAAGAGAGAAATTTCGGCTAGGGAGTACACTTCAAAAGAAAATTGATAAACCGACGGGTTCTTCAGTGGTGGTTGAGAGAGTAGATTTGTGTGGTGATAAAGTTGTTCAAACACTAAAAGCCTTTGGGGGGCCCGCTCATTCATTAACCGAAACAATGAAAAATGCGAAAGGCGTGTTACGCGTCGAGCTCGAGGATAAAGGAAGCTACACCGAGGGTAGAATCTTTACTGATCCATTGGAACACTTAACCATAGGAATTGATGATACTGATACTGAAGATGCCGGAGCAACTTGGGCTCTATCCCTCTCTCTTCTAGACCACCTCGGTGAAAGTGCAGAAAAAATTAGTCACAAAGTAGTGATGTTAAATCCTAACATAAAATACAAAACAGCGGGAAACGCTGCAAGTTTCTTAGAAATTGCTATAGACCCCACAAAATATGATGAAATAATTAACAAGTCTATAAATTTCCTGAGGACAACAACCCTCTCTGAAAACACAGCAGTTACGGTTCTTCACGGCTTGAAAATTCCAAATGAGCTTAAAAAATTTGCAAACAATGTGAGAGCAAAGGAAGTGAAAAGCAGTGATGCCCTAAAAACCGCAAAAAAATGTGGGATAGATGTGTTTGAAGTAACAGGAAAAATGGGCATCATAGGGGCTGTTGCGAGTCTGGCTTTTTTTGAATCCAATTCAGAAGTTTTAATGGACGCAAGCGCAAGTCTTTAAATAACACGAAATCTCTTTTCAAAATATTTCTCTAAAAAATAATTATAAACAGTAGTAGGGAGGATTAAAGGATGCTTCTTACTCCCTTGGTCCGACCAGCCTTTTTCTTCTCCTTCTGTACTTGGTTCTGAGCAATTTTTTCCTCTTAGCTAATTCTTCCTCGTAGTCGACTACAACTTTTTCTTTCATCTTTAAGTATTCTCTGAGCCAAAGAATATCGGGATAGGCTGGGGGAGAAATTAGAATTTCTTTCTCACAATTCGGACAGATGTTTTTACCGAAAAGTACACTTCCACATTTTGGACAGAATCCATGTTCGGGTAGACTCCTCCGTAGCCTTAGAGTACTCCTAATATCAAGTGCAGCAAATACGAGGAAACCAATGGTGGCAACTATAGCCATATAAAATATGGGTTCAGGTATCTTACTTTGCATCCAATTTGCGACGGCAAGCCACCAGAACTGACCTAACAATGCCGATGCAAGGAAAGGCGGCTGTGATGATTGAAAACCTAAGATTGCTAAGATGAAACTCAACACGAAACCTGTGATGTAAAGGATAATATATTTACTTATGCGGGTTCTCTGTTTCAACTCTTTAGCGCTGAGACATTCTACACACCTCTCCCCGCCCAATTTCTCTACCTCCTCTAGGCATAAGTTACAGAAGGGGCGTCCGCAATTACCACATTTTCCTACAGCAACTATGTCTGGGTGAAAAGTACATTTTTGGAGTTTATCCTTTCTTGACAATTCAACTTTATCTCCTGCGTGATTTTTAAGCTTCTCTTGTACGCTTGTTCTTTTCGCTTTAAAAATATTCGGCTACCAAAACCTTTCCGACACAATTTTATGCTTCACTATTTTAATTCGTGTCTATTCGATATGAAAAGATTATAAAAAACTTGGTCTAATAACGTAGTGGTACCCTAAAGGCGTAAAGCATGCTTAAATTAGAAAACATACTCCAATTTTTTTGGGTTAATTAACAAAGCTAGATAAATGGTAGTTAACTTCGCCATACAAATTACAGTTATTTAGAAAAAGCATTTCAAATCCGTTTAACTTCTCTATAAAATGATGGAGGTTGATTCTATGTGTGAGTTTAAAGTTTCTGTATCTGATGGTGAACAGTGGTCTGTTGTTGCGACTGATGTTGTTTATGCTGAACAGGTTGAGGGAAAAATTGTTTTAAGGGACATTTTAGGTGTTTCCTCGGCGGTGGAATCCGCTATCATTTCCTATGTTAACGTTAATTCACAACAAATGAAACTTCTGAGTCTGCCTATACTTACCAGTTTCTTTAAGTTTATTGAACTGTATGCTAAGTGTGCTGCGGATGGTGAGTATGATCCAGAATTTGAGAGTATTTGGAATCAATTAAAAATTGAAGGAAATCGGTTAATTGAAGATTTAAAGGGTAAGTAATTTTTACTCCTATTTCTTATGCCTTTGGAAAAGAGTTTCTACCTACTTTCTTGATGAGAAAATCTTCAGAATTTAAAAAGGTATATCTGACTTTTAAAATTATTATATATTTTTGACGCTCATAACTAAATTTTGTGGCTGACCCTTTTGTTGAGGGATGATCCAAGGCTGCGGAAATGCCCCACATACAACCAGCAGAACCAAGAAAATAACAATCTCTAGGATAATTTCCAGAGCTTCTACAGGCTTCGTACGCCTCAACTTCCTGCAAACCTTGAAGTTAGCTGTGTAGACGCCCAATTTGTCCTTACACACGCCCTTATAGTATCCAGCCGCAAAAATCTTATTTAACAGCCACCATATATGTATTTAAGAGAAAGACTAATTTTTCGGAGACCGAGAGAATTACTCTAATAACTTCGCAACTCCCTGTAAACATGTCCACGAGGTACTAATAGGAGAAACAAAAAGTGGTAGCAGAATTAGAAAAAACTGCGTTGACAGAGAAATCCCAAATAAGGGAAACCATCTACTATTACCTTACTCGAGATCTCAAGCGTTTGCCTTTGAAACTTGTAGATAAAAGCATCACTATCCGCAATCTAAGGGAACATGAATTACAAGAATATGTAGATTTGGTGAACGTAAGCTTAACCCACTGCCCCGACCCTTTTATTTCTATGACTTTGGACTTTGCTAAGAAGTGGCCTTTGGAGCAGACTCTTGTTGCTGAGGTTGATGGAAGACTTGTGGGATTTTTAATGTTCGAGTCCCTTGGTAATAGGGGTATACCAGTGCAGCTGGGTGTTTTGCCTAAATATCGTAGCAGAGGGGTGGGCACCACTTTGCTTTTATCTCTATTAAATAATTTTAGGGAGCGGGGAATAAAAGAAATTAGAATGAAGGTTTTTAAGAATAATACTCCTGCATTAAATCTTTATAAAAAGCTAAAATTCAAGGTATACGGTGTCACCCTCGAAGAATAGCTAACTTCTTTTGTACTATTTTTGAGTAAAATTTATTTTACTATGTGTATAAAGTCTTTTGCTTGGGCTTCTGGTGATCCTATTAGTATTCGGTGGTACGCTTTTCCCTTTTTTGGTATTACCTCTTCTAGTTTTCCTCTGGTTCTTATTCTCTCCCCCTTTTCGGCAAAGTGGCAGAAAATGCCTTCGTATGATGTGACCTCGTTTATGTTTTCTACTTTTTCTCCTTCAAGTATTTGGATGCTTTTTATTTCGTATTTGCATGGTAAGTAAAAGGATTCATCAGCATTTTCCACCGTAGCTTCTATTAGAGAAAACCCTTTGCTCCTATATTTTTTTGCTCCATACTCTTCTTTGATTTCTGATTCTTCCCTTATTGGATGGATAGAGAAGCGTGTTCCCTTGTAGAATCCTATGTTCCATTTTCTTTCCAGGAGCAGCTTTGCTTGTTTAGGATTTAGCTGGAATATCCCTTCCTTCTTTTCAATCCACTCCTCAGCTTCCTTTCCTTGGAAGCCTTTTAGCACTTTTTCTTTCTTTAGTTCTAGAATCGCTTCTTTTGTTGCTAGAATGTTTTCTCTTCCGTAAATAGTTAGATCCATATCTGAAAAAGTGAGGTTGTGAATATTTATGAGTATGGAACCCGTTATTCCATATTTCTCTATAGGAGCTTCGCTTTCATTCGATATTGTTTTTATTAGTGAAATCGTTTTCTTTTCTAGGGAGTCAAGGTCTTTCCTTGTGATGAGCGCTTTCACTTTTTCTTCTGGATGATATCTCTCGGCTATGGATTCTAATGGAACCGCGGAAAACGTGATGTCATTAATTGGGTCGTGGTAAAGGTAATTGGGATATTTTTCCTCTAACAGTTTGAAACCTTCAGCTACAGACTGGGCGTCATACTGTTTTAACATACGCTTGAATCGCTGTTTGTGTCCCCATTTTCCTTCGGGACTTGGCATATATTTTAGGTAGGCTAGAATTCTGTCTGGGGGATGGATGTAACCTACAACACAAAAGAATAAATCTTCTAATGTTCGGATATAGTCTCTATCCTTTTCTTTACGCAAGTTTTACTCCTCTAGCTGTCGATCTAACCATTTTTTATGTGAGAACCTTTAACGATCAAAAAGTCCTCCTTTTCTCCTCCCAAAAGTAATCTATAGTAAGTCTCACTTTTTGTGATTACCTTCTCAATCTTTCCTTGGGCGATAAATCTTTCTTTTTCTCTAACTTGGTCACAGAAGCGTCCTCGGTAGGATGCTATCTCGCTAATTTTGGGCGCTTTTCCCTTCAATGTTTTGGTGTGTTCTATAATGTATCTGCAGGGAGTAAATATAGCTTCTTTATCGTCTAGTACCACACCCTCTATCCTTGCATTATTTAAGGCTACGTACTTTACATCTCCATATCTCTCCGATATTTCACTTGGTTCTTTAAGGAACCGTATGAAAAAGTCTTTTCCGTTTACTTCTCCGGACATACACTTTCTCTTTTCGCTAAACAAAAAGTCTTCATAACTCATCAGAGTGTCCCTGACTCTAAATTCGTATAGTTTCCTTAGTTCTCCTTCATTGTAGGCTTTTATTATGGAGTTCCTCTTATCGAAAAGATTTCTCAGTGCTTCGTAAGCTGCACGGCAATTTTTTTCCCCGTAGACTACTATATCGATGTCTGAATCTGGATTTGTTAAATCAACTAAGATGGATCCTGATACTCCTATTTTGTTAATTGGTATTCTCGATTCTTCTTGAAGAGTTTCCATAAAAAGTATTACTTTCTTTTCTAGATCATCTGAAGGGTCCCGAGATAACAAATCTTGAAGTCTATCTATAGGATTGTAAACTTTCAGTATTTGAGTTCTGAAAACTCCCTCAAGTTCCACACCGAATACAGAGTCGAAATATATGTACTCTGGAAAATGCTTACGCAGGTATTTCTCTCTGTCCTCTAAGGAGTAGACCTTCCTATACCTTTTACCGTTCTTCCTGGTTCTCTCACCCTCACTGTAAGGATAATACCTCAAGTAGGCTATCACTCTGTCCGGAGGATGTATTAACCCCTTAACATCAAAAATGAGATTATTTTTGTCTTCTATAAAATCCCCCTCCAAAATTGGTCGCTTATATTCCAATTTCGTACACCCAAGAATTCTCTATACTTTTGGTATGTTGTACTTCTCTCATTTTTGGGTCGTTTGAGGTGTTATAATTCCTTTTTTGATGTTTCTAATCCGAGTGTTTCTTTTATTTCTCCCAGAGTCGCAGTTTTTTTTGCGAAGGCGTTGTAGCCGTGAACGGATTCCATACTTTCCACTTCAACGCTTATCTCCATGTTGTCGGGGAAGTCTTTAAACTTATGAGCGCTCCTGTAAATTATCTGCCGGGCGGTATCTTCGATGAATTTTGGATTCAGGTGCGCTATTCGGATTAGGCGGGCTTCATCTGGTCTTTTTAAAACGTCTTGTGTTACTCCGCTCATAGACTCTTCAATTATCCGAGTGAGTTCCTTTATGCTTACCGCATTTTCATTGGGCATTTCTATCATAATTTTTGCTCTGCATCTTTGGCTGTGTGATGCTATAGGTATGAGGTTTAGGATTTTGTCGATAGTCTCCTCATTAATATTAAACTCTCTCGCTCTTTTTCTGAGCATTGTTTTGGAATAATCTCTAGTGATTTCCTGCCCGCAGGGACAGACGGTCATACCTTCACCGCTTACTCCTAAAAATGTTCTAGTAACAATTTCTCCGTTCTTTCTTTCTCCCATGCCTTCGGCATAGACTCGGTAAGTTTTTTGCCTTTTCACTTCAGTTTCTCCGCTTCTTACATCCAACACCAGAGGGCTCTCCATAGTAACCGAGGCGCGTGAAGCGTAGTCATGTTTTTCAAGAAGTGTTTTAACCAATTTTTCACAAAAGCTTTCAATGCTTCCTACGGGACGATAAGAAATTTCTTCTATTATGCCCTCTATGGTTTCGATGCTTCTAGACATATGAATCCCCCTCATATTCTTTGGAAGGTCTATAAAAGCAGAAATTGACGGTAGTAGAATAAATTCCTCGTTATCGCGAGTTATTTTGACACGTTTAACTATACCAATCAAGCCCACTTTATCGAGACCTAGCGGCAGCAATGCCTCTTGGTTTTGAACATCTGGAAGCTCCACCATGTCTAATCCTCACCAAAAATGTCCATATCTTGAGCATAGCTTTTGCCCAATTGTAAACACGTTTCAGCCTTACTTAACTCTCTCCCAAGATAAAGAGCGTGATCCAGCCTACTAATTAGGCCCAATGAAATAATTTTCTTTCCTAGGGCCTCTGCAGAAACACCCCTAAGCACCAGCTCTCTATCTGAATTGGAGCTGCTAAACGATACGTATAATTTTCCCTCTTTATGGTTAACCCATATTTTGAAATACCCCTCGGGATCTGGAGTATAGGACGCGTCAGGAGTACCTGTTTCTATTACCTCAACTTTTTCAATACTGGGTTCTTCGTACTCTGTTTTACTCTTTGATTTGAGCAAATTCAAACCCAAATCCTTTAAGGGTTTATCCTTCTTTGAGGCTAGAAAGGCCATCATCACTGTCTTCTCAAGCTCGTATACGCTGTGCCTTGTTTTAACACTGTGCTCCGTAGTTAGAAGAAGGGATGCTCCAAGCTCTATTCCTAAGCAAGCGAGAAGACCATTAACTCCTACACTATCAATGTCCATAAATTCTGTAACATTTCCCACTCCAAACATCATGGGTACAGACTGATTACTTTTCCTGAACAAAATATAGGACTCCAAAGATTTCGCTATTCCTGGATTAATAGGAGATTCCAGAAGTGGATCTACGATTATCTTTTTAAATCCAAATCTTTCAGCATTTTTGTACAAACTCAACAAACTTTCAACTCTTTCATTAGCTGTGTTTGGTAGGTGTCCCTCCCTTACATTAGTTGGAAGCAAAACTATACCTACGTCCTTTGGTAAAGACTTCAACTCCTTTATATTCCCATGGTCCAAGCTTAAAACAAGATCCGCCCCCGCCTCAACTCCCGCCTCAATCTCAGATGGAAGCAGAGAATCAATACTTACTGGTAATGAACATTTTTCCTTAATCGTGGGAACTATTTCTCGGATTCTACTCGAATTATCTTCGCCCGTAATTGCACCTATATCGATCATGCTTGCTCCCGAATTTTTGTAGTATTCGGCAATTGAAAACACTTTTTCCAAAGTTAACTTGGGCGCGTCAACTATTTCAGCCAAAATTCTAGGGGGGAAATCCAGACCCATATAAACGGGTTTTACTTCCTTTCCTAATTTGAAATTTCTGGAGCTTTCTATAGTATTCTTTTCTAATTGTGAAACTATCCTTTTGTACTCCTCCACACCGCTTTTTTTGAAAATGTAATCTGCAGGGTAGAGCTTTGATAGGGGAACTTCTAGATTGTTTAAGATCATGGGAATATCGGAGGCGTATTTTGGACCCTTAAAAGTTGGAATTTTCATTTCGTCCTCAACTATACTGGTGTCTCCTTTCACAAGTCCGGGAACAATTATAAAATCATAATCTTTGCATACTCTACTCTTTAATTGTTCGGCGATCATTTCTGGAGATAGAAACGCTGCCACGGAAACCGGCAGCTCGATCACATCAACATCTATGCCGCTTTGCGACGCAGCCTTCTCTACAGATTCCCTAGCCAGCCTCCCAGTAACCAATAAAACCTTCAATTAACTCACATCCAGAGATGAAACAGCGTCATAAATTTCATAGGGATACTTTAGAATCGTCACTCCCTCAAAAAGTGATAGTTTATGAACGTTATCCTCATCTATTTTACGTACTCTGGTTTCTATTTCTTTTCCAAAGCTAATAGCTCCATACGTACATAAGTCTATGCAAGTTTTGCAACCTCGACAAAGGGTTAAATCAATAGTGGGTTTTTCGACCATCTTTATCGCATCGCTGGGACACTTCTTGAGCGGCGGGCAAGTATCACATCCTATACAAACATCGTAGTCTATCACAGTTGGTAGCTTGGTTACAACTGTTCCCTCTTTATAATCTGTAGGTACAATATAGGCGGGTACATTCCCCTTTTGTGCTTGAGCAAATGCAGAGGTTACCAATGTATCTGCTATTCCACACACCATCTTTGCAACAGTGTTAGCTGTTGTCGGAGAAATCACCAGAGCTGTATAAGTACCTCTCGCAAGCCTACCAGCTTTGGGGAATCCTTTCCCCTGTTCCCTCTCCAAAATTATTTCCTGATAATAGCCTCCCGGAGAAATTTGGTTAAGCTTGTCAAGAACTCCATAAACGCATACTACCTCTTCACCGGCGCCTGACAAAAGTGTAGTAACCTTTACATCCCTATTTTTAACCAACTTAAGGAAGACCTCAAAGCTCTCCAAGAGAAAATGGCCCGCTCCTGTGATACACCATGCTACGTTATACCTCAAGTCTTTCCCTCAGTTCTTCAATCTCTTTAAAATAAATGTAGTCAAGAACAGTGCCCGTTGCCTCTCTGATTTTCAGAGAATCAACCAAGTTTTTGTTACTGCCTCCCGCCAATCCGTCAGCAATTAAAGCCGCTCCCTGCGCCGCTTCTTTTGCGATTTGAGCGAATCCCTCAACCCCTCTGACATCTGCGAAGGACGATAACCTTGTCTTGAGTTCTTTTTGGATTCTGACAATTCTTGAGAGCTTGCCTGATAGAAGTATTTGGGGAGTACCTCCAACGGACACACTAATAGCTGCGACATCCTTAACCGTGCTTTCTAGAAGAGCTTCCCAGGCTAGCTTAAACCTCTCATCTCCTCTTGCAGCCATGATCTCGAATTCCTCGGGGCTTAATCCATCGTAGCCAGCGATGTACGTAGCTCCACCAGTGTAGATTAAATCTTTGTTGAACTTACCTAGCAAGTAGGCTACTTCGGCGTCCAAACCCCCACAGGCTAAAAAGCCAATACCTCCCTCCGCTCCACCCACCGCATCTACTATTTGCCCATCCTTTACGCCCATAACGGCTGTAAAACCGCTTCCCATCTCCACAAGAATAAATGATATTTCACCATACTCTTTTTGCAGCCTTCTCGATTCCTCATAGAGTGCAAGTGCAACGCTGCAGAGTTTGTCTGATGTTCCCATATCTATTTTACCAACTTTTCTGAATTTGGGAACAGTAGGTAAATGTTTAACTCCCGGAATGAAGTAACCCTTTATTTTTTCATTGATAAGTAGTTTAATTACTTCACTCAGCCCGATTAGCTTCCTATCCTCTTCCCTCTTTAATGTGAGAAGAAAAGATTTTTTTTCATCAAGTTCATCGATTCTAGTGAGCGGCAAACCATACCCGCTTGGAGCGACTACCAAGTCCAGATCGCCCATTGACTTTATCACGTCGATTACCAGCGACGGGTTTGAAACAATATTCTTTGTGGGAATTGAGGTATCCAGAACCACTTTTCCGTTCTCTAATCCTATAAAATCCCAAGATCCAGTCCCCGGATCGATACCGCAGACTCTAACCATCAGTGACCCTCTAGGGAGGAAAACATGTTTAAAATTGAATAAAGGCTAATTGCTCGCCAGAAGTAAATTGGCTTCTTTTACTTCCGCGCCGTTGTTGTTAACTCCCGAAACGAAGACCCCTCCTCCAGTATGTTTTTTGAGGAACGAATCAGTTTCTAGGGATAATTTTTCAGCGACTTCTATTCCACTTACCAATCCATAAACGGCGGGTCCAAATGAACTTACACCTGAACCGTAGGCTCCTTTCGCCATCATGAAATTCATTAACTTTTTTATTACAGGGTCTTGTAATGCAACTTCGACTTTTTTAAACCCAATTTTTTGCATTTCATAAAGACTATTTCCAAATGTTTTAATGTCTTTTTCCATTAGTGCGGGCAGGGTTTTCATCAGTATTAAATGACTAAGTTTTTCGACTTCCCTTAATGGGACAGGGCAAAATTTTTCAAAAATTTCTACCTCTCTCGCTCCATGTGCCCCCTTATCTACGTTAGGTATCCCGATTACAAAGAACCAATCTTCGGGAACATCCTGTCTCATTATTAAAGGTGCGGGTGGAGCGAGCGATGCCGATGAGGGTGAAAACCTCTCTTTCTGTTTTCCCGGCCCAAACGTGTGTCCACTATCCAGTATGAAACCTCCCCGTTCAAAAGCGGCAACACCTATGCCGGAAGTGCCTGCCCGGTTAACGATTCTAACCAATTCTCTGACCGAAAAGTCGCTTCCACTAATTCTATTAATGGCTGTTGCAATTGCTAATGAGAGTTGTGTTTTTGATCCTAAACCAACATGTTCCGGTATTGTGGACTCAACTCTTATTTTTATACCGCTTCCGGGCGAAATTTTGTCGATGGCTTTTCTAGCAATCGACTCTGCTAACTCTCTTTTTTCTCCCACAACTACTATGTTGTCTGCGTTCTCGGCTTCGATTATTACATTAGGATAGTTGAGTGTTACTCCTATTCCCCCGTCTATTCTTCCGAGTGAGCCATTTAGATCTATTAGTGTGAAGTGTAATCTGCTGGGAGTTTTTACTTTTATTTTCACTTTTCTATTCCTCGGTTTTTCTGCTTGCGCTCCCTCTTCTCCTATAGTTTAGTGTAGTTAACTACACTTCAGTGAATATAAATACATTAAATTTTATGGACTATTTGTGTAAACTAACATATAAACCTATTCAAAAACATAATATTTGCATAATTAATAAAAAAAGAAGATATACAATCCGCTTTTTGAATATTAAAAAAGAATAATAGTTTCTTCTCTTCTTAGTTATTCCCACCCTAATCTGGTGAGAAAATTGTTTTTGGGTTTTCCTGCATTTCATTTGTCTGTATATACGGGGGCCGAAAAAGTTTCGGATATAGTAAACAAATTTCACGAAAATGGATTTAACGCTCTTGAAATACTCTTCTTAGGCAACGTACTTTACGCCCCTAAGGGCAGCTCTGCTCCCCTATACCCCTCCGTGGAGCAAACAGAAATAGTTTCAGAAAAGCTCCGCGGTTTGCAAGTAAGCGCACACGCCCCATATGTCATAAGTTTAACCACTGCTAATCCCCAGCGTATAAAAAACACTAAGGCACACTTTAGTATTAATCTAAAACTCGGCGATATACTAGGAGCTACTCACATCACATTTCACTGCGGCTCAATGAAAACCAGAGATGGCGAAAAAAGGGTTAAGAATCTACTAAACGAAATTATGAAAGCTAGAGAGGATAGGGGATTCAGAACTATGTTGGCGCCAGAGGTTGCGGGGAAGGTTAAATCATTTGCGGATTTTGACACACTCATTAGAGTGGCTGGTGAAAGCGGGTGTTTAATTTGCTGGGATATCGCCCACGACTTTGCCAGAGGAGGAATGGTAACAACCGAAGCAGGATTGCTACGCAGACTAGAATTAATAGAAAATAACATAGACCTCAAAAAATATAGGGTACCCATACATATCTCAGGAATTATTTCCACAAGAAGAGGTGAGAAAGCTCATACAACTCTTGACGCTAAACAAAATCAATTTCCATGGAGATTTATTCTATCTTTTTTAAAAGAACAAAATTTTTTGGAAAAGCTCACCATAATTTGCGAATCAAAAAACGAAAAAGACAGTATAGAAGAAAGAATTAATGAAACCAAAAAAATAAAAAACCATCTTTTGAGCAATCAAACAACAGAATATAAAAGAACCAAATCGCGCCTAGACACATTTCTAAACTATCAAATATAAGGAAACCACAAATACCTCTTCTAAATTAGTATTGGTATTGTTTGCTGGTTCTAGAAAACGTGACTAAATGTAATCATGTTTTCCTGGGGATTCATCAGCCTCGAACCTCTCTCGAGTTCATCAAGGTTCTCACAAGCCTTCTCCCCGGTCTGGGTGAACCCACTCCAGTCCTTCATCAACTCTTGGAAGAGTTTGGGGGATGGAGAAAGACCCTCCATCTGAAGGTATAGGTTTACCGCAGCGTTAAGCTGCCTATCGATTTTCAACCCGCAGAATCTGCATTCGAGTGTGGTTGCTCCATTCAGAGCTTCGTTTACTCCTCCACACTTGGAGCAACGGCGAGTGCTGTTATAGGGGTTGAGTGAGCCGCCCGTTCTTCCGGTCTTGTAGGCTAGGAAGCGTTGGAACAGTGTCCAGTCCGACTTAGCGAGCTTGCGGTTGTGGCTCCTGTTATGTGTGAACATTCCTTGCTTATTCAGTCTCTCAAAGTAGTGCTGAATGGGGTAGGGGGTTAGCGTTGATGTTTTCTTGTGCATTAAGTTCTTGGTTCTGCTTCTCTCCCTGGCGGAGTATTTCTCAAGTTTCGCCTTCAGGCTGGGCTTCTTTGAGGCTTTCTTCTGCAGCCGCTTCCTCTTCAACTCGTAGGTTCTGTGGATGTGATAAGCCTCTTTGAGGTCGACCCGGACCCATCCCAGCTCCGGGTGGAAGGCGTCGAGTGAGGCTTCGTTTGAGTCCCAGGCAATCCTGTTGCGGGGTGCTTCCAGCCTTAATTTTTTCCGGAAAGTGATGGTTAAAGAGTCTTCTTTGAGTATAAGCTCGCCCATGGAGCCTTCAGCGCGGTTAAGGAACCACGCCCGGCTTATGTCGAAGTTGACGTATTCTTGGTGGGGCTTTATGCTTATTCTTATGACACCGTCATGGTGGGTGTAGAGGGTTTCTTTTATTTGGACGAATCTTCTTTTCACAACTGGTTTTTCCGCTCGGCGTTTTCCTTTGACGTAGTTGCATCTCCAGGAGTTCATTATGGAGTAGGCCTGCTTTATGACGCTGTCCACGTAGTGTTTGGAGTACGGCCAGCCCTCAAGGAGACTGCTGCGCAGCTCGTGGTGTTTGAATCCGCCGTCTTGGGGGATGAAGGGTATTATTCTGGTGGCGTCCCTACGTTTTCCCAGTCCCTTGTAGGGGCCCCTGTTGGGCTTTTTCCTCCATTCTATATGGCTCCATATCTGGTCTATGGCTATCTGGAGGAGTCGGCGGTAGTCGCTTATGAATCTGCTTACCTCTTCACGTTTGTCGTGTTTTATGGTGTAGGCTCTAACCTGAACCTGATACAAGCTGTTTCACTCCCTCCACCACCCGGTTATACTTGTGGGACCTCATTCCATAGAGTCTTCCGGCGAAGTGTGATACGATTGTTATCAGGTCTTGGATTAGTTCCTCTTGAGGGGTCTTTTCTTCCTCCTGGTTTACGACCTCTATTTTCGCTCCGAAGGATGAGAACAACTTTTCTAGGGTTTCAAACCCGAACCTGGTAAGCCGGTCCTTGTAGGCGACCATGATCGTTGAAACCTTCCTTTCGGCCACCATTCCCAGGAGCTTAAGGTAGCTTCTTCTTTTTTCATTAAGTCCGGAGCCGGTGTCGCTTAACACTTCGACCTCTCTGTGTCCCTGCTTTTGAGCGTGTTCCTTTATGAGCTGCCTCTGTCTCTCCAAGTCGTCCTTCTGTGAGGATGAGGATACTCTGGCGTACCCCACAATCTTGGCTCCTCTTATCTCACCCATTAGTCTTGAGACTTCATCTTCCGGTATTCTAAATCTTCCTTTCGGTGTCCTGACGGCTCTGACTTTGCCTTCCTTTATCCATCTCCTCAGCGTGTTGGGGTGGACGCCCAGCCTCTCACAAGCCTTCTTCATGTTGAGCAATTGCATAATAAGTAACTAAAGATACTTTTAGTATTTAAATGTTACTTTTAAAGGGACTGTTTGCGGCATTTCGGCTATGTGTCTAGAAGATCCTGCAAATAAGCTGTTAAAGGATGATTTCCCATTAACTAAGAATAAGTAAACAAAAACAGGAAGATCTAGAATGCTTGAAATATAACTTGATGAAAGTATAAAACGAATTTTGTTTAATAAAATGAGAATTAACAGAAGTAGCTCAATTTAATAAAAAATTATGAATTAAAATTGTTTAGAAAAAAAATAAAGGAATCAAAAATAGGATTTTTGAAGCTAGTCTAAATCATAGTCAAGGTTTTTAATCTTTTTCAAAGCTTTTGATTTTATGGGAACTTGATCCAGAGACCACTTTTCTGATTTGCTTTTTGGTTCTATTTCTAGTTTGGGTTCAACTTTTCTGAGTTGTTCTTGGGGTTTTGGGGGTTCAAGGCCACATGTTAAATCTGACTTCAATTTTTTCCGGATACAATTTGCGTACATGCATTGAGTGCCTATGCAAGTGTCGCCTCCCAAAGCGCAAAGTAGTACTGTTCCGCGGTTGGTTCTTTTCATTTCAATGGAATTCTTTAAGCACTGGAAAAATTGGCATGAGGGTTGGCATATTTTTCCAACCAAACGTGACAGCTCCTACACAGATATATATGAAACAAAAAATAACACAGATAAATAAACTTTACGATACTCCTGCTCTGCTTCAAAATTTCGTTTTTGTTTATCTTATTATTTATGAAAACTAAATGTTTCACAAGTAATTTTAAATAAATATTTAGGGGATCTCGGCTTTGGGGCAAAATTAGCGGCATTTCTTTCTCAAAGGACTTGTAGCTAGAGTTTTAGCGACACAGCTCCCCCTTATAAATTCTACCCTCCCTAATTTTATTTTCGCGTTCCGCGCTCCGCGGCCCCGACGAGTAAGTCTACCCACAAGCTTACCGGGGAACTCGGGCAAAGCCTAAAGGCAGAAGAGGCAGCAGCGGTTCTTCTGCTGGAGGGAGAAATCCCCTCTTGTCGGTTTAAAAAAAGCTTTATCCCAATCAGGCTTAAAAAGACCTGATGATTAGTGTAGTTATTGTGGAAGGCATTCCCGGAAGCTTTCGCGGACGGGATAGAGGTTGCCGGGCTTCACCCAGCTAGAATGAGTTCAACGTTCTAGCGAAGGATTTAAAGAAAGAAACCAACAATTTTGTCCCAAAGCCTGGGATCTCCTCTCTCTTAATAGAGAGAGCAGACAATTTTCTATTTCGGTTTACGTAATGTGATAAAAACAAATTATCAGTACACGGCCTTTCAGCCCCATTGGCGTATCTCCATTCTGAAGTTTTCTAAGCTTGTTTGGGTTCTGTTAAATTGTTTTTTCAATTCCTCTTTGCTTTTCTGGTACTCCTTTTCGGTTACTTCTCCCGTTTTGTATCGTGCGTAGAGTAGTTCTATCTCTTCTTGGATTTTCTTTCTATCTTTCTCAAGTTTTACAATCCAATTCTCTACTCTATCTTTTTCTATCCTGTGTTTTTTCTTAATTTCATCAAATTCTGATTCGTATTCCTTGCGAAGCTTTTCGAATGTTTCAGTGGTTATCTCCTTAGATTTATAGACTCCCTTTAGTTTGTCTAGACGCTCCCTTAATTCCTCCTTATCTCGTGATAATTGTTCTAATGGTAAAGGCTTTATTAGCTTCTCAACTTCTTCCCTTTCCCTCCTGAGTTCCATCACCCTGTTTTTTAGTGTTTTTATTTCATTTTTATACTCCTCTATCGAGATGTCTCCTGATAATCCCTCCATCAGCTTATCTATCTCTCCAGTAAGAGTCGATGTTTCACGTATAATTTCTTCCAACTTCGTCCTCAACTCTAGCTGAGTTTTAATATCTTCCGGAATTTCTTCTACACCTAACGGCTCTTCAATGGTTTCTTGTACTGGTTCAAAGTCGGAAATTACCACTTTTTCTTCAGCAAACCAATCATCCTTTTTCTCCAGACTTGCACCGCAGTACATACAATATTTCATACCTACCTTACTAGGTTTTCCGCAGCGTGGACAGATCTTCTCGCTCATATTGTTCTTCCTCTCTGAATTTTACCACAATTTTTCATAGAAAATTACTCTTATATAGACTTTTCAAACCATGCAAAAGAGCAAAAAATGCACGAATTAATCTAGGAACTAGCAACATATAAACGTAATTTTTAAGGAAAATTTGTGAAAAAAAGATATTTTTCAGAAGCTAAGTAAAAGTACATCATCCTAGTCAAATTTTAATAGGACAGATATAAGAATTATTATTAGAGCAAATAGAAGACAAAGTTTTATTTGTGAGTTTTTCTTTATTTAACATTAATTAAATAATTCTAATTGATGAACTCCTTCTAAATTTAAGGCTGGTGAATTGATGTCGAAAGATGAAAATATCAGTAAAATGCTTAAACACATCGATGATGCTTGGTCCAACACTCCCTCAATAATAATTAGTACAAACGATTATGTTTATTGTCTGTTTCCGACCGATTCTACCAGTAAAGAAAATTGGATAGAAGTATCGTTTACCTTACAGGATGCAAGCCTAGAAAAAAGAACGCTAACCCCAAAAGAAGCGCTAATCTATCTCATGGAAGAAATCACACATGGCCTACCAGAATACGCGGAACTACCCATCGTTTTAAAAATTGAAGATCTTGATGAAGTGAAGAAAAAAATAAAAGGCGTTTAAGCCGTAACTCGCCCTCTATTTCACGCGTTTCTAACCTCCATTCTCAGGCTCTTCCTTTTTGCTTTTTTTCTTTGAACTGGAACTCACCTCTACAGAAGCCTTATCAACGTGCTCCGAAACGGTTTCAGTGAGACTAGTGAAATCTAACGGAAATATGAGACGAGTCTGCTCATTATTACCAAGCGCGCCCAAAGCTTTCAGATACTGCAAAGTCATAGTTTTACTATCGATATCTCTTACCACACCAAAGACTTTATCAAGAGCCAACGCGTCTCCCTCCGCCTCCAACATAGTCCCCTGTTTTATGCCCTCCGCCTCCAAGATAGTCGCTTCTCTATCGCCCTCTGCCTTAAGAATCTCGGAACGGGCGTCTCCCTCCGCCACCTTAATAGCCGCCTCCTTCTTACCGTCAGACTCAATGACCATAGCACGCCTAATACGCTCCGCCTCCATCTGCCTGACCATCGCATTCTGCACACGGGAGGGTGGAAGAATCTCACGAATTTCAACACTGGTAACCTTAACTCCCCACCTCTCAGTCATCTCATCTAACTTATCCCTAAGAACAGTATTAATATACTCCCTCTTCGCAAGCACATCATCAAGCATAATGTCACCAATAACCGACCTCAAAGTAGTCTGAGCAATACCAAGAGCCGCCCCACGAAAATCTCTAATCTTCACCACACTATCCTGAGGATTAATCACTCTATAATAAAACAAAACATCAATATCCAAAGGACTGTTATCCCCCGTTATGCAGAGTTGTCTTCGGATTTCGAAAAAGGTTTCTCTTAGGTCTACTTTTACTGCTCGATCCAAGACTGGTAGGAGGAATACGATTCCTGGTCCCTTGGTTCCGGATACTCTTCCCAGGCGGAAGATTACAGCTCTCTCGTATTCTTTGAGTATCTTGATGTTTGGCACAATTAGTATTAGAAGTAAGAAAATTATGACTACCATTAATATCATTAAGGTTCCAATATCAAGACTCCCGAGTTGCAATACAAAACCGCCACTATCCATAATCTTCTATCCCCTATGTTCTGTCCCAAGAAGGGTTAATTCTTAATAAAGTATTCTGTAAGCCCTATATTACGTTTTCGATTGGGGTATAAATTCATAGATTATTACGACCCCAAAAAAAATATTGTTAAACCAACAATTTTATCTTTCTACTCTATTTTAGATTTCCGATAATATAATATCTAAGGAGACCAACATCAAGATTGGTAAAAACCTCAAGAATGAAATTTTTGTGAAGTGAAAACGTAAACAAAAAATTATGCTGTTATGTTTATGATAAAGGTTAAAAAGGTACTATGGTTTCTAGTAATTGTCCCCATTAGCTAAAAAGGTTAACGGGTAGATTAAAGAATTTTTGCTCTTTACGGTACATAACTCTAGTGCGGAGCGACAAGGAAAATGCCTGTGCGATACAAAAAATTGGTTTTTCCCTTCACGGCGATAGTTGGCCAAACTAATATGAAGCTGGCCCTAATTCTAAACGTTATAGACCCAAAAATAGGTGGGGGGCTGATTCGTGGTGAGAAAGGAACCGGGAAATCTACCGCAGTAAGGGCATTAGCGGCGCTATTACCTGAATTAGAATTTGTGAAGAACTGCCCATTTAATTGTGACCCCTCCGATCCCTCATCAATGTGCGAGATGTGTAAAGCCAAGGTTAAAGACAATGACCTAGACTGCGAAGTCCGAAGAATGAGAGTTGTTGAAATACCTCTCGGCGTTACAGAAGACAGAGTTGTAGGATCACTAGACATTGAGAGAGCAATAAAAGAGGGTGTAAAAGCCCTAGAGCCAGGCATACTAGCAGACGCTAATCGACAAATACTCTACGTGGACGAAATCAACCTCCTGAGCGACCACATTGTAGACGACCTGCTAGACGCCGCAGCCTTCGGCGTAAACACCGTGGAAAGAGAAGGTGTGTCCGTTTCCCACCCCTCAAACTTCGTACTGATCGGCAGCATGAACCCCGAGGAAGGTGAACTAAGACCCCAAATCCTAGACAGAATAGGTCTACAGGTAGAAATCACACCCCTTAAAGACATCAGACAAAGATTAGAAATACTAAACCGCATCGAAGAATTCGACAACGGCCAGAACGAATTCATCACAAAATGGCAAAACGAAGAAGAAAACCTTCAGAAAAGAATAACGAACGCTCAAAAAATCCTCCACGAAGTAAAAATCCCCGAATACCTACTAGTAACCATCGTAAAAATGTGCCTAGAATTAGGAGTAGGCACCCATAGAGGAGACATCACAGTCATGCGTTGCTCCAAGGCACTAGCAGCCCTCGACGGAAGAAAGCAAGTAAATGAACAAGACGTATTAAAGGCTGCCGAATTAGCCCTAGGCCACAGAATCAGAAAGTTTGAATTCGAAGAAGCAGAAGCCGTTAACAAGAGAATCGCAGAAGGCTTTGAAAAGGCACTAAACGAGGTCAAGCAGCAGGAAGCCATGGGTTTTTTTCGAAATGACGCCGAAATGAAAAGTCAACAACAGCAAACCAATGGCGATGAGGCGTCAGGAAAAACCATGCGAAATATGTCATTCGACGAAACAATGCAATCCGAATCCATAAACCAAGACTTCCCCTACCAAGACCTCTGGAACCGCTACATGCAGCAGCAACAACAAGACGGCCAAGACCGAGACGGAATAATAAACATCAAAGACCCACGCTTCGATAAACTAACCGAGGAGGAGATAGAAGAACTCAGAAAAAGTAATCTACTCGGAGAATTCTTCAAACGCCAGTACAAAAGCTTCTTCAGAAAAGATGAACCCAGCTTTATGGGAAGAAGGCTAAAAGCAAAAGGGACCTCCGACAAAGGAAGATACATCTTCTACAAAATCCCAAAAGAAAAAACCAAACACATCGCCCTAGACGCAACAATAAGAGCCTCCTCACCCTACCAGCATAACAGAACACAAAAAGACCTCGCAGTAAACATTCAACAACAAGATATACGAGAAAAAATCTTCGAATACCGTGCACCCCTATCCATCGTCTTCGTACTAGACGCCAGCGGCTCAATGTTCAAAAACCTCAAAAAAGTCAAACAAGTCATACTCTCCCTACACGACGAGGCCTACCGCCAAAGAGACAGAGTAGGACTAGTAGTATTCAAAGGATACGACGCAGCAATAATGCAATACCCAACAGTAAACCTACAAAGCGTAACATCAAAACTACTAACCGTAAAATCCGGAAGTTGGACACCCTTAGCCGCAGGACTAGCCAAAGGACTCGAAGTACTAAAACGAGAAAAAATGAAAGATACCAAAGTAATACCCTTCCTTGTAGCAGTGACTGATGGCGGAGCGAATGTGCCGCTTAATGCTGGCAGTTTTGCCGGTAAACGTTACACGTATGTTCAGCAGATGAGGTCTGAGATGGAGTCCTATAATCAACTGCTTTTTGAGATTGAAGAGATTTCTAAGATGTTTAAGAAGGAGAATATTCGTACGGTTGTTATTCGTCCTGAGAGTCATGCTTTAATGAAGAACTGGAGGAAGAAGATTGCTACCAGTATAGCGGAGAAGAGCGGGGGCAGCATCTACAATATTTCGGAGATTGAAAAACTGGGTGATGTTCTGAGATATGAGTTGCGTGTTTCGCGATAAAAAAATAAGCTTTTTATTTTTAAAATCCACAACCTCGAAAGAGTCTTAAATAGAATACTAGAAATTTTTGGATAGAAACTTTTGGAAAAACCATTGGCTTTACCCTATATTGGTGTAAAAGTTATTGGTTGATGTTTTTGGGGATTAGTGTTTGTTGGTTATGGGTATTTTGTTTTTTTCCATGTTTTGTATGCTAGATTTATGTCTTCTTCTTTTATTGTTTTTCTGCCTGTGTGTTTTGCCATTTCGTCTGCTAATCGTGCTATTTCGAGTCCGAGTTCTTCTAATATTTTGGCTAGTGCTGCGGCTCCGCCTTCTGAGACTCTGTCCGCTCCGGCGAGCCTTATCAATCTATCGACTGGTGCGACTGGAATTACTGTTTCGTTTTTCTTTCTGGGCATTTATCTTCCCTCTTATTGAGAATCCACTTTTAAATTAATTCTTTCTTCTATAAAAAGCTTTCATTGGCTTTAAAAACAAAAGGGGAAAAAAACTAGACGGTTTTTAAAAATTTTTGGAGAATAGTAATAAATGCTTTCCCAAAAAGTATATTAGTTAGATAGTGTTCACTACCTTTCCAGTTTAGAGAGTTTCTGTGAGGGTTCAATTATTTGTATGACATTGCTGTGGTAGGTGCTGGGCCTTCGGGCTCGGTGTCTGCTAGACTTGTTGCAGAGGCAGGGTATAAAGTAGTTTTAATTGATAAGGAGGAGATACCCCGATACAAGCCGTGTGGGGGTGCCATAGAGTTAACACTTGTGCCTAAATATAAAATTCCGAATGAGGTAATAGAACGTGGAGTAGAAACAATAGCGCTTTATCACACCTCTGGGAAAGTTTATCGTAGGGTGGGTCCAGGAGCCGTGGTGTGGCGCTTAAAATTTGATGCCTATTTCCAATATCTCGCAGCTACGGCTGGCGCCAAACTTATGGAATCGCAGGCTCTGAAGAATGTTATTTGGAAAAATGGTTGTTATCGGCTTAAGTTAAGGAGGGGTAAGGTTGAAGCTAAAATTATTGTCGCGGCTGATGGGGTTAACTCCTCTACACTAAGATCTATAGGTTGGAGTCCGTTTAAGCCAAGTGAAGTTTACTTGACTGTACAAAAAGAAATTCTTTCCAGCGAAGAAAGAATAGCTAAAATTATTGGCGAAAAAACCATCAATTTTTATTTTGGAAAAGATATAAGCAAGTTTGGGTATGGTTGGGCTTTTCCGAAAAAGAATGTGATAAGTTTGGGATGGGGGTGTCGTCTCTCGGAGATTACTAATACGAGGAAGTCTTTTCAAAAGTTTCTCGACTATGAGCCTGTAAGTAAAGTGTTATCGAGCGGTGAGACCATTAGAACTGCGGCTCACTTAGTTCCTCTGAAAAGTCGTGAGGCGTTTCATGAGAGAGGCGTTGTGTCTGTGGGGGACGCCGCAGGTTTTGTTGATCCTATATCTGGTAAGGGAATTCCTTACGCTCTTGAATCTGGTGAACTGGCAGCGAAGACAATTATCAAAGTTCTCGGTGAGGAAGACCTAGAAGGGCTTAATCATTATGAAGAGGCGCTGCAGGGTTCTTTTCTTCCTGTTCTGAAGGCGAAGTATGATATAGTTTTTGATGTTTACAAAAATGATGAGAACATAATGAGGTATCTTGAACTGTGGCAGAAATATCGTGCGTCTGAAATTGCTCTAAACCTTTGGAAAAAGAAATAGTAAAAATATTTTTTCAACTATTATGTTTTATTTTCTCAAGAATTTAGATTTTTGTCCTTTTATTTCGCGGGCAATTTTTCTCATTAGGCGTATACTATAATATTCAGTTAGATTTCCTGACTCAATACTTTTACAGAAATCATCTGGCTCACACAGTTTTTGTTTTTTCATTTCACTACATTTTATCGTAGAACACTCTTCTCTTGCGTTCGAAAGAAATCCCAGTAGACTAAAATAGAATTTAACTATCCGAAATCTCCCAAGTTTGTAGGCTTTTCGTATACATGGTGGACTTCTCTCAATGTGGAGGCCCTCTACTTGCTTGCAGAATTCTTTATAAGTACAGGTAGCTTGGCATTTTTCACAAATGTCTGGGCACCTAATATTTCTACACAATTCCCAGATGAGAGCTTTGTGAGGATATTCTTGGTTATGTAGAGCGTACTCCAATTCGGAAAATGTCTTTGGGTTAAAGTATCCCTCCAAAAGTATAAATTCCAAACACTTTTGCCTCAAACGTTCTCGTGGAACCAGCCAGAATTTCAATCGTTTCACTTCATTAATCATACTATTTTTTAATGGAATGACTTCGAGCAGACATACTATAGTCTTCTACTTGATATTTAAAGCCCCTTTATTTATTGGTGAAAACGAAAAGTACCGCAAACCTTTTTTAAAAAAACTTAAACTACTGCAATCTATATGTGGAGACATTTCTGTAGAGCCTTTTCGTCGATGAACTTTTGTGAATAAAAAATGGATAAGGGCGAATATGGATGCCGATTAGTTTAAATGGAAAATGGAAATATAGTTTAGAATCTGTTCCTGGTAATGATTTAGATTGGAAGGAGATGCTGCTTCCCGCGAATTGGTATCTTAGGGGGCTAGATTTTTCGGGAACTGTTTATTTTCAGAAAGGTTTTCAGCTAGACGAAAAACCAGTTGATAAGGAGTTTTGGCTTAGTTTCAAGGGTGTCGACTATTTTGCTGATGTTTATCTTAATGGCGTTTTTGTCGGTCGTCACGAGGGCTATTTTCAACCCTTCATGTTTAATGTCACCAAGGTTATCAAGGAGGATAATTCCCTGCTTGTTAGGGTGAGTTCTCCAAAGGAAGAGAGACCTGTTTGGCCCAGTCATAAGACGTTAATTAAGGGTGTTCTTAACCACCATGATTGTCGTCCGGGTTCTTGGGATCAAGAACATGGTCAGGATTACAATACCGGGGGAGTATGGAATGATGTTGATTTGCTAATAACGAACAAAATCCGAATATCTAAAGTTAAAGTTTCACCGAAAATTGAGTCCGAAAGACTTGCTAGAATAATTGTGGATGCTGAGATAGAAAATTTTGGTGATCCTAAGGAAATAATGATTGAAATAGAAGTTGAACCTGCAAACTTTTCTTCTAAGGATAAATTATCAGTACGTAGACGGGTTTTTTTGGGTAAGGGTGAAAATAGAGAATTTTTTGTACAGACTATTAAAAAACCAGAATTGTGGTGGACTTGGGAGCACGGGGAACCAAAATTGTATTATTTAACAGTTGTTATTCGAGATGGAGAAAGCGTACTTGATACGGTAAGGGAGCGTTTTGGTATAAGAGAAGTCGTGATAGATTCCGGCTGGAATTGGTATCTTAATGGGCGTCGAATTTTTATTAGGGGGACTAATATTATTCCAACGCAGTGGCTTTCGGAATATACCCCTGAAATGATAGCGAATGATATCAGGCTCCTCAGAGACGCGAATGTTAACGCGGTGCGGGTGCATGCGCACGTCAACCGAGAGGAGTTTTATTCTGCTTGTGATGAGAATGGAATAATGGTTTGGCAGGATTTTGCTTTGCAGTGGTGGTATTCAAGATCGGACGATTTTGCTGGAAAAGCTGTTAGTCAGATTAGGGATATGGTTAGTACATTTTACAATCATCCCTGCATTGTTGTTTGGTGCTGTCATAACGAACCCGATTTACATCAATTGAGAGGTCTTGATACACTGCTATTGACAGCCGCGTCGGAGGAAGATGCCACACGTTACGTTGATCTCGGATCAACAACCGAGTTTCACACGTATCCGGGTTGGTACGAAGAGGATTACAAAAAGTTCTCAAAGCTCCTAGCTCAGCCTTTCTGTAGCGAATTTGGCGCTCTGGCACTTCCAAATATGGAGACTATGAAAAAGATAATGGCTATGGAGGACTTGTGGCCACCGAACTGGGAGAAGTGGGCTTTCCACGATTTTCAATACATGCAGACCTTCGATATGGCAAAAATAAAGCTTGGAGACTCTCTCGAAGAGTTTGTTAGTAACAGTCAAAATTATCAGTATAAGCTTCTCAAGTATGCTATCGAGACTTATAGACGGGCAAAGTATAACCCAATGACTGGAATATTTCATTTTATGTTTGTTGACTGCTGGCCCGCAATAACTTGGAGTGTCGTGGACTACTACCGTCAGCCTAAGAAGGGTTATTACGCTGTCAAGACAGGATACCAGCCTATGCTTGTAAGCATTGAGATTGACGATGTGGTGAGGGCTGGTGATAGAGGGACTATCTGGATTGTTAACGATCTGTACAAGGGTTATTCTGATGTTACACTGATTTACTGGTTAGAAGACGTGAATGGAAACAAGTTGAATCAAAGACAAGCAACTATGAATATTGAACCGGATAGCGTAATAAAAACCGGGTACATGTTTGAATTCAAGGGTTGCCCACCAGGAAAATACATGGTTCATACTGAGGTTCTTACTAAGGAAGGAAAATTGCTTTCGAAAAATCAGGGAGAAATCATAGTAACTAAATAATTATCTTTTATTGGCTCAAGCTTCCTTTCTCTTTCTAGCTGCTTTTTTTGGTTTTGACTCAGTACTTATTTTTTTAACTTCTTCGAATTGCCTTTTGAATTCTCTAACAGTTTCATTTAATTGCATCAGATCTCCCAGGAGAGATCTATCCTTTTCATTCAACCTAAAACCATCTGTTTTTGCTTCTTGTTCCATAATGCTTCTTATCATTGGGTTCAAGAAGCCTGTAATCAACGCTATGAGCGCCGTCGCCCCACCCAGACTCTCTTTTGCTTCTTCTCTATCCTGTTTCGTGCGTACAAGAAAACTCAGTGTCAGTGAAATTACTAGTAGATTGAATTGCACGATAACTCCCCATAAGTGTCTAGAGTCAATATTACGGGTAATAGTGCGGCTAAGATTTATGTACATGAGCGTCGAGGCGTCGGATAAAGCGGATAAAGCATCCTCATATTTATTGTCTTCTAAACTTTCCAATCCCTGTTTTAAAAGCTTAAAACACTCATTAACGTTCTGAAGTGTTTCCAAATCCGCCCATCCTATGTTTTCAAAACTCATTAAAAACATGCCTCCGTTAATAACCTGCACCTATCACCAGAAGATATTCTTCTTTTCTATATCTTTTCTTTACAAGAATATATAGAATTAACTGGAATATTTATAATTCGCATTTTGGCTGGTTAAATTTCATCTAACTTTTAAGAAACATTTTAAAACTTCCCACAAACATAGAGGTTTTTAATTGCAATTATTTTGCGCCAAAAAACAGTTTTCTATAGATGCTACTCGCATAGATTTCATTAATTTACTTTTCAGAGAAGCTTAAACAGGTTTATTTAACCAATCTTTTGGAGTATGCCTCGAGCCGCTATTATTCCCGTAGCTGCTGCTGTTACTATACCTCTTGAAACACCGGCGCCGTCCCCTGCAACAAATAGGTTGGGCCTTCCCGTTTCTAGGTTTTTATCTGTGAGAACCTTTTTTGCAGAATATTTAATTTCAGGAGCGTAAAGTAGAGTGGAGTCACCCGCAACCCCCGGAATGACTTTATCAAGTTTTTCTAAACTTTCAAGTATATCTGTCAAAATTCTGTAGGGAATCCCTATTGATACATCGCCCGGGTTTGCTGAGAGGAGGGTTGGGTTCACTGCTCCCCTCTCAATCCTAGACCAGTAGGATCTTCTTCCTCTTCTCAGGTCTCCCATCCTTTGGAGAAGGGGGTTTCCTCCACCCAGAATCGTGATCTGCGTAGCTATTGATCGGCCGTAAGCCGTGCTGTCTTCAAGGGGTTCGGTAAGCCCCACTCTTACTAACAGAGCAAAATTTGTGTTATCCGACTTTTTCTCCATAAACGAATATCCGTTGACACCGACGTGATCCTCGTAAACCTCCATGACTACGAATCCTCTGTGGTTTACGCAGAAGGTTCTCACAAAATCATCAAAAGTTGATGTGCGAATGTGAAACTTGGGATCACGCTGTATACTGCATATAGGCTCCATTATACTTGCTGGAACCTCTACTCTCACTCCAATATCCACGGGCAGATACTGGGTTTTTATACCCATCTTGTTCATCTGCCCCTCAAGCCATTTCATTCCCGACCTTCCAGGAGCCAGGATACAGTATTCGAATTTTACTTTCTCACCATTATCTAGTAATAATCCTCCCTCTCCTATCTCTCTGACTCTGGTTTTAAGAAGGAAATTCACTCCTCTACTCTCCAATCGAGAGTGAATACCCTCAATTACCCTGCAAGCGTTATCGGTTCCAATAAGCCTTTGGTTTATTGGTATGAACTTGATATCTGCGGAGGAAGCCTTTCTCTCAAGCTCTTCCACCTTATCTTTATCTGGTTTAAATAGATTATTCGGGGCGCCGTTTTCAAGGAACATCTGATCTACAAGATTAACGAGTTCCCACGCCTCTTCTTCGTTTCTAGTGAATTCGGTTAAGTCGCCGCCTATGAAAGGACTTAGATTCAGAAGCCCACTGGAATAGGTTCCCGCACCCCCCACTCCACACATTACATCACATACCTCACAGTGGGCACATATTTTGTAACTATTAATCATGGGGCAATTTCTCTCAGTGGCTGCTTTACCAAGATCAATGATTGCAATGCCCTGAACATCCTTTTTTGTGAGTTCGTAGGCCGCAGCTAATCCCGCTGGCCCCGCGCCAACTATAACTACTTGGAAATCCACTCATGAAGCCTCCATTCTATTAGAGAATTCTAATATCCCGCAAGTTTCAATATCCTCAATGCTAAGAAAGCCGCATTTCGAGCATTGTCAATACCCACACAAGCCACAGGCACACCCGAAGGCATCTGTACTATCGAAAGAAGAGCGTCCAGACCACCCAGATTAGAACTTACAGGTACTCCGATGACTGGCTTCTCAGTTCTCGAGGCTATAAATCCGGGCAGATGGGCAGCTAATCCTGCGATCGCTATGAATATCTCAGATTTCGCCTCGGAGATATACTTCTCCAAATCCTTTGAATTTCTGTGAGCAGAAAGCACCCTCACCTCGTGAGGAATATTATTGCTATCCAAAACCTCAACAGCCTTCATAGCTATCTCCTTGTCAGACTCACTGCCCATAATAATCGAGACCAAAGGTTTCTTCTGAGCCATAATTCTAACCTCTCTTTACGTTCCAGAAAATTCCAGACGATGTTCGCCTCTTTAATCTTCACAATATACTAATTTAAAAAGTCTTTGCAAGATTCTAACTTTTTCCGAGGATAATAAAAAGAGTTTAGGCTTGGTACTCTATGCGTCCTCTTCCAGGTATCCAGTCCACCTGTCTCCCAATAAGATCCTTTTCCTTGCGATAACTGTATATCTCCCGAATCAACTGCGCCAACTCAATCCTCTTCTCCAAGAGAGTCTCCCCGCCAATATCCGAGCGATGGAATAAATTCCAGTTATCTTTAAGCTTAACACACTCTATACAGCTCTCCGCTATTTCTGATGCCTCTGGAATCGCGTCCGCCTCAGCCAAAATTTCCACCGCCCGCGAACCACCGGTGACCAGCTCACCATTCTGCAAGTCAACTGAACCATAGAAAACCTTGGCACCTCTCCTTTCAATCCCCGCCTCATCCACACTCAAGGGATGACCCTTCGCCAAATCCCTTCTATCAGGGTAACCCCTAGGCGCCACACACTTCACAACAGTCGCCGTATCCCTGAATTTCAAATTGACCTTGTGAAGCTTCCCATTAATTATAGCCTCCGAAATATCCACCAAATCCGTTTCAAGAATCGGAAACACATTCACAGCTTCCGGATCACCAAACCGGGAATAAAACTCAATAATAGTCGGCCCCCACAAGGCAGTCAACATCATCTGACCAGCAATCGCTCCACGATAGGGCTGACCTACCTCCTTCTCTATAGCCTTCACAACCTTCTCCACTATCACAGCAGACTGTTTATACTCCTCCCCATTTATGAAAGGAAGCGTCAACCCCGGCCCACCAATACTACCCATACCACCAGTTTCAGGTCCTATATCATAGGCATACGCGTTTTTGTTGTCCTGTACTAGTGGGAAGGTTTTTACGGTTTTTCCGTCTGTGAAGCACTGCAACGTGTATTCTGGTCCTTCTACTTTTTGTTCTATTAGTATTCGGTCTTCTATGTCGGTGTATGGTTGCATGTGTTTTTGGTAGATGTCTTGGGCGTGTTTTCTTTTTACTTCGGCTTTTTCTTCCTGGAGGTATGCTTGGAGGTCGGCTATGACTTTCACTCCTTTTCCCCCGGCCTGCCTTGCGGGTTTCAGGGCGACGCTTTCGGCGTATTCGTTTATGTATGCTATGGCGTCTTCGACGTTTTTGAAGGCCATGAATCTCAGTCTTCCTGGAATGTTATATTTCCACATTAGTCTTCTCATGAATGCTTTGGACATTTCTATTTCTGCGGGGGCTTTTTTTGCTCCTATGCAGGGGATTCCTGTTTTTTCTACTTCGTCTGCTACGCCCATGAATTGGGGTTCTTCTGGTCCGATGAAGGTGAGGTCTGCTGAGATTTTTTGGGCGGTTTCGGCCACGAATTTTGGGTCGTTTGGTTTTCCGAGGATGATTTGTCCTCCCGTTTTTTCGCATATGCGTAGTATTCCGGGGTTTCTGTCGCTTGCCGCTGCGTATATTTTGGGGTCGTGTGTGCTTCTGGCTAGTGCATCGGCTATGGCGTGTTCTCTGGCTCCGTTTCCAACGAGTAATATTTTAACCATTTTTTATCCTCCTGTAGGGTATTCGCCTGTGAAGCATCCTAGGCATAGTTTTTCTTTGGGGAATTCTATGGCGTCGATGACGCCTTTGAGGGATAGCCAGGCGAAGGTGTCTGCGCCTACGACTTTGCTTACTTCGTCTGGCGATAGGTTGGCGGCAATGAGTTCGTCTTTTTCGGGGACTTCGACGCCGAATGGGCAGGGGGAGATTAGTCGGGGGCTGCCGATTCTTACGTGGACTTCTTTGGCTCCTATGCGGTTGCGCATTAGGTTGACGATGTTTCTGGTTGTGGTTCCTCTGACTACGCTGTCGTCTATTAGGACTACTTTTTTTCCTCTGATGGCTTGTCGGATGGGGTTTAGTTTGAGTTGTACTCCGACTAGTCGTTCGAACTGTGTGGGTTTTATTGCGGTGCGTACTGCTCGTCCGGTTCTTACGAATCCCATTTCTATGGGGATATTGGTGTAGTCTGAGTAGGCCATGGCGAAGGGTATTGCGGTTTCGGGGACTCCTATGACTGCGTCGGCGTCTACTGGGAATTCTTTGGCTAGGTATTCTCCAATTTTCATTCTTGCTTCGTAGACCGGTTTATCGTTTATTATTGAGTCTGCGCGTGCGAAGTATACGTACTCGAATGCGCAGTGTTTTGGCTGTGGTTTGAAGGCTTGTTTTCTTTCGATACTGTAGGGGGTGAAGATGTAGATTTCTCCGGGTTTTATGGGTGCCTTGTAGTCGGCGCCTATAACGTCTAGGGTGGCGCTTTCTGAGGCTACTGCTCCGTGGTCGAAGCCGAAGCTTCCTATGCACAGGGGTTTTATGCCCATTGGGTCTCTGGCTACAATCATTTCTCCTTTTTTGGTGATGGCTATGAATGAGTAAGCGCCCTTAAACTTCTCCATAACACTCTCTGTGGCTTCTAAGGGGTCGCTCTTCTCTAATTCGTCAGACAATAATTTTGCGGCGACGTTTGCGTCTTCGTTCTTGCCGACATTTTTTGAGTTGGGGGAAATTTCTTTGAAATTGAGGATTTTTCCATTGTAGCTGAAGGCTAATTTGGAGTCGTTGTCGTTGACTGGCTGTATGTTATTTGGGGATTCTGGGTTAAATGGGCAAACGTTTCCTAGTCCTACCCAGCCGGGTAGTTTTTCTAACTTTTCTGCTGAGAAAAACTCTTCTACCATGCCCTTGCCTTTGATGCATCTGATTTCCTCTCCGTTGAAAGCTGCTATTCCGCAGGTTTCCTGTCCCCTATTCTGTGATGCGATTAGTCCGTAATATACAAATCTTGAAACATTCCACTTTTCGTCAAAGGCGTAGATTCCGAATACGCCGCATTTTTCTTTAATTTTCAATTTTTTTTATGCCTCCGAGTTGGCTCTCCAAGAAACCGGCATCTATGGACTCGATGGGGTATTTCTTGTTAAGGCAAGCCATGCAAAGCTCGTTTTCTGGTAATCCAATACCCTGCATTAGCCCATCAATTGTCATATAACCGAGTGAGTCCGCGTCGATAAATTTTTGAATTTCTTCGACTGTTTGGTTTGCGGCGATCAGTTCACGGCTGGTGGGGAAGTCTATTCCCATGTAGCAGGGGGCTATGATAGGTGGGCAACTAACCCTCACATGAACTTTTCTGGCTCCCGCGTTTCGGATGAGGCTAACTATTCTTTTCATGGTGGTGGCTCGAACTATTGAATCATCCACGATTACAACATCCTTTCCGTCAATAAGTTCTCTGACTGGATTAAGTTTCAGTTTAACCTGGTCTTCACGCTCTGCCTGTATGGGCATTATGAAGGTTCGCCAAACGTAACGATTTTTAATCAGTCCCTCTCCTAGAGGTATGCCTGACTCTTCCGCCAATCCCGACGCAGCTGTTCTACCCGAATCGGGAACAGGTACAATAATATCTGCATCTACCGGGTGGATTTGAGCAAGTATTTTTCCTAGTCTTTCCCGAACCTTATAAATTGATATACCATCAAATCTGGTGTCGGTTCTTGAGAAGTAAACATACTCGAACATGCAGCGAGCGTGTCTGTCCGCTTTGACAGTTGCCTCTGTTACAGGGCCATTGTCTGTAATGCGTATTATCTGACCTGGGGTTACGTCTTCTAAGACTGTTCCGTTAAGGGATTCGATGGCTGAAGTTTCGGATGCGACCATGTAAATACCGTTTACTCTTCCTATGCATAATGGTTTGAATCCTAATGGGTCACGTACGGCGTAAAGTTCGCCCTTTTCATTGAGTATAACCATGGAATAAGAGCCCTTTAACTCGTTCATACTTTTGACTATTGCTTGGCTATAGTCATCTGTTTCCAGTAGATTTGCTGCTAAGACGTGAGCTATGGTTTCCGTGTCGGAGTCTGTGTGGAAAACATGTCCTTTATCCTCTAATATGGCTCTTAGTTTAAGGAAATTGGTTATTGTTCCATTGAAGGCGATGGCGTAAGAGCCTAGAGTGGAGACGAATTTTTTAGGCTGTGCATTCTCAATATTGCTATCTGATGTGGTACTGTATCTGACGTGTGCTATTGCCTTGTTCCCATAAAGTGTGGACAGAATTTTCTTTGTAAAAACTGTACTGGCAAGACCCATGTCCTTGTGGCCCGTGATTCCCTTTCCGTTTTGTACATATATTCCCGCGGATTCCTGTCCTCGGTGTTGAAGCGCAATTAAGCCGTCAAACGCGTATCTTGAAACCTGAACCGATTTGTCTGGCGAATAAACCCCTATTACTCCGCAGTGCTCACGCGGTTTACCTAAACAATTTTCGACCATGTCTAACGCCCCATAAACGAAGGTATTGTTTTTTCCCAAGCTGTTTTTATATCTTTTAAATCACAATTTACAATCTCATTATCTTCATAACGAAACACAACCCGCGACGAACTGCTAACATTTCCTATGCGGTATGCGGGCACGCCTCGAGTCTTAGCGAGTTTGAGGAGATTATCAACATTAGATTCTGGAGTGGTTACAATAAATCGGGAATTGCTCTCGGAGAACAACAGCTCGTCCAATCTCAGGTTTCCCATATTAATTTTACTGAGGTCGATTTCAATGCTATGGTTGCTTTTTATACTCATTAGGGAAAGAGCCGCTCCCAGCCCACCTTTTGAGCAGTCGTGAGCCGCGTTAACATAATTCTTCTGTATCGCTGATAAGACAAGGTCGATGGTGCTTTTCTCTCTTTGCATATCAACCTTGGGAGCTATTCCACCTTCAATACCGTAAATCGAATAATAGTACTCCGAGCCACCCATCTCGGACAAAGTTTCGCCTAACAGTACAACGTAGTCGTTAACATTTTTGAATGTTAAAGTTATAATATTTTTAAGCGTGTTTAAAACCCCGAGGGCGACAACGATGGATGTAGGTTTTACGGCCTTTTTTGTCACTTCGTCTTCGTTGTAAAAACTCACATTTCCACCCACGCAGGGTATTTGCATAATCTTACACATGTCTGAAATTCCACGCACTGCTTCTTTAAACTGCCAAAAAACGTCCGCTTTTTCAGGGTTCCCAAAATTCAAACCATCTACTATCGCTATGGGAAGAGCTCCCACCGCTGCAACGTTTCTGCAAGATTCAGCCACGGCACCCGCGCCCCCGTTATAGGGATCAAGATAGCAATGTTTAGAATTACAGTCACTAGAAACCGCAATACCCTTATCCTCGCCAAGTATTCTAAGCACCCCCGCGTCTCCTTCTCCACACTTTACTACGCTCCTAACACCTACTTCGTGGTCGTACTGGCGATAAACCCATTCCTTGCTAGCAATGTTTTCAGAAGCCATAAGTTTAATCAGGATTTCGGATAGGTCCTCAGGCATCGGGGGTTTTTCGACTGCCTGTAGTGTATCAATATAAGATGGTTTTTCTACTTTTCTTTCTATTATTGGGGCTTCGGCTAATAGTTTTGCGGGGACTTTAGCCACCAAAGAGCCGTTCGAAAAGACATTAACATGATTGGATTCAGTGACCTTGCCTACATTACTCCAAGCTAAGCCATACTTGTTCAGTATTCCTGTAACTGTTTCTACTCCACTCGGATCTACAATAAATAGCATACGTTCCTGCGATTCGGAAAGCATTATATCAAAAGGTGTAAGCCCTTTCTCCCTCAAGTGAACTTTTGAAACTTCAATGTCAATTCCTGTACCCCCCTTATTTGCCATCTCTGAAGAAGCACAGGTTAGACCCCCACCACCAAGATCTTTCAACCCGTGTACAAAACCTGTTTTCAAAATTTCGAGAGTAGCATCAATTATCAATTTTTTTGTAAAGGGGTCACCAACCTGAACGGCTGGACGATCTTCCTCGGATTCTTCGGTTAGTGTTCGAGAGGCGAATGTAACACCATGAATACCGTCTCTCCCCGTGGAACCTCCCGCCAGAACCACCGCGTCGCCCGGGTACTTGGCTTCGGCTAAAAAGATATCACCTTTCTTCGCGATACCCACACAAGTTACGTTTACTAGGCAATTTGATTCAAAGCTCTCATCAAATTCCACTTCGCCACGTACAGTGGGGATGCCAGTGCAGTTGCCATAATCTGCGATGCCCTTTACCACATATTTAAAGAGCCAGCGTGAATGAGGGCTTTTTAGAGATCCGAAACGTAGAGGGTCAAGAAGAGCGATGGGACGCGCCCCCATACATAAAATATCCCGAATTATTCCACCTATTCCCGTAGCCGCTCCGTTGTAGGGTTCAATTGCCGATGGATGATTATGTGATTCAATTTTAAAAACCGCAACATAATCGTCGCCAATGTCGACAACGCCGGCATCGTACCCTGGACCAACTACTACCCTTGCACCCTTCCGGGGAAGTAGCTTTAGAATCGGTCTTGAGGATTTGTAAGAACAGTGTTCGGACCACATAATATCTATCATGCCCACTTCTACGGCGTTAGGCTTTTTTCTCAGCATTTTTTCTGCCTGTTTCAATTCTTCGGGTTTTAAGTCTACTTGAACCCCATCAACTATTGTCACTACATTCGCCTCATTCTTTTAATAGTATTAATCATGGATTCGAACAGTAGTCTCCCGTGGTCCGTTTTAAAGGGGCTTAGAATCTGCTCGGAAGCTCTTTCAGGGTGTGGCATTAAGCCTACAATATTTCCCTCTAGGTTGCAAATACCTGCTATATTCTCAACTGATCCATTGGGATTCGAATCTGGTGTTAATCTGCCGTTATCATCGGAGTATCGGAAAACAATCTGATGATTTTCCTCCATTTCGCGGAGGGCTTCCGCATCGTTATAGTATCGTCCTTCATTATGAGCGATGGGCATTCTAACTATTTGGCCCCTTTCCATAATATTGGTGAACATGGTTTCCGTGTTGTCAACACGGAGTGTAACCCATTTACATATGAATGTGAGACAATCATTTCTTAGCAAGGCTCCGCTGAGTAAGCCTGATTCAACTAAGGTTTGGAAACCGTTACATATTCCTAAGACTGGTTTTCCCTCTTTAGCCATTTCTTTTACCCGTTTCATAGCGGGACTATACGCGGCTATGACTCCCGCTCTCAAAGCATCTCCGTAAGAAAAACCACCGGGAAGAATAACAGCATCGAAGTCCCCGTCATTGAAATCCTTGTGCCACACCAGCTCTGTTTCCAATCCTACGACGTTTCTGAGCACATATACTGCGTCAAGGTCACAATTGGAACCCGGGAATCGAATAACCGCTACTTTCATAAACATCTCCTCAAAGGGGGGCACAAACCTCTAAATTATTCGGATTGTTATTTTACTAATCCTTTACGTTTATCGTGACTACATGAATAACCGGATTGAAAATCCTCAAATCGTTACACATTCTATAAACGATACTCTTAGCTTCCTCCCTACTCTCAGCCTCAAGATTTACACGGAGGAATTTTCCAGAGCGTACATTTTTAACCATTTCAAACCCATTCTGATTCATTAAATCTCTGAGTATAGTCTCCCCTTCAGGGTCCCTTGCAGCAGGCTTGTTCTCAATCACAATTTCTAACACGTAATTATCCACTTTGGGTTCCTCCGATTGGCGGCTTTTTTCCTAAAATTTTTTCATAAAGTTGAACATAAGTGTTTAAGACCTCTTCCATCGATCCGCCTTTTCTGTAAACATCCTTATCCAAGATTCTGTTAGTGCCGACTTCCCGGAGTCTCATCGAGTCTGCGTTAATTTCGTCCCCTACATAAATTTTGCCACCGGTTCCTCGACCAACTTCTATTTTGAAATCCACAAGAATAAGACCCTTAGCCTTTAAATCCTTACTTAAAACTTTATTGGTCTTAAGGGTGAGTCCCTTAATTTTTTTAACTTCCTCCCGAGAAGCGAGACCCAAAACTAAAAAGTGATCCTCGTTAAGCATAGGATCATGGCGAGCGTCATCCTTAAGATAAAATTCCACGACCGGCGGATTTAACGGCGTCCCTTCTGCTACAGGAAAATTTTTAACAAAGTGCCCCGCAGCAATATTTCTACAAACAACCTCTACCGGTATCATATTAAGCTTCTTTACTCTCATCATATTTGGTTCAATAAATTCTATTATGTGGGTGGGAACACCGTTTTTTTCCAATAATTCTAATAAGTAGGCTGATATGTGCGAATTTATTACGGCTTTTCCTCTTAAAATGTCCTTTTTCTCTCCATCAAGAGCAGTAATACTGTCCTTGAACTCTAAGAGGACAACATCGCTGCGTTCAGTTTCACGAACTATCTTAGTTTTGCCCTCAGAGAGAACCTTACCCGAGGGGTTAGGCATATTTCTATCTCCGAGCCAAAATTATTCAGTCCAAATCGCGCAAGACCTAAGGCTCCAACAACTTCAACTATCTACACATACAATATAAAACTTTTTTTAAATGCTCATGTAAATAAACATAAATTTGTAAAAATAAATACATCAAAAATAACATAAAAGTGTCAACATCTTCATATTTAAACTGATTTTTTTGATACATACATGTTAATAACACCCCCACATAAACTAGAAGAATGCAAAAATATTCTAAAACCATTTTTTTAAGTAGAATCACTTATTTTTCTTTTTCAAGAATTTTGAATAGACTGAAAAAAGGGTGGAGGTTGTGCTATTAAACCCTGACTCTTGCTTCCATTAAAGTCAGTAGACCACCAGTAATGCAGTAGCTGGTGCAAGAGCAAGAATTATTCCGTGACTTAAGCCAATTAAACTCTTTAATTCTTTTTAAATATATTATTAATCGAAACGCTTATCATACTAGGTATGCAATTATAAGTAGCTGTGTAAATGCTTTTGTGAGAGCGTAATTATCGGAAAATATTTTGTGAAGAGTAGGAAAGTTTTGCTTGAACCCTTTTTGTTTATGGGTAAGGTTTAGGGAGTGTGCGGTTTTGTCTAAGGATGTTTCCAATGAAGTTAGGAGCGAAAAAGAAAAAATTGTTCGAAGGATTATTAGAAATTTTCTTATCGATAATCGAGACGAGGCTTTGAAGGGTTTAGCAGCTGTTTCTGATGTGGACGTTCAACCGATATATGAGGAAACAGAGAGAATAGTGAATGCTAACAAAAATCATGATTCGATAAATATGTTGCCGGTGATTGTAAGTTGCCCCAAGTGCAATACAGCGTTCTTTCTAGATTCAGAGATAGAAGAGGAATTTGTTGAAACTCAGGGGAAGGTGTTTGGTTCTTTTGCCTGTCCTAATTGCAATGCCCTGTCCAAGTATGATTTTACTGAGGGAAAAATAGTAGGCACTATGGAAAGAAGTTTATCCGAGAATATGTTTCTGGATTTTAATGTGAACAAGCTCAGGAAAAGGATTGAAGAACTTCTAACTCCTCTTTATAATGAGGTTATCAAGTTCGGTGAATCAAAGCACTCTGTGATAGCTATACTTATGGGTGATAAGTGTAGTGTAATACTAAGGCATATGGCTCGGAAGAGAAGCGATGAGGAGAAATGGGAGACTAAATGGAATAGCCGCTTTAAAGCCGACATAAACAATGCTTATGTCTGCACCCTTAACGGTGAAATTAATTTTGATAGCGAAAGGGATAGTAAAATCGGACCTATAATGTTTAGTAAGTCACTGAAACTGGAAAAGTCTCACGTTTTACCAAAAGGAGACCTTGATATCTTCGCCGATTCCTTAGCAAATAAATTTTCAGAAGTTGAGAAAGAGGCTGCCCTAAATATACTTAATTTGTTGGGACAAGCTCCACTGGTTTTAGAATGGATGAGACCATTGAAGCGAGCTATAGCCTTTGAACCTTCGGAAGATATGATTCCCTTTGTGTCAGAGTTAGAGGAAAAAATAAAGAAGAGAAAGGAGAAGAAGGAAAAAGAACCCGAACGCATCTAAAAGCTTCTAGAGTACAAGTTTTTCGATGGTCATAGTCAGGATTTTTATGTTATCCAAAAATTGTTTTACAGATATTTTTTCATGCTCCGTGTGGTCTAAGCGGGGGTCACCTGGCCCATAGGTAACAGCCGAGGTTTTTATGCTGTTTCCATAGATATTCATATCGCCGGTTCCGGTTTTTTTAATTAGGCGGGCTTCCTTTCCTGTGATTTGCTTAATTGAATTACTTAGAGCCTCGATTAGAGGCGATTTTTTTTCGGACTCGTAAGGCTCCGTTGTATCAATCAGTCTGGTTGCGCATGCAATGTCAGTGGTTGTCCCACAATATTCTTGAACTACATAATTTATTATTTCATAGATATCATTGCAGCTCATTTTTATTGGTATCCGGACCCTTATTTCTGCAGAGCTTTGAGTATCACTACCATTTAATTGTCCCAATGACACGTTAACTGAGTCATAATTTGATTTAGACTGGTATTTTCCTAGCATGTCTTTTATTTTCAGCCAAATGGAGATTAATTCTTCGCTAGCGTTTCTCACCATAGGATTAGCGGGGTGTCCTGGTTTGGTTCTTACTCCAAGTTCTATGTCTAAACTTCCTTTGTAGCCTATTACGATAAAATTAGTGTTACAGGGTTCGCCGAAAATCGAGTAGTCCGCCTTTAAACCTTTATCTACTATGTTTTTTATTCCGATGGATGTTCCTTCCTCTTGTACCGTGCCCACAACCAGTATACTTCCTCTAATTTTCTTATTCACAAAATTCGAGGCTGCGAGTATTAGGGCTGCGAGAGAAGATTTGGCATCAACCGCACCTCTGCCCGTTAATTCACCATTGATAACTTGGACTGGTAATTCCCCCGTTACGGTATCCATGTGACCGCAAAGTAATAGAGTCGGCTCGCCCTCCCCTATTCTGCCAATAATGTTTCCAACCTCATCTATTTCTGCATCGAAACCCATGTTGTTCATTTGGGTTTGTAGAAATTTCGCTAGTTCAGCTTCTTGTCCTGAGGGGCTGTAAATTTCAAGCATTCGTTTTAGAAAATCTTGAGGATCCATGTTTCAGGTCTCCAATATCTCCGCCAGGATCTCCGCCGTTTTATCAACCTGTTCTTTTTCAATAACTAGAGGTGGCAGCAGTCTTAGAATGGTTAGTCCTGAAGTTAAAACCAGCAGTCCCTTTTCCAGAGATTTTAACACATAGTCCTTGACTTTGAAACGCAGCTCGACTCCGATCATTAAGCCCAGTGCTCTAACTTCTTTGACGGCTTTGGAGTTCTCCTTAATCGCTTCCAATTTGTTCTTTAAACGTAATCCCAGTTCCTTGGATCTTTGGGGAAGTTTCTCCTCTACTATGACATCTAGTGTAGTATTTGCGGCAGCGCAAGCGAGGGGATTTCCGCCAAAAGTTGAGGCGTGTTCACCCTCCTTAAGGGAATTCATGACTTCTTCCCTAGCAATAGTAGCGCCCATAGGCACGCCTCCAGCGATTCCCTTAGCCATAGTCATTATATCTGGAGCCACTTCCCAGTGCATGCATGCAAACATTTCGCCTGTTCTACCGAGTCCAGTCTGGATCTCGTCAAATATGAGTAGAACATTCTTTTCATCACAGACCTCTCTTAATTCCTTCAGGTAACCCTCTGGTGCTACATTAACGCCTGCTTCCCCTTGTACTGGTTCTACTATTACTGCAGCTGTGTTTTCGTTTATGGCCTCTCGAACCTCCTCTGCGTCCCCGAATCTTACATGAGTAAATCCCGGAACCAGAGGCCCAAAGGGTTCTCTGTACTTTTTTTCCCAAGTGGCTGAGAGCGCCCCTAAACTACGCCCGTGAAATCCCTTTGTCATAGCTATAATCTCTTTCTTTCCAGTATACTTGCGGGCCACTTTTATAGCGCATTCAACCGCTTCCGTTCCACTGTTTGAGAGAAAGGTTCTTGTTAAGCCTTTAGGAACTATTTTTGTCAGTTTTTCTACTAATTCTGCTCTGGCATCATTGTAAAATATGCCCGGGCAGGTTATGAGTTTCTCAGCCTGCATTTTTATAGCTTCTACAATTTTGGGGTGGCAATGCCCAGTAATATTTACTCCATGCCCAGCCACGCAGTCTATGTATTCTCTACCTTCTATGTCCCAGACCAGAGCGCCTTTGCCTCTCACAATTACTACTGGCCTTTTGGCATAGGTCTGGGCCTCAAAATTGTCTTCCAGATAAACATATCTTGATGCATCATTCACTTGATTCATCTGTGATCACCGTGCAGTTTTTTTCTTTTAGAGCGTCGAGAAGGGGGTGTTCCCCAATTCCAGACGCTATTATTACCTCGGGTACACCTTCTTGAATTGCTTCTAACGCTGCAAAGATTTTTCTCCGCATTCCTGGGCCAACTTTTTCCATGGTTTGCTTTGCCTCTGCCTTGTTCAATTTTGTTATCACTTTTTCATTTTCAAGGACTCCGGGTACATCGGTCATATCTAATAATTTTTCCGCCTTGATGGCCCCGGCAACACTGGCAGCTGCCCTATCCCCATCCACGTTTAGGTTTTCTCCTTCCTTACCGATTGCCACTGCTCCAATGACTGGAACATACCCTGCATTTACTAGTAATTCTAAGAGTTTAGAATTGACCTCTACAACCTTTCCGGTGTAGTCGCCGTCGATTAAAAGTATCTTGTTTCCCTCTTTGACCTTAATGCGTGATTTTCTTTCTGCTACTAGAAGCCCTCCGTCCATTCCGGAGAGTCCTAGGCTATTAACTCCTTCTTTTAGAAGAGTGGCAACCAGCTTTTTATTTACTGTGCCTCCTATAACCATGGTGTAGATGTCCGCGGTTTCAGCGTCCGTGTATCTACTTCTAAACCCGGTGGGGGAGGTAACAAATTTCTGCTCCTTACCCAGTTTTTCCGCAATTTCTGTAACAACCTTTGCCCCGCCATGCACTATAACAATTTGGTGCTCCTTACACAACTCCTTTACGTCCCGTGCGAGAGGAGATAAGTCCTCATCAATAAGACTTCCGCCGATTTTTACCACTATTCTCATTTGACCGCGTCCTCAATATGGGTGAAGCCCTGGAAAGGTTAAACCCCTGGTTTCATCTATTCCTTCCATGATGTTCATGCACTGGACCGCCTGCCCTGCTGCGCCTTTAATTAGATTATCCAGAGCCGAAAAAATCACTATGCGGGGCATATGTTCATCTATTTCGAATCCTATATCACAGTAGTTAGTTCCTACAATGACTTTGGGGTCGGGTAGCCTGTAGATTCCTGTTTTCTGCTTAATAATTCTTATGAACGGCTCGCCTGCATAGAATTCTCGGAGGATACCCCAAACTTCTTGTTCGGAGAGCTCCTTTTCAAGAAACAGGTGTATAGTCGTTAGAATACCCCTTACCATGTCCACCGCGTGAGCAGAAAATGCAACCTTCACTTGCTTTCCAGCCACCGCGCTTAGTTCCTGCTCCATCTCGGCCGTGTGCCTATGGTTGGTGGCCTTGTATGGTCTGACAACATTCGCCCTTTCCGGATGGTGCGTTGAGAGAGAAAATTCCCTTCCCGAAGCTGATGATCCCACTTTGGAATCGATTACTATTCTATCCAGGTCCACAGCTTCAGTGCCAACCATCGGTGCGGCTCCAAGTATGGCGCTTGAAGCCATACACCCGGGGCAGGAAACCAGTTTAGTCTTCTTGATTTCTTCTTTGTGAAGTTCGGAGATGCCGTAGACCGATTTTTCTAGAAGTTCTGGGTGTTCGTGTTTACCATAGTAGTACTCGTAGGTTTCCAAGTTTTTTATCCTGAAATCAGCGCTCAAATCTATTATTTTTAATCCAGTTTCTAGCAATTCGGGCATTATGCTCATAGAGGCGCGATGCGGCACTGCGAGAAAGGCATAGTCGCACTTGTCGGTAATAGTGTTCACGTTGTAGTCCTCAAACTTTATTTGTGTTATACCTCTCAGATTCGGATGAAGGCTGCTCAAATATTTTCCTGAAAACTGTCTAGAAGTTACACAAGTTAACTCCGCGTCGGGGTGAAAGAGTAACAGTCTTGTTAGATCTCCACCCGTGTACCCGGAAGCTCCAACAATTCCAACTCTCATTTCACTATCTCCAAACAATAATCTATTAACATACCGGGAATGTCCACGCCTGTTAAAGGTACAGTGGTGTGGTACTCCATAGTGTGATTAACCTCATTAACAAGCATACTATTTGAGGTTTCTAATATATCAACTCCATACACTCCTTCTCCGAGGGCTCTTGCGGCCTTCAAACTTAAGTCCTCAATTTCTGGGGTTACCGGACATAATTCCGCTTTTCCTCCTAGGGCGGTGTTGGTTCGCCACTCATCTTGGCCAGCAATACGATATATCGCGGCAACAACCTTATCCCCTATGACAAAGCTTCTAATATCCCTATTATTCCTTTTGTCCACAAATTCCTGAATATAATAAATTTGATAAAGCGCTCCCATCGACTCTCTGCTCTCTAATATGGCCTTAGCGGATTGGGGATCCTTTAGTGGTGCTATGAGTCTTCCCCAGCTCCCAAAAACCGGTTTGATTATCGCCGGGTATCCTAACTCCTCCAAAATATCAAGAGCGGCGTCAACATCGAAAGCTACAAACGTTCTGGGGCTGGGTATGCCTGCTTTCCTTAGGGCTAGAGTTGTGAGAAGCTTATCTGCACAGACACTGGAAACCGCGTAGGAATTAACCACCGGTTTACCCTTGCTTTCTAGAATTTTTGTGATGTAGAGCCCTTTGAAAGTGCTCACCATCCGCTGAAGATAAATGTCAGCCTCAGGTATGCGATCAAAATTCCCTGTAGCTTCTAAGAAGATGTCTTTTCCGTCAATAAGTACCAATTTGATGTTTTTACGCTTGGCGGCTTCAATCAGAGCCTTCTCGTCCCATCTTACTCGATCGCTTATCATACCAATAGTTTTCAACCTTTAGTACCCTCTTTTTTTGATTTCACCGATTATAACATATCGATCCATTTATTCGCCCCAGTCTTCGCCCTCAATCTCTGCGGCTTTCAGACTAACTTTATTCTTTTCTACGCTTACCACTTCAAGCTCGGCTCCACAATCTGGGCACTCAACTATTTCTCTTACAACTGGGTCTTCGAGGTCTAAATTAGCACCACATTCTGGACATTTGCCCTTGACCATAATCCAATCACCTCCAAGTGCTTATTAGAACTCCTGAACCGTAGCTGCAAACTAAAGTTTTAGGCTTATCCACTACCATGTTACAAAGTGTAAAATATTGGAAGTATAGATGAACTTTTTAAAACTTCATTCCTTTCAAATTTTGTATTTTAATTATATGTGAGTATTACATGTGGGGTAAAAAAGATTTTCTTTAAATAATTTTTCCCTTCTAAACAATTAAGCTATTACAATTCCCCAAATTAATTTTTTAAGTATCTACAATAATACATATAAAGGAAGTCTAATGGGAGATAACGATAACAATTTAAACCCTTTATAGGGAATATACCTAAATAAATGCAGGAAGTAACTCCAAATGAAAATCAACAGAGAACTTTGCGGAATATGTACGGCTTGCGCAAGCGTGTGTCCAAGGAACGCCGTAAGTATCACAGAACACGAGGCGATGGTAAACAATCAAACCTGCAACAATTGTGGAGTTTGCTTCAAAGTCTGTCCTATAGGAGCAATAATCATTGAGGAAAACACATCTTAAAACACCTTTTTCCCCGATAGGAACAGAACACAATTGCCCTCTAAATCTATTCTCAAAAACATAACTAGAATTCCCGCTTATTATCCCAACCCTAGAGCGTTAAATAGATAAATAAGAGCCACATTTCCGCATTTCATAAAACAGTTCCTGTAACCAATTATCATCTTCAGACCTATTCACTAGGTGGTATTAATGGAAATAAAAACCGATTTATTAGTAGTAGGCGCAGGACCCGGAGGGACCGCAACAGCCATATCCGCCCTCAAAAAAGGCGGCAAAGTACTAATCATAGACCGTAAAACCCATGTAGGCATCCCCGTACACTGTGGAGAAGCCATCGGAAAAACGGGTCCTTCAATTGCTGAAATTGAAATCCCCGAAAACGCAATAGTCAATCCCATTCGAGGATTCCGGATCTACAGCCCCAATCTAACCAAAGTAGACTATGCGAAACCAGAACCGGACGGATACATGATTGACCGCCGCATATTTGATAAGGAACTCCTAGCAAAAGCCTGTGAGACGGGTGCCGAAGCCTTCGTAGGGGTAAACGTCACCGAACTGCTCTACAAAAACGACCAAATCAGCGGAATAGTGGGCAGAAGACTCGGCGAAAAAGTCGAAATAGAAGCCAAAGTGGTAGTAGGCGCAGACGGAGTAAACAGTACAATAGCAAAACTCTCCGGCCTAAGAAAAAGCGTCAAAATCAAAGACATAGAAAGCTGCGCACAATACGAAATGGTCAACGTTAAAATAGACGACACCGACCTACTGGAATTCTACCTCGGAAAACAAGTCTCCCCCCGAGGATACGTATGGGTCTTCCCAAAAAGCGAAAACCGAGCCAACATCGGACTGGGAATAGGCGGAGGAATGGGCGAAAAAACAGCCTTCCACTACCTACAAGACTTCATAAAACACAACCCCCGAGGCAAAGAAATCTGCAAAAACGCCAAAGCAATAGAATTCCGAGTCGGAGCCTTACCCATGGGAGGCCCCAACCCCAAAAACGTCCAAGACAACCTAATGCTAGTAGGCGACGCCGCAGGGCAAGTCCACCCCATAACCGGCGGAGGCATAGGCTACGCCATAGTCTGCGGAAGCATAGCCGGAGAAGTAGCAGTAGAAGCCATAACCGAAGAAGACACCAGCGAAGAAGCCCTCTCACTCTACGAAGAACGATGGCAAGAAAAATACGCAAAAGAATTCGAACAAATGCTCAAACTACAAAAACTACTAACAGAAGCCGAAGACCCACTACTCGACAAACTTGCACAGGTACTCACCGGACAAAACGTAATAGAACTAACAGCCGGAAAAAAAATAGGAGTCTTCCTAAAAGCAGCAGCAAAAGGAGACAGACAACTCCTAACCCTACTCAACCAACTCCGCCACCTCCAACTAGTACAATAACTAAATAACACCCCCAACCACTCAAAAAAAACTTTTACCACCATAAACAAATAAACCAAAAAAGGAAGTGGAAAAACGACCATAATCACCCTCAAAGAATTCCAAAAAATGGATCTAAGAATAGGAAAAATAATAAAAGCGGAAAAAGCCCCAACCACTAAAAAACTCATTAACATGAAAGTGGAGATAGGACAAGGAGAAACAAGACAAATCGTAGCCGGCATGGCAGAACACCTAAAACCCGAAAACCTAACAGGCAAAAGCATAGTCGTACTAGTCAACCTAGAACCCAAGGAATTCATGGGACTCGAATCCAAAGGAATGATACTAGCAGCAGACCTAAACGGAAAACCAATACTAATAACACCAGAAGAAGACACACCACCCGGAACAAAAATAAAATAAGATAAAAACAAAAAACCCCAACAACCACCAAAACAAAACCCAAAAAATGGAGAACCTTGAGACCCCGAAAAATACGGCGCCAAATTTAAAACCTTTAAATTTCTAAAAAGGTTGAAATATGCTGAAAAATTCATGATTTCTAACTAAAAACGCGCCATTTTTGCGAACTTCTCAAAAATAACATATAATAAGGGCAAAAAAATAAAACATTTTTGCGAAAAACACAAATTCTTCCGAAAAATATAAATACACAAAAAAAGCAACAGAATTTAAACAAGGCCGAGCCGACGAAAATGTGCATGACTTCCCCTCCTCCCAATTTCACGCCCAAATTCGGGCAAACGCCCGAGTTGCGGAATCCTCCCCTATGTTTTATCTCCCCTCTCCCAGCATTTTGTTTGTGTTGGCGATGAAGCCCCCCCTCATTTTCTGGCTGGATGAGCACCGCATTCGTTGTTTCCCCTTCCGCTGCTTGTGGTGGGGGAAAGCGACTTTCTTTTTTGCTTGGTTTTTCGGCTCTTTTTTCTCTTGCTTTTTCCAGTCTCATAATCTCATGTCTAAATAATCAAAGCCGCAGATGCTGACTCCATTGAGGAATTCATGTTTTTCGGCGTAGTGCATATGGGGGGGATTCCTGTGGCTGTTAATAACTCTACAAAAATATGTACTCTTAACTGTAACAGTTTGGATAGTTTGTATGTTTTGAAAAGCGTTGTATAATTATCATTTTTAGTATGGTGTTTGGTGCGGTTTGGGATGATGGTTTAGGGGTTTGGTTTTGTTTCGGCTTTTTTTGTTTTGAGTTTTTCTAGTGCTTTTTCTGCGAACAGTTTGACTTCTATTTCTGTGTCGTTGTTTAGTGTTTGTGTTAGTGGTTTTTCGGCTCTTGGGTCTCCTATTTCTCCTAGTGTCCATGCTGCTCTGTATCGGGCGTAGCTGTCCTCGTTTTTTAATGCTTGTATGAGTGGTTGTACTGCTAGTTCTCCTATTTCTATGAGGATGTTCATTACCTTTCTTCGAATCCTTCTATCTTCACTCTTTAGGAGCTGTGTTAGGGGTTCTACCGCTCTCTTGTCCTTCATTTTTACGAGGGCTAGTGTTGCTTCTGCTTTGACATCCTCGTTTTGGTCTTCTAGTGCCTGTGCGAGCGGTTCTGCGGCTCTCTTGTCTCCTATTTCTCCTAGTGCCTGTGCAGCGCTTTTGCAGACATCCTTGTCTTCGTCCTTTAGTGCTTGTATAAGTGGTTGTACCGCTCTCTCGTCTTTTATCTTTCCGAGGGCTTGCGCTGCTTCCATTTGGATGTCTTTGCTTTGGTCTTTTAGTGCCTGTGCGAGCGGTTCTGCGGCTCTCTTGTCTCCTATTTCTCCTAGTGCCTGTGCAGCGCTTTTGCAGACATCCTTGTCTTCGTCCTTTAGTGCTTGTATGAGTGGTTCTGCGGCTCTGTTGTCTTTTGTCTTTCCGAGGGCTTGCGCTGCTCCCCATCGAACATTTTTGTTTTCGTCTTTTAGTGCTTGGATTAGTGGTTCTACTGCTGGTTCTCCTATTTCTCCTAGTGCCGTGACTGCTTCGAGCCAAACGTCGTCGTCTTCGTCTTTTAGTGTTTGTATTAGTGGTTGTACCGCTCTTTCGTCTTTTATGTTTCCGAGGGCTATTGCGGCGGCTTCTCGTATATGCCAGTCGTTGTCCTTTAGTGTTTGTATTAGTGGTTCTGCGGCTCTTTTGTCTCCTATTTCTCCTAGTGCCCATATTGCTGTTATTCGAGTATGACTGTTATCTTTTAGTGCTTGGATTAGTGGTTCTACTGCTGGTTCTCCTATCTTTACGAGGGCGTTTGCTGCCGCTTGCCTTATGTTCCAGAGTTTATTTCTAAGGGACTCCATGAGTTTTTTAACATCGTACTCTACTTTTATGATCTTCATATCCGAGTCATTTGGGTCATAGTATGCCATCTTCCCTCATCTTCGTGCAGCCGTTTTAGAGCGGTTTTAAGCATTTTCAAATTTATGGTACATGGATATATATGTATCCCTTTCTTTTTTGGAATGTTGTTTTCCAAACCCTTTTATTCATTGTATAACCTTGAACTAACTTAGAATAATGCTATCGAACAGTTGATTTGACTTTTGTGAGACTTGTTCTTGACAGGTTCGGTGATATAGGTGCGGATTAGATATTAATGGCGACTGCCCCGAACTTTGGGTTGCTACAAGTGTGCTTTTTTGTTTGTTATTTCGTCTATTTTCTTGGTTTGTTTTGCTAATTTCAAAAGAGATATATATTTTGCTGTTACTTTTTGATTTAATTAGTATGTTGGGGAATTTTTTATGAGTTTGGACGAGGTTATTTCGGGGTTTATGAAGAAATTGGAATTAAAAGATGACGAGGTTAAAGTTTATCTGACTGTTTTGGGTGCGGGTCGTTTAGCTTTGGGCGACGTTTCTTTTTCGACTGGGTTATCTGTCGATGTTTGTAAGAGTGTTCTGGATCGCTTGGTGGAGTTGCGTTTTGTAAGGAGGGTTCCTGGTGAAGTAGAGGGTTTTGTGGCTTTGAATCCTTTTTTGGCCGGGTTTTTGATTGTCTATAAGGATTTGACTAACTTGTTGGAGGGTTTGCGGGAGGCTGCGGGTTCTAGGTATCAGGATCTTTTTGAGAGTCTTGATAAAAGTAAGACTTTATCAGTGGAAGAGATTTCTCGTGTAACACGTGAGCGTGTAGAGAATTTCAAGTCCTTTGTTGAGGATTTCTCCAAGCTTATGGGTTCCAGGTTTGGGGAGAGTGCGGATTCATTCAGGGGTTTAAGTGTTTCTGTAGAGGAGGCTATTCACTCTCTGCTTTCCACGGGTATTGTTAGTATGAGTGATGTTGAGCGTTTTGAGGAGAAAAAAAGTTTCAGTCTTCTGGATATCACTTCTGAATTTATTTCAAATGTGGAGCAGGACATTGCATCTCTGGAGGATTTGACCGGTAAGACGCTTTCCGCTTTTATCAAGGAAATTCGCAGCCGATTCGAACTTATTAAGTTGCAGTTTGCATCTGTTCTGGCTGAACACCGTTCGCGACATGAGAAGAATAATTCTGATTTAGATAATAAAGTTAGGGTTATTATAGATGAGGATTTGAGCGTTTTAAGGAGTTCTATTGAAGAGACTGAGTCAGGTATTCTTGATGTACTTAAGATTATTTTGGATATTACTGGTGAAAAGCTGGAGACTTTTAAAAATAAATATTTAGAGACTCTCAACGGTTTACGCAACGAGTACTTGGATGTTTTGACTTCATTTGAACCCCGAGTAAAGAGTATCATTGAAGGCTTAGAGAATGCTTCCTTGGACTTGGCGCGTTCCACATCTGCTTTAGGATCACGTAAAAGAGCTTTTACCAGTGTAGTTTTAAAAGGAGACGTCTTCCTTGAAGAATTGAAAGAACAGACCAAGAACATTTATGAAATGATTAAAAGTTTGAACGCTGATTACCGTAAAGTGCTCTCTGACCAGGTTGCTTCAGCAAATGAGATTACTGAAAGAATTACTAAAAGTCTCTCAACGTTCATAGATGAAAAGACCAACAATGTAAAAGCTGAGATCAGCAATGTCGAAAAGAAAGTTAAGGAACACATTACGCCGAAACTACCCTTGATAGAGCCCAAAATTACTGATAGAATTTCGGAAGCAATTAGAACTAATAACGATGATTGTGAAAAGGTATGCGCCCAGTTGGAGCAGGAAATTGGAAACTACGTTGATAACGCTTTTAAAAACGTTAACGAAGCTCTATCCTCGTTTGAGGGCGGATCAAAGGAACTTTTTTCCACATATAAAAACAACATTAGGAATAGGATAAAACTGCTGGAGTACAGCGTTCTCTATCTTAGAAAGAAACTCGCTCAAATGCTGCAGAGCAATGCCTTTGAATACGATAAAATGATCGACGAGCTCTATGATAACCTCACTAACTCCATAAACCAAAAAACCGAACCCTACATAGAAGAACTCAGCCCCTTCGAGGAAAAAATAGCCTCAATCATAACTAAAAGTTACACAGAATCGAAGGACACTGTAGATAAAAACATTAGAGATATAATCGATAAATCCGCAAGTATCACCTCTCACGTCGGAAGAAGAGAGGAAATTCTAAGAAAAATATGGGAAACCTCTTATAACTCCTTCATCCCAGATGTTAAAACATGGTCCTTAACAGGCGAGAAGGCAATTATAGCTCATACCAAATCTATGGCGAGAAGGACTAAGAAAAGTATGATGATAATATCCCCAGAGCTTATTCCCGAAATTTTGGAGGAGTTGCTTAATGTTAAAGATTTCAAAACAACCATCGCTTCGAACATTGACATGAGAGTTTTTGAATCAGTCATTAAACACTTCTCAAGACAGGGAAACGTAAAGTTTCTCAACTACCCTAACAAAGACCTATGGTGCGTGATAAGAGACAAAGACGAGATTCTATTTGCGCCAGTAACCCCCAAGGAAGAAATAGTTGCAGTAGTCTCCGAACAACAAAGCTACATCAAATTCAACCTAGAAATAATAACACCCATGGTTTTATCCAAGAGCAAAGAACTCAAAATATAATAATACTCCCCCCTGAAAATCCCTCTAATTTTAATTTTGAACCAGATTTACAGAGGATTAACAAGATAGTTCCAGGCCTTTTAGACGGGGATGAATTGCGGAGAGCTTAAATATCCAAAAAAGAGAAAAAAGATTAATAGGATTTGCTCACCGAAAGAAGGGTGCGGAAGCCATTAGCAGGGTAGTGACACGCCCCACACTTCTAACCACTAATAGTAGAAGTGTAGAACCCTAACCTTTCGAGGTGAGGAGTATGTCAAAAACCACTGAGATTCAGATCCTTTAGATTTTTATCCCTCTGCTTCTTCCTTATTGTCCATAACACACGAACCCGGTAGAAATATATATTCTTTATATTTTTTCAAAAAAATCGTAGAATTTTCATATTTTATGTTTTATTTGAGAAAAATTTATAAGTAAATCCAAAAATAGATACACGCAGGAAAACATAAATTAAATAAACACTCAAACCGGTTCAAACGAGCCGGGTAGAGTTTCATGCTTACCTCCCTCTCTCCCTCCTAAAGCTCCCCCTCCCTTTTAGCGGAGGGGGACTTTAAAATTTCATGCCTACCTCCCTCTCTCCCTCCTTTCTTTTACTTTTGTGTAATAGGTTAATCGGTGGTCTTTTTTTGGGGGATTCGTGTTATTTTGTTTTTAGTGCGATATTGTGTTAATTTCGCAAGAATAGTTTGGGTTCGAAGAAGGATTGTATTGGTTTTAGTTTTTTGGGTTGTTGGTTTTAGAATAGGGGGTAGTTGGGGTGTTTCTTTACTAGGGTTCCTAGATAGATTGCGTCTAGAAAATTTTCTGTTGTGGGTTCCCATTCTAGGGCTATTATAGGTTTGCTTTTTGGTGAGTATATTTGTGTTCCTTGGGTGCTTGCGCGGCAACATCTTACTATGTAGAAATCGTTTGTTGTGGTTTCTTTTCTTGCGTAGTGTGCAGGGCATATGTCGATTTTTTTTATTGCTATTCTTGGGTTTAGTTCTTTTACAGTTTCGAAGGTTATTGGGCAACCTACCACGAGTGCTGGTTCCGTTAGGGATGCTATTTTTTCAGAGTCTGTATCTAAGAAAATAAAATTTCGTCCTGTGCTTGCACTGCAAGGGTAAACCACAGGTAGGTTTGTTTCAGGTATTTCCTTAAGGATGTCAATTATCTTGGTTTTGAATTTTGTGTCTTTGCGTACCAGTCCCTGTTTTTGGGCGTTTTGTGCTTGATCAACTAGTTTGGAGGGTGGTGGGGCAATCTCAATTATTCCTACTGTTGTGTTTTGGGTTTCGAATAGTGCAATCCCTATGTGTTCATACTTTGATTTGAAAATTATACTTCGTGTATTCTTTTTTAGATGTTTTATAGTAGTTTTGATAACTTCGGTTTTTTGTGTGGGGTTGATGTTGGGGCAGTCCATGGTTAGTGTTTCTTCCTCATCGCTCAACAGAATCGCGTTTGATATCGTTCTTATGAGACTGGTGCCTGTGGTTCTGATTTCGTATACTGAAAAACCTGTTGGTGACTGGACAAGTATGTATCTTGTGGTGTGGAACACCTTTCTTTTTTTCAGAGTTTTAGAGTTTTCTCTTTCTTTAGCTTTTACGAGATTTACTTGTTGAGGATGGATTACTCTGGGCATGCTCTATCTCCTTTCAGAGGTCTCTTTGAGGAACGATGTCGCAACCTGTGCATTTGAGGCACATAGTTCTGAACTTGGTTACGTTTAACCCTCTTTTCTCAAGGATTTCTTTATGCTTTGTAGCGTGTAAGATTAATCTTTCGGCTGAAGGACGTGAGGCTCTATTGTTTAAGGCTTCTTGTAGTGAGGATTTAATTAGAGGGTTTAGGTTCAGAGATCTCAGGGATGCGATTACTCCCCAATCCGCTAGAGCTTCTGCGCCCTTGTTAATTGTTTCCTCTTTTTCTCCGAGTCCGATTATAATGTTTGAGCAGGCTCGGTTTTCTCCGAAGACTTTTCCTGCGTATCTAATCATTTTCAGATTGTTTTTATAGTCGAATTCGTTGCAAACAATTGCGAAGATTTCTGGGTCATAGCTTTCAACGTTGATTTTTATCTCGTCTGCTCCGGCGGCGTATAGCATATCTACGTGCTTCTCTTCATTGGCAAAGGGTTCGACTCCTATAGGGAGGGCGTCTCCGAATTCTTTGCGTATAGCTTTCACTACTAGGCACATGTGTTTCACGCTCTCAGTGGGTGAGGAGAAAACTCCTGTTGTGAGTGCTATTCCGCTTAAACCTTTGTCTGCTACACGCTTAATGGTTCTCGTTACTACTTTGGGCTTGAGGATTCTGTGTGTAACGTGAGATTGGATTACGGGTGTTGCACAGAACTTACAGTGATAGATACAGGTTGAATCTAAGTTAAGAAATACCTGTTCTGGACAGTGAAGAAGGCTTTCAACCTGTTTTGCGGGATACCAGTCCCTTCCTTTTCTCTGAATCATTTTGCGTTCAACATCGTAAGTATAGGGTGTTTCTTGCTGGGTTTCCGCTAATCTAAGGCGTACTAGCCTTCCATCACCGAAACGGAGAAAAATACAGTTCAGACCTGTACTTGGACCTGCGGTTGAGTGATCTGCAAGGAAGGGGAGGTCTTTAACATTTGTTACGAATATTGCTCCGTTTTCGAGGAGTTCTGCTTTTGCCCTAGTCGTTTGCGGTATTTTTGCCTGCATTTTGAAACCCTCATATTTATATTGGGTCACTGTTCTGGAAGAACACAGAAAAGGACTCTTTGCGTGAATAGAAGTGGAAGCACAGAAAAACATTACGGTTATTCTAAACCAGGCTTTAGATAGGAGAATCACTTTCCAGGAAGCACAAAGCCTGTTAAACGTTGAGGGTAAAAATTTCGAGAAATTGCTGAAAGTGTCTCGAATAATAACTGACCGTGAGGTGGGGCGCATTCTACGCACTTATTATCCTTCGCGAATGTTTCCTTCAATATCCGTAACGGGGGAATCTTGTAAATTAAGATGTGCTCACTGTAACGGTCACTACCTTCAACACATGATACCTGCACTGACTCCGGATCAACTTTATCAAGTATGTCTGGATTTACACCGTGAAGGTGCTGTAGGTTGCCTAATAAGTGGTGGGAGCACCATCGATGGGCATGTTCCACTCGAACCATATGTGGACGTAATTAAACGCGTAAAAGAGAATACCGATCTTGTTCTGAATGTACATACGGGATTGTTGGGTTCGGATTTGGCTATGAGGTTGTCGGAAGCTAAAATTGATGTAGCTTCAGTTGATGTGATTGGTGATAACGAAACCATAACTGGTGTTTATGGTCTGAATAAAACAGTTGAGGATTACGAGAGGTCTCTGTATAACCATTTAAGGGCGGGAATAAAACATATTGTTCCACATATTTGTGTTGGTTTAAATTTTGGGAGGATAAGTGGTGAAATCAAAGCCCTTAAAATGATAGAGAAAATAAATCCAGAGATATTAGTCTTTATCACAATAATTCCAACACCAGGTACCCTTATGGAGGGGGTTACTCCCCCTAGTGCAGAAATGGTGGTAAAGATAATTGCGATTGCGCGGTTAATGCTTAGAACCACCTCCATATCTTTAGGATGTATGCGCCCCGGAGGAATCAAGAGAAGGAAATTAGACTGTTTGGCTTTAAATGCGGTTGATAGGATGGGAATGCCTACGCCGGGTGCTCTAAAAGAAGCCGAAGAGCTTGGTTTAAAAATCGAAAAGTATGCTTCTTGTTGTGCGTTACCCCGTGAATTTGAAGCAAGAATAAAAGACAAGATTTGAAAAATGGGACGATTTTAGCGTCGGAAATTCCATTCTCTGGTAGAGTATTTTTCTCTTTTAAATTTATCAGTTAGTTGCTTTTCGTAGTCTGAGAGCTCGCCGGGTATAAGTTCTATATCCAGAGCTTTTTCAAATCCTCTTTTCAATAAATTTTTTATCATTTCTATATCTGGTTTCTTCTTCAGAGCTGCTTCTAGATTTATGACTCTTTCTTCTATGGATTTAGCGGTTTTGTCACTCATCTTTTCTTTTGATACCCTTAATACCTTCGACATGGTTTTTATGTCTGTTTTCACGAGAAGCGTTCCGTGATGTAGTACAACGTTTTTTCTTCTGGTCTGGGAACTTCCGCTGATTTTTCTTCCATCAACTAGGATATCATTTACTGGCTTGAAGCTCGCATCTAGTCCTAGCATTTTTAGGCTTTCAACTACACCACGGCAAAGTACCTCGTATGACTTCAAAATGTCTTGAGGTATTTTCTTGTTATCCTCACTCACAACAATGTTGTAGGTGAGATTTTCCATATCCGAGTAAATTGCTCCTCCTCCTGTTATCCTTCTACAAATATCAACATTCAGTCTTTTGCACTCCTCAACATCTACTACATTTTCCACCGCTTGAAAGTAACCGATAGAACACGCAGGCGGATCCCTCTGATATAGAAAGAGAGTATCTGGAACTGCCTTTTTTGAACGTGCTAACAGAATAACTTCACCTACTGCACCACTAGTCGGAGGATCAATTATCCCCAGATCCAAAAAACGCCATGTTTCCCTCAATTCAAACACCTTATCAGCCAAAACCAAGAACTAAGCAAAGCAATACGAGTAAACTTGAGATAAACCGAATTTAAGACTAACTATCATTAGTAAAAATCCTCCTCATACTTAACAATCCCAATTTTGGATTCCAAAATTAAAAATAAAAAAAGGCCTATTTTAGCTGTATTAGGAGAATACTCATCTTAATACTTGGGATATGGAGAAACCAGAATAGAGGGCTTTCGACTTGTTTCGAAATATAAAAAACGTTTCGCGGGGGTGGATGATTCGAAATTTAAATTAACCGATCTAAACAGGATAAAAAAAGGAGAAGGGGCTATCAGCTAGCTAATAAATAATTCAGATTGGATATGGGAACGGTAGGAATAACCAGCCAAACCATCCAAGACAACCGAGCCATGACATGTTTGGCATGAAGCACCAGGAACTGACAACTCCTGCTCCCATAATTGGTCCTACAACTAGGGCTAATAGTGCCACTGTTATTAGGGATGCCAGAACAAAATGTATCTTGGACATTTAATCACCAAAAATTGGTGTAGAGTTTAATATAAAAACTAAGCGAATTAAATAAGAAATAATAAAAAAATATATAAACAAAAAATAGAAAAATAAATAAAAATCCACATCGCAAAGCCACCAAAAACAAACCCCAAGATAACCCCAGACCACCCCAAATTTTACCAGCTAAAAAAGATTATTAGGTCTCATCCCAAACGTAAAGATGGAATGTCAGAAACATCCCAAAAAAAAGAACAGAATCCTCATTACATAAAATTTTAATCAAAAACCTTTTCATTAAAGCTAACAAAATGTTGAGGGCTATTTATGGTAAGAATAGCAATAGTTGACAGAGAACGTTGCAAACCAAAGGATTGCCAAAAAGAATGCTACAGATTCTGCCCAGTAGTGAGAATGGGAGAAGAAATCATTACCTTCGATTCAGACACTGGTCAGGCAGTAATATCCGAAAAGCTATGTCAAGGGACTGCATTGTGCACCAAGAAGTGCCCCTTTAAAGCCATAAAGATTATCAATCTTCCCGGAGAGCTTGAAGAAAACTTGACACACCGGTACGGTCCAAACGCTTTCAAACTCTACCGCCTACCTATACCCAAGCCTGAAAAGGTAACTGGATTAATAGGTCCAAATGGTGTGGGTAAAACCACGGCTGTGAGGATATTAGCTGGCGAAATAAAACCAAATCTGGGTAACTTTGAAAATCCACCAGAGTGGGATGGTATAATCAAATATTACCGCGGGAGCGAGTTACAACCTTATTTCGAAAAAATGTCTACCGAAGAACTGCGAATAGTTCATAAACCTCAAAACATCACTCGGCTACCGGAGGTAGTAAAGGGAGTGATGGGGGAACTCCTAGAAAGAGTCGACGAAAGAGGGATAATCATAAAACTTGCAGAAGAATTAGAGTTAAAGAATCTATGGGATCGAGAACTAAAAGTTCTAAGTGGCGGTGAACTCCAAAGAGTTGCAATAGCAGCTACCGTTGCTAGGGATGCCGATGTCTATCTCTTTGACGAACCCTCGAGCTACGAAGATATCTACCAACGCCTAAACATAGCAAGAGTAATAAGAAGACTTGCGGATGAGAAAAAAACCGTAATATGCGTAGAACACGACCTAGCCCTAGTAGACTATCTAAGCGAAGCTGTATGCATGTTCTACGGAACCCCCGGAGCCTACGGAGTGGTTTCGAACCCACACAGTGTCAGAGAGGGAATAAACATCTACCTAGCGGGATTTCTCCCAGACGAAAATCTACGCTTCCGCGTGGAGCCTATCCGATTTCACACCAGCCCCACACCTTCCGCAGGATGGAAAGGCCAGGAGGTTCTTCTTTCATTCGGACAAATGAAAAAAAACTATGATGGGTTCTCATTAAAGGTGGAGGGCGGTGAAATCCACAGGGGAGAAGTAGTAGGAATAATAGGACCCAACGGCATCGGTAAAACAACTTTTATCAAATTACTCGCAGGTGAAATCCAGCCTGAAGAAGGGAAAACACCCGAAGAAGACATAAAAGTCAGCTACAAACCCCAATACCTAAAAGCTAATTATGAAGGAACCGTAGAAATGTTACTCAGAGAGGCTGGAGGAAAAAGAGCAGATAGTAGCGCATTCAAATCTGATGTAATCAAACCTTTAGAACTAGAGAACTTGCTCGATAGATCGGTTACAGAACTAAGTGGTGGTGAACTCCAGAGCGCAGCTATAGCAGCCTGTTTATCGCGAAGCGCAGACATCTACCTCCTTGACGAACCCAGCGCCTTTCTATCCTCCGAACAGAGACTGATAATGGCGAGAACAGTCAGACGTGTCATAGAAAACTGGCAAGTAGCCGCTTTTATCGTGGAGCATGACATAATCGGTGTAGACAGCCTCTCAGACAGCCTAATGGTCTTTAGCGGGGTACCCGGAGTAAAAGGCGAAGCTGCATCACCCACAGATCTCAGAACTGGTATGAATCAGTTCCTCAAAGCTTTAAATATTACCTTCCGCAGAGATCCAGAAAACGGCAGACCTAGAATTAACAAGGAAGATTCAAGACTGGATAAATTACAAAAGGAGCAAGGTGAATACTACTACGTACCACTCAGCAAGGAATAACTTCTTAAAAATTAAAAAAAATTTTCTACTCCTCATTTTTGTCTGTTTTTGCCTCTAGCTTAATTGCTTTCTTCCTAGCAAAAACTACCTTGTAGAGTTCTTTGGCTTCGAATAAGACTTTCTGTCCCTCTCTATTCTGATTTAAATACCCTATTTTAGCCAACTTGTTAAGGTACCTTGAAATGTTCCCTTGGTCAATATCCAAAGATTCAGCTAACTGGCTAGCAAATACTGGACCACCATTAAACTTTTCACAGATTTTCAAGAAAATATCGAGTTCCCGGGTAGTCAGTTCCTCTTTCATTCTCTTAAGAATACTCGTGCTGAGCTTTCCTCTAGCCAGACGGATACCTGTATCAAGATCTTGAAGCTCAACCCTCTGGCTGCCATCCCTCTTTAAAGCCGCCTCAAGTGTGCTTCGCAGAATAACTAGTAAGTAGCGAGGATTATGGTAGGCCACCTCATTAGCCTTCTCAATAACCTCCCTCGTAAAAGGAAAAATGGGATTCGGAGGATTATCCTCTCTATAAATTTTCAGTCTCTTGCTAACCAGCTCAACAGCCGCATTATTATCGAGATCTTCAAACTCTATCTCAGCCATAATTCTGGAGATAACAGCCGGATGAACATCTTTAACCATCTGCCATGACTTCGGGCTACTACAAATAACCGTAATGTGTTTCTTAAGACCGTGAACCCTTGAGAGATACTCTCTAGTAAGCGTGAAGGCTTCTCTAATTTCTCTCTCATTTCCCGCAGAAATTAACTCTTCAAACTCGTCTATAATAAAACAGGTAGAATAATCGTTCTTACTCAAAAGCGAAAAAACGCTTGCTAAATCTCTCCCCGCCTTGTGAGAATCCAACTCCAAATTTTTTATAGTCAAATTTTTATAATATTCCCGAATTTCAAAAATAAAATCTTTATCTTCAACGGCGAGTTTTAGAGAGAGTGCCTCAGGACATACTGATTCAAAAAGTGCAATCGCATATCTAACAGGGTCTCCACTAGGAACCTTGCATAAGAAAACCAATCCGCCGTGTTTCTTAAAAGTTTCAGCTATGGCTACAGCCCTAACGCTTTTTCCTGTCCCGTAGTCACCCACCAGGCTGATGGTTGCTCCGCCCCCGCTGAGAACAATATCTATGTTTGTGGCTATTGATTCGTCTTCTGCTGTGAACACTAGAGTTTCGAGTATCTCCTCTTCGGTCATAGCCTCCGCAGAAGTTTTTACGAAAGGATTTCCTTTTAAATGGAACTGTTTGTATTTGTCCTTCTTTATGAGTATATCATAACTCATAAGATCTTTCCCCAAGTTTCTTGTTTTAATGTATTATTCGAAAGCCTTATTAATGTAACTAGTGTACACATATGTCGTATATGTAAATATTGTAAAACTATGTAAGTTAGTAGTTGAAAAAACCGCATAACTTACATACAAATGAGGAAAAAAAAGGAAGGCGATAAGAAAAATGGACAGAACAACTACAAAAGTCATCCTTAACCAACTAAAAGATGTCTACGATACCCTCACTGAGGATAAGGGAGAGGATGTTAGAAAATACAGATATACACTGGCCCGCACCATAGTAGACATAAGAATCGACGAAATAGTTACATAAAGGCTTCCATCAAAAATAAAGGCTCTGAAGCCTAAACAAAATAAAAAAGAAAACAACCCGTGATGCGCAAAAAAGCAAAAAAGAAAGGGGAAGGAAAAGAGGGTATTTACAAATTAATCTTCCTTCATGAACCTTTCATCCAACTTTTTCAGGACTCCGGGAAGGGTGTTCTACTGCGTGAGGCAAACCTCAATTGTATTCGAGTCTGATTCGATATACAAGTATAAAGAAACTCGCGCAAGTGTATTCCATCTCCTCGGGTCCTAGTCTGTGTGGCATGAAAGGCCCGTGTCTACGCATGAAGTCTGCTACTTCATTCGCTTTTTGTCTTGCGAGGTCGAATGCTGGGTCGTCGAATAGGTCTATTGGTCCAATTAAGTAGCCGTCGGTGACGTTGAAGCCTAAGGCAACAATTCTTGGTGGTCCATCGAACCTGGTGCAAACAGCATTTTTAACGCTTACAGGCATCAGAGGTCCCGTGTGACTGCCTCTCATCCAGCCTGCTACTAGGTGAGGAAATGCGAATGGTTCTAGGACTTCTCCGGTGGCTGGCAGCCCGTGTTGAGAACGTACGAGGGCAACAGGATCGTCTTTTCCTACATATTTTCCAGCTATTAGGCTGAGTCGTGTTGTGGAGACTGCTGCGCATGGTAATTTGTCTTTTCTCCACACTTTTCTGATTACGTATCTACCTGTTGTTCCGATTAATGCTAAAAGATCGTACATCTCTTCTGGGCAGTTTAGGTGTACTCCTTTGTTTTCCATTACATCATAAACGTCAAATATGAATCCTTGGTGTAGTGAGGGGTCTATTATTAGTCCTGCTGTGTTGAAGGGGTCTGCAAAGATTTTGAATATCGGGTAGTTGAAGGCTCCGGGTTCCGTTTTGTCTGCCATAAATGCTATTAGAGGGTCGCTTCCTCGTTCCTCAAATTCAATTTCTGCGACTCCTGGTCCCATTCCTTTGACGTTTCCGCTGAAAGTGTCTTTGAGCAAATCTTGCCCTGCTCCGTACAACTTGAGTTTTTTCGAAATTTCGGTTGCTTTGGTGAAGGTGTCCCAGGCTAGTTTGTGTACTTTTTCGTTGTTTTCGCCTTTTCTGTGTGTCATTATCAGTTCTAGGTCATCGCCTGCGTGGGTTACGTGATGATCAATTATGGTTCCGTCTTTCTTTCCCTTCTCTAATGCGTTTTTGGCTGATTCTAGGCAGTCTGGATGTACAGTTGTGTGACCTGCTATAGAACCTATATCTGCTTTTATTAAGGAGACTGTTATTTTTGCCATTTATTCTCCCCTTTTATTTTCATGATGCTGATTAGTTATTTAATGATGGTTAGATGGTTTGTCTGGTCTTAAATATTTTTTTTATTTCCCCCTTTAATATATTTAAGGGCGGTAGATATTTTTTGATTGATTTCATTCAAATTTGGCATTTTTTTGAGATTTAATTTTTATATTTTTTAATTTTTCGCATTTTATAATTGTAATTTTTGTTTTTTTCTCAATTTTCCATAATATAACCAGAAATATTTTTAACTTAGTTTGTGTACTTTTTACATAAAGTTGCAAGTGAGGTTAGTTTTGTGAGTATCTTCAAAATCTTTAAAGGCAGATCCGGAAATGCTGAAGAAAGTACAGACACTGAGAGTAACGTTTCTACAAAAATAGAGACTGATGATCTTTATCACAGCGGCGAGAAACTGGTGAACTGGTTTCTGGCGAGGATGGAATCTCCAGAGATGATCGAAGCGAATAAAAATGTGGGAGACATTACACTTCAGTTTAATGCCGGAGGAAACTTATTTTACATGAGTAAAAATGGTGTGCAACCTTTCCAAATAACAAGTGGAAGATGTTCAGATCCCGATGTTCTGATAAGAATTTCCCCAGAAGTTGGATCTAAGCTGGCAAGTGTGAACGATTTTACAGAATTTTGTCAAGAGTATAAGAAGTACGCAAACTTATCTGGTGTCGATGAGTACATTAAAATTAATTACATGAGAGATTTGTCCCAACTAAGTAGAAAGGGCATTTTGCGCAGTAAATTAGTGCGTACGTTGCTAATGGCTTAATTTTTAATTTTTTTTGTTTGTTAACTATTTTATTTCAGTCTTTCGTTTCTGTTTTCTGATCTAAAAGTATTTTTTTGTTTTATACCTTTTGCCGAAAAATTAAAACTGATTAATAAAAAAGTAAAGAGACTTTACAGTTTTTATGTTCTATTATCTTCTTGAGATTACTTTAAGATAAAGGAGGCCAGATCTATTAATCTTTTAGAGTAACCCCATTCGTTATCGTACCATGACAAAACTTTTATGAGGTTTCCTCCTACTACGTAAGTTTCTTCAAGGTCAACGATTGACGAATACGGGTTTCCTATAAAATCCGCCGACACCAATGGTTCGTCTATGCAGTCTAGGATTCCTTTCATTTCCTCTTTAGAGGCGGTAATGAAAGCCTCGTTAACCTCTTCCTTGGTTGTGTTTTTCTCTACCAAGACTGTTAAGTCGACTACCGAAACATCCGCAACTGGAACTCTGAGAGCTATTCCATCAAGTTTCCCATCAAGTTCTGGTAATACTAAGCCTATTGCCTTCGCTGCTCCTGTCGTAGTTGGTATTATTGAAAGATTTGCGGCTCTGGCTCTTCGTAAATCTTTGTGTGGGAAGTCTAAAATTCTTTGGTCATTGGTATACGCGTGAGTCGTAGTCATAATCCCTTTCAGGATGCGGAACTCATCGTTTATAACTTTTGCTATTGGGGCGAGGCAATTCGTGGTACAGGAAGCGTTTGAAATTACGTGGTGCTTTTTTGAGTTGTATGCTTTATGGTTAACGCCTAGTACTATTGTAATATCAGGATTTTTTGCTGGAGCTGAGATAATCACTTTTTTAACCCCCTCTCTTAGGTGTTTGCTTGCATCTTCTCTATTTGTGAAAACACCTGTGGATTCTATTACCACATCAACTCCCTGTTCACCCCAGGGGATCTCTGAGGGGTCTTTTTTGTTGTAGACTTTAATTTCTTTTCCGTTAACCCAGATTGCATTGGCACCTTTCTCAGTTTTAACTTCTGCTTTGAGTTTTCCAAAAATCGAATCATACTTGAGAAGATGGGCCAAAACCGTGTTATCCGCAAGATCATTTATAGCCACAACTTCGACGTTATCATCTTCCATCGCAGCTCTGAAGGTATTACGCCCTATTCTTCCAAAACCGTTAATTCCGATATTAACAACCATCTCATTTACACTCTCCCATACTTTCCATCAACAGAGAAGGGTGGAACTATAAATTATTTACGCTCTTAGACATAAATACTAAAATGTTCTGTTGTCTATAATTTGTATTACAGGTAATAAGATGGGTCGGATTTATATTTTATCTGATTTATTTCAAGTGTTAGATGTGATTATATGGTTATACGAAGGGAAGTACTCAAAACTTATCAGAATCTAAAAAAGGAACTCAGACTCGGACTAACACGAGAAGTGAACAAAGAAATAATAGAAACACCCATTGAAGACGCCGAAACACTACTACTAATAAAAACACAAAACCAAAATATCAAAAAAACATACTCTTGGAACCCATTCTTCCTATAACATATTCAATATCGCTTTTGCTTCTATAACTAGCCTTTAATTATATCCTGAGGGATAAAAATTGCTGTATATAGATGATGCTGGATGGGGCGATTTGGTTGGTGGTTGTTTGTTGGGTTTTCTACGTGGAGAAACTGGTGAATATGTTGTGAAAATGATTGATGTTTCTCATTTTCGTCCTCCTAATTTTGCTAGGAAAACTTATCTTAAGGAGGCTCTAAGATTAGCGAGGGAAGCTTTGGAGGAGCTTAGGGTTACTAAGGATGAGGATATAGAGATTTGTACTGGTTCGGTTCTGAGTGAGATCAGTTTGACTCTTATGGGGGAAGGGTATAAAGTAAATCCTACACGTATCGTAGGAAAATTGCAAGATTTGGTTGAGAACTCTCTCTTGGATTATTATGCTGCATTGGGAGTTCCGAGGGAGACTTTGACTGTGGAGAGTGGGAGGGAAAGATTTTATGCTCTGATAAGGTGGGTTATGGAGGATTTTGAGGGTAGGGAGAAATATGTTAAAACTGGTTGGAAATCTTGGGGGAGCAAGTGGAGGTATTGGAGGCCCAAAAAAAAGAAAATTATTGGAAAAGGAATAAGTTAGATTGAAAGATAAGCTAAATTAGTATATATTATAGTGGACATATTACTTATGCTCAGTTTTCATAATGTGATTAATATTTTGAATTAATCTGTTCTGCTCAAAAAAATTGAATAAGATTTTTATAATAGATAGACGTGACGTAATTTATTCCTACTTGTAGGGGAGTTTTTAATTGGCTGGTAAAAAGTTTTATACATTGGATGATTTCGAATTTAATGGTAAAACTGTACTTGTCCGAGTTGACATAAACTCTCCTATAGATTTAATAACCAAAAAAATAACGGATACTATGCGATTCAAAGCACATGCGAAGACCCTTTTAGAACTATCAAATAGTGGTGCAAAGGTCGTTGTTCTAGCTCACCAGGGGCGAAAAGGAGACGATGATTTCATACAATTGCAGGAGCATGGGAGAGTATTGAGCGAGGTTTTGGGAAGACCGGTGAAGTACGTTGATGAGGTCTATGGAGATAGGGCGCTCAATTGTATAAAGAATATGAAAAATGGTGAAATTTTACTTTTAGAGAATGTGCGGTTCTGTGATGAGGAAGACGGTGCGAAAACATTAGACGCACAAATCAATTCCCCTATGGTTCAGAGGCTTTCGAGTGTAGCTGATATCTATGTTGATGATGCTTTTTCCACAGCTCACAGAAATCATACTTCCATGGTAGGTTTTACTCATGTCTTGCCCTCCGCTGCGGGAAGAGTGATGGAACGAGAGGTTAATTCTATTCTTAATGTTACAGAGAATCCTGAAAAACCCTCAGTCTATGTTTTGGGGGGAATGAAAGCCGAGGATAGTTACGAGATAATGAAAGAAGCTTTGGATAATAAGATTGCGGATATAATCTTGCCTATAGGTATAATTTCTTACCTGTGTTTGCTTGGTAAGGGAATTGATATCGGTGAAGTAAACAAAAAAATGCTTTACTCAAAAGGACTGATGGATAAAATTTCTGAGGTTAAAGGGCTTCTAAATAAATACGGTGATGTAATTAAAATTATAAAAGATGTAGCAGTTGAAGATGGAGGAAAACGCTTAGAGATTCTTGTTGAAGATTTGCCTACAAATAAACCAATTAAGGACATCGGGAGCAAGACAATAAATGAATTCACCCGTATATTAAAAAATGCGAAAACAATTGTTTTTAACGGCCCTGCTGGTGTCTACGAAGACCCTCAATTTGCTATTGGTACACGTAAGCTTCTTGAAGCCGTCACCAAATCGAAGGCATACTCTCTTGTTGGCGGTGGGCATACCATTGCAGCAGTGGAAAAATATGGTTACGCTTCAAAAATATCATACATGAGCACGGCGGGTAAAGCATTCATAAGTTTCATAACTGATGGATGCGGAGCTCTACCAGCAATAAGGGCTTTAGAAAAGGCTTACAAAAAATAAAAGATTAATCTGTTGCGTTGGTCTAATTAACATTTTTAGTTTACTATTTTTTCTATGATAATAATGCGATGAGCATTTTTTTGTTCTCTCCTTGTTTAAGAAGCAATTTTAATTCTGATATTCCCTTTTCCGTGAAACTAATTATTTTGTATCCATTGTTCTTTTCTTGGTACCATTTTTTTATCTGGTTAGCTGTTTTTTCATCAAAAGCCATAATTACTCCGTCCTTAAATGCTGATGAAGAAAGCTGTTGTATTATTTTGTTTTTGTCTCCTTTTTTAACTATTTGGATGGACGCGTTAAGTTTATTATCGTTTACAAAGTTTTTCAACTCGTTATTCATAAATGCTAAGCTAATGTCCTTGTTTGCGTGGTAGAGTATTTGCTTCCCGCTTAATGGAGAAAAATATATAGTTCGTAAAAGTTCTTTTTTTGAGCACATTTTATCCAATAATTCCCGTGTTTTCAAGTCGCTTAGTTTCGTTAATTCTTCTGCTTTATCAACTGTGATATAGTCATGGGTTACCAGCCAAGAGAGAATTTCGTTTACATATCTTTCATCGTGGTCCTTAAATTCTGAGATTTCTTGCGTTCCTTCTTTTTCAATTTCTTGTTCAGGATATAACCATGTGTTATTGCTTCTGTTATGTGATTCCATCTCTTGAAATGTGATTTTAGGAATTTGGTAATTTAATGTTTTGATTCTGAAGGGGTGAGGATACTCCGCTAATTTCATTATTGCCTCACGTCTGGGTTGAATAACAAGATGTCTGTTCTGCTCTTCTGCAATATTCAGGCCTAGTCTAATGTATTTTTCTTCTTCCAGAGACTTGAAAGCTATTCGAAAAACAACACGGGTATTACAGTTGGAAAGCACCACTTTTGATATCGCGGGATCCTGACATATCAAAACTAATCCTTGCCCTTTTCCACGCTCTATTGTAATCATATCCTCAACTATGGTTGTATCTCCACTACTGCGGCGTCTGAAGATTTCGGGTACTAGAAAACGAGCATCATCTACTATGATTAAATGTTTTAGTTCCTCAGAATTCATCCTTCTCAGTCCAGCCTGAAAGACTTGAAGCATAATGAGATTCATAATAATTTGTGTATCTTCTTTGGTTCCTCCTTGAGAAAGTAGATAACTAAAATCTATTATAACCACCTTTCTCAAAAGTTCATTTAGGCTCAGGTTGGTTTTTTCGGCGTTAAAAACTCTATTCAGAATTCCTTGGCGAAAAACGTTTAAGCGGGCGTCTACGGCAAGTATAGTGCTATCAATATAAGGTGCGGTTTGCCTATTATTCTCAGCATAATCACTCAATAATTTGCGTAACGCATCGAAGTTTCTGTACCTTTCCTCTTTTACTACCTGGGGCAACACCTCACCTAAAACCCTTGACATCTGTAGCGAAAGCTCGCCATCTACACGAAAAAGTGAGTGAAGAGTCTCATCAATGAGACCGTACAGTCTTCGAGCATAGTCCTCCGGCTCCATCTCCCCCGGATCGAATAGATTAATTTTTAGAGGCGCGAATTCACTTCCTGGACATACTACTACTATATTTTTCGCAATTTCCGGGGATAATGATTTGACAAGTCCAACGTATTCGCCCTTACTCTCAAATATCAACATAGGTAAGGGCTTCTTCCTTAGTAACTTATCAACAAGATTCATCACAAAAAAGGTTTTCCCGCTCCCCACAGTACCTAAAACCGCAAGTCCTCGTCTCAAATCTTCTGGGTTCAGCGCACAGGTAAAAATTTCCCGTTCTCTATATAACACGTAGGCAGTCGGTATTCCGGTGAAATAGTTAAATATGTTGTTTGGAGGTATCTCAAAGTCTGGATATTCGTGAGCCTCAATACCAGGAACAGGTCTTTCTGGAAAATGTGTTAGGGCTGCGAGCCGTGTACTCGCCATCTTCTCGGTTTTTCCAATCGCTTTACGCAAGACTATTTGTTTCAATTTTCCTTTTATCTTTCTTCCACTGAGAATCTTTATATCTGGACTGTAATGCGCTCCAGAGTAAACAGTAGTTAAAATATTTTTAATCTGCGTGGATCGAGTTTCTGCTTCGCCCTCGCTTTCAGTTTTGACCAAAATATATGCCGAAACCTCCCAAAAACCTGTGATATGCCCGCTTTCTCTTTCTTCTTCCTCCAATTTATCTTCATTTATTTGTAGAAGAACTTCTCCATTAGATGCTTTCAGTTTCTTATTTGTGGATCTAATCTTTTTTATTCTAGGGGGTTTAATCGCCCTGAAGTGGACAATAAAATGAGCATCCATTCCCAGTCTTGTTAAACCCCCGACTAAGTTGTCAATCTGAGAATACTTTTCATGTGGTGTGTTTTCTATCCTTCTCTTCATATGGATGACACATATCCAAGTTTCCCCCTCATTGGTTTGAAAGATTAAAAAGTTCTTTTTATTCCTAACTTTTGAATTGATATCAATAATATTAAACACTTTTTTCAGTTCGTCAAATTCTTGAATTTCGGTTTCAATGTTGGGAAAACGTGTTTCTAGGCTAATTTTTAGTGATTGGATTTTCTTCCAGGCTTCTTTAAAACATTTCTCTCCTCTAAAACCACAGTGGTGGGCATAAAAGTAAATACCAATGCCATCTTCCTGAACGTGTATTTCATAACTCGCTTCCTTAACATTTCTCCACATCGAGGTCAAGTGTTGATGTATATACCGAATAACTGTCTTATAGTCTTCCTGAATATTCTGTCTTTGCATCTTTACCTCTTCTCTTGGTATATTTAAAACCTTAAGACAGGTAGTAAAATAATAGCGAATACCTCTACCACAAATACCACGAGAAAGAACACCAAGAGAGATTCTACTAATAAAGTATAAGGAAAAACCAAAACCTAATAAAATAAGCATTACTACAGCCAGTTCCCAAAACAATTCAAATGAAGATAAAAATAAAGATAGCACCAAATAAAAATCCAGAAACATAATAATATACTTCCTCCGCAAGGAAACCCATACCCTTTAGAGGCGGGTTCTTGACAATACGGTTTATTAACGCCTACACAACGTCAACCTTCTAGAATTTCATTTTATCATATTTAAACACCCCTCGCCTTAATCCTAAAATCGTCACGAATAAAAACACCGAACCCCATGAGATTTGATTTATTTCTAGAAAAGAGTTTTCAATCTCAGTGTATGGAAACTCTCAAGATTATTTCCAAAGCAATAAGAATTAGGGTCGTTATCAAAGCCAACTTTAAAAGATTCCATAAACCTGTTTTTTCAGGTTTTATAACTAAATAGATCATAAAAATTGCTATTGAAGAAGTCAATAATATGGTTCCTACATCAAAAACAAGATGGTCAAACATTATCAAAACTCCGGAAGCATATAATGCGAGGCTGAATAGGAGGGCGTAACGCTTCCCTAAAAGAACACCAATCGTCTTAATACATGCCTCCTTATCACTATCATAATCTAAAACAGCAGTTATAACATAGAAAGCACCACCTATCAAAGAGCCGCCAAGCAGCTCATGAAAAGGAAACCAAGAAGCCCTAACCGCTAGCATGGATATGAGCAAATAATCAAACCATTCTCCGGCCAAAAAATAGAACGAAGATCCATAAACACAAAAGGAATAAACTAAAACCTGCGAAGAACTGTGATAAACAATCCAACCAGAAATAAATGGCAGAGCAAAAAGACCAACAGCATTCCAGACAACGTCAAAAGGAGCACGCATCTTCATCCGGGGATAATACGAATAAGAGATAGAAACCAAATTTCCAACCAAAACCAAAGCTGCAAATACAAAAGATACATACAAACTAATAACAAAACTAACAGCCGCACTAAAAACCGTAATAATCTTCATCTGAAAAGGAGAAACACCATGATAAACAACAGGGTTCTGATAATCCTTTCTAAAACCCTTCAAATCACTGTCCGCCGCATCCACCAAAGAATTCAGACATGAACTAGAAACCCCCAAAAGAAATACAGACAAATACGACAACAAAAACACCGGAAGAGAAAGAATCGACAAAACCAAAAACATAAAAACAGAACTATGCCTATAGAGACTCCACGAAAAAGGATCAAACAAAGACATAATACTTCCAATCATAAAACTACCAACAGGAATAAATGAAAGCACCGGACGCACAACATGATACAACCTCTTCAAAGAAGGCATAAACTATCTCCCAACCAAGCCATATCAAATATCATACAATGAAAAAAATTAATCAAGCAAACCTTTTAAACATTGGGGTAAAATCGGTAAAACTCCTTGACCGGTCCAATAGGTCTGAGTTAATGCCTGTGTCTTTTTAAAATAAAAATAAAATAAAAGTTTAGTCGGGAGGTTTAGCAGCGGAAGGTATAACCCCCGCAGTCCATGCAATCTGGATGAAAGGCTGTATTTCATTTGCCGCACCGATAATAAACAAAGTACCTTCTCTAAGAAGGTCTGACCACTTCTTCTTACCAGTAACCATATCCGTCCAAGCGTCAGCAGTAGCACGAATTACAAGGTCAGGAGCATGTGTTTCACCATCAACAAACTTCGCTTTATCCGGCCAAAAAACAATATGAAACTTCTTATCCTCTATCTCAAATGCGTGAATCCTGCCAACATACCCCTCAAGCCACTTAGCTAAAATGCCCTTCGCCGAATCACTCTTATTGATAGCATCCACCAACTGTTTAAAGCCTTTCACAATCTTACTTACATCCGCCATACAAACCCCTCAGAGCTACTTCTTAATCCATTCAATCAAAGCGTCCAGAGCCGCCTTCTTAAGAGTACCTGCAGAAAGCGTACCATACTCTTGCTCAACCTTTTTCACCAAATCATCGATATACTCATTAGGCACAACCACCACGATGTGCGGCAAATTAATCTCCGTAAACCAACGGGCTATAGAGCCAAAGAACTTTATGTCCTTGAGCCACTCGGAAAGATCCTCTTTCTTAATTTCCCTCTTACCAAGCCACTCACTCATCTTCACTTACCTCCATAAGTAATCCAATCCTTATCCAAAACCGACTCAGAGAAAACACCCTTGGTCTTAGGAATATGCTCCAATGTATCCCCAGACTTATTAAGCAGGTCGAATCCTGTAGGCCAATCAATAGCTATTCGCTGTCTCTCACCCTTTTTCCTACCAAGCACAACCCCACCGCCCCTAGTAGCCCAAAGAGTAAGCACATACTTTGCAAGTGATTCAGGCGTCAGTTCACCTTTCTTAGCAATCTCATTGAACTTCTTCTGAATATCTGCATCCAAATCAACATTTAAAGGCACCATTATCTCCTCCTTTATCTTCTTAACTCACTCCTGATATAGGGGACACCCCAAGCCTCTCTAAAGACAACTCCTTCCATCGGATACCTCGTAGGACCAAGAACCCTAGCGCTCACCGGAACACCCAAACAGAATGCAGTCAAAGGTGACCAACCCTTAGGAATACTAAAATAGTCCGCCACTGTCTCACGCCGCCTCTCATCACCAATAACAGGGAAACTATCCCAACCAGCCCCAACACCCAGCCCTGTGGCTGCAAGCCACATATTCTGTATGGCCATGCTTATTGCGGCGATGTTAATATCTTTTATTGCTCCAGGTATTGTTGGTAGGTCGTAGTAATGATCCGAGTAGCAGCATAGGATTACTGTATCTGCTGTTTCGGGGTATCTGAAGAGTGAACCGTCGAACATGCCTTCAACTGTGTCGACTCTTGCTGCCGGTGGGGTTACATACCAGAGTCGGTCTGCGGGCATTTCGAATCGTGACATTCCGAAGGCTCCCGATGAGGTTTCTTGAGCTAGGTCTGCTAAGAGCTCTTTTGATTTTTGATCTCTTATAACAATGTATTTCCACGCCTGCACATTCTCGGGTGAGGGTGCATGGCGTGCAACATCTAATATTTTCTCAATTTTCCACTCGGGTATTTTTTCTCCTACTTTAAATTGCCTAATTGAACGTCTCGTGTAAATGGCTTCGAAAACGTCCAAATATGCACACCTCCTATTCTTATTCTATTCATCCTAAGCTGTTTTACAGAGATAATATGTTTTATATTTAAGTTTCGTATACTTAGCCCGTTGTTTTCTGTTTTTTATGAATTAACAATTATGAAAAATAAGATAATCATAATGATTTATGTGTGTTTATTATCTATTTGAAAACTTGTCAGTGTAAAGTGTAGGAAGCGTTTAAAAGGATTGAAGTTAATATAAATCTAGCGAAAGATTTATAAGGAATTTATATCTTTCCAGCCTTCGGATAAGCGGCACGTTTGCGAGATTCGCCTTATTCAGGGGCTATTTCGGCACAAATCCTTGGAGAGAATGGTGTCATGGGTGGTCAGTCAACGGTAGAAGAAGCTGAATCAGAGGAGAAGGCCAAGACACCGTATAAGTGTTCTGAATGCGGAGCCACGGATGTTATCCGAGATGTTACCCGAGGAGAATTGATTTGTAGCCGCTGCGGGCTCGTAATCGATGAGCACATGATAGATCAGGGGCCAGAATGGAGGGCTTTCACTTCAGAAGAACGCTCCAGGCGCAGTCGTGTGGGTTCTCCGACTTCATACACGGTGCACGATAAGGGTTTAAGCACCATGATTGATTGGCGTAACTGTGACGCCTACGGCAAAAAATTAACCCCCAGACGAAGAGCCCAGATTTATCGACTAAGAAAGTGGCAGATCAGAACACGGGTCCACAGTTCCATGGACAGAAACCTAGCTTACGCAATGTCCGAGCTTGACAGACTTTCAAGCCAACTCGGAATTCCACACAGCGTTAAGGAAGCTTCAGCGGTTATTTACCGTAAAGCCATTGAAAAAAGCCTAATCAGAGGACGTTCCATCGAAGCCATGGTTGCGGCTTCCGTTTACGGAGCCTGCCGCATGCGTAAGGTTCCAAGGACTCTGGATGAAATCGCTAAACAGTCAAGAGTCGGACGCAAAGAATTGGGCAGGTGTTACCGCCTAGTCCTCAGAGAACTCGACATCGAAATCCCCATTGCAAACCCCATAGACTTCCTACCCCGTTTCGGCGCCGAGCTACACCTCTCAGGCGCGGCGCAGAGAAAAGCAGCTATCATTATTGAAAAAGCAAAGGACCTTGGTATCACCGCCGGTAAAGACCCAACTGGACTTGCTGCTGCATCAATGTACATTGCAGCCATCATGATTGGAGAACGCCGAACACAAAGAGAAATCGCAGAGGTTGCACACGTTACTGAAGTCACTGTTAGAAACAGGTATAAAGAGTTGGTTAAAAAGCTCAAATTAGAAGTCGAAATCTAAAACACACAATGGAAAATAGTTCTTGGCTTCACTACTCCCATATCCCCTTTCCTTTTTCTTTTCTTTTTGTTGTAAACTCTTCGAAATTATCCTCCTCTTCATCCTCTTCGCCTATCTCAACTATGAAATATCCTGAGTAATAACAGTTCTGACAGAAATAACGCGGAGGGGTAATGAAGCCAGATATGGAATCAGCTTGCCTGATTCTCCTGCTCCCACACTTTGGGCAGACCAATACTCCCCTCTTATCCACGGGACGCCTCGTAAAACTTTGAAATAAGTCTCTAATCCTCTGAAACATTTTTGCCGCCGAGAGAAGTTAATCAAAAAATGTTAAGAAACATCGATATTCTTTTCAGGGTAACCCCAATCAGTAAGAAGTTCCTTCGTGCGATACCGATGGTCACCCTGAAGTTCAATGCGATCGTCTTTAGAAGTACCACCACAGGCAAGGACACTCTTCAACTTTGTAGCAAGTTTGCCCAAATCCACATCCTTACTGTTAATACCCTCAACAATAGTGACTTCACGGGAGAATTTTCGTTTTTCTACTCGGATTTTTATTCTTTGTTCTTCTTTCACTATTTCTTGGCAGACGCAAAGGTCTTTAGGTAAACCACAAATCGGACATATCTGCTGTGCCATTACACACCATTCCAACTTTTTTGCCATTTCTAAAAAGGCAATATTCTTATTTTCAGCTTTTTTCCATTTTTAAGAACACAGTATACTTATTTAAAGTTATGTCCTTTAAAATAATGAATGTATAAAAATTGATGGGTTTGGGTAAGATGGGTAAGGCTAGTTTTATTATTGTGGACTCATTGGCTGCTGAAAGGGGTTTTAAAAGGTTTACACGGGACGTTATTGGGGCAGGTCCGAGAACAGTGGCTGGGGTGTTGGAGCAATTAGGGTTTAAATGCAGGATATCTACTACTGAACAGATTTTTAAGGATCAAACATTTTTATCCGATTTTGATGTTCTTATGTGTAGCGGTATGACTATGGATATTCCCTCAATGAGAAAAATAGTGAATATATGGAGAAGGGTGAACAATCATAAGGTTGCGATCGCTGGGGGTCCTGCTGCGGCTGATCCTTACCAGCTGTTGAGGAAAGCGGATTATGATCTGGTAGTTATATCGGAGGGTGAGGAACCGCTGGAGGAGCTGCTTGGAACTGTTTTGTCCGAGGGCCGAATGCCTGAAAGGGATGCTCTAAAAAGAATTAGGGGCTTAGCTTTCAGGATTGACGGCGGTGTAGAAGTGACGCCTCTTAGGCCTCCGGCTTTCGAGTTTAGGTATGAGCCGTCTGTTGAGAGAATAGTTGATTATCCTTATTTTCGTGTTTCGCGTGTTTATGTGACTTGTGTTAGCGGTTGTTCCAATTATCGAAGGATGCTGTTAACTCTTCCCGATGGACGAAAATGTAATCAATGCGGTTTATGCTATAAAGACAACCTTACGGACAGATACTATTGCCCAGAGGGGATTCCACCGGGCTGTGGCTTCTGCTCGGTACCCAGCCTCTTCGGACCTTCACGAAGTAGAAGTAAAGAGAACATATTGAAAGAAATAAGTGTCCTATTAAAACTCGGAGTCAGTCGGATCATACTGGGTGCAAGTGACTTTCTTGACTATCAGAGAGAAAAGTTGGTAAGCCCCCATCCCCTAACTGATCCCTGCTTTCCTGAACCAAACTACTCAGAGATCGAATCGTTGCTATCCGAAATCTCGAAAATACAAAAGGAGAAGAAAGAAAAAACCTACATATCAATTGAAAACATAAAGCCTTGCCTCTTTACAGATAAAGCAGCTCGAACTATAAGCACCTACCTACCCCATACCACGGTACATGTAGGCTGCGAAACTGGGTCAGAGACGCATTCAAAAAACATTGGAAGGCCTTCAACTCCAAATGAGAGCCTTATGGTTGTAAAGCTTGCAATAACTTATGGATTAAGACCATATGTTTACTTCATTCACGGACTACCAGGACAAACAATCGAAACCGCGAAAGAGACGGCGGAACTTATGGACAAGATGGCAAAGTATGGAGTTGAAAAAATAACCATTTATAGGTTCAAACCCCTCCCCATGTCTGCATTTGGAGACTATGAATCACCCCCTCCAGCAACAAAAAACAAAGCCAGCAAAATTATACTCGATAAGGCAAAACAGATCAATCTGGAACAAAAGAAATCACTAATAGGCAAAACAATTGAAGCAGCTGTAGCAGAAAAAACAAAACCCGGAGAATACATAGCCTACCCCCTCGAAGAGGGCCCCACAATACTATTAAAGGCAGAAACTGCTCCCATAAATGAATTAGTAAAAGTTAAAATCACAAAAGTAAAAAGCGAAAAACTAGTAGAAGCAGTAACTACATGAAACTCCAACGAGAAATATTTATTAAACTCTAATCAATACTCAACACGTGAAAAAGCGAAAAGAAGGAACCAAAAATGGTATACATATGCGGCAAATGTGGGAGATCTGTCACCGTTGAGGGCCTGGATCTTTTGGGGGGAATTAAGTGCCCTCAATGCGGTTATAGGGTTCTGTATAAGGCTCGGCCTCCTGTTATTAAGCGTGTTAAGGCTAGGTAAGTCTATTTATTCGTATTTTTAATCAAGTTTTTTAAAGACTTGGGGGAAAGTTATTTTAGGTATTTTTGTATTAGGTTTCAAAAATCTAGGTGTGTAAACGTTACATAACTGTGTGTGATGGTTTTCATGGAAGGAAAGGGTAAATCTAAAAGTGGTGGCAGGAAAGGTAAGGAAGAGAGTAGTTTGTTTGATAAGGTTTGGACTCTGGCGAATCATAGGGGTTTCGTGTTTCCCAGCGCTGAGATATATGGTGGTATAGCTGGTATATATGATTTGGGTCCTCTTGGAGCCAAGTTAAAAAATAATTTGGTTCAGGCTTGGCGGGAGTTTTTTGTTTTGAGGGAGACTAATCCTCCGGTGTATGAGTTGGATGGTTCTACGATTCTTCCTTATGATGCTTTGAAGGCTTCTGGTCATTTGGATTCTTTTACGGATCCTACGGTTTCTTGTTTGAAGTGTAAGAAGTGGATGCGTGCGGATCATTTGATTGAGGATAGTCTCGGTTTGTATGTTGAGGGGCTGTCTCCAGAAGAACTTACTAAAATAATTAGGGAGAATAATTTGGTTTGCCCTGATTGTGGGGACGGTTTGTCTGATGTTTCTGTTTTTAATCTTATGTTGGGGGTTCAGGTGGGTCCTGCGGGTGGGCAGACTGCTTTTCTGAGGCCGGAGACGGCTCAGGATATTTTTCTCGATTTCAAGCGGGTTCAGCAATCGATGAGGGCGAAGCTTCCTTTTGGTATAGCTCAGATTGGTAGATCATATAGGAATGAAATTTCGCCTAGGCAGGGTTTGATTCGTGTTCGTGAGTTTACACAGATGGAAATTGAGATGTTTGTACATCCGAGGGAGCTTGGAAGTCATCCTAGTTTTGGTAGAGTTAGGGACGTTAGAATTAGGATTTTGACAAGAGGGCAGCAGATGAAAGGTGAAATTGAACCTGTTGAAATGTCTGCGGGGGAGTCTCTTGAGAAAGGGATTCTGCCTAACGCGTATATGGCGTATTATCTTGCTAAGGAGACGCTGTTTTATAAGAGTTTGGGCATTCCTTATGACAAATTTCATTTTCGACACATGATGCCTGAGGAAACTCCTTTTTACTCTGGTGGTAATTTTGATCTTGAGGTTGAGCTGAGTATTGGAAGGAAGGAGATTGTGGGTAACGCCTATAGAACAAGCTACGACCTATCTAATCACATGAAAAAGAGCGGTAAGGATCTATCAGTAGACTTTGACGGTGAAAAGGTGGTTCCCGAAGTTGTAGAACCTTCGTTTGGAGTGGAGAGGGCTATTTACTGCATCTTGGAACACTGTTATCGTGAGGATGATGGAAGAGGGTGGAGCTGGTTTCAGTTTCCTCCAAAAATTGCGCCCTTAACCGCACTGGTGGTGCCACTTGTCCGAAAGGAACCTTTGACAGACATTTCATTTAAAACTTATGAGAATCTCAAGGAAAACGGGATAGATGTGGAATATGATGATCGGGGATCTGTGGGTAAGAGATACGCTAGGGCGGACGAAATAGGTATCCCCTTCTGTGTGACCATAGATTATGATACGCCTAAAGCTAACACTGTAACAATTAGGGATAGAGATTCTAGAAAACAAGTAGTTGTTAATAGGGACAGTTTAACCGAAACTATTTCTAAACTGGTTTCCGGCGTCATAAAATTTGAAGATTTATTATAAATTTTCCATTAAATCAGACAAGTTTCTCCATTTAGTGGGGAATAGGCATCCACCTTTTTTAATTTTTCAATTCGCTCAGCGTACTCTATGGTTTTCCATTCTTCCCCGTGAACACAGTAAATTTTTTCTAGGCCCTTAGTACGTGATATGAATCTAAAAAGTCCAGACTGGTCGGCGTGTGCACTAAATTCAAAACTCTTAACCTCTGAATTTACCTCAATTAGTTCACCGTCTGGAGGGAGCTTGATTTCTCTAGCTCCGTCTTGAAGCTTTCGTCCTCTTGTGCCGGGAACTTGGTAGCCAGTAAGACAAATGAGATTTTTTGGGTCGCCCGCTATCTGCTTTAGGTACCCAATCACCGGTCCTCCTTCAAGCATTCCCGAAGTACTGATAATAATACACGGTTCATCCAGATTAACCACTTTCCTTTGGTATACCTCAACAAAAATATCGGATTCCAGAGGACTTTGCCTCGTATATCTTATCTGTCTTCTAATCGTGGGTCGGAGATACGACCAATACAATCGGTAAATCTCATTTACTTTCTTAATCATTCCATCAATATATATTGGAACTTGAGCTAATACACCACTCCGAGTGTAGGCTTCTAGTGATAACATTACTTCTTGAGCCCTTCCCACTGCAAACACCGATACCAGGATTCTGCCACCACGATCAAGGGCCTTGTTGATTGAATCTATGAAAGCCCTTTCAACTCTCTGAAAACTAGGATGACGATCATTATGGGCCGCGTAAGTTGATTCAATTACTAATGTGTTAACCTTACCTACCGAGGGCTCCGCCATGCTTTGGGTTCGAGTATTTCTTGTAGATAAATCCCCGGTATATAGAATAACCTTATTATTCACCTTCAAACGAACCATCGCCGCACCCAATATGTGACCCGAGGGAAGGAGCATGGCCTTAATTCCTCTTCCGACATCTATTTCTACGCTATAGTTTACGTCACACGCGTGGCTTCGCACAGCCATAACATCCTCGGAGGTGTATGGCGCTTCTGCATTCAACTCTTTCCGTAATTTTAAAAAATCTATGTGTAAAAGTTCACCCAAATCCTGAGTTGGAAGTGTAGAAACTTCTGTACAATCATACTTCGAGATTATCGCTGGAAGATATCCTGAGTGGTCTAGGTGTGCATGAGTAACAAAAACAGCGCTGGGAGGATCAGATGGTTCTAAGGGATACTCTTCTCCTCCCATCCTGCCCAAATTAATTCCTGCGTCGAGCAAAATACACCGGTCATTTTTTTTGATAGAGATGCATGACCGGCCGACTTCTCTTGCTCCACCAAGAAAAGACAATTCAATACTCGTCAATAATAATTTCCTCAGCTACTTTTTTTAAATTTGGATGGCTAACTTCAATTCATAATCAAGGTATAACTTTTTGAGACTGCCCTTTTCAATTATCGTGTGATTACTTCACATCCGCTGTCAAGAACAATTAGAGTGTGTTCCGCTTGAGATACAAGGCTTCCTTTCCTGTCAGACAATACATTGTAGGCACGGAATAATCCCTTCTCTGTAAGCTCCTTAATGGCAAGCTTGAGTCCTGCCTTAGAAACTTTTTTTGCTAACCACCTTTCTGCGAATGGTAGCGTCTTGAATTCTTTTTGAACCAAACCTAAAACCTGACGTGAACCTTTAAATCTTAAAGGTATTCTAAGTGGCAACAAACTGTAGATGTAAGCATAAGGCGCCTCAGTTACGCTTCCAGAACCCGTGGTAGCGAAAGTTTCAAGAGCGTATACCTCTCCTTCCTCTATTTTGGTACCATGAGGGATCGAAATGTTTGGGATTATCTTTGAGCTATGAATAATATACTGGTCAAGCAAATGACCTGAAAGATCCTTTATCGGTCTAAAGCCGTATCCTTTAATCGTTTCTTCAATTTTTTCTCCTATTAACCTTGTTTCCGCTCCTGGTTTAATCATTTCTATAGCCGCTTCGAGAGCCTTTTCAGAGGCTTCAATTAGTTTTTCATGCTCTGGCTTAAAACTTACCGTAAAGGCTGTGTCGGCAATATACCCGTCAACATGTGTTCCGAAATCAATCTTTACCATATCATTATCGTTTATAAGCGTCTTATCATCCGATGGAGATGTATAATGCGCAGCAATATTATTGATGGAAACATTACAAGGAAATGATATGCCTACCTCTTTATTGAGCAGTTCACTCTCAATCCTTTCACAGATATCTATAATTGGAGTTCCGGGTTGTACCATTTTTCTTGCATTTTCTCTCACATCTTTCACAGCTTTTCCCGCTTTTCTATACTTTTCAAACTTGTCTTTCTCTTCTTCTGGTTCCGGTTCTTGTTTTTTTGACACTGATTCTTTTATTTTTTCATCGCTCAAGAGGGTTCCTCCTACTATTAGGTCTATAAATTTAGAGCAGAAATTATTAAACTATTCCCCTAATTTATTTCCTACGGGTTAGAATGTGTATCGAAACACAAAGTTAATGAGCAAAAAATTCATTAGAATATTAATTGAATAATTACTTGCTCAGTCCCAAATAGATGTTCAAGCCTAAATAAATTTTGGGAAGCGTAAAAGAAGTAATATAGGTTAAATTTATAGCTAATTTGAGGTCAAAAATATCACCGAACAATTAAATCTGTAGTGATTGAGATTGTCGAAAATTGATGAAATAATGAGTTTAATCAGAGACATGGAGGCAAATACGCCTGGAATTGAAGCCAGTGCTGTAGTAAGCGTGCAAGGATTGCCGATTGCGTCTGCGATGCCGGCGGAGGTTGATGAGAGTGTGGTTGCGGCTATGACCGCTGCTATGCTTAGTGTTGGTGAGCGTGCTGCGCACGAACTGGTTCGTGGGAACCTGCAACAAATATTACTGCAGGGAGATGAAGGATATATAATTATTAAGGGGGCGGGCACGAGCGCTATTATTACGGTTCTTGCCAAAACTGACGCTAACTTGGGATTAATTCTCATGGTTCTTAAAAAAATTTCAACTAAAATAGGAGAATTACTATCCGAAGAATAAGTAATCCTCATCATTAAACTAAATCGGGACTCATTTTATCTAGAAGTTTTCTTTTGGAATAACCGTTTTCCAGTTAAAAGTTGCATAGAGAATTAAAGGCTCAGACCGCCCGAATCGTTCTTCATCCGCAAGTCAGATGGACTCATCTTCATCGCCTATTATACTCTCTTGTTTTTGAATCTATAAATTCTGCGCTTTAAGAAGGAAGGGTTCTACGCATCTTACAATATCTTTGTGAACAATTTCCAGAGGCCTATTTGTTTCTATAACGGGATACTCTTTCGCTCGTGCTCTTTCTAAATAAATTCGACGCACTTCTTTTAGAAAGTCAACATTTTCAAACCTATCCCTGACTTCCTTTTTTCTGGCCAAAGCTACTTCTGGATCAATGTCTAGTAAAATTGTTAAATCCGGTTCAATTGCAAACCGGTTAATAGTTTCAATCCATTCAACCTCCAGTCCCTCAGCCGCTTGATATGCTATTGATGATTCAACATAACGATCCGAAATAACAATTACCCCCTCATTAATGAGGGGTTTTATCACTTTTTCTATGTGTTCCACTCTGTCTGCAGCAAAAAGAAGTGAATGAACCGCCGGAGAGCCCCCACCAAAATGTAGGTAGTTCCGGATAATCTTACCAATAGAGCCTTCTGTTGGTTCCTCTGTTGCAACAACCCTATAATTTTTACTTTTTATCCAATTCACCAACTTGTTGGAATGGGTGGTTTTACCAGAAAAATCAATTCCCTCTAAAACTATGAAATTTCCTTTTCTCATGGTTTCATCTCCGAATACAGAAAACATTAAAGTTTCTAAAACATATCATACAAATTAATTTTATTATGAGGAAAATCCCAGTCCAAAAAAGTAGATGATTTAAATTGACAATACAGGAAGACAAATTTAATATAACCACAAAAAAAATACAGCAAATTGATCCAAACAAACTAATCAAAACTTTATGTATTCAAGGAATGCCCGGTATAGCTAATGCTGGAAAAGGCGCCTTAGACTTTATAGCAAAACAATTCGAAGCAAAAAGGATAATGGAAATTTATTTCTCAGATTTCCCCTCCCACGTAAAAGTAAACCCCGACGGATGTCTCGACTCCTCAAAAATCGAACTACTTTATTATAGAGACAGATCACTAAAAAGAGATGTAATACTGCTAACATCTGATACTCAACCAACCTCAAACATCGGTATGAATGTCCTATCAAAATATATAGCAAACATTCTGAAGGATTTAGGTGTAACAATAGTTATCTCTCTAGCAGCCAAGCCCTTGACTTCCCCAAAAAGAAACCCCCAAGTCTTTGTCACAGCAACTTCAAAAGAATTAGTAGAATCATTTAGCCAACTGGAGAACGTTAATATTCTTAAGGAAGGGACTGTTGTTGGAATGAATGGTATAATTCCCGTTATTTGTAAAAGCTTATATGATATCGACGGTGTGATTCTACTCTCAGAGTCTTGTAAAATGCTTAACTATGATGCTACGGCATCATATGCTCTTGTGAAAGTTTTAAGATCTAAGCCCGGTTTAAACATCGATTTATCCACACTAGAACACGAAACAAAACTTCAATGGGAGACCGCTGGGAAGATAACAGAAAAGGGAATAACTTATAAAGAGGAGAAAAGGCCCGAATATATAAGCTAAAAATTAATTATCTCTACCACGAAGCCGGAAGGACTTGATTCTGTGCCCCCTATTTTCTTTTTTGCTACTTGTTTAACTTCTTAGCCTTTGTTTCTTTCTTCATCGCAGAGATTACTTTTGCTAGTTTTGCTCCTTTATCCTTTAAAACAGTTTTTTCCACGAATGTTCCTTGAACCACCATATCAGCACCCGCACGTACAACAGCGATTGCTTGCTCAGGGTTTTCAATACCACCTCCGACTATAAGAGGAATATCAATGAGGGAGGCAACTGTTGAAATCATTTCTAATGGTGCTTCATGTTCTGCCCCAGATCCTGCCTCTAGGTAAACCAATTTAAAACCAATGTACTTGGCGGCCAAAGCGTACGCAGCGGCTATCTGAGGTTTATTGCGGGGGATGAGTTGAGCTTCACTCATATAGCCAGCAGTGCCGCCAGGCTCTAAAACTAAATACGCCATACCTATCGGTTCAAGTTCAAACTCTTTAACAGCCCGAGCCCCAATTAATTGGGCTCGAACAATATAGTATGGGTTTCTTGAGTTTAAAACGCTCATAAAAAAAACTGCATCTGCATATTTAGAAAGCCCACCAACAGTTCCTGGAAAAAGTATTACAGGTAGCTCTGTTTTCTCCTTTATTTCTTTAACTGTGTCATCCAAAAATCCGTAAGCGGTTGACCCTCCTACCATAAATGCATCCGTTCCAGCTTCAGCAGCGTACTTAGCAATAATACCCGCATCCTGAGCTGTTTGCTTTATCGGATCAGGGTCTATCAGTGTTAGGTGTACTGCCAAATCATTATTAATGATATTCATCAAGTAATCCCAAACTTTCGTTTTTGTCATTGCGACGCCTTCTTTTTAATTTGTAGTTTTTGGTTAACAGCTTTAAAGACCAATTATAAATAGGTAAACCATTTTTTTAAACCAAAATTGCTGAGTGAGGGATTCATAGACTAATCTTAATAGCCATTTAAAAATTTTTGCTTTCTGTAGTTTAAATGCTTTAACAAGCCTCAAAGAGCAACAGAATTTATGACTTGGAATATGCTTTCTAAAAAAGATATTCTTTTTCTCCGCCTAGCCAGCCGAATTCCTCCTGAAGTATAGTAAAAGCTGCCTGAGGTGGAATTATTCCTCTCTCGGTAATAATGAGGTCTATGTATTGTGGCGGGGTAACGTCGAAGGCGGGGTTTAAAACTTTGGGATTTCCAATTTTTTCCAACTCTTCTCTGTCAATCACTTCTTCTGTATCTCTCTCTTCTATCTCAATCAGCTCACCTATCATTGTTTCAGAACTAAATTTGTAAGTTTCGGCGGCTACAAAAAACAGTGTTCTAGACTCCTTAGCCACTAAGGCAACGGTGGACGTACCAATCTTATTTACCAAGGCACCGTTTGAAGAAATAGCGTCAGCACCTACAATTGCGGTATCTATCTTATTCATGTAGAGTCGGACCGCGTCATCAATTATGAGAGTTACATCTATTCCAGCATCTCTTAAAATTTTGCAGGTAATATGACCTTGAAATTTGGGCCTTGTCTCTGTTGCAAAAACCTTAATATCCTTATTTTGGTTGGCGGCATTCAAAATAACTGATAAAGCCGCCGAGCTATTGCAATGTGTTAATAATACATCTCCTTTCTTTATTCTTTTTGATCCTATTTCTCCAATACGCTCCACCGCTTTTTGCGAGTTTACCATGAATTCTTCAGCTGCCTTTTCCACGGTCTCTTTTAATTCTTCTAATGTAGGGTTTCTCTTTAGTTCATCATTTACTTTTTTAGCAACATATCGAATACCATTAGGAAGAGAAACTGCGGTTGGACGAGTGTTAATAACCATCCGAGCTGTATATCTCAGCTCTTCCAAGAGTTCTTGAACGTTATTCGCTTTAGAATTCAGAACAGTTATTCCAAGAGTTTTTACAGCTGCTCTAGCAATTTCTCCTGCTCCTCTTATTCGCATATCCTTTATGTCTCTCGCAATCTGAATAACCTCATCAGGAATCACAAAATCAACTCCACCAATCTAATTTACAAGAGTTTATTTTTAATTTTCTGCTTTTTATTAGCTTTTAGAGTAGATTTTCTATTTGTTAGAAATAAGTTTTTGGAAAAAGTTCCAAATTATTGAAAATTTTAAGAAAAGACGCTTTTCAAAGACATTATTTAATTAAGAGTAAATAATCTATAAGAAGCAATAAGGATTAAGAACCTTTTCATAAAAAATAACTCTTTAACAATTTTTATTTGGAGAATAAAAATACAGAAGTAATGAGAAGAGATACTAAATGGGTATTATGTGGGTTTCTTTTTTTGTTTTTATTGCTAGATAACTTTCTGTTTTCAATATTCCATTTATTGCTCTTAGTTTATTTGTTATAAAATTCCTTACTGAGTTAATATCCTGACATCGAATTTTCATAAGAATATTTTTTTCGCCGAATATGAGGTGTAATTCCAGAATTTCTGGAAAAGCTGATAATTTATTAATGATATCTTCTTCCTTTGATGGTTCTACAGTTAACATTATAAAAGCCAAGTATGGGAAACCAACAGCATCAGGATTTATGATGGTTGTAAAACTTTCGATAACCATTTCTTCCTGAAGTTTTTTGACTCGGTTATATAGTGTAGGCTCAGAAATTTTTAGGTCTGTGGCAATCTTCCTGAAAGGTCTCCGAGAATCTTCCTGAAGAAGTTTCAAGATTTTTCTATCAATATCCTTGACCGTCAAAATCGCCACCTCACTTATAATTTATTAAGCAACAAACTCATCATAAAACTATGTTTTTTCTTAAAATATGTGTAGCATTACAACAAAATTACACAATATCTAATTTATTTATCGCAAAAATACCTTAAATATTTTGCGAAGTTTTATAATTTTAACTATTTTTAATTAAACCTTTATTAGCATCCCTTAAATAACCCTAAGAAATTTAATTATAATTCTAAAACGTCTAAATCCTTTGCCAGAATAATTTGTCCTTTGAAAGTTTTTGTAGCTTGATCGATGAGAATGGATTCATTACCTTCGAAAATACCCGGCCAGTGAACTAGGGCCAAAATTTTAGCATTAGCCCTGGAAGCTAATAGCCCTGCATCACTAGGTGTACTATGATTCAGCGTATGAGCCAGATCTGAAAGTTCATCAGGAAATGCCGCCTCATGGATAAGTAGATCACAATCTACAGCTAACTCTGCCAAATCTCTAAAAGGCCCGGTATCCCCTGTGTAACAGATGCTTTTTCCCATTCTTTCTATACGATATGCGTAATTCACAGGATTATGAACCGTAGTTTTAATGCGAATATTCTCCAAAAAATTGGGAATAACCTTATAATTTATCTTAAAGGTTAACCTATCAAGTGGAGTGTATCCTAATCTCAATAAAGATGTTACTTGGTTTTCAATGTATTCCGGACCTGTTATTGTGAGTTCTTTAATTCTTCTATTAACTAGCCACATAGCCCACAAGAGAGAAATTATACCATTAACATGATCTGCGTGTCCATGCGAAATCAAAATATTATCTATTTTCGATAAATCTCCCAAAATCGAAAGAAGTTTTTGAGTAGTTCCCTCCCCACAGTCGATAAGCAGATCCTCATCAATTAGTATAGCTGAGTTTGTTCGAGTTTTTGTAATCATACTTCCAGCAGTTCCTAAAAAGGTCACTCTCAAAAAATCACCAAGAACATTATCGACTATATGGCTTTTTTAATTTTCACAATAAAATCCTTTTGGGTATTCATCATGAAAAATAGCTGCCCATGATTTTAAAATACCTAACATTTTTAAAAGTAAAATTCCTTAATATGATACATACATCAAATGAAAAAAGCAAAGGGAAAGCGAAATTAGCTATCGTAAATACTGCACTTTTCGAAATATATGGATATTGTTAATTTCACGGATAGGAAAAGGTGGTTGCAATGGAACCAGTTAATGAGTTATCTAATCTATTAGAAGAAATAGTTAAAGATAAGGTTATAAAAGGTATAATCTTGACTAGTAAAGAGGGGAGATCAGAATCGACGGTGATCCTAGAAGAATCAGTTAATAAGAATAAGCTAGCTGCCGGCAGTGCTACTTTACTTGCGATTTCATCTCAGATGATTGAGAAACTGCTTGACCAGACTACTGACTATATTCTTTCATTTACCCAGAACAATTTGATTATAACTTTACCTGTTGCCTCCGGCATGGTTCTTTCAGCACTCCTCGACAGAGAGAAGGCTGAAAGCAAAGGTGTTGAAAGTTATATTACCAAAATTCAGAATGTTTCCCAAAAAATGGCTGAGATAATAGAACTCTCGGAATATCCTAAAAAAGGGTTATTTATAAATGTTAAAAATGCAATACCCGAAGCCAAAGCAATCGCTATTCTTACCAAAGAGGGGATACCTCTTATAGTGCACCCCGCAGAAGAGGGAATAACTCTCTCAGGGATGATTAGCGCTATATTCTCAATAAGTAGCAATATGATCTCTAATGATAATAGCGATTACTCTATCGTTGCCGGTAAGGAGGGTATGATAATTACACAGCAAATCGATGACGATAGGTTACTGGCGGTAGCGATACCAAAAAAGGTGAAAATAAAAGACATTATAACAAAGCTTAAAGAGGCTGTAAAAGAAAGTGAAACATAACCTATTGATTTGGAGGGCTCTACTTAGCCTTGGATGAAAAAGGCTCCACCGTTCTTGTGTTAGGATTTAACGCTAGACCTATAGCTGCTTCCGCAAAAAGACTAGGACTAAACGTTCTGGTGGTGGATTACTGGGGAGATGCTGACATCTACAAATACGCGGATAAAGTCTTAGTCGTTAGTGAATTACTCAAAGAAACGAAAATCGAAAAAAAACACACAAATCTTTTTTTGGAACTCGCCCAAGAATTAAAGGAAAAAAATCAAATCGATTTCATTCTAATAGGGAGTGGTTTTGATGACCAACCCCAAATGTGGGAAAGCCTCAACAAAATGGCACCAGTAATCGGTAACAATCCGAAAACTCTCAGAAAATCAAGAGATAAAATGAAGGTTTATAGTGAAGCAAAAAGGTTGGCTATCCCTTGCCCAAATTCAATTATAGCAAAAGATTCAGAAGACGCCAAAGAGGCAGCAAAATTAATGGGCCTACCCGTAATAGTAAGACCAACAAAGGGAGGAGGTGGACATGGAATCCACTTGGCAAAGAATCTAAAAGACGCAGAAAAAATATTTCAACTATTGTCAAACCAAAGAAAAATAATGATCCAGGAATATGTCAAGGGAATTGATGCCAGTTGTTCTCTCCTCTCAAGCGGCAAGTCGGCATTGGCGGTCTCAGTCAACGAACAATTAATTGGTATTCCTGAGTTAGGCGCTAAAGAGTTCATCTATTGTGGAAACGTCGTGCCGCTAACAGCCAAAAAACAAATTTGCGATAAAATAAAAGTATGCTCTGAAACACTTTGCAAATTACTAAACCTAGAGGGCTCAAATGGAATAGACTTTGTTATTCACAAAGATGAACCGTACTTAATGGAGATAAATCCCCGTTTTCAAGGTACACTAGAGTGCGTGGAGATGGTAACCGGATTAAATATGGTTGAAGCACACATAAAGGCTTGCCAAGGAATACTCCCCAAAAAGATCACCCCGAACAAAGGATACGCTGTGAAAAACATTTTATATGCAAAACATGACTTTGTAATGCCTGAAATTACCATCCCTGAGGTCTGTGACATCACCAAACCAAGAACTATTGTAAAAAAAGGTACCGCCATTTGTACGATTCAAATCCTTGAATCCTCAAAAAGTAATGCTCTAGTAAAATCAAAAAGAATATCAGAACAAATCTACCAGCAATTTAGAAAAAACAAAATTTAATTAACTCTTATTAAATAATCACAAAAACGGTGAATCATTTTAACTCGATAATTCATTGATTAGCTCTTTTAACCTTTTCTTTGTAATATGAGAGCAAATCATCCACGGAGTCTTTTACTGAGACCTTTCCAGTTTGAATATCTTGCATCACTTTGTCAAAAACATCATCGGGAGCTTTCTTTCCTGTTTCACCAAAAATTTCATCTAGTTTTAGCTGAAAATCTGCAAATCGGTCACGGTCTCCGTCCCAGTTTTCCAAATTACCATAAGTTTTGGTAAATTCTTGACTTAGATCTTGGAGTTTATCTTTTACCATGTCATCTCTGTCCGTGTAGGCAGCCAATATGATGTCGTCTTTTATTACGTATATAAATTTTTTATCGTCAAGTAGCACGCTTTCTATGTTGCAACCGCTTATGCTCCTACCAAAAGAGAACATAGCGCTTAAAAATCCAGATACAAGATGCTCGTCGGTTTCCAGGCTTCCGTACTTACGATGAATTATACATTCTCCACTCTTCTTTAATAAGTAAAAATTATGAATCATATACTTCCACCTGGATGAACCGCATTCAATTATAAATAGTGCCTAATACATTAATAAATATTGCGTTTCAGTTGAGAAACATACATTAATAGTGCATTATAAATGTGATTTTCGCAATTTTAAATGCTTCATAGTATGTATAGATTAATAAAAATTTAGAAAAATTGATAAAATACTTTGTTAACAAAATCTCTTAAAGGTACCACATACTGATTCTAAACTTATTTGAGTTATTTAAAATGAGTTAGTACCCCCCTGCTGAGATAAAAAATGGAATTGAAAATATCCGAGTCAAAAAAATGTATAAAAAACAAATTATCTCAACTTCAAGGTGCGGGGTTCCACTCTGTAGAAATTCATAGAATTACATAGAGTTGGGGCTTCATAGTATCATGCGGCGGCATCGCGAGTTCATCAGCCGCCTTCCACTCCGCCCCATTCAGGGTGAACCCGCTTCCCACCTTCACGGATTCACGTCTCTGCTTCTTCACCAGCGCTCCTGTGGGTGTTGTCGCCAACATCGTGTGGGGTGCAGGAGGGGTCTCACGATCGAGCGGAAGAACGTGGTCGGGTGGGGAGAATTTGCTTAGTGTTCAATTTGAATAGAAATTTAATTTGGAAATTATTTTAAGATTTCAATAAGTTCATGAAGATTATTTATGACAAAGTCGGCTTTAACCGTAGTTTTGATTCCTGAACGTATTATTACGGCAGTGAAGGTGCCTGCCCTTGCTCCAGCAATTATATCGGTATCTTTGTCTCCCACTACTAATGACTCTTTAGGTGTGCTGTTTAATTTTTTGACGCATTTGAGAATTCCGTAGGCTTCTGGCTTTGCATTTTTTTGATCCACAGTTCCCAGAGCAACGATAGAATAAAAATACTTGGCTAAATCGAAAGCGTCTAATTCCAAAAGTGCTAGTTTCACTGGAGTGTTAGTAACGATTCCCAAAGAGTATTCTTCGGCCAAATCTGCAAGAGCGGTAATATCGTCGTATGGTTTGATTTCTTTTGTATCTATAAGCCTTTGGCGTGCTTCTAAATCTCTCCTATCAAATACCTCCCAAAAATCCTTTAGATTTCGCACCCCCCACGATTTTAAAATCTTCTGATAATCCTTCCCGCTGTCCCATAACCGATCCCTTTGCTCCCGACTGGGCAGTTCACACCCAATTTCCATAAGTGACTCCACAAGCAACCGATCAAAGAAATCCCCATCAGGTACATCCAAGAGTGTGCCATCTAGATCAAAAATAATTGCTTTAATTTTCTTTCTCATGGTTCAAGTCTCCCAGGGTTTAGTCTAAAAAATTGTTAATAATTAATTGTTTTTGAATTTTATTTTCATAGGTGGGGATAACCTCTTGGAGGCAAATCTGGGTCTCTTAATGAATTTTTGTATTTAAAGTTTGCAGTCCCATCCTAATTTAATCATTAAGAATAAAAATGAAAATAATAGAGGGATTAATTTTTGGTTAGTTTTTGACTTGGCTAGATTTGGTTTTCCACCAGAGAATCAGTATGTATATTGCAGCTGCCAAATAGGCTAATGCCCAGGGAGTGCGTAGAACAAGTTCTTCAAGAGATGTTGGTATTGAGTATGCGTGAATTATTCCGATTAGTGCCAGTGGCGCTGACACTGCAGCAAATATGAAAGCTCTTCTAAAACGTCTATGGTTCAGGTCTGAAGTTATGCTCCCCCAGATTAGTCCTATTGTTGTTGCTCCAAGTCCGAGGAAGAGGATTCCATACCAGCCGAAAGTGGCACTTGAGTAGCTAAAAGTTTCATTAAACACATAACCGTAAAGACCTAGAAACTGGCCAAGGGGGATTCGTATTGGTATGCCTGCAATATCTATGGTTATGAAATATAACTGGTAAGGTGTTGTTGCTGTGCTCATTAATGCTCCGGTGTAAGCGTTTTTAAAATTGTTGGTTATTATTAGAGCTAAAACTGTGAATAAATGCGGAATCATCGCAAGCATTACAGCGAATAAATCCCCCCAGATTATGAAGTCTGGGCTGTTCATTTTTTTGTTTTGTTCATAGACTTCCTTAAAGGCTTGGACTACAATTAAGCCTCCGATTACCAAAAGTATTGGAACGGTAACATTTGCTGGAATAACCATGGGTACTAGGAACAGAATTCCACACCAAACTAGTGCTGCAGTAATGATCCCGTGCAGGAGAGAGTATCCAATTCCCGATCCCATTCTAACGTAGCTTGCCGATCCCACGTAGTTCACTGTGGGTGTCCAGCTTCCGAAGGGTGTTCCAAGCAAACTACTGCATCCGTCTATGAGCATAGTGGTCTTTGCAGAGTATCCGTATTTATCACACCAAAGTTGTAATATCTCCGGATCCTCTATTCCGAACTTGTGGGCCATTTCGAGATTTCCTGATTTGTTGTTGGCGTAGCTCTCTAAACTGTCGTAAATTTGGAACGGAACAATAACCGCTATGACCATTGGTAGGGCCTGTAACCCTCGGCCCAGAAGTTCGGGTCTTAGACCAGGAAACATAAAAGTGAAGGTCTGCGGATAAACAAACTTTGTGAAATCTTGTCCAAAAAATACTGCGAGTGGAAATTGGAGTGGAAATAGTGGATCCACGCCACCCCAAATCTGAGTCCACATCACTCTAAAATAGTAAAATGGGTCACCAAAGAGGGTACCGCGTCCAAGCCATAAAATGTTAATCACTACAAGGGTTGATCCAACAATTATTGCCAAAAGATTTGTGGGGATTTTCTTAAAAAGTCTCAAACGAGATATTATTCCGGCTAATAAAATAAATAGTACTACAAATCCAATCGTGGGTGAAAGGTAAGGCCATCCGTTGAGGGCTCCATAGACCCCGTTGACCGGTCCTCCGGCTATAAAACCTAAATAATTCAGGATGAGCCAGGCAAAGCCTATTCCGGCAATTGTGCCTAGTACTCCCGCTGTGGGTATATGCCTCCTTATGCGCTCTATTAAACCAAATGCGATAATAATTTCGACAATTGAACTGAGAATGTTAGCTAAAATTGCAATAGAAACTGCGGTGTATAAATCAAATCCTAAGGTTGTCTGAGAGAGACCTATTATTACACCCAGAAATAGGAACAGTCCGGGTGCACTTATCCCAAAGGGTAGTGCAGTATATTTTTTTCCTGTTTCCATGGTTTTTTTGTACGCGTAGTAACTATAAGCAAAATTTCCGATGAGAACTTGTAATGCACATGCACCTAGGAGAGCAGAAATCACGCCCCAAGGCTTATGAGGAAAGAATATTTGAAGTTCTGGAGGCAAATAATAGCCTTGGGGAATAATCACTGGGATTTGGGTTCCATAAAAATTGATGGTACCAATTAGATTAGTTGGAGCGACGTATATTCCTGTTAGGGCTGAGAAGTACCAAGCGGGAATATACTGTAGGCTCCAAATAACTGGGAGTAAACCAACAAGCAGTATGAATAGGGTAAAGTTGTCTGCGAATAGGGCGATGGCCCCGTTAATATCATCTCGTTTCCAAATTTTAATTGATCCCCTGTTGAAGATGCTGGAAAGGAAATCTTTAACTGAGGGTTCGCCCAAGGGAGCTATTTCTGGAAGCGGCAATTTTTTCCTAGTTTTATTGGAACACAATTTTTCCACCTTTATTTTCTACTTTTAAAAATATATTAAGAAGAGTCAGAAGTCTAAAATAAACCTTAGCCTTATCGAGGCTCTGCATTTTACATTTCTAAAAGCTTTCCTTCAGCTATTTCCAATTTGATGCCTTTTTTTGTAGTTGTTTTACCTATGATTTGAGCTTGAGTTCCAGCTTTCTTACAAATTGATATTACCGTTTCAGAGCTTTCTTCAGGTGTAACAACGACAAAACCGACTCCCATGTTAAAGGTTCTGTACATTTCATGGTCATCAATGTTTCCCGCCTGCTTAATAGCCTCGAAAACGGGTGGTGGTTCTGGTAACTGGTCGAGATACATTCCGATTTTTCCATAACAGATTCTTTTAAGCTTTGAGAATGCTCCTCCGGTTATATTTCCAAGGCCGTGTACCTCCGCCTTTTTCAGAAGTTCTAAAATTTCCCTAACATAAATTTTGGTGGGTTCAAGTAAGGCTTCACCTACACTCTGACTCGAATTAGGCATAGTGTCAAACACATTAAATTCCGCTTCATCCAGAAGTGCTTTTCTTGCTAGAGAAAGGCCATTTGAGTGGATTCCGCTACTTTGCAGACCAATCACCACATCGTTGGTCACGATTTCTTTGCCCGTTATCACCTTATCCTTAAAAACCACCCCAATACTCATAGCGGCTAGATCGAATCCTTTTCCCTCAACAGCTCCCTTTATTACACCAGGCATTGTGGCGGTTTCCCCACCCAGTATCGCCATCCCCGCCAGCTCAGCCCCCTTAACAAGCCCTCTAACTATCTGCTCAATCATTTCAGGATCCGATTTCTCTACCGCCAAGTAATCCACAAGAGCTAAGGGTTCAGCACCAACACAAATTAAATCGTTTGCATTCATGGCCACGCAGTCAATTCCTACAGTATCGTATTTATCCATTAGCTGAGCAATCAACACTTTGGTACCCACCCCGTCGCTGTGCACAGCTAATGCCCGTCCTGAACCAATGTCTATTAGATTCGCGTAATGGCCGTACTCTCCCACTACTTCACCAAATTTTCCACGTCTAAGTGTAAAGGTTTTTTCAATCAATTTACCGATAATTTTATGGCTTTCATCCACCTTAAACAGATCTACTCCCGCATCCCGGTATGTTAAACCCTTTCTTTTCAATACACACACCTAACTAGAAAAAGCAGTTTTTTTATAAAAATTTAGCTAAATACAACCCTTTTTCAAACATGCCAAAATCAAACTTTTCAAATCATATTGGCAGCCATCCTAGTGAATATTAACACAGCAACTATTGCGATGTTTTCCCAAACAATCCCACCATACGCTGGATTTAGAGTGGTGTAAATAAGAGAAAGGGGGAGAGTTATAATAAAAGGTATTGTAGAAAGGGTCAGGGAGATCCATTCAAAAGAGATTGCTATCATGATAGAATCAATCAACCATATTAACAAGATTTTCTGTAAACCCTCCTCTACGAATCCGCTTGATAAATTTATAGTGTTTATTGATTGAATAACTAGAGGCATCTGAACCAGAATCACCAAAACTAGAAAAATAACAGCACTGAGAATTCTACCTGCAATTCTCGCCAAAGATAACTACCACCAGAATATAATCATAAAAATAATATAAAAAGCCCTCGAAGTATTCTATAATTTTTAGTTTCTTTTTTTAGAGTTTCAAAAAATTTAATGTTAATATTAAGAAAATTTTTGAATCAAAAATAAATTTTAATAATTATAGAGGATTATATTCATAAGAGAGTCTACCCTAATATAACAAAGGGCATGTAGCTGCCAAAGGAAAAAGTATACAAATATATATTTTCTTTAGCCACAAAATTCTTATTTTAAGAGCGACAAATCTCTACATAAGACTCTACGTGAACCCACGGGGGACTTCCCGATGTCCCGTCTGCGGTGAGAACTTGAAGCACCCAGCGTGGGGGATAAATAAGTCGCTGCAAAACCTGCGGCGTAGACCTGCCACAGGGACAGGCTCGCCAGTCTGGCGACAATCCATGGCGGTCTGCGTCTGTGCGGCTTCCCGTTTACCGTGAGTGCGGACGCCTCTTGGCAGGCGTTGAAGAATGAATACCTGTACACTGGTGGCAGGTCTGACGCTACCAGAGCAGGTTGGACTGAGCCGGCCAACGCTCCGAATGGAAACGCGGTATAGAAATATACACATTTCTAGAAACGGAAAACAGTAGGGGAAGAAAATATGAGTAAACTCGAGGTAAGGCTTTGTTCGAGTTGTGGGAACGCGTTCTTATCTAAGCACGAACGCTGTCCAAATTGCGGAAAACCCTACGTCTCCGAGTCAGAAACTAGAATCCAGAGCAGAGAATCAAACTTATCTAGGAATGAAGCAACACTAGTTATCCCATTAGCACGAACCTCTACTCGTTCAAAAAAGAAGGAAACAGCCTTCATTCCCAGTAGAATAATAGAGGAACCGAATTTGTGGAAAAATTCTGAATCTCTAGATTTTCCTGGAACTGGTTTTTCAATAAATATTGTAAGTTCGAAGAATGTGTTCCAATACGAGATAAAAAACCTTGGAAACGAATTTCTAGGATTCGCGGAGTGCGAGAACACTTCACAAGGATTAATAATGCGAGTCCGGGATACCAAAGGACTAGTTATCGGTAGGGTTGAAGGAAATCCACAATACACAAAGTATACTCTAAAAGACCGCTACAACAAAACAATAGGAACTATACAACAGCAGGGCGTCCTAAAACAGAGTTACATAATAGAAGACCTCGAGAATAAACAAACACTCAAAATCAAGGGAGACCCCACAAAAAAGGAATACACACTAGTAAAAAATGGAAAAAGCTACGTAACTGTGCTAAAAACTTCACCTGAAACATACAAGATGGAAATAAAAAACAAAATCGATAACAGAATCCCCATACTCTCCTCAATAGTCATAGATGCTGCTCAAAGAAAAAAATAATACAATAACAAACGCGCAACAATCCAACTAAAACCACTCCAAAATAGAGAACACCCTCACTCCAAAAAGAGCAATTATTATTGTCTCGCCCAAAAATGGTTCCATCAAAAAGGTTTTATCCCCACAAATTCTAGACAACATTCTGAGTCTGGTATTCATGTATTTCTTTAGTGTTATCCTCGTCTTATTAACTTTCTAATACCTCTTTTTCCACAATAAACGTTGCGACTAGAACTTACACTAAGAGAGAGGGCGCTCAAATGTTTAGAAATGTACTGAGAAGAAACGGATTCTGGTGCAAAAGATCAAGCGGAGGAGACCTATTCCTAAAACATGATTCAACTTTCGGAGGAATATACGTTACCATCCAAAAAAAATCAGCGATACTAAGAATGGAAGACCGAGACAGCATACACATCTTCAAGAGCGCAAAACAGTTAGAAGAGTACCTCAAAGGATTAGAGGAAAGAGAACCAACCTCAATAACCTACAGAAAATGAATACACACCAATGATCCCAAAATCAAAAAAGCTCCGCCAAAAAGTTAGCATCCTTACATTACAAACTGTAGAGTTATACCTTAAACATCAACTCATCAACCCCCAACCGAAAGTTCACTATCACGCCATGAATTGTGATTTTTCAAAGTGCATAAGCACAACCAAATATCTTAAATTTATTTCCTTTACATTTTTTATTTAGGTGAAAATTTTTTGGATGTGGCTAATTCTTACATTGATAGATTTTTCGAACTATTATTACAAGCCTTCGAACTCAAAGAATCAGGATTGAACATCCTTGAAGACTCTCTCTGGTTCGTAGACAAAATCATAGAGAAAACCATCAACCAAGAAGAAAAGGAAGCCTTCTCCCTAATAAGAGAGGCTGTGGACTCCTGGATGCAAAGCATAAGAATACGAAGAAAATGGGGAAAGGTTACGAGCTATTCCCCCCTAGAAACCACATATTGGAAAAAAGCAGCCGAAACATTTAGTATTCTGAAAAATGAAAACCTCGCTGAACTAACCCTAGCCATCGATAAACTCAGAGAAGCTGAAAACAGTCTAATGGTCGACGACCCCGAAAGAGCAATTACCCTTTATTCCGAAGCTGAAGAAAAACTCGAAAAACTCGAAAAAAAGGCTACACTCACTGCCAGAAGAAGAAAACTAAACATACAAGCAGAGATTCTTTACACAAAACAAGAATTCCAAAAAGCAGCCGAACTCTACCTCCAGATCGCCGAGATTCTAGAAAAAACAGGGCTCCAAGCCAAAGAACCAGCATTAATCAGAGCTCAAGAACTACTAGTACTCCACGAGGGAAGCAAAGAAAACTGGAAAAAAGTATCCGAACACCAGATGGAGATAGCCAAACTCTTAAGAGACACGGACGAAGAAGAGAAGGCTCTCATCGCAGAATACTACGCCCACTCAGCTTCCGCCAGAAGCGCCGAGGAACAAAAGGATTGGAACCTCGCAGCAAAAAACCACCTAAAAGCCTCAGAAATACTACAAACAATCGGAAGCCCAGTCAGCGCCCTATACGCAAAACTAAACCACCACATCTGCAGAGAAAAAGCAGCAAGAAAATCTCCAGAATGGCTGGAAGAGGCAGAAAAACTCGTTGAAAAAGCCCGCACAGAAAGCGGAACAAACCCCAAAGACCTAGAAAACAAAGCAAAAGAAATACTCACACAAATAGAACAAGAAAAACAAACCAAAAATTAATCACCACCCATCGAATCTTAAAATCCGCTCCGAAACCTAACAAAATAAACACCCAATCAAAACCTCTCAACCACCATTTTCTTTTAAGACATCAAGCAAAACCCTAACCACCAAATTTTATAAATTCCATTTCCACAAAAACAAAAAAGAACCCACAAAAAAAATCAAAATTCCAATTAACCCGTTATCCCTCCAAGAAAAGTTTCCACAATCTCGAAAAATCTAACCCACCAAAATACTTTTCAACAAAGCTAGGTAATATATCTTGAGGGTATACCCATTATAATAGTGCACAGCGAGTATAAGGCTAGCGATGACCTCGTGTTTCTGTAATGGGTAACACCAATACCCTCACCCTTAATTTAAAACCCAAAAACGACTGTTTCAAAGAAAGTTAGCCAATACCCTGCCAAAAAAAATAATCGAAACCAAGCATATGTACCAATCGATACAAATATATGAAAACAATCCCATAAAATAAAATAGTGACTGGAAAGCGACAACAAATTACTGATTTTAAGAGACCAACCCTTTTAAATAAAGGAAGTATTGCCATGAAAATGTGCAGAAAAAGAACAAAAAACCTCATTCTGCTCATAACAGTAATACTAGTTCTCTCAGTCTCTCTGTTACTCGCATTCAACCAACAACCCATAACCGGTAACACGTTAACAATCCCTACACAGCCAACCAGCCCAACTGGTACAACCAGCCCAACCAGTACAAACTCCAAGATGGGAACCCACCTACAACAACTACTACAAACCTCCGACCCTTCAACTGAATACGAGATGATAATCTTCTTTGAAAAAACAGTCAACTACACCCAAGGAATAAACCTGCTCAAAAACCTTGAAGACTTCGAAATCCTCTCAAACTACACCATACTCGACGGCGTATGCATAAAAGCACCCATAAGAATGGCTGAAACCATAGCCCAACAAAACTACGTACAGTCAATAACCTACAACGAACAAATAAAACTAGCACCCAACCAAATAACAACAGACGAAATACAAGCCAAAGACACCAATGTCAACACGGCCATAGGAGCCACCACACTCCAAAACCCACCATATAACTTGAACGGAACAGGAGTCGTCGTCGCAGTTCTAGACACAGGAATAAATCCTCACACTTACCTAGACGGAAGCCGTATAATATGTAATATGACTTTTACTGGGGAAGCGACAGCTGCAGACCAAAATGGCCACGGAACAGCTGTAGCAGGAATAATCGGAGCATCAGGCGGTCCTGCTAAAGGAGTTGCACCGGCAGTAGAATTCCTGAATTTGAAGGTATTAAACGCATCTGGAATAGGAGAAAGTGACTGGCTAACAAAAGCAATAGACGAGGCGTTGAATGGTACAGTGCATCCTAAGGCGGATATTATCTCACTGTCTTTAGGTGATCCAGAGGGTACCTCCAATGATCTTTTGAGCAATGCAGTCAACGATGCATGGATTAACGGCACAATTGTGGTAGCCGCTGCTGGTAATGAGGGCGGAGACGGTTGGAATATCTATTACGAAACGATAAATTCTCCAGGACTAGGAGCTTACATCATCACTGTTGGCTCATTAGGTGGTTTTAATTATGGTTCAGTATCCTACTTTTCCAGTAGGGGACCAACAGATGATAATAGGTCCAAACCCGACATAGTAGCTCCAGGGGAAAACATATACACTCTCAAAAATGATGGTAGCGGTTATAGATTTTTCAGCGGAACCAGCGCTTCCACTCCTGTGGTGTCTGGCGCGATGGCTCTACTGCTTGATGATAATTCTAATGTTTCTGGGATTTCTCCAAACACCACCAAAGCCGCGATTATGATGACCGCGAATGACCTAGGATTGAATCCATTCTCGCAAGGAGCAGGATTAATAAACATTTATAGGGCGTACAACTATTTGCAAGGTTATTACAATGGAACTAATAGTACGCTGCCTCTCATAATAACTCCTATAAGGGCTATTACACCTCCTATGACACTCAGCAATGTATCTGACACAATTTTCAATCTGACTATTATTGTGGGGAATATCAGTGGTCCTCCGATCACTGATGTGTATTTCAGTGTGAGTGGCAATGCCAGTGCTTTTATTACTACTCTCCCTGCCCCAATCAACGGCACTCTTAATGACACACAAATTTTTGTGCAAATTGGCTTTAGAGTTCCCCCAAATATGTCTGCCTCTGATTTCTCTGGAACTCTCATGTTTTTTAATGTAAGTGGAGAAAGTTTATTCAATATTACATTATCTCTAACTAGCGAGATACCTTTATGGATTTATCTGCTACCTTTGTTCTTCCTAAGCATCTACCATCCCGTGAATCTTTGGGCTATCAGTTGCATCGTGGGAATAGCGGCAGTTGCAGTGATTGCCTTAGTTGCCATCGTTCGGGCTGGGCGCAGAAAACCAAAACCTCCACCAGAATTTTTTGAGTTTGGGCAGGTTGAAGGACCTCCTCCATCGCCCCCGCCACCACCAGAACCTGAACCGGACTGGTTCACCTAAACCCTCCTTTTTTCTTTTTATACTTAAAATTGAGTGAAAAATATATCTTAACAAGATTAATTATATGCAACTATAATAATGTCTTCTAAATTAGACTGCGAGAAATGTGAGAAGGATATATTTATGATTTTTGAAAAAATTGTGGAGGATTTACAGAATTCTGAGTATCTGAGAAGGTTGGAAAAGTATCCGTCTCACAGATTCTCCTCAAAAGTTAAACAAAAGGGAAATAGGAGACGTGACCACTGTATCCGAGTTGGTTACCTCAGCTTCCGCCTCTGTAAGCTTTTGGGTGGGGATGCCCGAGTTTGCGCCAGAGCAGGTATCCTACACGATGTAGGTTATGATTACCGGAAAATCCACAAACCCCTAAGCCAAATTTTTGGGCATGCAAAAAAAAGTGCAGCCATAGCGCAGAAAATAGGCGAAAATCCTAGAGTTGTGGAAGTCATAAAGACTCACATGTTCCCCGCAGGCGGGGTGCCGCAGAGCAGGGAGGCTTTTACCGTTTGGATGGCAGATAAGTTAGACGCCTTGTTTGAAGTTTTTCACCTGTCAAAACTAATCGAAAAAAACTTGCGTAGTATGTTTAATGAAGATTAATTGGGAGAAAAAGGGTTATGATTTTTATTCTTTTAGTTCCTCGTACACCTCTTTTATTATAGACCATACTTTTTTAGGGTTTCCAGATTGGATAACGCTTCCTTCACAGGCTCGATAGGCCCACGTGAATATTGAATCCACGCCGCTTTTCCCGATTATTCTTCCCGCCTCTCTGACCTCTTCCTCTTTTCCAGCGGGAATCGAAAATCCCTGAATCCAGAGCTGAGACTTCTTACCATACTTCCTCGCAATCTTGACCGTATCCTTGGAAACTTTGGACACAAAACTCATATCCTTCTGCACAACCGACCAGTAGGGATCCGTTCCGAAAACATCCAGTTCTTTAATAGAGCAAACCTTATCCCAGCTGGCACCCTGCTCCTCAGCGGTGAAGAAGGGCATAAGACAAACGGTAACCGACTTCTTAGAATCTATTTCCTTCACCAGTTTAGAGGATTGCTCTAGGAAGTTCAGAATCGTTTTCTCCTTGAATTCGAAAACGTCCTCATTAGCTTTCCCGGGCATATCATACCCGTACTGCTCTTTAAAAAGCTCCCGGCACCTCGGACAAACACAGCTATAGATCTCCCTAGAACCAGTGATTATGTAATGCGGTTCATCCCAGAAGAAACCATCAAAAACCTCCTCCTTGGCAAACTTTGAAACAGTATCAAAAAAGTACTTCCTAAAAGCCTCAGTGTTAAAACAGGCCCCGACCATAAGAAAAGGAAGCTCCTTAGTCAACACCTGACGATTACTCACATTATCCTGAAGAAAAACTGAGGGAGGCTCACCACCGAATACCCTTCCAAACGCCCAAAGATTCACATAAACAGACAAGCCTAAAGCCTTAGCTATCTCTGCGGTTCTGACCACATTAGGATACCAGATCTGATAGTCGTACTCGCCTACAGCCAACAAAACCGCGTTGCAATTATGATCAATTATTTCCAAAAAATCCTCCTCAGCCCTATCCGGATAGTGGAAACCATAATATGAAACACCCAATTCTCTAACCATGAAATCACCCTACAACCTTTAATAAAAACACAATTCGAACCATTCTGAACTATTAAAAAACATTAACGAAAATATTTAAACTATCCAAAAATAGTTCCATAATTCTACCTTAAATATTACACGGCATCTCAAAAAAAGTTCAATAACCAAAAAGTAGGTTTTACCAAAAATTAAATATCGCCAAAAATTTTAAACACAAATTTGTGATAAGCAATTAAACTGTAAATAGGAATACTCATGTCTTACTCACTTCTATATAACGTGAGGTTTTTATCCTCAATATCCCCTATAAGAGGCGGAAAAGTGAGGCGTCCCCAAAATGAAATATGTTTTTACACTATCAGGGGTTCATGGTTCTGGCAAAACTACTATCTATGAGATACTCGAAAAGAAATGCAGAAACTGGGTCTTTTTTCCAGATGACATAAACTCTCCTCGGTACCCTTTTGGATCCAAAGACAAACAAATCGCCTTCAGAGCAGAACTATGGTTCCTGGAACAAATGATTAAGAGAGATGAGAAAATAAGAAGCCTAAATGAGGGAATCATTTTCTGTGACCGAAGCCCCTTATGCCTACTCAGTTACTCCTACGCATTGTGTACCAGCGAAGACTACCAAATTATTGAAAACATTTACAGAACGGTGAAATGGGAAGAAACAACGATTTTCTACCTCGAAGAAAGCCCTGAGCAATTAATAAAACAAATAAGAAACAGACAAGAGAAACACCCCACGGAATGGAACGAAACAGACAGAAACTATATCGAAAAAGTCATTGAGGGATACGAAAAAGTTTTCAAAAAATTTAACCCAAATGTCATCCGCATCCAGAATAACCGAGAAGTAAATAAAACAGCCCAAGAAATACTAGAAAAAATAAACAACCATATAAAATAATTCCACTCAACTTCAAACCATCACGCACAAAATAATAATAGTCTGCTAGAAAAACTATTTTTTAGATATCTGCCCTTAAGACTTAAATGATAAAAAATAGGAGAGAGGTCCGAGCGGGGTTGCGGGGTGGATGAGTGGAGGGGAAAGTTTATTGCGTTTCAGGTAAAGCTAGTTTTTCTAGATAACCGACCATGTATTCAAGATCATCTACGTATATTCCTTCCCCTTTTCTATAGATTATGAATGAACCTTTCGAATTAAAGAAGCAGGTCAGCATCTGTCCTGACGGCAAAGAGTAGGTTCCTCGAAGGGTCTTGATTCTTCCACGTTGTCTTTTCCTAAATATAAGAATTTCAGGGGCGCGTTTAATTGCCTCGCCTCTAATTTCTAGGGAATTTAAGTAGGGGTTGTCAAGGTTCGAAATTGTGATTGTTGACACTTCTTTCGCCTTTGTCATCAATTTGTCCATTGCGTCATCGCTTATAGTCATTGGCTCTGCTTTGACTCCCGTTATTTCAACGGTTTTCGTCACGCTACGTTTCGTTGCAAGGTAACTGCCTCTGAGTTCTATAACTCCGGTATCGCAGCGTACGTGGATTTCTCCCTTGTCTTGTGCCATAACCGAGACGGGTACTATCCTTCCCTTCTCATCCAACTTGTAGTAATGGTAGGGGTAGGACACTACATATTCTGCTTGAACTTCACCGTTGTGCTTCCGGGGTTTAATGAAGCCTTCTTCAGTCCCTTCACCCCAGGGGTGTTGTCTCATGAGTTTGACGACCTCGTCTCCATCTAGTTTAGCGTTTTGAAGTTTGTAGAGTCTTATTGGGATGCCTATGCCGCGCATTTTTACAAATTCGCCGTTTTTCTTAACGCCTTCGCTGCCACTTTTTGACATTTCCACTTCTCCTTTACTTAAATATTTATCTAAGTAGTACGGGTCAATTTCTACTGGAGAATATGTGAAGAAAGAATAAAAAAAGTGTGTAATATACACAAAATACCAGAATATCACATCCTAAAAACAAGACCAAAAAATGTCAAAAAGCCCCGCGAATAAACATCGCAGAAAAGGTAGAAAGCAAAACGTCATAAACCTAAAAGAATGTTTTAAAATTAATATCAAAACCGATAATTATACTTTAACATGTTTTTTAAGATAATATGGGCGCAATGATAAGATACGAAAAATTTTTAAATTATGCTTTCTTAACTGAAAGATGCGGTGATGAAAGAGATGCGGATTGATTATTTTTTCTTGGCTGAAAAAACCGGGTAAAGCGCGAGTAAGAATAAAATATGTAATAACTCCTTCTTTTGAAAAATCCGTCCTCCGCTTAGACAAACTCTTTTTCCAGAAAGAAAATCTTTTCGGAGTAGTTTACAATGAGCAAACCTGAAACAGTAGTATACAAGTTCGGTGGCTCCGTACTGGACGGTGTCTCCAATATTAAAAAAGTAGCAGAGCTTATAAAAAATGAACATAATAATGAAAGGCGAATAGTGGTTGTAGTATCCGCCTTAAGGGGTCAAACAGATGAACTGCTAAAAATGGCCCAACTAGTGGGTAACAGCTCAAATTCATCAAGCGATCTGGACAGCCTACTATCAATGGGCGAAAGAACAAGCGCACGCCTAATGTGTATAGCACTAAAATCTTTGGGAGTTGACGCGGTACTGATAGATCCCGAGAGTGAACTATGGCCTATATTCACAGATGATAATTATGGAAATGCAAACCCTGACCTAGAACTCACAAAGCAATGCGTAAAAAATTCACTAGTTCCTCTCTTAGAAAAAGGTAAAGTTCCTGTAATCTGTGGATTCCTAGGAAAAGATCAGAATGGGCGAATCACAACATTAGGTCGAGGAGGTAGTGATTTAACAGCAGTACTGTTAGGGAAATGTCTTGACACCAATTCAGTAATACTAGTGAAGGATGTTTCCGGCGTAAAGTCGGGAGACCCTAAGAAAGTCGAGAACTCAAATACAATCAGAGCTTTGGACACCCTGGAAACCCAACTTTTGTCTACTTCAGGAGCCAAGGTAATTCAGTCAAAAGCGCTCCAGTATAAATCTGATGACTCAGTGATCCGTATAGTGGGTATGGACAAAGGAAAAATCACAGACGACGGAACTGTAATCACAGGCAAAGGTATTCCCAATGTTGAGATTTCTATACTGGAAAAACCAGTTCAATTAATTACCATAATAGGTGATAACGTAACAGAACCCGAGCTACTATCTATGTTTTTTGGAGATATTTACAAAAAGAAAGTTGAGGTTGTAGGTGCTACTCTTGAATCGTGGTGTATAATGCTCCTAGTCGTCGATGAACCGCAGCTGAATCCCTTCAATGTGGTGCATGAATTAATAAGAAAGAGAGGCATAGGGAAATCCGCTACTTGCTATGATGACCTAAGCCTGATATTTGTAAAGGGTCAGGATTTTGTGAAAACTCCTGGAATAATCTCCAAATTAACAGAACCGCTAACAGAAAATGGAATCAATGTTTACAGTTTCCTCCCAACCGCAAGCAGCATTAAGATTGTAGTACACTCAAAGGACGGAGAAAAAGCCTTAAAACTCATCAAAAAGAGTTTCAATTTCAGCAACTAAAAATTTACAAATAAATTTTTTTATTATTCAATTTTTCAAAAATAATTAAATATATAGCAATAAGCACCATCATCTCGATTCATTTATCTAGAAAATGAACATTTGGCAATTAAAAATATTGAAAAACGAAAAGTTTTTTATTCAAAAATAAAGAAATTGGATTAAAAAATACTTCATTAAGAAACAAAAATTCGTGATAATATAACTCAGATTAACTACTCGAAAGGTATAAATAAGAAAAAAAACAATATTAAAATAAAAGGAACCAAAAAACAATCCGATCACGATTCTTCACATTAAATAGATTGAATAAAATTTTTCCCTCCAACAACAAACTCATTAAAAAATAAGGCTTATCCATGCGATCCTCCAATGAGGAGGGAGAAAGGGAATTACTCGGGCGCCTGCTGGGGTCCCCGTCTAATTCCCTTTAATCCTTCTATTTCTTTTTGAATTAGGTGTATTCTAGACTGGAAATTCGGAGGTTGTTAATTTTGTGTGGAGGGGAGCAAAGTTTTTTGGTTTATTTTTTTGGGTGATTATTGTCTTTTGGTTTCTTGGTTATTTTAATCGTCAAAGCCGGGAATTAGTTCTAATTGGTTTTTCTTGTTTTCATAGTAGTCGATGGAAATTGTGAGGGCAAGAATAATTAGTGGGTCGATTTTGTCGTGTATCTTTATTGCGTATGTATCCTTCAGGTTGGATATTTTTTCGGAAATCTCGGCGATTAACTTTCCCTCTTGGTTTTTTATTTGATATTCTTGCCCGGAGAAGTCTCCTGTTGCTTCGAGAATTTTTTTCCCTTCTCGGTCTTCAACCCAGTATTCGCTTCCTGCCGTGTCAATCATTTTTCTCTTTGCTGTTGCTATCAGGCTGTTTTTGTCATTGTAAATGTTAAAGGCGGGTCGTAAAGAAAGCTTTCCTTTAATTTTCCCTACTACTTTCCCCGTTGTGTCCCGGAAGTTAAATTCTCCTTTTAGTGAGATTAATTTACCTTGAATTTCACCTATCTCTTCGTTTAAATCGTTCATGATGGAAAAACTGTCCGTTATTAGGGACAATTTTCGATTGATGATATAACTATTATAATCCAAAAGACCCAAGCATATCACCTTCAGAATTTACTTGCTAAAATTTTATTTTCAATTTTTTACATTTTTTATAACTTCTTAGCGACTTCATTTTGATTTAGTGGATTTGTCGGAGCTTTCCCCGTTTATATTAAACATTCCAAAATTTTTCTAGGTTTTTAATAATAACTCCTCTTCTAATACTTTAAAACATTTCTATATAATGATTATAATTTTTGTGTAAATAAGTCCTTTTAATCCACTCATTCCTTAAGTTTCTTAATATTGTGAAGTAACATCCACTATGCGGATGAATAAAAAGCTTGATTAATTCTCCAATTTTATTTTTAAAATAGTTTTTAACTCTTAGAATGAGAAGGTTTTTTAGTGGTCATCTCAAAAGTAAAACAATATTCCATTCCCTAGTTAGAGTTTTGGAGATGAAGTTTTTGAAGATAAAAGGTGAGAAAGCTTTAGTAACTGGTGGGGCGGGCTTTATAGGAAGCCATCTAGTCGACAGATTGGTTGATATGGGCTGCGAAGTAATAATTCTAGATAACCTTTCAAATTCTACCACCGAGTATATCCAGGATTATGTGGATGGAGGCCGGATTGAATTCGTTAAGGGTGATGTTAGAGATTTTGAAACTGTTGAAAGCTGCCTTGAAGATTCGAGTCTGGTTTTTCACTTCGCGGCTCAGTATGATGTTCGGAAAAGTGTTTCAGATCCAATGTATGATTTTGATGTCAACGTTAATGGAATGATTAATGTACTGGAAGCGATGCGAAAAAAGAACATTTCAAACATAGTTTTTGCCTCTAGCGGTGGAACCCTCTACGGATTAGCTGAGGCGATACCCACTCCGGAAACCTATCCCATTCAGCCTATTAGTCCATACGGGGCTTCAAAGGCTGCTTCGGAGATGTATATTTCTGCCTACTGTGCGTGTTACGGGCTTTGTGGAGTGTGCCTAAGATATGCGAATATAATAGGTCCCAGAAGTTTGCACGGGGTGATTTTCGACTTTTATCAAAAACTCAAGAAGGAGCCGAAAAGCCTTCAAATACTAGGTGACGGCAACCAGAAAAAATCGTACATGGACATCTTAGACTGTATAAGCGCTTCGCTGTATGTCACGGAGAAGTCTGAGAAGGGATTCAATATTTTCAATATAGGGTCTGATGAGTGGGTAACAGTTAACTACATTTCAAAACTGGTGATAAACGAGTTAAAACTTCAAGATGTTGAACTCAGTTATACCGGTGGAGAGCAAGGATGGACAGGAGACGTACCCCTCATGTTACTCGACATATCCAAACTCAAAAACTTGGGATGGAAACCCACAATACGAATAGATGAGGCAATAAGAAAATACGTCAAATGGCTCGTTAAGAAATACGGTCGAATTTAAGAACATGAAAACAATTAACAAACACACCCTCGGTAACGTCTCCAAATTTTTTAGAACTATTTATTAATTTTATTCTCTAAAGAGAAAGTGGTAATATTGAAGTGTAGTCGATGCGGCTTATGTTGCCACAACACAGAGATGCTTCTATCCTCAAAGGACATTACTAGACTTGAAGCTTTGGGGTATGACATCGAAGACTTTATGGTAACTACACCGGAGGGATTTCATCAACTCAGAAACACAGATGGTAAGTGCTTTTTTTTCAAGGATGATAAATGTATTGTATATCCTTCACGTCCAGAGGGATGCGTTTTTTATCCTGTTATACTGAACTTAGAAGGAAAAAGCTGCATCACTGATAAAGAATGCCCAAACTATCATACTGTTACAAAGAGAGAAATAAAAGGCAAGTGTAAAAAATTAAAGAAGCTTTACAGAGAGATAGTAAAGGAAATAAAGGACTATTAATTTGGGTTCCAAAACTCCGAGATAAGCCGAAATCAATTAATTGAAATTTTATTCAACTGGTGGGGGAACCTCAATTTCACTTTTACCAATTTTCATAGTTACTCTTATCGGCAATCCTTTTCTTATCGATTCGGATACAACACAAAAATTACGAAACACACCAATACACCATTCTTTGATTTCCTGAAGGTCTTTTTCCGTTGATGGGTCAACCTCCAAAATTACATCCACCTTCTCAACTCTTACGCGTTCATTCACCCTTGTATACTTTCCTCTAACCTTAGCATGCATCTTTTTTAAATTCACATCGAATTTGCTTACTGAAAACATAAATGCTGAAGCAAGACAACCACCCACCGCGAGAAGCAAATAATCAGCAGGATTCGGAGCCAAGTCTGTTCCATGAGGTTCCAGTTCATCTATCTCCACTTTATGCAAGCTGTCCAGTTCAGCTTTAAAATTTAGTTGATGTTGCCACCAAATATCCGCTTCGAAGAACTTGCTTCTTGGTCTTTTGCCTGTCAAACCGTTTCCTCCATAAATGTAACAAAGAAATTATATCTAAGGCAGGTTATATTTTTCTCCATCTTTATTCAAAAATTAGTCTAACAAAAAGTTATTTATTACTCGATTTAATCTATACACTTTCATGTCTATTTTTAAGAGAAAGCATTTAGTATTTAAGCATGAATCTAGAACGTAGAGTATAAATATTTGGTCACTTTAAATGGAAAAATTAAGTATTAAGAATCAGGTGTGCGCTTTGGCAAAGCATAGAACCTTAAAAGAAGCGATGATGGAAATCAGTACAAATATATCAAATACAGTTCAAGCCATAGATGATAGGCAGGTAGACCAACTAGTTGAACTCTTAGTTAACGGATTAAAGTCTAACAGGAGAATCTTTGTTGTGGGCGCCGGCCGCTCTGGACTGGTAGTTCGAGCCTTCGCGATGCGACTTATGCACCTTGGATTTGAGGTTTTCGTCGTTGGTGAAACCATAACACCAGCTGTTACAAAAAAGGATATACTAATCGCAATTAGCGGTTCTGGCATAACAAAGCTCGTGGTTGAGAGTTCCCGCATTGCCAAAAAAGATGTTGATGCAACTCTGGTTGTTATCACCTCTTATCCTGATTCACCTCTAGCCCAGTTAGCAGACCTTGTGGTAGAGATTAGGGGGCGAACAAAGATAACAGAACAAAATGATTACATACAGCGGCAAATCAAGGGAGAACACTTCCCTCTGACACCCTTAGGCACTCTATTTGAATCCACAGTATTAGCATTTCTAGATGGTTTGATAGCTGAACTAATGGAAAAAACAGGAAAAGGCGAAAAGGAACTTAAAGAACGCCACGCAATAATAGAATAATTTTAAAATCGGAATACCTTACTTCTGATTCCCCCATTGGATCAGAATTAAGGTTCTATAGACATTGTGTTCCCTGATCCAACAACGATTACTTTTCCCTTACCCAATTGCCCTATTACATCCTTAAACTTTTCAATTATTTTAGGTACCGTATCGTGGATCTCGTCGCTCATTTTGGTGTGATACTCTTCCTCCGACATTTTCACAATAATTGATATTAGAGGTATTTTTCTCTGAGACGCCAGTTCTTCGAGTCTGTACTTATCCGGCTCCGATATGAAAGCAACACCAGTTGCGGGTGTTATAACAGCCGATTTTTCTCCCTCAAGTTTAACCTGAGCAGTAATAACAACTACTCCCGCTACTTTTTTCTCCTCCATTATTTTAGTTTCCACAACCCGGCCCAAATTTCTCATTCTAGCTCCAGGACCTTTGGGCTTAATTATTATAAGATCCCTGCCATTATACTTCCTCTCAGAAATAACCACCCCATCTTTAACCTCGAAAGGTGAAGCATCTATAAGATTCGATGCCACCAATGGAGCAATACCACTACCAATAGGTTGGGGATCCACATAAGCCTTCACGGCTTTAAAACGAATCCTTGCATCCCGAATGAGCATCGAAAGATTCATGGTGGACTGCATCACCGTTTCAAGGCTTCGAGACTTTTTACTTGAAAGATACAACTCCCTCAACATTTTGTAAATTCTATTAAGCGTTATTGCCTCCCTAAACATCTGCTTAAGATTCTCCACCCTTTCCGAATCTCCATCTGGAGACAGGGGCTCAACTAATTTTCCCAAAGTTTCGTCACCCGTATTAAGAAGATATTCAAGACGGCTCATCACCCCTGAGGGATCAGTTTCAATAGGAGCAATCACAAAATAATCCATAACATTATCATAACCCCCAACCCTCTCCTCCTCAGTCAACTTATCATCAAACAACGACATCACCATAGATCGGGTTTCCTTAATCATACCAGAAACCTCCTTAACACGCTTTCTGACTTTCCGAAGCTCCACGTATAACATCAGATCCCTCTGATAAAAACAAAAAATACAAAACGCAAAATAAATCACAAAACTAACAATCGCCAGAATACCCTGACCATCCATTTAAATTCCTCTAATATCTAATTTACGCAATTTCATTACAAAACTGCTGATCTCGCAATTCCATTTTCTCGTCCTAACTAAACTATTTACGCCCAATCACACGCAGCTTTCGTTTAACTATTACTAAGCCATAACCTGAAAACACTCAATTTGATTGATGAAAAAATAGGAGATAAGCCTTTTAAATTCTTTCCAACTGCACAATGAGCAATGGTACAAAACCCTAACACGCCCAGCTAAACGTATACTCGAAGAGCGAACCACAACACAAAGAACTCTACCCGAACAATCCACTTAAAAAGAGACGAGCAAGAGACGAAAAACTCTGTCAAAAGTAAAAATAAACAAGCACAAATAAGAACATTGAAATCAGAGAAGCGGAAAGAGTTGAAAAATAAGCTTCAAAATCCTAAAATTAGGTAAAGGACACTCAGTCAATAAAGGTCATGGTTTCTACTAAACTTTAGTAAAAACCTTTGTTAGAATTTACTATGTCTATTCTAACTGGGTGTAACCCTACACCCTCTATCCCGTCTGCGAATGCTTTCGGGAATGCCTTTCTTATTATGTTGTATGCTCCGTTAACATCAGCGTTGATTATTATTCCTTTTGCTGATCTGAACAGTCCTCTGCTTATCCGTTTTGCCGCTCTATAGGTTCGTTATCGAGAAAACTGCATTTTGATGTGTGTTTCTCATTCTGCTCAATTACTTTTATCCCTATTTCTTCTGCCTTGTATTTTAATTGCTGTATGAGTTTATCGAATGGTATCTGTGCAAAGTTCTGATTATTTCTCTTCCCAAGATTTGAGTTCTGCTTCCAATTGTTATTATGACCTATCATTATTGTACCAATGTTGTGCCGGACGCACCATTTTACGATTCCACGGCTCAACCTGTGAAATACGTCGTGTATCTTCCGGTTCCTTTTCTCCGTCAATCTTTGCAACCCAGAGCCTGCTCTAATCTTTTGCTTATCATAAACGCTCTGCAGTTTTGCTCTTTCCCTATTATAGTACTGATTTATGGATTTTACCACACCGCCCTTAACAGCAATTGGCTTCTCCCCGATGTTGTTAACAATGGTTGCGATGTTTCTAAGTCCCAAATCAATACCAACTATTCTGTTTTTAGCTAATCTTAACGTTTCTATGATTTTTTTGTACACCATTTCTAGGACATAATTACAACCTTTTGGTACTATTCTAATCTCTCTTAGGTCGGTTTTATCATCCAATCTCGTTTTAATCCTCAGACCGACTTTTTCGGGAAACCTAATTTCTCCGTTTCTTATCTTACACTGTTGATTAGTGAAAATTAGCAAGAACTCTCCGCTCTTCTTCTTGTATCTGGGTGGTTTTGGTCTTCCCAAAAACTTATCTGGATGTTTTTTCCAGTCTTTTATCGCTCTGAAAAATGATTTCCAATTCCTATCTAATATTCTTAAAGTCTGCTGGGCGGTCTGTGCCGGAAGAGCTTTGTAGTTCTCAGAATTTCTCAATACTCCTGCAATCTCGTTGTATCTAATCCACTTGCCTGTTTTGAAGAAGGTTTGCCTGACAATGTAGTTAGCCTCATTATACAAGTTCTTAGACAAATGGCATAGCTTGCTTAGGTTATTATCAGGTTTAAGGTAGATTAGTTCCGTTCTAGTTACTTTCATCTTGCATCTTAACCCCCAGGTTCTTATTCTTACTTTTATGAGTAAATTTTCACGGAATAACCGTATAACAAAGAAATTATTCCCGAAAATCTCCTCGGAATCAAGTTTTCTACTACCTACCTTTGTTTAAAACAACAATTTTCTCCGCACTAGCAAGGAGTCTTTTCTAGCTTGATATGTGCAAAAACTATTTAAACCCCATGCAATCCATCCCATTTAAATTCCTCTAATTTACGCAATTTCATTACAAAACTGCTTCCGATCACATAATTCCATTTAACGAAACAAATAAAGGATACTATACCTTAATCCCTCTACGTGGAATGAGCCAGTAGCTTTATTGAGGAGACCTTTGTAATAAAATGTTTTAAGCGGTGTCACAGAAATGGCAATAGTGGAGACAAACAACCTAACAAAGGTTTTTGGCGGAAAATTCACGGCGGTAGACCACATAAGCTTCGAAGTAGAAAAAGGAGAAATATTCGGGTTCCTAGGCCCCAACGGGGCGGGAAAAACAACAACCGTACATATGCTATGCACACTAACCCAAATAACAGAGGGCGAAGCCAGAGTAGCGGGAATAGACGTAAAAAAACAACCAGACGAGGTAAGGAAAAAAATAGGGCTGGTGCCCCAAGACATAAGCGTAGACGACGACCTAACCGCAAAAGAAAACATGGACCTACACGGCAAACTCTACCACATGCCAAAAAACCTCATAAATAAAAGAATACCCGAACTCCTGAAAGTCGTAGAACTAACCGATTGGAAAGACGCCCTAGTCAAAACCTTCTCAGGAGGAATGCGCCGCAGACTAGAAATAGCCGAAGGACTAATGCACAGACCCGAAATACTATTCCTAGATGAGCCTACCATGTTACTAGATCCTGCGAGCCGAGTTAGTATTTGGGAGTATGTGAAGAGTCTTAACGAGCAGGGGATTACGATTTTTATGACCACTCACTATATGGACGAGGCGGATAAGCTTTGTGATAGAGTGGCGATTATTGATTATGGGAAGATTGTAACTATAGGTAATCCTGAAGAACTTAAAGGAATGCTGGGTGGTGACATTGTCACAGTGCATACCAATGATAGAGAAAAATTTCTAAATCACATTAAAAATTTAAACTTCATTACCGAGGTACTGCCTCAAGAAGATGGAATCCGAATAACTGTTGATAAGGGTGAAACCGCCATACCAAAATTGTTCCAAGAAGCAAACAAGGTCGGTATTGGTATAAATAATATCTCCTTGAGCCGCCCCACTCTTGACGATGTATTCATTAAATTCACGGGAAAAAGCCTGAGAGAGGAGAAAACTGACAAGATTGAGTTGTACAAGAGAACGATGTTAATGCAGAGAAGAAAGCACCAGTAGAATGTTGAAAATATCGTAGCTCATCAAGATATTTTGTCTATAGAGGTGTACATTTTATTATCGTTATTCTTTAACTCAAACTGAAATAATTTTTACTTGAAAATACTATCTCTTCTTTATTTTTAGAAAGTATATCAGTAAACCCATAGCTCCAAAGGCTGTAGAAATCATAGACATCTGTCACCCACCTCTTTAAATTCCTTTCCCGATTTTGGAGGGAAGGTGACAAATCATGATAGTATGGAAAGGGAAGCTTTACTTCAAGAGGGAGGATGTCGACATCCTCAAAACGGAGGAGAAGTACGTCCGGAAGAGGTACGAGGTGGTGGCGTTCTGCCTCCAGCCCACATCTCCCATGACCAGAAGCGAAGCCGCGGAAAGGTACCGGGTCTCACCGAGAACCATAAAGAGGTGGATAAAGAGGTACCGCAACGGTAGAATCCTCGGGCTGAGGAAGCTCTCCACCCGCCCCAAAAGGATTAAAAGGAAAGGCGCACCCCAGGATGAGGCTACGATCGTCGAGTTTCGGAGGAGAACCGGGCTTGATCCCCAGAGAATCTGGCAGCTGCTCAAAGCCTTAAGGGTGAACCAGCCGCACGCGGAGATCTACTCCCCCACCACCATCCGCAATGTGCTCGTGAGAACAAGCACCGTAAAGGTTAGAAAAAGAGAAAAGAAGACGTTTAAATCCTTCGAGTGGAAGAAGCCCCTCAGCTGCGCCCAGATGGACCTGACGGAGTTTGACGACCCATATGTTCAATTTTCACTCCTGTGATATAATTTTTTGTTCTCTTCTATTATTTTCTTTAGTGTCTCTTTTGGGTCGCGGTTCACCCTCCTTCTGAACCTGTCGCCAGCCTTCCTCACCTCCCTCTCCCTCAGTACAGCAGTGTAGGTTTCACGGCCAACGCAGACCATGGCCTCTCTCAGGGTTACCTCTATGCCCAGCGCCCCGAGGTGTCCGTCGAGGAAGTTGAAGAGGTAGACTGCGTCAGGAGCGTGG
>JAUQZE010000001.1 GCA_030587365.1 Candidatus Freyarchaeota archaeon | reverse complement strand
AGAAATTCTTGGATGAGTTGTCCTGTCTTTTTCAGGTAATTTGGTTGCCACCGTATTGCCCTGAGTTAAATGATATTGAACATATTTGGAAATACGTCAAGGGTGCGAGTCTGGCTAATTTTGATTTCGGTAATGCCAGTTCTTTACGTCAGGCTATTGCCGAAGTTTTCGACGAACTTAATAGTAATCCACAGAGCGATTTGACACTTCGCTTTCGTGACCCATTGTCTAAAAATTTACTCGAGGTAGCTTAGTCCTGGAGTGGTCAAGTCACTCCCGTTTCAACTATAGACACAGAGAAGCGATTAAATAATGGGGGGACTAGGAGTCAGAAATGGATTGGAATTCAAGCGGGTCACGTGGGGGTCGGCGTGCGGCACCGGTAATTGTCGCAGTCATTTTGTCGGCATTTTCTGTCGATAGTATTGCGGGAATGGCGGTCAGTCCATTAAAACAGTGGGTTGAAGTCAAGCCCGGCGAGGAAGCGTTCTTCTCGGTGACTGTAAAAAATACAAATAGAGGCCCGCAAACAGGCCCCTGCACCGTTTATGCGGACGTGGTTCATTTCATGGTCTCCGCGTACGGACGGCTTTCGTTCGGCGGAGAACTAAAACACGGTCGCTCGGCCGTTGACTGGATCAGTCTTGACGCCAACAGGTTTATCCTCGAGCCGGGAGAATCTAAAGAGCTAAGGGGAAAGGTATCAGCTCCTGCCAGTGCTGATGGGGATTACTGGGCCGCAATCATGTTCACATTGGGCGACACAGGGACTGAGAAAAAGAACGTGAACGTTATACTGAGGACAGCATCCGGCGTGTTTGTACGGGCAGCGAAAAGAAACTATATTGAACAGACAAGTATTACTGATGTGAATGTATCTTTGCCTCAACTTGCCCTCGAACAGGCCCTCATAGAAGAATTAACCAATGGTCAGGCTTCTGAACCGCCTCAGACGCAATACCTGTTAAAAATAAATGCCGAGTTAAAAAATGATGGATTGACAGCCGTAGAGCCGGAAGGAAAGGCTTTCCTCTATTCCGGAAACTCACGTCGCATTGGCTCTATCCCACTGTATGCAAGTCGAAGGCAGATCCTTCCTGGTCATACCCGCTGGTTTACCGGCGTGATGGCGCAGCCGTTGCCGCCCGGCCAATACAGAGCGCGAGTATTCTTTAACTCAGGTTCAAAATATGCACGTACAAGAACCAAGGACGTGGAGTTTTCGATAAGCCAGGAAATCGCTAGTCAATGGGCGGACAATTTCAAAGGGGACGACACGCAGATACTGAAGTTACAGCCCGGTGAGCTTGACCTGGCACTAACCCCCGGACGATTCACAACGGCGGAATTTCTCGTTGTGAATGCGAGTTTAAGTACTGTTTCAATTCGCTGCTCACTACAAAGCGACCAAATTCACGAAGGCTGGATGGAACTGAAGTCCTCGGAGTTCACGCTCGCGCCCAACACTCGGCGCAATGTGCTTTGCGTAGTGAGAATACCAGCAAATGCACAACCGCAGGATTATAACGCAACCATCCAGATAGAAGCTGAACGTTCGGGCCTGACCGAACAAGCCGTAAATAATGTTGTGGTACTCGAAATTCCGGTTCAAATATCAGTCGTTAAGAATATTGGGGGGCTATCGAGTGAGAGCGGTTAATGAATCTATTGATAGCCAGAAAAAAGCTTGATTTCTGGAAAATGATTGCGCTGGTGCCCCTTATGCTATCGCCTGCGTTGCCTCATCGTGCAACGTACGCAGATGTATCTGCTATCGCGATGACCGATGCCAACGAAGCGATAACGGTCAAGAATGTTTGGGTCGACGTGCCACTGATGCAGGTTTTCCGTGACATATCAATGGAGACCGGTGTCATTATCGCAACCTGCCCAGACATTCCTGACCTGCTCATTTCGCTCGACGCCGGTTCAGGCAAGCCGCTTCAAGAGTGTCTGCAGGAGCTTGTGGCTGGCCGAGGCCTTTTTATTCATCCGAGAAACAAGCGGTTCTACCTTATTAGCTGTGGAGACCCTAAGTGCCCCAGTTTCTTGGAAATCGCAATCCCCAAACGACTCTACCTGAGATACATAACCGCAAAACATTTCAGGTCTTGTCTTCCCCCGTCTGTCCAGCAATACGTATCCAGTGGGGAAAGACCAAATGAAGTGCTGATTTATGCAGTTCCTAAGATTACGGAACATATTATGGGAATAGTCGCCGAGCTGGACACTGCCAGCCAACAGGTGGTACTGGAGGTGCTTGTTGTGGAGCTTTGTGAAGAAGCCGGCGAGGAATTCGGGCTGGATTGGAAATCCGATAACCAACACGTCTCTGTCAGTATGACTCATGGTCTGGGAATTTTTGAGGGCATCGCAAAATACACAAGCGTACCCGCAAATGAATTCACAAGTCTGCTTTTTACCCTCAGGATACTGGTCAGCGAAGGAAAGGCCGGCATAAGGTCCCGGCCCAGAGTAGCCACCCTTAACGGGGAAAAAGCTTCCATAGATATGTCCCTCGATGAATACTACAGCATTGTTACAGACCTCGGCTCTTATGATGGTCTGCTGCGGACGGAACTTCAAGTAATCAAGTCCGGCGTGCAGTTGGAAATAACACCGCATATAGGTGACAATAACGAAATTACAGTTAACGTTATCACTGAAGTTAGTGATGTAGCTTCTCGTCGAAACCAAGCAGCTGGAAACCGGTCCGCGACAAGCCTGCCAGTAATTCGGCGGCGTAAGGCCGACACTTGCGTCCGGGTAAAAGAAGGTGATGCGATTGTCATAGGAGGTCTTATTGAAACTCAGGAGCAAAATAATGTAGAGAAAGTGCCGATTCTTAGCTTGATTCCGCTTGTGGGCGGTCTCTTCCATTCCATAAAGAGTGATACTATGGAAAAAGAGGTGATGATCTTTATCATACCACGGTTGATGAAGGAAGGAAAAGATGCCTTTTCCGACAGGCATAATCTGATAGATGCCCAAGAAGAACTTGATGGCTTGCGGGAAGCAGCGGCTTTGCCGGATACAGACGAGTTTTAGCGTTAATGGTTTTGTTGCAGGCCGGAGCAGATGCTTTTGCAAAGGTTCTGAGCCAGACAGGATGATAGGAAAATGTTAGTATTTGCGGCCTTAGTTTTTCTGTTCGGTCTTCATTTCTATGCTTCAGCGGCAGCCTCCAGGAAGATATTTCCCCGAAGATTAATATTATGTGTGATTGTGTTGTTGATGGTTTTCGTGAGGCCTCTTTCGGCTGCGGTGGAGTTCGTCGCGGCTGGGACTGTCGCATCCGACGCAGCAGCGATCACACCAGCGCTTCCTTCGGGCATCGCTACAGGCGACATTTTGTTGCTGTTCCTCGAGACCACTAATCAGGCCATCTCTATCGCCAACCAGAACGGCGGGACATGGACTGAGGTTACTGGTTCGCCGCAGGGAACGGGAACAGCCGGCACCGGCACCTACGCTACCAGACTTACGGTCTTCTGGTCGCGGTATAATGGAACTCAAGGCAATCCAACCACTTCTGACTCCGGTAACCATCAGCTCGGCCGGATGGTTGCTTTTCGCGGTGTTGTCACATCCGGCAATCCTTGGGATGTTACAGCAGGCGGCGTTGATACTGTGGTAGACACAAGCGGCTCCATTCCTGGAGCAACCACAACAGTTGCTAATACCCTTATTGTAGCGGCCATTGCTTCGGGTCTACCCGACGCAGATATCACGACAAACTACTCAGCATGGACAAACGGCAACCTGACAAATGTCACCGAGCTCACCGACGATACTACAACTGCAGGGAACGGCGGCGGGCTCAGAATAGCTACGGGTGAGAAGGCAACCGCTGGGGCTTACGGCAACACGACGGTTACAATCGGGACAGCAGCGAGGAATGGCATGATGAGCATCGCGCTCAAGCCTGAAGTTATGTATTGGGATAATTTCAGCACGATTGCGCTGGGAAACATTGGAAGCAGAACCCAAGTAAGCGAGGGAAGTTCTCAGATAACTCTCTATACAACCGGCAATGCAGAAATCTCCGCGGATAACACTGCTACAGCCAGACTTACCAAAGCCGGTGGTGCCAACTTATACACAGAGTATAAACTGCAATTTGACGGCGATGGAGTGAGCCAAACCGGCGGCTCAACGGTTGATTTTACCAGTTATGACTCATTTCTAAGTTCTCCTGCTGCAGTAACACATATAACAGGCGACGATGCTGTGCAAGTGACACTTTATGTTAGAGCAAGCAACTACGCAAATGAGGTTGCCGATGCCGGCACGTACAACGCGACTCAGACCTTGACAGTTCACTGGGTCGGGCCGTGAAGACATGCGAGATGTCGTAATAAGGGCGATGGTCGGCACGCTCTTGATGGAAGCTGAGAAATGGTTCCGACGGATCAGAGGTTGCAGCAAGATGCCATTGTTGATTGGGGCTTTAGCTAACGTGTAGAGTTGGCTCGTCGTTGGCCGGCTGCGGGCCGAATTCCAACGACAACCGGGATAACCTCCTGTTCCATTCTTTGACTTTCGAATTTGTTCATGATTTAGACCTTGCCCTTTTTGCGCAATAAAAAGCCCTGCGGATAACCGCAGGGCTTTTAATCCGCCTCAGGCGGATAAATATCAAGTAACAGTTAAGCCGGCAGCGAAAGGCCTGACAATTCACCGGCTGTTTTTATTGGGTTCCCGCTTTCGCGGGGATGACAGCCGGGTTCTAGTTTATCCCTAGAAAGGAGGTGATCCAGCCGCAGGTTCCCCTACGGCTACCTTGTTACGACTTCTCCCCCCTCGCCGACCCGTGATTCAACACAACCCGAAGGATTAAGTTTCATCACGAATTGACTCGGGTGGAGCGACGGGCGGTGTGTGCAAGGAGCAGGGACGTATTCACCGCGCGATGATGACACGCGATTACTAGGGATTCCATGTTCACGAGGGCGGGTTACAGCCCTCGATTCCAACTGAGACTAGGTTTGGGGGATTACCTTCACCTTTCGATGTTGGAACCCATTGTTCTAGCCATTGCAGCCCGCGTGTGGCTCGGGAGATTCGGGGCATACTGACCTGCCGTTGCCCTTACCTTCCTCCATCTTATCGATGGCAGTCCCCTTAGTGTGCCCGGCAACTATTTGAAGTCCCGCTGGCAACTAAGGGCAAGGGTCTCGTTCGTTGCCTGACTTAACAGGACACCTCACGGCACGAACTGGCGACGGCCATGCACCTCCTCTCAGCTCGTTAGGCAAGGTCATCAGCCTGGCCTTCATGCTGCTGTCGCTCCCGATAAGATTTCCGGCGTTGAGTCCAATTAAACCGCAGGCTTCACCCCTTGTGGTGCTCCCCCGCCAATTCCTTTAAGTTTCAGCCTTGCGGCCGTACTCCCCAGGCGGTGGACTTAACGGCTTCCCTCCAGCACTAGGGCAGCTCGTGGCCGCCCTAACACTTAGTCCACATCGTTTACGGCTAGGACTACCCGGGTATCTAATCCGGTTCGCTCCCCTAGCTTTCGTCCCTCACCGTCGAGCGCGTTCCAGTCGAGCGCCTTCGCCACTGGTGGTCCCCTCAGGATTATAGGATTTCACCCCTACCCTGAGAGTACCCTCGACCTATCCCGCCTCCGAGTCTAGCAGTATCTCTAGCAGCCTAACGGTTGAGCCGTTAGATTTAACCAGAGACTTACTAGGCCGGCTACGGACGCTTTAGGCCCAATAATCGTCTTGACTACTCGAGGAGCTGGTTTTACCGCGGCGGCTGGCACCAGCCTTGCCCTCCCCTTATTCCACCAGCTATTTACGCAGGTGAAAAGCCAACATTTTCAGTTGGCACTCGGGCTGGCCCCGTCACACTTTCGTGCATTGCGGAGTTTTCGCGCCTGCTGCGCCCCGTAGGGCCTGGGGCCTTGTCTCAGTCCCCATCTCCGGGCTACCACTCCCGTGGCCCGTACTGATTATCGGCTTGGTGGGCTTGTAGTGTAACATTCCGCCAATACTTGAGTACCCGCTTTGTGATTGTGGATACTCTTTTTTTGTTTTGGTTTGTATTGGTTTTGTTTTGGATTGTTACGCCTCTACCCCACCAACTACCTAATCAGACGCAGTCTCGTCCTCAGGCGGCGCCAATGAGCGTGCCATTGGGTCTTTTGGAGGGCACACCATTCCAGGCCGTGTCGTCTATCGGGGATTATCCTCAGTTTCCCGAGGTTGTCCCTGTCCTGAGGGTGGATTGACAACGTGTTACTGAGCAGTGCGCCACGTTTCAGCGGCTTGAAACGTACGACTTGCATGGCTTAGTCTCAGCCCGATAGCGGTCAAGTCCGGCAGGATCAACCGGTTTTGTTGTGGCGGGTTTTGCAAGGCTTTTGGGGGTCCAGCTTGTTTTGCGTTGGGTTTTTTGAGCCTTTTTTGGATTGGAATCTTTCGGACGTTTTTGTTTTTGCGCCCAGTTATTCAAATCCGCATTTATTTGATTTGGTTTTTGCCATAGCGGAATGTTTTCGATCCTTCATATTTGGTCTTTGACCCTTTTTTCGGGATCGACGCCGGTTGCTATGGCTTTTCGCGGAGAATTTTCCGCACTATTGCCTTCGGATTGTGTTAATATAACTTTTTCGGTTTTTGTAGAACCGGAAAGGAAGGGAGTTTGCTTTTGAGAAGCAAGATAGACTTGTTCGCCTGATTCCTGCTCATCACACGCCCTGCGTGAAGGTGAAAATGAGTTAAATGTTCAAGCTTTTACAGAAGCTTACGACTTTATCGCTCCCCATCTTAGGTTTGCGGGGAAGACCTGATTTCAGTATGTATCTCTTTTTTTTCTTTGGTAGTTTTTGTCGTTATGAAATTTTTTATGGTTTTTTTCTTTGGCGTTATGTGGCAGGTATATAAGGGAATGTGAAACATAATATTATAGATGGTGTAATATTTGATCTCCGTGGGGAGCACAGGAATGATGAAAACAGACGAAGAAAAACGAAAACTGTTCCAGCTCATTCAAGACCTGAAAAACGAAGACGAACACATCCGAAGCCATGCAGCCACCGACCTCGGAGAATTAGGAGGCGAGAGAGCGGTGGAACCACTAATACAAGCTCTGGAGGACAAAAGCTGGCATGTCCGAAGCAACGCAGCAGAGGCCCTAGGAAAAATCGGCGACAAAAGAGCAGTGGAACCACTAATACAGACACTAAAAGACTGGGAGCGATCTGTCCGAAGCAACGCAGCAGAGGCCCTAGGAAAAATCGGCGACAAAAGAGCAGTGGAACCACTCATACAGACACTAGAAGTGGATGAAGGCACACAAAGATACGCGGTAATTAAGGCCCTTGGTGAACTCGATGATGTGCGGGCGGTGGAACCCATCATCAAGCACCTTTACCATGATAGTTACACCGTAACCACCGGAGCGAGTGCACTCGCAAAGATAGGGGATGTACGGGCGGTGGAGCCGCTAACCCAACTGCTGAAGAATGGAGACTGGACCCAAAACGAAGAACACGAGGAAGGATACGAGCCACGCGCACGAGGATTGGTTAAACGGGCTCTAAGGATAATAAAAATGAAAAATCAGCCCCACAAATAACCAACCATTATCGATTATTCCACGTGTATTTTCATGCTTTCTTTTTGTATTTACCACATTCCGTATACGTAGTGCGTTATGTAGTTCGCTACATAGTCGTATCCGAATCCGTACCCGGGAAGGTACTCCAGAATTGCGCTGAAGTCCAAGGTGGCGTCCTGCATCCAGGGTAATCCCATTATGTTGTTCATCCAGGCGTTCTCCACTGAGTTTATGGCGGTCATTGCTACGGCGTTTGCTATTGCGCTTGTTATGACTGAGGTTACTCCTCCCATCAGTGATGCGCCTATCAATAGTTTCGCTGCGGGCCAAATTTTCTTCTTGTAGAACTGGTCTGCCTGAGATAGACAGGAAACCAGCCCAACTGCCTCTGCACCCAAGCCTCCTATTACGGCGCCTAGCGGTCCTCCGTACTGGAATCCGGCTAGTGCTCCGAACACTCCGAGGGAAGAAAATGTGGTTTAAGGAGATATGAAATGTTTGTTTTAAAAAAATGAAGCAGTCTCACTTGTATGTGGGTTCAATAATGATTTTAGAGTTAGCTAAGGTGATTAATATTCTAATAGAGTGATTTTAGTGGTGGGCCCGCAGGGATGTTCGGGGCTTTACGGATAAAGCTCTTTCGAACCCTGGACCAACAGGTTTCTCAGCGGGACATATGAGCTTCGACAATTTTCTGGCAGAATTCTGTCGCTCTACCAGGTTTCTCGGAAGGTTTAGTTTATTCCTCTGAGCTACGGGCCCATGTTTTTATTTTTATGGATTTTATACAAAGAGTTGTGGTAGTTAGTTGCAATTAATATTAGATAAATTTTTTGCTTTTGTAACGGTTAGCCTTGTTTTTGTGCTTGTATTTGTACTATTTTGGAAAAATTTAATATTTTTTGATATTATAAAGGCTTTACTTTGTAGGTAAGATTGTGGTAGAAATTTTTTTGAGCGTTTCTTTTATAATTTCTAATCGGTAGTTTAAGATGATTTCGTTAAATACATACGCCTTGTGAAAACTGATATTTATATGCTATGGTTAGTTTAATTTCATGATGTATCTGGGGGTTGTATTTTGCTTGTAAAGGATCTAGATATTTCAGAGGCTGCTAAAAAAATTTTGGTCGAGTTGGGCTATAAATCTCTTTATCCTCCCCAGGATGAGGCTGTTAAAGCAGGCGTCTTGAATAATGCAAATCTAGTTTTGGCTATTCCCACTGCTTCCGGAAAAACTCTAGTTGCGGAGTTGTGTATGGTTAAGAGTGTGATAAATGGTGGGAAGGCTATTTATCTTGTTCCTTTGCGTGCTCTTGCAAGTGAAAAATTTGAAGAGTTTAAAAAATGGGAAGACCTGGGAATCAGAGTTGGTTTGTCAACGGGAGATTTTGATTCTTCAGGTTCTGGACTCGGCAAGTATGATATTTTAGTCTGTACTAACGAGAAAGCGGATTCTCTTTTGAGACATCACGCGGATTGGATTTCCAAAATTACGGTAATTATTGCTGATGAAATTCATCTGATTAATTCTACTGATCGTGGTCCGACACTTGAAGTGGTTCTTGCACGCTTGCGACAGGTAAATCCCTCTGCGCAGATCATTGCTCTTAGTGCAACAATAAGTAATGCGTTTCAACTCGCGGAATGGTTGGAGGCTGAATTAGTCTTAAGTGATTGGAGACCAGTGATTCTAAAAGAGGGGATCCTTCACAATGGAGTTATTAATTACGCGGATGGTAGTTCACAGAGTGTTCCTTTAATAGATCCGGAATTGTCAATCTGTTTAGCTGTTGATACAATAAAAAACAGAGGCCAGGCTTTAATATTCGATTCTACAAGAAGAAACGCTGTTTCTATTGCGAGACGTGTTTCAAGTATTTTATCCAGTTATTTGAATAATGTTGAGAAGAAGACGCTTAAACTTGTGGCGCGGGAAACGCTTCGTAGCGGAGAAGTTACACAAATTTCCAAGCAACTCGCATCTTGCATTGAGGCGGGGGTGGCTTTTCACCATGCGGGGCTCAATTATAGCCAGAGGAAGTTGGTTGAGGAGAATTTTAAGAATAATTTAATAAAAGTGGTTTGTGCAACCCCCACTTTGGCTGCGGGTGTTAACCTTCCGGCTAGAAGGGTGATTATTAGAAATTATAGAAGGTATGATTCTAATTTTGGTTATAGGCTGATTCCCGTTCTGGAGTATAAGCAAATGGCGGGGAGAGCGGGAAGACCAAAATATGACACTGAGGGAGAATCTGTTCTTATAGCGAAAAATGCGGGGGAGGAAAATGTACTTATGGAGAGGTATATTAAGGGCGCCCCAGAAATTATTGAGTCAAAATTGGCATCAGAGTCTTTTCTCAGAACTCAGATACTTGCTACCATTGCTTCGGATTATGCAAATAACCGTCAGGGTATTATGGCTTTTATGGAGAAAACTTTCTATGCCCATCAGTTTGGTTCAGATTTTATTGAAATGATTCTAGAAGGCGTCCTTAACTTTTTGTTTTCAGAGGGGATGATTGAGCCTCAAAAAAATATTTTAGTTGCCACACCCTTCGGTAGAAGAATTTCGGAACTCTACATTGACCCTATGTCCGCAGTAATGATTAGAGATGGTCTAAAGGTAAATGTAGAGCAAGCAACAGATATTGGCTATTTGCATCTAATTTGCCATACGCCTGATATGCCGCGTCTTTATCTTGGAAGGAGAGATTACAAAGAACTTGGTTTTTTCGCTGATGAACATAAATTTGAACTTCGTGTAATTGCTCCAAATGAAGGGGATGATCCAAGCGAGTATGAATGGTTTTTATCAGAGTTGAAGATGACTTATTTGCTCGAAAGATGGATAAGTGAAGTTTCGGAGGATCAGATTATTTCGCAATTTGGTGTGGGTTCGGGGGACATATTTAGGTTTGTAGAAACAGCAGATTGGCTACTTTATGCAACGTACGAAATTGCAAAGCTATTAAACATTAAGGAAGAATTCGCCTATATTAGGCGTGTTAGAACAAGGATAAATTATGGAGTGAAAGAAGAGTTATTAGACCTTGTAAAACTCGCCGGAGTGGGGCGGATTAGAGCAAGAAGGTTATATGACGCTGGTCTGAAAAACACTCGCGATTTAGCCTCTGTAAAAATCGAAGAACTATCAAAAATTCCCACTATAGGTAAAGAAATAGCCAAAAAAATTAAAAAACAGCTGAGTAACACAACTGAGGATAATACGAGTTTACTTTTTTCAAACGATAGGCAAACATCATTAAAAGATTTTAAATAAACCAAAAATTAGTATGAGGATTATTCACAATAAAATAGGAGTTATAATGATATTTTTCCTCAACGTGAGTTTAAAATGTCCAGTAGGGCTTTAGTACTTTCTTGATTTCATCTACTATTCGCTTTACCTCTTCTCTAGTTCTTGGTTCTGATTTTGGTTGGTCGTCTTCGAGGAATTCGCCTAAACCTGCCATGTAAGAAATCACGTTAAATATACTTTGTGGAAGGGCTGGTAGACTGTACCCTCCTTCGAGGAGCACTGCGACTTTACCGTGACATTTCTGTTTAGCAACGTCTAAGATTGTTTCCATTATTTTTCCGTGTCCGACAGAACTAATATTCATGGATGTCAATGTGTCAGAGTAATGTGAATCAAAACCTGCTGAGACCAGAATAAATTCGGGATTATACTGATCCGCTATTGGATAGAGCAGTTCTCGGAGCGCAAAAAGATAGCTTTCATCATCAGTTCCCCAGGGAAGCGGCACATTTACTGTGTATCCTTTTCCCTCTTTTTCTCCGATTTCTTGGTACCAACCAGATCCGGGGTATATTCCCCATTGCTGTAATGTGAAATATAAAACATCCGGGCTGTCGTAAAAAGAGTCTTGCGTGCCATTCCCGTGGTGGGCGTCAAAATCAACTATAAGAATTTTCTTAACGCCCCAATTTTTAATCATATACCGAGATAAGACTGCTATATTGTTAAAGATGCAAAAACCATGTCCATGACTATAAGTTGCATGATGCCCTGGTGGTCTTACTAATGCAAAACTGTTGTCAACTTCGCTTTTCTGGATTTTTTCTGCGGCTAACAAGGCTCCTCCAACAGCTCTGAGTGCTACTTCGAATGTTCTAGCGCTGACAACAGTGTCTGGGTCGAGCATTCCTCCTCCTCGCTCACTGGTGTATTTAACATATTCTATGTACTCCATACTATGGTTCAGAGAAACTAAGTCAACAGACGCTTTTTCAGGGCTAAATATCTTAATTTCCGGTCTATCTAAAACTCCCTTTTTTTTCAAAAAGTCCATGGTGACTATTAATCTCTTTTTATTTTCTGGATGATTTCCAGTTTCATGTTCTAAATAATCTGGGTGATAAATAATTCCCGTCTTAGCCAATTAAACCTCACTCCATTTAGATAATAACAAACAGATTTCCTTTTTATTAATCCTTTATTTAAATTATTGCTTAATATTTTGCTTATCTTTTTTTACATTGCCTTCTGTAAAACTATTAATCTTTCTCACATTTTGACTTATGAAAGATAAATGAATGAATCTTGAAAAACTTAAACTGCCCCTAAAAGAGGGGAGCATAAATATTCAAACTGAATATTTTCTAGGGGTCACTATGAAACCGCATTATAAAAAAATAATCTTCAACAAAAAAGCGCGAAGCATACTAACAGTTACAATCTTAATGTTAGTTTTTATGTTCATGCTGTACCAACATAACATTTGTTACACATCCAATTTCTTAACTGGTCCCCTATTGAGCAAGGATGAAAACCCTCAGGTCTGCTATAGGGGAGAAGATACAATAATAACTGTGAGAATGCTAAATTCGAGCGATCCTATTATAGGAGAGCAGACCTTTTTTTATGATCAATCAAATGACATGTTAATTGGTATCGAACTTACCAATTCTAGTGGATACGCAGTTCTAGACTGGGGTATCCCACACGATTACCCTCTAGGATTAACCACCATCAGAGCCATATGCCCTAATAGGCCTGACGCAATACCAGTCTATACTGATCTTTTCGTTAAAGCAAAAACAGTTTTTGAGAACCTCACCTATCCAACTTCAGTTTACACTGGAGAGTATTTGGTAGTTGAAGTAGATCTACTGGATAACAGTAACAATACGATTTCCAATCAGCAGGTACACTTATACGATTACCAAAACACTAACCTTACTCAATCAACTACGGATACATTTGGCCATTGCGTATTATCTTGCGAAATCCCAACAGACATGGTTCCCGGGCTGTATAGCTTTAAGGTAAAATTTGAAGACGCCCAATTATATAATTCAACTGAAAGAGAATTTAATGTAACTGTTCTTTCCCAAGCTCTTGAAATTGTATCAATCACTTTAAACTCAACCAGAGTAAAACCAAATACGCCGATTCTTGTGAATGTGGAAATTAATCGTTATGACGCCTTGATTTCAGTAAAAATTAATGATTCTCTGCTAGAAAAAACGGAGGGAAATAGCTGGGAGGGAACCATTAACTCGCCCTCAATGCCTGGCAAATACTTGTTAAATGTAATTGTTTATTACAACGGAACCCAGCGTATCAATGATTCGAGTACCTATTATATAGTTGAAGGAGAGGCTTTAGATTTTTCAGCAGGAACTTTATTTTTTATTGTTGATTTACTACTTTTTAGTATTGAAAACGATTCTCTTACCAACGAGATCATCCTTCTTAGTCCCGTTTCTGCCTTGGCGATAATTTCCGCAGCTATAGCTTGGAAAAAAAAGAAGCGACAGCCAAGTTTTTCCAGAGATTACACTTTAGAGGGTAGTTCGAATTTTTCATGAAAAAGAAGAGAAAAGTGGTGGGGTTGCCGAGATTTCCAAACCATCCAGTTTAGGATGATGTTCTTGAACTCGGGACCGCCTGCGTTCAGGGGAGAACTCTGAGTTCTCCACCCCAGGCAGGACTCATGCCGCCTAAGATTTAAGCGGAATTGTACCCAGCGAGGGGGTTCTCGAGGGTTCATACCAATTTTTCCGGTCTAAGAGAATCTTTAGATCCTCTAGACTACAACCCCACCTAGTATCTAGGACAAAGAGTAGATAATATAAATTTTTTTCTATTCGATGCTTGTGGGCGATGTAGATTTATTCGGTTCCATCTCTCTCATAAAGCTCCAAATCGTTAAAGAAGCCGTATAAACACCCCTTTCTGACACGAAACCGAGCCATTCTCCATCACCCAATGCTGTGTTGCTTAATTAATGGTTTTAGCATTTTTTTGGGCGTGTTTTAATGGTTTAAGCCACCTAAAAACCTTATCAAAGCCCCTAAAAACGTAGTAATAAGAGAGGAAGCGGAAGGAAGAAAGAGAGGGGGGATACAATGAGGATAAGCGTAACTGTAGAGAGTACAACGAGAAGCTGGTGAAACGAGGCGAGAGGTACATCTTACTAGACTTCCTAGAGTTTTGGCTGGGAAAACTTTAAATTCAATCATTTTAACTCAAGTATTAGCTTAAAGCTAAACAAGGTTGAATATTATGGTTAAAAAGTTTACATATCGCGGATATTCTTTAGAGGAACTTCAGAGGATGCCAATGGATGAATTCATAAAGCTTCTACCATCGCGCCAAAGAAGAAGCCTATTAAGAGGACTTCCTCCGCGTCAGAAAAAATTGCTCGAGAAACTTAGGCGCGCAAAGAGAGCGCAAAGAAAGGGTAAAAAAGTGGTTGTGCGTACCCATAATCGAGATATGGTGATTTTGCCTGAGATGGTAGGATTAGATGTTGCGATTCATAACGGAAAAACTTTTATTGAAATAAAAGTTGAACCGGAGATGATAGGTCATTATTTGGGTGAGTACTCCCCAACTTGTAAACGTGTGATGCATGGGAGCCCCGGAATAGGCGCAACAAAAAGCAGTATGTACGTTCCTCTAAAATAATCTTGTTTTGGTCTCATTTCACAAATTTGATCCTTACTTACGTTTACGCAGAAAAAATGTAAATAAGCTCCGGTTTTGAATTGCGGAAATACCTCATTTGAAGCTCAAAATACTTCAATGAAAAAAATTTGCTTACAAATTTTCTGATTAATTTCAATAATCTAGAGGGAGTTTATTTCTTTTGAACTCTTATGTTTGCCTTTCAAAATTTTCAAACTCTTTGAACAGTTTTAATGTTTCTTCAGCCTCTTTTTTATCCAATCTTTGAATTGCGTAGCCCGTATGGATTATTAGATAATCCCCTACCTTTACGTTATCTACTAATGTTATCCAGGCCTCTCTCTTTACGCCTCCAAAATCAACAACAGCTTTTTCATCATGAATTTCGAGTACTTTGGCGGGTATTGCCAGACACATATACTTTTACTTCCTTAAATCAATAATTTTTATTGTTTCCACTTTGTTCTAAAGAGTGGAACAACTTAAAGCTAACGCAAATAATTAAACAATTTATTAGCAAACTAATTTAGTGTAAAAATATTAGGAGTTAACAACTTTTAAGGTCTGGACATTATGAGTTCTAAATAAGATTTTCTTTCTGTATTCTCCCTTGATAAACCCAGTTTATCCAGTATAGAGAATAACTCCTCTCTTTTAGCTTCTACTTGAGTATAATCTTTAGCTTCGGACTCTAATTCTATAAAGTTACCCAAATCTTGCACCTTATCTACGGACGCAATTATACTTCCCTCTATGTGAAAAATAATTCTAGATTTTACTACCTTTGCAATCGGTAGGAAACCGATTCTTTCAAAAATTTTTAGAATTGTTTCAAAATTATCTACGTAAACACATAGCTCTTCTCTTGTTTTTGATAAAGCATCTATTTTGGGTCCTTTATATGTTAATTGAGTTCCTTCATCAGAATCGCGTATTCTTATCGCCTCATCAGTTTCTTCGAAATTTCTTGAGGGATGTTGTAAGTAGAAATCTTTTTGAGAAACTGTTTTAACGAATTTTGCATTAACTTTTCGTATTAATTTCTCAGCGATCTCCTCAGAATCATTTATTGGACACTTTATTTCAACCTCAATCATTTTAATTCGCAACCTTAACAGTAAATAGGTTATGATTCCTTTTTAGGTCGAGAGTTTATTATACGTTTGGATTATAAAGTAGATATTCGATAGATAAGGATAATAACGTGCCCTTATGGCAAAAGAAATGATTCACACCCAACATTTATGTCTTGGTCTACTAAGACATTTTTTCTAGTAAAAATAATATATTTCTGCCGCAAACCCTCCAAATGGAAAGGAATATAGAAAAGAGAAGGAAAAAAGTTTACATCCTCAAAAAGGCCACAAGTGGCCGAGAAGTATACATTATGAAGTAAGGTAGAATAACCAAAAAGGTTTAATAATAATCTATTACTGGAATTTCTAGAATTACGTGGTGAGCAGTAATGTCAGGAACTGGAACAAGAAAAGTTAGGAAAAATGACTTTGTTTTGGTTGATTTAATTGGACGTTCCAAAGATAATGGCAAAGTTTTTGATACCACAGTTCAAGAAGTAGCGATGAAGGCAGACATTTTTAATGAACGTGAAGTATATCAGCCCAGACTTATTGTTGTTGGTGCGGGTTGGGTGCTTCCTGGATTAGATGAAACCTTAGAAGGATTACCTATTGGTGAAGCAAAAACTATAGAAATACCGCCAGAAAAAGGATTTGGTGAGAGGGATCCCAAGAATATAAAAGTCTTTTCCGCTCGAGAGTTTTCAAAACAAAATGTGAAACCAAGACCCGGAATGACAATACGAGTAAAGGGGCGTCTAGCCACCGTCCAAAAGGTTGGCGGTGGTAGAATTCGAGTTGATATGAATCATCCTTTAGCAGGCCAGATCTTAGAATACGATGTAACAATAAAGAACATACTGGAAAATGATGAAGATAAAATAAAAGCCCTTATTAACCGCAGAATTGTTGGCGTGGATCTTAGCAAATTTAAAATTAATATCAGTGAAAAGTCAGTGGAGATAGCTATACCTACTGAAGCAGTCCTTACTGAAAATATTCAATTTGTTAAAATTGGACTTGTAAATGATATCTTCTCAAATTTTGGTTTTGAAAGTGTTAAATTCTTAGAAACATTCGAAAAAACCACTACCGCAAAAACTTGAGATTCACCACTCTAAGTGCCTTTCCCGCTCTACATCCATCTATCTTTTCTAATAAATTCTCAATAATGCATTTATCTCCTTCAAATAGACCACTAGGTTTGCAGATTTCTATGAAAGGGCAATCATAAAAATCACATTCTATTGGCGAATACGTGATTGTAGCGCCAGGCATGGCTTGCTTTGCTTCTAAAGCTACTCGAATATTCGAGTAGGTAACTTCTACGACGCGGACACCATCTTCGTGAATTTTACAGGGATGTTCTATGTTGCGAATATCAATAATTTCGTATACTCTTCTAGGTTCTAGGTTACCAATACATACTTTGTAAAGTTCACAATTTTCACATATTTCGGCATGACCAATATGAACAAATTTTGCTCCTTTCTTCGCCTGTTTAACACCAACAAGAGTTAAAATACTGGTCATATCAATCTCCAAAAAAGTAGAATCTTTCAAATAACTCCTGTAATTGTTGCAACTTCTTCTGCTACTTTAGGAATCATTCTTTTTTCGTCAAGTATGGTATATCTATCTTTCCTGAGTTCTTTTGCCTCGCAAAGTGCTTTAATAATTATCTCTCTATCAATGTGTATTTCTTTCGCAGTTATAGGAGCCCCAACTATTTTCAAAGTATCAACTATTTTTCTCCAATCACCGTCGTGTAAATACATCATAATTATGGTTCCAAGTCCACACTGTTCTCCATGATAAGCAGGATTCGGTGCTATTTGGTCTAATTTATGGCTAAACAAGTGTTCAGAACCACTCGATGGGCGGCTTGAACCAGCCAAAGTCATAGAAATACCGCAGTTAATGAGAGCCTCCACAACTTTCTGATAACCTTTTTTGGTTCTTTTCTTTACTAATTCAGCTTTTTTTATTAGGGTTTGACCACTTTCCCTAGCCAAATTTGCAGCTTTTTCATTAAAATTTTCATTTGTGCGTAAATGAGCTAATTCCCAATCCTTTACAGAAGTAAGTTTAGCTATTAAATCTCCACAACCTGATGCAGTTAACCGATACGGGGCTTTTGATATTACATCTATATCTGCAATAATTGCGATGGGCCCATGCGCTTCAATAGAAAACGGAGCAAGATTATTGATTTTTGCACGAGGAGAAGCGATTCCATCATGCGAAGCCGCGGTTGGAACACTAATAAAAGGAATATTTTCTTGTGCAGCGGAAAGCTTTGATACGTCTATTACACCCCCGCCTCCTACACCCAATATAACTTTGCTTTTCAATTTTCGAACTTCATCTTTAACCTGTTCAACAGATGCTTTTGTAGAGTTATCTATTAACATAACGGAGTAGTCTATTTTTGATTCTTGAAGAGATTTAGAAATTTTATCTTCAGTAATTTTAATTACCGTAGGATCTGATACCATCAAAACTCTGTTGGAAATACCCAATTCCGAGCAAACTCCCCCTATTCTTTCAAGGGCATCGTGATTAATCAAAATTGAACTGGGTAACCTTTTATCCGTGGAAAAGTGAAGTCTCATGTCATTTTTCTCCGGTTGGTTAAAGTAATTATTGGTTTACATGATTGGTTTATTTACCTTTGTGTCTTTCGCATTTTAAAATTTTTTTAATGAAGGATCATTATTATTAATTCTAGGGGTCTACTAAAGATTCCTGATCCCCTGATTTGGGGATAGTTAAGATACTTTTCACTCCCTTAAAATTAAGTCTGCAGATTTAATATAATTTGTCATCACTCCCTACTGTTTTTACGAAATATTTATTACCTAGCGGGTATTCAGTGAACGTAAGTTCTACTAGTCGATTTTTCTTAAGCTTAAGAGCCCAAGGTTAGGTGCATAATGTTTGCTGTTCAAGGGTATATCTCTAAGACTTACCCTAAACCCGAATGCTTACATCCAAAAAAATAATCTTAAGAAACTTTCAAAAACCAAAAAAATTATTCAAACATAAAAATCACTAAAAAAGTATCTAACGCGTTTAAAATACTAAATTATTTTAGAGAGTAAAGTAAAAGGATTATCTCCTCCAAAATATAGCTACCGAATATTCTGGAATTAGAGTTCCTAGAGTCAAAACAAATCGGGTAGATATTCAAGTAAAAACTGAATAAGAAATAACATAATTCTCTGGAATGAGCAGGAGGATACGAGTTGTTATCACAAGAAATCCTTAGTGAAATAAAAAATTCTATTTTGCAAGGAATCCCCAAAGAAGCTAGTGTTACGGAAGTGGAATTCGAAGGACCAGAGATTGCCATATATCTTAAAAATCCTAAAATTTTAGTAGATGATAATGAGCTTGTTAAAGAGCTTGCTAAACGCATACGCAAAAGAATAGTAATTAGATCAGATCCATCCGTTAGAATGCCGCAAGCCGAAGCCGCGCAAAAGGTAAAAGAAATAGTTACTAAAGAAGCAGAAGTAACAAACGTAACATTCGACGAAAATGTGGGCGAGGTTATAATTGAAGCAAAAAAGCCAGGCCTTGTGATTGGAAGAAATGGTGTAACACTAAAAGAAATAACGAGGACTGTTCTCTGGAGACCTTCAGTCATTAGAACTCCTCCGCTCACATCAGAAATGATACTAAAAATTAGACACGCTTTACAAACAGAAAGTGTGGCAAGAAAGCAGATTTTGAGAAATATTGGAAGACGAATACATCGCCCATTATTGGTTAAAGATGGATGGTTACGCGTAACCGCTCTGGGTGGCTTTAGAGAGGTAGGAAGAACTGCAATTCTCGTCCAAACTACTGAAAGCTCTGTTTTAATTGATTGCGGTGTTAACGTGGGAGTTTCAATGCAAACCTTTCCACGCATAGATTTACCTGAATTCGATTTGGAAAATTTGGACGCTGTCATAATTACTCATGCTCACCTAGATCACAGCGGATTTTTACCCTTTTTATTCAAATATGGTTATGAGGGCCCTGTCTATTGTACTAGAGCCACGCTAAACTTAATGACCCTCCTACAATTAGATTATCTAGACGTTGCAGAACGGGAAGGAAAACTAAGTCCATATAGTCAGAAAGATGTTAGAAAAGCAATTTTGCATACAATCCCCCTAGATTATGGTGAAGTAACAGATATTGCTCCGGATATACGGCTTACTCTTCATAATGCAGGTCACATACTGGGGTCAGCAATAGTACACTTGCATATAGGCGATGGTCTATACAATATTGCATATACTGGTGATTTCAAATTTTCGAAATCACACCTATTAGAATCTGCAAATTTTACATTTCCAAGACTGGAAACAATTATAATTGAAAGTACTTATGGGGCACCCAGTGATATCATGCCTTCACGAAAAAGAGCAGAAAGAGACCTGGTAGAAATAATAAACGCGACTCTGTCTAGAGATGGCAAGGTCCTTATTCCTGTTCTAGCAGTAGGGCGGGCGCAGGAGCTTATGCTAGTATTGGAAGAGTATATGAGAAAAAGGATACTACGAGAGGTACCAGTTTATATAGATGGAATGATAAGCGAAGCGACTGCAATCCACACAACTCATCCTGAATACTTGTCAAAAGAGTTACGTGAAAGAATTTTCCATCAAGGAAGTAATCCTTTTCTGGCAGACTTTTTCCAACAAGTAGAAGGAGCTAGTTCAAGGCCAGATATCATAGAAGGAGACCCCTGCATAGTAATGGCAACTTCCGGCATGTTAAGTGGTGGACCCAGTGTAGAATACTTCCAATTAATGGCGGACAATCCAAAAAATACTCTGTTATTTGTTTCGTACCAAGTGGAAGGAACACTCGGACGTAGGGTGCAAAAAGGTTGGAAGGAGATACCTATGAAAACAAAGGATGGAAAAACGGAAATGGTCAATGTTAGAATGGATATTAAATCGGTAGATGGTTTCTCAGGCCACAGCGACAGGAGGCAGATACTAGATTATCTTAGAAAAGTTTCTCCTAAACCCGAAAGAATAATTGCTTGTCATGGTGAAAATTCAAAATGTATTAACTTGGCAAGTACAGCTCATAAGATATTTAAAATAGAGACTAGAGCGCCCCAAAATCTAGAAACAATTAGATTAAAATAAAAACATAACATTAGCTTTGCCGCATCAGATTTTTATAAGCTACCCGTTGAGAGTTTTATATACACTTTTTAATGAGGGGGTCTTTCAAACCTCGTTAAAGCAACGGTTAAGAGCGCACGTCATCGGATTTATAATTCCAAGATCTTCATAGTTTACATCTACACTCTCGTTTATGAAGTATTATATTTAGTATTTTTTCAATTGTTATGCAAACTGCTCAACATTATGCAGAATGGCTGGATCTGCTGCCTAAAACAATTTAAAGAACTGAGTTTGTTAAGGGAAACATAATTTTACAGGTAAGTCTGTACTACGAAAAATCATACGAGACTGGTAGTATGGGGATACGCCACGTTATAAATTTACAAATGCTAAAGGGCATAACCAGTAGGATCTTGAAACTTTTATATTAAAAACTTCTAAAACTGCGAAACTTTAGCTTATAATTACCTGCTATCTAACTAGTATCATCGGTTTCAATATACTTGTGTAATGATCTCTAATGCTATACTCTGCAACTTTAGTTATTTTAGCTAAAATTTTTTGCGTTAAAATTGGTTTTTTGGCTATTTTCTTAGATATCATGCGGTCTGCGCAATAAACTGTGGACACTGCAAAAATGTAAGGGTTTCTTCCCCCACGATTGATACTATCAAGTTTAGTTAATATAGAGTAACTTTTTTGTGTCAATAAATTTCTATAATCTTCAGTACCGAGGTCTCTTTCTTTTAGACGACTCTCAATAATTGGTGAGGATACAACATCAGATATTATTCTGTGTAAATATTCTTCGCTCTTTCTGATTTTTGGGTGTTTCTGGATAAATAAGGATCTTAATTCAAGCGCTGTTCTAATTACTTTTTTGACATTTATTCTATGGCCCAGCTTTTTAAAGCTCTGTGTGACTTCCTGGATTGTTACTGGTGCTAATTCTTTATATTCTCTAATAGCAAAAAAAAGACAGGCAGCTACGAGAACTATGTGGTTTGAGATTTTTTTATCAATTTTTTTGACAGCTTTTTGATAGATGTATGCAGCTCTATCTCTTATTGAGTCCGAAATTTGAAGCATGGAAGTAACATGATTTAATGACTTTAAAGCGCGATAATCTGATTCTTTTTTATCGATTCTTAAACGTAGGCTGTATCTAAATTTTAGTTTTCTATATAAAGCTTGTTTATCGGAAGGAAGTGGTGTACCTTGACCGTCAAAAAAGAAGGGGGTGCGCTGAAAATCAATGTAACTACCCATTCCGTCAACTATGTGCATTCTTTTCCCTAAAGCTACATAGTGTTTGTATTGGCTAGTTGATGGATTCTCTTGATTAATCTTAAAAACTGGGGCTAAATATTGCTTAGAAACAACCAAACCACAGTTGCTACATACAAATTCACCAGAGTGTAATATTAATGTATTTGAACATTCGGGGCAAAGTAGTTTTTCCTTGTCTTGATGGCTCATAAATAAATCACCATAGTTTTAAATACTTTTAATATATTAATTTTTAATTAGTAAAAAAAATACTTTTAAAAATACATTTATCTAAATTAAGAATAAAAAATTTCCTTTTTAACATACAATTATATAGAAGAAAGAGAGTTAACCGAAAGTATTAAACAAAAAGTACAAAAATGAGAACTCAGACATAAAGATCCATAATTAAACTGGACAGCATAATTATGAGATAACATACATAACTCGGACTTTTTTTGAGACTTTTTTCTGAGATCAAGATTGTGCATATTTAACATTTCCTGAAATACTTCACAGCGACTACAAATTGCCCACATTTTCTGCGTATCCTAACGGCTTTAAAAATCTCAAGTGGACTTGAAAAAATAGTAAGAGGGAAGAGAAAAGGTAGTATATAACAGATATGTAAACTAACACAAGTTCTACAAAGATTTGAGCAAGAAAGCCCATTCCCTAAAGGGTTGGGGATGAAATGCGCTGGGTTTAAATACCGAATAAAGAGGGAAAGAGACTGAATAGGGCTTGCTCACCCGGGAAGGTTGCGGAAACCGTTAACCGGACGGTGACATATCCCACATTTCTAGCCACTAATAGTAGAAGTGTAGAACCCCTGACCTTAAGTTGGGAGGATGGCAGCATCAGTAAGTAGTATACTGTCTTTCCAGAGCCTGGCAAATAGATTGAAAAATTAAAATAGAAAAATTTAATACCTAAGGTGTTTTTTTACAACTCTGATAAAGAGCTCCGGTGGTGTAGCCCGGCCAAACAAAATAGTGGCTAAGCATAAGGGGCTTTCGACGTTTCAAATGAATCGCCTGCCCACTCGCCTCCTCGACCCGGGTTCGAATGATTAACACTTGGTGTCAATCCGAATCTCCCGGCCGGAGCACCATAAACTATATCTAAGGTTAATTGTAGAATAAAATAACTGTACTGTAGCATAAATAAGTGGACTAGGTGTTTCCTTGTAGTATTTGCCAATCGCTGATATTAAAAGACATCCCCTTAGGCTTTAGGTAGAGTTCCTCAAAAGCCTCCAACGCTTCCTGTTTCGTGAGGGAAATCTGGGGGTGGAGCTGAGCCGGGCTGGCGCCGTAGAGGTGGTGCCCCTGGTTCGGAAGCCAGTTGTGGAAGAGATTAAACAGAGAGAGGAGATACCGTCCCTTGTGCAGGGGGTCTTCTG
>JAUQZE010000033.1 GCA_030587365.1 Candidatus Freyarchaeota archaeon | reverse complement strand
CTTAACAAACTCTCTGGCTATGCTCACAGAGCGCTGTGCATAGCTCAGGGCTTCGCTGGCTCTTTGGGAATCCGCTAAGTCCCACGGGGGATTCTCAGGATGGGGTCTCCATAAGACATTCTCCCATGTTCTGGTGCTAGGTTATGAGAATAGAGTGCTAGAGTGTTAATATCACGGAATGTGTTAGCTCCGATTTTTTCCTCAATTTTATCTCTTTTATCCTCTATCACCTCTGAGAGTTCACTGCTCGGGTCGTGGCTCCAGCTAGGAATTCTGAAGCAGGAGATAACCGCTTTTGCCGAGTTTTCTACCGCTTGTTGAGAGTTTGAGATAACCGCTAGGTGGTCCTTATGTTTTGCGGCTTCCTCAGCCCTTTTCAAGTATCCCTCGCCTAGGGAAAGCCTGTATTTCGCTTCTTCCTCCGAGTTCAAAGTTTCACCTCAATCACTTCCCCCCACTTCAGTTTTCTCTCCGTCTTCCATCCGGTTTTTCCGTCTCTCGTCCTGTAGGGAACAAGCCCCGCCTTCCTCACTGCTTCCCTTATTCTCTCAAAAAGCTTTTCTAGGTACCTCTCACGGTCGAATAATATCACTGCATCATGAGCGATGTTTATGAGAAGAGGAGTCACATCTCGAATTTCGTCTCCTTCCAGAGTAAATACCGAAATGTCCCTTCTAAACTTCTTGTTGACTGGAGCAAGAATATTGTAAACTCTTATCCTCCTTTGCTCACGACCTCCCTCCATTCCCCGTGTAACCACAAAGAAGTCGAGATCGCTTCTCTCGCTTCCCTCTCCCCGTGCTACACTTCCAAAAAGAGCCAGTCCAATAAGCTTCTCACCCAGCTCCTCAACCAAACAGCCAACAGCCACCTCCCTAATTTCTGCGAAGCTCAAACCAGCTACCATCTTCGATATCCCTCCAAAAACTGAGAGAAATCCACAAATAAAAAGTTATGCATGTGGAACTGTCCATAAAATAATATTTTAACCTTTTAAACCATTACTCATTCTGTTTTCATTTCCTAATTTAGAGAACAAACATTCACTCCCTCTACTAAACTCCCTCTAGAATAAAAAACAGTACCTACCTATCGCCTCTAAAATTTAACAGGAATCATGTCTTCTGCTTTTAATCCGCGTTACTGCGGAACTGCTTTTGCAAGGAATTTATGATTGTGGGTACTCTGGAAGCTAACCCCGGCTTTCAATCCGCGTTGTTGCGGAACTTCTTTTGCAAGGGTTATATTATATTACTTATTTTTTGATTTGGAGGCTTATAAAGCCTTCTTTTCGAGTAACTGGGAAGCGTCTAAATCTTCTTCTAGCTATTCTGGCGCTGTTTTGTTTCCTCTCTTTGTGGGTTTGACGTTGGGAAATCTGCTTCCGATATTTTGGCTGTTTTTCTTACTTTCTGTTTTTTAGCCTCAAATTTTGGGGATAGTGGATTTTTCTGGTTTTTGCTCCGTTTATTTGTTTTTCTTGGCGTTTTGAGGGCTTTTTGCCTTTTTTGCTCTGATGATCCTAAATATTGATACCGCAGTTGTGGTGATAACCTGAACTGCGGGCTGGTTTCACGCTTATGAGGTTTGGAAAAAACCGGTGGGTGGCCCGGTAGTGTAAAATAATAATTGATAATTGGAATTTTTGGGTACCGTAGGAGCGGTTTAAAAGATTCGTAATTTCATTATTTCTGAATTAGTTCCATTTTAGGTTTCTTCTGTTGATCGTTGGGTTAGTTCGTTCCATATATTTTAGGTATGAGGTAACGAAACTTTTCCAACTTGCCTATAGTTTTTCATGAGTTTTTGAAAATGGGGCTTGTCTATTCTGAGGTCTCTATAAATCTAATGGTCTAATATTTCGCCTCCTTCATCACATATTATTTCGACTTCCTCATTGTCCCATGTGAGTTTTATGGAGCAGAATTCGACAGCCAATTGATAGATAAGCTTACTAATAGGGACCACTGCTCGTATCTCTTTCTGATTAGTGGGTCTAGCTAATACTGGCAATTTTACTTCTCCAGATGCAGCCTTATATCTGGGAGGCTGGTGAGAAATAGCAACTAAACCTTCTGTTTTAGCTCGAGGCGCGCTTGATTTGTATATAAAGCGCTGTAACCCTGCTTACAATCGGGAAGATTCGACCAAGCGCTGTGGTCGCCGACTCTAAATTCATTGTTTTAAAATCTGGGACAGTTGTTTGGGAGGCGCCATCCAGCTGAGGTAATTTATTTTTTTAGAACGTTGTTCGAATAAACTTGATAAAATGCGATTTTGTAATGCTATGTGAGGGAAAAGGATTTAAATCGCTTTAGAAAAGCTATTAGCGGTTATAGGTTCCTTTCGGGTCACTATAAACTGATTCGCGAGAGGTGAGGCCTATTTTGTTGGGCATGGTTATCTTTCTGAACAAGGCCGGTTTAAACCTTTACTTCAAACAGTATGAAAAGATCAGAGTTGAAGGAGACTTGCTCTCCGGGATTATTTCAGCCATTGGAAGCATATCCCAGGCGGCTATGGGGGAGGAAGTTAAAGAGATTCGGGCTGTAAATCGAACCTTCCACATTAAGGAAGCGAACGATGTGATCGTCGGTGTTTCGACGGTATATCCTTTAGATCCATCAGATATGCAGGCTCTTCTTCATGAGTTACTGCGTGCCTTTTTGGGTAAGTATCAGAAGGTATTGGAGCGTTGGGGTGGTAACACCGCAGAGTTTGCGGACGCGGATGAAGTGATTGAACCAGTTGTTCAAAAATTCGAGAAAAAGTATGATGAGCTTCGCAAAAAATGTGCCATGATACTCACTACGGGCAAGACTCCAGAGCCGCTAATAAGGACTATTAAACATTTCCGCCCCGAGTACGTGTGCTTTCTGTCCTCTAAGGATGTGATCAAGGAACTCAGCGAAGTCTTGACCAAGACTGGTTCTCAGCAGGAGCAGTACGAATTCAACTTCCTTCAAATTGAGAACATTAACGACATTAACCACTGTTCAAAGGTGTCTGAGCAGGCTTTCAACGAGCTTTTCGAGAAAGGGTTCCAAGCGAGGGACATCTACGTCGATATCACGGGTGGAACGAAGGTGATGTCTGCGGGACTGACCATAGCCGCCGTCAAGTATTACAGCCCAATCGTGTATGTCGGAGGAGAACTCCGAGACGAATTCGGCCGCGTTATTGGAGACGGAAAAATTTATCCAGCCTACAACCCCTACGAATTCTTCGCCGCCAAACAGATTGAAAGGGGACTCGAACTCTTCAACGATTATCGGCTGAAAACCGCCAAGGAAGTCTTTGAAGAGGCACAAACAAACCTCAAAGAGGGAAAAGAGAAAAAACTAACTACTATCCTCCGTGACTTGGCAAAGGCTTACGGGCTCTGGGACCGATTCCACTACGGAGTAGCCTTCCGAATACTGGAAAAAGCCTTAAACGACCTTCGCAGCTTCTATGAGAGCCGCCCCTCCAACCCACTCAAGGAACTCCGCGACCACGTTAACACAAATTTGGAGACGCTCAGCCACGCTCTAGGAGCAATGAAAGAAACGGAAGAGTTATCGTATCCCCTAATAGTTGACATGTTTATGAACGCCCTGAGGAGAGCAGAAGAAACGAATTTTGATGACGCGGTCACACGACTGCACCGCCTATTAGGAATGCTCGCCCAATACAGGTTACAGAAAGAATACGAGGCAGAAACACTATACGCGGACCTAGAAAAAATTAGACAATACGACGAGAAACTCGCTGAAGCACTAAACCAAATCCGACACGAGAGAAAACAATCAATAATGGCAAACGGCGTAACACCCATATCAGCAGAATCCTTTGAACGATTAAAAAAACTAACCGAGAACCTCCTGAAAGAGGAAATCCCCGACTTCGAAAAAAACATGCAGGGACTACAATTCCCCAGACTGCGCGAAGATTTCAAAATGTACCTAAGAGAAAACGAGTAACCAAAGCTCTCAAAACAGCAGCCCAATCAAAACCCTAAAACGAAAACCCACCCGCACCATAAATAAAAAATCACGAATCCACAGCCTTTCATTTTAATTGTTCAAATAATATTAAAATATTACAACTTCAATATAATCATAGTTTTAATTTGCCTTGAAGAAGTTGACCAATTAAAAAAGGGGTTAGCAGAAACTATGCCAATACCGGAAAAATTGCCAGAAATAGAGGATTATAGGTCTGCCTTTAAAGGAATGTACAGGAAGGATATCTTAGAGCTTTTGGCTAAGGCTGGCAGGGCGGTTTCCTTTGCAGAACTTGAATATATACTCGGTCCAAGGTACGGTAAAGGTTACGGTAAAGATGGCAAAATGAAGGGTATCCTTAACCACGACCTGAAGGCTCTTGAGGATGAAGGTATTATTATTCGAGTCGGAGGCAAAACAAGGGAGAGGAAAAATAAAACAAGGAATGAGGGGAAGCTGATTGAGGGGAAGCTAAGGGGAGTTTTTGAGTTGAAGTATAAGACGCCTCTGTGTCACATTTTCGATTCTTCCGAAATTCCTTACGCTTACCTCGGCCTTTTGGGAAAGAGGGACGATAAAACCGAGTCTGAAACTGAAACCGCCATCAAGCTTCTTAAAAATTTTTTTGAAAAGTTTCTTAACAAGAAGGATTTCAATTTTAAGAGTATTACTGTCATCAACACCTACAAAGCTATAGCAGGATGGGAGGACTATGCCCCCAGATATGTTACATACTGGCATCTACTAAAGGACGAAGAAATAAACAGGATTGAACCCATTGAAGAAAAGGTCAAAGCGATTCTCCCAGATTTAATGCGGAATTATAATCTGATAATGGATTGCACATCGCTCACCAAGCCACCATCCATAGCCCTTTATGAGCTAGCAAAAAGACACGGCATTCCTCTGATTTACGTGCATATAAAGGTAAAGGAAGAGGAAAGCGAACTCACCTGGATAATAAAAAAGGAAGACTTAATCAAAAATTTTGGAATAGAAAATAGTAGATAAATGCCTTCAGCACCAATGTTAGCTTGCCCGGATGTTCACTGGAATCACGTTTTAAACCAACTTTAGAGGTTTGAACAAAATGGTAGAGGAAGAAACCTTAAAGGAGATAGATTACAAGTCAATCCTTGAAAATAATAAAAAGAGGACTGTTTTAGAAGAGTTAGTCAAGGCGGGAGGGCAGATTCAGAAAAGCAAGCTTGAGAATAGCATAAGAATACCCAGTCCATCACTCAATAACACCCTAGAAAGACTCATTAAAAACGGAATTATAACCAGAGATAAAGACACAATCAAGTTGACGCGCAAGACACCCCTATGCTACATTTTCAATTCTCCCAAAACCCCCTACGCTTACCTCGGTCTTTTGGGAGAGAAGAAGAAGAGACCCGAGTCCGAAACCGAAACCGCCCTCAAACTCCTCACTGAAAAGAATTTCAAGTTCGAGAAGGTTCTGGTTATCACCACAGAAAAAGGCAGAGAGGATTGGAAAGACGCCGTTCCAAGCTGTGTTGAATGGCACCTGGTAGAGAACGAAGATATAAACAGCGTTGAAAAAATGGAATCTAAAATCAAAACCATCCTCCCTAACCTACTAAGGGATTACATTTTAATTATGGACTGCACCTCCCTCACCGTTCCCGCAACCCTAGCATACTATAAGCTGGCAGACGACCACAAAATCCCCCTCATTTACATATACGAGACAACCAAGCAACTCACCTGGATCAAATCAAAGGAACACCTACAGGAGAAATTAATAACCCTACCAAAAACAAAAAAAAACAAATCCAACCACAGATCAGTCAAGTAACGAGAGCACCAGAGAAAAATATTAACGACAAATCACACAGAACAATCCCCATAAAAATTACTCATACAAAAGTTCCCCCAAGAAGCTAGTGCAAACAATAGTCCCCTATTCATCTAAAGATTTCAACCCCAGTAGCAAAAACCTGCTACCACAAAAAAAATTACGTTACAAACGATTCGGCTACTTTCAATCCGCGTTGCTGCGGAACTTGTTTTGCAAGAAGCATCACGAGAAAACAGAGGCAAAAATTAGGAATTACCTTTCAATCCGCGTTGCTGCGGAACTTGTTTTGCAAGAATTTTTTGGCGGAACCAAAAATTTAATTGTTAATTGTCTTTCAATCCGCGTTGCTGCGGAACTTGTTTTGCAAGTTTAGATACTACAAAACTGAAAATGGGAAAGATTTTTTCTTTCAATCCGCGTTGCTGCGGAACTTGTTTTGCAAGTTCCAGATTCAAAACTTGAATTTGGAGCATTATTAAACTTTCAATCCGCGTTGCTGCGGAACTTGTTTTGCAAGGATAGGATTTTTAGTAAATTCTGTTGTATTATTTCTACTTTCAATCCGCGTTGCTGCGGAACTTGTTTTGCAAGTTCCTAACGAGTACAAGTCGGCAGGATGTAATAATTATGTTTTTTATGAGCTGAGCGGAATGTTTTGGGCGTGTAGGATTTCCATCCTCGATCTGAGGAAGGTTCTCACCTCACCCCTCAGAAAACAGTAGGCGGACAATTTGCCACCATTAACCGAGAGGACTAGGAGGTTTCTCAGGCTCGTTTTTCCGTTCCTGTTGGTGTACCTCACCCGAAGGAGCTGGTAGGGATGCACACAAATCTTGGGTTGCCTTTTGATGCTGGAGGTGGTGA
>JAUQZE010000025.1 GCA_030587365.1 Candidatus Freyarchaeota archaeon | reverse complement strand
ATCTGCCCCACCACCTTCAGGTACCGCGCATCCCTTCTACCCCTTCTCTTAAAAAGGTTCATGCATCTCTTAACCCTGGCCTCTACCTCCGCCCTGGAGCCTCGGGATTCAAGAGCCTGTCTGAGTTTCTGGAAATCCCGGTAGTACTCCTTCAGCCTCTTAACGAGGCTCCTAATTCGGGCGTCGTTCACGACCTCGGCGAGGATTCTCTCTATCTCAAGCAGGGCGCACCGGTATCCGTCTTCTAGTGTGTAGTCGGCCAGGCACCTCCTCACCACGGTTCTGACTTGCTTCATTCGGTCGTAGAACTCCACGTAGTAGAGGTCGAAGGGGAAGTCGTCGCAGGTCACTTCAAGCGAGTAGACTAGGTTTGTGAGGATTTCCCTTTCTTTTTCTTTTTTTCCCCTCGGATTTGCGTCCTAACCTTGGTTTTCACCCCCTCTCTCCTCATGATTCTGCTAAGCTTCTTGTAGTCCTGCCCCATAAGCTCCTTACCCACGTTCCTCAGGAAGTGATACTGGCAGAACTGGTGCTTCACCCCGGGCAGAAGCTCCTTTACCACCTCCAGAATGGAGGGCTGCATGTCACTGACCACCGCCAGGGGCTCGCCGAACATCTCCAAGACCTTCTCAAAGAAGGGTTTTAAGTCGTCCGTGGATTCACTTGCAGCCGCCCGCGCGTAGAGCACGGCGCCTGAGAGGGTGTCCCGAAAAATGTATAAGGGGTACCCGAGGTAGCTGTGGGTTCCGTCGACGCCGAGGGTGTAACCCCCGCGCTCCTTAATCTTGCTTCGTATGACTTCTATGTTTTCCTCGTGCCAGCCCCGCGCCACAGCCTCCACAAAGTTGAGCACGTAAGTTATGTTCCCCTTGCTTATGTTTATTCCTCGGGAGTGCAGATATTCCAGGATCTCGTCGTGGGTTTTCCTCTCCCTGTGCTTCAGGTCGGCTATGCGGGCGATGACATCAACGCCGTAGATTCTGCGCCAGAAGGCCATCGCTTGCAGCTCCTCTGAATGGAAGCTCCAGTCCCTAGCCGCGCACTCGGGGTTGCTGCACATGAGCACCCTCTCCAGGACGTAGATTTCTCCCTCAAGTGTTACAATCTTCCTGGGGTTGCAGTTGTACTTCTTCACGAGCCTTGACCCACAGAGGGGGCACGCATCAAAACTCGTCCTGCATTCAACAACTTGCCGTTCCATAATCTAAAAGCGAATTACACCTATATAGGAGTTTTTATTGAACATATGGTGACGACCGCCCCATTCTGATAGTGCTTGACGACCACTCCCGCAGAAGGTGGGGAACCGTCCTTGAGGAAGCCACCGACGACCAAGTCTACGACTGGATGGATGGGAACGTGCCCGATTTTGAGCACCTGCTCACGGACAACGGCACCCAGATGGACCGAATGAACCGGAGGGCGGGGCGGTACTGCACGAAACACGGAACCAAGCATATCTGGGCCTCACCCCACCACCCCCAGACCCTGGGTAAGATCGGCCGAGTTCAGAGGGAGCTTAAATCCATCCTCAGAGTCTCGGGCTGCAACTCCCGTGAGGATCAGGCGCGGAAGACCCGGGCTTTCCTGGAGTTTGAGAACCACTGCATGAACCGGATGACCCGCCAGACGCCCAACGAGCGGCTCGGCGTCCCGCCAAACGGCTCCTAGCTTTGGGAGTTCGTGGAAGCATTTAAATTACAGGACATCCTACCAACTAACAGCAAGGGGTGACAAATGTCCCTAACTTCTACATTTTATTCTTCTCTTCTCCTTCTCTATTTACTCTCTTCATAAGATAGGCCGTAAATTTATTATTTAATCTTGTTCCATACCATCCAGAAAATAGTAATACTGGGATACCTAGAACGAGCCCAAATAAACCCATATAAATGTACAAAAGTAAAAAGACAAGTGCGTGTGCTAAATAGAGAACATATGTTGTGTCACTCCACCTAGTTCTGAATGTGTTAGACGAAATGCTGAATATCCCGTAAGCGATTAACACAGGGAATATTCCATACATAACATATGTTATGTTACCGGCTAAATTTTTCTGACCCATAAAATAAGTCACAGAAAATAACAAAATCAACAAACCATATTTTCTCTTTACCTTTTTTGTAATCATTCCCAAAACGAATGGGAAAATAGCCATTAAAGTAGACGAAGTGTATGGAGTCGTCGACCCAGAACTTAAGGCAGCTAACTGGTTATAAATCAAACCGCATAAAGAAATTGAAATAAGAAAAACTATTCCCACTTTATGTTCTACTACTTTTTGTATTAACGGATATAAAACATATAATCCGAACATTGCTGGAATGAACCAAAGATATGAATAACTTACACCATAGAATCCATTAAACAATCCCACGTAAGATACGAGAGTTATTAATGATGGTGCAGGCCGCAGAAAATTCCACGCGATGAAGGTGAGAATAAACGCGGGATATAGCTTAATAAACTTCTCCTTTAAGCTGAATGAGGACGATGTGAGATTTGCGCCACTGCAGATGAAAAATATAGCCACTCCAGTTTGTCCGAAGTAGTTTATGAAATAGATTAATGTTGAACCAGAGGAGAGGTAGACTTCTAAGACTATTCCAATTATTCCGAAATAAGTTAGGAAACTAAGGCTCTGAGAGCTAAAAAACACATATACGTGAGAAATTATAACCATGATAATAGCAATAACTCTCGCTAAATCAGTCCTGATAGACTTTGCTGCAAGATGATTCTCCCGAGTGGATAAGATTAGTTTTTTCGTTTTCACATTGACATCGCCTCATCTAATTTCCTATTCCATACTTCGACTAATTTCGACCCTCCGACAATACCGAACCTCTTTCCACATCCCGGACAGAACTTTATTTCCCAGGTAGGCTCCAAACAAGGACTTGGGATAAACCATTTGACTACACAGCACTTGTTTCAATCCCTTATAGGTAATCTACACACGCTCTTTTTTTGCTTCTTTTAGCTCTAGAAGGTTTTTTAGGCTTCCTGTTGTCGGCCTCTGTTGATGCATTTTTCCCGGGGGGTCAACAGGTATTTCTCTGTTTTTTATTTATTATCTTTTGGTACCTACCTTTTAAACCTTTGTTTGGATTTGATGTAGATTCGTTCGATTCGGGGGGTAAGTTTTTTAGGTTTGATGCGTTTTTTCAACATCCCTTTGTGTGGTGATGCCGTGAGACCCCCAGCTGTGAAGCAACTTTTACCCGTGATGCTCATCCTCCGTATCGCGGTTCAAGCACACCTCTCATCCTACAACAACAAACTCTACTCCCAGAAGAGACCCTGCCCGAGGTGTGGCTCAAAAAACGTGGTCAAGAGGGGCACAGAAACCAAGCTCTTCTGCAAGCTCATCACGGAAAACGGCTTCGAGGACACCGGGGTACTTTTTCGTTCAAGAACAGACAAATATTACTCATGAGTTAAATATACCGAAGGAAATAATTGATGAATTAGTCAAATTCCATTTCCGCTCCCTACTCTGCCTATGCGGAGAATACCTCGAATTAAAGTATTTGGAAAAGCTGTCAACCAGAGTATACGAAGTTGAGGACGACTTTGGATACCGCTTCGTAACACTTGACGTAATATGCGCCTACTGCACAAACTGTAAAAGGTACACAGGACTGGAAAGGAAAATAGACGATAACAATCGAGATTGGCCTGAAATCTTCTGGTTTTATCTTCCAAGATTCCCAAAGCAAACCGAACTAGTCAACCTGAAACAACTGAAATCAAAACCACCAAAGTTTATAAGCATTGACGAACAATGCAGTAAAAAAGAAAACGAATTGGAAGATGAATGAACAAAGCGAATTTAATAAATGGCAATAGCAAAATCAAAAAGTATCACAAATGTTTTTGACTTCTCCCTCAAGCAGAGCCAGCATTTGGGAGTATGTCAAAAAGCTAAACGAGCAGGGAATAACAATTTTCATGACTACCCTATATATATGGATAAGGCGGATAAACTGTGTAACCGGGTCGCGATAATTGATTATGGAAATATTGTGAGCATCGGCACCCCCAATGAACCGAAGGGAATGTTAGGCGGCGACATAGTCTTGGTTCATACGAATGATAGTGAAGCTTTTCTGAATCAAGTTAAGAAGCTAAAATTTGTTTCGGAAGTGTCACCACGAGAGGGTGGAATCCGAATAACGGTTAATAATGGTGAGACCGCGATACCTAAGCTTTTTGAAGAAGCCAACAAGATTGGTGTTAGCATAGATAACATCTCCCTTAGCCGACCAACTCTTGACGATGTGTTCATCAAATTCACGGGGAGAAGTCTAAGGACGGAAAAAACAGATATGATAGAGTTATTCAAGAGTAGGATGTTAATGCAGAGAAGAAGGCGGAAATAGAATGCTGAGGGAATCATGGTACGTAGCGACAAGAGAAATTAGACACTTCTACAGGCAAAGGATTCAGGTAATCACTGCACTGGTGACTCCGCTGATATGGCTGGCACTATTCGGTTCCGCGCTCAGTGGAGGATTACCCGGATTCAATCTAAGTAGTTTGGGTATACGGGGGATTCCTACGACGCTTACTTTCATCGTCTTTTCACTGAATCTTGACCCCTTAATGAGCGCCGTTCCCGTATGGTGGATATGGATTATAAAATATTATCTTCTAAATTTGACTACCATAAGTTACATCTCTTTCCTCTCCCCGGGTATCGTAGCGATGACCGCCATGTTCACCGCAATGTTCGCAGGAGTCTCCATAGTCTGGGACAGAAGATTCGGCTTCCTCAACAAACTACTCGTTTCCCCAATCCCAAGAAGTTCAATAATGCTTGGAAAAATGATCTCGGCGACAATTAGAGCAATGACACAAGGACTTATCGTTATAGCTTTAGCAATACTTGTAGGAGCAAAAATTAACACTGGACTCCTAGGAATCATAATGGCAGTCCCCTACATGGCTTTATTCTCCTTGGGATTTTCAGGCATGTCTACGGCAGTTGGAATCAAGATGGCTGAGCATGAAGAATTTTTTGGGGTCATCAACCTTATACTGATGCCGCTGTTCTTCGCTTCGGGTGCCCTATTCCCTGTGGCGCTGATGCCAGGATGGCTCCAAGTTGTGGCTTATGGCAATCCCCTAACCTACGCAGTTGATGGAATAAGAGGTTGCCTTATTGGTGGAACATTTGGCCTACTTCAAGGTGACTACGCCTTCATAGGAGTTGGAGGGAGCCTTCTGGTAGACGCAGCCGTATTAGGCTTATTCATAGTTATCATGGTTACTATAGGGGTAACCGTATTTAGAAGATCACTCAAATAAAAAAGAAATTTTGACTAGAGCTTACCACAATATGACGATTACAAAATCCACATGGTTTATTGGAGGAAAATTGATTGCTAAGAGAAGCATGGTACATAACTGAAAGAGAACTTAGGCACTTTGTTAGAAGGAGAATAATGTTGATAACCTCATTCATACAGCCCGTGATTTGGCTAGCATTCTTTGGTCTCGCCATAAATTCAGGTATAACTGGTTTTGCAATGGGCTTAATGGGAAGTTTGGGATCCCCAGGATCATTGAACATGCTGCAATTTTTTGTGTATCTTCTCCCAATTGACCTTTTCACGAAACTCGGACTATCAAGCATGTTTAGCGTCCGCTATGTTGATTTTTTGGCAACCGGAATAATTGCCTTCACTGTAATGGCTACTGCCTTCATGTCTGGAGTTAGCATTATCTGGGATAAGCGGTTCGGATATTTCGCCAAGTTGCTAGCTGCCCCAATTCCCCGCGTCTCAATAATGCTTGGAAAAATGATAGCGGCGACAATCAGAAGCTTAATCCAAGCTTTCGTGGTTATTATAATAGCCATTCTTCTAGGGGTTAAAATTTACACAGGAATCATAGGAATAGCCTTAACCATACCCTTCATGATAATCTTCGCCTTAGGACTCGCAGGAATCTCCACAGCAGCAGGAATAAAGATGTCCAACGTTGAAGGCTTCTTCGGAATATTCCAAATGGTTCTACTCCCGCTCTTCTTCATCAGTCCAGCAATTGCCACTCTGGCGTCTATGCCCGGCTGGCTACAGAACGCTGCCCAGTTCAATCCCTTGACCTACGCCGTCGACGGTATAAGAAGATCTCTTCTCGGTGGACAGTTTGGGCCGCTTTATGGAGATTGGGCTCTCATGGGAATCGGCGGCTCCCTATTATACGATTTCGCGGTGCTTTCACTAATATTTGTGGGTATGGTATTAATCGGAGCCTACCTCTTCAGAAAATCCACAGTATAACCGCTTAAACTCCCTCCTTCTTTTAAATCGCTAATATTATTGCTTATAAAAATAAGTTTAAACTTCCAAGTTTTTAAATAGCCTTTATAACTTGCCTACATCTACTGAGTAATGTGGTAGACGCTGGCTAAAGCCTGGTACATAGCTAAGAGAGATTTGAAACATTATTTAAGAAGAATTCAGTTCGCCACATCGCTAATCACCCAAATAGCCGGGTTAGTCTTTTTCAGATACCCCTCCAATGACGGCATGCCAAGCTACAGTTCATCTGGTGACACACGGGGATTTTCCTCTCTTCCTAGGTTTTGCTTTTTTCGCATTGCCCGTACCTGTGAAGTACACTTTAAAAATGAATAGATTCGTTATATTGATTTCTTTCCGTCGGGTGTAGTAGCTGCTTCGGTGATGTTCATGGCGGGTTTCTCTGGAACTTTGATGAATTTATAAGAAATTTGTACAAGTTTATATTTATATAAAGTACTTATATGAGATTAACAGTAAGATTTATATATAGATTAATAGAAATACATAAAACAATTTCAAAATTTTCTTGGAAATCGGAAACACTGGGATTCGGGGAAATTAGTGAGGGGAACCTAATTGCCACAAGCGGCACATAGCAGAGAGGATTAGCCTCTCGTCAGTACCTGCAGGAGAGCGCCGAGGAGGGGCGCAATGAAAAAATACCCAAAAAAAGGAAAAAAGAGTAAATGTCATCACATCAAAAAATTTTGATAAAGCGCAAAAAGCTAATTCTAAGCCTCATTATAATTGCTTCACTAACTGGGCTACTCACATTCACACTCCTAACCTCACAGCAAACCCCACCATTCCTACCAACAGCAACACAACCCGCAGGAATACAAGCAACACAAACACCAAAACTACCAACCATACAAAACCTAACCTCTGAAAGCCTGATTGCAAATCCCTCAGCCCTAGAAAACTCTGTAGAAGTAACTGCAATTTCCCAATTCAACGAGACCTTCTTCGGCCTTAGCATCCCGAGCAATGTAACAAATATTATCTCGTTTTTAGTTTTACTGGAACATACTGCTAGCCAAGGTCTAAACTCTTCAGCACCACACAATATTTTCTACATGATTCCTCCGGGAGGTGCAGGTCCCGCTTTTTGGTGTATACCAAGTCCATATTATTATAGTTCATTGAATTTGAATGAAACCACGGGCTATATAATTATCGGTATTAGCGGTACGGACTCTAGTGCCGCCCAGAACTGTGCTTACGCTGCCAAGCTGATTTTTAATGAACTTCAATCAAAACTTTACACAACTTGGGGGATAACCATTCAAAAAATATTCTTCACAACAGTGGTCTTGTCCCAAATTCAACCTTCTGAGGGATTGATAGAATTCACCGGGGGTCTTCTGTATTTTAATTCTCTGAACACTTCAGCTGAAATTTATAATTTTATGGAAGGGCTAATACCTGATAATACCTTTGCGAAGACCATAGCTCAGAAGGACTCATCACAAAAAACGATATCCATTATGGATTCGGTTTATAATCAGACAGGGACATTTACAGTGATGGGAAGAACACAGGTCGGAGCGGTTATCGAGGAACAGATAGGAGAGAGTGGTGGCCACTACACCTTTAGTCTGAGAAAGCTACTAGACACACCGACAGGCAGCAACATAAAATCACAAACACCAAATGCTAATATCCAAATTTTGCTACCAGTCACCAGCAACATCACAGCCTTCTACCCGACTCCACCACAAGTGTATGTTTCGTCGTATGTGAATATGCAACCTGAGATCAGCTGCTTCTCTGGAATGGATATAGGTGTTGAGGATCTTAATGTTACTTACACTCTGGAAAGCGGTTTACCTTACGTGATTGTGGATTATGATATGTCCAATTTGAACATGAATCCCGGAGAAACAGGGACCCTCACACTGACACTGAAAAACGTGGGAACAGTAACAGCACACAACGTAACGCCGTCAACGTATATCATAAACGCTACTGTTATGTACTTTACAGATGGTTTACCGCCTCCAGATATTGGAGCATCATTTGCTCCTTCCACGGGGCCTTACGATATAGCTCCGGGGGAGAGTGTGGTCATAGACTACAACATCACCGCCAAAAACACTGGTTCTACAACAATTTATATCCCATGCGAGTTTCGGCTTCATCCAAGCGGGCTGACAAACTACATGTTTTATTCCGGTTTTTACGCTCATGTGGGGGTTTCTGAGCCACTACTGGTATACTCCACGGAGTGCTCAAACTGGGTTGCAAGCCCTGGAGACACGGTTTCAGTATACTTCACAGTGAGAAACGTAGGTGAACAAACTGCGAATAATGTTAACATTACCTTCCTCCCAACCCTGGGACCAGTCATAGACTCCAACGTGACTCTGCCAGAAATGGGTCAGCCCTGGGTGATTGCAGAAACACTAACCGCTGGCCAAGCCATCACAGCCAACGTGACATCAGAAGTCGACTACCCCACCTTCCACACTGGAGGAACCCCAACACAATACGGGCAGAATTACCCGTACCAAATCACTCTGCCTCTAACTCTCCCGGGCATTCGCCCTCCCACCGCCGCTCATCTGCAATTTGAGAAGCATCCCGAGCAGGTGAGCTTCGGTATTAATGACACAATTTCAGTGAGTGTAAGGGTCAAAAACCTAGGATTGGAGACCGAAACAGTAACAATCATGGACATCATCCCCTCAGAATACTTTGAACTCTACCAGGGCACTAATAACATAACAATCGATGTCGCCAGCGGAAGTTCTGCAACCCTAACCTACACACTCAAAGCCATAAAAGCAGGCACCTTAAAACTACCCTCATCTCTCATTCTAGTTAACCATAGTATTGCTTACAGCGCCAGAAACATAATCGGCGCGCCCCTACCCTCAAATGATCCTCCAACCGTAGATAACATCTTAGTTGAATCATCATACGCTGCCAAATTCTGGTTCTCATGCCAAGTCTCTGATCTAAATGGAGATCCCATCACCGCCTACGAGTGGGACTTCGGCGACGGAACAAGTAGCACAGACCCCACCCCCCACCATGAATATGCAGATGAAGGCACCTACACCATCAGCCTAAGAGTGCAAGACTCAAACGGCGCTTGGAGCCAATGTAGATACCTCACAATCATAACAACAGTATGGACGAATCCCACAATAAACGATGTAAACGTTTTTACAAACCTCAATATCACTCTCAATGGAAACCTCAATATCACGGAAACCGGTGAGCTGCACCTCACCAACTGTACACTAAACCTAAACAACGGCACCAGCCCGATTCAGTATGGTATCAGCGTTCACGGGGGACTGTATATTAACGAATCTACTAAAATAACCGCCATCAATCCAGCTAACCCCTACTACTTCACAGTGTACGAGGGAGCAACATTTCAGGTGAACAACAGCTGGGTGGAGTACTGCGGACACGAAAGCGGTTCTTGGCCCGACAAACAGGGGCTCACGGTAAGAGCGGATAATGTGTGGATTGAGAACACCACCATAACATACTGCTATCACGGTTTAATCCTTTACAATTCGCAGGGTAGCACAATCCTAAATAATATCGCCGAAAACAATCAGTTCGGCTTCTACCTAGAAAATAGCTCGAACAATATTCTTTCGGGTAACACCGCAAACAACAACGGTGTACAGGGATTCAACACAGGCGGCTTCTTCCTGTCCTCTAGCTCAAACAACACCCTTTCAGGTAACACCGCAAACAACAACTACGACTACGGCTTCTTATATTCCAGCTCAAGCAATAATACTATTACGGGTAACACAGCCACAGAAAACTATTATGGTTTCTGCCTATATGCTTCAAGCAACAATACTGTTACTGGTAATACTGCCGCAAACAACATTGGTTATGGCTTCACTCTATCGGATTCAAGTGACAATAACATTGTTTCTGGCAACACCGTCGTATATAACAAATACTACTTGCTGACAGGTTTGGTTCTATCTGATTCGGGCAATAATTCTCTTTCGGGAAACGTTATGATTGGAAGTGGATTATCTGTGAGAGGTTCTCTTGAAATTTTAGCGTCGAATGCTGTTGATCAGAGCAACACCGTGAATGGAAAGGTCCTCTACTACTATGTGAGTAGGGGTGGGCTTTCTTCCGCGGATTTCACTAACGCGGGTCAGGTTATACTGGTAAACTGCAGCGACTCCGAAATCTCCGACCTAAGCATTTCTCTCGTCTATGCAGGAATCCAGTTAAGTTACTCCTGCAACAATACAATCTCGAGAAATGACATCTCTTCTAGTTATTATGGCATCTACCTAAGTTACTCCTGCAACAATACAATCTCGAGAAATGACATCTCTTTTAATTTTTTTGGCATCTACCTGAGTAACTCTAACAACAATACACTTTCTGGTAACACCGCAAACAACAACCACCACTCCGGTTTCCGGCTAGACAATAGCCATTACAACAACCTTACAGGTAATAGCGCCGCATACAACTACAACTTTTGGGGCTTCTACATAAGCTCTAGCTCTTACAATAATCTTTCGGGTAACACCGCAAACAACAACTACGTTGGCTTCTTCTTGGCATATAGTTCGAACAATACTCTTTCGGATAACAATGCTACAAACAACAACGCCAACGGCTTCTATCTTAGCATTAGCTCGGACAACGTTCTTACGGGTAACACTGCCACAAACAAAAAACGTGTCGGAGTCGGATTCTTTTTGGAGTATAGCTCTAGTAACATTCTTACAGGTAATACCGCTGAGAACTATATTTACGGCTTCTTCCTGCGCACAAAGTCTAATAATAACAATCTCCCAGGTAACATAGCTATAAACTGTTCTACAGGATACACTTGGTCTCATGAAAGTGTTAATAATAATTTTACGGGCAGTATAGAGATAAACTATCTACGCGTAAAGATTACGGATGCTTCCGGTCTCCCTATATCTGGCGCGCATGTCAAAGTTGAAAACGATATCGTTGTGTATGCTACATCTTATTTTGGCGGCTCAGATCCTACAACTGACTCGAACGGCCTCACTCCATGGATTGCGGTACCCTACAGGACATTCACAGGACCGCTTACAATGACCGAAAACACCACCCTCATTACCGCTAACTATTATGGACTTGTCTTCAAGGACAACCCAAGAACAATTATTATGTCCACCTCACACGTTGAAACTTTTCAATTTCTAAAATATATGGAAGTCACGTGGATAAATCCTGTGATAAGTGATGTTAACATTTCAAAATATTTTAATATCACCATTAACGGAGACCTAACCATTACAGGAACTGGTGAGTTACACCTTATTAATTGCACACTAAGCTTGAACAACGGAAACACCCCAGTCCAGTACGGCATCAGCGTCTATGGAGCAATTTACATCAATGAGTCCTCCACCATAACCGCCATCAACCCCGCCAATCCCTACTACTTCACGGTTCATAAGGGGTCGACCTTCCAGATGAATGACAGCAGAGTAGAGTACTGCGGACACGAAAGCGGTTCCTGGCCCGACAAACAGGGGCTCACGGTAGGAGCGGATAATGCTTGGATTGAGAATAATACCATAACACACGGCTACTACGGTCTAATTCTTTACATGTCTGAAAGAAGCATAATCCTAAACAATACCGCCACAGAAAACGAGTATGGCTTCTACCTTTACTATGGATGTTACAACACTCTTTTGTGTAACACAGCCACAAACAACGGCCACCACGGCTTTAAAATGGTTGAAAACACTTACTTCAATTTTACAGGTAATACTGCCACAAACAACGGCTATGCTGGCTTTTACCTAGAGTTAAGAAACTCGTATAACACTCTTTGGGGTAACAACGCCACAGACAACTACTACGGCTTCTGGCTGGAATCTAGCTCAAACAATAATCTTACGGGTAACACCGCAACAAACAATGATGTTTATGGCTTCTACCTGAAATATGGTTTTTACAACACTCTTTGGGGTAACAACGCCACAGACAACTACTACGGCTTCTGGCTGGAATCTAGCTCAAACAATAATCTTACGGGTAACACCGCAAAAAACAATGATGTTTATGGCTTCTACCTGTCCTCTAGCTTGAACAATAATCTTTCGGGTAACACCGCAAAAAACTACTACGGCTTCTACCTAGTTTCTAGCTCGTACAACACTCTTTGGAGTAACAACGCCACAGACAACGGAAGAGAGGGTTTCTATCTGTACTCTAATTCTAATAATAACAATCTTTCTGATAATATCGCTACAAACAACTATCGATACGGCTTCTTCTTGGAAAATTGCTCATACAACAATCTTGTAAATAACACCGCCGAAGGAAATAGAGGCGGTGGCTTCCGGCTGCAATTTAGTCCGTACAATATTCTCTCTGGTAACAATGCCATGTTCAACAGTTACCCCGGCTTCCGCCTTTACCGTAGCTCGTACAACAATCTTTCGGGTAACACCGCCATAAGAAACTCCTATTTGGGTTTCTCGTTGGAATATTGCTCATATACTAATCTTATAAATAACACCGCTACAAACATTATCGGCTGGGGTTTCTACCTAGTCGGTTGCTCATATAACAATCTTATAAATAACACCGCTACAAACAACGTAGAATACGGCTTCCACTTAGATGAAAGTTCTTACAACAATCTTTGGGGTAACAACGCCACAAACAACAACTGGGACGGCTTCTACCTAGAATCCAGTTGGAAAAACACTCTTTCGTTTAACACCGCTGTAAACAACACACAATGTGGCTTTCGGTTGGACTATGGTTGGCCAATATACTGGTTAGGGTATATCAGTCATTGGGAAGGCAACAACACGTTCATTTATAACATGGCAACAAACAACGACGAGTCCGGCTTCTACTTATACTTTAGTTATTACAACGATTTTTCGGGTAACACGGCCTCCAATAATAATCAACACGGCTTCTACATAAGCACATTGAGTGATTCCAACGATTTTTCGGGTAACACGGCCTCCAATAATAATCAATACGGCTTCTACCAAGATGTTAATTATCACTATACTGTTTTTGACAATACGGCCATAAACAATTCAATAGGCTTCTACCTATGCGGTAATTATTTCGTTATTTCAGGCAATACTGCAGCAAATAATCATTATCACGGCTTCTATTTAGATGGTGTCTCTTTAAGTATTGAAAATAACAATGCTATAAATAACAACTACGATGGATTCCAATTATATTATTGTACTCAATGCACTTTTACAGGTAACAATGCTATAAACAATAGTCGATACGGCTTCTATCTATACAAAAGCCATAGGAACAGTCTTTCTGGGAATAGTGCTACAAATAACATTCAATGTGGCTTCCGGATTGATTATGGTGATATAACATTCCCATATATCACATGGGAAGGCCTTAACACAATCCATAATAACAATGTAAAAAACAGCAATTACGGCTTCTACATATACGATAGTTCGTACAACACTCTGACGCTTAACTTTGCTTTAAACTGTACCATGGGATACTACTGCTACGACACTGAAAGTCGACCTCTTGACACTATCGAGAATAACTTTAAAGGTAGCGAGTGGTGGAACTACCTACGTGTGAACGTCACAGATATTAATGGTTACCCGATTCCCGGTGCAAGTGTTGTTGTTCTGTACATAAATCCAGGCGACGGGAGAACAGGCAGGAGCTACATAACCGATCAGAATGGTTTAACCGATTGGATCGAAACCCCTTACTGGATTTTTCTCAGTGATCCACCACATTGGGAGAATTCACTGCCATCTGAGTTCACTACCTCCGTAGATGTGTACTATCAGGGTTACCCAATCGAAGATAAATACCGGAAAGTTATTATGTCAACAACACATGTGGAGACATTCTGTGTGATAGACAATGCTGATCCATGGGTAGTAATCACAGCTCCCACTAGCGACAGCACAGTGAACACCGGTGTGGTCTGGATTAACGGTACCTTCGACGGTACAGGAAGTAATATCATAGACATCAATGTTAACGACACCACACGGTTTGAACGCGTGGAGCCTTCAGGTGCGGGGCCCTACAGTATAACCGGGATCTATGCATTCCGCAACATTACTGCTATATCCACTGGCGAGTTCGGCGTGGAGATTGTTGTACAAGACGGAACGGGACGTACTGGAACAGCAACGAGACGCGTGATATTGGATCAGAACAATCCAATTGTCACAATTACTATTCCTCCTAGTGATGGTACTTTTTACACTGGTGGTGTCTGGATTAATGGTACCTTTGATGAAACGGGTAGCCAGGTTGCAATTATTGCCATTAATGATTCACGGTTCGCCCTTGTGGAGCCCGTGGGTGCGGGACCCTATGGTATTTCTGGTACCTACTGCTTTGTGGCTCTGATTACTGAGGAGGGTGAGTTCGGTTTGGAGGTTACTGTTTGGGACCAGGCGGGATTAACGGGAACAGCTACGAGGCATTTGATACTGTTGAACAACACGCCTACTGGTGAAGACGTAGAGGTTACGGACCCGGTTTCGGGTATTAGCGTAACTTTTGATAATGTCACGGATAGTGGAACAACAATAGTAATCACCAACGCTACTGGACCCGAGCCACCGGCGGGATTCGAAGTTTCTGGAGTGTACCATAATATAACCACGACCTCCAACTATACGGGAAGCATTACCATAGCTATACCCTATGACGAGTCTCAAATCAGTGTGCCTGAAGAGTATCTAAAGCTCATGCACTGGGATGAAGAGCTTGAAGTATGGGTTGACGTTACCACCTGGGTGGATGTAAACAACAACATAGTTTACGGTGAAGTCACAAGCTTTTCAGTATTCGTGGTTATGGAACCGATTGATGTAACACCACCGACAACCTCAATCGACTTAAGCGGCGTCATAGGTCTAAACAGCTGGTACCTATCCAATGTAACCGTAACTCTAACGGCAACCGATGACATAATGGGTGTAGCCAAAATAGAATACAGATTGGAGGGAACTCCTTGGACCACCTATATAGTACCTTTCGCCATAACCGACGAAGGAATTACAACGGTGTACTATAGGTCATTCGATTTAGTAGGCAACGAAGAAGAAGCAAAGTCTATGACAATAAGGATTGATGAGACGCCTCCCACAACCGAACTAGTTATTGGAACCCACTACGTTGACGAAGCGGGCAACATCTACGTTACCTCTGATACAATGTTCACTATCACAGCCACCGACGCCTTTTCGGGTGTGGCTTACAGCTACTACCGTATCAACGGCGGCGACTGGATCGAGTATGTCGAACCCTTCACTATTACTGGTCCAATCGGAACCTACACCATAGAATACTACAGCGTTGATGGCGCAGGAAACAAGGAAACTCCGAAATCAAAAACCGTAATCTTGGAGCAAACATTCCAGGGCTACGGTATGCTGCGGATCGACAAACAATGGTTTAGAGGGGACGCTACCCTGTTCCTCTCAGAGCACTTGATTCGAATACAGGTAGGCGACCAAATAGCCACTTGGAACATTGTAAAACACTACAAATTGTGTAACATTGAAATATACTTCGGTGAGGGCGAGCTTGGAAAAATCGTTCTCATAATACACAGAGGACAGGCAACATCGCACGTGCTGGCTGTAGGTAGTTGGGCTTTCTTCTGCGGTCGAGCTTAAAACACTATTACATGTTAGACAAGTAAAGCTTTCGCTTACCCTTCTTTTTTTATTTTTTTAGAACCTAAAACTGTTTTTTTAAAAAATTTTTACTCTTAAGCTACCTCAAAACTTACTCTTTCATTTCTAATAATTACAAGTATCAACCGCATCTGTAACTCGTGGGGGCTTTTTAGATTCTGATATTCTCTTCTCTCTGTTGTTTAATGAGTTTGGGCTGTTACTATTTTTATCATTTTCATTGCTGATTTCTGTATTGTTTACCGATTATACAATGATCATGATAGTTACCCATAATTAAAAAAGGAAACTTTACATAAGTTAAATTAGATTATAGTGATGTTTATTGTTTGGTGTGGCCTATGGGAAGTGATAGGAAAGCCTTTGTCTTGGAGTCGGGAATCTATTTTATGAGTGGGAACGAGGCGTGCGCTGAAGGGGCGATACTTGCTGGTTGTAGGTTTTTCGCCGGGTACCCCATTACTCCTGCTACTGAGATTATGGAGGTTATGGCTCGCAGGATGCCCGAGGTTGGTGGGGTGTTTCTTCAGTGTGAGGATGAGATTTCCTCTATTGCCGCGATGATTGGGGCGGTTTTGGCTGGTGCTAAGGGTATGACTGCTACTAGTGGTCCTGGTTTTTCTCTTATGCAGGAGAACTTGGGTTGGGCGGTCATGTGTGAGGTTCCCTGTGTCATAGTGGATTGCCAGCGTACCGGGCCTAGCACCGGGTTGCCTACGCGTGTTTCCCAAGGAGATGTTATGCAGTCTCTTTGGGGCCGGCATGGAGATGGTATGATTGTGGCTCTCGCACCGGATACTCCTCAGGAGATGTTTGACTTAACCATCAGGGCTTTTAACATTGCGGAGACTTATCGGGTTCCGGTTATATTATTGGCTGACGAGGAGGTGGCTCATGTGAGGGAGAAGGTTGAGGTTCCCGACCATGATGAATTAAAAGTGGTTTGGAGAAGAAACCCCAAAGTTCCGAAAAAAGAGTTTCTGCCCTTTAAGGCTGATGAGAGGGGGGTTCCTCCGCCTCTTCCCACTCTTGGCAGCGGCTATCATGTTCACTTTACGGGTTTGAGTCACGATGAGAAGGGGTATCCCATTGATGAACCTGATAAGCATCTGGAGCTTGTGAGGCGTTTGAGAGACAAAATAATCAGTAATTCCAAAAGGTTGACCTTCCTTGAAAAACGGAGTTCCAAGGATTCAAAGATAGCGATTGTTTCTTTCGGGAGCGTTTCCAGAGTGGCTATGAAGGCGGTCATCATGGCTGAGGAAGAGGGGATAAACGTAGATTATTTACGTTTGATAACTGTGTGGCCTTTTTCCTACGATGAAGTGCTCAAAGTTGCGGAGAGTGTGGACTATATACTGGTTCCCGAACTTAATGGGGGGCAGATAATTCACAGCGTAATCGAGGCGGCTAAGGGCAAAGCTGAGGTGCTTCCCATTATGGGTATAGCTAGGCAATTTAAGCCTAATGAAATTCTTGACGAGTTTAAAAAACTCGTGTGAGTAAGAGGATGAAGGATGTGGCAACATGAGTGAAACTATTGGTGTAGTTCAGCCTTTGAGAAAATATTTACGTGAGGATAGGCTTCCCACGGTTTTCTGCCCGGGTTGCGGCAACGGAATAGTACTAAACTGCACCCTTCGGGCTATTGACGAACTGGGTATGAATATAGACGAAGTTGTTTTTGTTTCTGGGATAGGATGCTCAGGCAGAATACCTGGGTATATTGATGCTGACAGTCTGCATACTACACATGGGAGAGCTGTAGCCTTTGCGACGGGCATTAAACTCTTCAACCCTGATTTTGAAGTGTTCGTCTTCACCGGGGATGGTGATAGTGGGGCGATAGGGATTTCGCATCTGGTGCACGCCGCTAGAAGAAATATTGATATAAATATAATCAGTGTTAACAATCTGGTTTACGCTTTAACTGGCAGTCAGACCAGTCCCACCACACCCGTGGGAGCGTACACGTATACCTCTCCCTATGGTAGTATTGAGGGTTTTTTTGATCTCTGTGAACTGGTAACGAGTGCTGGTGCGAGTTATGTGGCTCGATGGAGTACTGTTCAGCCCCAGCGAGTGATAAGTTCAATAATCAAAGGTGTACAGAGGCGGGGTTTTGCCTATATAGAGGTTATCAGTCAATGTCCCACTCAGTTTGGAAGAAAGAATGAACTATCTGATCCCAAGAAGCTAATGGATTGGTTTAATGAGCGTACTCTAAGATTCGAAAGGGCGAAGAATCTTCCCCAAAAGGAAAGAGCGGGTAAACTGATACTGGGTGAATTTATTGACCGGGAGAGACCTGAAATGACTAATGAGTATAGAAAGCTTATTGAGGGGGTGCAAAGGGGAACCATTAAGCTGAAGAAGCCGCACTTGGACTGGCTTGAATTGTCCTTAAGAGAATAGGAGGAGGGAATTAATTTTGGGGACTTTAGAAATACAGTTTGTTGGGAAAGGCGGTCAAGGAATTGTGTTTTTAGGGCTTATTTTATCGAGGGCCGCGGTGATTTATGAGGAGAAAAATGCTACTAATATTCAAAACTATGGGTCGAGAATGAGAGGAGGATCAACAATCTCTGATGTCATTATCTCAGATAGCGACATAGTTTGTCCTATTGTATCGAAGCCGGATATTCTGGTTGTTTTAACTGGCGAATCCTTGGAGGAATTTACCAGCAGTCTGAAGAAGGAAGGTTTACTTTTAATTGATGAGAATGTTAAATTTTCTCTGGAAAATAATTTTAAAATTTTCAGAATTCCTTCGACTCAAATCGCTGAGTCCGATTTTAAGTCAACTACAACTGCTAACATGATAATGCTGGGAGCCCTAATAGGGATAACAGACATCGTTTCAGAAGAATCAATTTTGAATTCTTTATTAGACGTGATGGAACAATTAGACCTAAGAGAGAACGTAAAGGAGCAAAATATTCAAGCTCTGATAAGAGGGGTTAAACTGGGAAGAGACCTCACTAAAAAGAATTCTGCGAATTAATAATTTAGCTGCAATTAAACTAGCGGGGAAAATTATTATAGTGTTCAATTTATTTTTAGATTCTTATTTTCTTAGCTAGCGATATTTTGTTTTAATGCAGGTATAAGCCATATTTCTGTGTTTATGTTTTTATTTATTAAAAATTATGTTTATATTTACCTGTTTAAAATCATTTATTAGACCCACTTGTTTAGGTAATAATTGGTGGACTGTTTGTCTGAAAATGATGATGACAGAAGACCTAGAGTTTGGTCGGGTAGATTTAATCGTTGTTGGCTTCTTGGGATGTTTGTTCAACACTCACTTTTAGCCAAAGAAGGAATCAATGTTCCTTCACCTGAAGAAATGATGAGGTCAAATCCTGACATAGATATTGTGGAAGCGATAAATTTACAGAGGCAAATGTACGGCGCTGAGGTGGATTGGGAAAACCAGACAATTATCGTAAGATACAAGTCAAAAAAATACAATATAACAAAGCTGATTATTGAAATTGTTAATGTATGCACATTCGGAAGCATGATTGACGAATTGAGTATAGACACAAAGGGATTTGATTTTAAGAATGCTACATTCTACGCAAATGAAAACATAATATCCAAAATAGTAGATGGTAAACTCGCACCTATGGAGTAAAAAATGCGTTAAACTTTCTGGTTTTGCTTCCCTAATTAACGCGTCAGACAATAAATGCAATTCTTATAATTCTTTTTGAAATCAAGTCCATTTTTTTATAGCAAAGAGTTTTTATAAGAGGCTCCCTAAATCCATTCTTAAAATATTATAACCCTTAAAAGTTGGTTATCTCTTCTAACAGTTTAGTTAAATACCATATTTTTCATCTAATACTTCGGGGTTTAGAGGAATGAAATCATGATTCAAATAATAGGCCTTAAAGAAATTCCCATAATTCGTGAAGGCGACAACATTCCAAAACTAATTGTGGAAGCCGCTGAAGCTCAAGGAATAGAAATAAAAAACAAGGATATTTTCGTTATTGCTCAAACTATAGTTTCTAGAGCGGAGGGCAGCGTGGTGGATCTTAATACGGTGATCCCTTCGGATTTGGCTATACGAACTGGTGAGAAGTTCGAAAAGGATCCCCGTCAGGTCGAGGTTATTTTTAGGGAGGCAAGACAAATTGTTAGAATGGAGTACGCTATCATCACAGAAACCAAGCATGGTTTTATTTGTGCAAACTCCGGCGTAGACAAATCAAACATGCCCGGCGAGAATTTTGTCACTCTTCTGCCTAAGGACCCCGAAAAATCCGCTAGGGAAATAAGGACTGAACTGGAAAGATTGACTGGAGTTAAGGTTGCGGTGATAATTTCAGACACTCACGGTAGACCCTTTAGAGAGGGAGCAATAAATGTTGCTTTAGGTGTGTCTGGAATGAAGCCTCTTTGGGACAGACGGGGCGATGTGGATTTATTCGGTTACGTGTTAAAATCCACTATAGTTGGCATTGCAGATGAACTGGCTTCTGCTGCGGAGCTTATAATGGGGGAGGCTGATGAGGGAATCCCCGTTGTCATAATAAGAGGGTTCAACTATATTGAGGGTGAAGGAAGCGTCAAAGATTTAATGAGAAGCCCCGAAAAAGACATGTTCCGATAAATCACAGAGAGTGAAACGATGATAACTGTATTGTCCGGGGGAACAGGCAGCCTTAAACTTGTTCAGGGACTTCTTAATCTCATAAAACCTGAGGAAACAACAATTGTAGTTAATACCGCTGATGACTTTGAATGGCTAGGCCTATACGTTAGCCCGGATCTCGACACGTCTATCTACCTCCTAGCGGGTCTTCTCGACGAAAACAAGTTTTGGGGAATAAAAGGAGACACCTTCCACTTCCTAAACATGATTAAAAGATACGGATACGAAGACTGGTTTTCTGTAGGAGACCGAGATCTGGCAACCCATTTCCACAGAACAATGTTAATTAAGAAAGGATACACCCTAACAGAAGCCACTGCTTCTCTGTGTCATACCCTCAATATAAAAGTGAAAATTCTGCCGATGTCCAACGAGAAAGTTAGCACCTTTGTAAAAACCGAAAAAGGAACCTTTCCCTTCCAAGAATTCTGGGTTAAGAGAAAAGGAAAAGATAAGGTTTTAGGCGTAAAATTTGAGGGAATAAAAGAAGCCAAACCAGCTCCAGGAGTAATTGAATCAATAAACAAAGCTGATGGGGTAATAATTGGTCCCAGCAATCCCGTCACCAGCATAGGTCCAATTCTTGGTGTACCCAGTATAAGGGAAACCCTAGAGGATGTTAATGTTAAAAAAATTTGTATCAGTCCCATAGTGAGCAGTGAACCGATTAGCGGACCAGCTGGGAATCTGCTGAGAGGAATAGGCGTGGAAGTGTCTTCTTTCGGTGTCGCTAGTATTTATCAAGGTCTTATAGATGAAATATTTATAGATAACTGCGATGAGGCTCTTACTGAAAGCATCAAGACGCTGGGCATCAAAGTTTTTTGTACCAATATTATCATGAGGAATGAAGAGGACAAAATGAATCTCGCCAAGCTTGTCATTAAAAGATTAGGGGCTGAAAAATGATTAGCGTTAGAAACCCTGTAATTTTAGCAGCGATGGCCGGTATCTGTGATGGCGAATTCTGTTTTGAGGCTGCTAAAGCGGGAGCGGGAATGGTTATAATCGGCGGCATAAACTTCGACGCTGAAACAATTAGTGCGGGCCTCAAAATAAAGGCCAGGGGTAGGAGCGAGTTTCACGTGGAGTTGGGTAATCTGGAAAATTTTTTGGCTCGTGAGGTTGCAAAAGCAAAAAAAGGAGGCGCCCCGGTAGCGGTTAACGTGAGGGTGGCTACACAGGAAGGGTTACTTAGAGCAGGGGAAATTGTACAAAATAGTGGTGCGAAAGCCTTTGAGCTAAATGCTCATTGTAGACAAACGGAAATTACGCAGGTGGGTGGGGGTGAAGCTCTGCTCTTCGATCCTGAAAAACTCGAAGAATGGATTAAAAGTTTGAGAGAAATATTGAAGGTTTCATTGATCGTAAAGTGGCGGGCAAATGTGGTTGACGACGTAGCACTAGCTAAAACCTTGGAGTCGCTTGGAGTCGACGCCTTTCATATCGACGCTATGAAACCCGGTTATCCAGAGGCAGATTTAGAGACCATTAGAAGAGTTTCAAATAAAACTGAAACATTTTTAATTGGTAACAATTCAATCAAAAGCTTAGATAGCGCTCTAAAAATGCTTAAGACGGGGGCGCAAGCAGTCTCTGTTGCGAGATACACCCTTAACGACCCCAAATTGGTTGGAAAACTTGCGATAGAGGTTGAAAAAGCCCTGCAAAAAATGAGGTAGAAAATCTCTTAACAAGTAATTTAAATAAGCTATACACAGAATCCACAGAATCCCCCTCCAGAGGAAAGACCTTGAGAGTATACGTCATAATTCCTTTCAAAGGCTTAACAGAATCCAAGTCACGCCTAGCAAACGAAATCTCGGAAGACCTAAGGAAACGCTTAGTGGTGGCTATGCTTTCCGATGTTGTCTCAGCGGTATCCTCCTCAAAAAAAGTAAGCCACCTTATCGTAGTAACTTCCGATAGAGAGATAGAAAGCATTCTCCCAAAAAATACCACTCTACTGCTTGAGGATAGACCCCGAGGAATAAACCAAGCAATAATCGAAGCCACCGAATACAGCATAAATATGAACGCTGAAGCTACACTCGTTATTCCAGCCGACCTACCATTAATCAAACCCCAAGACATCGACACAATAATCTCAAAAGGAAAATCAAAACCCACTATAATCCTCTCGCCCTCCCTAACCGGAGGAACAAACATCCTTTACAGATCCCCACCCCAAATCATAGAACCAAAATTTGGAAAAAACAGTTTTCAAGCGCATCTTGAGGAATCACGAAAAACAAACATAGAACCCGAAATTTACAATTCACCAAGAGTATCCCTCGATTTAGATGAAATCGAAGATGTAAAAAAATTCGTCCAACATGGTAACCACACAAAAACATTCGAAGTACTTCACAAGACCGAGTTAATATTCTCTAGACCTAAAAAGTAAAAATAATCTAAAATTCTATCGAAGTTGATTGTATTCTATTCTAACTTATAATCCTCTTCTACAGAAGATTCTTCTACCCGTTCAGAAGTCGAAGTATTCTCAGACGGAAGACGTAGAAAGAAAACTAAACTTTTGAGTGATGTTTCATATGATTGAAATTTCTTCCTCTGTTTTTTCAACATAAACAATCGAGAGACCTGTTCCAACTAAAAATAATAGAATCCAGTAAGGGTCATACGGAGATAAAATTACAAAGTACTCCGAAAGCAGGTAATATACCGTCATAAAGACCGGGATCCAAACTCTGGTAAACACAATCATAAACCTAGTAAAATCCCTAAATCTTGATATTAAAGCCCTAGTATGCGGCCTAGCCTTGAATTTCTCCTTCACACTCATTGACATTTTCTGAAAACTCCACCTACTAAAAAGAAGATTCAAAATCACCATCATAACAACTGCGGGAATCACCAATTCAATTATCATCAGAAAAAGAAAAATCGCAACTAGAATTAACGCCAATCCAGCCTCGTTAGAAGCATCCGCAGTAAGAGTTAATCTCCAAATATCTCTTAGAAACGTTCTATCCGTGTGTATTGACTCATGATGAGTAAGATAAAGAGCAAGTACACGCGTCCTAAGAGAATAAACAAAGAACGAAACAGAAGAAGATAATGCAACAGTCACGATAGTTATATCTAGAATGGAATGATTATAGGCGAAGAAAAAGGATATTATCAAAGCCAAAGCAGTAATCGCAAAACCCAGCAATATTCCGGTGTTCCTATGTTCCACTGAGAGAACGCTATCAAATTCGCTTGGATTTATGGGAACAAGTTCATCCTCATACTTGCGTTTTTTTGATTTCAATAATATCACCAATAAATAACATAAAAGCATTGGTTCGATTTTTTAAACAGGCACTACTATTTTAATCAATAAGAACTCCGTATTTTCTGGTTTTAAGATTCTCGTGTTATTCGATTGGTATAATTTCGGCTTCGATGGTGTTTTCGAGCTTCCTGAGTCTTTCTTCTACTTCTACTATTGAGAGTTTGCATTCCGTGAGGTTGATTACAGCGTGAAAATCGCTTATTTTCTTAACGCTTGGAGGGACTATACTGGATTCGATGTTGATGTTGATTTTTCCCAGCTCGGTTGCTACTTTACCCAAAACCCCTGGGAGGTTCCTAAGTTTCATGTGTAGCTCGGCGAATTTCTCTTTTCCAAGAATTACTGGGTAGAGTGTAATTCTGGATTTTGGTTTATCCGCTATCACTAAAAATCGGGTGCCTTCTTTGATATTGAGCATCTCACAAATTTCTTGGGGAAGTGTGATTTGATTTTTCGCGTTTATCGTTGTAAACTGTGATGCTTGGGATGAATTTTTGCGTCTCTCCATATTCGATGAGCCCCTTTTCTTCGTTTTTTAATAAACAATAATATATTATATTTAAATACTTGGTATAAATTAGTTGTTTAGAAATGTTTTATGTTCTTAAAGAATCTTTCTGTGTATCTGTTTCTAATTGGTGGTTTTGGTGAAAGCGTATGTTTATGGAATTTTGGATCTGAGCACTATTGACTATCCTCAGAAACCTGCTATGGTTATTTTCGTGGCGGGCTGTCAATTTCAATGTCCCATGTGTCATAATTGGCGCATGATAGAAGTAAATCCAGATCAAGAGGTGGAATTGTCCAGAGTTTTTGAAAGAATCGAAAAAGCCAGTTCATTTATAGAAGCGGTTAAAGTTTCTGGTGGGGAACCAACCCTTTATCCCGATATCCTTATAGAAATTGCCAATTTTTGTAGAAAGAAGAAGCTCTCCTTCGGATTTGATACAAATGGATTTTTCCCCGAAAATGTAAAGGAAGTTGTAAATAATACAGACTTGGTTTCTATTGATGTTAAGGCACCTTTTAATGACCCTGAGCTGTATAGCAAATTAGCGGGAATAAACGATGGTGAAAAGATAATTGAAAACCTCATACTGACCATAAAGATTGTTTTTGAGAGCCATTCCTACGCGGATTTGAGAACCGCTGTTATTCCCACATTAAACGCTGAAGAAAGATACTATGAAAACATAGGAGACGTTTTGAGGAACCTTGGATACATCCCCAAAGCGGAAAATAAAGAGGCGAGTTACACCCTGCAACAATTTGAGCCGACAAACGCTTTTAGTGATGAATTGAAAATAATAAAATCGCCCAGCGTAGAACTTCTTCTAAGATTGGCGAAAAAAGTCAATATACCCCGAGTCTACCTAAGACACAAAAATGTTGGATTTATGAAGCCACTAGAGGAAATTCAGACATAAATTAAGCAACTTATTGTAGATTAAATTAGGGGCAGTGTTCAGACTTTAATTAGGCATAGTAGCTCCAAAATTATTTTTGCTGCAGCGATAGCGGTGATTCGTCCACCATGTGTTACCTCTACAACATCGAACCCTACGACTTTATCACAAACTTCTAATAAATCAATCAATTGAGATGAGGTTAGTCCTCCGGGTTCAGGGTTTCCCACATTAGGGGCATAAGCGGGGTCAAGGACATCCATATCTATGGTTAAGTAGGTGCGTTCTCTTTCTGATTGGAACTCTTTTATCTTATCCGCAGCTTTTTTTATTCCCTCTTTCTGAATTTCGAGAGATGTAACATAATTCCAATTTTTCTGAGAAGCAAATTCGTATTCCTCTCTGCAAATTGATCTTATCCCTACTTGAAGAATTTCCGAGCCCTCATCAAGTATCTTCCTCATAAATGTTGCATGAGTTAGTTGCTGGTCCAAATATTCGCTTCTCAAATCCATATGCGCGTCAAAATCTATTATTCCCACGTTCCTTCCTAATCCCCTTATAACCCCTAGTGTCATGGTGTGTTCGCCTCCCAGCATTATGATTTTTTTGTGGTCTTGGTTTAATTCTATTACTACTTTTTCCACTCGATCCACTGTCTGGTGAACATCACCTTGAACCACGGCAATGTCTCCCAAATCACAGACTTTGGCATCCTCTGCGTCCTTAAGACTTCTTAGACTGAATGATTCCAGATTACCTGAAGCCTCTCTAATGACTGAAGGACCAAATCTTGCCCCGGGCAAATAAGAGGAAGTCCCATCAAAGGGGACTCCAAATAATGCAAAATCAGCTTCCTCGTAGGGTGTTGTCCGTCCCAAGAAGATGTTCTGAGGATTAAGATATAATTCTCTATAGGTCAATTTCTTTCATCTGAAGCTTTTTTCATAATAAAGTCGATGAACTTTTGTAATGAAGGGGATTCTATTTCTTTTTTTTCCACGCGGTCGTTCCATTCCTTAACAATTTTAGCGTATTCTTTGTCCTCTTTTTCTGATATTTTCATATCCTCTGCTACGGCATCAAAGGGGAACTTGTTCTCCTTTGCTCCTACAACGCCCTTACAAAACTCTAAAGAGTCCGTGTTAAATGTGAATCTAGGGTTACTGTTTTCCCCGTGCCAAAGAAAGGGAAACGCGTGGCATACATACGGTCTGACTGGATAAATTGAGCAAGGCCCGGAATTGTTAAAGTAACAACCGTTAGTCTTCTCGTTCTCTTTGAAGCACAGTATCCACTGTTTTCCGTCTTGTCCTGTGAATCTCGGAACACCCTTGAAAGATTCTTCGACGCCTTTTTCAGGAATTGTGCAGTTTAGAAATTCATGAGGATCCAATCCGGTTTGTTTTGCTACTCGAAAAGCATCTTTATGAGTTACACATATAACATATTTCACACAGCATACTCCGCACTGTTTACATTCAAACTTGGGAGTTTTAATGCGTGCCTTTGCTTTCTTTAACGCTAATGATAGTTTTGATAGCATAATGAAAAAATACCCTTAAAGAATAAAAAGCTTTTGAGTATGGGTCCAACATTTAAATTAAAAAAAAGCTTTTAATAAATCGAAATCACTTCTTTTGGGGATATACCATTTTCTTGTCACGCCATACCTTAATTTCTGTTGTAACATTGGGCATTTTAGGGATTGGAACCATCATTTTAAGTCTATCTCTTGAGCTAATCTTGGTCGAAATTTCAACCCTGTATTTTACCTTTTGTCCGTTCTCCTCCACGCTAAATTCGTGTTCGAGTTTAATTGGGGAGACTAGTTTCTCTGAGACTAGTTTGCCGTCGTAGAAGACCTTGTTTTCAAGTGTTATTAGATTAAACTCAATATCAATTTCATGTCCGTCAACTTCAATTTTCATCTCTTACCAACCTCCTGTATTAATCTTTCATTTGTTACTACCTTAAAATCTCTTTGGTAAAAGCAAAAGAATTGGTTCAATGAAAGATTGTGTGGAAGACTAGGTTTTAAACGTTTAAATCCGCTTCACTAGTATAATAAACTAATAAATATTTATTAAAGACCTAGAATTGAAAATAATATAAAAGAACCGTATTCTCTGCAATAATGACTAATATATGTCGACATAAAATAAAACAGTTATTAAGGGCGGAGGCATAGAATTTGGAAACTATATCCGCTGAAGATATGAGAATTGCTGATGAAAATTCGGAATATTTGGGAATCCCCAGAACGTTGTTAATGGAAAACGCTGGAAGAGGAATCGTAGAGAGCATACTAAAAAGAAGAAAAGTAGAGGGAAAAGGCATCATTATCTTTTCTGGAACTGGAAATAACGGCGGAGACGGCTTTGTCGCCGCAAGACACCTAGCCTCACTCGGAGCCAAAGTACATTTAATTCTACTAGGCGACCCTAGTAGAATTCGCTCCTCCGAGTCCAAGCAAAACTGGAACGCCCTAGAAAAAATGATGCTAACAATAGAGAGAACCCTGATCAGAGACTCCTCAGACTTTAAAAAAATCAAAGACACAATCAAAAACGCTGATATAGTAATTGATGCGATACTAGGAACTGGAATTGTCGGAAAAATCCAAGAACCCCTATCTACAGCTATTGACTTTTTCAACACTTCGAACGCATTTAAAATAGCTGTAGATATCCCCACAGGGTTGGATCCCGACACCGGCAAAGTTCATGATAAAGCGGTTAAGGCCGATGTTACAGTAACATTTCACAAAGCAAAACCAGGACTGTTGAATAAAGACTATACTGGAGAGCTTGAAGTATGGCCGATAGGTATACCGCCAGAGGCTGAGATTATAGCAGGGCCAGGTGACGTAAAATCCGTAATTAAAAAAAGGGATCCCTACTCCCACAAGGGAGATTTTGGCAAAGTTCTTGTAATCGGCGGGAGCGGGTACTATTCTGGTGCGTCCACCTTTGTTGCACTTTCCGCGCTCAGAACCGGCGTCGATCTTGTAATTGTAACAACCCCTTCAAAAATCGCTCCAGTGATTAGGGGGTACTCCCCCGACCTAATAGTGAGAGAATTTCCAGGTGACGTATTAAATAGGGACGCCCTACCAGTTATAAGCAGTCTGATTCAAGACTGGGCAACTGGGATAGCAGTGGGCCCCGGACTTGGATTACAAGATGAGACTCGAGAAACAATTCCCGAAATTTTCCAACTTGTGAAAAAGAAAAAGTTGCCTTTACTTGTGGACGCGGACGCAATCAAAATCTTAGGAGAAGATAACAAAACACTCTACGGCTCGAAAACCGTGCTAACCCCTCATCAGGGAGAATTCATGCAACTAACCGGAGAAAAGATTCCCTCACCCTCGAAGCTAGAAGACCGAATGAAAATAGTTGAACACTGGGCGAATGAACTGGGAGTCACCATACTCCTCAAAGCACACGAAGACATCATATCCAATGGTAAAAGAACAAAAATAAACACCACCGGAAACCCGGGAATGACCGTGGGAGGGACAGGCGACGTTTTAAGCGGAATCTGCGCAGCCTTTTTATCCCAAGGCTCTGAACCTTTCAGAGCAGCCGTCGCCTCCGCATTCATCAACGGAAAAGCCGGAGATTTAGCCGTCGAAAACAAAGGTTTCCACATAACAGCAACAGACCTGATACCCCTAATCCCCGAAGCAATCAGGACGTACGAAACCTAGCCTCAAATTGACCACTTATAACACAAAAATCCAAAATCACACGAATAATAAAAAATTATAATCAAATGAAGGAAAATTTTAACTATTAAGTCTGTGCTCCCCCAAAAATTCAATAGTGGAGAGCTTGTTTCGATTCATATTCTCTATCAGTATAGTCCTTGGAGTGATTCAAACAGATGCCCTCACTTAATCCAGAAGACTACGTTGGTAAGAAAGATTTTGCAGAGCCCCTAAACTTCAAAGGGCGACAACTCTTTTTTGAAGATGCCAGCATTCAAAAACTAGCTGAAACTTTAGGAACACGCGTCTATATACTAAGCCTAAGCCAAGTTGAAAAAAACGCCAAACGACTTACAGCGGCATTCAAAAACTATCCTCGATTCAAACCCTGCTACGCTCTAGCCGCAAATTCTCTCCCACAAGTAGCTCAAACCCTGGTAGACCTAAATTTTGGAATAGAGGTAGTAAACATCTACGAATTAAAATACGCACTATCAGAACTAAAGAAAATACCCTACATCATCTGCAATGGAGCCTCAAAACACGCCATCCAAAACAAACAAGAAAATCTAATACAAACGGTAATAAACCTGCAGAAAGAAACCGACGTAACAATAAATTTCAACTCAACCGACGAAATCGAATACACAAAAAAACTCTGCGAAAAAGAAAACACCGAACTAAAAGCAGGACTATCCCTAAACCTAGCCAGCCACTTCCAAGACTCAGAACTCTCCCCCGGATCAGCAAGATTCGGAATTCCCACCGAACAATTACCCGCAGCAATCAAACTTCTAAAAAATTCAAAACTCAAACTAGCAGCCCTCCAATCCCACATAGGCACCCAGATAACCGAACTAAACAAGCTAATAAAAAACGCTAACCTACTATCCACCTACGCAATCCGAATCGGAAAAGAACTCGGAACACCCATCGAAAACATAAACCTCGGCGGAGGAATCGCAGTGAAATACTATAAAACACCACAAAACCAAAAAAAACTAAACCCAGACTACACCATCGAAGAATACGCCCAAAAAATCATACAAGAAATAGCACAAGTATATCAGGAAAACGGAGCCGAGCCACCCACAATCACGACAGAAACAGGAAGATGGCTAACCGCAAACACCATGATACTAATACTAAAAGTAACAGAAACACGCAAAACACCACAAAACAAACTTGAATGGATAATAACAGACGGAAGCGCCCTAACAGACACCAACGACGCCGTCTGGATAGGACAATACTTCGAAATAATCAACGCCACCAAAGCCAACCAAAAACCCACGGAATGGTATAATATAGCAGGAATAACCTGCGATACCAATGATGCATTCGCCTGGCCAAAAAACAATACTGGACCAAGAAAACTACCAAAAACAGAACCCGAAGACATCCTCACAATCCTAGACGTTGGAGCCTACCAACTCGCCCTAAGAAACAGCTTCAATCTATTACCCAAAGCGCCAATATACACTGCAGAAGGGGAACCAGTAAAAGAACCATCACAACCCAACAACTAATAAAAAATCTGAAAACCTGAAAAAACCCTTAAAGAAATTTTCGAAAAATCGGCTAAGTGTAATCAATCAGAATTCTCGTAAGGTCGCTAAAAGCAGACTCTACATTCGTTCCTTGTTTAGCACTAGTCTCAAAGTACACCATATTCCGATTAATCGAAAACTCCAAAGCATCCTCCAGAGAAACCGCCCTACCCGGCATATCCGTCTTGTTACCAACCATCACCATAGGAATCGAAGGACAATGCTTACCAACCTCAGCCAACCAGTTTTCCAGATGCTCAAAAGTCTCCCGCTTAGTAACATCATAAACCAAAAGAGCGCCCATGGCACCACGATAATACAAGGGCCGAATATAAGAAAACCTCTCCTGACCACCAGTATCCCAAATCTGTAGCTTAGCGGTTTTAGGCCCATTATTCGTATCGATACTAACCGTTTTTACCGCAAAATCAACTCCGATAGTCATCTTGTAATCTTCTTTAAAGTATCCCTGTGAAAATCGGACGGTTAAGCTGGTTTTACCCACAGCTCCATCTCCTATGACAATTATCTTGAACAGGTAGTCGTATTCTCCTGACATAATACAACACCTTCATATTTTGATTTGTCGTTTATTTGTTATCTTTATTTATGATGCTATTTTAATCGCTTTCTTATGGTTCTTTTGGTTTGTAAAAATTTAAAACTTTCTAATGCAAACTAGTTTTGACCTTTTTTGATGTAAATTTATTAGTTTAAATTAATGTAATTTTTTAAAGGCTTTAAATTTGGGATAAGAGTAATTCTCTGAGGCTTTCTGTGCCTTCTTTATACTCTTTTTCTGAGTAGACATGAAGGCTCCACTGGGTAGGGTGATTTTCAGTTATTGCTTTGGTTATTTTTGAGATGCTTTTGAGCGGTTTTTTCTCTTCTTCATCGGTTATTATTGGTGTATCTGCCTCTTGTATGTATGGAAGGGGGGGTATATCTACTATGATGAAATCTGGGTCGCTGTTTATGCGGTTGGCGATGGCGTTTTCCAATTTTTCTCTTTGATTATTGTCTCTTATTTTTAACACTTGGTTTATCGTGCCTTTGTTGAGTTCCTCCCAATTTATGGTTAGAATGGTGTGTAATGTTTTGTTTTGTATTTTTGATGCTAGGTGGGATGTTTTTTCTCCGATTTTTTTGAGGAAATTTATAATCTGGTTATCAGTCATTCTTTGCACTTCTGGAGGGGTTATCGCGCCTTTTTCGATTGCAATTTTTATCGCTCTTGAGAGCGTTTGATCCGCTCTTCTTACTGTTGGGTGATAATGAATATTGCTGTAGTATATGGCTTCAGCGAAAACCATAGACTCCAAGTAGGGGATCACCCTTTTCTCAAAAACTATGTGTTCTTTAAACAGTTTTATGGAATCAATTATGGGTACACTTTGAACCAGTGACGGTAAAAACCCGGCCGAGTGTGAATCTCTGGGAAGATAGTCTAGCTTATCAGCGTCCACCATCCAGTGTATTATTTCCCCTAAGAAGGGTCTTCTCTTATTCACTCCGAGAATCATGTCTGAAATTTCACCGATTTCCCTGTCACTAATTCCTGAGTTTCTGAGCACTGAACTAATATCCGATGTTTTGTCCCGGATTATTTTTTGACTCATTTGTTCATGAGTGAGACTGGTTTTTTCTTGAAGTATTATCTCAGATCCATGTGAGAAAGGTTTACACCCTAAAGTGTTAGAACACTTCAGGTCCGTGCCCTATATCATGGAGCAGTGCCGCAAGTCTAATGATTGCTACTTCCTCATCAATTTCATAGCCTTTTCCTGAAAGGGTGCTACATATCTTGTCCGCTGTATGCATAACTCCCAAGCTATGCTCCAGTCGAGTATGCTTCGCATTAGGATAAACCAAGTTAATATTGCCTATGTCCATTTTTCCTGAGAGTGACTTCATTGTATCAGTTTTTAGAAGTTTTAGCTCAACTTTATTTGGCTTAATTTTGCCGCGCATAGTATCCCGAAAATACATATTAATAATCCACCCTACTTTTAATTTAAATCTACTGAAGAACCATTTTTAACCGGACGGAAGAACATGAAGGTTTACTTGGCGGTTCTTGATGGATGCAATATCAATTGGATAAAAAATGCAAAGACCCCTTTCTTGGAGAAATTATCAAATGGTGGGGTATCCACTCTGTCCTGTCGGGCAGTGTTTCCCACAGCAACTTATACCGGGCATACCAGTATAATTACTGGAGCGTATCCCGGTGAGCATGGTATAGTTGGTAACCAGTTCTATGATAGGGAAGCCAGAGAACTGAGGGACTTTGATTTTTATGATCCTAACGCTTGCCTTGAAGCGGTAACCATTTTCGAGGAAGCGGAGTCAGCAGGATTAGACACGGCAGCCATAGCAGAGCCAGTCACGAAAGGAGCCCAACACATTGTTTCAAAACCTTACATTCAAAGTTTTCCCGTTCTAACCCAGAATGGCAAAATCTTAGAAGAATCTATTAAACTAATAAGAAGAGAAAAACCAGACCTTATAGTCGCAAACTTTACAGCGGTAGACAGCATCGGAGAGAAATACGGACCGAAGAGCAAAGAAGCCATAAAAATCATAGAAGATGTAGATAAGGTTCTAAAGAGAATTTTTGAAGAGTACGAATCACAAGACCAAGAAGTCTGCATGATTATTTCTGCAGACCATGGAATGACAGATGGCGGAAAACAAATTCAACTAGACAAACTACTAAAAAAGAAAAAACTAGATGCTATCACACTAGCCTCTCATAGAACCTCTCACGTATACATCAACTCCCCAGAACAAAAACAAGAAATATACGAATTCCTCACCGAAACCAAGGGCGTCCTAGAAGTTATGGAAAGTGAAAGAATTTCCGAGTTAAAACTCCTCCACCCAAGAAGCGGCGACCTAGTCGTAACAGCTCGGAAGGGCTACGAGTTGAGCAATGTGAAACTAAGGGGAAGCCACGGCGGAATCACCGAAGAGGAGATGACGGTTCCCCTAATAATCTCTCAGAATGGACTACTAACCTCACCAGAACTAGAAAACGCTTCAATACTAAATATTGTTAATATTATAAAACGATCTCTCAGCATATAACTCAAACACACTGACGAGTTTTGAGATTTCATATATTTAATTTGCTTAATATCTCATTTTTTAGATAGCCCACCTTTTTCCTCAATTTACCCCCGAAACCCCTTATTTTTAAGATTATCCTATTAAAAAAGTAGTTTACCCTTATTAAAAACATAATAGAGATGGGGGAAAACATCAACAAGAACATTGCAAGGGAGTTAGAATAATCATGGAGTGCAAGGGAATTGGGGCTTTTTATTCGCTCGTCCTTATTTCCCCTTTTTTAATTATTTGTTTAAGTATCAATTGTAAGGCTTCTCTCAAGCCTTGGTTTTGTGTAGCCACTGTACCCACAACTGGTACATCCACTCCGATGCTTAGCTGTTTGGCTACTTCTTCAGGTGATAAAGCGCCCTCAAGGTCTTGCTTATTGGCCAAGATAACGACCGGTGCGTCTTCACTTATCTCCCTTTTTACCCGGTATAGTATGTCTCGGGCTAAACTGAATGTTTCGGGATTTGTGCTGTCCACAACAAGAAGAACCCCAGCACTTCCTTGGGCGAGAATCTCCTGCAGGAAGGCGAAGCGTGTGTGACCCGGAGTTCCGAATATGTGGAGATCAAATACATTGATCTCGTCGTATTTCCTCCCGAAATCAAATCCCACAGTTGTGCCCAAGGCTTCTATGCTTGCAGCTTTTCTCGATAGGTTGGAGACAACGGTGCTCTTTCCAGCGCTGTAGGGACCGGTTACCAGTAGTTTAAGAACATCTACGCCGGCTCTGCCTGAGGGTAATGTATTCTCGGTGCAAACCAAAACGTTTCCTTCGTCATCTTCAAAGAAGAGAAGCAGGTCTCCTGAATCTACTTTTAACTTATCTCTTACATCCTTTGCCAGGGTTATCCTGTTCTTATCGCTTATTCTAGCTACACCGAGAAGCTTCATTGGCTCACTTTCCCTACTCATTGAATCATGGTAAAAGTATAAAAAGTTTACTAATTCCCACTTTTCCCAAGCCAGAAACATTTTATTTAAACATAAAAAGAAAAAAATGAATTTTTTATCAGGTTACGCTCTTTTTGGATGTTAATCTTCCACTTCTTCTCTTATTTCCTCTTCTAGTGTTTCTACTCCTTTTTCTCCTTGAAGATCTCTAGCAAAAACTATCTGGTAGCCGTATCTAACGAATCTGACTAAGAAAGCAATTATTACGACCCATAACACAAAGCTGTAATCAACTGTAATCCACATTATTGAAGGGTAGGAAATCTGATAAATGGAACCTTGAACCCAAATAAAGCTTAGCATCTCAAATAAAACATAGGTGTATACTAGTGACACCAGATAGCGCGCGATCCCACTAGCCCCACTCAACCTGAAATGGCTTCTGCGTAGAAACTTCTGAAAGAAAATTAGCGTAGCAACCGCTGCTCCAAACATTATCAGTATTAGTGGATTTAAACTCTGTATTATGAGACCAAATTTGTTTACGATAAAAACACCTAGGAGTGGTACAACTGAGAAATAGAAGAAGTATAATATCGCATAGGCGGCTCCAGTGTAAAGCGGATTTCTTAACATCGACTTAATAAATGACAACATTCATTCCTCCGAATACTATTGTGGAAATACTGGGTAAATGTTATAAAGTGTGACAGGAGTTATGATAATGTTCTGACCGCCGACTGGAAGATTGAACCAAGCGAAAGCGACTGTAAATACGATTAATGGTTGGTTGTTAGCCTTCGACCAATCAATAGCTGACTGGGGATAGGTGAGTGAAATGTCTAACCACTGGAAAGTATTTGGGTATAATCCCAAAGGCCATACAGCGGCGGCTGTATCACTAGCGATTACTGTTCCATTCGGAAATAGTAGATTAACACTCATAATCACATTAAAATCATAGACGTATCCTTCATACGTAAAGAGTACTGGGACACCACGTGTGGGGTTTGGATTACCCCCGCTAGGGGGAATGTAATAAGTTGATGTGTAAAAGTGTACTCGAAAAGCGTTCACACCGATAAGAACGCTCACCAAGAGTCCAACCAGTCCTGCAAGTATAGCTGCCCATTTCAGAACTCTGAAGACTTTCCTCTTTATCGTGGACATTTCTTTACCTCATTAATGTTTCTCAGAAATAGATATAAAAAATAGTATATAAAACTTCTCAGAATCAATGCTCTCCTGAAAAATTTTAATTTTTAAAAACTAATTTGAAACTTTACAAATTAATTACCTCACTGTGTTGCTGTTTCTGATAAATGTAATAAAATTTTTGAATTTTCTTGGAGAGAATGTTGGTAATTCCGTAATTTCGTGTTTTGGTAGGACTTCAGTGTTATCTCTATATTACATATTTTTAAATTACAAATAGGACAAAACAACTATTGCCGGCCTATTTTGTCTAGTGAGGGACTTGATGTGAATATTGTGTTGCTGGAACTTTCGGATACTCACTCTCGTATGGGGAATCTTTTTTTCGCTACCCTCTATGATTACACCGAGTCCCCTAGAAAAGTAAAAAAGTCCGATGAGAATCATTGCTATGTGTTAAGAATGGCGCGAGAAAATGGCTATCTTAGTTTAAGTGTGGGGGGAAACGGTTTCTCTGAAATTCTATTTAAAGTAGGACGGGGTGGAGTAAAATGACAGACTGGTTCTCAAAAGTTGCGGCTGCGTTTAGGAGAAATGGAGAGTTTACGCTCGGTATTTATGGTAGTCCCAACGCTGGTAAAACAACTCTGGCCAACAGAATCTGCACTGACTGGATAGGAAAAGAAGCGGGGAAAACTTCCTCTATTCCACACGAAACCCGTACAGCTAATGTTGTAGAACACCTAGAGATGCATTACAATGGAAAGCGTCTCAGAATGAATGTTGTGGACATGCCCGGCATTTCTAGTAAAATCGATTATAAGGTTTTCCTAAAGCATGGATTATCGAGCGAGGAAGCAATTGAAAGAGCCAAGGAAGCGACCAGAGGAGTGATTGAAGCTATCCAGTGGCTTGACAATGTAGACCTTGCTCTAACCATTTTTGATGCCACAAAGGTCCCCTTCGACCAGGTTAACCTTGTTATTCTGGGAAACCTGAGAGCAAAAAACATACCAAACATTATTGTGGCAAACAAGATAGACCTGCCTAAATCGCGTCCCAAACTGGTCTTCGACGCGTTTCCAGACCACAAGAGCGTAGCCATATCCGCCCTGACAGGAGAGAACGTAGAAGAGCTTTACAGGTTAGTAGCGGAGTCACGCTAAAGGGGTGAGAAAGGAAAATGATGAGTCCAAGAATAGATATAATACCCCAATGGGTTATTAATGGCTTAACCTCCCAAGACAAGATAAAATTCATAGTAGAAAAGGTTAAACAAAACGTAATACTAGTACTTGAAGAAGTTCTCAAACCGGAAGAGCAAGCAGACCTGATAAGAGAATCAATGCTTGAAATAGACTATGAGACATTCACCGGAATAGAACTACTAACCTTCAACAAAAACCCTACGGGCAAGGGATTCATAAGGAGGAAAAACAAACCCAACGGAGGTTCAAAAATAACCATAATAGCACCCGCAAACAGTGTAAACATTCTTAGAGAAACATCTAGCATAATTTCCCTAATGCTTAAACAAAATCGAGAAGGATACACCGATTGAATCTAGAAGAAAAACCAAAAACCGCATTTATTCATTACTGTCTAAAGTGTGGAACACAACTATCTCCCGAACAAGGAACATTCCGTTGCTCTAACTGCGGATCAACCACCTTTAAACTCAAAAAAATGCATAAAGAAATTAAAAAGACAGACGAAAAAGAAGAAGCACAAAGAGAATTCGGTGAACCCTATCTTCCTGTAATCTCCGGCGTAATAACTGAGAACAACTTTGAACATTCTAAGGGGAAGGGATTGGAAACTGTCAGAGCAGAAGGGATTGGGGTATTCGAGATCGATGTGGATGGTTTAATAAGCGGAAAGCCGCTAATCCTTTCGGCTAGAGATGGGCTCTACGAAATATCCGTTCAAAAACTGATGGAAAAATTGAAAAAAAGGTAACCTAAAAATCTTTTCTTCAAGAGGAAAAATACTTTTCCAACTGATTATCAGCATCAAGTAAGGAAAGCCAATCAATTCTACCCGACCTATAATCCTTCGGCTTTTTATCGATTATTCTTCGCGCCAAGGAAACCATTTCCTCCTCTGAAAGATTGGACGTATCAATCTCATAAACCCGTTTACTTCCATAAGCTTCCAAGGCGTTGAAAGTACAAGAACCAAGAATCTCCGCTTGAATATTCTCCCTAACCTTCCGCTCATTCCAGCCTTTAGCCTCCAACCTCTTACGCAACACCTCAGGATGCGCCCTCAAAACAATCACAACCTCAACAAATTTAGAAGGAACAATATCCGCATAATGCCCCTCTACAATAACAAATCCGCTAGCCTTCCCTATAAGCTCTACAACCCTTGGAACCAACTCATCTAAATCAGCTACCTTAGTATCTCGATCAGTATCAACGTAACTATAAAGCCCTTCTCTTTCCACCAACTCACCCAAACTTATAACCTCCACCCCCAAAACACCAGCCAAGCCAACGCTAAGAGTTGTTTTCCCAGTACCCGGACAACCCGAAACGATAATAGCTCTCCCCAAACACATCACCCAGAAAATAAAAATAAAACCACCATACAAGTAATTAAAAAGTCTCCAAAATAAGACTTTTCATTTTTTAAAGAATAAAAGGTAGAAAAGCCCCGAATCAGGCTTTTTTGAAAAATAGTTAAAAATGAGTCGGATTTAGTTTTTTGTATGGGATAAATTATTTTATAATTAAAAATAGAGGTTTTTTAATTAATCTTCTGTGACTCTGAATCTTTCTATTACTCCTTCTAGGAATTGACAGGCGAGCTCATTGTCCTTTATTTTGGTTTCCAGTTCTTTCTTTTGGGTTTCGTATTCTTTTACTGGTAAGTCGCCTATTTTCATTTTGGCCATCAGCATTTCTTGTTGGTCTAATAACTCTTGCTTTTCTGCCTTGAGTGAGACAAGCCATTTCTCCATCTGATGGACGCCCTCTTTCAACTTTTTCTCAGCTTGTTTTAGTTTTGCGTCATACTCTGAGACCAGTTTTTGATAGATTGTTTCTCTTATCTCCCCCTTGATTAGTAGCTCTTCTAGTTTCTTTTTCCTTTCAACTTGCGTCTCTTTTTCAGCTAATAGTACTTCGACCTCTAGTTGTTCTGTGGCGCCCATTTCCCCTAGGGTTTTTTTGATGTCGTTTATTTCCTGCCATAGTGGTTCTGATCTCTTCTCTAGCTCCTCCTCTGTAATTTCTCCTACGAGTTGACGTGTTTTTAGAGTTTCGTAATCCCTGTTCAGTTTCCTCAAGCGATTCTCAATGAGGTACGTTTTGCCTCTTCCTATAAGGTTTCTTTTAACATCATCAGGAATTTTTTCAACCTCAACCGGTTTCTCTACTTCTAATTTTGCTTCCTTTTTCTCGGTTTTCGGGGTTTCTTTCACTTTTCTAGTGACAATTGGTTTTTCAGGCTCTTCTACTTCTACTCTTATTGTTACTGGTTTTTTTGGTTTCTCTAATTCCTGCTTTAACGGCAAGCCGCAATACTTACAGTAAACAAACCAATCCTCTGTTCTTTGACCACATCGCGGACAAATGGTAGGCAAAACTATCACCACTCTGCTTTCAGTATAACAACTCTGATTAAAAATTATCCTTTCAGCCTTATTATTTGTGTTGATTTGGGCATATTAATTAATAGAATACGAAGCGATTATGCCTTCGGAACATGAGAATATGCTTTGTGCTTCATAGATTATGATAGGGGCGGTCTCGCCGGCTTGTCGATTCTCCTTTTTGATCTATTAAAACTATAAACCTTTATTTCAAAATTGGAAATAGGAGATATGAAGAGACTTCCATAAACTTATCTTAGATGAAAATTTTAGCAGGGGTAAATTTTTACTAAGGAATCGGTATATCTTAAAACATATGGTGGCGGTCTTTTGCTTGTTGATGTTCATTGCCATGTTGACCTTTATCCAGATTTGAGAGATACCGTTACACGTGCAAAGCAAATTGGCGTGGTTGCAATCGTAGCTGTGTCAATGGACGTTAAATCCATGGAAACGGTTATGGAAATCTCAAATAGCTACTCCGGCTTTATTTTCCCAAGCTTAGGTTTACACCCCGAGGCTAGCGGCAAATCCACTGAGACAGACTTGAAAAAGGCTATAGAGTTAATAAGGAGTAGCTCTAAGAATCTGGTGGCTATTGGGGAGATTGGTTTGGATCACTATTTTGTGAAGAGTAAAGAGCTTTACCCTCAGCAGGAAAAAATTTTTAGAGAAATGCTTAGAATCTCCAAAGAGCTGAATCTTCCCGTGATTCTCCACACAAAAGGGGCTGAAAGACTAATTTTTAAAATCCTCGATGAGTACAAGCTTAAGAACGTGCTAATTCACTGGTATACGGGCCCCGGAGATTTGATTGACATAGGTATACAAAAGGGTTATTATTTTTCAATCACACCCGCGATTGCTTATTCTAAAAAGGTACAATATGTGGCTGAAAAGGTTAGTTTAAATCATCTGCTGAGCGAATCTGACGGACCTGTAGAGTATAACAAAATAAGAGGCGAACCAAAGGATTGCTCGGTTATTGTGCAAAAAATTGCTAACATTAAGGGATATAACGAGAATAAGGTGGAACAGGAATTGTTTGAAAACGCGGTTTCTTTTTTTAACTTGAACTTGAGAACATCTTATTGAAAAACAGATTAACGATTAAGGATATTTGAAAGTGCTAAATCTTTCTTATCGTATTATAAAATGTATTGAGATAATTCGAATACTGTAATATTGTTTTCACTAATCGGTATTTATTCTAAGCGTGTCTCCGTCTAATACGATGAAACTTGACTCCTGTAATTCTCGTAGAACTGGTTCTATTTGGTTTGAGTCGAGATTTAAAGCCTTGGATAAATTTTTAATGCTGATACTTCCTAGGCGTTGCAGTATAAATAATGTTTTAAATTTAGGATCCCCTTTAAAAAATGTTCTCATTTTTTGCCACAGTATCTCCCAACGCCTAATCTGGTTCTGTAGCTGCTCAACATCTCCCCCTTCACATTCATTTTCTAACTTCCAATTCTCCAGAAAGGCAGGCATGTTTTGTTGCTCCAGAATTTCTAATCGGTCTTTAAGAGTTCCGATCTGCTCCTCGTTCTCCTTTAACTTTTTATCACGAATCTTTATCTCTAGGATTAGTTGCTCAACCTTTTTTTGGTAGTCTTCAACTATTAAATTAGAGTTTCTACTTTTCGTAGATTCTATTGGAGAACTATCAGCTCTATTTGAGCTTTTTGATATTGTTAAATTGTCCACGGATCTTTTCAAGTCTGGTTCATAAAGTTCGTTGGATCTCTCCTCTGATGCTTTATCGTTTTTTAATTGTTTGTGGGGTCTTTCCTCTGTTTGGGGTTTTTGAGGCTTGTCGTAAAGTGTGTTTAAAAAGTATTTCTTAATTTCTCTCAGGTTTCTAGCCACCGCCTCATCAAAAGCTTGCTTTATTATTGTGTCTAAGCCCTTCATTGGGAATCTGTTTACCACCGACTTTATAATACTCTCCCTCATAGGAGAGAACTCGTTTATTAACTTTAGCTGCTCCGAATCAAAATTACTGTATTTATGGTTTTGTGCGTTGAGACCGGATTTATCGTTGCCTACTTCTAGGCTTTTACCGTCAGTGGTTTTCAATATCAAACTCCAAACCTCTAACTTTCCTATAGATTTATAAATATATTTCAAATCTTTTTAATTTTTCTACAAAAAGAATGTGATAATCGCAATTTTTAATTATTTAATTGCAAATAGTACAAAGAATATTTATAAAAAGAACTAAAATAATATATATTCACAAGCCATCTGCAAGGAGTAATTGCAAATGAAAACTAGAGAGCGTTTAAGCAAGTTGAGGAATGAAATTGATGAATTGTTAAGCGAGGTTGAAAAAACTCCGGAATTAAATGTGATTCTTGAAAGGATGGGACAGCTGGAATCCAAATTTGCTAAAATAGATGAAATAGAAAACCGACTGAAAAGTAAACCAGAGATTGAATCCGTGGTTGGAACAGAGAATGTTTTGGAAAAAATGGGGGAGATAGATACCAAAATTGTAGCAATCAGAGAAGATGTTTCTAGCCTTAAAAACCAATTTATAAGTGAGGTTAAATCTCTTCGAACACAAATGGGGAATGTTGTAGAAGCTATAGTAGATCTCTTAAAAACCATAGCACCAGAAATCGTTAAACCCGAAACAAGAATACCCCTTGAACCCTTGAAAAAAATAGCAGAAGAAAAACCATTTGCTGCAGAACCCACTCCACCTAAAGCTATTCCTGAAACTGTTGAACCAACAGAGGAACAAATAATTATCAAAACACCGACAATCTTAACTAAACTTGATGAGATAGAAATGCCCGAGAGAATTGAGGAAAAGCCTATAACAAGAGAACCCACGGAGATTAGCGAGGCGGAGAGTTTGGCCGTTGAAGAAGGAGTTAAGAAGCCGGAGTCGGAACTCGATAGTTTCGTAAGTAAGGAGGACGAGAAAATACTAAAAGAACTCGGACTTGATATGATTGAGCAAGCAACAGGAAGAAAGATCAAGCTTCCAGAAAAGGAAAGAACTCCCTCATATGTTCGATTAACAAACTTGGAAACGAGAAAATTAAAACTTGAAAGAGAAATAAACGATCTTAAAACCACGATTCAAGCAGGCTTTGGATCACTAGAAGAAGAAAAAAGAATAGAAGAAAAAATTAGAGAGAAAGAAGAAATAGAAAAACAAATACGAGAACTAGAAAACAAAAGATAAACTCCACCAGTCCATAATTGTGGTAAAATAACTATTATACCTCTTATGTCAATTATGACGGTTAATACTACAGACTAAACCTAGGAGCGTCTACCCGAGGAATTTTTGGTGCTCAAATAAGGTATACAGGATTTATTTTGGATGTATTCGAAATAAATACTTTCAGCAATATGCCTCTTTTGTCTTTTCGTTAAGAGGGGTATTTCTTAGGATTCTCTAAACTTTTTGTTCCTTATTTCTTCCAGTGGTAGAACCCCTTTTGGCTCATAGACAACTATTCCTTGAGCTAATTTTCGTAAAACTGGGATAAGTTTCAGTAGATCTTCTTTTGCTATCACAGTGTTTAATGCGAACCATCCTTCGGCTCCTGCTAGTGGTGAGATGGTTGGGCGTTTGAGGGCGGGTAGTTGCTCTAAAAGTTGTTCGATATTTTCTTCTTTAACGTTCATGAAGATGTGTAACTTTTTCCTAGCCTCAACCGCGCCTACTAGAAGGGTCATCACATCGCGAATTTTTTCCTCTTTCCATCTTTCCTTTAGGGCTTTCTTATTTGCTATAAGCACTGCCTGTGATTGTGAGAGAACTTCAATTATCTTTAGTTCGTTGCTTTTTATGGTGGTTCCTGTTTCAGTGTTATCAACTATGGCGTCGGCATCTTCTGGCGGTTTCGCCTCTGTGGCGCCAAAAGAGAGCATAATCTTAACATTCGGATTTTCCCCGTAACGATACCAGGGTGTTATAACCTCAGGAGTTTTATTTCCATAGCATTTCTGATACTCATCATTTTGCATTAAGTGCCTAGAGGTTATGTTTATGTACTCTGTTGTAATTCGAATAGTTTTCCCGTCTCTATTGAAATCCCTTATGAGATCCGATAGGGACTTCACTTTTTCCCAAGAATTTGGTACTGCTAGTACTATACTGACCTTACCGTAGTCTAATTCTGAGAGTAACTGTACATCAGCGCCGGTTTCATCAACCCAGTCCATTCCCGCTATCCCCAATTCATGTGCCCCCTCCTGAATTAGGGTTGGTATCTCCTGTGGCCTAAGCAGTTTAAGGTTAATCTCCGGATCATTGATCCAAGGGCGGTAAGAACGCTCAGCCGCTTTGATACTATATCCAGCTTGTTGTAGAAGTTTTTGGGTATCCTCCTGTAAGGATCCTTTTGGAATAACGAATTTTAGTTTGGGCATTTTCTATCTCACCTGAATCATAGGGAAATATTTTTTTGGATTTGCCTTTATCGTAGACAAAAATTTTGTTAAAAGCGATTTTCCATTCTATTCTGTTTTAAGCCTGTCTAAATTCTTGGTAGGGTAATAAATTAATAGGAAGTATAATTTAGTACAATGGAGAATATTGCGCCTTAATAACATTTCTAATTGGTGTCATCTTTGTCCAAGCGAATAAAAATAGCTGAAAGCTGTGGTGTTTATTTCTATCTATTAGATAGCTTTGAATATATCTCTTTGTTTAATTCTCCCTATTATGCACACAACCACGGAGTTGCTGCTGATATTTACCTCGGTTCGGGAAAGTTTGGGGCGGAGGCTCCCTGTCCCTCCCCTGGAATGGTAACTTGTATTAAGAAAGTTAGAGCACCAATACGTAAAAATTTCGATGCCGAAGAGACCGATTATTTAATTATTCTCAAAAGTGAAGAGAACCCAAAATATCTAATCAAAATTCTACATATTAATCCCAAGGTAAAAGTTGGAGAGAATCTGGACATAGGGGACTGCATGGGAACACTAATTAGGAGCGGATTTTTTAATTTCTGGACAGATCCACACATTCACATAGAAATAAGAAACCCGGCGGATGCTATACGGGCAAAGGGAGCCTATCCCATTCGTCTTCTGTCTCTAGAAAAGAGGGGATATTCTGAGTCGGGTAACAGTTTCAAATGTAAAGTGATCGATGTCCGAACAGACTACACAATGGTAGAGCCTAGCAAGCGGGTTATTATTAAAATGGGAAGGTTTTGTGGTTTCGCAATCAAAATAAATAATGAGCTCGGGCTTCTTGATTGTGGACTGCCCCACTACGGCTTTGGAGGGGTTCTCTTGGAAAAAAACGACTTTGATTTGGGCCAGAAGGTTTTCATAGGCGACCTTAACATTGGTGACATCGTCGAGAAGCAGCAAAACCTTGTGGCGATAAAACTCAAACCACTTTCCGTAAATTGTGATGGGATCGATTTAAGGGGTCTCTCACTATACATCAATTTAAAAAAGCCTCTCATCAAGCTCATATCTAAGAAAAGAGAGAAGTTAAATCTTAATGAGGGAGAAGAAATCCTAATAACTATAAACTCTAAGAAGGAGGAATAGAAGAGTGGGAACCGCGGAGTTTAAAGTTCCAGATGGAAAGCTGGTAGAAGCTAAAGTAAAAATATCCAAAGAAAAAATAAGTGAGATACGCATAACTGGAGACTTCTACATGCATCCCGAAGAAGAAATTGAAGAACTAGAAAAAAGCCTCTTAGGAATACCTCTCGAAAAGGTGAATGATACGGTTTACAGATTTTTCAAGAAAAAGAATATAACACTGGTAGGCATCAAGCCCGAAGACTTCGCCAAAGTGATTTTAATGGCGGCTCAAAAGTAAACTGCTATTGCCCTAAATTATTCTAATCCGCCTAGATTAGGGTTGCTTTTTTGAAGCTCCAAAACCTTTTGATTATACTTTTTAACCACGATGTCAAGAATTCTAGAGGCTATCACTCTTTTTGGGCTTAGGGGAATGTGTGTTACCTCACCGTTTTTGTCAATAATGTAAACCTCGTTGTTATTAGATGCGAATCCTGCATTTTCCTGTGAAACATCATTAGCAACTATAAGGTCTAGGTTCGCTTTCTTAATTTTGTTCAATGCACAGCTTATCAGCTGCTCCTTAGAGATTTTATATTCAGCCTTAAATCCTACCAGAAAGATGTCTGGAGCAATCTCTCGGACCCGATTAATCACCTTGGGTAACGGAACTAATCTAACCATAAAATTCTCTTTACTTGAAGGAGTTTTTGCATCAATCTTCTTATCGGGAGTGAAATCGCTGACTGCTGCACTGGAAATCATTATGTCGTAATGCTCTTTCTTCAGATTTGAAACCACAGCATCAAGCATATCTTGCGTTGACTCTACATTTATAACCTTAGCAAGTGGTGGAGGCTCCACAGCACCAGGCCCATAAACCATAGTTACCTCTGCCCCCCTCTGAATGCTTGCGATCGCAAGAGAGATTCCCATTTTGCCGGAACTGGGATTGCTAATGAACCGAACAGCGTCTATATATTCTCTGGTTGGACCTGCCGTGATTAGCACTCTTAAGCCTTTCATATCCTTGGGCCTGGTTAAAACCTCTATAACATAAGCCACTATTGTATCTATGTGAGCAATCTTTGCCTTTCCCTCTTCAAACCTTGGACCTATGAATTCTATACCCAAAGATCTTAACTTGTTAATATTTTCAAGTATAATTGGATGGCGGAACATAGACTCGTGCATAGCCGGAACGATTACTATAGGGATTTCGGCACCTAAAGCGCTACTCACTACAGTTGTGGGAGGCGTATCATCTATCCCGTGAGCAATTTTGCCGATCGTGTTTGCAGTTGCCGGAGCAACAAGAATTAACGAAGCGGTGTCAGGGTGTATTCCTGCGAGGGATATGTGTTCAACTTTTCCCGTCAATTGGGTTACCACGGGGTTTCCCGTTGCCCACTCCATTAAATCCGGGGAAATAAGTTTGGTGGCTGCAGGCGACATTACTGCATAAACTTCTGCTCCGTTTCGCATTAGCTCCCTTGCTATTATGGGGCATTCCACAGCCGCTACACTGCCCGTGATACACATAACAATATTCTTTCCCTTTAGAACCTCGCTTTGGGTTCCAATAATTTGTTTGGATGTGTGTTTGCTTAGCAAATTATTACCCCGAATATCCTTTGAGTACCCCCAAAAAGGCTCACGGTACTCTGCGTTTTTACGCATTTAACAGATATTTAAGCTTTAGGCATAAAAAGAACAGATACAACATAAAATAATGAAAATATTTAGATTTTCTCAAATATATATATTCTATGACACTCTTCACAGTAAGAGCCTATATTTTTATCGAATGATGCATCTGAGCCCACGATTCTTAAGAGTCAAACCTTTATGACACTCTTTTTCGCCTACCATAAAGTGGGCATCGCTTTTATCATTAAATATTCTATACGAGCTGGTTGCTCCTTACTCAAGGTTACTAGACGTATTAAGAAACTTTGCATTCAGTAAAACTACAACGAATGGTGTACTTGCTCTGATTTATGTAACTAATACAGTTTAACCATAACGCTTTTATTTGCTATGAAAGACTTTTTTCATATTTTGTCTAAGACGCGAAGTTTATGTAGGTTTATTAAAAAAGCCCTCCACATAAAGATTATAAAAAGCATCGCGGTTATCGTCATCTTAAGCTATTTGGTTCTAATGAATTGATGTATGGAAGTAGATAAACTTGGTTATTGAAGCAAAAGCCTTCTCGCCTGGACATATAACCACATTTTTCCGTATATGTGATGCACCAATAGATCCTTTGCTAAAGGGTTCTAAAGGCTCTGGATTCTCTATACAACACGGTGTCATAACTAGGGTGCAGGTAACTCCTTCAAATCATGCCTCGGTGGAAATATTTATCGATGGTAAAAAAAGTGAAGCCGACGTAACTCAAACAGCTGCGAGATTGGCACTAGACTTGGCTCTTCAAAAATATGACCAGGAATATGATTTGAAAATTATGCAGGAGATGCAGATTCCAGTGGGGGCGGGATATGGGGCTAGTGGTGCGGCGGCGCTGAGTACTTCTCTTGCGCTTAATCAAGCTCTGAATTTGGGGCTGACTAAGAATAATAGTGCGCAGCTGGCTCATATTGCAGAGGTTACTCATAAAACTGGATTGGGCGATGTTATTGCCCAGAATAGGGGGGGTATAGAAATAAGAACTAAGCCGGGTGCGCCGGGATACGGGCAGATAGACATCATACCGTCTGCTTGCAATTTTGTTGTGGTTTGCGGTTCTGTTGGAAAACTGGAAACAAAGGAAGTCCTCTCTAACCCGGAGAAAAGAAAAAAGATTAATGAAGCTGGTGATATGCTGGTAAACGAGCTTTTGAAGGAAGCTTCTATCGATAAGTTGATTTCTCTTTCAAAAAGGTTCACTATGCAAATCGGTTTAGCTTCCCAAACAGTTACGAACACGATTAGAAGCCTAGAGGATGCTGGGTACACATATTGTAGTATGGTTATGCTAGGCCAGTCCGTTTTCTGCTTTGTTAGTGAGAAAGACTCCAAGAATGCTTGCGACATTTTTAAAGAGTGTATGCCTAATGGAATTGTTTTCGTGTCAAAAATTGATAATGTAGGAGCGAGACTACTTTAGGAGGTAAAATACCTTGGATGAAATTCCTGACAGTCATCCCCGTGCAGAATCCCTAAGAATAAGACACAAGATTATTCATGGAATGGAGCATAACGTAGTGGCTAAAGCGGGATTAATAGCTCATGGCCGAGGCGAGGCGTTTGATTATCTTTTGGGAGAGGAAACAACGCTACCCGCTAAGAAGGCTATCAAAGCGGCGGCGGCGGCACTGTTATTATCCAAATATCCTGTTATCAGTGTTAATGGAAACTCTGCAGTTCTCACCCCCCACGAAATAGTAGAACTTGCAGAAGTTTCGGGAGCCAAAATAGAAGCCAATATTTTCTACAGGAGTCCTGAACGCTTGGAAGCCATTAAAAAGGTTTTAGAAGAAGCAGGAGCTAAAGAGGTCCTAGGCGTGGGAGAAACCGCTAATGGAGAAATTCCCGAAATTTCAAGCGTAAGAAGGGTTGTGGACACAAGAGGAATCCTAATTGCCGACACCGTTCTAGTACCTATAGAGGACGGCGATAGGACGCAAGCCTTAAGAAAAATAGGAAAAACCGTGATCGCCGTAGACCTTAATCCTCTGAGTAGAACCTCACAATTAGCAAACATCACCATAGTTGACAACCATGTGAGATGTATGCCTCTCCTAGTTGAAGAAGTTAAGAAATTAAAGAATACACCAAAAGAAGAACTCAAAAAAATACTCAAAAATTATGATAACAAAAAAGTTTTGGGAGAAGTTTTAAAACTAATCCGAGACCGACTCAAAGAAATTGCTGAGAAGGGTTCGACTATTACCTAAATTCAATTGTAAAAATTTAATTCGAAAAATTTGTAGATGAACATTTCTCTGTTTATAATAAAGATTTTTTCTACACCGCGGAGTGTATAGCAGTGAGGAAAATTACTGTTCAGTTTGAGCCAGAAGGGCGGAAAGTCATCGCTGATCAGAATCAGAGAATTTTAGATATCGCTGAAGAATCAGGAATCGGCATAAGATCCGAATGTGGTGGAAAAGCAACCTGTGGTAAATGTCGTGTAATTATACAGGATCAAAGCTGTGTGAGTGAATTAATTGATGCTGAAAAGAAACTTCTGTCGGAAAGTGAAATATCCGAAGGCTATCGTCTTGCATGCTGTACAATAGCTAAAGGAGACCTGGTGGTCGAGATTCCCGAAGAGGGACGAATAAGGGTTCGTAGGATTCAGATTACAGGAATGGAGCGCCCGGTAAAGCTGGAGCCTTTAGTAAAAAAGTTTCATGTGTTTTTACCAAAGCCAACTCTGCATGACATTAGACCGGATGTGGAGAGACTGCTTGAAGCTCTGGAGAGTGAGTATGGAATTTCTGAACCGGAACTGAGTCAAAGATTACTCAGCAACCTGCCCGATGTTTTAAGAGAAAAACAATGGGATGTCACAGCAGTGGTTTGGAATGACAAAAAACTGGTTGCCGTGGAACCCGGAGACGCCTCAAATGTTCTTTATGGGTTTGCCGTGGATATTGGAACCTCCAAAATTGTAGGATATCTAGTGAATCTACTGAACGGTGAGACCGAAGAAATAGTATCAGTCGAAAATCCCCAGATAGCACATGGAGAGGATCTCATGACTAGGATATCTTACACTATCGAGGGTGAAAAAAACCTTCAGAGACTTCAGAAACTGGTTGTAGGTGCCATAAATTCCCTGATAAAGCAAGCATGTAGTAGTGTGGGTATCGCTACCAAAAACATTTATGAACTCACCGTTGTAGGAAACACCGCTATGCATCACTTCTTTCTGGGGATTCAACCAAAGTATGTATCTTACACCCCCTACGTTCCTGCTGTGAAAAGCCCTCTAAACGTAAAAGCTTCAGATTTGAATCTTGCTGTGGAGCCGGAGGTAAACGTGTATGTCTTGCCATGTGTAGCTGGTTTTGTGGGGGCTGATGCGGTTGGAGATGTTATCGCTTCGGGTATTTGCGAGAGCAAGGAGCGTTCACTTCTAATTGATGTAGGAACTAACACCGAAGTTTTTGTGGGAAATAGTGAAGATGTACTTTCCTGTTCATGTGCATCTGGGCCGGCTTTTGAAGGGGCGCATATAAAATATGGAATGAAAGCCGTCACAGGAGCAATCGAAAAAATTGAAATTGATTCAGGTAGTCTTGAGATAAGCTACAAAACAATAGATAACGAACCACCTGTAGGCATTTGTGGTTCAGGGATCCTAGACGGAATAGCAGGATTATTCAGAGCCGGAGTAATAAATAACAGAGGGCGCTTTAACAAAATAGATAGTGAAAGATTAATACAACATAATGGTCAGAAAGAGTTTGTTATCGCTTGGGGTAATGAAACCGCCACAGGCAAAGCGATCACAATAACTCAGGCGGACATAGGGGAGATACAACTCTCAAAAGGTGCTATACATACAGGAGTAGCTATAACCCTGAGAAGAAGGGGATACACCAAAGAAGATTTAGATAGAATCTACATAGCAGGAGCATTCGGATACCACATAGATCCTCTAAGCGCCAAAATCCTTGGAATGTTACCTGATATACCCACTGAAAAGATCAAATTCGTAGGGAACACAGCTATTACCGGAGCCAAAATGTGCCTAACTTCTAAGGAAACCAGAGAGAAAGCATATGCCCTATCAAAGAAAATACGATACGTAGAACTAGCCGTAGACCCAGACTTCCAAAAAGAATTTGTAAACTCCATGTACATACCCTACAAACAGATAGAAGAGTATCCCTCAGTCATAAAACTTCTATCCAAAGAAACAAAAAGCGAATAGCCAAGTCAAACTAAAAAGAGAAATTCGAGTTTACCATTAAAAAAATATTTAACCCTCGTCCCAAAACCTTTTTCTAACAACCCAACTTCTCAAACCTTGATAATATTGTAAATATTTGAGAGACTGTCTGCGAGTCTGTATAAAATTCAGAAAATGAATTCTGGCAAAAGCAAACCACTTAAAAACTTGGTGTGTAGCATTGAAGGTAGCTATCATGGGCTCTGGGAGTATGGGCAGCCTATTCGGCGGATTTCTCGCAGAGAGCGAGGTAGATGTAACACTAATTGACCGGAAACCCATTGTGGACGCTATCAAGAGATACGGATTACAAATAACTGGAATTAGCGGCGACCACCACATTAGAGTCAAAACCACTCACAAGCCTTCTGAAGTTGGAGTAGTAGACTTGGTTTTGATTATAGTAAAGGCTTACGATACCGAACAGGCAGTAATAGATGCAGATCCCCTAATTGGTAAAAACACCTGGGTTATGTTTCTCCAGAATGGGCTGGGAAACGAAGAAATAGCAGCCCGTATAATAGGAAAAGAAAGGGTAATTAGAGGGGTAACAACTAATGGTGCGATATTAGAAAAGCCTGGAAAAATCATTCACACTGGAGCCGGCGAAACCATCATCGGGAGATGTTACGAAGTGAACACCCCCGAAGTGGATAATATTGCCCGAATGTTCTCAGAAAGCGGGCTTCCCACGAGTGTCACTGAAAATATTTCTGGGGTAGTCTGGGGGAAGGCTCTTGTGAATGCGGGAATAAATCCCTTGGGCGCTCTCACGGGTTTAAAGAACGGCGAACTCTTAGAGATTCCCGAAATAGTGGTAAGCATGAAGGAACTGGTACTGGAAGGAATGAAAGTTGCGGAAAAACTCGGCATCAACCTACTGTTTGACCCAGTGGAAAAAACCTTTGAGGTGGCGAGAGAAACCGCCCAAAACAAAAACTCAATGCTACAGGACATCGAGAGAGGGAAACGTACCGAAATCGACTTCATAAACGGAGCCATATCCAGGTACGGAAAAAAACACAGCGTTCCAACACCGATGAACGAGCTAATAACCGCTCTGGTAAAAGGATTGGAAAAAAGAATGACAAAAAACAGCTAAAGTGATGTGAGAACAATTGAAGCAAAAAGGAGTTTCACGAGAAAAAATCCTCAAAGAATTAAGCGACAGACTCAACAAGGATTTAACCTACGAGTCCGGAAAAATTCTGGGAAGCATGTGCACCACCCCACATGAACTAGCAAAATCAGTCATGACAATGTATCTGGAGAAAAATCTAGGAGATCCCGGACTTTTTCAGGGGGCACAGGAAATAGAGGTAGAAGTAGTAAGAATGTTGGGCAAACTTTTGAACAATCCCGAAAGCTGGGGTTACATAGTGAGCGGAGGCACCGAGGCCAACATTGTAGCGATGAGAATCGCCAGAAACATCGGAAGAACAAAAGGCAAAAGTGGAACACCAGAAGTAATCCTCCCTGAATCAGCACACATATCATTTGATAAGGCCGCCGACCTAATGGGCCTCCGTCTAATTCGAATTGGTATTGACCACGAATACAGAGTAAAAGTTCCCGAGGTCAAAAAGGCCATCAGCAACAAAACAGTAGCAATAGTGGGAATTGCAGGCACCACCGCCCTCGGAACAGTGGACCCCGTAGAAGAACTCTCAGAAATCGCCACCGAAAACAACCTCTACCTACACATAGACGCCGCATTCGGAGGCATGGTAATACCCTTCCTAGAAAGACTGGGCTACAAAATTCCCAAATTCGACTTCAGAAACAAAGGAGTCTGCTCCATAACCATAGACCCCCACAAAATGGGACTCGCACCCATACCCGCAGGAGGAATCCTCTTCAAAAATCAATCATACATACAAGAAAACTGCTTCGAAATCCCATACCTAGCCGGAGGAACCTACACCCACCCCATAATACTCGGAACCCGCTCCGGAGCCACTGCAATCGCCACCTGGGCAATCCTAAAACACCTTGGAATAGAAGGATACCAAAAAATCGTAAAAAGCTGCATGAACGTAACACAACAGCTAGAAAAAGGAATAGAAAGGATAGAAAACGTTGAACTGGCAACCAAACCAGTCATAAACATAGTAGGAATAACCTCAAAAAACCTAGACATCTGCCAAATCGACCAAGAACTAAGAAAACTAAAATGGGCACTAGGAAAATTCACAAACATCCTACGCGTAGTCATAATGCCCCACATAAAAACACAGCACATAGAACAGTTCCTAACAGACCTAGAACAAATCACCAAAAAACTCCAAGAAAACAAAACATAAAAAAGACGCACAAAAATAACTCATAACACAAAAACCAATAAACGACAAAACCGTAACCCAAAACAGCCGAACACACATTACCTAGAAAACTCAACAAAACTAGCAATAAAGAAATAATCCAACCTATTTCGAAGAGTTTTAAATCATTAAACAATCTTTATGACAAAAAATTCAGCCGAAGCCATAATAGACACACAAATTTATAAGTTAAAACCATACTAAGTGTCCTAGTTTAAATTTTGATGGGAGCACAAATGCCAAAAGTAGAATTCGTCCACATAGAAAATGTAGTCGCATCGGTAACCCTAGACCAGAGAATCGACCTCGAAAAAGTAGCAAGATCCATACTAAACGTGGAATACGACCCAGAACAATTCCCCGGACTAGTATACCGACTGGAAAAACCAAAAACCGCCACACTCATATTCAGCTCAGGCAAAATGGTTTGCAGTTAAATATTGTAGAGATGTTGCAAGTTTTAAAACCCATTTTGAACGAACGCTCGACACAATTCTGGAATTTTTAAAATAAGATTTTAATTGATACACAGTCATAATTCAAAGCCCAAGTAAGAGCCTCCACAGCACGCTCATCACCAATATTACTGAGCCGCTATAGCAAAGATTCGAGAGGCATAATAGTAAAGAACATCGATGAATCCTAACCCTTCTTTCGGAAGGTGAGTAGTTAACCTCGATAAGCACACTCTTGTTTATTAAATCCATCAAAGCAAAACTTTAAGCAACTCATTTTTATGGTTATCACACTAAGCCCGAAAATATCCTATTTTTGCAAAACCATGATGTATATAAGAGAAAGTGAAAGAGTATATTCATACTGAAATGACGGAGGAGCCACCAGTAATGAGCATAAACCTACATATCGAATCCTTAAAAAGCAAGGACACTGAAGTTCGGCGAACAGCAGCAAAGGCTCTTCAATCATTTATAGACGATGAGCGGGTTATAGAACCTCTAACTAAAGCTCTTAGTGATGATGACAGCGAAATCCGAAGAAACGCAGCACAAGCACTCGGAAGAATATCGTATAATCACAGAATAAAAGGAGACGAGAAGGCTCTGGAAACCCTCATACAACCCCTCATAAAAGCTCTTAGTGATGATGACAGCGAAATCCGAATAAACGCGGCGGCGGCACTCGGAGAGATAGGAGATAAGAAGGCTCTCAAACCTCTCCTAAAGGCACTAAAACATCCAGACCCGCATACCCGAAGTAACGCCGCATTCTCCCTTTGGAGGATAAAGGATAATAGAGCAGTAGAACCTCTAATACAAGCACTAAAGGACACATGTGAGAAAGTTCGAAGTAGTGCAGCAATCGCTCTCGGAGAAACAGGAGATAGGAGAGCGGTAAAACCCCTGATAGAGGCACTAAAAGACAGTTATGAGCTTGCTCGAAGCCATACCGCTGAAGCTCTTGGAAAAATAGGAGATAGAAGGGCGGTGGAACCACTAATAAAGGCACTAAAAGATGAAGATGAGAGGGTTCGAAGTGAAGCGGCGGATGCACTTGGAGATATTGGAGACGCTAGGGCGGTGGAACCACTCATCGAACTCCTCTACTACGGCGATTTCATTGAGCGAACATCCGCGATAGCAGCCCTAGGAAAAATAGGCGACGAGAAATCGATAGAACCACTAAAGTGGGCCATAAATTACGACTGGCCCCTAGACGATGAGGGAGACGACTGGTACGGCAGAGAAATCCGGGAAACCGCAGAAGGCGCGCTGGAAAAAATAAAGGAAAAACAGTCAAAAAAGTAACTAACAAGCCTAATATAAACAAACTGCCACGAACCATTTACACCCATTACAAATCTCATTAAACATACCATTTTCCGCTTCTTTTTTACCACATCCCGTATATGTAGTGTGTTATGTAGTTTGCTATGTAGTCGTAGCCTGAGTCCGAACTGTTCGGGTCAGGGATACTATCTGGGTAGTGATTGTTTTGGTAATGATTTGTCGGGGAGTGTGGTTTCTAATTTTTTGAGGATTAGGGTGGTGGGTCTGAGTGGTATTGGGGTTTCTGGTGTTGATGTGATGGTGGCTTCGGGTGGGGTTGTGGTGTATGCGAGTCCGGGTTATGGTGGTGGTAATGCTAGTACGGGTGTTGATGGCTGTACGGGTTGGTTTGCGGTGCCTTACCAGAGGTATTCGGGTGTGGTTTCTTCTGGTTTGGTGGTTGAGGTGTGGGTTTCTGGTTTTGGCTATAGATGGGTGGATATGTCTGGTTCTCACACGGAGACTTTTAGTGAGGCTGAAAGGCTATTGACCGTAATGGTGGTGTTTTTAGCGGCTTCACAGGGTTCGCAGGGCGTTCCAATTGTTGTGGTCATCGGGAGGTTGATTGGTGTCGTGTTGGCAGGCTTCGCGTTAGCCTTACACATATTACGCAGGAAAACATGAACACCGTATCCAACAGCCATATAAACTTAAGAGGAAGCGTACTATTTATAAACAAAAAAACCTTACACTGACGAAATTAAAATTAATTGACGCATAACTACGTCTCACAAAAGAGCGTGAAACTAAAAATCATAGGGGAGCACAAATGCCAAAAGTAGAATTCGTCCACATAGAAAATGTAGTCGCATCGGTAACCCTAGACCAGAGAATCGACCTCGAAAAAGTAGCAAGATCCGTACTAAACGTGGAATACGATCCAGAGCAATTCCCCGGACTTGTCTACCGACTGGAAAAACCAAAAACCGCAACATTAATTTTCAGCTCAGGAAAGATGGTGTGCACCGGAAGTAAGAGTGAGAAGGATGTCTATAAAGCAGTTAACAGTATAGTAACCGAATTGCGAGAGGCGGGGATTGTTGATACGACCAAGGAGCCAGTGATCCAAGTTCAGAACATTGTGGCTTCCGCGAGTCTGGGAACCGCCCTCAATCTAGAGCTTGCAGCCTACACGCTCCCCGACGTCATGTACGAACCGGAGCAATTTCCGGGACTTATATACCGAATGAAAGATCCCAAGGTTGTACTACTTCTATTCACCACTGGAAAATTAGTTATTACCGGCGCGAAGAGGGAGGATGAGATTTATACTGCTGTTGAGAATGTGCTTAAGACTTTGACGGAGCTTGGTATTACTCGGAGCTAATTATTTGAGGTTTTTAAAAAAAGAGGAAAGAGTTTCTGAGACGTGGTGAGTTCAAGCTTTTACTCTATCGGCGTAGAGTTTGATTGCTTCCTCTATGGTTTCCCTTTTTATTGTTTTGTTTGGAGATTCGATTTCCAGTATTTTTGAGGGTATTCTCAGTTTGTTGAAGTCAAATCCTTCTTGGAGCTTGAATTTATACTTCTCTTTGAGAATTTTTTCTCCAATTTTCATCAATTCCTCTTCACTGAAGTTTAGATCCACCGTTTTCAACGCTTTAATAACTATGTCTGGCGTGTACACACCCCTGGCGAAGAAGCATATCACAAGACTGGACAATATCTGACGCCAAACCTCTTCCTTGAAAAGTTTATCAACGATGCTTTGTGGAGTCAGTCCTTCAGTTTTGCCAACCTCCTTCTGATCCACACCGTAGCCTGCCGAGTCTAGGTGGCTGTGTCTCGCCCCCGTATAGAACCCCACGTAGCCTGCTGGGCCAGTGTGGTACCCCGCCATCTCGTTTCCACCCATTGCTAGCGCAAATTCTAGGCCTCCATACCTCTCCGCCGCTTTATCCACTCCTCTAGCTAGAAGCTTGTAAAATTCGTTCGGCTGCTCCACTATTAATCCCATCATTTTAAGGTAGGTTTCATAATCACCCCATTTGGGCTCTATTCCCAGAGTCTCTTCTTTTGTTACGAGTTCCTTCTCGACCGCCTCCGTAGCCCAAGCAAGAACGACACCAGTGCTCATAGCATCCAAACCCCACTTTTCAACAGCATCAAAAAGTTTCAAGGCACCATGAACACTCGAAACTCCTAACATGCAGCCGAGAGCATATAACAGCTCATAATCGTAGGAAACCCAGGTAGTCTTATAAAAGTAAGACTCATCCACGTAGGGCTCCCTCAGCGTTGCCAAATGTATGCAGGCCACAGGACAATGGGCACACGCCACTCGGCGACCCAGAAACTTCTCAGCCAAATTTTCTCCCGAGATTTCCTCCGCATCCTCAAAACACGGTTCCTTCAAATTTCTTGTCGGCAATCCCTTCAATTCATTCAACACCAGAATGTTAGAAGCGGTTCCCAAATCATGATATTTCTGCAACGCAGAAGACTTCGTCTGCTGATTGAATAAAGTGTCATAAACTTCCCTATACAGTCTCATATCCGCTACCCGGGCAATCTTCTTACCCGACACCAGAACCGCCTTCAGCCTTTTGCTTCCAAAAACCGCCCCCAACCCTAATCTACCAAAATGCCTGTAAGTCTCAGTAACCAAACTAGCGTATGTGACAAGTTTCTCCCCCGCCTTACCAATCCTCATAATTGTTCTAACACCCGAACCCGGCTCATTCTCCCTGATAATCCTACCAACAGTTTGTGTGCTCTCCATATCCCAATAAGCCGAAGCGTCCCTGAAAAACACCTTATCCCCATGAATGGCAAGGTAAACCGGGCTCTCACTAACCCCCTTAATCACTATCGCGCCATAACCCGCAGACCTAATAGCCACCGCACTCCTACCACCAGCATGACTTTCACCCAGATTCCCAGTATGAGGAGACTTAAACATAGCCACAGTCTTCGAAGCCATAGGATAAAGATTAACTAAGGGACCCACAGCAAAAACTACTACGTTACCCGGACCGAGCGGATCAGCGCCCTTCTCACACTCCTCCAGCAACAACTGCGTAGCCACACCAGTACCCCCAATATACTCCTCAAAAAGTTCATGCCTATTCTCCGTCTTATGAAGATGCTTAGATAAATCAACATACAAAACATTCGAAGGCAAAAATTCAGACAATTAACTCACCACACTCCCCGTTTTTATTTCCTCCCAAGCTATAACACCATGAGGGCAGTACTTCGCACAAATCCCACAATACACACATATAGCTGGCTTATCAATTTCCTCATCCCAAAAAACTGCACCCATAGGACAAGCCTCAACACACTTCCCGCAACTAATACACTTGTCCTTGTTCAAAGTGACACCCAGACCTTTCCTAGATTCGAGCGCATTTACAGGACATGCTTTCGCACAAGGAGCGGGTTCCTTACATGCTCTGCAAACAACAACAACAAAACCTCTCTCAACACCGCCAGCCGATTTTACATGAATAGTACTCTTACCAAAACCACCAACACCAAACCTGCGACTGCAGTTTATCATACACAGCTGGCAGCCTGTACATCGATCCAAGTCTACGACGGCCAACCTACGTACCATACTATCATCCTCATATTAGCTAATTCCCACACCTCTTTGTGATAGGATAGTAGGGGCGGTTTAATATGTATATTTTTCGGTAATGGTATCCGCCAATTTGTGATTGTCGAGTTATCATAGGTTTTGGCGGTAACATAAAACTTCAAAGGTTTTTCGCCTGCCTGTAGAAAATATCGCCGATAATAACAATTTAATATAGACCCTTTATGCCTCGATAATGTAATTACCTCACATTCATATTTTCAATTCCATGGATACTGGTCAGAAAAAATTTATTCTTTCTTGAATTTGGTTATGGGCACATTCTCCGTGTCTAATGAAGTCCAGGTAGCTCTGTAACCTAGGGCTTCGAGTAAGCGGTCTACTTCGGTTATGCCGTTTTTCTTGAAAAGTTCTGCTGCTTCGGTGCGGGTTTTTATGGAGAGTTTTTCTAGCTCTTCGCCTAGTTTCTCTAGCATCTTGTCGCTTATCATTGTGTTTCCGACTAGTGTGTATCCTTTTACGTTGATGGTTTTTCTGATTGCTTCTAGGCTGACTTTGTGTTTTGTGGCTATTTCTTTTAGGGGTACTACGTCTTCTTTGAGTTGGATTGTGGCGATTGTTAGCTTTGCGATGTCTTGGTTTTCTTTGCTTTGTTCGAGTTTCTTTAGTATTTCGACTACTGGTTTTAGGGGTACTTTCTTCTTGTAGTATATTATTTTGCCTGGGATGTTTTCGAAGGATGAGCAGGCTAGGTTTTCGTCGACGGCTAGGATTAGTTCCTGGTTGATTTTTTCTAGTTTAGCGATTTTTCTTTCTAGGTATTTTTCTGTCCAGAATCCTACTATCTCCATGAGCATTTTCATGCCTTCTTTCTCGAAGCCGAAATCGGGTACCATTACTGTTAGCCCGCTTATCAGAGGTTCGGGTTCTCTGGTTATTGTCCAGCCGGTTTTCAGGGCTTTGAATCTGTGGTAGAAGTCTTCTTCCACTCGGCTGTCGAATTGCTCTGTCTCTACAATGTTTCTGGTCATTAATTTGTCTCCTTCTCTTTCATCCATTATGAACTCGTAAATTCGAGGGTTCTTCTGTAGGCCTTTTCTTAGTATATTTGCCTTTATTTGCCATTCCTTGCCTGAAATAATCGATGGGAGAATTTTTGCCATTGATGTGCCGTAGCGTTCGGTTAGCTTTAGAAGAGACACTGGTCCGTCTATGTTTATTAGAAAGCTGTCGTCGCGTGATTCTGCTGTGTACATTAGCCTATAATATTTTATCGCTCTGAAAAGCTCTTGGTAACCCGATTTAACTTTGATCTCCATGTTTGTGGCGCTGAATAGTAGGGTTTGAGCCAGAGCGAGATTGTACCATTTTAGAAGTTCAATGGGTTCGATTTCGTTAAACTCACTGAGTATCAGTTCAGACTCGTAGTCCGCCCATAGTGACTCCTCCAAATCGTCGACAGTAACCCCGAGAGTGGATGCTGCGGTGTTTATTACCTTTACTCTTTTCTCCTCGTTGGTAACTAAACCCAACTTGTTGGATTCTTCAAACACTATTCTTCTGGCTTCCACAGGGTTCAGGGGACTCACGCTTTCGAATCTGCATCTTCTTTCCAGAAGAACCCGTAATCCACGGATAAACCTGTAATTGAGTCCCTCTTCAAACTCGTCAAGCACCTCTGATAACTCGCCCTGCTTTCTTCCCTTATATTCTTTGAAGGTTTTTATAATTTCAGCCGCAACGGCTGTCTGTTCCTCATTAAGAGGGGAGAAAATAGGTGTTATGCTTTTTCCCCAAACCTTGGAAATTAAAAGTTCAGTAGGCAGCATCGCTAATCCTCTATTGCTGCTCTTCTCTTTCTGGATGTGGCGACTTCTGATGTGGCTTTGGTGATTATTTCGTAGAGTACCGCAGATTTGTTTTCCTTCTTTCTGAGAATTCTCCCCAATCTCTGTACAAATTCTCTTTTGCTTCCAGTTCCACTAAGAATCACACCCACACTCGCTTCAGGCACATCCACGCCCTCATCCAAAACTTTGGAGGTGACGATAATATTGTAATTACCTCTTCTAAATTTGTCTAGGTTTTCAACTCTCTCGTTTTTCGGCGTTTTATGAGTGATGGAGGGAATGAGAAATTTCCTAGATATTGTATACACCAAATCATTGTACTCAGTAAAAATCAATATTCTATCCCCCATATGTTTTTCTAGAATATCCCTCAGAACATCCATTTTGGAGGAGGCGTTCAAAGCTATCACTCGAGCGTGGTGCCTTGCAAGTAAGGCCTCTCTAGCTCTCGGATCCCTTCCACTCCTAAGCACTAGCTTCCTAAAATCTCCCGGGGATTTTAAGGATATGTTGCTTGTGGCTAGATAGTCCAAATAAATCTTGTATTCCTTTTCATACTCCTTTTTTTCTTTCGGCGTTAAATCTACAATTATTTTCTCAACAACAAAATCTGCTAGATGCTCACCGACCAATTCCCCAATAGCTAATTCAAAAATTTTTCCTCCTACCAGCCTGTCTAATTCTGAATGCAAGCCGTCTTCTCTTTCATAGGTGGCTGTGAGACCCATACGATAGGGCGCCACCAGCATTTCAGCTATATTCATGTAACCCGGCGCCGGTAGGTGGTGCACCTCGTCGAATATAACGAAAGTAAACTTGTTTCCCAGTTCTTCAGCTCGCAAATATGCGGTGTCATAGGTTGCAACAGTAATTGGCTCCAATTCATGAACCCCTCCTCCATAGACCCCGACTTTTATTTTGAATTCTTCTGATAATTGAGACTGCCACTGTTCTATCAAGTCCAGTGTTGGAACACAGATCAGGGTAGGTTCGCTGAGCAGAGATATGGCTTTTAAAGCAACAATTGTTTTCCCCGCTCCCGTTGGCAAAACGATGACTCCCCTTTTACCAGCTTCAAGCCAAGCATGTAAAGCGTCTTCCTGGTAATCCCTTAGCTCTATAGCAGAACTAAAAACAGGGCAGGGAACCAGATCTAAAACATTATCAGAAAAATCCATTTTCGAGAGTTGAAGATAATTCACAATATCGGAATAATAAATTGCAAGGGCTCTGTATGCGTTTGAACGAGAGTCCCAATAAGCGTTTGGAACCCTTCCACCATGAATCAAAATTGTTCCCCTATCATAACTCAACCTAATCACTAGACTACCGCCTTCGTAACTGCTTTATTTTAAGTAGACATACATAGACATTATTGCAGAGGATACTACTGTTCTTTCATAATTATTTTCAATTCTGGGTCTTTAAATACTTTTATCCTGATATATATTGGTGAGGTTGGTTCTGACGTTTAAAACCTACAGCGTCCCGCATAATCTCTCGTTGGACCAATTCTTTTACTCCTATAAGAATATTCTAAACCAGATGATCGGGGCTGTCTGGAACCAAATCCAGTGGAAAGAGAAAACCATCAGGAGGAAGAAACAGAAAAGGTTGCTGCCCACGATTCCCAGCTACTCATTCAAGAAAACGATGAGGAACCAGTACTTGACTGGTTGGGAGTACGCTGCGCACTGGGTGGACTCCGCTCTGAGAACCGCGTTCTCCATAATCAACTCGTGGAAGAAAAACTATGTTAGAGGAAACCGCAAACGGAAAAAACCCGTTGTCAAACGCTGCTTCGTGAGAGTCAAACAGACGCTTATGAAAATCAGCGGAGAAAAAATACGCATAACAATAAAACCACAAGAACACGTGAACATCGACTTGTCGAAAAGATACTTCTCCCTAAAAGGAAAAATCGGAGAACCCACACTAACCCGCACCAAAATCCACTTACCCACAGAAACCAAACACACGGAACAAAATAAGCCCGCCGAACGGATCGGCTGGGACTCAAACAAGTTCTCAGTGGACGGCTTCTCCCCCAGCCACGGCTGGATAAAAATCGACCTAAAACCGCTGCACACCCTCCACACAACCTACGATAACAAGATGCGCACCATAAACCAAGTATACTCCAAAAACAGAAGGAGAGGAAAACAGCTCTACCGAAAATATGGAAAAAGGTGCAGAAACCGGGTGAAAAACTACCTACAACAAATCGCCAGGCGGATAGCTTCCTTCCCGGCGGCACAGCACGGGTTTGAAAAACTGGAAAAGCAGCAAATGAACAGAAAACACAAAAAACGGTGGAACCGGGAGCTGAACCAAACAGACTGGCGAAAGCTCGTTTCCCTGGTTCGAAACCTGGCGCCGGTTGCTGAAGTCAGTCCTTTTTACACCTCGAAAACCTGCAGCAGATGCGGGGAAATCCAAAGCCCTAAGGAGCGAAAAGGTTTTCGAGTGCCGGTTCTGCGGACTGAGAATCGACAGACAGCTGAACGCCAGCATAAACATTTACCTAAGGATGAGAGGAGCTTCCCCGCGAAAGGAGTGGTTCGACGCCACACTCGCGGGCGGGTTGCCCTTGATTGAGGCGGAGCGGAGTGACCCCGATGAACTCGCGAGGGGTCTAAATGATGCGCTGAAGCCCCAAGTCTACGTAAGTCTACCCCTGACTACTTAGACTACAACCCTCTCAAAAAGAGAATAATTCAAAATAATTAATATATTCATCTACCATGATAGAACAAATTCTTATAACATTATAAAAATTATTCGAGAATATTGAGTTATCCAAACAGTTAAAGGGGTAATGGACACTTTTTTTGGCAAAAATCTCTGCAAAATATTGGAAGCCGGTTTCCAAAAATTAAATAGGTAACCTTTTTAATTAGGAGACATTCACTAATATTTTGAACAGTGTAAGCTTGAGGAGGCTTTTTATTGTCCAAGACATGGCGCTCAGAGTTCGAAGCTGCTTTAAAAGAAATGAGTAGGGCGGATCCTCAAATAATTGCTTCTGCGATAGTAAGGACGGATGGTTTGGTTTTAGCGTCGGCGCTACCCAAAAACGCCGACGAGGGAATTGTTGGCGCCATGAGTGCTGCCGTGCTGAATATTGGCAACAGGTCTGTTAACGAGTTAGATCGAGGTTCGCTCGATAAGGTCATAATTAGCGCCTCCAAGGGAGACATAATCATATGTGAAGTAGGGGGTTCGACGCTACTATCTGCAATAACAAATCCCGACTCAAATTTGGGACTCGTACTTCTCGAAATGAGAAGGGCGAGTCAAAAAATTCAAGAAATATTAAAACAAATCTAAAAAACCTCTATTTTAATTAGTGTTCTGTTTTTTGTTGTCGATATTGTTCCAACAAAACTTTTCTTCTGTGGATTATTCCGGATTATTCCCCATTTGCCTCAACTTGAGTAGTGCTAAACCGAGCTGGTGCTCTTTTAACCCCGAAACAACCAAGATGTGCGAACCGGACACTTTTACCAAGGTGTAACCGTTCTTCCCGTGAACAACGTACTCTTCAATATTTCCCGTTGAGAAGATCTCTGCAATCTTTTTGTTTTTTTCTAGGATTTCAACAATTATCTTGCCGATTCCATCCGATTTACCATACCTAAGTTTGCTGGCTTTAATGTTTCCATCCATATCAATAATCGCAACGTCTAATCCACTTGAGAACTGTAATTCTTCAAGAGTCTCGTTAAGAAATGATTGCTCCGTTTTCAATTCAACTGTTGTGGTCATTCTTTCACCTCAAAAGGCTCCAAGCGTCCTTTCAGAATTTACTATTTAAACCCCCCAAGAGTCTCTTTAGGAGTTTTATAAGTAAATACAGTGCAGCCGATTACTTAACCTTTTTGTATCAATGATACATAATTGAATTCATTCTCGGTTAATAATGCCTTTGGTTAGGATTAGTGCAACTCTTGTTTATTTTGTGTTCGGCTGAAAGTGTTTTTTCTTTGTATTTATTTCATATAAATATTTAATAAATTTGTCTATTATAATTCATCATTATTTTAATAAATTTCATTATAAAGTATTTGGTTTAACTGAAATTGCGTAATATTTTTTATAACTCAAAAGAGAAAAACCATAACTTGTAAAAAAGCCTGTTTTTAGGCTGGATGAAGGATCATGGGATATCCCCGCTTCTGAGCTTAACTTTTCCAAGGAAAGATTGGGACTTATTGTGGAATGGAACCACCTATTATCATAATAGATTATCCAACAACCATTATTTGCCACCTTTGCAACGACGTCTCTGGCGAAATATTCAGACTTCTGGATATGCTTGCACCCACAAAACTTATTTCGCTTCCCCTAGTAAAATAGTCCTGGTGCTATATTAGTTCACTAGTATACATCTGGTTAACTTTACTGGTTTACTCATTTGGCAAATCCAGAGAAAATTAGTTTAGAAATTCATTTTCGATTTTAAGCTCTATTAACTATTAACCTATTCCCCCTCAAAACCTGTTTCTTTAACCAAACGCTCAATCGAATGAAACCATTACATCGCCAGTACTTTCGTGAGATGTATATTTGTTGGCTCCTATAGAAATTGATTGCCTTACGTTATTGCTAATATCCTCTTTTTGCAAAAAAGTCTACAAATGCAATTGTTTCGATTCGAATAAATAAAAAGTCTTGTTTAGCAAAAGATAAATTTTACAGCAAATGAGTTAAAAGTAATGATGTTCATCTCTTTTTTAGTAAAAGAAAATTTGAATAGCAGAACTTGTGACTAGAGTATTTGTATCGTTCCTATTCTTTAAAAAATGTTTGAAGTGAATAAATTGACTGAAGAAGATTTCAAAGCCGTAGGGAATCTTTTAGTGGAGAATAAACTCGAAGAAGCATTTAATATGCTACTCCCACTGTTTGAGGATGAAAATTTACAAGCTAGGGCTGCCGCTGCATGGGTTGTCGACTCTTCTGCTGAAAGGTTTCCCAAAATGGCAGAAAAAGCCTTGCCTCACATTCTGAAGCTGGCTCTTACCGATGAGTCTACCTATGTTAGGGCAAATGCTATAGAAGTATTAGGTCTCCTTAGTGTAAAGATTCCTGAACGTTTCCAAAAGCTAACACCGACAATACTTGAGTCACTTGAGAACGCAGATATTGATTACCGGTGGAACAACATATTAGTCTTAGGCTGGATTGGTGGGAGCAATCCCCAGGTTATCACAAACTTGATTCCACATTTAGCTAAACATCTGAATTCCAAAAACGAGATGATGAAGGCAACATCTGTCTTAGCGATGGGATGGATAGGCAGTTCTAATCCGGAACTGGTTAAGAATTATGTTCCAATTGTGGTTAGTTTGGCTAAGCATGATGAGTTTGTTTATGTTAGATCTAATGCTACGGAGGCTCTAGTTTTAATTGCTTATAAAAAACCCGAGATTGTAGTTAATTTTGTATCTGACATTGCTTTTATTGCGGTGAATGACTCAGAACCCAGTGTTAGGGGTAGTGCTGTAGAGGCCTTAATTGTATTGACTAAAAAAGCCGAATTAATTGAGAAAATTGTTTCCAGCATATTTAAGGTTGTAGAAAAAGGGGACGAATTGATAGGTTGGAATGCGGTTCAAGCCTTGGGATGGTTAGGAACTAGCAACCCTAAAACAATTTATGATATCCTCACCAATCTAAGAAAACTCTTAAACTCCAGTAGCGAAAATGTACGAGGGGTAGCCGTACTTGGTATAGGTTGGATCGCGGGTAACAACCCCAAAGAAGCGCAGCCATTTCTCGGGGAAATAACACAAGATCTAATAAAAGTCCTAGAAGATAAAAAAGCTACAGTCCGCAAAAAGGGAATAGATTCTCTGGGGTGGATCGTTGGAAACTCGCCTCAAATTGCAACATCAATCATACCCAAAATTAGAAAGCTTGCTGATGAAGATAATGATGAGAACGTGAGAGAGAAGGCAAAAAGTACACTTCAATTTATATCAAGTATCAAAAAATAAAATGTTATAGAAATAGTCATTTTATAATCTTTCAATAAATCTGCGAGCCGACACCAATTATAGGCTTTTTAATACATCTCTGACCTTTTTGACTAAATCCTCTAGTTTTTTGGCATCAAAGCTTTCAAAGTTCTCCAAATTGATATTTACATTAACCGATATCGGTATTTCTGAGATGCTTTCCGCAATTCGCAGCTGCTTAGGTTGAACCCCTGCAGTTTTCTTTTCACTTGGAGGTGGGGGGGATTCTTCGGCCATCTCAACCGTTATGGGTTTTGTTCGTGAAAATTCCGCTTTTCTCTCAACTTGTGATTTCTCGGAAGTTTTGACTCTTGGCAAATTCTCGAACAGTGTGAGAAAAGGTCCCGGTTCTTTTTTTCCCATAATCTCCTTTGTGGAATAGTTTAAACCATATTTGAGTTTTAGGGAGCTTACTATCCTTGCACCAACAATTTTTAAACGCTTTGGAAGCTCCTCTGACTCCTTCCAAAACCAGATGTTTTTTCTATCGTGGTCAATCACGATCAAAGCTCCCGTGAGACTTGTGGAGTCCAAAGGCACATGTTCCAATTCCCCATCATCTTTTACCTGAAAAACTTCAACCCCTACAGACATTAAAACACACCTTAAAACGCTTTTAAACGATTCTCGGAGAAATCCCCTTCCGAAGGGGAAGAGATGAGAAGTAATAGGTATTAGTAGTTATGGTTAAATAAATGTTATTGTCCATTTGCATGCAAATAGGTCGTTACACGAAAGTATTCAGGACCCCCGTGCAACGTAAAGCCGATGGGGTTTGATGAATGGACGCAGGAGGCCTGGGACAAGCCGAATTCAAGCCTGGTCAAAATTGGTGAGTATCACAGAGATGGTATGGCTGGAGACGCCGCAAGTTGTCAATGAAGCAGGAAGCCCCTCTGCAATAGCGAGGGGTAGTTTAATAGGAATTATTCCTTTACATTTATAAACTTGTGGTAAACTATTTTATTATTACTTCTCTTTAGTATATTTTGCCAAAAAATGTCAGAATCAGCTTCTAGTTTTTTAAAGATCAATAAATAAAAAATAGAGGGTCAATGTGGCCTATTGGATAATGATGTTACTGCTTTTTTATGACTTTCTTCTTTTTAGTTCCTTTTTTAGAAGTTCTTGATTTCCAAATTCGGAGCGGTAGGTATAATATTCCGCCGATTAGCGTGGCTATTAAGGCTATATGAAGTATTAGCTCGGATAAATAATGCGCAAAATTGTTTATGGGAATTACGATGGTAGATGCTGTTGCTCCATTCAACACTATGAAAGCGGGGTACGGCGAGTAGTTCTCAACAACTAAATAGTAATATCCAGGAACTGAAGCCGTGTAACCGAAGGGTGAGAATTGCGAAGGTTGACCCTTAATTATTGGTGTGAAGAAAGTGGTACCCTGCATGTAATTAAAGAAGTTAAAAGCATCCATAATGTATGCGTTGACCCTTATGCTTGAAATATAAACACCCATCATGCTGTCACCGTAGTTCAGATAAATCCCTACGAAGCCCATTTGCCCCGGCGGCACTATCCTAATCTGTGACCAGCTATAATTCGCATAGCTGTATACTGGTACCAAAAGCCTTTCTGGAAAATACAGAGTCAAGACCGTTGCTGCGGGAATGGCTACGACTCCCCCAAGCAAAAGAGCAACTCCAACGGCGGCTATGATTTCTTTGATTAATCTCTTGCGGCTCATTACTTTCACCTTTAATGTATACCCATGAAAAGGGCAAATTTCTGAGTAATCCAGAATAATTCTCTAAAAGGCTTCTGCCCGTTGTGATATGCTCGCTACATACCTTGTATGAATAAATCGAATTCTTATTTTTTTTCTATTGTGCTACACCGCTTTGAATTAGTAAAAATTAGAATTTGACGTTAAATAATTATATTTTAATTAATAACTAATTGTCCATAAATTTAAAATCAAAAATATATGAAAATAAATAATAGTTTGTGTGTTCGTCTTTCTAGTGAGGTGTTATTAAATGTCAAAGAAAGAATCCCCTCAGCCATCTGGAAAATGGTACGGTACGCAGCAAACAACTCAAAAATGTGACGATTGCGGCGGCTCAGTCCTCTATGACGCATCAAGAAAATTGAGGATTTGTAGCGTTTGCGGATTAATCCAAAGAGAACGAAGAGGAGAAAAGATATCCTACCGAAACATTCTCGAAAGCCTAAAACACAGAGAAACCATCGACCAAATAGCAAAATACCTAGACGCCGAAGAATGGCAAATTGAACAAGAAGTTGTACTAATGGCAAGAAAGGGATTAGTTAAAATCGAAGGAAAAAAAGTAATACCAACCCGAGAAGGCCGAAAACTGCTCTTCAAAGAAATCGCAAGAGAAGCAGAAAAAGGAATATAAACAACCCAACAAGACTATAAACCTTCAGATTTATAATTCCTAAATTAAATTAGAAGAAACTAACACCTATTCGGGTCAAGCCCATACACCCACTTGCTCCTAAGATATAATTGGAGCCTCTACTTTTCCTAATGTTTTACGATCTGCGGTATATAAAAAGAAAATTTGGCCCCTTTAATACTGACGTGGGGACTTTAAATTCTAGTTGGAATCTTTCTTTCTTGGATATTAAAAATAATGGTTTCAATGGACTGCTTTCAAATGGATATAATGGTATTTGAGGGGTTCGGTTACGTGAATGCTTTGATTGCTGCTTCTACTCCTGATCCCAGCTCTATTCTTTGGCCTTGTTTTTTGAGGGATTTTTCCAGTGCGTATATGGTAGTTAGAATTTCTTTTTCCGTAACTTGCCCCATGTGACCAATTCTGAAAATTTTTCCTTTCAATTTGTCCTGTCCTCCAGATATCAAAACGCCGTACTCCTTCTGCATTGTTCCCCGCAATTCCTTGTCCTGAACGCCGTTAGGTATTCTAACCGCGGTTACCGTTACTGAGTAGAGGTCCTCTCTTTTTGGAAAGAATTCTAGTTCGAGAGCCTGAATCGCTCCTCGGGTAGCTTGAGCAGCTTTTTGGTGACGAGTGATTACATTATCGAGCCCCTCTCTTAGTAGGAGCCTCAGAGAGTTTTGCAGAGCGTAGTAAAATGTTAAGGCGGGTGTGTAAGGGGTTTCTGGCGGATCCTTTTTGTAACTCTTAAGATAGGCTGGTAGGCTGAAATAGAATGCTCTCCTCTTAGTTCTGTTTATTACTTCCCAAGCTTTCTCGGATACAGAAATGAACGCTAAACCTGGAGGGAGCGAAAAACATTTCTGTGCACCCGAAATACACATATCAATTTTCAGGTCATCAACGGGAATGTGGTCGCCACCCATGCTTGAGATGGTGTCCACAATAAACAAGACATCGTGTTTTTTCACTATTTTACTTATATCCTCAAGAGGAACTCTTACACCTGTTGACGATTCGTTTTGAGTAATTGTTACAGCTTTAATATTATCTTCTCTATCTAAAGCTTCTTCTATTAGACCTGGTTCTGGGGCGTCCCCCCACTCTATGGGTAGCTCAACGGGTGCTCCTCCAAAGGCATCCACAATCAGTTTAAATCTATCGCTAAACTTTCCATACGTTGGACAAAGAATCTTGTCGCCGGGTTCAAGTATATTAGCAATGGCAGCCTCCATTGCTCCGGTTCCCGAGGAACTGAGAATGAAGAGGTCGTTTTTGGTTCTAAAAACCTTCTTTAGGTTCTCCGTACATTCTGTGAGGATTTCTCCGAACTCCTTTCCTCTATGATTAATCATTTGGCGGGACATAGCTCTGAGTGTACTTTCCGCAACATTGGTAGGTCCCGGAATCATCAAAAGATCTTCGTCATTTCCACGCAAACTATTTCACCCTCAGACTTGATTTATATTAATCCCAACAACAAAGCATTTCCAAACTAGGTCTTTCAGGCATTAAATAGTAATTACATAACAATACCTTTTTTTGAGTTTTAACAGTGAGAGGGATATCCTTTTAATGTTTTCTGTTTCCTTTGGAAAGTGTAGAGTGTTTTCGAGGTGTGTGGGATGTCTGTACATCCGATAGAATATAGATACTTCACCCCCAAAATGAAGCAAGTTTTCACAGAAGAGAATAAGCTTCAGAGATGGCTTGATGTGGAGGCAGCATTAGCCCGGGTTCACGCGGCTTTGGGAGACATCCCAAATGGGGCGGCGGAGGAAATATCAAAAAAAGCATCGTTGAACTACGTTAAGCTCGAAAGGGTTAACCAGTTGGAAAAAGAAATTCAACACGATGTCATGGCTATGGTGCGGGCCTTATCTGAAGTTTGCGAGGGAGATGCTGGAAAATACGTACATTTAGGAGCAACAAGTTATGATATAGTGGACACCGCCTGGGCTCTTATCCTAAGGGACGCAATAACAATACTTTCCTCAAAACTTGTTACCCTTAAAGATGTTCTTTTAGACCTAGCTTCCACACACAAGACCACAATCTGTATAGGGAGAACACACGGACAGCACGCAGTACCCTTCACCTACGGAATGAAGTTTGCCATTTGGGCTAGTGAAATCAACAGGCATATCGAGAGAATTGAGGAATATAAGAAAAGAGATCTGGTCGGAAAAATGAGTGGGGCCGTGGGAACAATGGCTAGTTTCGGCCAAAAAGGATTCGATATTCAGAGACTTGTTATGCAAGACCTAAACATAGGGGAAGCAGAGATAACCAACCAGATAGTTCAACGAGACATCTATGCGGAACTAATCTTTTTGAACGCCCTGATAGCTGCCACTTTGACCAAAATCGCTAAAGAAATTAGAAACCTACAGAGAACCGAGATCGGCGAAGTTTTCGAGCCCTTCGCAGAGAAACAGGTGGGGTCATCCACCATGGCTCAGAAGCGAAATCCTCACAGGTCGGAAAGAGTCTGCGGAATATCCCGTGTTATAATTTCTCACACCATACCCGCGCTAGATAACGCTGCACTAATCGAGCACGAAAGAGATCTGACAAACTCCTCCTGTGAACGTATAATATTTCCCGAATCCTACATACTCCTAGACTACATTCTAACCGAACTCATATCTATACTAAAAGGATTAGAATTCAACTACCAGAATATTCAGAAAAACCTTGAACTAGAAGGCGGACTCTACATGAGCGAAAACGTGATGCTAAAACTGGTGGAAAAGGGTCTGGGAAGACAGGAGGCCCATGAAATTCTCCGACAGCTCGCTATAAAGTGCCGTCAAGAAAACATACCGCTAAAAAAAGCCATACTCAGCCACAAAAAACTCAAAACACTGGTAAACGAAAACGAATTAAACAATTGGCTAGACCCCAAGCAGTACATCGGAACCGCAGTTGAACAAGTGGAAAAACTGATGGCTAAACTGGTTAATAATAAGTTGCTTCCCAGGCCAAATGTGTCAAAATAATGGTAATGATTCAAAAGTTGAGAATTTTAACTGCTGCTATTCTATTTGTAGGCTTCTAATAAAATTTCGGTTATGTATTTAACCTGTGGTTTGCCACCCATTAGCTTTGAGGTTACATCCAGAACTGCATAACAGCCCGTACAACTTGTTACTAGTGTATCTAACTCTTGGTTGTTTACCACTTCGATAATCTTTTGCAAGTCATTCATGCAGCAGAGGTTTGATGGGACTTGGCTTACCTGCAGTCCTTCTATTTTATTTAGAAGCTCGTGGTTGCTTTTCAGATTTATCTTTGCTCCGGGCGCTATATCTCTTTGATACCTGTAACAGCCCTCATAATATGCCACGTTTTTATCAAGTCTTGGCGTTCCTTTCATGGTTTCAAGAAGGAATTCTGGATAGTATAATATCCTCATGCCTTCATACTCGTTGCCAAAGAATCGATTGTATAGATAGCAACAAACACAGCAAAAGGTTACTATGGCCTTTGAACCAAGTTTTTTTGCCTGTTTAAGGTTGTTTTCTATGAACTGCCTTGAATGCTCATCCAACTTTGGTCTTTCTTCCTTTGAAATCTCCCTGTACGCTAGGTTTCCACAGCAGTACTCCTTTTTGAGGAAAGTATAATCCACATCAAAAAGCCTCATTAACTCTACAAAATCCCTAAAGGGCTCAAACAAAGCGAAAGGATTGGCGCATCCCGCTATAATAGTGTAGCTTGACGGCTTATCCATGTTCAAACCCAAACCATACTTGAGTAGATAATGTCTCTGTTTACCGGATTCAAGTATCGAACCCTGAGACGTAATACGATTTACACTTTCTTCCATTTTCTCAAACTCCTACAAAGGGTATTAAAGACGGTTACTTCGAGACTGTTGCTAAAATAGTGTTCAAAGATACTTTACAACATAATGAAGCTCTATCTTATATATTAAATCTGCAAAAATTTTTGTGCACGAACAAAATTAAGTCTGTTTGATTATAAAGCGGCGCGGCTACAAGACTTGGATTGAGAGAGTGGGCTTCGGAAGAAGGTGGACTGTGGAGACGGCGATAGGCTCCTTCAAAGCCTTGTTCTGGGGGCATGTGGCGGCTCGAACAATCCAATCCGCCCAGCTGGAAGTAGGTTTAAATGTAGCGGTGTACAACCTGCTCTTCTAATACGCTTGGGAGAACTCGAGGCGGGGTAGAGGCGAAAAGCCTACAAAAAGAAAGAAGAAATAATTATGTAACAAAGCAGTTGCTTCAAAATTCTTTTAAGGCTTTGAAAGATTAGTGATACTAACTAGTAATACCTTTTAGGGGACTGTTGTTGTCAGACGAGTTATCGGTTAAGGGCACTATTTCTGAGAAATTTAGGGAGCTGTTTCCCTTTGAGAAGTTTAACCGTGTCCAATCCGTTGTTTTGCCTTCTGTTTTGAACACCGATGAGAATATTGTGGTGTGCTCTCCTACCGCCAGCGGAAAAACGGTTATCGCAGAGCTGGCAATGACTAGGCAACTAGGGTCTTCGGGAAAAACCCTCTACTTGGGACCGTTAAAAGCCTTGACTTATGAGAAGGATGAGAAATGGGGTAAAATATTCGGCAAGCTTGGATATAAAGTATATATAACTACGGGTGACGAGGAAATTTCTCCTTACGAAGCCAATGCTTCGGAAATAATTGTTTCAACCCCGGAAAAGTGGGACAGCGCGAGTAGAAAGTGGAATAAAAGGGGTTATAATTTTGTAAACAATGTTTCGCTCATGGTTATCGATGAGGCTCATCTTTTAGACTCGGATAACCGGGGAGGTGTCCTAGAAGCAATTGTTTCTCGAATGAGGCGTCTTGCAGAAGTTAATGGCATGCCTCTGAGAATCATCGCCCTGAGCGCTACTATGCCCAATTACAGGGAAGTGGCTGAGTGGATCGGGGCGAAGGAAAGCTTCACTTTTTATTTCGATTCCTCCGCAAGACCCGTACCGCTATCTTTTGATGTCTATCCGTACAAAGAAACTAATAACAAGTTCTACAATATGTATCTGCGGCTTTTCAAAGCATTGGACTTGTCGAGTTGGGTACTAGCCGAGGGCAACCAGGTTCTCATCTTTGTAGGCAGTAGAAGAGACACCAGACTCGCCGCCAACAAAATCGCAAAAGTTTGGGAGGAGCAAACTCTCTCTTACTGCACCCCCAAAGAATTGGCTGAACTCAAAAAGATTTCCAACCAGATACGAAACACACTTTTAAAAGAAGTGTTTAGCAAAGGCGTAGCCTTCCACCATGCTGGACTGGGCCACGGCGATCGTCAGATAGTTGAGGAGTGTTTCCGAAATGGATTAATAAAAATCCTAGTTTCCACAAGCACCCTGGCTTGGGGTGTGAACCTTCCGGCGAAGGTTGTGATTATACGAGACACTTACGTCTACGACGCTCTAAGAGGAGAAAGAGAAATCAGTCCCTTAGATATCATCCAGATGCTTGGAAGAGCGGGTAGACCTCAATACGACAATGAGGGAATAGGATGGGTAATTGTAAGAAACGAGGACGTACAAAAATATAGGAGCCTTCTCTTCAAGGAAAGAGATTTGGAGTCAAGATTGCTAGAAACTCTTCCAGAACATCTAAACGCCGAGATAGTTTTAGGAACCGTAGAAAATGAAGAAAACGCCTTAAACTGGATAAAAACCAGCTTTCTCTACGTCAGAGAAAAAAACCGTAAAGGAGAAGCGGCACTAAATTTTCTCGAAGACGAGATCAGAAGCAAAGTTCGATGGCTAGAAGAGCATGGCTTTATGTCCCGAGAAAACCACAAGTTCAAGGCCACCAAACTCGCGGAAATAGCATGTAACTACTACTTAGAACTAGAAACCGCTGAGCTTTTCTACAATAATATTAAGGATGTTTCAGAAGAAACCAATATTCTATCCCTAGTCTCAAAAGCCAAAGAATTTGCAGACATCATAGTCCGCAGAGTTGAAAAGAAATTTCTGAAGACAGTACTTTCAAACATAGACACAAGCCTCACAAAAGACCTCAACGAGCCCCAGAAAAAGGTACTCGCCATCCTTCTTTCCTATCTTAAACAAATCAAAATCATGGAAGACCTCAGAGCCGACTCTTGGATAATCAAACAAAACTCTTTACGCCTGCTCGCAGCTCTAGAGAAACTCGCCACAGAACTCAGGAAAGAAGAAGAAATCTCAAGAAGCATAAGGCTACTAAACTTCAAACTTGAGAAAGGAGCTATCGATGAGCAAATCGAACTGACCCAAGTACCAGGAATAGGTCCCAAAACTGCGGATCTCCTATTACAGGGCGGGATTAAAAACTTGGATCAACTATTACAGATTTCCGCATACGACTTGACCAGAATAGGACTCCCACCCAAAATGGCCAAAAAGATACTGGAAGAAGCAAAAAACCTACCCAAAGCAACAATAAGCATGAAAATAAACCAAATTCCTGAACCCGAAAACATAATGGAACTCCAAATCACCGTACAAAACAACGGAAAATCCGGCCGTTTTCTAATATCAATCTGGCTCAATAACAAGGAACTCCTCCGAAAACCCGCAACCATATCAAGAGACATACCCTGGACCCTACCTCTAAAGTTAAACATCTCATACTCCCCAATCGAATGCAAGATAAAAATAGACTACCTTGACATTTTCAGAACTCCCGAAACACTACAAACAACCATAAAACCGCCATCTGAAACCTCCATAGATCTAAAACCAGAAACCAGTCCATTAAATATAATTCCCGAATTAAGCCCAAAAACTGAAAAAGCTACAGAAAATCAACTAACCGCATTACAAAATAGAGTAGGCCAAACAAAGAAAATTTCACCCAAAAAGAAAACATTTTACTCAGATTTACAAAGCTTCACCTCTCAAACCGAAAACAACCAAACCATCCAAATAATAGAAACTATAAAAAAAGACACCGCAACAGAACCAAAGAAAGTAGAAGTAGAAGTAGAAGTAGCAAAATGCAAAATATGCGGAGGCAGGCTCTCACAAGAAAACAACAAGATTAACTGCAAAGAATGTGGAACCACATACAAACTTCCAATAAACGCAGCTTTAACCGATCAGAAGTGCAGCAAATGCGGCTTACCAATGTTTAAAGCCGATTACGTTTTCTCCATACAGGCATGCATTGATAGAAGCTGCGAAAACGCCGACGACATCATATCCGAGAAGTTCAATAAAATGGATTTAAAATGTCCAAAATGCGGCGGAACGCTAATATTTCTCAGAAGAAGGGGACTTATAGCGGGTTGCGAGAACTATTACAAAGGATGCAAAACAGCCTTCAAACTCCCCACCACAGGCGTACTACTCGACCAGAAATGTCCAAAATGCAACCTACCACTAGTTAAACTGAAAACAAAAACCCGATGCCTCAACACCAAATGCGAAGGTATGATACCCGTAGAAGAATAAATTAGCACTAAAAAAAATTAGGTAATTTGCCAAAAAATCTAATATAAAATTTTTAGGGGGCGTATTTTTAGAATTTTTCTTTATATTTATAAAATTATAACGGTGTTATATTTTAATTTTATGTAAATTGACTTATATTCCTATCATTCATAAATCTATAAAGTAGATATATTCAATTATGAATAAGTTATATACGTTCGAAAAACTAACTTCGGCATTCAACGTGAACCTATAGGTAGGGATTGAAAACATTTAAATTCAATTTTGCGACATATCGCTTACAAAACAAAAGAAGGTAATGAAAAATGGCAACTGGAAACCAAATTGGAGGCGCATTAGCACTCGTCGGCGCAATTATAGGATTCATATACGCCATACTTATGCTAGGTGCAGCAAGCGCATTAGCGATTCCATTAATTACAACTGCTGTTTCAATGACATGGGTACTTCTTGTCTTCATCGGATCCGCCATAGCTTTGATATTCGCAATTTTGCTGATCGCGGGAAAGATGGCTACAGTTAGCGCAATTCTAGTCTTAATCGGCGGTGTAATAACAATAATAGTAGCACTTTTTGCAGCTTATAGCTTATTCATTGGTCTAATAGTTGGTGCCCTTGAAATCGTCGGTGCTATTATCGCCTTAGCAATGAAAGAGTAAGAAGAGTAAGTATACAACAATTCTTTAATTTAAAATCTACTTTTATTTTTTCTATTTTTAGTTATTTTGTTAATCCCTAGTATGTTGGGCTTTAGTTACTGTAATCTGTTCTTTTATCAAGAATAGGATTCCTGCGTCTAATTCCTCTTCCAGATGTGGAAACAAAAAATAACGATTCAAATCTTCAGAAACTATGTGAAAATCCGGATGAAAATGCCCTCATAGTAAGGAAGACCGCTAAAGCCTATGGCGCTGATCTGGTTGGCATCTGCGAACTCGACCACAGATGAGTCTGTTCTCATCGTAACTAAGGCAATCAGCACCAGATCAGGATTTCGTTTTCTTCACTTGAGCGACTGATTTCCTCCTGTTTCTTAACCTTGCAAACTTCTCCGAAGGCAGAACCCATAAAATAATCATCAACGCCACCTGAGACAGAAAGAAAGCCCATGCGAAACCCACTGCTTGAAATGTTTGACCAAGCAGTAATATTCCCAAAATATCAACTGCGAGCGCCGAGACGTATCCTCCCAAAACAATCTTTGACCGCTCCTCACTGAGGAGTACCGAAGTCTTTATACTAGCGATGCTTGCGGGAATCACTGCTAAAGAAAGCCATTGAGTTACAGGGATACTATCAGAAAAGCCGGGAAAGAGCCAATGAATGAGATACGGGGCCAGTAAGAAGCCTAAAATAGTAATCGCCGCAGCAGCTACTATACCAAGAATTTCTATTTCACGGCTAGTAGAACCGCCAGACTTTTCCGGAAGCAGGTAAGAAAGCAAACTCTGAGGGATAATCAATAAAATTACAAGAAATTGGAAAGCCAAATTATACGTCCCCAAAAATAGTAGACCGAAAAAGAAACCAACAATAATTTTATCAAGTACGCTACGAGAGGCTTGAGCAAAACCCATTCCCCAAGTGTGAAGAGTGAAAGTCATCTTTGCACGAACCTCAGCAAAATGAAAAGATACTCTATCGACACTAAAAAGATCCTTGAAATAGTCATAACTAACCACAAAGAGAGGGGCAATATAAGCAACTAACATCAATTTCTCGAGATCCCTAGCACTAAAAAGGTAGAAAACCGCCACCAAACCAATCTCTAAAACTCGAAGAAGGGAATTAAGAATAAAAAACTTTTTGTATTCTCTCCTACCTAAGGCCCGCGCCAAAGCCATAGTATAAAAAACAACACCCAGAATCATGGGAATTACAAAAACAAAATTTATATTTCCACCAACCAGCAACTCCAGCGAAGTTTGCAAATTACCCAGAATCATGGGAATCACAGAAACGAAATATGGATTCCCCCCAGCCAGCAACTGTATCGAAGTTAGCAAATTATTAGAACTGTTTGAGCCCACTGGGGCAGGAAAGAAAATGACGATTAGAGCAGTCACCACTCCCACAATTATTCCCAAAAGAAAAGTAAGAAGCGCAGATTCTTTGAGTAAGGCATCTTTTCCTTCCTTAGGATAAAAAGTAGAAATAGTGGAACTCAAACCCAAAATAGGAAGAGAAGACATAAAGAAACCTAAGGAGAGATAATAGCTTATGTAACCATAATTGGTAACACCCAGTATCCTCGCACCAATCAGATAAAACAAACCGCCCAGAACAGCAAAAATCAAGTTTCCAGCAGTAACATAAATGAAGCCCTTTGTTTTTAGTCCTTTTCTAACCATGTCTAACAATGAGTTCGAATTTGTCCTAGGGGGCAGATTCCGCCCTTTCCGCTCAGCCATTTTGACACCTCTTGTAAAGATAAAAGAATGATGATGAACAGCATTATAGATGGAAACCTTCCTGATAACTGGTTTAATAAGTCAAATGTAGATAGATACCAAAGATAAAGTCAAATAGTAATAAAGTCCTATAAACCTTTTGATTAAAATAAGCGGATTAGTCCAAACAGGTGATGTCGCCCTAAAATAAAAGGTGGGGAGCCCAACCAGTCGGTTAAAAAAGGGAAACGCAAAGAAAACCATAATTACACTGAGTTCCTGCCCCAAAATCAAGTTTGTTCATCTTACCCACAGGTGAATAGTTCTAGGTGCCCATAAAATTTATTATAACCCTAAAACACTACACATCGCATGAATCCAATAACCAGTTGGATAGAAAAACTCCGAAACAAAGACCCAAAACACGTAAGCCTCTTAGTTTTTATTGCAATTCTCATAATTTTCAATTTATTAACATACTATTCATTCGACGTACGCTTCACCTGGATTCTAACATATGTCCCATATTATAACAAGTACTACCTGTTTTTTATAAACACGAACATTATGTACCTAGGTGTATCCCTACTAAAAGCCGCTATTTTCACAGCGATACTAACTTTCGCAGCAATAATCTCTATTAAAATTTCTCAAACATCATCAATAGCCCAAATAATTACAGGTCCAAAAAAAGAAAAAATGCAATCGACAGAAATAATCCAACGATGGAAAATCAACAAAAAAATCACTTCAACAGCACTAATCCTCCAATACGTCGCCCTAATTATCCTAGCAGGAATCACACTCCTAATATGGTACAACATGCTACAACAATATATTATAGTACTCCCAATGGTATCAAAATATGTCATAACACTAATCGCAGCATTAGGCGTAACATACCTCATAAACCCCCCTCTGGACGACGAAAAAATGCTCGCCCAAGCCTGCCTAAACACAATTAACAGTATCGAGGAAGGATACGAAAAAAAAGATGTTAAAAAAATTGATCTAGCATACTTCATGCTATATGTGCTACTAAACCAAGCTCTATCAAAGTACATTGAAGAATTAGAGGAATTCGACCTAGAACCTCCCCTGACAACCCTCTACTTAGCCCTCCTACACAATGAGAGAGAAACTTTAACTAAAGCCAAAACAATCGCTACCAACCTTCTAAAAGCAATAACCCAACAGAAAATCCAAAATATCCTAAAACACCTGAACGAAATCGACAAAAAACTAGGTAACTTCCGAGAACTAGCAGAAACTATGAAAATCAGCGTCAGCCACCCCAGCCCGACTATCTACACATTCAACTCCTCCAATAAACTCGTCCGACTAAGGGCTATTATCCCCTTAATAACCGAAACAGCATTAGCAATCCTCATATTCCTTGTAAAATGGCTGTACTATATAACATTTTAACTATAACCAAAAAAACCCTAAAAAACATCCCAAAAACAAACAATAAAAACAAAATAGTGCAATCCTACAAACTAACGTACAATAATTACTCGCATATCGCTCCAATTCAAAAGCAGTATCTAAAAAATAGAAAAATTAAGAAATGAAGAAATGAGATAAAAATTAAAATACATAAAAATATTACAAATATTTAATCAAATTCAACAAAACTATCAAAAATCAACTAAGATGAGCCATCAGTTATAATAAAACACATATAATAATTCCATCAATGTAATAGAAATTAGTATCAAAACCTAAGAAATGAATAGAGAGAGGCGGAATATCCAAAACCCATAGAAAATGAGTAGCAGTTCCAACATCAACACACAAATTTTCCAGTCAAACTAGCAACCAGAAACAAAACACAATAAATCCCTTACAGGAAATCCTCACGTTACACAGCAACAGGAAGAAAAGAATACCCTTTATCTACATTTTCATCTTCCTCTTTAAAAAATAATTGGAGCCGAAAAGGGAGGGAAAAATAATCCCAGAACCCACTAACACTAACTATAAACCCTCAAAGTTTCAAAACAATGACGAACAAAATAGGTTAACCAACAACTCCCCGTCCATATCAAATTCTTCTAGAAAAAGCAGTACACAAAAAACAGAAATCGATGTCTCAGTCATCATACCCTGTTTAAACGAGGAACCAACAATAGCAGAATGCATTGAAAAGATCAAAAAAGTATTCAAAAATCTAAATCTCCGTGGCGAAATAATAGTCTCAGACAGCTCCACAGACAACTCCCCCCTAATCGCGAAAAATCTAGGAGCAAAAGTGATTCACCCCACCGAAAAAGGCTATGGAAGCGCATACCTAACCGGATTATCAGAATCAAGAGGAAAATACATAATTATGGCCGATGCTGATGGCACATACGACCTTCAAGAAACATCCAAATTCATAAAAATACTAAAAAATAACGAAGCAGACATAGCAATAGGAACCAGATTCAAAGGCAAAATCCTCCCCGGAGCCATGCCAAGGCTACACAGATACATAGGCAACCCCCTCCTAACCCTCATCGCAAACATACTATTCGGAACCAGAATCTCAGACACAAACTGCGGAATGAGAGCAATAACCAAAAAAGCATGGAAAAAAATAAAGGCGGTATCAACAGGAATGGAATTCGCATCCGAAATGCTAATCAAAGCCGCAAAAAATAAACTAAAAATTGTAGAAATACCCATCACCTACTACCCAAGAAAGGGTAGACCCTCCAAACTAAACCCATTAAAAGATGGCTCCAGACACCTAAAACTCCTAATAAAATTACGTATTACAAACCCACTCCCAAAATAAAAGTTATAAACAACTAATTAGATGTCCATACACCTTACTCTGATGGATTATATGAAAATCTGAAATTAAGGGGTAGTAATCTTGATTTGTAGTGACAAAAATGTCTTAGTTACTGGGGGCGCAGGATTTATCGGTTCCCACCTAGTAAAAAGATTGCTTGACCTAGGGAGTGTTGTGTCTGTTGCTGATGACTTTTCTAGAGGTAAAAGAAAGAACATAGAACCCTTTTTAGATAAGATAAATCTCCACGTAGTAGATTTAACAAAGATTGAGAACTGTGTAAAAGCTACAGAGGGTATAAATTACGTTTTTCATCTAGCAGCATCGGTAGGCGGCATTCACTACATAAAGAAAGAAAACGTAGGAGGATCCACTCCCAGCCTTCTAATGAATACTAATATGCTGGAAGCAGCCAGATTAAATGATGTGGAAAGATTTCTTTTTACCAGTTCTGCCTGCATATACAGAGAAAAAACATTAGACCTCAACCGATTTAAGGAAGAAGACGCCTACCCCGCCAATCCTCCCACCACTTACGGATGGGCTAAGCTCATGGGCGAAATACAGTGCAAATCCTACTATCTTGATTACGGAATCAAATCTTCAGCTGTCAGAATCTTTAACGCTTACGGGGAAAACGAGAACCTAGACCCTAAATGGTCACATGTTATCCCCTCAACCATTAGAAAGGCGATTCTCTATCCAAAAGAAGAATTAAAGATTTTTGGAGACGGCTCACAAGAACGGGCCTTTCTATACGTTAAAGATTGCGTGGAAGGTCTCCTTCTATGTATGGAGAAAATCGAAGACGCGGAACCTATAAATCTGGGAAGCGAAGAATTAGTTTCTGTAAATGAACTAACTAAAAAAATCGTATCGCTCTCAGGTAAAAAAATTAAAATTAAAAACGACCTGACTGCTCCACCAGGAACTCATAGATACTGCGCAGACACAACTAGGATGAAGAAGGTTCTAGCATGGAGCCCCAGAACTCCGTTAAGCGAAGGACTTAAAAGAACCTATGAATGGGCACGGAGTGAGTTGAATGTGGGATAGCAGAAACGTGTTAGTCACAGGAGGAGCTTCCTTTATAGGAAGCCATCTGGTCGACTCCCTCCTTAAAAAGGGAGCAATAGTTAAAGTAGCGGACGATTTTTCTAGTGGAAGATTAAGCAATTTAGAATATCCTCTAAAAAAAGTCGCATCAAACGCTTGGTCTTACAACAGCTTATCCGTCTTTCAAGGTGATTTAAAGGATAAGACCTTTACCGAGACTGTGTTGAAGGATGTGGAGTTTGTCTTTCATTTAGCGGCGCTGCATGGAGGGAGAGGATACATTCATACGCATCCCGCTCAGTGCTGCACCAACATGACACTTGATCAGTTGGTCTTTGAGGAGGCCAAAAAAGCGGGGGTGAAAAGAATCTGTTTTGCCAGTTCAGCGTGCGTCTATCCCTCTTACCTTCAAGAAGAAACCGGGTCAGACTACCTTCTCAGGGAGGAGGATGCCGACCCATTCGTTAGAGACAAGGCATTCGCTGATTTGGAATACGGTTGGGCAAAGTTAATGGGGGAAATGGCTCTAAAGGCTTATCACAGGCAATACGGAATGAAAACATCCTCGGTGAGAATTTTTACCGCCTATGGACCAAGAGAGAACGAAACACATGCCATAATAGCCCTAATCGCTAAGGCGTTTATCCGCATGGATCCCTACGTTATCTGGGGCACGGGAAACCAGGACAGAAACTTCACCTACGTTCAGGACATAGTGGATTTTCTCATCGCCGCCGCAGAAAAAATAGAAGACGGAACTCCCATCAATGCTGGAAGAGATGACAGAATCACCATCGACCAAGCGGCTGAGATGATATTTGATATCGTAGGGTGGACACCCAAGAAAATCGTCCACGATTTGTCTAAACCGCAAGGTGTTGCCTCCAGGGCAGCAGACTTAACTAGAGCTAGGAAGATTATTGGGGAGCCCAAAGTATCCTACAGAGAGGGATTCAAAAAAACCACTGAATGGTATTTTACCCACAAAAACAGAGAAGAATTAAAGTCTAAACTAGAAACTCTCCTAGTGGAACGCTAAAAACAGTCAGAGATACGAGCCCGTTATTGAAAAAACTGGAGCTGCTTTAGGAGATAGTAAGCAAAAAGATTATCCGAAACGTGAATAAAAGATAAAAAACAAAAGTATAAATACGAATGCGAATAATAATGGGAAATATAAAACTTGGGAGAATAAGTGAAATGCCCACCGTGAGTTTTATACTTCCCACTAGGAATGTCGAGAAGAACATTGGAAACCTGTTGGAAAGCATTTTCTCCCAAAACTTGGACTATGAAATAGAAGTTCTAATAATGGACTCATCCGATGATAAAACAGCAGAAATAGTCAAAAATTACCCCGTTAAGTTCGTGAGGGTTGAACCGGAAGATTATAACTACGGAGGAACACGTAATCTAGGAGCCGAAATGACCTCGGGAGATTTCTTGGTGTTCCTATCCACAGATGTGGAAATAAGAAACAAAAAATGGTTGTCTAAGCTACTAAGAAATTTTGCGGATTCAAAGGTCGCAGGTGTCTTTGGAAGGCAGATTCCAAAGGAAAATGCAACACCAATGGAGAAGTTCTTTATACTAAATACATATCCTGCGAAAAGTTACGTCCTTTCTCTAAACAGCGGTCAGAAACTTAAGAAGTTCTTCCTATTCTCAAACACGAATTCTGCGATTAGGCGAAGCGTCTGGGAAAAAATAAAAATACCAGAGATGCTAAAAAGCGAAGACCAAGAGTGGGCAAAAAGAGCACTAATAGCAGGATACAAAATCGCATATGACAGTGAAGCAATGGTCTACCATTCACATAATTATAAGCTAAAACAGATCTTCCAAGAATACTTTGATTCGGGTGCCACAATGCCCTACATTCATAACCACAGATTACTCAACTACTCCATGAAAAACTTCATGCTAGATGGGCTAAAATACACACTAAGAGAATACGACTATATGGCAAGGAATAGCCACATCTCTTGGATCCCGTATGCCACAATATACGACATATTCAAATTTCTAGGTATGTTCCTAGGCTCAAAACATAAGTATATGCCACTGTGGCTAAAAAAGGCATTATGCAAAAAGAAAAACCACTGGGACAAATACAATGATATCATAAATCAAGGAGCATAACAAAATGTGCCCCTGTAGGATGATGTTACAATTTTTACCTTTAATTTCATATTAGCGAAATTGAAATGATTATTCTGGACAATTCAAACACTCTTAAAGAATGCATCATTATTTATTTGAATGTAATGAGGTTGTGTTAATGTCTCAATTATTACGTCTCTATGAAAGGAACAAGTATTTTCGTGCCCTAGCTCAAAAACTAGGCTTACGGGGAGCTGGCTACACCGATATCTCCTCCGAACGATTTATCGAGTATTCTTGGTCATTCACAAACCTTGATGAAAAAACCGGCAGAATACTCGACGTAGGTTCTACTGGATCCTATTTTCCACTCGCACTTGCCTGTTTAGGATGCGAAGTATACACATTCGATGTAAGACCCTACGAATACAGTTTTCCTCTACCAAACCTAAAGAACATAACAGGAGATATCAGGAATACGAAATTTCCAAATGATTTCTTTAAAACAGTTACAGCGATATCAACGATTGAGCATGTGGGCTTGGGGAGATACGGGGATCCCAAAGACAGGGAAGGAGATAAAAGGGCTATAAAAGAAATAGAGAGAATTTTAATGAGGAACGGGAAATTACTTCTAACGGTACCCTATGGAAGAACGACAGTAACACAATTACACAGAGTTTACAATGCTAGTCAACTCCAGTCAATGCTTAAAAATTTTAAAATAGAAAGTGAGGATTACTTTGTGAAAAAAACAGGCTATTGGGTACGTGTTTCAAAGAAAGAGTTAACAGACGCCGACTCGGAGAAAAACGTTAAAGGGATTGCCTGCATAAAAGCTATCAAATAGATTTTATTTAAATAAATCTCAAGTACCTATCAAACTGATGGAGGCGGATGAGTTGGTAAACAATGATAGAAACGATAGAGTCGATATTATCTCCAGCGAACTTGAAAAATACAGCAGTGCTGACGTTGATGAAAGAGGGGAAGTTAGTTCTTACGAGGAATCAATTCTCCAAGTTATCAGAAAAGGGGAACTAGAGATAATTTTAGACTTTTTGTACTCTGGCCAGCCTCGCCTGATTTTAGATTATGGTTGTGGCGCAGGGTGGCTCTCTCGCATCTTATCCCAGAAGGGTTTCACCGTTGTTGGTGTAGATTTAAATCCCATGTTAATAACTCATGCTAAAAGAATTACCCCTTCCGCTGAGTTTGCTATTTGCGATTGTGAAAATCTACCATTTAAGAATGAATGTATTGACCATGTTTTCGCTGTGGCAATATTGCATCATCTCAATCTTAAAAAAAGTTGTAAAGAGATTAGGAGGGTATCAAATAAAAATACGAAGTTTTTATTCATAGAACCTAACTTGATTAATCCTATCTCCGCCTTTGGACGCAGGTTTTTCCCTATGAAGACACATACAAAAGGAGAACATGCGTTCATACCCTCCTCATTAAAGAAAACCTTGAAAAAATTTGGATTCGTCATTGAAAAGGATAATTATCAGTTCTTTGCCGCCTTAGCACTCGGACACTTATTCAAAATAGCAAATATAAAGCTGCCGTCAATCCTCATCAGGTTAATCCAATTATTCGAAAACTTTACGGAGAATGCACCTTTAATTAAGAAGCTGAACTCGACAGTACTACTCATTGGAAAAGTATCCAAATAATCTACAATCTGATTCTCAAAAAGTTAGTGTTCTGATGCATAGGAGGTGCTCACCGATGATTTCTATCTTCGGTTGGCCTTTGGTTGTGAGAAACGGTCTACGGTGTGTTTCGGCTGCTTTTGAGCCCTCTCCCTTTCACCCTGTTCTACCCTCTTCCCTCAAGGATGGTGCTTCAAACGGTGGCTCTGCTGACTGAGCCGCCTTTGCCCGGTGTGTTGATTTGGTTTTAATCCCCGCTATCTTGGGACTTTTCGTCCTCCTCCTCGTCCGGAGGAGGTTTCCCCGACTTACCCGTCTCTAAATCGTCTATCTCCTTTATGAGCTGCATCATCCTCGCAGCGTATTCCTCAGGATTCTTCTTCGCCAGTTCCCGGTAGCGTCTCATGCGGGATCTGCTTTCCTTCTCCTCTTTTTTCTTCACCGCCTCTTCACTCCTCATTTCCTCAAGTTCCCCGACAAGGGCTGGTAGGGAGCACCACATCTCCTCAAGCATTCCCTGTCTTGCGACCTCCCTTGCGTAGGAGAGGCCCTCGTCGTGAGCCTCAAAGGCAGGCCGGTTTTCCAGCCTCACCGGGCGTTTAACATCCCTGTGGAACAGCTCAAGGTCGCCTATGGTTCGCGGGACGCCCTTAATAGTGTAGGCCGCAACAAGGCTATCCAAGTACTTGTGGATACGCTCCGATATAATCTTTGTCTTTTCTGCAGTTTCCGCCGCCAGCTTCTTGAGCTTCTTCTCCGCATCCCTAGCGTTTTTAGCGGTTCCGAGAACCTCCCTTACCTGCACGAAGGAGGCGTTCAGTCCCCGGAGCTTCTCCGCGTTTTCGCTCAGCTCCTTCAACCGATGGATGTTCCGGACCACGAACATTTTCAGGTGGGTCATCGCTCGGCCCTCCACACTCACTTCAAGGATGCTCCGGAATAGGATTTTGAGGACATCGTAGACCTCAAGCCAGCCCAAGTCGAAAGGAAACTTTCCCCGCGCCTTAAGAACCGCCCTCACCCCGTCTGAGAACTCGCGGTACCGCTCTACCGAGACGTAGGTCTCGAGCATTCTTCCCAGGCTCTGCACCTCTCTCTCCACCTCTCTTGCAAGCTCCTTCACCTTCTCCATCAGCAGGGTGTAGTACTCCTCGAGGAGTTCCTCCCCCAGGTTTTTGAGGAAGTGGTACTGACAGTAGACCCACTTCGTGCCCGGGAAGAGTTCTAGGCGCACCTTTCTCTGCGCGGAGTCGTCGTCGCTGAGGACGGCCCGCGGTGTTCCGTACTTCTCCTTCACATGTTCCCAGACCGGTTTTATGCACTCGTAGTCGTTTCTCTCAAGCCTTTCGGCGGCGAGCAGTCTGCCGCTCAGCGCATCCATCACGTGGTACAGGGGGCGGCTCTCCCGATGTTCCGTGGCGTCGGCCATGAGGACGTAGCCTCCCTGTTTCCTGATTACGGCTTTTGTTTCTTCCTCGTAGGACTCGAAGAAGCACTGGGAGAGTTGTTCGAATAAGTGGAAGAATCTTGAGAGGGAGGAGATCGACGGTTTCACTTCAAGCACCTCCCTCACCTGCTTGAGCTGCCAGTCTCCGAGCCTCTTCTCCCCGACGAAGAACAGCACATCGGTTCCGTAGACCATTTTGGGGAGGAAGAGGAACATTAGTCCCTCGGGTATGACTGGAACATGGTACAGTTCGCAGCCCGGGTTGGTGCAGTGGAGCTCCTTCACGGTCAGCTTGATAACCGCGTATTTTCCCTTGAGTCCCCGGGGGTAAGTTTTTCTCACATGCAACCTGTTTCCGCAAAGGGGGCAATGAGATATCGCGGGCCCCAGAACCATGCAGGGCTTGTCCTGCCAGTAAGCTTCATGGTACATAAGTTAAAGAAGGAGCAAAGTATTATAACCCAACCAAAGATAGAAATCATCGGTGCTCACTTGAGAAAGTTTAACATTGTTTTTGCTACACCCTTCTTCTCCTCCAAGGCAGGCGGTATAGCTTCAGTACATTACAGCTTAGCCAAATACCAGAAGAGAGAAGGGCTTAACATACTCATATTCAGTACCAATTTTGGTCGTAAGGACGCAAAATTTCCAGACGAAAGTTATTTACAAATTATTGAGTTCGATTATTTGCTTAACATCGGAGTCTGAATAAATCGAACACTTTCAAAGAGTTTACTATTAATATGGAAGGGAGGGGGCTATTGAGAAAACATTTTTTCTCCTTTCTTCTTGCTTTAAAAGGTACGAGCAAGTAAATAGAAACAATTATTAAACATAACAGATCACAGAACCTTTAATAGGGGTTTATTTGGAATTAGTCTTTATAAGTCTTGGAGTATGTTGAAAGATGGCTGACTATTCAGCATACGTGTCAAAGATTACAGATCAACGAGAGGACTTACTAAGAAGTTTTGAGTTCATTGATTGGAGAAAACAAATTAAAAAGGATTCTACAGTTTTTGTTAAGCCTAATTTTACCTTTCCTTATTACGAGAAAGGAGTTACCACCAACCCAGAATTACTAAAAAAGTTATTGGAAATAATTAAGAATAGAGCTTGCGATGTAATTTTGGGAGAATCTGATGGTGGAAATCGAACATTTCCTGCTGAGATTGCATTCAAAAATCATAATATGTATGAAATTTGTAAAGAGGCAGGAGCAGATTTAGTCAATTTATCGAAACTTTCTTCTGTGTTTATTGAAACCAAAATTCAGGGAAAAAGGGTAAAGGTTCAGTTGTCAAGATTTCTTTTAGAGAGAGTAGATTGCATCATATCAGTTCCAGTTTTAAAAGTACATGTAATGACTGGAGTTAGTTTAAGCATCAAAAATTTATGGGGTTGCTGGCCTGATACCTTGAGAGCTTTACATCACAAGAATTTGAATCATAAACTTGCATTAATAACTAAACTACTAAAACCGAAGATAGCTGTGATAGATGGCATCTACTCATTAAATAATCACGGGCCAGTGTATGGAAAAGCGAAGAAAACAAATATAATAATATCTTCAAACAATCCCGTTGTTGCAGATTCATTAGGAGCTAATATTATTGGAATACCTGTTGAAAAGGCTAAGCACATCTTAATCGCAGAGAAAGAGGAGTTGGGTACAACAAATTTGAGCGAAGTAAAAATAAATGATGATTGGAAAAAATTTAAAATGCAATTTTATGTGAAAAAGACTTTAACTGATAAACTCTTAACACTACCATTTGCCAGCGAAACTTTAGCCAAAATTGTTATGGATTCACCATTCACACCCTTTATTTATGAAGCAGCCGAGTTTTTAAGAACCCCAGAGGATAAAGAAGCAGTGCATAAGATGAGGTTGTATGTCTGATGAAAATTCTTCAAGTTACTACATTCTTTACACCTAGGCTCGGTGGTTCTGTTATTGTACCATATTCCTTCTCGATGGAGCTATCAAAACGAGGACATGAAGTTACATTGCTCACTACAGATTACGAGTTCGATGAAAAATATGCGAAAAATCTAGAAAAGGAAGGAGTTAAAGTAATCCCTTTCCATTGCATTACTGACATCCAATTATTTTTGATTACTCCAAGAATGAAAAATTGGCTTAAAAAAGAAATCAGAAATTTTGATGTTATTCACTTGCACGCCTTTCGCTCCTATCAAAATGTAATTGCTCATTATTATGCAAAAAGATATGAAATTCCATATGTTTTACAAGCTCATGGTTCTGCGGCGCCTAGCCTTGAAAAACGGAAATTAAAAAAACTTTATGATCTAATATGGGGGTATAAAATTCTGAAAGACGCTTCAAAAGCAATTGCCTTAACCAAGACAGAGGTAGAGCAATACAAGAAAATGGGACTCGGTGAAAATAAAATAGAAATCATACCTAATGGTATAAACCCTTCAGAATATCAACTGCCGCCAAAAGGCAGGTTCAAGACAAAGTACAGAATAAAAGATGATGAAAAAATAGTTCTTTATCTGGGAAGAATACACAGGTCTAAAGGGATAGACCTGCTTATAAATTCATTCGATGTTTTAACAAGAACACTCGATAATGTTAAACTAGTAGTGTTAGGACCTGATGACGGATTTCTAAATGAAGCATTGTCCATGTCTAAAAAACTTGGATCAAAAGTCCTATTTAAGGGATTCGTAAACGCAGAGGAGAAACTCGAAGCTTTAACTGACGCAGACGTTTTTGTCACACCAATGTTCAACGGTTTTCCCCTGACTTTCCTAGAAGCATGTATCGCTGGTTTACCAATAGTAACAACACAGCTTGGTGATGTTTTAAACTGGGTAAATAACAGAGTAGGTTTCGTTAGCACCGCCACCCCTGAGGATTTAGCTAAAGCAATTTACAAAATTCTATATAATAACAGTTTGCGCGAAAAATTTTCTCAAAATTGTAGAGAAATTGTATATAAAGAGTTCTCAATAGATAATGTTGTTACCAAATTAGAAAACTTATATCGAAACCTTATAATAAAATAAAAGGATATAATAATAGGGATTAATGACGATGAAGTACTAGCAAGTGCTATGGGGGAGATTTAAGATTTTTAGTCCTCATCACTCTTCCAACTTTCAGTTTACCTGCAAGAAACAGTAATAGCTGCACGCCGCCAACTCATTAAACAGAAGAAGAAGAGAGACTAGGGTGCTCTTGGTAGAACACTCTTTTAAATAACAGATAAACTAATTAAGTAACTAAACTTTGGCAAATTTTTAATCATGTGATCCTTTATTGCTTTTTTCATGTTTAAAATATGCCGATTTTTAAGCAGAATTTCCACATTAGGGTGTAAATCAAAAATTGAAGCTTGCAAAATTTACCAAAGTTCAGTAAGTAACCCTGTTTTAGTCTCTTCTATTACTGATTTGTCAATGAGTTATCATTCTTACATACTGATGGAACGGTGTCCCGATCCAAATATGTTAACTTTTCCTTTTTGATAACACTTTCTTTGTAGCGATTATTAAGAAGCGTGCAGGTAAATAACTCGGACCGTATTCAATAATTTGCTCAATTTTCAGCCCTGCTTTTTGAATTAAAGTTGTAAACTCTCTTTTAGTTGTTTTTTTTACATAACCGGGTTAACGGATCTTCGTTAGTGCTTTAATCAAGAAATTCAGGATTGAAATTTTCATGGCCGAAAAGTAAACATCAGTAGCAATTGCTTGAATGTAAGCTTTTACTCCTCTGACCATCAGTATCCAACGATTATCTTTATTTGCTTGGTTCACTATTACAATACCGTTTGTTCTTGTGACTCTGGCTAGTTCTCTTACACACTTTTGTTGGTTAGGGATATGTATTAATGCTGCAATGCATATAGCAGCATCAAAAAAATTGTCAGCATATGTTAAGTTTTCAGCATCGCCCTCTTCGAATATTATTCTTTCCGCAACACTCTTTTCTCTTGCCCTCTGGGCTGCTATTCTTAACATTTCTTTGGAGACATCAACAGCTGTAACCTTACAACCTATTTTGGCAAGTTCAATGGCGATTCTACCTTTACCTGTTCCAACCTCCAAAACATGTTTAGCTTCCCTTGATCTAATAATCTTTACTATGTCCTCCGTTTCGCGTCTATATAAATATTGATCATACTTCGCGTGGGCTGATTCTGGCTCCCACCATGTCGAAACAGTTCCATTTTTCTTAAAATATTCCTTGGCAAAAGTTCCTAGTTTCATATTTAAAACCTATTTCCTGATTTGTTTTCTTTACTTTATTTTTGAAATATTATGTAAATTTTTCGGTTTAATAGGCGGGCGCAATGTAATAAGTATGTTGGTTAGATATATCGTTAAGTACGTTAACCCAGTATAGCATGAAAGCCGAAGAAATCATTAAAAACATCAACCTAGAAAACCTAGAAAACCTCCCCAGCCCCGACGCCGAGGAGACCATCTGGAAAAACCTCACACTCCCCAAACTCAAAACCCCCAACATCACTCTCCAAAGCCGCATCCTCTTCATGGCCTACATGATCTTCATGCCCATCAAAGCCCTCTGGACCCTCTGCTTCCACAACCTCTTCAAAGTGAAACCTGAAGAGTGCCCAGTCTGCGCCTCCCAAAAGAAGAAGAGAAGAAAACCCCACCTCGTCCTCCGCTGCCCCTACTGCAAGCACCCCATGCACAGCCAGGGAACAAATGGAAGAAGCCCCGCTTTCTACTGCCCAAACCACGGACGCCTAAGCATAAGAAGGACCAGTGAAGCCCGCATCTTCTTCATCCTCCAAGCACTGAGAATCGCCCAACTAGTGGCAGCCAATCTCACCCAGAAGAAGGTTGCAGAGCTGCTCGGAGCAACAAGAACCTTCATCGAAGTCACAGTCTCCACAGTAGCCCAAAACCTCAAAATCCCCCCGCCGAAAATCAAAGGCGACCTCATCCTCCTCATCTTCATAGACGGCTTCTTCGGCAGCAGGCTCGCAATACTCGTGGGAAAAGCGGATAAAAGCGTCTTCTGGGCCTTCGGCTACGAAAACGCTGTGACCATAACCTCCTTCCTAGAAGCCCTCAAAAAAAGCGTGCCCCAAGAGTCCACCCTCGTCATAACAACCGACGGAAACCCGGCCTACATAGACCCCGTAAGAAGCGTCTTCCCAGAAGCGATCCACGTGAGACACTTCCACAAGGACTGGAACCAAGCCGCAATCCACTACTCCCAAAGGGGTCAAATCCACTCCATTCACGGCACCATAGACATGCTCAAGAAGAGGAACACCGCCAAAGTAACCGTGTGGGGAGGGGTGAGGGTGAATCCCCAAAAGCCGAAGAAAGCCAGTGTAACCCTAGAGGGAGAGACCAAGAAGCTCTTCGACGTGATCACGCGTATAAACGTAAGCCAGAATTATGATGGGAGACTCCTCCAGCGTTTCACCAGGATTCTCCGCCACCTCACAGAGCTTGTGGTTGGAGGGGAGTTGGAGAGAAGGGAGGTTTTAGAAGTCCTCAAATTCCTCCAGATGGGGAGTCTCTCCATCAGGTTTAGGAGTAGGCTGCGTGTGAGGATAAAAGAGTTCCGCGAAGCTACGGGGAAGCCTCGAAGGGGGTCTGGGGATAAAGGGCCCTATGTAAAAAAGAGGAGTTCCACCCTCCTGTTTAAGGGCACCCTGGCTGAAGCGGAGGAGCAGGTTGAGGGTGTGAGGGAGGTTGTAGGGGTTCTAAATCAGGCTTTTAAGGGTGGAAAACTGGTTAGCAGCCCGGTTGAGGGCGTTAACTCCGAGATTGAGTACCTCGTGTCTTCTAAAAACGCGTCGGAGGACGTGTTGACCATATCGCTTTTTGACCGTTTTTCACATACCCCCTCTCTAAAGGTTGAAGACGCCGCCCCTCTCAGCACCTCTAACATCGCTAGGCGGCCCAGAGTTCCCCTACACCTTTTCCAGCTTTTGGAGGTGAGGTACACCAACCGGAGGGGGAGAACAAGCTTGAGGGTTCTTCTTGTGCTTTCAGTTGATGGTAGTAGGGTTTCTGCTTTCTGTTTCCTTAGGGGGGAGGTGTTAACTTTCCTCAAGTCGAGGATGGAAATCCTCCGCGCACAAGACATACCCTTCCCATAAACCAAAAACATACATATTACATTACGCCTAATAGGCGTATAGTTAACCTTGCATTACTTACAATGGCCAGGTTCATAGTGAGTAGAAAATGTCTTGATTTAAGCCTTAAATTGGCGTTAAGGCAAGGAAGAATGCACATCTAGAGCATAGAGGGTGAGAGAATATTAAAAAACGGCAACCACCCTGCAGTAGTAGGAAACGCTCTTTTGACTGTGCCTAATAGGCTGGCACCAGTATTTCTTAGGTTTATGCGGTTTTGTTTATAAAGAGGGGAACAATTTTGGGTTCTAAAACACATTCTTAAAACACAAAACAAAACAAACGAAAAAGGAGGCAATGCCCTATGAACACAAAAACTTGGCTTGAGAATGTATTCCCGATGGCCTTGAGCAGAAAGGGGGCGTCTAAGGCTACCATGCACTCTTTGCTCCACCGCGTTTCACTCGTGGACTAGAGGAATTTGAGTCTCCTTCGGTTCAGGTCTTCCTTGTACCAGTGGTACTGGGTTAGGAACCGGTTCAGGCTGCTCTGGTCTATAGGGTCGACCAGCCTTGAGGCTATGCTTCTCACGTGGCCTTTCTCCCCGTAATCACTCCGGTGAGGTACTGCTTGAACCTCTTTGTCTAGTGGTGGGAGAAGCAGGCTTGGAGGTATTCGGCGAGCTGTTTATCACACTGGGGAAATCGATAATCAGCAGCATAACAGCTATAAGTACAAATGGAAGCAGTATATTTACCTTAAATGCCGCAAAACTTGAGTAATTAATTTAAATTCTTGACAAAACTCTCATAGAAGTGAGGTAGTTGGTTAAAATTGTAATAACTAACGTTTATTCATATCATGGCAAGGGTGATCTGGCCCAATACATCGCCATGATTAACTCGCTGAGAGAAATTTTGCCTCAGGCAGATTTTACATTACTTTGTTGGGATCCGGATAGCTTTAAGGAAGCAAAAGAAAAAAACCTTCTCCAAAATGTTAAGTATTATGAGGAAATACCGGCAGCGATTCGCACCAGTCTTGGAAAAGTCGTAAAAATAAAACAAGGAATTAAATATGATTCTGATAAAAGTAGAAAGCCAAATGTATTACTCTTTTTTAAAATTATTTTGAGAGAAGTTTTGATCCTTTTGGGCTTTTTAGGGTTAGTCATGATATTACCAATTTTAAGAAGTTTCAACAAAAATTTAGATAAAATATTAAAGGAAATAGACGATTCAGACATTGTTCTAAGTTGTGGAGGAACAAAACTTGAAGATGTAGAAAAGCCCTTTAAGGGATTCGGCCCGTTACCCCAATTATATTCTCTTTTTTACGCAAAGGCTATTTCAAAAAAGCCCGTTGTAATATACTCTCAATCGATAGGCCCAATACAAAGTGTTGTTGGAAGGATACTGACCTCTCTAGTTCTGAATATGTTAGACGTAATTATTCTTAGAGAAAGGGTATCGCATGATTATACGAAAAAAGTATTGAAAGTTAATAGACCACAAGTTCTTACCACAGCAGATGTTGCTTTTCTACTTAAACCCGATGAAAAAACTGCAGAACAATTGCTAAAGAAAAAAGGAATTCAGAATAAAAACTTAATAGGTATAAGTTCACGCTACTGGTACTACCAGCCAAATAAAAATCCTAAAATGTTCAAGAAATACACCAGCATTATGGCTAAAGTAGCAGACTATTTAATTGAAAAATACAATGCCTTCTTACTTCTTATTCCAATGCACACGGATCCAACTTACGAAATTCAAAATGACTATAATGCTTGCTCACAAGTGTATTCACATATAAAAAATAAACAGAACGCGCTTCTTATAAACACTTCAGATTGGAATCCTAGAGAAATTATGGGATGTCTTGGTCTTATCGACTTATTAATAAGTGCACGAATGCATGGTGTTATACTAGCTTCGACAATGCACACCCCAACTCTAGCTATCGCAGGCTTACACAAAGTAAAGGGTGTTACAGAAATGCTAGGAACTGAAGACTTCATAGTCAATTTTGATGACATCAGTCTTGAAAAAGTTCTAGCAAAAGTAGAAACTCTTTTGTCAGTTAAAGACGAAGTAAAAAAATTATTAAAGAGAAACATTCCCATCGTCAAAAATCGCGTTTTTTATAACGCTAAGATTGTTGAAAAAATAATAAAATATTATTACAGTAGAGATGTTATGAAAAAACTGTCTGGTAAAAATAAACCAGCTTTAGAAAAAGAATTTTGTTGTAGTTGTGGAACTTGCATGGGTATTTGCCCAAGTAATGCAATCAAATTACAAAGGTATAATGATTGGATATATGTTCCAAGTATAGATGAAGAAAAATGTACTGAATGTAACTTTTGTGCCGAGGTTTGTCCAGTTAAATCCCCAGATTTTTTAAAAATAAATGAGTTTGTTTTTGGTAAACCTATCAATGACCCCATTCTGGGTAATAATGCTGGTTGTTACATAGGATATGCCTCAGATAAAAGGATTCGGTGGGAAGGCGCTTCAGGCGGTCTTGTAACGGCTCTGCTTATTTATGCCCTTGAAAGGAAGTTTATAGATGGGGCGATTGTAGTAAAATCAAGTAAAAAAAATCCCTTTGAGCCAGAAATAATCATGGCCCGAAGTAAAAAAGAAATTATTGAGGCATGCGGTTCAAAGTATTTCCCAGTGCCTGTAAACATCTCAATTGGCGAAGTACTGAAAAAAGAAAAGGGAAAATTTGCGATAGTTGGCCTTCCCTGTCAAATTCTTGGTATTAGGAAGGCGGAAATTAAGTTAAAGGAATTAAGAAAAAGAATAATATTACATTTAGGATTATTCTGTGCCCATACAGTTAGTCTTTCTGGAACTAGATTTGTAATTGAAAAATTCATGAAAGTTACTAAAGATGATATTTCCGAAATTGCTTATAGAGGAAGAGGTTGGCCTGGAGGATTACGGGTATCCCTCAAAAATGGAAAGGAATTATTTATTCCGCATTCTAAGTATTGGGGTTCTGTTTTCGGCTCGTTTTTCTTTACCCCCTTATGTTGCACAATTTGTTTCGATCACACGAATGAGTTGGCAGATATCTCATTTGGTGATGCTTGGTTAAAAGAGTTAAAAGAAGATAAAATTGGTACATCACTTGTCATTCCGAGGACGGAAATTGGTAATAAACTTTTACAGGAAGCAGCAAATGAAAAGATAATAAATTTAAGCAAAATAAGCCGGGAAAAAATGATAAATTCTCAATCTCACTCATTTTATTTTAAAAAACGTGGAATTTTTGCTCGTATTAAACTTTTAAAGACGTTCGGATTTAAATTGCCGAATACGAATATGACCTCGGCTAAAGTTAATATATTAGATTTGGTGGGGGCTACCATACCATACTTGAGCATTTTTTCATCATCAAATACATTTTCATTGAATTTACTAAAACACGTTCCATTATCATTATTTAAAATATATAACTACTTTATATTTATAATATACAAATTACTAATTAAATTTAATGGATATATTGGAAAATAAGTAAGCAGATTTCAAAGATTTACTAAAAATTAATCAAAAGTTCACATTATTAGAAACAGTAACATATAACAAGAATTGACAAGAAAGTTCACATCAGGTTCCGCCTATTTGAGAATGTAACAGGTGATAGAGAAAACATCAGAATGAGTGACACAAAGAAGTGGTAAGATAAGTCTCACTCAGCCCAATTATTTTTCTTAATTGCTTGGATGAAAGCTCTGCTTGTAGTTAGATCCTCTTCAGACAAATTTCTAAATCTGGGAGCCATTTTTTTTCTTTGGATCTTTGATACCTTTTTAACTTTTATGTCGCAAACTATTTTGAAACCAATTTTTTTCATAAGTTCAATATGTGTGGAGTGGGGGTCTCTGTTTAGCAAAAAGGATCTTTTCCCTCTTATTAATCTCCATACGAAATCTGAGTATGTCCAGTGTCCATTCCACTCCTTTGCAATCTCATGGCATTCGAAATTAATTTGGTGAGACATAAAACCCCCTGGTTTGAGCCAACGATGTAATAATTCGTAAGTATATTTAAGATCATCAACATGTTCCAAAACCGCATTGGAGAAAATCATGTCGACTGATTCTTCTTTTATAATTGCTGAATTGTACCAAGGAGCAAAATAGAATATCTGTATCTCATTCTCTTCTGCATTGTTTAAATTTATAATCGCATTTCTTATAGATTCAATCCTCTCGGGTCTCAATGCCTCATTAAGACGCGTTTCTGTCAATATATGACCTGGAAATTCGTATGACTTTATGTATGGTTCAACTTCTGGAAATCTGATTTCATTAGGAATATTCTCACGTCTTTTAAATAAGTCTACCAACTCATCGAAAATCTTCAAGTTTTTCTTGGGGTTATTATATTTCACAACATCAAAAGCATAAAATTTATTTGATCCTGATAATAAGGCAGCAAACCCTACTCCAAGAGAATCGCCGGGACCGAGTTCAGCAATAACATTCGGTTTGTTGGGAAAACCATTTTTATGAGCCATAGTAAGATGCCTTAGCCAACGAGAATAACAATACCTTGCAGACCTTCCAAAAATAGTTCCAAAAATTTGGGTCATATGTGCATGTAAACCCGGGATATAGGTTGCAATTCCCCTTGATAATGCAATATATTTTTTAAAGTTCATATTATTTTATCCTCTTTCCTTATTTTTGTTGCGATTCAATATAGCATATATATTGAAATTTGAATTTTATTCCAGCTAGGAACGAAGCAAGACTCTAGAATTCATACACATCTGTCACCCTCTTTAAATTCCTTTCCCGATTTCAGAGGGAAGGTGACAAATCTTGATAGTATGGAAAGGAAAGCTTTACTTCAAGAGGGAAGACTTTTTACTGTATGTGACTTGAATTTCAATTCTTATCTTATAAGTTTTGAAACTTTAGATAGCCCTTCTTTTTTGATGTTTAGCGAATTATTGAACTTTTGAGGATGATTTCATTTAGAAGCATTTTCGTGAACGATGACAATTCTCTTCTCCCTAATTTGGATTTCCCATGTGCTCTTTCTCTGAAAACAATAGGTATCTCCTTCAGCCTTAAACCAAATTCTTTAGCTCTTTGGAGCATTTCCACCTGGAAATCGTAGCCATTGCATCTCACGTATGGAAGGATAACTTCTAGAGCTTCTATCTTGTAGGCCCGAAAACCAGAAGTGCTATCCTTAACTCCGAGTCTGAGTAAAATATTAACCAGAAGATTCGCGACGAGGCTCACCACTCTCCTAATGAAACCCCAGCCGATAATACCTCCCCCACCTACATACCGCGAGCCTATAACCACATCAAAAGCATTCTCAAATTCCCGTAATATACGGGGTATATCCGAGGGATCGTGGGAAAAATCAGCGTCAATCTCCATAACAACTCTTCCACTAACCGCCTTAAACCCCGCCTTATAGGCGTAGCCCAGACCACTCTTCGCCTTCCTCTCCAATACCCGAATATTATCAAACTTCTCCAAGTATTTTTTAACGACATTCACCGTACCATCGGGACTATTATCATCAACTACAATTATCTCACCATTTATTCCATGATCTTGGAAAACCCTCTCAATCTCCAATATCAAATGCCCTATGTTTTCAGCTTCATTGTAAGTTGGAATAACAACAGAAAGTTTCCTCTGATTTTCTTTGTCTCTAAACTTTTGCATATACTCGTCCCCGAGTTGTAACATTCATAGTTTAACTGTATTTCTGGATTGTTCTCCTCAGAATTAATTTTAATTAAAGATAAGTATAATAAGAACGATTTAAGTTTTTGGGAGGATAAAGCCCCTTTCCGCAACCTCTTTAACATAAATATATTTTTTCCATGACAAAAATCTCTAATTTAATTATCACTTCAAATTTTTCCATATAATAATCCAAAAAAATGGTTATGGTTTACCAGTGCCGTAACCCTTGAAGTGATAGGAAGGATATTAGGATACTGGGATTACTATATAAAAAAGGAAAACCATACCATATGGGAAATCGTGAAAACTACTAAGGAATTACAGGTACAAGATCAGTGATTAAATTATTGAAGCGCGCAATGGCTTCCTAAGTACCGCAAGATTTAAGTTGTGGACCTATGTAAAGGTTAAAAATATAACCGGTATTCCGCCACATTAAGGAATTTGTTTTAAAATACTACTTGTGTGGTTGAAATGATGTCATCGTTTTCGTGGGACGCTTTCAAACCTTTTCTGACATACCGTTATATCTTGCTTGGTCTAGCTGTCCGCCTCCTAATCTCTCCACTTTTTGCCCACGCTTTCGATATGACGAATCTTACCAAGGTTGCAGAGTATCTATACTATCAAGGAGTATTTAAATTTAATATTGGTTACCCCCTTTACGCTTATTTGCTATTGGTGGGATTTTATTTTCCTGCTTATTTGTTCACTGACGACATTTTCTTTTTTGGTCAGCCCTTTACGTTGCTCGAGAAATTTTTCATTAAGTTGCCCTCAAACATTTCTGACCTGTTTATTGCTTATGTTTTATTTTTGATTATGAAAAAACTTGGAAAAGACCGGTATGCGATGCCCGTTGCTTTGTTTTACTGGTTTAACCCTATGTCGTTATTCATAAGTTCTGTTTGGGGTATGTTCGATTCGGTGGCTACTGTTTTCGCTTTGCTCAGTGTTTATCATTTTACTGAGGGGAGACGCGTACTAAGTGCGGTTGAACTCGGCATCGGCTTTGGAGTAAAGGTTCATCCCATAATCCTGTTACCCCTGTTTATTGTCTTTTTATGGAGGGAAGGGAAGAGGGAGATTCGCAAGTTTCTTTTGGCCTTTTCCATTCCCGCAGCAGCTTCGATTTTGCCTATAACTACGATTCAGTATAATACCACATTTCACTATTATAGTTATGGCTTCTTTCCCTCGAATTTATTAAGTGTTTCTCGTGTAACTGATATTTATCAATTATTCGATCCGAATATGACGTATAGGGCTCTGTTGTACAGATTTTCTACGTATTTCTTTTATATGGGCACTAGGGGAGGAACTGAATTAGTACTTTTTGGGATTTTGTATTTATTATTTTTCTGGTTTTTGTGGAAAACAGAATTCTTTAATAAGAAGCTGTCCTTAGAAATAAAGCCTCTAACCTTATGCGCTTCAGCTGTTTACTTGATTTACTTCTTATCGTTTCCTAGAATTAGTC
>JAUQZE010000019.1 GCA_030587365.1 Candidatus Freyarchaeota archaeon | reverse complement strand
CAGAAGACCCCCTGCACAAGGGACGGTATCTCCTCTCTCTGTTTAATCTCTTCCACAACTGGCTTCCGAACCAGGGGCACCACCTCTACGGCGCCAGCCCGGCTCAGCTCCACCCCCAGATTTCCCTCACGAAACAGGAAGCGTTGGAGGCTTTTGAGGAACTCTACCTAAAGCCTAAGGGGATGTCTTTTAATATCAGCGATTGGCAAATACTACAAGGAAACACCTAGTCCACTTATTTATGCTACAGTACACTGAAAAACTTGAAGCGAGAAGAGTATATAAAGAACGAAAAATACGGGTACTTTGTTAAGGCTTTATTCTCAGAGAATTTTTACACCTTGCAAATTGGAGGAATATTAATGGAAAAGTTGATTAAAGCAGTTATCTCATCATCCTCAAGCTCGCTGGTAAACATAATTGCTCCTTTTGAGATTCGATATCTTGAACAATGTTTGAATTGTATTGAATCTGATGCTAATTCTTCACCGAGAGGAGATAGCGTATTCTTTACCTCTCCTGATGAAGTTTTGAAAGAAATTGGGGAAAAAAACATACGCTTAGATATTGAAAAGCTTAAATCCAACTCCGAGAGACTCCTCTCCCTACTTAACAAGATAAAGGAAGGGATAGAGGAGAGCTTTACCTCTATTAATGAGAATGAAGGACTAACAAAAACCAAAGCCGATGAATCTTTCTGGGAGGAGTTAAGGGATTTCGCCCGGGAAAACAGCGTAGTTATCGGATTTACAAGGGTTCCGAGAAATCTGATATTCAAGGGTAAAAAAATTCTCTACCCAAACGCAATAGTACTGGCTATGGAGATGGAGAAATCAGAGATTAACAAAGCACCGGAACAGGACGCGGGCGTAGAATCCATTAGGGTCTACGCGGAATTGGGAGAAGCGGCAAACAAGATAGCCAAATTCTTAAGAAATCACGGATTCAAAGCCCAAGTAAGCCACCCCCTAGGCGGCCTAGTCCTATACCCACTCCTTGCAGCAAAAGCGGGTCTCGGCTACCCTGGAAGACACGGGCTACTAATAACCCCCAAGTTCGGACCTAGACAGAGGCTGGCCGCTGTATTCACCGACATAAGAAACATGCCATACACAGACAGTCAAGAACACAAGTGGATATCAGACTTCTGCTCGAACTGCGGTTTATGCGTAAAAGAATGCCCTAGCGGAGCTATCCTAGAAACCCCTATAGTAAACCAAAACGGGACGCAGACCACAATAGACCAAAAGAAATGCTTCCCCTACTTCGCCACAAATTTTGGCTGCTCAGTGTGTATAAAGGTTTGCCCCTTCAACATAATGGAACATAGCAAAATCAAAGAAACTTACCAGCATAAAAAGGATGAGATTCTAAAAAGGTCTGGATGAGAAAAATATTTTAATCAAGTTGCTCTAGCTAAAGGGGAAAAAATCAAAACTATTTGATCTGATTATTGCGTCGTTTTTTAAAACTTGGTACTTACTTGACTTTTTTCTTGTGTTTTGTGTTTTTCTAAGGGTAGGAGGTTTCTGTGGAGTCTGTTATACCTTCAAGGAATTTTTGGTATTGGGGAATAACTTTTTCTTTAAGTTCCGCCGCCAGTATGGGGTTTACCTTCACAATTTTTCTAAGGAAAGATTCAACTAGAGTTTCGTTTGTTTCTCCGTTTACTTTTAAGGCCAGTTTTTCGGGAGTCATGCACTCCAGAAGCACGCTCATAAGTTCTTCTCGGTCGTAGGTTTTATCAAAGGAAAAGAGTTTGAGGACCTCGTTTCCCCCGATTCTCGTGAAGAAAAGTTTTATTTCTTTCAGGTCTTTTCTCAGGAGGTTGGAAACTCCTGCTTTAATTATATTCCAGACAAAGTCATAGGCAACCCCTCCTCCTCTAACTGCAAAAATGCAGAGGATAATGTCATCCAATTTCTTTGAATCAGTTTCTCTTTCAACGATTCTGATAAATTTTTCAGCATCTATCTTTTTTATAAATTCTTCAACGAGTAGTGGATCTATCGCGACTAGACACCGCAGGCACAGGGCTAAGGAAGATAGGTCTTCTGAGCTGCTCAACTTTTCAATGATCCGGTCCCAATTCAGTTTTAGGGATAATTCTTTCGCCAATACTTGGCTAACTGACTTCATAGAATCCAAAAAATAAACAGGCGCCATAACATCCCCCGCTGCCTTGTTCAGTTTGTCTACGAGAGTATCTTTGTTCATATTCTCAGCCAACCACTCTGGAACCCAACTAGACTGCGTTCCACTAGAAGCCTGTCCAGTATAACTGAAAAACTTCCTAATCACTTCCACATCTTTTTCGCTATCCAGCCTTTCAACCAAAACTGGCAAATCTAGACCGTTAAGTATCTCCTCAACTAGGTTCTTACTCTCAAAACCCATTTGAAGGGTCACGAGTGCTATCTTACTTATATCAGCATCTTTGTTAAGCTCATTCACCACCGCCTTAAGCTCCTCCACCGACTGCAGGGCTCGACGAACCAACTCCCTGCTTTCATTCAACAACCTGTCAGAATCTGGGCCTTCGTGGAACATGTACCGTTAAATCCTCCAATACCGTTTTACAAGCTCAACATACCTTAAAGTGTTTCAATATTAACTGACGGGGAATGTACCTAAAATTTTAATATGGGAATTTCAAATTATTAACGTTTTGATTGTGTGAGTTTGAAAAAATAAAAAGCTATAGATTTTTTGAGAATTAGGTTAATCAGAAGGTTTAAATATTATTTTTGGTTCTTTCCTAATGCTATGGAGGTTAAACGGAAGTGTATCGCCGCCAAATTTGGTAGTTAAAACGCAGAACTACTCAGTTGAAGAAAGGCAAATTCTTCCGTTGAAAACTTTTAATAACCCCATTAAAATTAGTTTTAGAGAATTAACCGTTAAATTAGCCTCTCTAATTAAAACATATTGTAAAAAACAAACTTTTAGAGCAGCAACCACTTATTTACAATTCCTAATTAACGCAAAATCAACTCCTAAAATGGAAGGAAAGTGACAATTATGGCACTCTACAACGAGGTTGAAACCACACCCGATTACCCCAAACTCGAAGAAGAAATACTACAACTCTGGAAGAAAAACAATATATTCCAGAAAACCCAAAAAAACCGGGAAAACAGCGGAAAATGGTTCGTTTTCCTTGAGGGCCCTCCCACCGCCAATGGTTTACCCCATGTGGGACATGTGCTAACCAGAGCAGTGAAGGATGTTGTTCTAAGGTATAGGACGATGAAGGGAGAATACGTAAATCCGCGTCGTGCTGGTTGGGATACTCATGGGCTTCCTGTGGAGCTTGAGGTTGAGAAGGAGCTGGGCTTGAATAGTAAGAAGGAAATTGAGGAGTACGGAGTTGCGGAGTTCAACGCCAAGTGTAAGGAGAGCGTTTTTCGCTATGAGAAGGAATGGGTTCGAATGACGGAACGTGTGGCCGCTTGGCTGGATATGGATAATCCCTACGTTACTCTGACCCCGGATTATATTGAGTCAGTGTGGTGGTCTTTGAAGCAGATCTGGGATAAGGGGAAACTGTACCAAGATTACTATGTGGTTTTGTACTGTCCTCGTTGCGGAACTCCTCTGAGTGCGCATGAGGTGGCGCTCGGCGGCTATAAGGATGTTAAGGATCCCTCTATTCACATCAAGTTCAAATTGTTGGGTGAGGAGAATACTTATTTTCTAGCTTGGACGACTACGCCTTGGACACTGCTTTCTAATGTAGCTTTGGCGGTTCACCCCGATTACGATTATATTCTTGTGGAGCAAGGGGATGAGCATCTAATTTTGGCTAAGGATCTTCAAATGGTTCTTGAGGGCGATTATAAAATTATCCGACAGTTTAAGGGTAAGGACTTAGAAGGCTTGGAGTATGAGCCACTGTTTGACTTTGTTAAGCCAGAGAAGAAGTCCTTTGTTGTGGTTTTAGGGGATTTTGTCACCCTCACTGAGGGCACTGGTATTGTGCATATGGCTCCGGCTTTTGGTGCCGAAGACTTTGAGATGGCTAAGAAGTATGACTTGGCAGTAATTCAGCTAGTTGATGAGGCGGGGCGAATAACAAAGGAAGCCAAACCCTTTGCGGGCATGAAAGTTAAGGATGCAGACAAGAACATTATTGAAGCTCTAAGGGAGAAAGGACTTCTCTATCGGGAGGGCGTTTTGGAGCACGCCTACCCCTTCTGCTGGCGGTGTAGTACCCCCCTTCTCTACTATGCGATAGAGACTTGGTACATTAATCTGAGTTCAGTACGAGAGGAACTGCTCAGTAACAATGAGAAGATAAACTGGTACCCTCGTCATCTCAAGCATGGACGTTTCGGCAACTTTCTTGAGGAAGGAAAGGACTGGGCTCTTAGCCGCAACAGGTTCTGGGGAACACCTCTTCCCATATGGAAGTGCAGCAATAAACACTATGTCTGTGTGGGAAGCTGTAAAGAACTGGAGGAATATGCTGGAAAGCTTCCTGAGGATTTTGATCCTCATAGACCGTTTGTGGATGAGATCAGTTTTCCCTGTCCTGAGTGTAGTGAAGTTATGCGCAGGGAGCCTTATGTGATTGACTGCTGGTATGATTCTGGCGCCGCGCCTTTCGCGGAGTATCACTATCCCTTTGAGAATAAAGAATCCTTTGAGAAGACCTTCCCGGTGACTTTCATCACGGAAGCCATAGACCAGACCCGGGGCTGGTTTTTCACGCTCCACGCCGTGGCGACAGCTGTTTTTGGCAGCAACGCTTACCAGAACGTAGTCTCTTTGGGCCATGTTTTGGACGAGAACGGCGTCAAGATGAGTAAATCCAAGGGAAATGTCGTTGATCCGAATTTGATATTTAGGAATGAGGGTGCAGATTCTATGCGTTGGCACCTTTTCATATCCAGCCCGCCTTGGATTCCCAAGCGCTTTAGCGAACGGATGGTAATCGAAACTAGGAACCATTTCGTGAACACCCTCTGGAACACTTATTACTTCTACGCGACCAATGCAAACATTGACAACTTCAATCCCTACGATGAGAAATTCAAGAAGATAGATTCCCAGAATATTCTGGATAGATGGCTTCGAAGCAAGCTAAACCGAGTTATTAAAACTGTGGATACCAGTATGTGTAACTATATGATTCATGTGGCTGCGAGAGCCATCGATAAATTTGTCGTAGATGATCTGAGCAACTGGTATATTAGGCGGTCAAGGCGTAGATTCTGGAGAGCGGAAATGGACGATGACAAAATCGCCGCCTACCACACCCTTTTTGAAGCCTTAGAAACCCTTGATAGACTCCTTGCGCCCTTTATTCCCCTTATATCAGAGGCCATGTATCAAAATCTCTCCAAGGGGAATGGAGAAGCCCCCGAAAGTGTTCACATGACAGACTTTCCAGAATTCAAGGAGGAATTTTTTGACGACGAACTGGAGAAAAGTATGGGCCTAGTGATTGACATTTCAAGTGCCGGACGCGCTGTTAGGGCAAGCAAAAATATCAAACTGAGACATCCCCTCAATGAACTGATAGTTGTAGCCCAACAAGAAAAACTAGACTACATAAAACCCCTAGAAGACATACTGAGAGACGAACTCAACATCAAAGAAGTCAAGTACGAAACAGACGACTCCAAATATGTCACATATAAACTTAAACCCAACTTCAAAGAGATGGGCCCAAAATACAAAAATCTCGCACCAAAAATAGTCCAAGAATTGGAGAGACTAGACCCCAGAGAAGCCGCCCAGAAACTAGCGGAGGAGGGAAAACTCACAGTATACTTCGGTGGGACTAAAATAGATTTAACGAAAGAAGAGGTCGAGGTGGAAACCCTAGAAAAAGGAAATTATGCGATTGGCCAGACGGCTCAGGTAAAGTTGTTCCTAAACACCGAGGTCACGCCGGAGCTGGCAAAAGAGGCCTTAGCCAGAGAGGTAGTCAGAAGAGTACAAACTATGAGAAAAGAAATGAACCTCGACTACATGCAGAGAATCAAAGTCTACGTCGACTGCGGCGATAAGATGTTCCAAGAACTAGAAGCGAACAGCGATTACATAAGAGAAGAAACACTCGCAACCGTCCTAAGACAGGGAAAAATCAAAGGGTACCAAAAGGAATGGAGACTAAACGACGAACAAATAAACATCACAATAGTCAAAGCCACCCAAAAGTAGAAACCAACTCATTCAACTCTTCTCACTTTTTAGGTTCAAGCAGCGATAAAGCATAATTATCCAATTTTCGGAAACTTGAAATCCTTCACTTAATTTCTTTTGAAAACTTGCAACTTGGTTTTCATATTTTTCCCTTTAATTTAATTTATGTTTCTTGGATAGGTTTCTGTGAAGACATTTGAGGATTGATTCGCTCAAAAATCAGGGAAAACTACCTTTTCTGCTCGTAGTTAGTTTGGGTATAGTTTTTATAATTGGAAGCCTTAAAATCATCATAACCAAAATTTTTAGGAGGAACATGAGTTGGTAAAGGTAAAGTGGTGGGGTCACGCCACTTTTGAAATCAAAGGCAGCAAAGTAACCGTAATAACCGACCCCCATGGTGGATCCGTGGGTCTGCCCGAACCCAAAAGTTCTAGTGATATTGTACTAGTTTCACATGATCACTTTGACCACTATTCCAAAGTTGACCAAGTTAGCAAAGCGGTGCCGAAAAGGTTCTATGGGCGGAGGGTACTAAAACAGTTAAAGGAATTACCATAAAGGGGATACCTGCATTTCATGATGGAAGTAAAGGAAAACAGAGAGGCAAAAACACCATCTACACCCTTAATATCGATGGAATAAGATTCTGCCATTTAGGAGACCTAGGACACACACTCTCAGACTTGCAGATTAAGGAGATTGGCGGAGTAGACGTACTTTTTATTCCCGTTGGCGGAGTCTTCACTATTGACGCTAAAGGTGCCACAGAGGTAGCGAATCTAATAAAGCCGAAAATAATTATACCGATGCATTATAAAACTCCCGGTTTACAGCTTGGTCTACCTGAAGCTAAAGAATTTACGAGCGGAAAACCGAAGGTAAAGGAAATTAAGTCTTCGGAAGTGGAAATATCCAAAGATACCTTGCCAAAGGAAACCGAGGTTTGGGTTCTAAAAATTTAAAAAAATATTTCATTTTCCTCCCTTTTTAATGGAAAGTTTTTATTGATGAGAAGGAGAATTCGTTAAATGATAATTAGCACGTTATTATATTTGATGTAATTTTTCTTCAGATTTAGAATTTAACTATTTTTTAATAAATTAGCAATATTGTTATGACCTTGTTTAACGCTATAATCTAAAGCGGTTTCTCCGTTTACATCTTTAATTGATTTATCAGCACCGTTTTCTAAAAGTAATTTGACGATATCATAAGAGCCCTTCCATGCAGCTAATATGAGGGGTGTGACTCCTTTTTCTTTTTCAATCTCATTTATTTTAGACCCCTTTGCAACTAATATTTTTGCAGCGTCGTAATGGCCATTAACGCAAGCTTGCATCAATGCATTCCATTTCAAGTTGTTTTCAGCATGTATATTGGCGCCTTTATCTAAAAGTAACTTTATTATATTCACTTTACCTTCATATGCAGCGAATGAGAGGGGCGTATTTCCTTTATCGTCTTTTAATTCGATATTAGCTCCGTGGTTGATAAGCAACTCAACAATATCATCATAGCCATGTCGAGATGCTTTCATTAGTGGAGTTTCTTTTATTATATCGGAAGCGTTAACATCAGCTCCATGATCTATTAAATATTTAACAACTTGAAGATGTCCTTCCCTAGCAGCGCCCATAATTGCAGTATAATCAACATCTCCCCTTTTATTTACTTCAGCGCCCTTTTCTATTAAATATTTTACTAAATCTAAATTTCCGTGTTCTGCAGCATATATTAAAGCCGTATCTTTAAAATGGTCTGTGGTGTTAGCATCAATCCCCTTTTCTAAAAGTAATTTTACAATTTCTGAGTGGTTTTTTCTAAAAGCTTCGGAGAAGGCAGATTCTCCGTCATCTGATTTTGCATTAATATTAGCACCCTTCTCAATTAATAACTAAACTTTGGCAAATTTTAATTTTTTCTCTGACCTTACCATCTTTAGGTGTTAATTATGTTGCCTATTACATGTCATCCCTGCATTGTTGAGAACTTTCTGCCTCGGCTGGAGGGAGTCTTCAACAAACCCCAGCTGAAGCACTTCGCACAGTACCTAACCGGACTCATAGTCTGCAATAACCGGACGATCACCGGCATAAACGAGAGCTTCACCGGGCACAACGACCAGTCGGCTCTGAACCACTG